>NZ_JBZAJF010000002.1:0-1618028 GCF_058215735.1 Nocardioides sp. Z30_9
GCGTCATAGCGCCACGGCAGACCACCCTCCGCGACCTGGGTGCCACCACCGGTCGCGGTGAAGAACGCCGCGATCCCAGAACCACCCGCACGCATCCGCTCGGCCAACGTGCCCTGCGGGGTCAGCTCCACCTCGAGCTCACCGGAGAGGTACTGGCGCGCGAACTCCTTGTTCTCCCCCACGTAGGAGGCCACCATCCGCCGGATCCGCCTCTGCCCCAGCAGCAGGCCCAGCCCCCAGTCATCGACCCCCGCGTTGTTCGAGAACGCCTCCAGATCGGTCGTCCCGGCCTCCAGCAACGCCCCGATCAGCACCGACGGGATCCCGCACAGGCCGAACCCACCCACCGACAACGACGCACCATCACCAATGTCCGCGACCGCCTCAGCCGCACTACCCACAACTTTGTCCACTGTGACCTCCCAGCTCAGGTCCCCGATCCTGCCACGTCTCGGCCGTCCTGACGTGGCCCACGTCACTCGGCAGCGCGGCACGCGCGGCTACCCTCGACCCATGCCCGTCCAGCCGACGCCGCCGTCCGACCCCAAGCGGCCGGGGCGACGACCCGAGGAGCAGCGTTCCGGCTCCGGTCCCGACTCCGCTTCCGACTGGCCCGGCGTGCAGCTGCACGTCGTCACCGGCAAGGGCGGCACCGGGAAGACCACGGTCGCCGCGGCCCTGGCGCTCGCCCTCGCCGCCCGCGGCAAGAGCGTGCTGCTCTGCGAGGTCGAGGGTCGCCAAGGGATCGCGCAGCTCTTCGACGTACCCCCGCTGCCCTACGAGGAGCGGCTGCTCGCCCGGGGCACCACCGGGGCCGGCGACGTCTACGCCCTCTCCATCGACGCCGAGTCCGCCCTGCTGGAGTACCTCGACATGTACTACCGGCTCGGCCGGGCCGGCAAGGCACTCGACCGGTTCGGGGTGATCGAGTTCGCGACCACGATCGCCCCCGGTGTGCGCGACGTGCTGCTCACCGGCAAGGTCTACGAGGCCGCCAACCGCAACCGCCGCAACAAGGGCTCGCGGCACTACGACGCGATCGTGCTGGACGCACCGCCCACCGGCCGGATCGCCCAGTTCCTCAACGTGAACAACGAGCTGGCCGGGCTGGCCAAGGTGGGCCCGATCAAGTCCCAGGCCGACACGGTCACCACCCTGCTCCGCTCTCCGCGTACGGCGATCCACCTGGTCACCGTGCTCGAGGAGATGCCGGTCCAGGAGACCGGGGACGGCATTGCCGAGCTGCGCGCCGCGGACCTGCCCGTCGGCGGCGTGATCGTCAACATGGTCCGGCCCCAGGACCTCGACGCGACCGCGCGTGAGCAGCTGCTCGAAGGCACCGTGGACCGCGGCCAGCTCGTGACCAGCCTGGACAAGGCCGGGATCCCGGCCGAGGACGAGCTGGTGGACGCGCTGCTCACCGAGGGGCGCCACCACGCCGAGCGCCGCCGCCTCGAGGACGGCCAGCGCGAGCTGATCGAGGCGCTCGACGTCCCCTCCTACGAGCTGCCGCTGCTGCCCGGCGGTATCGACATGGGCGGGCTCTACGAGCTCGCCGAGGTTCTCACCGAGGAGGGGATGGCGTGATGGCCAGCCGTGCCGCCACTCACCGCAGCAGCCGCTCCAGCGCCCGGATCGGACCGCTCGTCGCGGGGCACGACCCCGAGACCACCCTCGACGTCGACGCCCTGCTCGACGACCCCGCTCGCGGGATCATCGTGTGCTGCGGCTCAGGAGGGGTGGGCAAGACGACCACGTCGGCCTCCCTGGCGCTGCGCGCGGCCGAGCGCGGCCGCAAGGTCGTGGTGCTGACCATCGACCCGGCCCGGCGGCTCGCGCAGTCGATGGGCATCGAGGCGCTGGACAACACACCCCGGCCGGTGCCGGGGGTTTCGACAGGCTCAACCACCGACGGTGGCTCGCTGGACGCGATGATGCTGGACATGAAGCGGACCTTCGACGAGGTCGTGCAGAGCCAGGCCAGCCCCGAGAAGGCGGCGCAGATCCTGAGCAACCCGTTCTACGTCGCGGTCTCCAGCTCGTTCGCGGGCACGCAGGAGTACATGGCGATGGAGAAGCTCGGCCAGCTCGACCAGGACGCGCGCCGCACGGGTCGCTGGGACCTGATCATCGTGGACACACCCCCCTCGCGCAGCGCCCTGGACTTCCTGGACGCGCCCGACCGGCTCTCCAGCTTCCTGGACGGGCGGTTCATGAAGCTGCTCCTCGCGCCCGCCCGTGGCCCGGCCCGGCTGATGACAGCAGGCTTCGGGCTGGTGACCAACGCGATCACCAAGCTCATCGGCGCTCAGGTGCTGATGGACATGAAGGCGTTCGTCGCCGCCTTCGACACCCTCTTCGGCGGCTTCCGCCAACGGGCGCAGCGGACCTTCGAGCTCCTCCAGGACCCGCGTACGGCGTTCCTCGTGATCGCCGCGCCGGAGCCCGACGCGTTGCGCGAGGCGGCGTACTTCGTCGAGCGCCTCCGCCAGGAGCAGATGCCGCTGGCCGGGCTGGTGATCAACCGGGCCAGCACCGAGCCGCCGGGAGACCTCTCCGCACACGCCGCCAGCACCGGAGTGGAGAAGCTGCGCTCACAAGGCGAGGGCCAGGGCCTCGCCGCGGGGCTGCTGCGCCTGCACGCCGACCGGCTGGTCGTGGTCGCCCGCGAGAAGCGTCTGACCGACCGGTTCCGGACCAGCCACCCCGACGTACCCACGGCCGTGCTGCCGGCCCTGTCGACCGACGTGCACGACCTCGACGGTCTGCGGCGCATCGGCGACCTGCTGGCTGACCAGCAGGGCCGGGCCGGGGAGTCCGAGAGTGCGTGACCCTCGGCGACGCCCGCCCCGACGACCTGCCCGAGGCCCCGAGCAGCAACCCGACCAGCGACCCGCACAGGGGTCCGGTCAGGCAGTCTCGACGGCGCCCGCGGTCTCGTGCTCGGACTTGGCGGTCTCCAGCAGCTGGCGCCACGAGGTGACGTTCGGCCGCTTGCGCAGCAGCGCCCGGCGCTCACGCTCGGTGAGTCCACCCCAGACGCCCCACTCGATCTGGTTGTCCAGCGCCTCGGCCAGGCATTCGGCGCGCACGGGGCACGCCCCGCACACGGCCTTGGCCTTGTGCTGCTCGGCTCCGCGGACGAAGAGCTCGTCCGGCGACGACTGCTGGCAAAGGGCTACATTGGCCCACATTTCGTTCCAGGACATGTTACCTCCACAGTTCAGGTCCTGGGCATTTCCGGCTCGTCCCAATACGTCCGTTATCAACCCATCTAGAGACTAAAGAACACGAGCGTCTCGATACAGACACATGGGCGTCATTCTCGTATAGTCCGAAATGACTAGATCTTCCGAGCCATCCGGTCGAAAGTCAGGGCCCGCCACTAGGATTGTGATATGCCACGACGCCGCCCCCCGCTCACCTTCGGCACCGTGATCTCGCACCTGGGGGTGGTGGTCGCGGTCTCCGTGGTCCTCGGTGTCCTGACCGCCGGGCTCGCGGTCCCGATGCTGGCTGCGGTGGGCTACGGGGCCGGGGCGACCAAGCGCTCGATCGAGAACCTGCCGGCCGAGCTGAAGGCGGCACCGCTGGCCCAGCGCACGCGCGTGCTCGACCGCACCGGCAAGCAGGTGGCGATCTTCTACGACGAGAACCGCGTCAACGTCTCCCTGGACAAGGTGGCGCCGGTGATGAAGAAGGCGATCATCGCGATCGAGGACTACCGCTTCTACGAGCACGGCGCCCTGGACCTCAAGGGCACCCTGCGCGCCTTCGTGAGCAACCAGACCTCCTCGAGTGGCACCCAGGGTGGCTCCTCGATCACCCAGCAGATGGCCAAGCTCACCCTGCTCTCCCAGGCCAGCACCCCCGAGGAGCGCAAGGCGGCCACCGAGAACACCTACCAGCGCAAGATCCAGGAGCTCCGGCACGCGATCGCCTTCGAGGAGAACTACTCCAAGGACTGGATCCTGGAGCGCTACCTCAACCTCGCCTACTTCGGCGACGGCGCCTACGGCATCCAGGCAGCGGCCCGGCACTACTTCTCGGTCAACGCCTCCCAGCTCAACCTGGTGCAGGCCGCCACCCTCGCCGGCCTGGTGAAGAACCCGGTCGGCTTCGACCCCACCCGGTTCAAGGACCGTGCGTTGGCGCGTCGCAACATCGTGCTGAACCGGATGGCCGAGCTCGACATCGTCGACCAGACGGCCGTGATGAAGCTGACCAAGCAGCCCCTGGGACTGAAGGTCAGCCGGAGCCGCAACGGCTGCCTGGGCACCGAGGCCGCGTTCTTCTGCGACTACGTACGCCGCTACCTCCTCCTGGACCCCGCCCTGGGCAAGACGGTCGCCGACCGGGCACAGCTGCTGACCAGCGGCGGGCTGACCATCAAGACGACACTCGACCTGGAGAGCCAGCGCGCGGCCGACGCCGCGACCAGCGCCGCGGTCAACCCCCAGGACCAGGCGATCGGCGCCCTCGCGATGGTGCAGCCGGGCACCGGGGCGGTGCAGGCGATCTCGCAGTCGCGGCCGATGGGACGTGCGGCCAAGGAGGGCCAGACGTTCCTCAACTACATCGTGGACAGCAAGTACGGCGACTCCGGCGGCTTCCAGGCCGGATCGACCTTCAAGGTCTTCGTGCTCGCTGCCGCCCTCGAGCAGGGCCTGCCGATCTCGACCAGGTTCCCCTCCCCCGAGCGGATCAGCATCCCGCAGAACGACTTCAGGACCTGCAACGGCGCCTACCCGGTCTACTCGGCCTGGAACCTCGGCAACTCGACCGGCAGCGGCACCTTCGACATGGTCAGCGGCACCCGCAAGTCGGTGAACACCTACTTCGCCCAGCTGGAGCGCCGGACCGGGCTGTGCGAGCCCTACGCGCTCGCGAAGGCCATGGGGGTCGACCTCACCTCACCGCAGACCGAGCGGGTCCCCTCCTTCGTGCTCGGCGTGGCCGGGGTGAGCCCGCTGGAGATGGCCGGCGCCTACGCGACCTTCGCCGCGCGCGGCGAGCACTGCGAGAACCGTCCCGTCAGCCAGATCCTCAACAGCGACGGCAAGGTCTTCAAGGACTACCCGAAGAAGTGCACGCAGGTGATCAAGCAGACCACCGCCGACACGGTCAACGCCATCCTCGCCGGCGTGCTCGCCCCCGGCGGGTTCGGCCAGGCGCTGGCCCTGAGCCAGCCCGCCGCCGGCAAGACCGGCACGATCAACAGCAACATGGCGGTCTGGTTCAACGGCTACACCCCCAACATGTCGACCGCAGCGATGATCGCGGGCGCCAACTCCAAGGGGGAGCCGATCTCCCTGAACGGCCAGAGCGTGGGCGGCCGCACCATCGGGCAGGCCTTCGGGTCCACCGTCGCCGGCCCGATGTGGGCCTCGGCGATGCGGGCGATCCAGGGCAAGCTCCCCAACGAGAGCTTCGTGCGACCCGGGACCGGCTCCAGCGCCCCGGTCAAGCTGGAGATCCCCGACGCGGTCGGGATGCCCACCCGCCGCGCGGCCCAGGTCCTCGCCGAGCAGGGGTTCTACGTCAACATCGAGGGCGACGACGCCGGTGACGCCCCGGGCACCGTCCGGGAGATGCGCCCCGCCGCCGGCGAGAGCGCCTCCCGCGGCCAGACGGTCACCCTCGTCCCCACCCGCGGCTGACCCGGCGCTCCCTCTCCAGAACCCGCCGAGACGTCACATCTGAAATCCCACAGCCCGCCGAGACGTCGCGTCTGAAAGCCGACAGCCCGCCGAGACGTCGCGTCCGGAGGGCTTTCAGCGCCCGAGCGCGCCCATGCTGGGCGCCGGGCTCAGGAGGAGAGCTGGGAGCGCACGGCCGCGGCCACGGCCCCGCCGTCGGCGCGACCCTTGGTCTTCGGCTGCAGTGCACCCATCACGCGGCCCATCGCCTTCATCCCGTCCGCGCGCACCCCGAGCTCGTCGATGGTGGCGGCGACCAGGGCCTCGATCTCCTCGCCGCTGAGCTGCTCGGGCAGGTAGCCCGCGATCACCTCGGCCTCGGCCCGCTCCTTGGCGGCCTGCTCGGTGCGGCCGGCGGCGTCGAACGCCTCGGCTGCCTCGCGTCGCTTCTTCGACTCGCTGGTGAGCACCGAGAGCACGTCCTCGTCGCTGAGCTCGCGCGCCTCCTTGCCTGCCACCTCGGCGTTGGTGATCGCGGAGAGCACCATCCGCAGCGTGGAGGACCGCAGGGCGTCACGCGCCTTGATCGAGGTCGTGAGGTCGCTACGCAGCTGGTCCTTGAGAGCACTCATGTCGGCCATTGTGGCAGCCTTGCCCCATGCCTCTCCCCTCGGTTTCCGGGCCCGCCGTGTCACGCACGCTGCGCTCGATCGGGTACGGCGCCGGGCTCGTGACCCTCGCCGGCGCGGGCACGCTCGCCTACTCCGCCGGGATCGAGGTCCGCAACTTCGCCGTACGCCGGGTGGAGGTCGCCGCCCTGCCCCCGGGGCGCCGGCCGCTGAAGGTCCTGCACCTCAGTGACCTGCACCTGACGCCGTCCCAAGGACGCAAGCAGCGCTGGCTCAGCTCCCTGGCCGACCTGGAGCCCGACCTGGTCGTCAACACCGGCGACAACCTCGCCCACCTCGACGCCGTGGAGCCGGTGGTGGCGAGCCTGGGCCGGCTGCTGGACCTGCCGGGCGTCTTCGTGTTCGGGTCCAACGACTACTTCGCCCCCTCGATGCGCAACCCGCTGTGGTACCTCTTCCCCGACGACGGGCGCCGGAACACCGCTACCTCCAAGCTGCCGTGGGGTGACCTGCGGGACGAGTTCGAGTCCCGGGGGTGGACCGACCTCACCAACACCTCGGCGCGACTGGAGGTTGGCGGCAGCTCGCTCGCCTTCGCCGGGGTCGACGACCCGCATCTGGAGTACGACGACCTCGGCTCGGTCGCAGGGCCCGCCCCCGCCGATGCGGACCTGCGCATCGGGGTGGCGCACGCTCCCTACCTGCGGGTGCTCGACCAGTACGCCCGCGACGGCTACGACCTCACCCTCGCCGGGCACACCCACGGCGGCCAGGTCTGCCTTCCGGTCAAGGGCGCGATCGTCACCAACTGCGATCTCGAGCCGGCCCGGGCGAAGGGTCTGCACCGGCATCCGGCGGACTCCCGGCCCGGCGATCCGGGGAGCTCGTGGCTGCACGTCTCCGCCGGTGCCGGGACCTCGCCGTACGCTCCGGTGCGCTTCTGCTGCCGCCCGGAGGCCACCTTGCTGACCCTCCTGCCGCGGACGCCATGACCCGGTTCGGCGCCGCCGTCATGCTCCGGTAGACTTCCCACGCCTTCGGGGTGTGGCGCAGCTTGGTAGCGCGCGTCGTTCGGGACGACGAGGCCGCAGGTTCAAATCCTGTCACCCCGACCGTGTGATGTCGCAAGACATCACGAGGGCCCGGACCCACCTGTGGGTCCGGGCCCTCGCCGGTTCTCCGGCCGGCTCTCGCGGGCCCGCTCTCCCCGGCTGGTCTCGTTTTCGAGCGTTCCTGGGCCGGATCGAGTCGATCCGGAGCCCTGTCATGGCACCATTCGCAGCATGGCTGACGAACCGGACAAGGGTGGGCTGGAGCCGAACCTGGAGTTGCCGCCCCTGCTCGGGTTCGGGCGGAGCAAGAAGAGGAAGCGCTCGCGCGACCTCGAGCAGCAGCCCGCACCGGCATCCGGCCCGGGGCCCCGCGGCAGCGAAGCCCCCGCCGAGGAGCCCACCGAGGTCACCGACCCGTTGGTGGCCGACCCGGTGGCCCCACCGCCGGGACCCGAGGAGCCGTCGGCCACCCGCGCGCCCGGCACCGGGACCGGTCTCGCGCCGGCACCCGGGGCTGCCAGGCGGCTGCCACCGGTCCCACCCCCGCCACGCCTGACCGAGGACCAGTCGCCGCCCCAGCCGGTCGAGCCCATCGAGCCGCCCGAGCCCAGCGAGCCCGTCGCGCTGGCTGAGCCCATCGAGACGGCCGAGCCGGTCGAGCCGGTCGAGCCGGTCGAGCTCGTCGAGCCGGTCGAGCTCGTCGAGCCACCCGCCGCGCTGGCTGAGCCCAGCGAGCCGGCCGAGCCGGTCGAGCTCGTCGAGCCACCCGCCGCGCCGCCCGAGCCCATCGAGCCGGCCGAGCCGGTCGAGCTCATCGAGCCACCCGCCGCGCCGCCGGAGCCCATCGAGCCGGTCGAGCCGGTCGAGCTCGTCGAGCCACCCGCCGCGCAGCCGGAGCCCAGCGAGCCGCCTGAGGCGGTCCAGCCACCCGAGCCGATCGAGCCGCCGGAGCAGGCGCCCGAACCCATGCCCGAGCCGGGGCCTGCGCCGCACACCCCGGTCACCGCGTCCTCCTACGACCCGTTCCCGGCGCCAGACGCGGACACGGACACGGAGGAGACCACCGTGCTGCCGAGCCTGCTCGTGTCCTCGCCACCCGAGAACGAGGCTGCGGCCGCCCCTGCGCAGGCAGCGAGGGCCGAGACCGTCCCGATCCCCCCGATCGCGCCGGCCACCCCTGCTGGGCCGGCCGACACGACCGCGCCGGCAGCCGCGAGCAAGTCTCGTTCGGTGCGGCTCCCCAGGATCGACGCCCGGATCGCGGTGCTGGTCACCGGCGCGCTGGTGGGACTCGCAGCGGTCCTCCTCACCGCGCTGGCGAGCCGGGGCTGCGAGGCCGTGCGTGGGGTCGGCTCCTGTGGGGGGATCGGCCTGGTGGCACTGCTGGCGATCACGGCCGTCTCCATCGTCCTGGGCGCCGTGCTCCTCGAGGCCTGGCGGATCCCGGACCCGACCAGCACCAGCTTCCTCGCCGTCGGAGTCGCCGCCGTGTTCGTGCTGCTCTTCCTGCTCGGGTCGCTGGAGTCTCCGTGGATGCTGCTGGTGATCCCGGTCCTGACAGCGCTCACCTACCTGCTGTCGCTGTGGGTCACCAGCACCCTGGTCGAGAGCACCGAGACCGGGACCCCTCCGCGCTAGGCGCGAGGAGCCCCTCGATAGGCTTGGCACATCGCGATGCCGTCATCCGACGTCGGCCGGCTCGATCCTCGATGAGAGCCCAGGAACCACGTCAGCGCAGAGGATCGCCCGCCCCCATTCCTTAATTCGGACAAAAGCCTAATACCACCCTTTTTCAGGTCTTCGTCGGATATCTTGGTATTGATTCCCCCGACGTACGACCTGGAGACGACGATGCCCAACGTGCGACGCAGTGCCCTGGGTGCTGCCCTGACCGTCCTGCTCGCGATCGGGATGCTGCCCGGCAGCCCCGCCTCCGCGACGTCCGCCGCCCGGACCGCACCCGCCCAGGCGCCCGCCGTACAGGGCGCGACGGCCCTGACCGCGGCCACGATGGTCTCGGCGCGCAAGAAGAAGAAGGCCAAGAAGAACAAGCGCAAGGCGCGCAAGAACAAGGCCCGCAAGAACAAGGCCCGCAAGAGCAAGGCGCTTGCCCGGCCCCAGAACTTCGCCCGCCGCACGGTGCGCACCGTCCGCGGGGTCAACCAGATCACGGTGAGCTGGCCCCAGCGCCTGAACACCACCGGCTACACGGTGACGTGGTCCCCCCTGATCAACCGGATCCCCAAGTCCCCGGCCACCTGCTACTCACCGTGCAAGCGTCGGTTCACCCGGGGCACCTCGATGACCCTGTCCGCGGCCGACCTGAGCTCCTACGCCCGCCGGGTCTCCTCGAACTCCGGCAACGCGGTGCACTTCAAGATCTTCTCCCACAACGCCACCCTGCTGAACTGGACCGGCACCACCTACCCCTACGACGCCTGGATCTCGCCGGCCAGGGCCGCGGCGGTGGACTGGCTGCCGACCATGAGCTCGCAGATGCCGCTCCCCCTGCCGCCCGCCAAGGGGCGCGACGTCGCCGTGACCAGCTTCAACGTGCTCGCGGCCAGCTCGACCGGCGTGCCCTCGTGGCCCAGCCGGGCGCCGAAGATCGTCAAGCAGATCAACGGCACCGGCGCCTCGATCGTCGCGACCCAGGAGAACTCCAACTCCCACACCGGCGTGGGCAGCGGCGTGGGTCAGTACACCGACCTGGCCAACCGGCTCCGGCCCAGTGGCTGGGCCCTGGCCGACGGCCGGGACTGGGACCTGGCGAGCGGCCTGTCCCGCTCCCACTCCACCCAGGCCGTGCGCACCTACTACAAGACCGGCGTCTGGCAGCAGGTGGCCAACGGCGCACTGATGACCCACGTCCCCATCGGCGGAAAGAACTCGGGCACCAACGTGGACCGTTGGGTGTCGTGGACCAAGCTGCGCGCCCGGGACAACGCCTCGACCCAGATCTGCGTGATCAACGCCCACCTGCTCTCCAACCAGGGCAACTACGACAAGGCGTCCGCTGCGCACCGCAACACGGAGACCGGGCAGATCCTGTCCCAGCTGAACAACCCGAAGAGCAACCTGCGCCGGGTCGGGACCCGGGTCGGGCAGGCCTGTGCGGGGACTCCCACGGTCTTCGCGGGCGACCTGAACTCCGCCCAGGAGCACGTGTGGGGCAACCAGCCGCAGGCCATGATGACGGCCAACGGGTTCGTGGACACCAAGAACGCCGGCCGGCGCTACAACACCCGGCTCAGCGGTCCCGGGCCGGTGACCGGCTGGCACCCGACCTGGGGGACGCAGATCGACTACCTGCTCACCAAGGGCATGGGCGGGGCGAAGAGCTTCCGGGTCGACATGATGCACCCCAGCAGCACGGGTTCGGACCACTACCCGGTCACGGCCGTGGTGAGCGTCCCGAACTCCTGACCCAGGGGCTCCAGCGCGGAGAACAACGACGGCGCGGGCACACCGAGAGGTGTGCCCGCGCCGTTGTTCGTGCGTGTGTGGGTGCTAGCGGGCGGCCAGCAGCTCGGCGATCTGCACGGTGTTCAGGGCAGCGCCCTTGCGCAGGTTGTCGTTGCTGATGAACAGCGCGAGGCCACGCTCGTCCGGCACGCCCGGGTCCTGCCGCAGCCGGCCGACGTACGACGGGTCCTTGCCGGCCGCCTGGAGCGGTGTCGGGATGTCGCTGAGCTCCACGCCGGGCGCGTCCCGGAGGATCTCGCGAGCGCGGGCCACGGTCATCGTGGAGCCGAACTCGGCGTTGATCGCCAGGGAGTGACCAGTGAAGACCGGGACCCGCACGCAGATGCCGGAGACCAGCAGTTCGGGCAGGCCGAGGATCTTGCGGGACTCGTTGCGGAGCTTCTTCTCCTCGTCGGTCTCGCCGAGCCCGTCGTCGACGATGCTCCCGGCGACCGGGACCACGTTGTAGGCGATGGTGCGCTCGTACTTCACCGGGGCGGGGAACTCGATCGCCTCGCCGTCGTAGGAGAGCTCGCGGGCCTTGTCGCCGGCGGCCTCGACCTGACCGGCGAGCTCGTCCACGCCGGCCACGCCGGACCCGGAGACAGCCTGGTAGGTCGACGCAATGAGCCGGACCAGGCCTGCCTCGTCGTGCAGCGGCTTGAGCACGGGCATCGCGGCCATCGTGGTGCAGTTCGGATTGGCGATGATCCGCCGCCCCGACAGGGCGAGCTCGATCGCCTCGGGGTTGACCTCGCTCACCACCAGCGGCACGTCGTCGTCCATCCGGAAGGCGGAGGAGTTGTCCACCACCACGGCGCCGGCCTCGGCGAACCGCGCCGCCTGGGCCCGCGAGGTGGTCGCCCCGGCGGAGAACAGCACGATGTCGAGCCCGCTCGGGTCGGCGGTGGCCGCGTCCTCGACGGTGACCTCGCGGTCGCCGTACGGCAGCACCGTGCCGGCGGAGCGGGCGGAGGCGAAGAACCGGATCTCATCGGCCGGGCCGATCGAATTGAACGGGGCGCGCTCGAGCAGGATCTGGCGCATGGCGACGCCGACCTGCCCGGTGGCGCCGACGATGCCGAGGCGTACGCCGCTCATCGTCCGGTCCCGCCGTAGACGACCGCCTCGACGTCCTCGGAGTCGAGGTCGAAGGCGGTGTGGGTCGCGACGACGGCAGCGTCGACCTGGGCCTCGTCGACGACGACCGAGATGCGGATCTCCGAGGTGGAGATC
This sequence comes from Nocardioides sp. Z30_9, assembly GCF_058215735.1. Classification (NCBI taxonomy): domain Bacteria; kingdom Bacillati; phylum Actinomycetota; class Actinomycetes; order Propionibacteriales; family Nocardioidaceae; genus Nocardioides; species Nocardioides sp. Z30_9. The sequence continues at coordinate 12,022 of NZ_JBZAJF010000002.1, forward strand.
ATCCCGATGTTGACCCCGGCCTCCGCGAGCGCGTTGAAGAACTTCGCGGTCACCCCCGGGTGGGAGCGCATGCCGGCCCCGATCAGGGAGACCTTGCCGATCTTGTCGTCGTAGAGCAGCGAGGCGAACCCGATCTCGTCCTGGAGCGCGGCGAGCGCCGCCATCGCGGTCTGCCCGTCGGTGCGCGGCAGGGTGAAGGAGATGTCGGTCAGGTTCGTCGCGGCGGCCGAGACGTTCTGCACGATCATGTCGAGGTTGATCTGCGCCCGGGCGAGCGCGTCGAAGATCCGGGCGGCCTCCCCGACCTTGTCGGGTACGCCGACGACGGTGATCTTGGCCTCGCTGCGGTCGTGTGCGACGCCGGCGATGATCGCTGCTTCCATGGTGGCCTCCTGGTGGGCCTCGTCGTTGATGCTGCCCTTCACGAGGGTGCCCTCGAGATGGCTGAACGATGAGCGGACGTGGATCGGGATGTCGTAGCGGCGGGCGTACTCCACGCAGCGCAGGTGCAGGATCTTGGCACCGCCGGCCGCGAGCTCCAGCATCTCCTCGTAGGTGACCTGGTCGAGCTTGCGTGCCGTCGGCACGATCCGCGGGTCCGCGGTGAAGACGCCGTCGACGTCGGTGTAGATCTCGCACACGTCGGCACTCAGGGCGGCCGCGAGCGCAACCGCCGTGGTGTCGGTGCCGCCACGACCCAGGGTGGTGATCTCCTTGGTGTCCTGGCTGACGCCCTGGAACCCGGCGACGATCACGATGTGCCCGTCCTCGAGCGCGGCGGAGATCCGCCCCGGGGTGACGTCGATGATCTTGGCCTTGCCGTGCACGGAGTCGGTGATCACCCCGGCCTGCGAGCCGGTGAACGAGCGTGCGGTCAGGCCGAGGTCGGAGATCGCCATCGCGACCAGCGCCATCGAGATGCGCTCACCGGCGGTGAGCAGCATGTCGAGCTCACGGGCCGGGGGCAGTGGGCTGACCCCCTCGGCGAGCTCGAGCAGCTCGTCGGTGCTGTCACCCATCGCGGAGACCGCCACCACGACGTCGTGGCCGTCCTTCTTCGCCTGCACGATCCGCCGGGCCACCCGCTTGATGGCCGAGGCGTCTGCCAGCGAGGACCCGCCGTACTTCTGCACCACGATGCCCACGGCGCTGCTCTCCTCCTGGTGGTCGGATATGAGGCCCGGCTCCGGAGAGCCGACTGCTGGCCGCCGACGATTCTACGTGGGGTCAGGCGGTGCCGACGCCACGGTCCAACGCGGCCGCCGCCGCGGCGATCTGGTCGCTCTCGTCCGCGAGGTCCGCGTCGAGCCGGTCGTGGGCGATCACCGACTGCAGCGCCCGCAGCGCCGCGCTCGCGTTGTCCCCCCAGCTGGCCAGGTAGGAGAACTGCCACCACCACAGCGCCTCCGAGACGTCACCGGAGCGGAAGTGCCGCAGCCCGTTGGCGAGGTCGGTGGCGATGCTGGTGAGGTCGTCGGAGAGCTGGCCCTGGACGATCTCGGGGACGTAGGGGTCGAAGTTGTAGGTGTAGGTGTCGACGGCATCGAGCAGCCGCGCCAGCCGTAGCCGCATCGCGTCCAGGTCGGGGTCGGGACCGACGTCGGGCTGGTACTCCAGCCGCGGCGCGAAGTCGCGCTGCGCGCCGAGACGCGCGCCGGCCAGGAGGATCTGGCTGACCTCGACGAGGAGCAGCGGCAGCACCGTCCCGCCGTTCTCCTCGCGCGACATCGCCTGCAGGGAGACCAGGAAGGACTCCACCGCGTCGGCGATCTGCTGCGCGAACTCCTCGAGCTCGGCATCCACCACGATCTCAGTCACCTGCGTTTCGCCTTCCTGCGAATGCCCGGCCGAGAGTGACCTCGTCGGCGTACTCGAGGTCTCCCCCCACAGGCAGTCCACTCGCCAGACGCGTCACGCGCAAGTCCATGTCCTTGAGGAACCTGCTCAGGTAGGCCGCGGTCGCGTCCCCCTCGATGTTGGGATCGGTCGCCAGGATCACCTCGGTGACCACTCCGTCGGCCAGCCGGGCCATCAGCTCGCGGATCCGCAGCTGCTCGGGGCCGATGCCCTCCAGGGGCGAGATCGCACCGCCGAGCACGTGGTAGCGCCCGCGGAACTCGCGCGTGCGCTCGATCGCCACGACGTCCTTGGGCTCCTCCACCACGCAGATCAGCGCGGGGTCACGGCGCGGGTCGCGACAGATCCGGCACAGCTCCTCCTCGGAGACGTTGCCGCAAACCTTGCAGAACTTGGCCTTGGCCTTCATCTCCATGAGGGTGTCGGCCAGACGGCGTACGTCGACCGGGTCGGCCGCGAGCAGGTGGAACGCAATCCGCTGGGCGCCCTTGGGGCCCACGCCCGGGAGCCGCGCGAGCTCGTCGATCAGGTCCTGGAGGACGCCCTCATACACCGGGGCTGCCCAGGCCTCCCGGCAGTCCGCCCGGCTGGTCCCCCGGGCCACCGAGGGCGCCACCGGCCAGCGGCCCCAGGGTGCTTGCGGCGAGCGCGTCGACCTGCGTCTTCGCGTCGCGGTAGGCGGCGACCACGAGGTCGCCGAGGTCGGCCAGCGACTCCGGGTCGGTGCCGTCGAAGGAGCCCGGGGTAATCGTGACGCCGGCGAGCTCGCCGGTGCCGGTGACGGAGACCGCGACGCCTCCGGCCGAACCCTCCAGGGTGGTGGCGGCCAGCTCCTCCTGGGCTGCGACGAGCTGGGCCTGCATCTGCTGGGCCTGCTCGAGCATGGCCTGCAGGTCGAAGCCGCCCTCGCCTGCGAGGTTGCCGAAGGGGTTGTCCGTCATCTCATCTGCTCCCGGTGTTCGCTCTGGTGTCACAACTCTGGGTCGCGGTCGCGCCGCGGTCAGTCATGGGGGATCTCCTCGATCACGGTGGCTCCGAGCTCGCGCTCGAGGAGCTGCGTGGTGTCGATCCCGTTGTCCTCGTCGGAGGGGTCGTCGCGGCTGGCGTCGGCGTCGAGGTCGGGGCCCTGGGCGTGGGCGGGGACCGGCTCGTCGCCCCGGCGGGTGGGGGCGATGTTGTTGCGCGCCGCGGCGACACCGGCCGGGCGGACCCGCTCGGCCGCGGGCTGGCCTTCACCGCGGGCCTCGTCGCCGGCCCAGGCCGGCGGGCCTCCGGGCGAGCTGTCGGCGCCCGGCTCGGGGGCGCTCGCCGCGGCGGGGCGGATGACCCGAGGGGCTGTCTCCTGGCCCGGCTGGGCCGAGGGGTCGACGGCCACCTCGACCTTCCAGTCGACCCCGATCATGTCGATCGCCGCCTGGCGCAGGATCTCCTGGCTCCCCCCGCCGACGAAGGAGTCGCGTGCACCCGCGGTCTTGAAGCCGATGGTCAGGCTGGTCGCGTCCACCCCGATCACCTGGGCGTTCTGGCTGAGCAGGATCCAGGTGAACCGCCGCATCTTCTTGACCGCCTCGAGCAGGTCGGGCCAGATCCGGCGTACGTCGGCCAGGGACAGGGTCCCCGAACCGGCGCCACCGCCATCGGACGCCGCGGCGACAGCAGGCTCGGCTTGCGGTGCAGGCGCCGACGCGGACGCAGCCGGTGCGGCGGGCGCCTGAGGAGGCGAAGCGGGTGCAGGGGGCGCTGCCGCCGGCTGCGGCGGAGCAGGCCGGGTGGGTGGGGAGGGCGGGGTAGGCGCAGGCTCCGCCGGCGCCGGGGTGGACGGCCGCTGCGGCTCGGCGCCACGTCCGCGGACGTCCTCGGCGGGTGCCCCAGAAACAGAACCGGGAACAGAACCGGAAACAGGACCGGTGACGGCGGCCCGGCGCTCGAGCCGGTCCAGCCGGGCTCCGAGGCCCAGCGAGTCGTGGTCGGCCGCCGGGAGCAGCAGCTTGGCGCAGATGAGCTCCAGGAGCAGCCGCGGCGTGGTGGCCCCGCGCATCTCGGTGAGGCCGCTGGCCACGATGTCGGCCGCGCGGACGAGCTCGGCCCTGCCGAACCGGGCGGCCTGGGAGACCAGCCGTTCGGCCTGGTCGGCCGGCACGTCGATGAGGCCGGTGGTGGCCGCGTCGGGGACGGCGGCGACGATGACGAGGTCGCGCAGGCGGCGGAGCACGTCCTCGGTGAAGCGGCGGGGGTCCTGCCCGGTCTCGATCACCTTGTCGACCACCCCGAAGACACCCGCGCCGTCGACCGCGGCGAACGCGTCCACCACCTCGTCGAGCAGGTTGTCCGGGGTGTAGCCGAGCAGGCTGGTGGCCACCTCGTAGGTGACCCCGTCGGGGCCGGCCCCGCCCAGCAGTTGGTCGAGCACCGAGAGCGAGTCGCGAGCCGAGCCCGCACCGGCCCGGACGACCAGCGGCAGGGCGGCCGGGTCGATCCGGACGCCCTCCTTCTGGCACAGGTCGGCGAGGTAGTCCGAGAGCGTGCGCGGCGGGATCAGCCGGAACGGGTAGTGGTGCGTGCGCGAGCGGATGGTCGCGATGACCTTCTCCGGCTCAGTCGTGGCGAAGATGAACTTCAGGTGCTCCGGAGGCTCCTCGACCAGCTTCAGCAGTGCGTTGAAGCCCTGGGAGGAGACCATGTGGGCCTCGTCGATGATGTAGACCTTGAACCGGCTGCTGACCGGCGCGAAGAACGCCCGCTCCCGCAGGTCACGGGCGTCGTCGACGCCACCGTGGCTGGCCGCGTCGATCTCGATGACGTCGATGGAGCCGGGGCCCCCGCGGGCGAGGTCGCGGCAGGACTGGCACTCCCCGCACGGGTCCGAGATCGGAGCCTTCTCACAATTCAGCGCTCGCGCCAGGATCCGGGCGCTGGTGGTCTTGCCGCACCCACGCGGTCCCGAGAAGAGGTAAGCGTGGTTGACCCGGTTGTTCGCCAGTGCCGCTCGGAGCGGCTCGGTGACATGGTCCTGACCGATCACCTCGGCGAACGTCTCCGGCCGGTAGCGGCGGTAGAGCGCGAGGGTTGGTTCCACACCTGAACCCTAGACGGCCGGGACGACACCTGGCACAGGTGGCGACCACGGCTGCTCCTCCTGGACCGCACGGATGATGCGGAGGAGCCCCTGTTCGCCCCTGCGGACCCCGCCGGGCACCCCTTCTGCATCTTCGTGGCCTGAGGCCGGCACCGGGCGGCCGTCTAGGCTCGCGACCGTGAGCGACCACCAACTGCGACAGATCCTGGACCGACTACCCCCGGAGCCGCGCGTCGTGGTCTCCGGCAACTTCGCGACACCGTGGCACCTCGTCGCCGAGGTCGACCGGCTGCTCCCGACGTACCGGCTGTGGGCCCTGAACGGACAGCCCGGCCTGCCCGACCGCGAGGGAGTCGTCCTGGAGACCTCGTTCGTCGGCGCCGGGATGCGGCGCAGCCCCCGGCTGCGCTACGTGCCGTCGCGGCTCTCGATGGTGCCGGCGCTGTTCAACCGCAACATGGCGCCCGACCTCGTCGTGCTGCACACCTCGCTGCCACGCGACGGCATGATCTCGCTCGGCACGGAGGTCAACGTGCTCCCCGCCGCGATCGAGGCCGTACGCCGGACCGGCGGCGCCGTGATCGCACAGGCCAACCCGCGGATGCCGTTCACCTTCGGCGACGCGGTGATCGCGCTCGAGGACGTCGACCTGGTCATGGAGGTCGACCAGCCCCTCGACGTGCACCACCAGCTCGCGGTCGACGAGGCCTCCGTCGCGATCGGTACCGCCGTGGGGGCACGGGTCCCGGACGGCGCGACCCTGCAGGCCGGCATCGGCGCCGTGCCCGACGCCGCGCTGCTCGGGCTGACCGACCGTCGCTCCCTGCGGGTGTGGACGGAGATGTTCAGCGACAGCGTGCTCACCCTGGAACGGGCCGGGGCGCTCGACCGGGACGTCCCGATCGCCACCTCGTTCGTGTTCGGCTCCGAGGAGCTCTACGCCTGGCTGGATCGCAACGAGCGCGTGCACATGACCCGTACCGAGGTCACCAACGACCCCTCCCGGATCTCGGCGAACCCGGCGATGTTCAGCATCAACTCCTCCCTGGAGGTGGACCTGTACGCCCAGGCGAACGCCTCGCGCGTCCGCGGGCGGATCTACTCCGGGCTCGGCGGTCAGGCGGACTTCGTCGTGGGCGCGATCCACAGCCCCGGCGGCCAGGCGCTGATCGGGCTGCGCTCGTGGCACCCCCGCGCGGGCCGCTCCACGATCGTGCCGATGGTCTCCGCTCCGGTGACCTCCTTCCAGATGACCGCGGTGATCACCGAGCAGGGCACCGCGGAGATCCTCGGGCACGACCAGGAGCGCCAGGCAGCGAACCTGATCACCTACGCCGCCCATCCCGACGCCCGCGAGGAGCTCACGGCCGCCGCAGGCGACCTCTTGCTGCGAACCAGCCATCAGGGTGACCGCTAGCCAGAGCGGTCTGGGTCACCGACACAGACAAAGGCCCCCCATGCACCCGGTAGAGCTCGCCTGCCCTTGCTGCCTTCCGGCCCTGGGGGATTCAGCGAGGTACCGCCGCATGGGGGGTTGGCAGGAAGTCTAGGAGGTCGATTTCGCTACGGCCAATCGGGGCAGGTAGCCTTCGCGACGGAGGATTCGCCTAGTGGCCTATGGCGCTCGCTTGGAAAGCGGGTTGGGTTAACGCCCTCAGGGGTTCGAATCCCCTATCCTCCGCCGATCGACGCCGGCCGAGCCCCCCGAGGGCTCGGCCGGCGTCGCTGTTCGTGGCGGGCCCACGAAGACCCGTGACCACCCCGCGTCCGGCCCCTGCTCTCAGAGCGTGAACGCCTTCCGGAAGGCCTCGACCGCGGCGTCGCTGTCACCGCTCGCGAAGGCCTCGAGGCCCACGACCCCGTCGTACCCCTCGGCGGCCAGCGCACGGGCGACCGCCGCGTAGTTGATCTCCCCGGTGCCCGGCTCGCAGCGCCCGGGTACGTCGGCGACCTGGATCTCCCCCACCCAGGGCAGGGCCCGGCGGACCAGCTCGATCAGGTTCCCCTCGCCGATCTGGGCGTGGTAGAGGTCGAGGTTCATCCGCAGGTGCGGGCTGTCCACGGCGCGGACGAGGGCGAGCGTGTCGGCGGCCCGCGCGAACGGGGTGCCCGGGTGGTCCACTTCGCGGTTCAGGTTCTCCAGGGTGAACACCACGTCGTGGCGCCGGCCCAGGTCGGCGACCCGGTGCAGCGTCTCCAGGGCACGCAGCCACATCTCGCCGGTGACGACCTCGACCGGCCGGACCGGCAGGCCACGGCCGTCCAGACCGGTGCCGTGCAGGTTCAGGCTGGGCGAGCCCAGCGCGCGGGAGGCCTCGATCGAGCGCTCAGCGGTGCGCAGGAGCGTGTCGGCCCCGTCGGGATCGACCAGCTCGCCCTCGACGTACCCGGTCATCGAGGTGAACCGCGCCCCCGTGGCCGCCAGTGCGGGGAGGTCCTTGGCCGTCCAGTCCCAGATCTCGACGGCGAAGCCCTGGTCGCGCAGCCGGCACACGCGCTCGACCAGCGGCAGGTCGAGATGGACCATCTCCGCGCTGACCGCGAGCACGAAGCTCACTGGACCACCGGCACCGGCGCGTTGGCCCGGACCGAGTCCACGCACGCCAGCGCCACGGCGAGCGCCCGCCGCGCATCCACCCCGGTCACGGCCGGCGCCCTGCCCTCGCGCACGGCGTCGGCGAACTCCACGAACTCGGCCACGTAGGCATCACCGAAGAGCTCGACGTCGCCCCGTGGGGTCGGTGCGTGCCGACCACCGGCGTCGTAGTGGGTCACCGGGGCCAGCGCCGCGCCACCGGCGGTCACCATCCCTGCCGACCCGAACACCTCCGCCCGGACGTCGTAGCCGTACGCCGCCGAGAAGCTCGCTTCCGCAACGGCCCGGGTGCCGTTGTCGAAGGTGATCACGACCACCGCGGTGTCCAGCAGGCCGGAGTGCTTGTGCTCGGGAGCCACCAGCGCGTCCGCGGTCGCGTAGACCTCGACGGCCGCGGCGCCCGGGTTGAGCCACAACAGCGTGTCGAAGTCGTGGATCAGGGTCTGGGTGAAGATCGTCCACGGCGGTACGCCGCCGGGGTCGGCCAGCCCCGGGTCACGCGTCAGCGACCGCATCAGGTGGGGGGCGCCGATGCCACCCGCCATGACGAGGTCGTACGCGGCAGCGAAGTCGGCCGCGAAGCGCCGGTTGAAGCCGACCTGGAGCGCCACTCCGGCCTTCTCCGCCGCCGCGATCGCCCGGTCGGCCTCCGAGAGGGTCATCGACATCGGCTTCTCGCAGAACACCGCCTTGCCGGACCCGGCCGCGGCCACCACGAGCTCGCAGTGGGCCACGCTGGAGGCGGCGATCACGACTGCCTCGACGTCGTCGGCCGCGAACAGCTCCTCCGGGGAGGTCATCGCCCGGGCGCCCAGCGGCGCCCCGAGCGCCTCGGCGACACCGGGGCGGGGATCGGCGACGGCGACGAGGGTCGCTCCCGGGACGTGCCTGGCGATGATCTCCGCGTGGGAGGAGCCGATGCGCCCGGCACCGACCAGCCCGACGCGGACCTGACGAACTGGCTTCACGGCCGTACCCACCTCTGCTCGGAGATCGAGGTCTGCATCGCGTCTACGAGCTCGGCTGCCCGGAGCGCGTCCTGCACGGTGGCCCCCACCGGGTCGCCCGACTGGATCGACTCGACCAGCCGGAGCGCCTCGATCACCTTGAGGTCGTCGTACCCCATGGCGATGCCGCCGCCCGGCTGGAACGCGGCGAGCTCACCGTGACGGGGGCTCACCAGCACCGTCGAGTACGCCGCGTCCTGGTAGTCAGACCCCAGGCACAGGCGCAGCTCCCCCATCCTGCGGAAGTCCCACGCGAACGCACCGAGGTCCCCGTGGACCGAGATCTCGTAGCCGCACTGCTCACCCACGGCGGTGCGGCCGGCCACCAGGGTGCCGCGGGCTCCGGAGGCGAACCGCAGCAGCGCTCCCACGTAGTCCTCGTTCTCGACCTCGCCCAGGGTCCCCTTCACCCCGCGCGCGAAGTGGGAGCCGGCGCCGGCCGGCAGCGGCCGCTGCGTGACGAACCGGCCCTCGTCGGCGACGAGCTCGACCACCTCGCCCGCGATGTGGCTCGCGAGGTCCACCGCATGGCTGGCGAGGTCCCCGGAGACCCCGCTGCCGGCCTGGTCCTGGAGGAAGCGCCACGACAGGGCGCCCTGGGGGTGGGCGGCGTAGTCGGCGAGGAACCTGACCTCCACGGTCTGGAGGCTGCCCAGCGCTCCTTGGAGCACCAACTGCCGGGCGTGCTCGACCGCGGGGGCGTTGCGGTAGTTGAAGCCGGCAGCCGACCGCACACCCGCCTTCTCGACGGCCGCGACGATCTCGGCGGTCTCCGCCGCGTTCCGCCCGGCCGGCTTCTCGATCCACAGGTGCCGGCCCGACTCCGCCACCGCGACCGCCATGTCCCGGTGCAGGTGGTTCGGGCCGCAGACCGAGATCACGTCGAGGTCGGCACGCGCGATGAGGCTGCGCCAGTCGCGGTGCAGCTCGGCGAAGCCGTGCCCGCGCACGGAGCGTTCCAGCTCCGCGTCCGAGAGGTGGTCAGCCACCGCGACCAGCCTGGGACGGACCGGCAGCTCGGGGTAGTGCGCCGAGAGCCGGCTCCACGCGCGCGCGTGCAGCCGTCCCATCCAGCCGAAGCCGATCACGCCCACGCGCAGGTCGCGGCGTCCGGTCATGATGGCCTGCTCACAGCCATCGGACCTGCTCCTGCTTGGCCTCGTCGTAGGCCTCGCGACCGCTCAGGGAGCCCGGCACCCCGGTCTCCCACCAGGCGCCCGCCTCGGTCCAGGCGGCGGGGTGCGTGCGGCACACGACGACGGCCGGACGGCGCTTCTCCCGGGCAGCGTTCCGCGCGCGGTCGTACGCCGCACGCAGCTCCTCCACGCCGGCGTCGGCCGGCACGTCCTCGACGAGGCACCCGAGCGACCGGGCGTGGGCGGCGAAGTCGACGTGCACGCTGCCGTCCGCGCCGGGACCACGCGAGTCCGAGAGCAGGTTGTTGAACCCCTCGGCGCCCTGGTTGGTCTGCAGCCGGTGGATCACCGCGAAGCCGGAGTTGTCGCACAGCACCGCCACGAAGGGGTGGCCCGCGAAGGCGGCGGAGTAGAGCTCGGAGTTGAGCATCAGGTAGGACCCGTCGCCGAACAGGCCCGTGACCAGGCCGTGGGGGTGGGTCTGCGCACGCGCCATCGCCGCGCCCCAGGGAGCGACGACCTCGTAGCCCATGCAGGAGAAGCCGTACTCGAGGTCCATCGTGGCGCCGGAGGTCGGGGACTGGTCGTGCTTGACCACCCCGGTCCGCCAGCCGCCGTGCAGCTCGCCGGGCATCCCGCCGGAGGCGGTGAGCACGTAGTCCTCCGGGCCGCTGGCGTCGTTGACCACGCCGACGACCTGCGCATAGGTCAGGGACCCGTCCGGGGCGGCGCCCTCACGGAGCCGGTCGACGTGCGCGTCCCAGTCGGTGAGCCGGGCACCGGCCTGGGTGGACCACGCGGTGTCCGCGCTCCACTCGCCCAGCGACTCCGAGAGCTCCGCGAGCGTCACCCGCGCATCGCCCACGACCGCCTGCGCGGAGTGCTTCACGGCGTCGAACCGCGCGGCGTTGACGGTCACCAGGCGCACCCCCTCGGCGAACCCGGTCCACGAGGAGGTGGTGAAGTCCTGCAGTCGCGTGCCCACGGCGAGGACGACGTCGGCCTGCGCCGCGAGCTCGTTGGCGGAGGTGGCGCCGACGATGCCGAGCGCCCCGCCGTAGAGGCGGTGGTCGTGCGGGACCAGGGTGCGGCCCGCCACGGTCTCGACGACCGGGACCCCGTGGGAATCGGCGAACGCGATCGCCTGCATCGCCGCGCCGGAGTAGCGCACCCCGCCGCCCAGGACCAGCAGCGGACGCTCGGCCTGCCGCAGCGCCGCCGCAGCCTCCTCGAGGTCGTCCCGGTCGGGGCGCTGCCGGGGGACGCGGTGCACCCGGGGCTCGAACATGGCGAGCGGGAAGTCGAACTCCTCGACCTGGGCGTCCTGCGGCATCGCCAGCACGACCGGCCCGCAGTCGGCCGGGTCGGTGAGGACCCGCGCCACCTGCGGCAGCGTGGCGAGCAGCTGCTCGGGCCGGGTGATCCGGTCGAAGTAGCGCGAGACAGCCCGGAAGGAGTCGTTGACCGAGGTCGTCGGGTCGCCGTAGTGCTCGACCTGCTGGAGCACCGGATCGGGCGCCCGCCCGACGAAGGTGTCCCCGGGGAGCAGCAGCACCGGAAGCCGGTTGGCGTGGGCCACCCCCGCCGCCGTCACGAGGTTGAGCGCACCGGGCCCGATCGAGGTGGTCACGGCCATCACCTGCCGGCGGTCCATCGCCCGGGCGAACCCGACCGCGGCCAGGCCCATCCCCTGCTCGGTCTGCCCGCGCCAGGTGGGCAGCTCCTCGCGGTGCTCGTGCAGCGCCGTGCCCAGCCCGAGGACGTTGCCGTGCCCGAAGATGGCGAAGATCCCCGGGAACAGCGGCACCTCGGTCCCGTCGAGCAGCTCCGAGCGCTGCGCGATCATCCACCGGACCAGGGCCTGCGCCGTGGTGAGTCGGATCGTGCCGGTCATCGTGCCTCCTCCGGGTGGGCTGGATCGTCGTACGACGGGACCAGGCCGTCGGCGCGCCCGGACGCCGAGGTGACCGGGCAGCGCGGATCGAGCTGCTGGTCGGCCCAGCCGTCCCGGATCCACGCGTGGTCGGGGTCGTCGCAGAACGCGAGAGCTCGCTCGGCCCCCGGGCCGGCCATCACGTTCAGGTAGTACATCGGGTATCCAGGGGCCGCCATGCACGGACCGTGGTAGCCGTGCGGGACGAGGACGACGTCGTGGTCGCGCACCTCGACGGTCTCGTCGAGCGGCGCCAGGCCGGCCTCCTCGTGCTCGGGGCCGGTGTAGGTCCGGTGGTAGCCGACGCCCGTCCGGGAGGGAGTCACCTGGTCCGGGCCGGCGATCCGGTAGTAGTAGATCTCCTCGTTGACCACCTCGCACGGCGCCGACGCGTCGTGCTTGTGCGGCGGGTGGCTCGACCAGTTGCCCGGCGGGGTGACCAGCTCGCAGCAGACCAGCTTCTCGGCGTGGTCCCACACCCCGGGGACCCCGAAGTTGTTCACCTGGCGGGTCGCCGTCCCCGCCCCGCGGACCTCGACCGGCACCTCGGCGGCGGCGCCGTAGCGCGGCTCGAGGCGGTGCTCGCAGCGTGCGGCCGGGAGGGCCACCTCGGCCACCGTCTCGGACCGCAGGGTCAGCAGGCTGTCCCGGCCCACGTAGGCGAAGTCCGTGACGGCGCTGAACACGCTCGCCCGGCCGTCGAGGTCGAACTTCGCCTCGCACGTCGCGGGCGACTCCGCGAGGGACACCTCCGCCCGCACCGAGCCCCGCAGCGGCAGCACGAAGACCTCGCTCGGCCCGGTCTCCACCTGCACCGCCTGGCCGGGGGCCAGCCGCAGGACGCGTAGCCCGGTCCACTCCCAGCCGGCGTCCTGCGGCGTCAGCGCCACCAGCTCGGCGGCGCCCCCGGCGGACCCGGGGAAGGGGCGGTGGAGGGTCACCTCACTCACCGTCCTTGGCGGAGCGGAGCACCTCGGCCGCAGCGTGTACGGCGGCGCCGACGTCTCCGTCGGGTGGGTAGAGCAGGCTCCGGCCCACGACGAGCCCACGCACCGCCGGGTGGGAGAGGGTCTGCCCCCAGGACTCGAGGGCGGCGGCAGGGTCCGAGCTCGGCACTCCGCCGAGCACGACACAGGGCAGCGTGGTCGACCCGAACACGGTCTCGAAGTCGTCGCAGGAGGGCATCTTGAGCCAGGTGTAGGCGCTCGTCGTACCCAGCCCCGAGGCGATCGTGACCGCGCGGGACAGCGCGGGCGCGTCCTTGCGCAGGAACGGGGTGCCGTCGGCGTCGCGCTCGTAGGGCAACGGCTCCACCATCGCGACCAGGCCCCGATCGGCGAGCTCGCTCACGGCGCGCGCGCAGGCCTCGATCGTGGTGGCCGTCCCGGAGTCGGTGTCGTCGATGCGCAGCAGCATCTTCCCGCCCTCCAGGCCCCACCGGGCGATGCTCTCGGCGTCGTAGCCCGTGAACCGGTCGTCCATCGTCCAGGTCGCCCCGTCGAGGCCGCCCCGGTTCATCGACCCGATCACGACCTTGTCGTCGAGGGCGCCGAGCAGCAGCAGCTCCTCGATCACGTCGGGGGTGCCGAGCACCCCGTCGACATCGGGGTGGTGCAGCGCCTCGACGAGCCGGCCGAGCAGGGACCGGCGATCGGCCATCGCCATCGCGTCGCCCCCGGACGCGAGCGCGCCGCGGGCAGGGTGGTCGGCGGCGACCAGGAACAGCGTCCCCCGCTCGGAGAGGAAGTGGGCCGGGCGTCGCCGGGCGGCATAGGCCTTGGCGACCGCACCCGGGTCGCGGGCGCGCAGCCGCAGCAGGTCCCGCCACTGCTCGGTGGTGATCTTCGGTCCCCGCCGCTCCACGATCGGCTCGACCTCGCTGGCACTCATCAACGATCCCCTCCCCGCGCGACGAGGTCGGTGAGCTCGGCGAGCGTCGGCATCGCGTCCGCGCACGCCAGCCGGGAGGCGACGATCGCCCCGGCCGCGTTGGCGTGCCGCGCGATGTCGGCCGGCCCCCACCCGGCGAGGAGCCCGTGCACGAGGGCAGCGCCGAAGGCGTCCCCGGCCCCGAGGCCGCAGACGACCTCGACGGGGTGGGGCGGTACGACGTCACGGCCCTCGGCGGTGGCGACCAGGACACCCTCGGCGCCCATCTTCACCAGCGCCAGCTCCACACCGCGGTCGAGCAGCCGGGTGGCCGCCCGGTCCGGGTCACCGGTGCCGACGGCGACCTCGACCTCGGCCCGGTTGCCGACGGCCACGGTGACGTGGTCCAGCATCGCGTCGTACTCCGCGCCGGCGTGCCCGGGTGAGGACCAGAACATCGGCCGCCAGTCGAGGTCGAGCACGGTGTGCCTGCCCGACCCGGCCTCCGGACGGCCCCGGTGCTTGAGCATGGTCAGCTGCGAGGTGCGCGCCGGCTCAGCGCTCACGCCGGTCCCGGTCACCCAGAACACCGGCACGTCACGGACCACGTCCCAGGGGATGTCGTCCTCGCCGATGGTGAGGTCGGGCGCGACCGGCTCCCGGTAGAAGACCAGGCCGGGGTCCTCGGGCGGGTCCAGCTCGCAGAACACCACGGGTGTGAGCAACCCGGGGGCGGTCCCGACGTACGACGCGTCCACCCCGAACCCGGTCAGGGCCTCCCGGACGAACTCGCCGAACCCGTCCGGGCCCACCTTGGTGAGCACGGCCGTACGCCGCCCCAGCCGTGCCGCGCCCACGGCGACGTTGGTGGCCGTGCCGCCGAGGTACTTGGCGAACGTTGCGACGTCCTTGAGGGGTCCGTCCTGCTGGGGGTAGATGTCGACCCCCACCCGGCCCACGGTGAGCAGCTCGAGCTCCCCCGCGACGCTCACCAGGACCCCACGTAGGAGTCGATGGTCTTGCGCATGAAGCGGCTGGAGTCCTGGGCCCGCTCCTCCCAGGCGAAGACGCACGAGGTCATCACGTTGCCCTCACGGGAGCCGAAGCCCAGCTGGTGCAGGGTCGCGAAGAACTCGTCCCAGCGGACCTCGCCCTGGCCGATGTCGAGGTGCTGGTGCACCCGGACCGGGTTCCCGGGCGGGTTGGTGATGTAGCGCAGGCCCGAGGACCCGGTGTGGTCGAAGGAGTCGGCCAGGTGCAGGTGGGTCATCAGGTCACCGGCGTAGGTCATGATCTCGGCCATGTTCCCGCCCATGTGGAAGGTGTGCGGCGCGCAGTAGAGGAAGGACACGAGCGGGGAGTTGATCCCGCGGATCATGTCGACCGCGACCAGCCCGTCCTCGACGAAGTCGTCGGGGTGGGGCTCGAGACGGAGCTCGACGCCCTCGCGCTCGAAGACCGGGAGCAGCTCCTCCATCGACCGCCAGAACTGCGCCTCGGACCTGCTCGCCGCCTCGGGGCGGCCGTTGAACTCCGAGTTCATCACCCGGCAGTCGAGGTCGACGGTGATCTCGATGGCGCGCTTCCAGTAGCGGACCGCGGCCTGGCGCTCGTCCTCGTCGGGTCCGGACCAGCGGTAGAGCGGCAGGTGCGAGGCGACCTTCACCCCGGCAGCGTCGAGGGCCTTCTTGAACGAGCGCACGGTGGCGTCGTCGGCGCGGGGGTGCAGGAAGAACGGGGTGAAGTCCTCGCGGGGCGAGAGCTCGAGGTGCTCGAAGCCGAGCTCGGCCACCACGCCGGGGAGCTCGAGCAGCGGGGTGCTGCGCAACATGTACGGGTCGAGCGCGATCTTCATCTGCATCTCCTGCCTGCTGCGGAGGTCATTTAGACGTCGGGAAGTGGAAGCTGGCGTCGCTGGCGTTCTCGCTGCGCGGCCAGCGGGAGGTGACGACCTTCGCCCGCGTGTAGAAGCTCACGCCCTCGGGCCCGTGCACGTGCAGGTCGCCGAACAGGGAGTTCTTCCAGCCCCCGAAGGAGTAGTAGGCCATCGGCACCGGGACGGGCACGTTGATGCCGATCATCCCCACGTGCACGCCGCGCTGGAACCGCCGCGCGGCCTCACCGCTGTTGGTGAAGATGGCCGTCCCGTTGCCATAGGGGTTCGCGTTGACCAGGGCGATGGCGTCATCCACCGTGTCGAGGCGTACGACGGAGAGCACCGGCCCGAAGATCTCCTCGGTGTAGACATCCATGGCCGTGGAGACGTCGTCGATCACCGTGGGGCCGACGAAGAACCCGTCCTCGTGACCGGGTACGACGTGCTCGCGGCCGTCGACGGCGATCCGGGCGCCCTGCTCCTCGCCGGCGCCGATCAGCCCGACGATGCGCTCCTGCGCGGCACGGGTGACCACCGGACCCATCTCGCTGTCGGCCTCGCGGCCGTCGCCGACCTTGACCGCGCGTGCCCGGTCGTTGACGGCCTCGACGAGGCGGTCCGCGACGTCACCGACCGCGACGGCGGCCGAGATCGCCATGCAGCGCTCGCCGGCCGAGCCGAAGGCCGCGGCGGCGAGGTGGTCGGCGGCGAAGTCCACGTCGGCGTCGGGCAGGACGATGGCGTGGTTCTTGGCCCCGCCGAGCGCCTGGACCCGCTTGCCGTTGGCCGTGCCGCGCTCGTGGATGTACTTCGCGATCGGGGTCGAGCCCACGAAGGACACGGCGGCCACGTCGGGTGAGTCCAGGATCGCGTCGACCGCGACCTTGTCGCCGTGCACCACGTTGAAGACGCCGTCGGGGAGGCCGGCCTCCTGCCACAGCTGCGCGAGCAGCATCGACGCGGAGGGGTCGCGCTCGCTCGGCTTGAGCACGAAGGTGTTCCCGCACGCGATCGCGACCGGGAACATCCACATCGGCACCATCGCGGGGAAGTTGAACGGGGTGATCCCGGCGACCACCCCGAGCGGCTCGCGGAACGAGAACGTGTCCACGTCGGTCGAGACCTGGTCGGAGTAGTCGCCCTTGAGCAGGTTGGGGATGCCGCAGACGAACTCCACGACCTCGAGGCCGCGCTGCACCTCGCCCAGCGCATCGGAGAGGACCTTGCCGTGCTCGCCGGTGATCACCTCCGCGAGCTCCGCGGAGCGGGCGTTGACGAGCTCGCGGAAGGCGAACAGCACCTTGGCGCGCTTGTTCACCGACGTCTGCGACCAGTCCTCGAACGCATCCCTCGCCGCGGCGACGGCAGCCTCCACGTCGGCCACGTCGGCGAGCAGGACCTCGGCCTGCTGCTCCCCCGTGGCCGGGTCGTAGACCGCGGACGCGCGCTCCGAGACTCCGGAGGTCGGCTTGCCGCCGATCCAGTGCTCGATGGTTCTCATACGGACCTCCTACTTTGTACTTACATTCTGACTTTAACAGTGGGTGCGCGTTCAGGCCACCCCTGCGTCCTCGGCCGCGGCGAGCAGGTGCTGCGCGGCGAACTCCAGCCCCTCCACCTGCCCGAACGAGGCGTCCTCGTGCTCGATGTTCACCGGCATCTCGGGGTCGACCTTGTAGATGGCGGCGAGGAAGCGCGCCCAGAAGCCCACGTCGTGGCCGCGGCCCACGGCGACGAAGGACCAGCCGGGCACCTCGGGCCACCTGGTCACCGTGTAGCGACCGCCGAGACCCACGGGGTCCTCCTCCGCCGGGATCCACTCGAAGCGGTCGTCGAGCACGCCGTTGACGGCGGCGGTCTCGTGGATCAGCGTGTCCTTGGCCGCGGCGAAGAACACCAGCGGGCCGAGGTCCTCGATCGCCCTGACCGGGTCGATGTGCTGCCAGAAGAGGTGGCTGGGATCCATCTCGGCGCCGAGGCGGTTCCTGCCGTCAGCAGGCGTGGTCCGCTCGACCAGTCGCTTCATCGTCGCCGGGTTGAAGACCAGGTTGTGCGGGTGCATCTCGATCGCGACCCTGACGTCGTGCTCGGCCGCGAGCTCCTGGATCTCCTTCCAGAACGGGACCGCGACCTCGTCCCACTGGTAGTCCAGGGTCTCCTTGTGGACGCTGTCCCACGGGATGACCGTCCAGGCCGGCCGCGAGCCGCCGGGGTCGGTGGCGGGCAGGCCCGACATGGTGATCACGGTCCTGATGCCGAGCAACCCGGCCAACCGGATGGTCCGCCTCAGGTCCTCGGCGTGGTGCACCTCCGGATCGGGGTGCAGCGGGTTTCCGTTGCAGTTCAGCGCCGTGAGCTCGATGCCGTACTTCGGGAAGATCGCGAGGTACTCCTCGCGCGCCTCCGCGCTCTCCAGCAGCTCATCCACGGGCAGGTGCGGCGTCCCGATGAACCCTCCGGCGTTGACCTCGGCGCTGTTCAGGCCGAGGTCGCGCATGATCGCCAGCGCCTCCTCGAGGGGCAAGTCGTGCAGGCAGGCGGTGTAGGCACCGATCTTCATCGCGGCCGACCTCTCTCTTGGTGGGGTGACGTCAGGCCAGGGAGACGGCCTGGCCGCCGTGGAGCGCGGACTGGGTGACGGCGGCGAGGATCTCCAGGTTGTGCAGGCCGTGCCGCAGCGTCGGAACGGGCGGCAGCCGGTCGAGCCCGGCGACCTGGTCGAGGAACGCACGCGCCTGCCAGGCGAAGAAGTCGTTCTGCCCGTGCCCCACCGAGGGGAAGTCCATCGGCAGGCCGCGCGCCAGATAGGGGTGCCCGGGACCGAGCAGCACCTGCCGGGGGCCGTTCACGAGCCCGTCCGGCCCCAGGTCGGCGAAGGTGAACTCCCCGGGCCGGCCCAGGTCGTACGCCGCCGAGCCGACCTCCGCGGACACCTCGAAGCCGAGCCCGTTCGGCAGGCCGTGGGCGACCCGCGAGACCGAGAAGGTCCCCACGGCACCGTTGGCGAACGTGGCGGTGAACGTGGCGATGTCCTCGTTCTCCACGGGCGCCAGCTCGTCGCTGACCGCGCCGCCGGCGTGGCCGACGGTGACGCCGAGGGGCACCGGCCGCTGGTCGGTGAAGGTCGCGAAGACGGCGCCGCTGACGCTGGTCATCGGCCCGCAGAGGAACTCGCCGATGTCGATCAGGTGGCTGCCGATGTCGGCGAGCGCACCGCTGCCCGGGCCGCCGCGGTAGCGCCAGCTGATCGGGTTGCCCGGGTCCTGGCCGTAGTCGCACCAGTAGTGGCCGTTGAAGTGGCGCACCTGCCCGATCGAACCGGCGATGACCTGCTCGCGGATCGCGTTGATCCCCGGCGCCCGGCGGAAGGTGAACCCGATGCCGGCATGCGTATCGGCGGCCTCGGCCGCGGCCACCATCGCCTTGGCGTCCTCCACCGAGGGGGCCAGCGGCTTCTCGCACAGGACGTGCTTCCCGGCAGCGAGCAGCGCCTCGACCACCTCACGGTGCAGGTCGTTGGCGACGGCGACGCTCACCACGTCGATGTCGGGCGCGTCCACGACGGCCTCCCAGGAGGTCTCCGCCCTCTCGTAGCCGAACCGCTTGGCCGCGTCGGCAGCCGCGGGCGCGTGCGCGTCCGCCACCGCGACGAGGCGGGTGTCGGGACGGTCGAGGTCGAACAGGGTCCCGGCGGTGCGGTAGCCGGCGGCGTGCGCTCGCCCGACCATGCCGACGCCGATCACGGCGACACCGATGGGGTCGATGGGGTGGGTCATCGCGGTTCCTCCTGCTGGTGACGAGGGAAGGGTCGGACGGTGGTCATCGGTAGAGGCCGGGTCGCTCGCCCAGCACGATCTCGACCCGCTCCCCGCCGTAGAGGGACTGCACGCCGGCGTCGCACACCTGCTGCGCGGCGTACCCGTCCCATGAGCTCGGGCCGGTCAGCGGCACCCCGCCGGCCACCTCGTGGATCCACTCCTGGAACTCCACGTCGTAGGCCGCCACGAACCGCTCACGCCAGTCCGCCGGGACCGCGACGCCGGCGCTGTTGTCGCGGCGGAGGACCACCTGCCCGGTGTCGGCCAGCGCGGCGGTGCCGTCCTCCCCGACCACCTCGCCGCGGATGTCGTAGCCGTAGCGGATGTTCACGGAGGTCTCCACGTTGACCAGCACGCCCGACTCCGTCTCCAGGATCATCAGCAGCGGGTCCTGCAGGTCGCCCCCGTGGCTGTTCGGCTTCGCCGCCACCACCCGGATCGCCCGGAGCTCCTCGCCGAGCAGCCACCGCGTCACGTCGAAGTCGTGCACGGCGGTGTCGACGATCGCCATGTCCCGCGTGTAGTGGTCGGGCACCGACGGGTTGCGGTGGCCGGAGTAGTAGATGAGGGGCGCCCCCACGGCGCCGGAGTCGATCACGCGCTTCAGCGCTCGGTACGACGCGTCGTAGCGGCGCATGAACCCCACCTGCACCAGGCGGCGGCCACCTGCCAGCTCCGCATCGATGATCCGGCGGCACGCGTCGGTGGTGGTCGCCAGCGGCTTCTCGCAGAAGACCGGCTTGCCCGCCTCGATGGCCGCGACGACGTACTGCTCGTGCGTCGGCCCCCAGGAGCAGACGATCACCGCCTGCACCCGGCTGTCGGCGATCAGCTCCTCGCCCGTGGCGTGCACCCGCGCGCCCGGCAGCCCTGCGGCCACCTCCTTGGCGACGACCTCGTCGGCGTCGCTGACCGCGACCACGTCCGCCCCCGAGACGACCTTGGTGAGTCGACGGACGTGGTCGCGGCCGATCATCCCGGTTCCGATGACGCCGACGTCGAGGGTCATGGCTGGCGCTCCTTCATCGATCCGCGGTCTCAGTAGGGCCAGCGGCGGACGGGACCGAGACCGCAGCCGACGTAGTAGCCGGCGGTGCGTGCACCGATGGGCAGGGGGATGTGCGGCTCGACCGGGTAGAGGTCCTGCTCGATCACCGCGTAGATCTCGCGGTCGAGCCTCCCGAGCTCGTCGAGCAGCGGCGGCATGTCCGGCTCCCCGTAGGGCGGCTCGCACATGATCCCGAGCTTGACCGACTCCGAGAGCGGCATCCGCTCCGCGAGCGCCCGAGCCCGTACGACGGGGTCCACCGACTTGAGGTGCACGTAGGTGATCCGCTCGGGGAAGCGCCGGATGATCTCGACGTTGTCGCCCTCGCAGTAGGCGACGTGGCCGGTGTCGAGGCACAGGTTGACCAGCTGCGGGTCGGTGTCCTCCAGGAAGCGCTCGATCCGGTCCTGGGTGTCGACGTGGGTGTCGGCGTGCGGGTGGAAGACCAGCTTCACGCCGTACTCGCCGGCGATGACCTTGGCCAGCTCGTTCGTGCCGGAGACCAGGTCGTGCCACGCCTCCGGGTCGAGCTCTCCCGACCCGGAGGCGGCCCCGGTGTGCTGGTCGGTGTACTGCTCCGGAAGGTGGACGAGGTACTGCGCCCCGACCGCCGCCAGCAGCGCCGCCTCCTGGCTGAACTCCGCGATCGCCGTCTCCAGCGCCTCCTTCCCCCGGTGCAGGCCGGCGAAGACCGTCCCTCCGCATGCGGTGAGGTCGCGCCGGGCCAGCTCCTCCTTCAGCTGCGCGGGGTCCTGCGGCATGAAGCCCTGCGGACCGAGCTCGGTGTACAGGTAGCCCGCCGCCGCGATCTCGTCGAGGTAGACGTCCCAGGTGACCTGGTGGGGATCGCGGGCGAACCAGACGCCCCACGAGTCGGGCGCGGTGCCGAGGCGGATCTTGGAGAGGTCTGACATGGCTGCTCCGAGCTTGTCCGGGTGGTGCGTGGGCGGGTACGGGCGAGGTGTGCCCCGCGTCACAACCATTCCACCGAGGAGCCGGAGTGCTGTCAAGGGTTTGTTCTTACATTCTGTCGGCCTAGCAAACTTCTCCACATGCTCCGAACTTAAGTATGTTAGAACAAAGTCTTGACAAGCCAACTTGGGCGGGACGACTGTGACGGAAGACACACTCCAGCCCCGCGCCGGGGCACTGCGGTCCTCGAGGAAAGGAACACCGACCATGAAGCAGACCCGAGCCCGAAGAGGCGGTCCCCTCGTCGTGGGGGCAGTGCTCGCTGTGATCCTGTCCGCCTGCGCCTCCGGTGGACGCACGGACATGGAGGACGACAGCTCCGAGGCCAGCGGTGGCGCCGGCGACAACTCCGGCTACACGATCGCGATGATCACCCACGAGACGCCGGGCGACACCTTCTGGGACAAGATCAAGTCGGGGGCCCAGCAGGCGGCGAAGAACTACGGCATCACCCTGAAGTACGCCAACGACCCCGACCCGGGCAAGCAGGCGACGCTGATCCAGAACGCCATCGACTCGAAGGTCGACGGGATCGCCACCACCCTGGCCACCCCGGACGCCCTGGCGTCGTCGGTGAAGGCCTCCGAGAGCGCCGAGATCCCGATCGTCGCGTTCAACTCGGGCATCGACCAGTACAAGGACCTCGGCGCCTCGATGTACTTCGGCTCCGACGAGGAGCTCGCCGGTGAGACCGCAGGGCAGCGGATCGTCGAGGACGGCGGCCAGAAGCCGCTGTGCGTGATCCAGGCCTCGGGCTCGGTGGCGCTGGAGACCCGCTGCGCCGGCGTGAAGTCCAAGGCGCCGGGCACCACCAACATCCAGGTCAACGGTGCCGACGACTCCGCGGTGGTCTCCTCGCTGCAGGCGAAGCTGGCCCAGGACAAGTCGATCGACTACATCGTGACGCTGGGCGCCCCGATCGCCCTCGACGCCATCAAGGCGAAGGAGGCCTCCGGCAGCAAGGCGAAGCTGATCACCTTCGACCTCAACGCCGACGCGGCCCAGCTGATCAAGGACAAGAAGATCGAGTTCTCGATCGACCAGCAGCCCTACGTCCAGGGCTACCTCGCTGTGACCTCGCTGTACCTCAACCGGAAGAACGGGAACGACATCGGCGGTGGTGGACCGGTCCTCACCGGCCCCTCGTTCGTCGACGCGTCGAACATCGACACCATCCTCCCGTTCGCGCAGAAGGGCACCCGGTAGGCGCCCCGCGGGTGGCCGGCCACCACGGCCGGCCACCCGCACCAACCGAACCACGGAGGAACTCATGAGTCAGACGTCTGAAAGACCGGCCGCCGAGGCCGCCCCGACCGAGGCATCGAACCGGGTCCAGCTCAGCTTCACCAACAGGCTCCTGGCCCGCCCCGAGATCGGTGCCCTCGTCGCCGCGGTGGTGATCGGCATCTTCTTCCTGGTGGTGGCGCCGCCCTTCCGCTCGGCGGAGTCCCTGGCCACCGTGCTCTACCAGAGCGCCACCATCGGGATCGTGGCCGTGGCCGTCGGCATGCTGATGATCGGCGGGGAGTTCGACCTCTCCGCCGGCGTCATGGTGACCACCGCGGGCCTGTTCAACGCGATGTTCTCCTACCAGTACAACCTCAACCTGTGGGTCGGCGCGGTGCTGAGCCTCGTCGTCGCGCTGGCGATCGGGTTCCTCAACGGCTTCCTGGTGATGAAGACCGGCATCGCCAGCTTCCTGATCACCCTGGGCACGTTCTTCGTCCTCCAGGGCGCCAACCTGGGCGTGACCAAGCTGGTCACCGGCTCGGTCTCCACCCCGAACATCAACCAGATGAACGGCTACGACCAGCTGCAGAAGGTCTTCGCCTCCTCCTTCGAGGTCGGCTCGGTACGCGTGAGCATCATCGTCATCTGGTGGTTCCTGTTCGTGGCCATCGCCTCGTGGGTGCTGCTGCGGACCAAGATCGGGAACTGGATCTACGCGGTCGGCGGCAACCAGGCCAGCGCCCGCGCCGTCGGCGTACCGGTGACCGCGGTGAAGATCGGCCTGTTCATGACCGTGAGCTTCCTGGCGTGGTTCATGGGCATGCACACGCTCTACAACTTCAACACGATCCAGGCCGGCAACGGCGTGGGCAACGAGTTCCTCTACATCATCGCCGCGGTCGTGGGCGGCACCCTGCTCACCGGCGGCTACGGGAACGCCATCGGTGTCGCGATCGGCTCGTTCATCTTCGGCATGACCAGCCTGTGCATCGTCTACGCCGGTTGGGACCCGAACTGGTTCCGCGCCTTCCTCGGCGTGATGCTCCTGCTCGCGGTCCTCGTCAACCTCTACGTCAAGAAGCTCTCGACCACCAGGAAGGTGGCCTAGCCATGACCGACACCATCACCGAGCACGCCGACGAGACGCTGAGCCAGGGCGAGCCCCTGGTGGAGATGAAGGACGTCGGCAAGAGGTACGGCGCGATCCGGGCCCTGCGCGGCATCAACCTGACCGTCCGCGCGGGAGAGGTGACCTGCGTGCTCGGTGACAACGGAGCCGGCAAGTCGACCCTGATCAAGATCATCTCGGGCCTGCACCCCTACAACGAGGGCATCCTCGAGGTGGACCGCAAGGAGGTGCACTTCTCCTCACCGCGCGAGGCCCTGGAGCACGGGATCGCGACCGTCTACCAGGACCTGGCGGTGGTCAGCCTGATGGAGGTGTGGCGCAACTTCTTCCTGGGCTCCGAGCTGACCAAGAGCCGGGTCCCGCTCTCGGGCCTGAAGGTCAAGGAGATGAAGCGGATCGCCGACGAGGAGCTCCGCAAGATGGGCATCGTGGTCAAGGACATCGACCAGCCCATCGGCGAGCTCTCCGGCGGCCAGCGGCAATGTGTGGCCATCGCCCGGGCCGTGTACTTCGGCGCCCGGGTGCTGATCCTCGACGAGCCGACGGCCGCCCTGGGGGTCAAGCAGTCCGGGGTGGTGCTGAAGTACACCGCCGCAGCCCGGGACGCGGGCCTGGGCGTCGTGTTCATCACCCACAACCCCCACCACGCCCACCTGGTCGGCGACCACTTCGTGATCCTCAAGCTGGGTGAGGCGGTGCTCGACAAGAAGCGCAGCGAGGTCACCCTCGACCAGCTGACGCGTCAGATGGCTGGCGGCGACGAGCTCACCGAGCTCTCCCACGAGCTGCACCGATGACCGTCGCGGTGGCACACCAGGTCTCGGAGACCGCTCGCCTCGCGTTGTCGCACGCGGTCCAGGAGGCGGTGTTCCGGGGCACCGACCTCGCCGTGCTGCACGTGGTCGACTCCGGGATCGACGCCGACCGCGAGGACGCCTACCGCGCGGGTGTCTCCGACGACATCGAGCGGGTGGTGGGCAAGGACGTGGAGATCAGCTGGCAGCTCCACCTCGCGACCGGGAGCCGGGACGACGTCGGCCAGCTGATCGTCGGCCTCGCCGACCGGACCCGGGCGGACCTCCTCGTCCTGGGCGCGCGGCGGCGCTCCCCGGTCGGCAAGGCGCTGCTCGGCAGCGTGGCGCAGACGATCATCCTGGAGGCCAACGTCCCCGTCCTCGTGGTGAAGGCACCCCAGAAGAAGACCCAGTCGCAGGGCAGCAGTGGGGCCCGCTGAGCTGACGCTCGGCGGGTGGTTGTGGCTGGCGGCAGCTGCGGTGCTGGTGGGCATCGCCAAGACGGCCGTCAGCGGGCTGGGGTCGGTCGCCGTGGTGATCTTCGCCGCCGTGCTCCCGGCCCGGGAGTCGACCGGCGCCCTGCTCCCCCTCCTGGTGTGCGGCGATCTCGTCGCTGTCACCTGGTACCGCCGGCACGCCCGGTGGAGCACCATCTGGCGACTGCTGCCCGGGGTGGCACCGGGCCTCCTGCTGGGGGCGTGGTTCCTGCACGTGGTCGACGACGAGGTGATGCGGCGCACGATCGCCGTCATCCTGCTGGTGATGTGCGTGCTGCAGCTGGGCCAGCTCACCCGTCGCACGGCACCCCTGGCCGGCGTACGGCCGCACCGGCTGACCACGGTCGCGGCCGGCGCGGGCGCCGGGTTCGCCACGATGACGGCGAACGCCGCGGGCCCGGTGACCACGGTCTACCTCGTCCGTGCCGGCTTGCCGATGGTCCAGCTGGTCGGTACCGGCGCCTGGTTCTACCTGATCGTGAACCTCGCGAAGCTGCCGTTCAGCGCGGGCGTGGGAGTGATCACCCCGGCCACGCTCGCCCGGGACGCGACCCTCGTCCCGGCACTCCTCCTCGGCGCGGCGGTGGGGATCGGGGTGCTGGGACGCCTGCGTCAGCGACAGTTCGAGGTCGCGGCCCTGCTGTTCTCCGCGGCCGCGGCGGCGTTGCTGCTCGTGTGACGGCGCTTGCGACACCCTCAGCCTTTGACAGTTAGTTCTGACATAATGAGCTCCATGTCCGTGTCAGCTCCCCGTGTCGACTCGCTGCCCCGCTTCGCGGTCGACCGCACCAGCCCGGTCCCCCTGTACTTCCAGGTGGCGCAGCACCTCGAGGACGCCATCCAGTCCGGTGCCATCCCCACCGGCACCCTGTTCCAGAACGAGGTCGACCTCGCGGCCTCGCTCGGCCTGTCCCGGCCAACCATGCGCCGGGCGATGCAGCACCTCGTCGACAAGGGCCTCGTCGTACGCCGGCGCGGCATCGGCACCCGGGTGGTGCAGCCCAAGCTGCGGCGGTCGCTGGAGCTCTCCAGCCTCCACGACGACCTCGCCCGTGCCGGCCGGACGCCCACGACCGAGCTCTTGGCCTTCGACCGGGTGGAGGCGGCCGACACGGTCGCCGAGCGTCTCGAGGTCCCCGAGGGCACCACCGTCCTGCGACTGGTCCGGCTGCGCCGGGCCGACGGCGAGCCGATCGCCCGGCTGACCAACTACCTGCCCGAGCAGGTCGCCGGGTTCGACGAGGCAGACCTCGTCGAGCACGGCCTCTACGACCTGATTCGCCAGCAGGGCATCTCCCTGCACTCGGCCACCCAGACGCTCGGCGCGCGGACCGCCACCGCCGCCGAGGCCCGGCTGCTCGACGAGCCCCGCGGCAGCGCGCTGGTGACGGCGCAGCGCGTGACCTACGACGACGGGGGCGTCGCGGTCGAGTACGGCACCCACATCTACGCGGCCAGCCGCTACACCTTCGAGATCAACCTGCTCACCTGAGAGGCCCCTCACCAGGCGAGCCAGCTTCAGCCCCAGCCGCAGCCCATGACGTGCGCCTCTGCGAGAAGGAATAGTCGTACCCATGGCTGATCGGCCGGGCCAGGAGCCTGAATATCTCGACCAGGTCGCGGAGCGCGTTGACGCGACGGTGGCTGCGGTGGCGGCCGGCTCCACGGGCCCGGACGGCGCCTGGCCGGTGGACGTCCTCAACCCCGAAGCGGGTCACCACCACATCACTGTCGACCCCGGGGAGCTCCGGGCGGCCCTGCGCGCCGGGGAGCAGAGCCGACGGCGTTTCGCCTACTACGAACGCAGGTACGGCGAGCGAGGGCGGCGCTTCACCCAGAGCGACAGTGCCTGGATCGTCACCCTGGTCACACAGCCCCGAGACATTGCCGAGGGCCAGCTGCGCTGGCTGGGTGCGCTGCTCGCAGCTCGGGGGATGCCCCGCTGGCTCCTGGAGGAGCACCTCGCCGTGCTGCACTCCGAGCTGGTCCGGGGCCTGCCCGACCGTCCGGCGGCGTACGACGAGCTGCGCCGCGTCTCGGTGGTGCTCCGGGACGAGCGACTCAGCCACCTGGACGCGGAGACGACCTCGGCACTCGTGCGGGACTTCGACCGTCGCGTCGACCCGGCCCCCGTGACCGGGGTGCCCGAGGCCGGCTCACTCCTGGTCGCGGCCGTCGCCGACGAGCTCGCGGGAGTGGACCGGGCCGTCGAGAGCCTGCTGGCCTGGCTCGCCGATCCAGCGCGCTTCCCCGAGCGGTGGGTCACCGCCGCGACCGCGGTCGTCGCGGCCGCACGCGAGGCGGGCAGCTGACCCGAACCCGGGTGCGCACGGCTCACCTCGAGGGTCTCGCCGAGAGCGACTCCAGCGCCGCCTCGACGGTGCGGTCGACGATGGTGTCGTCGACCGGCGGCAGGCCGGGCAGGACGGCCCTCATCAGGATCGGTCCGGTGAGCAGGTCGCAGATCCACTCCCAGTCGTCGTACGGCGCGATCTCGCCACGATTCGCGGCCCGGCGCAGGATGGCCGCGGTCGCGGCCCGTCGGGGCTCGAGGAACGTGTCCACGAAGGCATCGGCGAGAGCAGGCTCGGCCCGCAGGGCCACGAGGAGGCCGGGCAGTGCCCCGGTCACGACGGGGTCCACGAAGAGGTCACGTTGATGGCGCTGGAGCGCCTCCAGGTCGCCGCGCAGCGTCCCGGTGTCGCGCGTCGGGTCAGCACCGAAGCGCCCGACCAGGGCCGCGACGACCAGCTCGGCCGCGTTGCGGTGGCGGCGGTAGATCGTGGGCTTCGTGGTGCCGGCACGTTCCGCGACAGCGCTCAGGGTCGCGGCGGCGTACCCCCCCTCCGCGAGGAGCTCGCAGACCGCCTTCAGCACCGCTTCGTCGATGCGTGCGTCCCTTGGCCGACCACTCTTGACCACCATAGTTTACGCATCGTAACGTAATGAAATGACGACCACCGCGACGACCCGCGAGACCCACACCTTCGAGGGAGTCGACGGGGTCCCCCTCCACTGCTGGGTGCACCGTCCGGCCGCGCCGCCCTCGGGCCGGTTGCCCGTCGTGGTCCTGGCGCACGGCATCGGCGGGGTCAAGGCAGCGGGGTTGGCGCCCTTCGCCGAGGCGTTCGCCGCAGCCGGTCACGTCGCCCTCACCTTCGACTACCGACACTGGGGCTCATCCGGCGGGGAACCCCGCGAGATGCTCTCGATCAGGGCCCAGCTCGACGACTACCGCAGCGCCCTCGCCCATGCGCGGACCCTGCCCGACGTCGACCCGAACGCGGTCTTCGTGTGGGGCACCTCCTTCGCAGGGATGCACGTGCTCGAGCTCGCCGCCTCCGAGGACGGCCTGGCCGGGGCGATCGCGCAGTGTCCTCTCGTCGATGGGGTGGCCGGCATGGTGAACATCGCGCCGATCACCGGGCTCCGCCTCACCGCCTCGGCCGTGCGGGACCGCGTGGGTGCAGCCCTGGGCCGTGAGCCGCGCTACCTGACCCTGATCGCGGCACCCGGCGAGCAGGGCGTCATCACCACACCTGACGGTCTGCCCGGACAGGCCCAGATCGCCCCTCGTGACGGATCACCCTGGCCGAACCGGATCACCGCCCGCAGCCTGCTCGACGTGAGCTTCGCCCGACCGGTTCGTCGGGCCCGGCATGCTCGTTGCCCGCTGCTGCTCGTGGTGGCCGAGTCCGACTCGATGGCGCCGGTGGCTCCGGCCCTGCGCGCAGCGGCACGCGCTCCGCGAGGCGAGCTCTACCGCAGTGCAGGCGGTCACTACGACGTCTACGAGGGCGGAGCCGACCACGCCAACGTCCTCGCCGTGGAACTCGGCTTCCTCGCCAGGCACGCCTCCCGCACCTGAGGGCTGCCGCCTCAACCGAGCTGGTCGCGCAGCTCGCGGCGCAGGATCTTGCCGGTGGTGGTCTTGGGCAGCTCGTCGACGAACTCGACCGAGCGCGGGTACTTGTACGCCGCCAGCTGCTCCTTCGCCCAGGCGATCAGCTCCTCCTCGCTGAGCTGCTTGCCGGGCTTCAGGGAGACGAAGGCCTTCACGCTCTCCCCGCGGTACTCGTCGGCCACACCCACGACGGCGACCTCCCGCACGGCCGGGTGCCCGTAGAGCACGTCCTCGACCTCACGGGGCCAGACCTTGTAGCCGGACGCGTTGATCATGTCCTTCTTGCGGTCGACGAGGTAGAACCACCCCTGCTCGTCCATGAACCCGACGTCGCCCGTGCGCAGCTCCCCGCCGGGCAGTGACTCCTCGGTGGCCTCCGGCTTGTCCCAGTAGCCGGCGATCACCTGGGGCCCCGAGGTGCAGATCTCGCCGAGCTCGCCGACCGGGGCCTCGTTGCCCTCCTCGTCGCGGATCCGGACGACCGTGCTGCACACCGGCACGCCCACCGAGAGCGCTCCGGTGTTGGGGTCCACCGGCGCCTCGACGCCCCGCGGGACCGCGTGCGAGGGCGAGTTCGTCTCGGTCAGCCCGTAGATGTTGTGGATGTAGAGACCGGTCTTCTCCTGGAACGACTTCGCCACCGCCGGGGAGATCGGGGCTCCGCCGGAGTAGACGGTCCGAAACGACGACCAGTCGTCGCGGTCCGACCCCTCGATGCCTCCGAGCGCGATGAAGACCGTGATCGCCCCGACCGTGAAGGTCGGGCGCTGCTCCCGGATCGTGTCCAGCACGACGCCGGGCTCGAACCGGTGCGCCAGCACCAGCGGGCATCCGGTGAGCAGGGCGACCCCGACGTGCCCGACCAGGCCGGTGATGTGGAACAGCGGCGCGATCCCGAGCACGGAGTCGTCGGGGCCCAGGCCCATCCAGTCCCGGTAGACCTGGGAGTTGAACGCGAGGTTGGCGTGGCTGTTCATCGCCCCCTTCGGGACCCCCGTGGTGCCCGAGGTGTAGGTGAGCATCGCGACGTCCTCGCCCTTGATCGAGACGGGCGGCGGGCTCTGTCCGTCGTACTTCTCGAGGAGCTGGGACAGGTCGGAGGTCTGCTCGTCGCGGATGCGCTCCATCCCCCCGAACAGCCGCTCGTCGTCGCGCCCCTGGCCGTCGAGGGCCGAGCAGGTGATCACCGTGCGCACCCGCACCTCGTCGGCGTCCACGACCCCGCGGCCGACGTCACGCCACAGGTCGTCGAGGCAGAGCATCGCCGTGGCGCCGGAGTCGGCGAGGAGGTAGGTCAGCTCTCGCGACTTGTTCATCGGGTTGATCGCCACCCCGGAACCGCCGGCCTTCCAGGCGGCCAGCAGCCCGAGCACGAACGCAGGGTTGTTCTGCACGTAGACCGCCAGCCGGTCCCCTGCCGCGAACCCCTCCTCGCCCAGGGCCACCGCGAGCGCGTCCGACTGCCGGTCGAGGTCGGCGAAGGTGAGGTCGGTGTCGAAGTAGCGGATCGCGACCGCCTCGGGGTCCCGGGCCACCGTGGTCCCGAACAGCCCAAGCATGTCGGCGTACTCCTGCTCGAGGTCAGCGGGTACGCCGTCCTGGTAGAGCTTCAGCCACGGGCGGTCGTCGTAGACACTCACTTGATCGCGAGGGGGTTGACCGGTGAGCCGCTGGCCTCGTGCACCTTCAGGGGTGCCGCGGCGTAGAGGAAGGTGTACTGCTTGTCCTCGGCGCAGGAGGCCGCCAGCTTCTCGAGGTCGCAGATCTCGGTGAGGGTGATCCCGAGGTTGCGCATCAACGCGCAGTGCAGCGGCAGCGCGGTGCCGTTGTTGGGGTCGTAGGTGACCTCGTTGGCGATCGTGTCGGTCACCAGGTTCGGGATCTCCATGTCCTGGAACCACTGCACCAGCTCCGGGCTGTAGACCAGCCCGGCCTCGCAGAAGTCCTCGTAGAACGCGTCACCGAGCTCGAAGAACTGCTGGAGGAAGTTGGTGCGGATCACCAGGATGTCGTGCGGCTCGATCGTGACGCCCTGAGACTCCGCGCAGGCCATCAGGTCCTCGTGGTTGAAGGTCTCGGCCTTGTCGAGCATCTCCTTGCCGCGGAACCGCGCCATGTCGAGCAGGATCCCGCGACCGACCACGCCGCGCTCGGCGATGGGTGCGACGCTCGCCTTGTCGAGTCCCCCGACAGTGGTGCGGGCCTCGTAGCCGTTCCAGATCTGCCCGCCGTACCAGACGTGGCCGAGGGCGTCGTACTGAGTGGAGCCCTGCAGGAAGGCCGAGATCTTGTCGTCGGCGTAGTGCAGCCCGCCCGGGAACGCGGGAGCCTCGTCGCTGTCCCAGCTGGACTCGTCGAGGACCATCGTCTTCTCCGCCGGGGTCCGCCCCGGCCACACCGGGTCGCCCTTGGGGTCGCCGATCAGACGCTGGAGGGTGAACACCGTGCCCGAGGTGATGTGCCGGACACCGCGCATCACCTCATCGACCGTGAGGTAGTTCAGCGCCCCGACTTCGTCGTCGTCACCCCACTTCCCCCAGTTGGTGGGAGCGTCCTTGAGCAGCTCGGTCATGTCGGGTGCGTCGGTCATCTGGCCCTCCATCTGGCGGCCGGAGTCCGCCAGCTCGTGGCAGTTGTGGGGTGTGATCACCGTCACACGCGCTCGCGCGGGCTGTCAACGAGTCGGGTCAGCAAGGTTCCCCGGCCCCCGATCCGGCCCCCGGCCCGGCCCTCGACCCGGGGCTCACCAGAGCTGCAGCGAGCCTCGGAACACCGAGGCCAGGACGTCCTCGTCCACGTCGCGGGGGCAGGTCGCCAGCAGGCGCTGCTGCTTCATGCTGCCCTCGACGAGGTCGTCGATGTCCGCGGCCTCGAAGCCCACCGCCGCGATGCCGTTGGGGATCTCGATGTCGTGCATCAGGGAGATCACCACGTCGGCCAGGGTGTTCTCGTCGCCCTTCTCGGGATCGACCGAGGGGTCCAGGAGGTGGGCCGCCCGGAGATGCCGCTCAGGCGAGGCCTCGAAGGTGAACCGGAACGCCTCGGGTGCGGTCAGGGCAACCGACATCCCGTGCGGGACCATCGCCTCGTCGCCCGGGTACTGCGGCGGGTGGTAGCCAGTGACCCGGCCCGCGATCGGGTAGCCGTTGGCGTGCGGGATGTGCACCCCGGCGTTGCCGAACCCCATCCCCGCGAACGTGGCCGCCAGCGCCATGTTGGTGCGCGCCTCGCGGTTGTCGCCCTCGTGCACGGCCGTGCGGAAGGACTCGCCCAGCAGTCGCATCGCCTTCTCCGACCACATGTCCGCGATCGGGTTGGAGCCGCAGTAGGGGACCCGCTGCTCGGGGCGCTTCTTGTCATAGCTGGTGTAGGCGCGCGCCGTGTAGCTCTCCAGCGCGTGGCAGAGGATGTCCATCCCCGAGGACGCCGTCACCATCGGCGGCTGGGTCATGGTCAGCTCCGGGTCGATCACCGCCAGGGCGGGCCGCAGGCGGGGGTGGCTGATCCCGGTCTTCACCTTCAGGCTGAGCACGTCGAGCACGCACACCGTGGTGCTCTCCGCGCCCGTCCCCGCGGTCGTGGGTACGGCGACCAGCGGCTTGAGCACGTTGACCGGCGCCTTGCCCTCCCCGACGGGTGCGTTGACGTAGTCCATCAGCTCGCCGGGGTTGTTCATCAACAGGTTGATCGCCTTGGCGGTGTCGATGCTGGACCCGCCGCCCACCGCGACGTAGGCGTCGAAGTCGCCCTGGTCGCGGGCGAAGGCGATGGCGTCGCGCATGCTCTCGTCCGTCGGCTCGACCCGGGCACCGTCGTAGAGCACGGCCTCGATCCCGAACCCGCTCATCTGCTCCGCGACCCGGCCCGGCAGCCCGGTCTTCGCGAACTCGGCGTCGGTGACCACCAGGACGCGGGACGCACCGAGCTGGGAGAGGTCGTAGCCGATCTCGTCCGAGGCGCCCGGGCCGAACTTCAGCTGGGGGGCGCCGTAGGTGAAGACTGTCTCGGCTGTGCTCGTCATGTCGCTCTCCTCCGATGGGGTTCCTCGTGTCACCTAACCACTGGGCCCAGGTGTTGGCGAGGGTCGGGACGCCCCGGAGCGCGAGAGCTAGGAGTTGCGCCGTGCGATGGCGCTGTTGAGCACCGTGGCGAACCCGCACCAGGCCGGGTACGGCGCCAGCGCGGCACCCAGCGCCGGATCCACCGCGGCGACCCGCCGGGTCAGCGCCCCCGAATGGGCAGCGAGCACGCCGCACCACGCCGCCGAGAGCCACGGCCGGCGCACCCGCCAGAACAGCACGCTCCAGCCGGTGTTCAGCACCAGGTTGGTCGCGAGCGCCCGTCGCAGCGCGGCCACCTCGTCGTTGCGTCCCTCACCCTCGAGGATGGTCAGCGCGGCGGCGGTGGTCACCGCGATGTCGGCGTACAGCGGCGTCCAGACGAGCGGGAACACGATCGGCGGCGGGTCCCAGGACGGCTTGTCCAGCCCGGCGTACCAGTCGCTGTCAGGGGTGGTCGCCGCAGCGCCGAGCGCCGCGCTCACCCCGGCAGCGGCTCCGGTGCCGGCCAGGTTGCGCAGGCCCCGGGCCCGCCCCGGTCCCCGGGTGAGCTGCGTCCACGCGCTCACCGCGAGGCCTGCTCCGTGACCTCGGCGCCGGCTCGGTCGGCCGTGTCCCCGGGCGCCCGGTCCTCGAGCCCGGCCATCCCCCACCGCACCAGGGAGGTCGACAGCGAGCCTGCCCGCGAGGCCAGGGCGACGCCCGGCCCGTAGACCGGCAGCCGGAGCCCGGTCCGGGCCCAGGCCGGGAGCAGCGCCACGCCGCCGGCCGCGATCAGTGCGTACCCCGGCCGTGCGACCAGCGGCACCGGCGGGTTCAGCAGCATGAACCTCGTCGCCTCCCGCGCGGCCGCGGTGCTGGCCAGCTCGGGGCGGTACGCCGCGATCACCTCGTCGAGCTCGGCGACCGTGCTCGGCAGGTCGGTGGCGCCGAGCAGGGTGGCCGCGACGTTGGCCTGCTCGACGTAGAGGTCGGCCTCGCCCGGGGTCAGCGGCTGGGCCGAGTAGGCCTGGAAAGCGCGCAGGAACGACCAGATCTCGGCCACGTGCACCCAGCGCAGGAGGTGGGGGTCGCCGGCCGCGTAGGGACGGCCCCGCTCGTCGGTCCCCCGGACGAACCGGTGCACCGAGCGCACGTGCTGGATGGACCTCTCGGCGTCGGCCACGGTGCCGAACGTGGTCACGGCGAGGTAGTGGCTGGTGCGCTGCAGCCGCCCCCAGGGGTCGCCCTTGTAGCCGCTGTGGCCGGCCACCCCGGCCATCGCGGACGGGTGCAGCGACTGGAGCAGCAGCGCACAGATGCCGCCGGGGAACATCGCCGCGTCGGCGTTCACCCGCCAGATCGGGTCCTCGCTGGTGAACCAGCGCTCGCCCTCGCTGCCCCAGATCCTCCGCGCCCGTTCGGGGGCGTCGTCCCCGGCGACCCGGGAGCGCAGCGCCAGGCCCAGCCGGCGCTGGACGGAACGGGTGGCGGACGAGGCGATCAGGCGAGGTGGGACCACGTGCTCGACACTAACCAGCCGCCACAACGCTCAGGCGTCGTACGCCGTGCCGCGCTTGACCTGGTAGGAGGTCAGGTCGGCCGTGGACATGCTCATCTCATAGGTACGCCGGTAGCCGGTGTGCGCGATCCGCCAGCCGTCCGGCGTACGCACGTAGCGGTCGGTGTAGAACGCGGCCCCCTCCAGCACGAAGTCGAGCTCGGGGACGATCACCTTGTCCTCGAGGTACCAGACCCCGGTCGCCTCGTCCCCGTCGACGACGACCTCGGGGTGGTGGGCGTGGTGCATCGAGATCAGCCCCTCGCCGAGGTTCTCCCGCATGTAGGAGACCAGCGCGTCGCGGTTCTCGAAGACGAGCCCCGCGTAGTCGCAGGTCACCTCGGGCAGGAAGCACTCGGCGTACTCGTCCCACTGCTTGAGGTCGAGGGTGCGCAGGTAGCGGTACTTGAGCTGCTTGATCTGCTCGATGTCGTCGTGGGTCACACGATGCTTCTACCACTCAACGGCCACGATCGGAGCAGATCCGGCCTCGGGTCCTGGTCAGGAGCCCGGCCGGGGACCGGTCGCTGGATAGGGTGGCGGCGTGATCTTCAAGCGCGTGGGGGACGGACGTCCGTACCCGGACCACGAACTCGGGCCCCGCGAGTGGGCGTCCCTGCCTCCCCGCCCGGTCCGCCTCGACGAGCTGGTGACCACCAAGGACACCCTCCAGCTCGCGACGCTGCTCGACGAGGACTCCACGTTCTTCGGCGACCTGTTCGCCCATGTCGTGGAGTGGCGCGACGACCTCTACCTCGAGGACGGGCTCCACCGTGCCCTGCGGGCGGCCCTCCAGCAGCGCCACGTGCTGCACGCACGCGTCTTCGTGGCGGGGGACTGATCGCGGTGCGCGGGCGCAAGCTGACCACGGCGGTGACCATGACGGTCCTCGTGGCCGTCCTCGTCGCGATGGCGGTCTTCGGGTTCCAGGCCCTGACCCAGCCGGTGGACCGGCCGACGGCGGTCGAGACCTGCTCGGAGGTGGAGAAGGAGGTGCAGGACTTCCTGCGGCGCAGCGAGGTCCAGGTGAGCGTCTTCAACGCCGGCACCAAGAAGGGTCTCGCCAGCACGACGCTGGCCCGGGTCGAGGCGGCGGGCTTCCGCGCCGGCGAGGCGGGCAACGCGCCCCAGAGCGCCGAGGTCCCCCGTGCCGTCGTCTGGACCACCGAGCAGGACGACCCGGCCGCCGCGCTGGTGGCCCGCGCCCTCGGGCGCCGGGTCCAGGTGGAGATCACCGAGACCGATCTCGGCCCGGGGGTCGACGTCCTCGTCGGGGACCGCTTCCGCGGACTCGACCCGAAGGCGCCGCGAAAGATCCGGCTGGCCGAGCCGGTCGAGACCTGCGTCCCGGTCGACTGAGACCGGAGCGGGCCCGAGCCCTCAGCTCGGCGCCTGCTTGCCGTACC
Organism: Nocardioides sp. Z30_9; assembly: GCF_058215735.1. NCBI lineage: Bacteria > Bacillati > Actinomycetota > Actinomycetes > Propionibacteriales > Nocardioidaceae > Nocardioides > Nocardioides sp. Z30_9. Next base: position 47,768 of record NZ_JBZAJF010000002.1, read on the forward strand.
ACTGCGCGAGGCGGCCGCCCACCGATACCGCCCGGAGGCGCTGCTCGGTGGCCTCCCTGCCCCGGCGGGGGGTGACCACGAGGACGTCGTCACCCCGGCGCAGGACCGTACGCCGCTCGGGCACCAGGGTCTTGCCCGCCCGCACGATCAGGGCCACCGAGGAACCGGGCGGGAGCCGGAGCTCGCCCACCTCGACACCGTGCATCAGCGACTCCGGGGAGATCGTCAACTGCAGCAGGTCGGCCGCCACCCGCTCCAGCGGCGCGGCCTCGACCTCGAGGTCGCGGGGCTCGTTGCGCCGGGCAACCCGGAGCAGCTTCGCGGCCAGGGGCAGCGACGGAGCCGTGAGCAGGGTGTAGATGACCACGAAGACGAAGACGATGTCGAAGAGCTGCGTGGCACCGTCGATCCCCTCCGAGAGAGGGATGGTCGCCAGGACGATCGGGACGGCCCCCCGCAGTCCCGCCCACGAGATGAACGCCAGCTCGCGCGCGCGCATCGGCTGCACCATGGCCGAGACGGCCACCGAGATCGGCCGGGCCAGGAACGTCAGGGCCAGCCCGGCGACCACGGCGGTGAGGACGGTGTTGAAGTCGATCCGGCTCGGGGTGGCCAGCAGGCCGAGCATCACGAACAGCCCGATCTGGGCCAGCCAGGCGACCCCCTCGGAGAAGGACCGGGTGGCCGCGCGGTGCGGCAGGTCGGCGTTGCCCAGGATCAGCGCCGCGACGTAGACCGCCGCGAAGCCCGAGCCGTGGAGAGCGGCCGACCCGGCGTAGGCCAGCACGGTGAAGGAGAGCACGGCGAGCGGGTAGAGGCCAGAGCTCGGCAGTGCCGAGCGGCGCAGCAGCCAGGCACCACCGAAGCCCACCACCAGCCCGCCCAGGACGCCGACGCCCAGCTCCAGGACGATCTCGCCGAGGAAGCCGAGCACCCCGTGACCACCGCCGACGCTGACCAGGGTCACCAGCACCACGGTCGGCGCGTCGTTGAGTCCTGACTCGGCCTCCAGGGAACCGGTGAGCCGGCGCGGCAGTGGCACCCGCCGCAGCACGGAGAACACGGCCGCCGCGTCGGTCGGGGAGGTGATCGCCCCGAGCAGCACCGAGAGCTGCCAGCTCAGGCCGAGGACGTAGTGGCTGAAGACCGTCATCACGATCACGCTCACCGCGACGCCCACCGTGGCCAGGGAGACCCCGAGGCGCATCACCGGGCGGATCTCGGGCCACTGGGTGGTGAGGCCGCCTTCGGCCAGGATCAGGATCAGGGCCGCGAACCCGAGCGCATGGGCGAGCTCGGCGTCGTCGAACTTCAGCCCCAGGCCCGAGGAGCCCAGGGCGACGCCCATCAGCAGGTAGAGCAGCAGGCTGGGCAGGCCCACACCCACGCTGAGCCGCACCGCCAGGATGCCCAGCAGGAGCACACCGGTCCCGACCAGGAGCACCTGGTCGAGCGTGTGTACGTCGAGCGTCATGAGGGCCCTCGGCGGTCGGTGGCGGAGTGCCCGAAGTCTATGGTCGCGGGGGGACCGAGACCGGCGGTGGACGACGTGGCGGGCAGGTGGCCTGCCACTTCGGTGAGGGTACCGGCCCCGCGGCCTCCGACGGGTTCTGGACAGCTGCTTCCGCGTGGCCCCGTGCGCTGACACGATCCTTGGGCATGGCCGGGACCTGGCTGCTGTGGACCGCGGGCGACGGGCCTGCGACCACTGCCCTGCGCAGCGGGCTCAACCGGATGCTCGGTGGCCTGCTCCTCCTGTCCGGGGTCGTCTGCCTCTCCGGGACGTGGCAGCTCGCCCTGGCCCCGGACCGGCTGGCAGCCGCGGCCGCGAGCGCCCTGCTGGGGATCAGCGCCGTACGTTTCCTGCGTGGTCCCGTGGTCGTCGCAGACCTGGTCCCGGCGGGGATCGCGGTGGTCGTCATCGTGCCCTCCGCCGATCCCACCGGTCCGGGCCCCGGCTTCACGGGTCACCTCGTGCTCACCCTGTGGCTGCTCGCCGTCGTGGCGAACCTGCACCCGCGGGTCGCGCGGTGGGTGCTCGCCCTCTCCGCCCCGACCTACCTGCTCGTGTACTGGGTCGGGGCCGGCGACTCGGTGGCCACCGTCGCCGGCCTGGTGATCCTGGACTTCGGGATGTGCATCGCCGGGATCGCCTTCCTGGGCGCCCTCGTGCGCAGCTCACGGTTGCGCGACGAGCTGGCGGAGCAGGCGACGGCGCTGGAGATCGCGGCCGCGCTGCGCGAGCTCGAGCAGACCTCCGGGAGTGCTGTGCGACGGCTCCTGCACGACGAGGTGATCAGCGCGCTGCGCGCGATCGCCGACCTGCCCCCTGAGCGGCAGGACCAGGTCCGTCAGGTCGCCGGCAACGCAGTCGCGGCCGTCCGCGGGCAGGTGGCCGAGCCGTGAGGGACCACGCCGGCCGCACCGAGTCCTGGCGGCGGCTGGCCGCGGCGATGACACACGACGCCGGCATCCCGGTCGAGACGCACCTCCACGTCTCGGCTCCCCGCGAGGGCGTCCCCGAGGACGTGCTCGACGCGCTGGTCGGCGCGGCTCGCGAGTCGCTGCGCAACGTCGCACGTCACGCGGGAGTGGGCCGGGCAGAGCTCGTCCTGCACGCCACCTCACGCGGCATCGGGGTGGAGGTGACCGACCAGGGGCGGGGGCTGCCCGCCGAGGCCCCCCACGGCTACGGCCTCAGCGAGTCCGTCCTCCGCCGGATGGAGCAGGTGGGGGGCAGCGCGGAGATCGGACCGGGCAGGAACGGTGCCGGCACACGCGTGCGGCTCCGCTGGCACGCCTCGGAGGAGACCCACGACGAACGGATCCGACGGGCGTACGCCCTCACCATGACCTCGACGGGAGGGGTGTCGATCCTGGCGATGGTGGCCGGACCGATGCTCGCGGCCCAGGTCACGGTCGCCGGGGGCGTCATGCTCAGCACCGCCGGGCACTGGACCGCCCACCAGTGGGCGACGCCGGGCGTCGTGGTCGCCCTCGTGGCCGCGACGATGGTCGCGAGGGGCCAGCTGGAGCGAGGGGCGCCCAGCCTGCTGGGGCTGACCGGGTGGGGCCTGGCGATGGCGGTCACGACCGCCACCGGACTCTGGGTCGCCGGTCCGGGGGCGATGGCCACGATCGAGTCCTTCGTGGTCGGGTTCGCGTGCCTGCCGCTGCTCTTCTTCGCCTGCGTGGCCCCGGTGCGATACGCACCGCTCCTGATCATCCCCGTGTTCGCGGTGGTGGCGCTGGACCCGCTGGTCGAGGTGCTGGACGCCCTCGGCTGCTTCACCCCGGCCGTGCTCGGTCCCGGCGCAGCGGCCGGCACCGGCGCGCTCATGCGCCGCTCCGCGGCGCAGACCGAGGGCCAGCGCGCCCGGGTCGTCCGCGCCCACCGGGAGGCGCAGCAGGTCGAGTACCTCGCGCGTGCGCGCAGCCAGTACCTCCACCACACCGAGGAGCGCATCCTGCCGTGGCTGGAGGAGGTCGCGTCCGGTGGCGCCGACTGCACCTCGGCCGCAGCCCGGGAGCGGGCGCGGCTGCTCGGCCTCGAGGCGCGCGACGACCTCTACGCTCCCGGGTTCTTCGACGGCGAGCTCCGCGAGCTGGTGACCGAGTACCGCCGAGGCGGCGGCGAGGTGGTCGTCCGCTCGGGGGTCGCCCCCGGTGCCTCCGAGAGGACCTCGGGCCGGGTGCTGCGTGGCCTCGTCGAGACGCTCCCGCCGTCGTACCGGCTCACGATCTCGGCGCAGCCCGGGACCGACGAGCTGCGGCTGGCGGTGGTCCCCGCCCTCCCCGCGGCCGTGCGGGCGCAGGTCGCGGGCCTCCCCCCGCGTGCCTTCATCACGGGCGACGGGTTCGTGACCGTGGTGCGCTTCCCCGACGTCCCCCTGAGTGGGGATCCCCGTGCGGTCACCGAGCAGGTATGACGTAATCGTGACCTCTCTCCCCCACCCCGGCCGGACGAGCCTGGTCGTGATCGACAACCACCCCACGATGCGGCGTGGGGTGGAGGCGCTGGCAGTCGAGCACCCTGAGCAGTTCGCGGTGGTGGGGTCCTACGACGACGTGAGCCAGCTCGACCTCGAGCGCGACCCGGCACCGGACGTGGTCGTCCTCGACCTCCGGCTCGGGCGCGACGACGTGCTGTCCACACCCTCGATCCCGAGCCTGCGGGAGTGGGGGGCGAAGGTCCTGCTGCACACCTCCGAGGAGAGCCCGGTCCTGCTCCGTGACGCCGTCGCCGCCGGTGCGAACGGACTGGTCCTCAAGAGCGACCGGCCCGAGTCGCTGCGCGAGGCGCTGCTGGCGATCAGCACGGCGGAGTACGTCGTCTCCAGCACCCTGGCCCAGGCGCTGCTCGAGGACCCGGGCCTGACGGCCGGGCTGACCCCCCGCGAGGTGGAGATCCTCCAGGCCGTCGACGACGGCCTGGCCCACAAGCAGATCGCCAGCAGGCTGGGGATCAGCCCAGAAACCGTCAAGAGCCACCTGAACAACGCTTGCCTGAAGTACCGCGAGCTCGGCCGCCAGGTCACCAACACCATCTCGGTGGCGAGGATGGCGCGCGACGACGGCTGGTTCGGCGCCTGAGCGGACGCCTCCGGCTGCCCGACGTCCGAACCTGCGGCGACCAGCCTGCTAGAACTTGTTCTAGTTTGTTCTACACTCCGCCCATGAGCCTCGACCTCCCCGCACCGCTCCCCGAAGCCGACGTGGACACCTGGAGCGACGAGACCGACGTCGTCGTGGTCGGCTTCGGCATCGCCGGCGCGTGCGCGGCGCTCGAGGCCGCCCGCGCGGGCGCCAGCGTGATCCTGCTGGAGCGGGCCGCGGAGTACGGCGGCACCAGCGCCATGGCCGGCGGTCACTTCTACCTCGGCGGCGGGACCGCGGTGCAGCAGGCGGTCGGCGTCGAGGACTCCGCCGAGGAGATGTTCAAGTACCTGATGGCGGTCAGCCTGGACCCCGACGAGGACAAGGTGCGGGCGTTCTGCGAGGACAGCGTCGAGCACTTCGAGTGGATCGAGGCGCTCGGGATGACCTTCGAGCGCTCGCTGTACGAGAAGAAGGCCGTGATCCAGCCCGGCACCGAGGGCCTGATGTTCACCGGCAACGAGAAGGTGCACCCGTTCCGCGACCTCGCCAAGCCGGCACCGCGCGGCCACAAGGTCCCCAAGCCCGGCGACACCGGCGGCGCGAAGATCGTGCTCGACCTGCTGGCCGAGCAGCTCACCAAGGCCGGCGTCGAGGTGCGCTACGAGACCGGCGCCAGCCAGCTGGTCGTGATGGTCGGTCCGGAGGGTGGCGGCAGCGTGGTCGGCGTCGCCTGGCGCCGGTTCGAGGAGCGCGGTGCCATCCGGGCCCGCTCGGTGGTGATCGCGGCCGGGGGGTACGTCGGCAACGAGACCATGGTCAAGGAGTTCACCCCCCAGCTCGGCTCCAAGCTGTTCCCGCTCGCCTCGACCTACGACGACGGCCTCGGCATCCGGCTCGGCGCCTCGGTCGGGGGCGAGCTGCGGTGCATGGACCAGGCGTTCATCACCGCCCCGTTCTACCCGCCCTCCAAGCTGGTCACCGGCCTGGTGGTGAACAAGGAGGGCAACCGGTTCGTCGCCGAGGACTCCTACCACTCGCGCACCTCCGGCTTCGTGATGGACCAGCCCGGCCAGGCGGCGTACCTGATCGTGGACTCCAACCACATCGAGCACCCCGACTTCCCGCTGTGCCCGTTCATCGACGGCTGGGAGACGCCCGAGGAGATGGAGCAGGGACTCGGGATCCCTGAGGGTGCGCTGCAGGCGACGCTGGCGGCGTACAACCAGAACGCGGCGCGCAAGGAGGACCCCGAATTCCACAAGCACCCCGACTGGCTCGAGCCGCAGGACACCGGGCCGTGGGGCGCCTACGACCTGACCCTGGGCAAGGCGATGTACGCCGGGTTCACCATGGGCGGCCTCAGCGTCAGCGTGGACGGGGAGGTGCGCCGCGAGGACGGCTCCGTGGTCACCGGGCTGTACGCCGCGGGCGCCTGCGCGGTCAACATCGCCAAGGACGGCAAGAGCTACGCCTCCGGGACCCAGCTGGCCGAGGGCTCCTACTTCGGCCGCAGGGCCGGACGCCACGCCGCCTCCTGAGCTCCGTCTGCTCGATCCACCCAAATCGGGGATGCCCCGGCTCCCCGACAACGACCTAGGTTCATCAGGACAACGAGAGGGGGGACGTTGTTGAGGTGTGGCGAGTGCTCGCGCTTCCTGGTCGACTGCGTGGTCTGCAAGGGAGGACGCCTGCCGCACGTCGACTGCGACGCGTGCGCGGGCACCGGCTCGGTGTGCCCGCTGCACGGCCTCACCCGGCCCCGCGAGCGGTGACGGTTTGGAGCCACGGTCGTCCTCGGCTGGAATGAGGGGATGGCCAACCCGCCCGCGCAGCAGCCCAGCACCGCTCCCCACCTCGTCGAGCCCCGGCTCGAGAACGTCACCGACGCGAGCTTCCAGGAGTACTGCGCCGCGGTCTCGCGGGGGTTCCAGGAGACCTACCACCCCGAGACGCTGGACCTCGACCGCGCGGTGTTCGACAACGACCGGACGTTCGGGTTCAAGGTCGGCCCGCGCTGGGTCGCGACCTGCGCCGACTTCGCCCGCAGCCTGACGGTGCCCGGCGGGGCCCAGGTCCCCGTGGCGGCCGTGACCGTGGTGACCGTGCACCCGCCGTACCGCCGGCGCGGGCTGCTCACGGCGATGATGCGCCACCAGCTCGAGCAGGTGGCCGGGCGCGGCGAGCCGCTGGCCGCGCTGTGGGCCTCGGAGTCCCTGATCTACGGGCGGTTCGGTTACGGCCCGGCCGTCAGCAGGAGCGTGCTGTCCGGCAGCACCCGGAGCCTCGGGTACCTGCCCGGCAGGGCCATCGCGGGATCCAGCGACGAGGTGAGCCGGGAGCAGTACCTTGCGGCCGCACCCGCCCTGCACCAGGCGATGCGCAAGGAGCGCCCGGGGGCGATGAGCCGCGATGACACGGCATGGCAGCTGGCCCTGTTCGACCTCGAGTTCGCCCGCCGCGGGTCCTCGGAGCTCCACTACGTCCTGCACTACGGCGAGGCCGGCGACCCGGACGGGTTCGCGACCTACCGGTTCAAGGAGAAGTTCGGGGAGGACCCCGAGGGGGAGGTCCAGATCAAGGACCTGTGGGCCGAGGACCCGCAGGCGTACGCCGGCCTGTGGCGCTACCTGCTCGACCTCGACCTGGCGCGGACCTTCCAGTGGTGGAACGGGGCGACCGACGAGCCGCTGCGCCACCTGGTCGCGGACGCCCGGGCGGTGCGGACCTCGGTCACCGACAGCCTCTACGTCCGGGTGGTCGACGTCGCGACAGCCCTCGCCGCGCGCGAGTACGCCGCGCCGGTGGACGTGGTGATCGCGGTCGAGGACCCGCTCCTGCCCGCCAACACCGGCTGCTACCGGGTGCGGGCCGGATCGCACGGGTCACCCGCCGAGGTGACCCGGGTGGACACCGACCCGGACATCTCGATGGGCATCCGCGAGCTCGGGACGGTCTACCTCGGCGGCGTACCCCTCGACCAGCTGCACCGCGTCCGCCGGGTCACCGAGCACACCCCCGGCGCCGTCGCCGCCGCCTCGGCAGCATTCGGCTGGTCGCGCGCGCCGTGGTGCCCCGACATGTTCTAGAGCCGCCCTGCGTTGCAAGCAGGAGTCGGGTGCTGCCTAGTCGGTGGTTCCCCGGCGGGCCTGCTGGCCGAACTCCTCCTCGAGGAGCCGGAGCACGGCGACCGAGTCCTCGGCGCCGTGGCCGGCGACCACGGCCCGGTCGTGCAGCTCACAGGCGGCCAGGCCCACCGACAGCTCGAGGCCGAGGCCCGCGGCGAGCTGGACGGCGAGGTCGTTGTCCTTGCGGACCAGGTCGAGGGAGAACGTCGGGGTGAAGTCGCCGTCCACGGCTCGCGGGGCGATCGAGCGGAACAGCCCGCTGACCGTGGCGGCGCCGGAGTCGACGACGGTGTCCACGAAGACACCGGGGTCGAGCCCGGCCGCCTTCGCCAGCAGCAGCGCCTCGGCCGTGACCGCGTTGATCACGCTGAACATCAGGTTGTTGGCCACCTTCAAGGTGGCGGCCGCGCCGACGTCCCCGACGTGGACCACCTTCTTGGCCAACGGCTCGAACACGTCGGCCACGGCGACGTACGCCGCAGCGGGACCGCCCATCGGGATGGTCCACGCGCCGACCACCTCGGGACGACCGAGCACCGGGGTGTCCAGGTAGGTCGTCCCCGCCCCGAGGGCGAGGGCCGCGATCCGACGAGTGTCGTCGGGGCCGATCGTGCTGGTGTCGAGGATGAGACGTCCGGGCGCGGAGGCGGCGATCTCCTCGACCACCTGCTCGACGATCTCGGCCGACGGCAGCGACAGCAGGATGGTCCGGCACTCCTGGGCGAGCTCGGCGACCGAGGCGGCGACGGTGACTCCGTCTCCGGCCGCGCGCTCACGGGCGGCCGGGACCGCGTCGTACGCCCTGACCGGACGCACGCCGGTGAGCGTGCGCGCGATCGGCAGGCCCATGGCGCCGAGGCCGACGACCCCGACCGGGAACACCCGGGCGGGGCCGTCGACTGCAGAGGCAGTGGTCACTGGGCTGTCCTCATTGTGACTGGGCCACCTCGATGAACAGGCTGGTGTCGAAGAACTCCTTGGGGTCGACGAACTTCGGGACGCCACCGAGCTCGACGTAGGCCTTCTCCGCGTCGCCGACCCACTTCAGGACGTCGCCGTTCTCGTAGGCGGCCAGCCACTCGTCGTTGGTGTAGTCCTTCTGGAACTCCACCTGGTGCTGCAGGTCGGTGAGCTTGGCCGCGTCCTTGTAGCCGATCTCGTGGACCTTCTCCAGCGATCCCTCGGGGTCGGCGCGGAAGGCCTCGTTGATCTTCAGCCAGGCGCCGATGATCTTCTTGATGGTCGGCTTGTTCTCGGCGTACCAGTCGTTGTTGGCGATCCAGCCGTCACCGACGCCCGCGTCGGGGTAGTTGCCGGCGTTGTCGATCTCCTTGGCGCCCTTGCCGGACTCGTTCACGCGGAGGTCGAAGGGAACCCACAGTGCGATGGCCGGGACGCTGCCGCCGATGAAGGCCTGCACGGCGTCGGGCATCTTGGCGTTGACGACCTCGACGTCCTCGCGGGTCAGCCCCGCCTTGGTCAGTGCACGGTGCAGGTAGATGTCAGCGGTGGTGCCGGTCGTGGTGATGACCTTCTTGCCCTTGAGGTCCTCAATGGAGTCGATGCCGCTGTCCTTCTGCACGAACAGGCGCGCCGTGGCGGTCTCACGCGAGTTCAGCATGAAGATCTTGCCCTGCCCCTGGGCCGGGAAGTTCGAGGTGACGCCACCCATGATCGCGACGTCGATGCTGCCGCCGGCGAGGGCCTGGCTGAGCTCGATGCCGGTGTCGAACTGGGTGGTCTTGAGCTTCAAGCCGGCGTCGGCCCACTGGCCCTCAGACTGCCCCAGCCACAGCTTGTCGTCGACCGCGATGGTGTGCAGGTAGCCGATCCTGACCTCCTCGGCACCGGAGTCGGCCTTCGCGGCGTCCGTGTTGTCACCGCCCTCGTCGAGCGCTCCGCAGGCAGCCAGGATCAGGGCGAGTACGGCGACAAAGGCCGTCCCGATCAGTCGTCGCAGGATTGTCATCGTCGTTCCTTCTCTCGGTGGTTCACACGGGTTCTTGGTTGAGGGGGCTGCCGGGCGTGCTGGCGGCGGAGCTCCTGACCGGGCGGCCGGCCATCGACCGCATCACCTGCTCGAGGTGCTTGCGCACCTCGATGAAGGCGGGTGTCGTCCGCGACTCCGGCGTGCGCGGCCACTCCACGTCCACGGGGACGATCTCGTGGACGGACGTGGGCCGGTTCCCGAGCACGACGATGCGGTGGCTCAGGAAGATCGCCTCCTCCACCGAGTGCGTGATCAACATGGCCGCACGCCGGTCCTGCTGACTTGTCTCGTGCAGCAGCTCCTGCATGAACTCGCGCGTCTGGGCGTCCAGGGCGGCGAACGGCTCGTCGAGCAGCATCACGTCGGGGTCGGTGGCATAGGCGCGGGCTAGCGCGACCCGTTGGCGCATCCCGCCCGAGAGAGTCTTGGGCAGCGCCTTCTCGAAGCCGCGCAGGCCCATCAGGTCGACGTACTTCGCCACCACCTCGGCGATCTCCGCGCGTGGGCGCTTGTTGCCCTTCAGCGTCAGCCCGAACGCGATGTTCTTCTCCACGGTGAGCCACGGGAAGATCGCGTACTGCTGGAAGACGACTCCGCGGCGGGCATCCGGTCCGGTGACCTGCGTGCCGTCGACCTCCACCAGGCCGGACTCGGGCCGAAGGAATCCCGCAGCCAGGTTGAGCAGGGTGGACTTGCCGCAGCCACTGGGGCCGAGCACGCTGACGAACTCCCCGGACCCCACACCGAAGCTGACGCCGTCGAGCACCTCGCGGCGCTTCTTCCCGGTCCCGAACCCGAGGCGTACGTCGGAGAAGCGGATGCGCTCCTCGTTCAGGTTGTTCATCGGACCACCCGCTCCTGCCAGCGCACGGTTCGCGCCATCGTCAGCTGCACGACCCGGTCCATCAGCAGGGCGCAGATGCCGATCAGGATGATCCCGGCGAAGACCTCGTCCTGACGGAAGAAGTTCTGGGCATCGCGCATCATCCAGCCGAGCCCCCGTTGGGCCGCCACCAGCTCGGCCGCCACCACGGTCGCCCAGCACACGCCGAGCGCGACCCGGACGGCGACGAAGATCTGCGGCACCGTGAGGGGGACGACGACGCGGTGGAACAGCTCGAACTGGGTGGCCCCGAGCGCCCGCGCCGCGCGAACGTAGACGTCGTCGACCGCGGTCACGCTCTCGTAGATCACGATCACCGCGGAGAAGAACGCCGCGTAGACCAGCAACGAGATGCGTGCCGACTCACCGATGCCGAGGTAGACGATCACCAGCGGGATCAGCGCGAGCGGCGGCAGCGCGCGGAAGAAGCTGACCAGCGGGTCGAACATCTCGCGCACCGGCCGGAACCACGCGAGGGCGAACCCGACGGGGATGGCGGCCGTGCAACCGATGGCGATCCCGATCAGCACCCGGAGCACGCTGAGCCGGGTGTCGAGGAGCAGCCCGTCGCTGGAGCTCAGGCCCGCGACGAGCTTGTCCAGGACCGCCGCCGGGCTCGGCGTACGGTCATCCACGGTGCTGGCGATCCACCAGACGCCGATCGCCAGGGCGACCCCCAGGACCGGCAGCACCACGCGCCGTACGGTGACCAGCACCAATGCCTCCCCCTGATATACAACAATTTCAGTGCACAATAGGGCCCACCCAGAGGAAAACTGCATGCGACTCGCCATCGAGTACGGCGACGGACACGTCGACGTCGAGCTTCCGGACGACACGACCGTGATCTCCCCGGACCACGCTCACCTGCTCACCCACCACGAGCCGACCCCGTTGGCGGACCCGGTGGCCGCGACCCGTGAGGCGCTGGCGAACCCGCTCGGCACCGGCCCGATCGGCGACCTGGTCAAGCGCGGCTCGACGGTGACGATCGCCTTCCCCGACCGGGTCAAGGGCGGCGCCCAGGCCACGGCACACCGCAAGGTGGTGATCCCACTGCTCCTCGACGAGCTCGAGGCGGCCGGCGTACGCACCTCCGACATCAGGCTGGTCTGCGCGATCGGGCTGCACCGCAAGAACCGGCGCGAGGAGTTCCTCGACTACCTCGGCCAGGAGGTCCTCGACCGGCTCCCCGCCCACCAGGTCGTCAACCACGACGCCGAGGACCCTGCCGGGATGGCCGACCTGGGGCTCTCCGCGCTGGGCGACCCGGTGCAGGTGAACAGCGCGGTCGTCGACTCGGACCTGTCGATCATGATCGGGCACACGGCGGGGAACCCGTACGGCGGCTTCAGCGGCGGCTACAAGATGCCGGCCACCGGACTCACCTCGTGGCGCTCGATCGCCTCCCACCACGCGCCGAAGTCGCTGTACCGCGACGATTTCGTGCCGGCCTCGACGCGCAGCCACTTCCGGGACCAGCTGACCGCGATCGGGCAGGGCATGGAGGCGCGGATGAGCCAGCCGTTCTTCACCGTCGACGCCGTGCTCGACTCCCGCTCACGCCAGCTCGGGGTCGCTGCGGGGCTGATCCCCGAGGTGGAGCAGGCGACCTGGCCGCTGGCGAGCCAGCGCACGGACCTGGTGGTGACCGAGGAGCCCGCCGACGTGCTGGTGGTCGGGATCCCCCGCAACTTCCACTACGGCCCGGGCATGGGCAGCAACCCGATCCTGATGATGCAGGCGATCGGGTCCTCGCTCGTGCGCGCCAAGCGCGCCTTGGTGGACCGGCCCATCGTGATCGCCGCGGCGGTGTGCGACGGCTGGTTCAACGACCTGGAGTTCCCGCCGTACAAGGCCGCCTTCGACCTGCTGCAGCAATGCCAGCACCCCGCCGACATGGTCGCGCACCAGGAGACGCTGGCGACCGACCCGGAGTGGGTCTACCGCTACCGCCACCACTACGGCTACCACCCGTTCCACGCGTTCTCGATGATCTACGTCGGCGGCATCGCCCGCGACCACTCCAGCGCGGTCTACATCGCCGGAGCCAAGCGCCCCGACCTGGCCCGCGCGATGGGCGCCCGCACGACGCCCACCGTCGAGGAGGCGCTGCGCGAGGCCGAGGCCTCCATCGGGCGCCGGCCGCGCGTGCTCGCCGTACCCGCTCTGTCGAAGCCCGCGTTCCACCTCGCGACCGGGGGCGGAACCACCTGACCCGCATGTAAATCGGGGTTATGGACGCTCATCAAGGCTCCTGCCGGGCTCCGACCGTCCATAACACCGCGTTACATGCCCGATGCCGCCCACCTAGCCTGAGTCCATGACCTCTCGACTCCAGGTGGCGCAGCGTGCCGACGTGCCTCCCTTCCACGTGATGGACCTGCTCGCGGCGGCGCAGCAGCGCCAGCTAAGCCACGGCGACCTGGTGAACTTCGTCGCCGGCCAGCCCTCGACCGGCGCCCCGGCGGCGGTGCGCGAGGAGGCGAAGCGGCTGCTCGACGAGGAGACCCTGGGCTACACGGTGGCCACCGGCGTACCCGCGCTGCGTGAAGCGGTCGCGGCCCACCACCACCGGGCCAGCGGGATCGAGGTCGGCCCGGACGACGTCGTGATCACCACCGGGTCCTCGGGCGGGTTCCTGCTCGCGTTCCTCGCGGCCTTCGAGGTCGGCGACCGGGTGGTGATGGCCCGGCCCGGCTACCCCTGCTACCGCAACGTGCTCACCGCCCTGGGCTGCGAGGTCGTCGAGATCGAGTGCGGCCCCGAGACCCGGTTCCAGCCGACGGTCGAGCAGCTGGACGCGATCGAGGGCCCGGTCGCGGGCCTGGTGATCGCCTCCCCGGCCAACCCCACCGGCACGATGCTGATGGCCGAGGAGCTCGCCGCGATCGCACGCTGGTGCGAGGACCGCGGCGTCCGGCTGGTCAGCGACGAGATCTACCACGGCATCACCTACGACGGCTCGCAGTCGCAGAGCGCCTGGCAGACCTCGCGCACCGGGGTGGTGTTCGGCTCGTTCTCGAAGTACTTCTCGATGACCGGCTGGCGGCTCGGCTGGATGCTGGTCCCCGAGGACCTGCGCCGCCCGATCGACGTCCTCACCGGCAACTTCACCATCTGCCCGCCGGTGCTGAGCCAGTACGCCGCGATCGCGGCCTTCACCCCGGAGTCCTACGCCGAGCTGGACGGCCACGTCGCGAGGTACGCCGCCAACCGCGCCCTGCTCCTCGACGGCCTCCCCCGCCTCGGCATCGACCGCCTCGCCCCCGCGGACGGCGCCTTCTACGTCTACGCCGACATCGGCCACCTCACCACCGATTCGCACGCGTGGTGCCTGCGTCTGCTCGACGAGACCGGCATCGCCACCGCCCCGGGCATCGATTTCGACACCCGCCGCGGCAACGAGTTCGTCCGGATCTCCTTCGCCGGCAGCGCAGACGAGATCACCGAAGGGCTGGAGCGGCTCGGGCGCTGGCTGGGGTGAGGGGGGTGCGGGGCGGCCACTTCCCCGCAATTGCTGGCAGATGTCACGTCTCGCAGCGAGACGGCTGCCATTTCCCAGCAATTGCGGGGAGATGACACCCCAGCTCACGCCTGGGTGATCGCGCTCCGGCCCACGGCGAGCCACACCCCGGCGACCAGGAGCCCGATCGCGGAGGCGAACGGGAGCCCGGACGAACGGGCTCGGACGGCTGGGTCGCTGGGGTGGATCTCGCGCAGTGCTGGCGACCCGCAGCCCACAATTGCTGGGAAAAGTCATCGTGAGCGGCCAGACGACTGTCATTTGCCAGCATTTGTGGGAAACGGGGCACCGCCGCAAGCGACCACCAGCAGCAGCCTCCCCAGTCCCTACTTCCCCCGGTTGAGGAACGCCGCCATCGCCTCCTTGGCGCCCTCCGAGGCGAACAGCCGGGCGCTGAGTGCGGCCATGGCCTCGGCGTTCGCGTCGAGGTGGGCGACCACGGGGGCGGCGAGCAGCGCCTTGGTCTCCTCCAGGCCCTGCGGGTGACCCTGGGCGAGGTCGGTGCAGACGGCGAGGACCGCCTCGTCGAGGGACTCCGCCGGGACCGCGCGGGTGACCAGGCCCATCGCGACCGCCTCGGCGGCGCCGAAGCTGCGGCCGGTCAGGAAGGTGTCCGCGGCCCCACGGCTGGTGAGCCGTGGGAGCACGCTGAGCGAGATCACCGCCGGCGCCAGCGCCAGCCGCACCTCGGTGAACGCGAAGGTGACCTCCTCGCTGCACACCACCACGTCGCTGGAGGCGACGATGCCCAGCCCGCCGGCCCGGACCGGGCCGGCGAGGCGGGTGACGACCGGGCAGCGGTGGGTCAGCAGCCGCCGCTGCAGCGCCACCAGCGCCCGGGTGCCGTCCTCCATCCCGCCCGCGCCTGCCTCAGCGAGGTCGGCGCCTGAGCAGAACACCCGGTCGGCCGAGCGGAGCAGCACGACCCTCACGGCAGGGTCGGCCTCCGCCCGGTCGAGCGCGTCGAGCAGCTCGGTGACGAGCCGCCGCGAGAGCGCGTTGCGGTTGTGCGGCGAGTCGAGCGTGATCGAGGCGACCGCCCCGTCGAGGTCGAGATGGACGAGCTCGTCGGTCATCGGTTCCTCCTCAGTAGGACTTGGGCAGGCCGAGGGAGTGCATCGCGACGAAGTTCAGGATCATCTCGCGACTCACCGGCGCGATCCGGGTCACCCGCGAGGCCACCAGCAGGCCCGCGATGCCGTACTCCTGGGTGATGCCCGCGCCGCCCAGCGCCTGCACCGACCGGTCGACAGCGTTCACGCACGCCTCCCCGGCGGCGTACTTCGCCATGTTCGCGGCCTCGCCGGCACCCACGTCGTCGCCCGCGTCCAGCAGCGCCGCCGCCTTCTGGGTCATCAGCCGCGCCATCTCGATCTCGATGTGCGACTCCGCCAGCGGGTGCGCGATCGCCTGGTGGGCGCCCAGCGGGGCCTTCCACACCTGGCGCTCCTTGACGTACGCCGTGGCGCGGTCGAGCGCGAGCCGGGCGATGCCGGTGGCGAAGGAGGCGGCCATGATCCGCTCGGGGTTGAGTCCGGCGAAGAGCTGGATGATCCCGGCGTCCTCGTCGCCGACGAGGGCGGCGGAGGGCAGCCGCACGTCGTCCATGAACACCTGGAACTGCAGCTCGGGGCTGACGATCTCCATGGCGATCGGCTGGTACTCCAGGCCGGCGGCGTCGGTGGGCACCACGAACAGGCACGGCTTGAGGTTGCCCGTCTTCGCGTCCTCGGTGCGCGCGATCACGAGCACGTTGTCGGCCTCGTCCATGCCGGAGATGTAGATCTTGCGACCGGTCAGCAACCACTCGTCACCATCGCGACGAGCCGTCGTGGTGATCCGGTGCGAGTTCGAGCCGGCGTCGGGCTCGGTGATCGCGAACGCCATCGTGCTGGAGCCGTCGGCGATCCCGGGGAGCCAGCGCCGCTTCTGCTCGGGCGTCCCGAAGCGGCTGATCACGGTGCCGCAGATCGCCGGGCTGACCACCATCATCAGCAGCGGGCAGCCCTCGGCGGCGAGCTCCTCGCAGACCGCGGCGATGTCGCCGAGGCCGCCACCACCGCCGCCGAACTCCTCAGGGATGTTGATCCCGAGGTAGCCGGTGCGGCCGATCTCCTGCCACAGCTCGGTCGTCTTCTCACCCTTGCGGGCCTTCTCGGCGAACCACTCGCGTCCATAGCTGGAGGCCAGCTTGCGGACCTGCTTGCGCAGCTCGCGGCGCTCGTCGGACTCGGTGAAGGTGCTCATCAGTTGTTCTCCTCGGTGGTGGTGGCAGATGACTCGGGTGGGGTCACGACGGCGAGGACCTCGCCGGCCGCGACCTGGCTGCCCACGGCGACGGCGACCTCGCTGAGCGTGCCGTCGGTGGGAGCCGTGATCGTGTGCTGCATTTTCATGGCCTCGAGGACCAGGACCGGCTCTCCCGCCGTGACCTGGGCGCCGACCCCGTGGGGTACGGCGATCACGGTGCCCGGCATCGGGGCGAGCAGCGATCCCTCCTCCACGACATCGGCCGGGTCCACGAAGCGGGGCCGCTCGACCAGGGTGAGCGAGCCGGAGGGGCCGTCGACATGGAGCTGACGGGCAGCCCCTCGCGCGCCGGAGCCGTGCGCCCCGTCGTACCTGGACCGGACGCCGTCGATCTCCAGCACGACGGCCGTCGTCGAGGACGAGACGACCACGACGTCCTCGCGGGTCGCGTGCCGGAGGCCGTCGCGACCGCCGTACCACTCCACGACGATGCCGTCGCCGTCCTCGGCGTTGCCCGGGGCGTCGAAGACGGTGCGCTGCGGCTGGGAGACCACGTTGCGCCAGGCGATCGGCGCGGCCTGCTGCACGCGGCGTTCCTGTCGGTCCTGCTCCGCGAGCATCACCGCCGCGGCGAAGGCAGCCGAGTCCACGTCGACCGGACGGCCGGCGAGCACCTCCGGGTGGAGGTCGAAGAAGTCGGTGGAGAGGTCCCCGGACAGGAAGGACTCGTGGCGTAGTGAGGCGACGAGCAGGTCCCGGTTGGTGACCAGGCCGTGCAGCCGGGCGCGGTCCAGGACGCCGGCGAGCCGTCGGGCGGCCTGCTCGCGCGTCGGCGCCCAGCAGATCACCTTGGCCAGCATCGCGTCGTAGTGCGTGCCGACCTCGCTGCCCGACTCGAAGCCCGAGTCGAGCCGCACGCCCGGTCCGGACAGCTGCCCGAACTCCACGTCGACGCCGGGGATCTCGAAGGTCTCGAGGAGCCCGCTCTGCGGCTGGTAGTCCGCGGCCGGGTCCTCGGCGTACAGGCGCACCTCGATCGCGTGCCCCCGTGGCTCCGGCGCCGCGGCCAGCGAGTCGACGCGTGCCCCCTCGGCGACGGCGAGCTGCGCGGCGACCAGGTCGATCCCGAACACGGCCTCGGTTACCGGGTGCTCCACCTGGAGCCGGGTGTTCATCTCCAGGAAGAACGCGCGGCCTCCCCCGGTGGTCGAGCTTGCTCCCCCGGTGGTCGAGCTTGCTCCCCCGGTGGTCGAGCTTGTCGAGACCATGAACTCAACCGTGCCCGCACCCACGTAACCGACCGCGGCAGCGGCCTTGCGCGCCGCCTCGTGCAGCGTCGCGCGCACCTCCTCGGAAAGCCCTGGGGCCGGGGCCTCCTCGACGACCTTCTGGTGGCGACGCTGCAAGGAGCAGTCCCGCTCGCCGAGGACGAGCACGCCGCCGTGGGTGTCCCCGACGACCTGGACCTCGACGTGGCGGCCGTGCTCGAGGTAGGGCTCGATGAACACGGTGCCGTCACCGAACGCCGAGGCGGCCTCGGCCTGGGCCGCGGCGACCTCGTCGGCGAGGACGTCGAGCGAGCGCACGATCCGCATCCCGCGGCCACCACCACCGGCGGAGGCCTTGACCAGCACGGGCAGGTCGGCCTCGGTCACCTCGGCCGCCGCGAGCTCGGTGAGCACCGGCACCCCGGCCCGGGCCATCAGCAGCTTCGCCTCGACCTTCGAGCCCATCGCCTCGACCGACTCGGGCGTGGGACCCACCCAGGTAAGGCCGGCCTCGATCACGGCACGGGCGAACCCGGCGTTCTCGGAGAGGAACCCGTAGCCGGGGTGGATCGCGTCCACGCCGGCACTGCGCGCAGCCCGGAGGATCAGGTCGGAGCGGAGGTAGGTCTCAGCAGGCGCGTTGCCGGGCAGGCGTATGGCGAAGTCGGCCTCCCGCACGAACGGCAGGCCGGCGTCGGCGTCGGAGTGCACCGCCACGGTCTCGATCCCGAGGGACCGGCAGGTGGCGAAGACCCGGCGGGCGATCTCGCCGCGGTTGGCCACGAGCAGTCGGGTGATCATGTCTCTCACATCCTGAAGACGCCGAAGGCGTCGGCGCCCTTGACGGGCTGGTTGGCGGTGATCACGGACAGGCAGATGCCGAGGATGGTGCGGGTGTCGCGCGGGTCGATCACGCCGTCGTCGTAGAGCATCCCGGAGAGGAAGAACGGCAGGCTCTGCTCCTCGACGCTGGCCTCGATGAACTCGCGCATCCCGCGGTCACCGTCCTCGTCGTACGCCTTGCCCTTGGCCTCGGCCGCGGCCCGCGCCACGATCGAGAGGACGCCGGCGAGCTGGGCAGGGCCCATCACCGCGGACTTGGCGCTGGGCCAGGTGAACAGGAAGCGCGGGTCATAGGCGCGGCCGTTCATCCCGTAGTTCCCGGCGCCGTAGGAGGCGCCCATGATGATCGAGATGTGCGGCACCTTGGAGTTGCTGACCGCGTTGATCATCTGGGCGCCGTACTTGATGATCCCGCCCTGCTCGTACTCCTTGCCGACCATGTAGCCGGTGGTGTTGTGCAGGAACAGCAGGGGTACGTCGATCTGGTTGGCCAGCTGGATGAACTGGGTGGCCTTCTGCGCCTCCTCGGCGAACAGCACGCCCTGGGCGTTGGCGAGGATGCCGACCTGGTGGCCGTGGATCTTCGCCCACCCGGTGACCAGCGAGGGGCCGTAGAGCGGCTTGAACTCGTCGAAGACCACCGAGTTGCCCGCCGACACCCCGTCCGCGACCAGCTCGACCACCGCACGCGGGTCGAACGGCTCCTTGAGGTCGCTCGGGATCAGGTCCAGCAGCTCCTCTGGGCTCCCGGCCGGCTCCACGAACCGCCGAGACGTCCCATCTGAAAGCCCAGAGCCCGCCGAGACGTCACAACTGAAAGCCCGGTCCTTGTTCAACCGGGCCACGATCCGCCGCCCGATCCTGATGGCGTCGTGCTCGTCGACCGCGAGGTAGTCCGCGAGCCCCGACGTACGCGCGTGCATCTCCGCACCGCCGAGCGACTCGTCGTCGGACTCCTCACCGGTGGCCATCTTCACCAGCGGCGGACCGCCGAGGAACACCTTCGCCTGGTCCTTGACCATCACGGTGTAGTCGCTCATCCCGGGGATGTAGGCGCCGCCGGCCGTGGAGTTGCCGAAGACCAGCGCGATCGTGGGCACGCCCGCGGCCGAGGAGCGGGTGATGTCGCGGAACAGCTTCCCGCCCGGGATGAAGATCTCCTTCTGCGTCGGCAGGTCGGCACCGCCGGACTCCACCAGCGCGATCTGGGGCAGTCGGTTCTCCTCGGCGATCTGCGAGGCGCGGAAGATCTTCTTCACCGTCCACGGGTTCGAGGCGCCGCCCTTGACCGACGGGTCGTGGGCGGTGATCAGGCACTCCACCCCCTCGACGACGCCGATGCCGGTGACCACGCTGGCCCCGACGGTGAAGTCAGAGCCCCAGCCGGCCAGCGGGGACAGCTCGAGGAAGGCGCTCCCGGGGTCGATCAGCAGCTCGATCCGCTCACGCGGCATCAGCTTGCCGCGGGCGCGGTGCCGGGCCACTGCCCGTTCGCCGCCACCGGCGACGGCGACCGCGTGCTGCGCGTCGAGGTCGGCGACCTTGGCCAGCATCGAGTCGCGGCGAGACGGTGCGGCCTCTTTCAGATGCGACGTCTCGGCGGGTTGTGGGGTTTCAGTTGCGACGTCTCGGGCGGTCATATGAGCTCCTCGGGGATGTCGACCAGGCGCGACCGGAGCCACTCGCCCAGTGCCTTGGCCTGCGGGTCGAACCGGGTACTGGCCGCGACGCCCTCGCCGAGGAGGCCGTGGACCAGCACGTTCACGCCGTACAGGTTGGGCAGCGCGAACACCTCGATGTCGAGGTCGTGTGCCTCCGGGGCCAGGGCGCGGACCCGGTCGGCGGTGATGAAGCCAGCCAGCCAGCGGGCGCGCTCGGCCTGGCGGTCTCCCGCACGGACCCACAGGCCCACGTTGGCGTCGCCGCCCTTGTCGCCGGACCGGGCGTGCACGAACGTGCCCAGCGGCACCCGACGAGTGGGCGTCTCCCCCGAGGCCGCAGCCGCGGTCGTGTCCGGACGCGGCGCTGCAGTGACCGGGGCAGTGACCTGTTCAGAGACCGGCGGGTCGGGGATCACCTCGGTGGTCCCGTCGGGGAGGTGCACGGTGTGGGTGACCTGGTCGCGCTCGACGTACGCCGGCCGGTAGACGCCGTACGGCGAGGCCGGTCCCGGGGGCGAGGTCATCGTGAACCCGGGGTAGGAGCCCAGCGCGAGCTCGACCAGCGGTGCCGTGAACCCCTTGCCCGCGACCTTGGCGTCGGGGTCCTTCACCACGCAGCGCAGCAGGCAGGAGGCGCCTTCCTCGGTCTCGGCGTCCGGCAACGGCGCGGGCCCCATCGTCCAGGTCACCGACGAGGCGGGGATCCGGCCGTCGAGCTGGGCACGGAGCCAGGCCGCCTTCTCCTCGATGTCGAGGCCGGTGAGCACGAAGTCCATCTGGTTGCTCCAGCCGCCGAGCTCGTTGACGCACACCTTGAGCCGGGCCGGCGGCGCCTCCCCGCGGACACCGGTGACCCGGACCCGGTCGGGTCCGTCCTCGGAGAGCTCGATGGTGGTGAGGTCGACGGTGACGTCGGGGCCGAGGTAGCGCTCGGACTGCACCTCGTACATCAGCTGGGCGGTCACGGTGTCCACCGAGACCAGTCCGCCGGTGCCCTCCTGCTTGGTGATCACGCAGCTGCCGTCGGCGGCGATCTCCGCGACGGGGAAGCCCAGCGCCCTGCCGTCCCGGGGCAGGTCGAGGAAGCCGGAGAAGTTGCCGCCGGTCGCCTGGGTGCCGCACTCGATCACGTGCCCGGCCACGACGGCGCCCGCGAGCTCGTCGAGATGCTCCGGGGTCCAGCCGAACCTCCAGATCGCGGGTCCCACGACGACCGAGGCATCGGTCACGCGGCCGGTCACCACGATGTCCGCGCCGGCCTCCAGGGCGCGAGCGATGCCGAAGCCGCCGAGGTAGGCGTTCGCGGTCAGCGCCCCGTCCAGGCCGAGCTCGGTCGCGCGGGGACCGAGGTTGTCGCCGTCGACCCACGCGATCCGGGGCGCCAGCCCGAGCCGGTCGGCGACCTCCTGCAGCTTCGTGACCAGCCCCGAGGGGTTGAGGCCCCCGGCGTTAGTGACGATCCTGACGCCCTTCTCCAGCGCGAGGCCCAGGCAGTCCTCGACCTGGCTCACGAAGGTGCGGGCGTAGCCCAGCGAGGGGTCCCTCATCTGGTCCTTGCCCAGGATCAGCATCGTCAGCTCAGCCAGGTAGTCGCCGGTGACGACGTCGAGCTCCCCTCCCAGGATGAGCTCGCGCATCGCCCCCAGGCGGTCGCCGTAGAAGCCGCTGCAGTTTGCCACACGCAGGGGGCTGGGGAGGGGGGGTCTCGACTGTCCGCTCGCTTCGCTCGCTGCTCGACCGCCGGGGGTGCTCGCTTCGCTCGCTGCTCGACCACCGGGGGTCCTCGCTTCGCTCACTGCTCGACCACCGGGGGCGCGACCGCCGGGGGCGCTCACTTGGCCGACTCCTGCGGGTCGCGGCCGGGGCCGGGAGGGCCGGCGAACGCCTGGGCGAGGTCGAGCCAGCGGTCGGCGTCGGGGCCGTGCGCGACGAGGTCGAGGTCGTCGCGGTGGCGGCGCTGGGTGACCCGCAGGCAGAAGTCGTACGCCGAGCCGCGGACCGTCTGGGTCGCGTCCTGCGGCCCCCACGTCCAGAGCTCGCCCGACGGGGCGGTCAGCTCCACGCGGAACTCCTCGGCCGGAGCATCGAGGCCGTGGACGCCGAAGGAGAAGTCGCGGGTGCGGACGCCGAGGTGCGCGACGTGCCGGATCCGGTCGGTCGGGGCGGGATCGAGACCCAGCCCCTCGGCGATGTCGAGCCCGTGCGCCCACGTCTCCATGAACCGGGCCGTCGCCATCGAGGTGGCGCTCATCGGCGGGCCGAACCACGGCATCTTGTGCCTGTCAGGGAGGTCCCGCAGCGCCTGCTGGAGCGCGGGGCGGGCCTGGCGCCACCGGGTGAGCAGCTCCTCGGGGGGCATCTGGGCGCCCTCGATCGCCTGGGCGTCCACGAAGCCCGTGGGATCGGCGATCGCCTCGAGCACGTAGCCGTCCCAGCGCTCCTTGTCGGTCGCGGCCGCCACCGCGACCTCGTCGGTCCAGGTGAGGTGCGCGACCTGGGTGGCGACGTCCCACCCGGCGGCCGGGGTCGGCGTACGCCACCCGTCGGCGTCGAGCAGGCTGACGGTCGCATCCAGCGCCGAACCCTCGGCATCGAGGTCGGCCAGCACCTGGTCGAGGACGTCGTTCATGGTTGCCTCAGCTCTGCATCGAGGGTGTGTGCCCAGGCCGTGAGGATCCGGGCCCGCCGGGCGGTGTCGTCGGTGATCGTGTTCGCCAGCCCGAGGCCCCGCACGAGGTCGAGGGTCGCCTGCACCAGCTCACGGACCCGCGGCTGCGACTCGTCCACGTCGAGGGCAGCCACCGCGATCGCGTGCGCCTCGCGACCCACCCGCTGCTCGAGCCGCATCACGGCGTCGTGCAGCTGGGCATCGGTGCGGGCGGCGACCCAGAGCTCGAGCGCGGCGCTGAACACCGGCGAGGTGAAGTGGTCCCCGAACATCTCCAGCACCGCGCGCGTACGCCGCTTGCCACCCGGCAGCCTCTTCGCGGCAGCGCGCAGCTCCTCGCCGCGCAGCTCGCTGAGGTGCTCGACGGCCGCGAGGACGAGGTCGTTCTTGGTCGGGAAGTGGTGCAGCTGCGCGCCTCGGCTGACCCCCGCCCGCTGCGAGACGAGCGTGGTCGACGTTCCGCTCCAGCCGTGCTCCACCAGGCAGTCCACGGTCGCCTCGAGCAGACGCTGGCGCATCGCCCGGCTCCGCTCCTCCTGCGGCACGCGCTGAGTGGTCACGCCGCCATCCTGAGCCCCTGGGAACAAACAGTCAAGACTGACTTTAAATGGCCGCCGAATCCTCGTGACATCGGCACGGCGCAGCCTGACTGCACCACCTGCCGCATCACCGGAGCGTGATGCGGGGAATGCCCCTTTCCCCGGGGCTCGGCGTGGGGTGGCTGGCTAGCCTTGGACCAACGGCTGCATCGATAGTCCACAAGCACGTGTGTGGCGTGACGCCCGTGGGACAACCTCCCCCCGGTCGCAGGACCGATCCCCCCCGAAGCAGGCATTGCGCAGGCCTCCCTCCCCCGATGGGCCGGAGTGCCATCGGCTGCAGATCCGTTTCGGAGCGCCCTTCCGCGCGCTTCCCGTGACTACGGAGTCCCGCATGCACCGCTTCCTGACCACGACCGCACTCGGGCTGGCCCTCCTGCTCGCCGGCTCGATCTCCTACCTGAACACCCTGACCTCCCCCGATCCCCCGGACGCACCCACCGCGGCCAAGCGCTCCGCCTACGTCAAGGCCGCACTCAAGGACGACCCGGTCGCCTTCCTCCAGAAGCGCCGAGACCTGACCGGGAGGGGCGGCGCCGCCACCCCGATCGGCAACCCGACCACCACCCGGCTCCCCAACGGGGACTCCGCCGCGAAGTTCAACGGCCGGGGGCAGTTCCTCCGGTTCCCCGACCGGAGGGCGTTCGAGGTCGACGCGACCGGCGTGCTGACGATCGAGTTCTGGATGCGTCCGGACACGCTCCAGTTCGCCAACCAGGAAGGCAGCGGCTACGTCTACATGCTGGGCAAGGGCAACCCCGGAGCCCACGAGTGGCACATCCGGATGTACTCGAAGTCCAACCGTGAGTCCCGGCCGAACCGGATCAGCGGCTACGCGTTCAACCCCAGGGGAGGACTCGGCGCCGGCTCCTACTTCCAGGACCCGGTCACGGTCGGCAAGTGGATCCACGTCGCAGTGGTGATCAACACCAGGAAACGCAGCAAGAAGTACCCGACGGGCTACACGCGGATCTACAAGAACGGCGTCCTGCGCGACACCGACTCCCTGAAGAGCTACAACATCAAGCCGAGGAGCGGCAAGGCACCGCTGCGGATCGGCACCGGCTACAAGGGCAGCTTCTTCCAGGGAGCGATCGGCGACGTCGCGTTCTACCACCACGAGCTCGGCGCCACCCGGCTCAAGGCCCACTACCGCGCCATGCAGCGCTGAACCGGCGACCTACCCGGGCCGGCCGAGCAGGACGTCGGGCCGGCCGGCCTTGATCTCCCGGATGCTCGCCCACTTGTAGACCAGGCCGGCCGGGGCGATGCCGTCGCTGCGGAAGTACACGCTGAGGTTCGGCTTCCCCGACTCCGACCCCACCCGCTCCGGCGACCGCGTCAGCGCCATCCGCGGGTCGATCCCCTCGGCGCACGGGACGTTCCCGAACAGCTTGCCGTTGTCGACCACCTCGCCGAGGAGCTTCCAGTCCCCACCGCCCCGGCCGTCGGTCCGGTCGAGCCACAGCTCGAGGTGGACCCCGTCCTTGGCGTCGTAGACGACGTACTTGAGCCCGATCCACACCCCTGAGGGAAGTCCGCCGGCGAAGACACGGGTGTTGCCGATCGCCTCGTTGCGCGGGTGCGCGGTCTCCTTCTCGAAGTCGGCGTGCCCGTCGAAGCGCAACCGTCCGCCGTACCCGCGGGTGTCGCAGAGGTCCGAGGGTCCCTCCTCGGTCTGCAGGTGGTTGGACCGGGCGACCGCCGTGATCCCGGCGAAGGGGATGCCTTCGTCCTTCACCCGTTTGGCGTAGACGGTGACCTCCACGTCGCGCCACTGCCGCACGTTGGCGGGGTCGTGCACATACATCCGGGGAGTCGAGCCGCTGATCGCGAGCTCACCGCCCCCGGCGCGGTAGCTGCCCGACCCGTGGTCGGCGTCGAACCAGGTGTCCTTGGGATCGACGCCGGAGAACTCGCGCTCCGGACCCCACCGGGAGATCCAGTAGGTGCCCCGGGGAAGGGTGCCGTGCAGGTAGCTGATCCCGAACACGTCGCTCGTGGCCCGTACGTCGGCGGCGGAGGCCTGGTTGGGCAGCGGTGGGTCGCCGTTCCCCGAGGGTGGCGACGCTCCCCCGCGGGACAGTCCGGGCACGACGGCCAGCAGAGCGACGACGGCGATCCCTCCCAGCAGGAGCAGCCGCCGTCGTTTGGGCATGGCACCGCCCCGCCTCCTCCGGCGGCGCCACGGGGCGACCGGAGCCCGGTGGCTCACGGGCCGTCGGCGTCGAAGGGGCGGACTGCGTGTCTCGTCTTCATCGTCGTGCCTGCACTCATCTACTACTACTACCCATCGTGGCGTCTCCGCCACCGATGGAGACCGCGACGCTCGGTACGGCGATCACCTCTCGGGTGTGCCAGGAAGTGGACTTGAGCTTGGTCAGCGACCAGTACGCGGCCGGCCTGAGGATCACCAGGCCGAGCAGCGGGTAGACCGGCGAGAGGACGAACTGGGTCAACCGCTGGGCCATGGTGAACCCTGGCCGGTAGATCGCGTAGATCGCCGTCTGGGTGACCGAGCAGACCAGCCACCACACGACACCGTGGAAGAACACCGGGCTGTCGTACCTGACCGCCAGGGTCAGTAGCGCGGCGACGATGATCGGCCACATGATGCAGAAGACCAGCGGCATCACGTAGAAGAAGACCGTCAGGGCCCGCAGGTTGGTGATCACGAAGCCGACCCCCAGCCAGGCGGACTTCGACCAGCGCATCCGCTGGTGGAAGGCACCGCCCCACGTCGTCGGGAGCTCGGTACTCGCGATCGCCTCCGTCACCCCGACCACCTGCCCGCGCAGGAGCGCGTAGAAGGAGAGCCGGCGGTCGTCGCCGGCGGTGCCGGAGGTCAGGTAGTCGTCGAGGTTGTCGTAGACGACGGCCGACCGGTAGATCGCCAGCGCACCGGAGGTGGGGCTCACGATGCCCAGCCACGACCGTGCCATCCGGAACAGCAGGCACGAGGTCACCACGTTGATGTCGGTCAGCCGGGAGAGGAAGTTCGTGTCCCAGTTCCTGACCAGGATCATCCCGGTGGCTGCCTGCACCCGCTCGTCACGCATGGACCGGAGCATGTGCTCCAGCGCGTCGTCGTCGAGGACCGAGTCGGAGTCCACTGTCAGGATGAAGTCGAACTCGTCGGGCTGGTAGCTGCGCAGCACCTCTGCCTGCGCGTGCCGCTTGCCCGAGTTCTCGATCCGGTGCCAGGTGACCAGCGGGTCGTCGAAGGTCTCCAGCGGCACCACCGAGCCGTCGTCGATCACGTGGATGGCGTCGGGCAGGATCGTCTGCCGCAGCAGCGAGCGGACCACCTGGTGGACCAGCTCGGGCTCCTCGTTGTAGACCGGGACGATCGCCAGGACCCGCCCCGCCGCGGGCGGCAGGTGGGTGAAGCTCTTCCAGAAGATCGCCGACAGCATGAAGTAGGTGATCAGCACCGCCATCAAGCCGAAGAAGGCTGCCAGGAACGCCGTACCGGGGCGGAAGCCCCAGCGGATCTGGGACCAGAGCACGTAGGTGAGGAACGCCGCGAGGGAGGCGAAGGCGAGAGCCCGCCGCGCTCCGCGCAGCGGCTCGCTGCGGTCGAGCAGCCGGCCACTGGGCCGGTCACTGGGCCCGTTACTGGGCCCGTCACTGGGCATGACGGTGTCCCTTTGTCGCGAGCCGGAACGTGACGACGATCGCGATGCTCACGAGTACGCCGGTGAAGATGATCTGGGCCTGTCCGATGCCGAGGCCGAGCACGGACCATGCCGGCGCCTTGGACAGGGGCTCCTTCACCCCGATGGCCGGCGAGGGATCGGCCACGAGGCGCTTCAGCGGCACCCCGCGCACCGGCTTCAGCGGTCCTCCCATCACCTGGTCCACCGTCTTGACCACGGTGGACTCCGGGCGGTCGCCGAGCCACTGCACGAAAGCCGTGAAGTCGCCGGGACTGATCGCCTTCGGCTCCTCGGGGCACACGCACACCTTGGTGAACACCAGGGTCACCCAGCCCCCGCCCGCCTTCTCGGCACGCGTCACCCGCGCTTCGAGGTCGGCCAGCCTCCTGGACTGCGAGGCCGTCCGGATCCGGAAGTCGTCGCTGGGCGGAAGCATCTCGGACGCCGGGCAGCTCGAGCACTGGGTCTCGGACTCGTAGAGGCCGGTGTAGCGGCGCGCAGCGTTGTAGCCACAGCGCTGGACCGCGGCCTTGACCGTCGGGTCGGCGTGCCCGTACGGGTAGGCGAACGTGGTCACCTGGAAGCCGAGCTGGGCCAGGGTCGCCCGGTCGTCGCAGATCTCCCGGCTCGCCTTGGACTCCGTGAGCTTCGCGAGATCGTCGCCGTGCAGCGAGGCACCCCCGATCTCGTTGCGGTTGCGGGCGATGCTGCGCAGTTGCTCGACATTGAGGTACGCCGGGTAGTTCAGGTACCCGGAGTTCACGTAGAAGGTCCCGGCCATGTCGTGCTCGGCGAGCACCTCGGAGAACGTGTCCTGCGACTTGTAGGTGCCGTCGAAGGTGAGCGAGACGACCGTCTCCCCGTCCGCCGGTGCGGCGTACGCGGGTGGGATCAGCAACAACGCCAACGGTGCCAGCAGAAGCAGGAGGAGAGTCCTGGTCACAGGGCGACCACGTTCGCAGCAGCCGGCATCGCGTGGCGGCAGTCGAGCACGACCCGGGCCTCGCGGGCGATCTTCTCGTAGTCGAACTCGGGGTGGTCGGTCGTGATCACGACGGCGTCGAAGCGCCCGACCGCACCCGTCAGGTCCTCGAGCCCGAGCATCGGAGTCATCGACCACGTGCCGACGTGCGGGTCGGAGACGGTGACCTCGACGCCGCACTTGGTCAGCGCCTTGACCACCTCCACCGCAGGCGACTCGCGCAGGTCGCCCACGCAGGGCTTGTACGCGAGCCCGATCACCAGCACGTGGGCACCCCGGACCGGAAGATCGCGCTCCCGGAGCAGCGCGACCGTCCGCCGTACGACGTAATCGGGCCGGTCCTGGTTGATCTCGTCGGCGAGCTCTGCGATCCGGAACGGGCGACCCAGCCAGGTGCGGGACTGCCAGGCGAGGTACATCGGGTCGATCGGCAGGCAGTGACCGCCCACTCCGGGACCCGGCACCCAGCGGGCCATCGAGTGGCCCTTGGTCATCGCCGCGTCGATCATCTCGTGCACGTCGATCTCCAGGTCGTGGCAGATCTCCGAGAGCTCGTTGATCAGCGCGATGTTGACGTAGGCCTGGGTGTTCTCGAAGACCTTGGCCATCTCGGCGACCCGCGGGCTCGAGACCGGCACCGTCCTCTCCACGATGGTGGAGTAGAAGGAGTCGATCACCTCCAGGCCGGCGGGCGTGGTCGCCGAGACCAGCTTCGGGGTGTTCTCCAGCGTGTACTGCTTGTTGCCGGGGTCCACCCGCTCCGGAGAGAAGCCGAGGTGGAAGTCGACACCGGGCACGAGCCCGGAGACGTCCTCCAGCGTCTTGGCCAGCAGCCCTTCGGCCGTGCCGGGGTAGGTGGTCGACTCCAGCACCACAGCGGCGTGCCGCCGCAGGATCTGCCCGATCATCCGGCCGGCCGACTCGACGTAGGACAGGTCCGGCACCCCCAGCTTCAGGGGCGTGGGCACCGTGATGATCGCGATGTCGAAGTCGATGTCGATGTCGAAGTCGGCGGGCGGGCTGACCGAGAAGTCGGTGTTCCAGCCGAGTCGCGCGGAGAACCGGCCGCTCGCGGCGACCTCCGCGATGCGCTCGTCGCTGACGTCCTCGGTGTAGGTGCGCGCCACCTGGAGCAGCGCGACCCGCTGGGCGTCCAGGTCGAGTCCCACGACGTCGTGACCGACCTCCGCTGCGCGCACCGCCAACGGCAGGCCGACGTAGCCGAGTCCGACAACCAATACCTTGCTCATGCGAACACCTCTTGTTGGGCCGTCCCCGTGGCGGGGACGGGAGTCGAATGCTGGTCCTGCTGCTCCTTGCTCTCGGCCAGGACGACCGACAGCGGATCCTCGAAGTCGAAGAGCACCGAGAGGATCGAGTCCCCGGTGACGTGCTGGTGGCGCGACCAGATCACCGGGATGCCTGCGTCGGTGAACTCCTGGCAGTCGCCCATGTAGGCGCGGCCTCCGGCGCCGGAGAGGTACTCCATCGGGCCGTTGAAGGCCTGGATCACCGAGATGATCCCGGCGGAGCCCCGCAGCCCCGGCGCGGCCGGCCTGCTGAAGGTGAGCGGGGTCTCGATCCCGAGCAGGTCGCGCACCATCAGGATCAGCCGGAAGTTGAACTCCCAGAGCAGATCGGTCTTGATCGACAGCACCTCGTCGCAGACCCTCGGGCCGTACTCGTCCCAGAACCGCGGCTTCCTGGCCCCGTGGGTGTACCGCTTCACGATCGAGTCGGCCAGGTATCCGGCCGCCTCGGGCGTCACGTGCTTGGTGTTGATGGGGTCGGTGGCCGAGCTCTTCACCAGCGGCAGGGAGACCCACTCGCCGCGCATCATCACCCGGCGCTGGTAGCCCTTGTGGATGAACTGGTCCCAGATCTTGAGGTCGAAGACATCGGCCTTCGCGACCTTGTACCAGAAGCCGGAGTAGGGCAGCAGGTCCGGCTGGTGGGCGGAGTAGAGCGTCATACCCGCACCCCCCGCACCAGCGAGAAGGGCTCGGCCCAGTGCACCTGGCGCGCGTGGCCGATCACCGCGGCGAGCTCCTTGACGCTGTTGACCGGGTGCGGTCCGGTCACCGCCTGCGAGCCGTAGGCGCGCAGTGCCTCGACCTTCCGGTCGATGCTCTCCTCCTCGAGGGCCTCGAAGACGTTCCAGTCGAGGTTGCTGGGGTAGAGCGAGACGTCGTACGCCGCGACGTCGTAGACGTAGAGGGACGGGGTGAACCAGTGCCCCTCGCTCATCGAGAGGCGCCCGGCGCGGATGCCGGCCTCGTAGGTGGCGATGTGGTCCTGGTGGATCGAGGGGAACGGCAGGTAGAGCTCCTGGGGCCGCAGGTCCGAGACCACCCGGTCCAGGATCCCGACCAGGCCGTGCATGTCCTCGCCGATGTTGCCGTCGGGCAGGCCGAGCAGCATCGCCGCGCCGTACCCCAGGATCTCCTTGGCCGCCTCGAACTCCTTGCGGCGGACGTCGTCCGGGGTGGCGAGCACGACCACGGAGCACTCGTCGGGGTACTTGGCCAGCAGGCCGCCGCAGCCGAGGGTCTCGTCGTCGCAGTGCGGCGCGAGCACGACGCGCTTCATCGCTGCGTCGCCTTCACGGCGGCAACGTCTCTGGGGTGGGCCATCAGGCGCTCCTTGTGGTGATCGCGACGGTGGTCGCGTAGGCATCAACGTAGGAATTCGCGGGGCTCGTCGCGCCCCTCGCAGTGGTGGTTTCCGGCTACGTCAATCAGACGAGCGGCGGGCCGGCATGCTGGAGAGGACGCTGAGGAGCTCGTCGTTCGCGCGCTGGTCGCCGGCCTCGGCGGCCAGCTCGGCGATGCCGACCAGCGCGACGTCGTACCAGCGGTCAGCCGGGATCCCGACCCTGACGAGACCGTCACGCAGGCAGCTCTGTGCCGTGCGCGGGAACCACCCGGCGCCGAGCAGGGCGCCGGCGAGCGCATGGGCACCGGCCCCCCAGCCGGAACCCCAGCCGGTGGTCCGGCTGAGCGCGCCGCCGCGCGCCGTCCTGGTGCGCTGGTCGAGGAGCTGGGAGTAGCGCAGCGCGAACCGTACGACGTCACGCAGGGGCCATCCCTCCGGCTCGCCCCTGGCCCAGTCGACCACTCCGCTGACCTCGCCGTCCTGGAGCAGGAGGCTGGCGGGCGAGAAGTCACCGTGGACCGCAGTGCGCTCCACCAGGTGCCCGTCGAGCCGCTCCCCCGCGGCGGTCAGGCGGGCGAGGGCGAGCGGCAGCAGCGGGTGCCCCGCGGAGCGGTTGCCCAGCGCCTCGACCACCTCCGCCACCCAGGTCAGGGGTGCGGTCCCGGCGGCTGAGGCCTCCTGGAACCGGGAGAGCCAGCCCGAGGCGCGCCGGAAGTCACGCCTGACCAGGTCGGGCCGGACCAGGTGGATCAGCCGGTCGCACTCGACCGCCATCGGCAGGCCGGGGAGCGTGGTCGCCATCGCGACGAGACGGCCGTCGAGCTGACGGACACCGACGTGGCGCGGGATGGTCCGCTCGATCGGGCCGAGTCCACGGCGGCGCAGCTCCACGAGCAGTCTCGCCTCCTGGTGCACCCAGTGCGCCGCCTCGAGGCTGGTGGGCACCCGGACCGAGAGTGGCTCGGCCGGGGAGTCACCCGGGTGCACGCCGGGGAACGTGTAGGTCAAGGTGCCGAGGAACTCGTCACTGGTGATCAGGACGCCGCCCGCAGCCTCCCCGAGAAGGGCTCGTACGTCGGCCCGCAAGGGCCCCTCGTCGGCAAGAGTCGTCATCGCCGCCTCCCCAGGACCACCCGTTGCCGGACCAGCAGTCCCGTCCAGGACCAGGGCAGGGACCGGACGACCTCCAGCGGCAGCACGCCCAGCAGCGTCCGCGTCCCCAGGGAACGCTGCACGGCTATGGCGGTGTCGGTGCGCCAGAAGGCCCGCACCGCCCACTCCGTGTCCTCGACCACCGCGACGGGCGCAGCGATCGACGGCATCACGACCAGCTCCCGCTCGACCGCCAGACCGGCGCGGCGGGCGAGCCGGCGCAGCCGGAACCGGCTCAGCACCCGGTCGTCGGTGATGCTCACCGAGGCCTGCGGCCCCAGGTCGCGGAGCGCTCGGACGCACTCGTCGAAGCGATGGAGCCTCGTGTCCACGGTTGGGTCCTGGCTCCCCACGAGGGCGGCCCAGGGCAACGGCGTCGCAGCGACGTTCCCGGCCTCGCCACCCGAGTGATGTGTGGGGTTCCAGGGTCCGCGCCCCCGGCCTGGCGGGCAAGGCGACGCGACCGGGTCGCGATCGCCTCGTGGGGGGGGTGTCCCACCAACTCGCCGCTCAGGGACGGGCGATGAACCGAGGACGCGGACGTCTGGGGCCCCCACCATCACTCGACCGCCGGGCTGGACGGGCGACGGCGCGCGTTCCGGCATTCGCCGGGCCGGGAACTCCCGGCCCGGCTCGTGCGTCACCTCACCCATCGCCAACCTCCAGCCATCAGCAGTCTGGGTCTGACGCTAGGGACGCGATCGCCGGTTGGCCTCCGGCAAGGGGATGACTTCGGCGTACGTCATCGGGGTGAGTGTGCCGCCGCGGTCTCCCCTGCTCCGGCCTACTCGTCGATGCCGCGTACCCCCAGATCGCGGGCAACCGCGATCAGCGCCAGGGTGGAGTGCACTTCGGCCCGCTTCATCAGCGCCTGGACGTGGGTGCGGACCGTGTTCACCGAGAGGTAGAGGCGTTGGGCGCACTCGAGCCGGGACATGCCCGCCACCAGACACCGCAGGACCTCGACCTGACGCGGCGAGAGCTCGTCGACGAAGCTGCGCGGCGCGCGTCGGCGGCGAAGCAGGTGCCGCAGCACCGGGCTCAGCGACTGTGGGGAGAGGTACATGTCGCCGCGGGCGACCTCGTTGACCGCGGCCATCAGCGTCTCGAAGCGCGCGGTCTTGCTCACCCACCCGTCGACGTAGGCGTCGAGGGCCTCGATGACGTACTCGACGCTGTCGCTGCCGGACAGCATCAGGACGCGAGGAGGGTCCGGCATCTGGTTCAGGTCACCCAGCAGGTCGAGCCCGACCTCGTCCCCGAGCTGGTGGTCGAGCAGGACGAGGTCGGGGCGTGAGCGCCGCAGCGTGGCGCGCGCCTCGGTGAGCGAGGTCGCCACCTCGACCTGTCGGACGTGCGAGTCCTGCCGCATCCGGCTGGCCAGCACCTCGGCGAAGATGCGGGAGTCGTCGACGAGGAGGACCTGGTGCCCCAGCTGGGCGACAGGTGCCAGGCGTTCGGGGACCTGCGTCATCGCGCACCGCCGAGGCTCTTCTCGGTCATCTCTGCCGCGACTCCCAGACTCGCTGCCTTGGCGCGGGTGTTCACGCCGAGCTTGCGCAGCACGCTCTGGACGTGGGTCCGCACGGTGTGGGTGCTGATCTCCAGCTCGACCGACATCTCCTCGGTGGAGGCCCCGCGCACGAGGAGCTTCAGGACGTCTCGCTCGCGGTCGCTGAGCGGGGTGGTCAGGGACCCCGACGAGGCGTGCCTCGAGGGACGCGAGAACCGCTCCACCACGCGCTCCCCCTTACGGACGCGCTCGATCGCGCGGACCACCGTGGACATCTCGCAGAGCTTGCTCACCACGCCGTCCACGGTGTGGCGCTCGTAGGCCGACCACACCTCCGGACCAGCGGTCGCCGTGAGCAGGAGCACCGCGATCCCGGGGTGCCGCTCCCGGATCACCTCGGCCGAGGCGATCACCGACTCACCTCCGAAGTCGACGTCGAAGAGGCAGAGCTCGGGCTGGCGGGCCTCCACCAGGTCGACGAGCCCGTCGAGGTGGTCGCTGGCGGCGACGACGTCGTAGCCCCGCTGGGCGAGACCCGCACCCAGGGCATCGAGGAACATCTGGTGGTCGTCGGCGAGCGCCAACCTCATCGCACTGCTCGCAGTGCGACCGGGAAGCTCATCCGGACCGAGGTCCCGCTGGCTGGCGCCGTCTCGATCCGGAGCTGCCCGTCGCCGGCCCACACCGTGGCGCGCACGATCTCCAGCCCGAAACCGGTCCGGCCCGGGATCTCACCGAAGCCCGGCCCGTCGTCGACGACCTCGACCCAGCATTGGGTTCCCGAGGAGCCCACGCACACCTGGACCCCACCGGCCACCGCGGTGGCGCGCAGCGCGTTGTCCAGCAGGTTGGCGATGGCGCGACGCAAAAGCACAGGATCGAGCGCGACCACGTGGTCCTCGCCGTCGACCTGCAGCGTCACGTCGTGGGCCGTGGGCATCGAGTTGACGCACTGGCGGCTCAGCGCCACCAGGTCGGCCCGGAAGTGGACGCGTGCGCCGTGCTGGTCGCTGAGCGCCGTGACCAGGTCACCGACCTGCAGCCACTGCTGATGGAGCATCGCGAGCCTCCGGCGCTCGTCGGCGTCGAGCTCCTCGTCGTCCATCGGCTCCGAGAGCAGCAGACCCGTTGCGATGTGCTGCCTCAAGTCGTGGCAGACCTTGTCGATGTGTTGCGCGTTCGACGGACCTCGTTCGAGTTCCTCCGTCATGGTGACCCCTAATCCCACCCAGGCGGAACGCAAGCTTCCGTCTGGCCCCTTGGTGATCTGCAGTTGTGATCGAGCCGCCCGCGGGCACCGCCCGGCCGGCGTCGGGAACCTTCCCCGACCCACGGGTCGGCTGGCGAACCACCGTCGGTGCCGGAATGTGTCTGGATCAGACGTCATCTGCGGCGTCGCGACGTGCGTCAGCGATTGCACTGGCGGTGGACCCCCGCCGTGCACGTTGCTCTCTCTTGCGAACTGACTGGCCCGGCCCCTCGGGGCCGGCCATGCAGGCGCTTATCCACACCCTGTCCCGAAACATAGACGGAGCCGTCAGCGCTGCACAAGATGCTGTCCAGCGCCGGACGTGCACGTCTCGAAACTCCCCGTAATGGGGGCATGCCCTCGGAGCATGTTGCTCGTTAGAGTTCTCGAGACGGCGCCAAGGGAGACGGTGGGCGATGCTCGTGGAGATCAGTGCCGACCGGGGAACAGGTGACAGCGGCAAGCCGCTCAACCTCCTCGCGGCGTACGCCAACCTGTATGACCTGCTCCTCGAGCAGCCGAGCACGGAGGCGTTCCTGCGCCGCATCGGGGAGCTCGCCGTGTCGGTGGTGCCCGGTGTGCGGTGCTCGCTCATCCTCCACGAGACCGAGGCCGAGACCGTGGCGGACGCCGCGCTGTCCGTGCCCGGCACCGAGATCCCCCGTCAGCCGAGCGGGGACCACCATCGGGGCGCGGAGGACGCCGAGCCCCGGATCACCAGCGACGGCGTCTCCCTGCCCCTGCTGGTGGACGGGGTCGTGATCGCCACCCTGGACCTGCACACGGACCCCTCGCGCCCACTGCGTGATGCCGACATCGTGCGGGCGCGCACCTTCGTCCACCAGGCCGCCATCGCCCTCGCGCTGCTCCTCCGCGAGTCCGCCCACCTCGTCCTCGACGACCAGCTGCAGGACGCGCTGGTCACCCGCTCGGTCATCGACCAGGCGATGGGAGTGCTGATGCACGCCCGACGGATCCGGGGGCGGGAGGCGCTGCGGATGCTGCGGCGGATCTCGCAGACCACCAACCGCAAGGTCAGCGAGCTCGCGCACGAGGTGATCATGACAATGACCGGACATCCCCCGGAGAGGCCCCGTCCCCTGGCCCGCCGCAGGACCACCCTGAACCATCACCGCCAGGGCGAGAAGACCCGCGGCCGCTGAGCCCGGCCGCGCCGGCCTACCGCAGGGTCACGCGCGAGCCGGACTCCGAGGCGCAGTTGGGCGCCGCGCAGTACTGCACGAAGAAGGGGCGGCTGCTGTCCGGCGAGGAGGACAGGGTCACCGCGGCAGTGGTCCGGTTCCCCGGGGCCCGGTGGATCGGCTCGTGCAGGGTCACCGTGGTCCCGGTCGCGGGATCGAAGACCACCGTGTCGGCGACGCGCAGGACCAGCCTCAAGGTCTGCCGGTGTCCGGTGCAGCGCTCCGCGCCGGTCCCGCTCAGCTGCTGGGTCGCGGTGATGCCCTGGTCCTCACCGGCCAGCTGCGGGATCGACCTCGGGTCGCGTTCCGCGATCAGGGCGCTCCCGGTGATGGTCTCGCCCCGAGGGCAGTTGATCTGCACCTTCCACCGGACCGTCCAGCCGTCGCGGGACACCTTCGCGACGTCGGCCACGCGCAGGCTCGCACCCGTGCTCTCGTAGGGGTCCGAGGAGGTGAGCCAGCGCGCCAGCGCCGGCGCAGCGCTCACCAGGAGTACGACGATCGCGGCAGTGGCGCCGAGAAGGATCCGGATGCGCATGAGCGGCTCCTGACCGGGAGGGAACTTCTCTGGGACGTTGTGCTGGCGGACAAGGACTCGAACCTTGACCATCTCCTCGAACGAAGGAGTGCTCTGCCAATTGAGCTACCCGCCATGGTGGCTCACAGCCCGCTGTCCGCCGAGACGAACGCGACCGTGTTGCCGGTGATGCGGATCGTGGACACCGCCACGTTGTTCGACTCGTCCTTCTCCTTCCAGAACCCCTGCCAGTCGGCGGTCACCCGGACCTTGTAGGTGCCGTCCGGGAGGCCGGTGATGTCGATGGCCTGGTCGGGGAGGCTCGAGGGATAGGTGTCCCCCCAGCCGACCGAGAGCCCGTGCACGATGCTGGTGGCGTTGGGCTGCGCCTGGCCGCACGAGGTGGCGTTGGGCTGCGCCTGGCCGCACGAGGTGGCGTTGGCGTACACCGGGAAGCTCGGGACCGGGCCGGACGGGGCCTGGCTCCACGTGCTGCTGCGGGAGGTGTTGTCCTCGAAGCAGTAGCCGTGCTTCTCGCCCACCTTGACGAACTTGCCGGTGCTGTCCAGCAGCTCGTACTTGTCGAAGTCGCGGATGTGCCAGTGGTTGTGCCCGTCGCCGGCGTAGAAGAACGAGGCACCCGAGTCGCCCAGCGTGGTGGACGAACCGTCGCTGCTCATCACCACCTGACGGCCGACCCAGTCCACAGCTGAGGTGCTCGAGCGGGTGCCGCGGATCTCCAGGGGCCCGTCACCGACGTTGGCGGTGATCACCGGGAACTTGAGCAGCTTGGCTCCACCGGAGTTGGTCACGAAGTACCCGTGGCCACCGCTGGGGTCCTGGCTCAGGGTGCGGTCCAGCTTGTGCACCCGGACGTCGGGGTACAGCGGCGTACCGGTGCCACCACCCGGCGGGGGCGGCGGCGGAGGCGGGGGCGGCGGCGCCGATCCGTCGGTGTCCAGGATCGCGCTGAAGCCGACCTGGGCGTTGGCCTTGAGCCAGGTCGCGGCCGTCCCGTGCGCGGAGAGCACGTAGCCGTTGCCGGTGGGGATGGTCATGTTGCCCACCCGGTCCTGGACGCGGGTCACCTTCTGGTTGACCACCTCGACCTCGACGCCGTACTCGTTGGTGTCCGTGGTGGTCCCGTAGGCGGCGGTGTAGCGGATCAGCTGGTTGCTCAGGCGCCGGGCGTTGTTGGCGTCGATCACCCGGGAGTTGGATCCCGCCGAGGGCCCCGCGATGGTCACCCTGGTCGCGTTCTCCGGGGTGGAGCCGCCCGGAGGCGGGACAGTGCCCTCGGTGACCGGCGCGTTCAGGACCGCGTTCGTCTTCAGGAAGCTGCGACTCGTGCCGTGCCCGGACAGGACGAACCCGTTGGTCGGGATCGTCATGTTGCCGACCCCGTCCTCGAACTTGACGACCTTGCCGCCCACCACGGCTGCCTCGAACCCGTAGGAGTTGGTGCCGGTCCTGGCCCCCCTCGCGGGGGTGTACTTGATCAGCAGGTTGGCACCGCGGTAGACGTCGACGCCGTCGATGGAGTGGCCCCTGGTCCCGACGACGACGGTGCCGGCCGCCTGGGAGGCGCTGGTCAGCAGCACCGTGAACATCGCTGCGACGATCACGAGCGTCAGCCCGAGAACCCCGAGCCGTCGCCGCGAGGGCAAGGTCTGGACACGCATGGAAACTCCTGAGCGGTGGGCCGTGGATCAGGGCCAACCTAGGGACCACACCAGGAGCGGCACATCAGCCGTTCGACGTAGTCAGTGGTGAAAGCTGCGGCTCACCCGCGGGCGGCGGCACGCTTGCGCGAGCGCTTCTGCTCCTTGAGGATCTCCGCCCGGTAGGCGTGGAAGTCGACCTGCAGGGTGTGGCGCTTGGAGGCGACGTAGCGCTTGCGCAGCCCTTCGTCGTACGACGCGATCTGCCGGCGCATCTCTTCGGCGGAGGGAAGGGCCCCTCGCCCGGTGAGGAGGTCGGCCACCCACACCGACTGGGCCTCGGCCAGCGGCATCAGCGCGCCCAGTGCCTGGATCAGCCCGATGAAGTAGAGCCCGGGGTGGTCCGGGTGCACGACTCGGCGGTAGAGGTCGACGTGGTTGTCCTCGGCGCGCACCACCTCGTCGGTGAAGAACGGGAACGTCACCTTGTAGCCGGTGCAGTAGATGACGACGTCGTACTCCCCCGAGGTGCCGTCGACGAAGAAGACCTTGGAGCCCTCGAAGCGGTCGATGTTGGGGCGAACGGTGATGTCGCCGTGCCCGAGGCGGTTCAGGAGGTCCTGGTTGATGGTGGGGTGGGCGTGCAGCACCTTGTGGTCCGGCTCGGGCAGGCCGTAGTCGGTCACCTTGCCCTGGCTGAGCCGGAGCAGCGTCGCCATCGCCAGCTGCTGCAGCTTGAGCGGGCCGCGCGCGAGGGGTGAGTCGGTGAGGTGGTCGGTCGGCATCCCGAACATGTACTTGGGCAGGATGTGCGCGCCGCGGCGCATCGCGAGGTCGGTGCTCGCGGCGACCCGGCTGGACTCGACCGACAGGTCGCAGGCGGTGTTGCCGATACCGAGCACGAGCACGCGCTTGCCGACCAGCGGCTCGGGCGTGCGGTAGTAGTGGGCGTGGAGCTGCTCGCCCGGGAACGTGTCCGCCCCCGGGAACGACGGCTCGGGCCAGCGCGGGTCCCAGTGGTGGCCGTTGGCCACGATCACGTCGCGGTAGGTGCGCGTCTGCGGCTCGCCGCCGTCGCGGGACCGGAAGGTGACCTCCCAGCGGGCGTCGTCCGCCCGGGGAGCCGCCGGGCGGACTCGCGTCACCTCGGTGCGGAACGTGATCTTGTCCCGGAGGCCGAAGTGGTCCACGAACGACTCGAAGTACGCCGCGATCTGGCGGTGACTGGGGTAGACGGGCAGCGACTCGGGCATCGGGTAGGCGGCGTACTGCATCAGCTGCCGCGAGGTGTTGATGTGCAGGGACTCGTAGGCCGAGGACATCTCGTTGTCGTTGTCGTAGCGCCAGTTGCCGCCGACCCCGCTGCCGGCCTCGAAGCAGTCGAACTCGACGCCGGCCGCCTGGAGGGACTGTGCTGCGGTGATCCCCGACGACCCCGCGCCGATGATGCAGACGGATGCGGTCATCGCGC
Organism: Nocardioides sp. Z30_9; assembly: GCF_058215735.1. Lineage (NCBI taxonomy): Bacteria > Bacillati > Actinomycetota > Actinomycetes > Propionibacteriales > Nocardioidaceae > Nocardioides > Nocardioides sp. Z30_9. Next base: position 87,241 of record NZ_JBZAJF010000002.1, read on the forward strand.
GCAACGTGTCGGGAGGCTCATGGGGCGAGAGCCTAAGGCCGCGCCGGGGTGGAGGCGACGTATAGGTTGGCGCCGTGACGATTCTCGACGACGCCCGCGAGGGCATGAACCCGGCCATCCGCCCACAAGACGATCTCTTCGGTCACGTCAACGGCACCTGGCTGGAGACCGCGGAGATCCCCGCCGACCGCTCCTCCTGGGGCCCGTTCGTGCTGCTCTCCGACGCCGCCGAGGAGCACGTGCGCGAGATCATCGAGGCCTGCGCGAGCGGGGTCTCGACCGACGGATCCGAGACCGGCGAGGACTCCACCCCCGCGCGGGCCGACGAGGCCCGCAAGATCGGGGACCTCTACGCCAGCTTCATGGACGAGGAGCGGGTCGAGGCGCTCGGCCACACCCCCATCCTCCCGCTGCTCGAGCGCATCGACGCCCTCAGCGACGTCAGCGAGCTCGGCGAGTTCCTGGGCTACTTCGAGCGCCGCGGCGGCGGCGGGGTGTTCGGGTCCTACGTCAACGCCGACGACCGTGACTCCGAGCGCTATGTGGTCAACGTGGTGCAGGGCGGCATCGGCCTGCCCGACGAGAGCTACTACCGCCAGGACGAGTTCGCCGAGATCCGCGAGAAGTACCTCGCCTACCTGGCCCGCATCCTGAGCCTCGCCGAGCGCCCCGACCCCGACGGCTCCGCGGCCCGGGTGCTCGCCCTGGAGACCCGGCTCGCCAAGGGCCACTGGGAGCGGGCCGAGACCCGTGACGTGATCAAGACCTACAACCTCACCACGCTCGAGGAGTTCAAGGCCACCGTGCCGAGCTTCGACGTCGACGCGTGGGTGACGGCGCTGGGCGGGTCCGAGGAGACGATCAAGGAGCTGATCGTCCGGGAGCCGTCGTACCTGACGCACCTCGAGACGGTCCTCGCCGACACCCCGATCGAGGACTGGAAGGCGTTCCTCTCCGTGCGCGCCATCCGCACGGCCGCGTCGTACCTCTCCAGCGGGTTCGTGGAGGCCAACTTCGACTTCTACGGCCGCACGCTCTCCGGCACCCCCGAGCTCCGGGCCCGCTGGAAGCGCGGCGTCGGCCTGGTCGAGGGCGCGCTGGGCGAGGCCGTGGGCCGGGAGTACGTCGCCCGGCACTTCCCGCCGCGCTCGAAGGAGATGATGGACGAGCTGGTGGAGAACCTGCTCGAGGCCTACCGCCGCTCCATCACCGACCTCGACTGGATGAGCGAGGAGACCAAGCAGCGCGCGTTCGAGAAGCTGGACAGCTTCCGGCCCAAGATCGGCTACCCGGAGAAGTTCCGCGACTACTCCGACCTGCAGATCAGCGCCGACAGCCTGGTCGACAACGTGCTGGCCGCGACCGCCTTCGAGACCGACCGCGAGCTGAACAAGATCGGCTCGCCGGTGGACCGCGACGAGTGGTTCATGCTGCCGCAGACCGTGAACGCCTACTACAACCCCGGGACCAACGAGATCTGCTTCCCCGCGGGCATCCTGCAGCGGCCGTTCTTCGACGCCGACGCCGACCCGGCCGAGAACTACGGCGGCATCGGCGCGGTGATCGGTCACGAGATCGGTCACGGCTTCGACGACCAGGGCGCGCAGTACGACGGCGCAGGCAACCTCAACGACTGGTGGAGCGCGGACGACAAGGCCGCGTTCGAGGTGAAGTCCAAGGCGCTGATCGAGCAGTACGACGCCTTCGAGCCGCGCGACCTGCCCGGCGAGCACGTCAACGGCGCGCTCACCGTCGGGGAGAACATCGGCGACCTCGGCGGCCTCACCATCGCCCACAAGGCCTACCTGATCTCCCTCGAGGGATCCGAGATGCCCGAGCGCGACGGCCTCACCGGCGAGCAGCGGCTGTTCCTGAGCTGGGCCTACGTGTGGCGCACCAAGCGTCGCCTCGAGCTGGCCAAGCAGTTCCTGACCACCGACCCGCACAGCCCGCCGGAGTTCCGCGCCAACATCGCCCGCAACCTCGAGGAGTTCCACCGCGCCTTCGAGACCCAGCCCGGCGACGGTCTCTGGCTCGACCCCGAGGACCGCGTCCGCATCTGGTGACCTCGCGCGTCGTACGGCGGCGACCGGGCAATTGCGTCCCGCCGTACGACGCCGACCGGGCAATTGCGTTCCGTCGCGCCCTTGTCGCGGGCGGTCCGGCGCGTTAGCGTGAACCCCTCAGCGCTGCGTAATACGAAACGAGTCTCATCATGCGCAACAAGACGGTGGCTCGGAACCAGACCCTTCATCGCCTGCTGACCCATGCCCGCTACGAGGTCCTGCCGACGGCGACGACCGAGGAGAAGGTGCTCGCCTCGGTCCCACGCGACGTGCCGGTGACAGTGACCGCCTCGGGCGCCAAGGGCCTCGAGGCCACGCTGTCCCTCGCCGAGACCCTGGCCGGCCACGGCTACGTGAGCGTGCCCCACCTCGCCGCCCGGATGATCAGCGGCCGCTCCGAGCTCGCGGAGATCTGCGCCCGGCTGGCGCAGTCCGGCATCACCCAGGTCTTCGTCCCCGGAGGCGACGTCGACCCGGTCGGTGACTACCCCGACGCGTTCAGCCTGCTGGAGGACCTCACTGCACTCGACGCGCCGTTCGACCACATCGGCGTCACCGGGTATCCCGAGACCCACCCCAAGATCACCGACGACCTCACCGTGCAGGCGATGTGGGACAAGCGCCGCCACGCCACGCACGTGGTCAGCAACCTGACCTTCGACGCCGGCGCCATCAAGAACTGGGTCGGGCGGATGCGCGGCCGTGGCGTCACGATGCCGTTGCTGCTCGGCATGCCCGGGCCGATCGACCGCGCCAAGCTGCTGGCGATGGCGACCAAGATCGGCGTCGGCGAGTCGACGCGGTTCCTCGCCAAGCACAAGAGCACCTTCGCCCGCCTCGCGGCGCCCGGCGGGTTCACCGGAGAGCGGTTCCTCGAGGAGTGTGCGGTCACCGCGGCGCGCCCGGAGTCACTGATCGAGGGCCTGCACATCTTCACCTTCAACCAGATCGACGCCACCGAGCAGTGGCGTCAGGAGCTGCTGGCGCGCCTCTGAAGCTTCCAGATGCGACGTCTCGGCGGGTGCTGGGGTTTCAGATGGGACGTCTCGGCGGGCGCTGGGGTTAGGTGAGGAGGCTTTCCAAGGCCTGTTCCAGGCCCCCTTGGCCGGTGGGTACGACGGTGAGGGGGAGGCCGATGCGGAAGGCGGCGGCCTCGGCGGCCTCGCGCAGCTCGGGGGTCTCGTCCTGGGCGAGCCAGACCATCCGGGTGTAGTGGCGGAAGTAGTCGTCGCGCAGCTCGGGCCACCGGTCCAGGCCGAGCTCGGTCTCCACCGTGCGGGCGAACGACTTCACCAGGAAGTCGGTGAGCAGGTAGGTGCCGGGCTGGTCGGCGAAGAAGGACTCGATCCGGCTGGCCCCGGCGTACACGTCGTAGCAGTGGAGTCCCTCGAGGCGCCGCAGGCCGAGCCGGTCGCAGACCTCGTCGAGGGCGCCGTAGGTGCCGCAGTCGGCGTACCCCACCGCGACGGTGTCGTACGACGAACCGAGCCGGCCTGCGAGCACCGCGACAGCCCCGGCGATCAGGTGCGGCTGGTTGTGCAGCAGCGGCGGCAGCGGGTGCACGTCGACTGGCCACCCCTGCTGCTCCACGATCCGGGCCGCCGGCTGGGCGATCGCGCCGCAGGCGATCAGGGCGGTGGTGGTGACCTGCTCGTGAGGGTCTCGACCATCCGCTCGCTGCTCGACCAGGTCACGTGGGGAAGGAGAGCTGGTCGACGAATTTGTCGTTGAAGTCGGGTCGGTCGGAGAGCTCGACATACTTCACCTCCTCCAGCAGCGTGGCTGCGCCGGCGCGCTCGCGCAGGGAGAGCAGCGCCATCTTGGCGCCCTCCCCGGCGACGTTGCCCGCGGAGACGATGCGCAGCACCGGCAGCTTGGGCACCAGCCCGATCCGGACCGCGGCGGCCGGTGAGAGGTAGGAGCCGAACGAGCCCGCCAGCAGGACCTGCTGGACGTCGGCGTGCTCGAGGCCGAGCTCCTCGAGGAGCAGCGTCCACCCGGTGGCGATCGCGGCCTTGCCGAACTGCAGCTCGCGCACGTCGCGCTGGGAGAGGTAGACGCTGTCGCGGACCTCGGTCTCCGGATCCGGACGGTCCAGCACGAAGACCCGCTCCTCGCCGATCCGCGCGAACCGGTCGGCGAGCCCGGGCGCACGCAGCGCCGCGTCCTCGTCGGGCACGAACCGGCCGCTGGCGTCGAGCAGCCCGAGCCGCGACAGCTCCGCGACGGCGTCGACCAGTCCGGAGCCGCACAGTCCCTTGGCGGGGACGTCGCCGATCACCTGCAGGGTCACCCCCGCAGCCGGGTCGAGCCTGACCACCTCGATGGCCCCCTCCGCGGCGCGCATGCCGCAGCGGATGGCACCACCCTCGAAGGCCGGCCCCGCCGGCGCGGCGGTGGACAGGATGGTGTCGCCGTTGCTGAGCACGATCTCGCAGTTGGTGCCGACGTCGATGAACAGCCGGGTGCGCTTGTCGCGGTCCATCCCGGTGGCGAGCATGCCGGCCACGATGTCGCCGCCGACGTAGGCGCCCAGCGCCGGGAACATCACCGCCTGCGCCCGCGGGTGCAGGCCCAGGCCGAGGTCCCGGGCGAGCACGACGGGCGGCTGGGCGGTGGTCATCACGAACGGGGCCACCCCCAGCGGCTCGGGGTCGATGCCGAGCACCAGGGCGGTCATCGTCGCGTTGCCGGCGATCGCCACCTCGTAGACGTGCAGCGGGTCGACACCACCCTCGGCGCACACCTCTCGCGCCAGCTCGTCGAGCGTCTCGGAGGCCAGCGCCTGCAAGCGTCCCAGCGCGTCGGGATCCATCATGGTGGCGCTGATCCGGGTGATCACGTCTCCACCGAAGGGCTGCTGCTTGTTCATCCGCGAGGCGACCGCGACCGGGGTGCCGGTGTTGAGGTCGAGCAGGGTGGCCACCACGGTGGTGGTGCCCAGGTCGAAGGCGATCGCGTGCCGGTGGCCGGTGGTGTCGCCGGGCTCCACGTCGATCAGTGTCTCGTCGACGACGACCGCGGTCACCTTGAAGTCGGCCTCCCGCAGCACCTTCGGCAGCCGGCGCAGCACCTCGAGCTCGATGGTCAGCTCGAGGTCCTCGATCGCGTCGGTGAGTCGCTGCAGGTCGCTGCGCTGGTCCGAGAGCGACGGGTCCGACAGCTCGACGTACCGCTTCTGCACCGCGGGACGAAGGATCACCTGGCGGCCGACACCGACCGTGGCGGCCTTGGGTCGGGTGGTCAGCGGGGGGACGCTGATCTTCAGGTCCCGGGTGGCGGTGGCCAGGCAGGCGAGGCGCCAGCCGTCGGCCAGCTCGGCCTCGCTGAACGTACGCCGCTCGTGGCGCGAGACCGGCAGCCCGGAGGCGTCACCCGTGTCGATGCGCACCTTGCACTTGTGGCAGGTGCCGTGGCCACCGCAGGTGGAGTCGATCGCGATCCCGTTCCAGGACCCCGAGTCGAACACGGTGACGCCGGGCGGGACCCGGACCTCGCGGTCCTGCCCGTCCTCGACGGTGAAGGACAGCTGGACCCGCCCGACCCCGTCCTGCGGGGTGGGCGACTCCTCGACCACCGGGACCCCGGTCACGCCGACGCGGCCGCCTGGGCCGCCGCCTGAGCCGCCCGGTGGCGGGAGATCCAGGCCATCCCCCACTCGTCGTGGCCCATCAGGAGGTCGGTGGCCTTGACCATGGAGACCACCTCGGGGGTGCGGGTGTCCATGATCGCGCTGGTCAGGCCGGCGGTCATCGCCATCGACAGGAAGGTGCCGTTGAGGACGTGGCGCCCCGGCATCCCGAAGGAGACGTTGGAGGACCCGCAGGTCATGTTCAGCCCGTGCTTGTCGCGGATCCCGCGCATGGTCTCCAGCGTCGCGAGCCCGTTGGTCACGTCGGCACCGATCGGCATCGCCAGCGGGTCGATCACGATGTCCTCGATCGCGATGCCGTACTCGGTGGTGGCGACCCGGACGATCTTGTCCACCAGCGCCAGTCGCTTCTCCGGCTCCATCGGGATCTCGTCCACGTCGTTGGGAAGCGCGATCACCGCGGCGTCGTACTTCTTGACCAGCGGGAGGATCTGCTCCATCCGCTCGTCCTCGGCGGTGATCGAGTTGACCAGCGCGCGCCCGTTGTACGCCGCAAGGCCTGCCTCGAGCGCCTCCACGACCGAGGAGTCGATGCACAGCGGGAGGTCGGTCAGCTCCTGCACCATCGTGACCACCTTGGCGAGCAGCTCGGCCTCGTCGACCAGCGGCACGCCCATGTTCACGTCGAGCACGTCGGCGCCGCCCTCGACCTGGGCCTTCACGTCGCGCTCCACCGCGGAGAGGTCCCCGGCCCGGATCTGCTCCTGGAAGATGCGCCGCCCGGTGGGGTTGAGCCGCTCGCCGATCAGGCAGAAGCGGTGCTGGCGCCCGATCACGACCTCGCGGGTGGCCGAGCGCAGCCGGGTCTCGTGCATCGGCGCGGTCATGCGGACACCTTGGCGCGACGCTCCTGGAGCAGGGCCTTGGCCTTGCGCACGCAGCCGGAGGCGTCGGCGGCGTACCCGTCCGCGCCCACGGCGTCGGCGTACTCCTGGGTGACCGGGGCGCCGCCGACCATCACGATCACGTCGTTGCGCATGCCGGCCTTCTCGAGCGCGTTCATGTTGGCCTTGAACATCGGCATCGTGGTGGTCAGGAACGCCGAGAACCCGACGATGTCGGGCTGGTGCTCCTCGATCTTGGCGATGAAGGTCTCCGGAGCCACCTGGACGCCGAGGTCGATCACCTCGAACCCGGCCCCCTCGAGCATGATGTTGACGAGGTTCTTGCCGATGTCGTGCACGTCGCCCTTGACGGTGCCCATCAGGAACTTGCCGACGGTCTCCACCCCGGTCTCGGCGAGCAGCGGGCGCAGCACCTCCATGGACCCGGCCATCGCGCGTCCGGCGATGAGCATCTCCGGCACGAAGAAGTCACCTCGCTCGAACCGGGCACCCACCTCCTCCAGGGAGGGGATCAGCGCGTCGAAGAGCAGGTTCTGCGGCTCCATGCTCATTCCCAGCGCTTCGTGGGTGAGCTCGAGGACTCTCGGGGCGTTGCCGACCAGGGTCTCGTCGTAGAGCCCCTGCAGGATCTCTTCAGGTGTCATGCTGCGCCCCTTCCTGGGCCTCCGTGCGGGTTCCGTGGCGAAGGAGCCGGGACAGCGCCTCCGTCTGTTCCATCAGGAGCCGACCCACATGGTCGGTCCTGTCCTCGAGCCGGGCCGTGGGGCCGGAGACCCCGATGGCGGCGACCGCGATGGTGTCCGGGCCGAGGACCGGCGCCGCGACCCCGGCGAGCCCCACCTCGAGCTCGTCGATGGTGATCGCGAAACCACGGCCGCGGGCGAGACCGAGGTCCGCCTCGAGCTCGGTCCGCGTCGGCAGCGTCTGCTCCGTGCACTGCTCCAAGGGGTCCTCGGGAGTCTTCAGCACGTTCCAGGCGAGCATCACCTTGCCCAGCGCCGAGCAGTGCGAGGGGACCTCGACGTCGGTCCAGTCACGAGCCCCGAGCAGGAACGTCGAGTCCACCTGGGCGATGTGGGCGACCCGGCCGCCGTTGGCGACCGCGAGGTGCACGGACTCACCGGTCTCGGCACCGATCTTCTCCAGCATCGGGGTGGCGAGCCGGGCCAGCTGTGCGTTGCGGTCGTGCCGGGCGGCGTACAGCACGAACAGCGGCCCGCCGATGTACTCCCCGCTGGGCAGCCGCTCCACGAGCCGGGTGCGCTCGAGGGCCGCGAGCAGTCGCGACGTGGTGGACCTGGCGAGGCCGGTGGTCTCGATCAGCTCACCGAAGCTCACCGGCGCGTCCGCCTCGACCACGAGCGTGACCAGCAGGGCGGCCCGGTCCACCGCCTGGGTGCCGCCGACGTTCTCGATGACCGATGTGCTGGCCACTCTTGACCTGCCTTCCCGGTTCAGTCCAGTGTGTCGGTGGAAGCCTGCTCCCACGATGTGGAACTCTGTGCCCACATGGTGAGGCTAGGTTTCCTCAACCGCCGGGTCAAGCACCTCGGGCCGCGAACCACAGGGAGTGACGATGTTCCGCAACCAGATGCCCCGTTACGAGATCCTTTCCGAGCAGGCGATGGCCACCCTCGACGCGGGCTGGCGCCGGTTGGTCTCCGAGCTCGGCGTGGAGTTCATGAGCCAGCGGGCCCTCGACCTCCTCGGCGCCGCGGGCCAGCGGGTGGAGGGCGACAAGGTGTTCTTCGACCCTGAGTTCATTCTCGAACAGGTGGCCAAGGCACCCCGTGAGTTCGACCTGCAGGCCCGCAACCCGGCGAACAACCTGCACATCGGCGGCGACATGATGGCCTTCGGTGCGGTCTACGGCCCGCCGTTCGTGCGCGAGGGCGCCGTACGCCGCGACGCGACCATGGACGACTTCAAGAACTTCACCAAGCTCGCGCAGTCGTTCCCGATCATGGACTCCGCCGGCGGTGTCATCTGCGAGCCGAACGACACCCCGCTGGACAGCCGCCACCTCGACATGACCTACGCGCTGGCCACGCTCACCGACAAGGTGTTCATGGGCAACGTGGTCTCCGGTCCCAACGCCCGCGACACGATCGAGCTGACCTCGATCCTGCTCGGCGGCAGCAAGGGCCGCGAGGCCGGCCGCGCGAGCATGGAGCAGACGCCCGCCCTGATCTCGCTGATCAACTGCAACTCCCCGCTGCGCTGGGACGACCGGATGCTCGACTCGCTGTTCGAGTACGCCGAGGCCAACCAGGCCGTCGTGCTCACGCCGTTCATCCTGATGGGCGCGATGTCGCCGGTCACGATCCCGGCCGCCCTGGTCCAGCAGATCGCGGAGGCCCTGACCGGCATCGCGCTGGCCCAGCTGATCCGGCCCGGCTGCCCGGTGGTCTTCGGCTCGTTCCTGTCCAACATCGACATGCAGTCCGGGTCCCCGACCTTCGGGACCCCGGAGTCGGGCATCGGCCTGCTCTGCACCGGCCAGATCGCCCGCCACTTCGGCCTCCCGTTCCGCTCCGGCGGCACGCTCACCTCCTCGCAGGTCCCGGATGCGCAGGCCGGCTACGAGGCGCTGATGACCCTGATGCCGACCTTCCTGGCCGGCGCCAACTGGGTGATGCACTCCGCCGGCTGGCTGGAGGGCGGACTGGTCGCCGGCTACGAGAAGTTCATCGTCGACATCGAGCTGCTCCAGATGATGCAGGCGGAGTTCACCCCGCTCGAGATCAACGAGGACTCGCTGGCCTTCGGGGCCCACGAGGAGGTGGGCGCCGGCGGCCACTTCCTGGGCGCGATGCACACCATGGAGCGCTTCCGCACCTGCTTCTACCGGCCGCTGCTCTCGTCCTCGGAGAACTTCGAGCGCTGGACCCGCAACGGGGGGAACGACGCCGCAGCGAGGGCCTCTAAGATCTACCAGGACAGGCTCACCGCCTACGAGCAGCCGGCGCTCGAGGAGTCGATCAGGGCCGAGATGGAGGAGTTCGTGGTACGCCGTCGCAAGGAACTCGGCGACTGATGGCAGCGATCTCGCTCGACCGGACCTCCGCCAACGCGGGCAACCCCTCCGGTGACTTCGTGCTCATCCTCGACTGCCCGGACCAGCCCGGCATCGTGCACGCGGTCTCGGGTTTCCTGTTCGAACGCGGTGGCAACATCGTGGAGAGCCAGCAGTTCTTCGACCGGCTCAACGGCCGCTTCTTCATGCGCATCGACTTCGCGCTGAACGAGCCCGGTGTCACGGCGGAGTCGCTGCGCACCGACTTCGCCGAGATCGGTCGCAGCTTCGCGATGACCTTCGAGATCTGGGGTGCCCGGGTCCCCTACCGGACCCTGGTGATGGTCAGCAAGCAGCTGCACTGCCTCAACGACCTGCTCTTCCGCACCGCGAACGGCGACCTGCAGATCGACATCCCGGTGGTGGTCTCCAACCACCCCGACGCCGAGGCGCTGGTGCGCAGCCACGGCATCGACTTCCGCCACATCCCGGTCACGCCCCAGACCAAGGCCGAGGCGGAGGCCGAGCTCCTGGCGCTGCACGACGAGCTCGACATCCAGCTCGTCGTGCTCGCGCGCTACATGCAGGTGCTCTCCGACGACGCCTGCCGCCGCTTCGAGGGGCACGCGATCAACATCCACCACTCGTTCCTGCCGAGCTTCAAGGGCGCCAAGCCCTACCACCAGGCCTTCGAGCGCGGGGTCAAGCTGATCGGCGCCACCGCCCACTACGTCACCGCGGACCTCGACGAGGGCCCGATCATCGAGCAGGACGTCATCCGGGTCGACCACAACCACAACCAGGCCCAGCTCACCGCGGCGGGCCGCGACGTGGAGGCACAGGTGCTCTCCCGGGCCGTGCGCTGGCACTCGGAGTCCCGGGTGCTCCTCGACGGCAGCCGGACGGTCGTCTTCCGCTAGCCCACCTCAGTCGAGGTCGGCCTCAGTCGAAGTCGGCCTACTCGAAGTCTGCTTGGGTCCAGGGCTTCTGCTCGACCAGCACCATCCAGTTCCCGGAGTTGTCGCGGCACACGGCCTCGACGCCGTACGGGCGCTCCTCGGGCTCCTGGAGGAACTGCACACCCTTGGCCTTGAGCTCCTCGGCGGTCTTGCGGCAGTCGTCGACGGCGAGCCCGAGCCCGTTCATGCCGCCCCCGTCCAGCGCACGGTTCATCGCCTCGACCAGGTCCGGGGCGAACGGCGGGCCGGGCGTGGTCAGGTGCACCTGGAGCTCGGGCTGGTTGGGCTGCACCACCGTGCACCAGCGGTAGTCGTCCCCGAGGGTCAGGTCGGCGCCCTCGACGAAGCCGAGGACGTCGAGGTAGAACCGCTTGGACGCGTCGATGTCCTTGACGAAGACCGAGGCGAGGCTGATGTTGGTGATCATGTCCTCACGCTAGGACTCGGGACCGACGTCCGGCTTCTCCTCGCTTGCGCAACGTTCGGCCAGCCCCCACATGAACACGTAGCAGCCCGGGATCCGCGGGGCCTGCGCTCCCCAGCGCGACTGGAACTCCCGTGGGCTCTCCCCCACGACCTGGCGGAACCTGCTGCTGAAGGAGCCCAGGCTGGAGAACCCCACCGCATGGCAGACCTCGGTCACGCTCAGCGTGGTGGCCCGCAGCAGGTCCTGGGCCCGCTCGATGCGCCGCTCGGAGAGGTACGCCGCCGGCGTGACGCCGTACGTCGCCCGGAACAGCCGGTGGAAGTGGTACTTACTCAGGCCCGCCGTGCCCGCGAGGAGGTCGAGGTCGATCGGCTCGGCGTAGTGCCGGTCCACGTGGTCCCGCGCCCGGCGCAGGTGCACGAGCACGTCCCCGGGCGCCCGGCTCGCCGGGCGGCTCCCCGTCCTGGCGGGGCCCGGAGGCTGCGGTGGCGTCACGTCCGGCTCCGTCCCTCGGCGGCTCGGGTTCCAGGGCTCAGCAGTCGGGCCCCGGCTCTCGCGGCTCAGGGGGCGCTGAGGTCCCGCACGAACACATCACCGTACCCACCGTTGGCGTCGCTCGCCACGAGGTCGGTCGCCTCGGAGAAGAACGCGAGGTAGGTCCCGTTGGCCGAGAGCCTCGGCGCGGAGCTGTGACCGTTGCCGGCAGCAGATCCCGAGACGTTGCGGGAGACCAACTCGATCGTCCCGGTCCCCGAGCGCCACACGTACACGTCGTCGAAGACGTTCTTGTCGGCGGTGGAGAGGTCTCTCTCCTCGGAGCGGAACGCCACCAGGGAGCCGTTGCCGGAGATCGAGGGCGCGTCGCTGGAGATCCGCGAGCCGCTGCCACCGGGACGGCGGGAGACGAGCTGGGGGGCGCCCTGCGTCATCTGGCGCAGGTAGACGTCGGGCTGGCCGTCGGCGTCGCTGGCCGAGATGTTGGTCGCCTTCGAGGAGAACGCGACCACGCTCCCGTTCGCGGAGATGGCCGGCTCCTCGGAGTCTCCGTCGGCGGGCCCCCCGGCCGAGCTGGTGGACACCAGCCGCTGCTCACCCTCGTCGAGGTTGCGCACGAACACGTCGAGGCGGTCGTTGGTGTCGCCCACGACCAGGTCCGAGGCCGCGGAGGTGTAGGCGACATGGGTGCCGTCGTCGGAGATGACCCCTTCATAGGTGGCGCCGTTAGTCGGTCCACCCTCGGTGTCCAGGGAGACCATCCGGATCCCGGCGTTCTCCCGGTCCCAGACGAACAGGTCGCGGACGCCGTTGGTGTCCCCCGCGATCAGGTTGGAGCCCTCGGAGACGAAGGTGACGAAGCGGCCGTTGCCGGAGACCGACGGACGCTCGGCGCGGACGAAGCCACTGGTGTTGTTCGGGTTGACGCGGGTGACGGCACCGTTGGTGCGGTCCCACAAGAAGACGTCGGCGGCGTTGTTCGTGTCGCCCGTGACGAGGTCCGAGGCAGATGATCGGAAGGCGACCCAGCGCCCGTCGGCTGAGATGTCGGGCTGGGTGCTCGCGCCGTTGCCCGGGCGGCCGGCACGGGAGCGGGACACCAGGAGGGTGGCACCGGTGGCGCGGTCCCACACGAACACGTCACTGGTGCCGTTGGTGTCGTTGGCGACCAGGTTTGCGACGCTCGACTCGAAGACCACGAACCGGCCGTCCGCCGAGGGGGACCCGTCGAAGCTCGCCCTCTCCACGCTCTTCGCGGGGAGCCCGGAGGTGGGCGATGCCGTCCGGGCATAGGTGAAGGTCGGCGCCACGGCGGGACTGCCGACGGTCGCGGCTCCGGCCGAGGCCAGCGCGCGGGCACGGTAGGAGATGCGGCCGGGGACCCGGTTGCGGAACGTGAAGCTCACCCGGCCCGCGGCCGACTCCCGGCCGCCGGCGACGTAGGCCCAGGCCGAGCCGGTCCAGCGCTCCAGGTGGACGGCGCGGCCGGTGCGGGCCGGCGTGAAGGCCGCGCTCGCCGTGGAGGGCTCACCGACGCGTCCCGCCGACAACGTCAACCAGCCCCGCTGCGGCAGGGTGCGCACGCCGCGCGCCACCGAGACCGCGAGCTTCAGCTTCTTGCGCTTGACCTTGATGGCGGGGACGTAGGCCCGGTAGACCGTCGAGGCCGAGAGCGCCCGGGTGGAGAGGCGGTAGCTGCCGTCGCGAGCCGACCGGGTGGAGGTGACCGGCACCCAGCGGCGCCCGGCCAGGCGCTGCAGCCCCACGGGCCGGGAGACCCTCGGGGAGACCGTGCCCCGGAAGCTGAGCACCTCGCCTGCGATGGCGGTGGTGCGGGCGGCGTACAGGCTGATTTTGGACCGGACCGCGGCCTCGGCTGGGGCGCCGACCCCCACCAGCGTCGTCAGGGCGGTGACGACCGCCAGGGCCGCGACGCCGGCGCGCCGGTGGGTGCGGTTGCGCCCGGAGGCGGTCGCGAGAGGACGCTCGATGGCGCGCATGAGGACTTCCTCGGTTCGATTCTCGAGCCCGGCACGATGGACCTCGGACCGATGGCAACGACAATCTAACGCGGCTCGGATCCGCCATCACCGTGAATTCGAATTCCTCGGCACCGCTCAGCCGGGGTTGTGGCTCGCCTCCACCGCCAGCTGGTCGACGAGGTCGTTCATCGGGTGCCCGGAGTGACCCTTGACCCAGCGGAAGGTGACGTCACCGCGCTCCTCGACCAGGTCGATCAAGGGCTCCCAGAGATCGCGGTTGGCGACCGGCTTCTTGGCCGAGTTCACCCAGCCGCGAGCACGCCACCCGGTCCACCAGTTGTTCTTGAAGCAGTTCACGACGTACGTCGAGTCGCTGACCACCACCAGCTCGCCGGGCAGGGAGCGGATCGCCTCGTAGGCGGCCCGGACCTCCATCCGCTGGTTGGTGGTCGCCGGGTCGTGGCCGGAGTCCTGGGGCCCCCCCTCGACGGCCCACGCCCAGCCGCCGGGTCCCGGGTTGCCGCGGCAGGCGCCGTCGGTGAACACCACGGTGGCGCCCTCGGGGATCGGCTCGTCGGGTGCCTGCACCCGCGGGGCCTCCTTCGGCGTTCGCTTGCGTGCAGCGCTGCTGCCCCCCGAGGCGCTCGCCGTCGGCAACGTGGCTCCGGCGCAGGCGGCGTGCACCCACGTGGAACCGTCTGCGGAGCGGGCGATCTCGGCCGCCGGTTCGATGCGTTTCGCGCATGCCGCGCACTGCCCGGCATATCTCGCCTGCATCAGTTCTGGATCCCTTCGGTCGACGCCCCGGGTCGGGGCCGGTCACGGTCCGGATCATCCCACCCGCCCCTCCGGCCCGACTCGGCTGCCGGGGCCCGGACGCCGCAGGGTCTACGGTTGCGCGATGAGCAACTCGGCCCCCGAGGCAGGTGTCGGCGTGCAGTCCGTGGATCGGGCGCTGCGGATCCTCGAGATCCTGGCCCGCTCCGGCGAGTCGGGCGTCACCGACATCGCCGCGATGCTCGAGGTCCACAAGAGCACCGCCTTCCGGCTGGTCGCCACCCTGGAGCAGCACGGTCTCGTCGAGCAGGTCGAGGGACGGGGCAAGTACCGCCTCGGCGTGGGGCTGCTCCGTCTCGCCGGCGCGACCAGCGCCCGCCTCGACGTGGTCCAGGAGGCGCGTCCCCTGTGCAAGCAGCTGGCCGCCAGCACCGGGGAGACGGTCAACCTGGCCACGCTCAGCGGCCACAGCGCGCTCTACCTCGACCAGGTCGCCGGCCCCTCCGCGCTGCAGCCGCACAACTGGGTGGGCCAGCACATCCCGCTGCACGCGACCAGCAACGGCAAGGTGCTGCTGGCCTGGCTGCCACCCTCGGAGCTCGACGAGCTGCTCGGCGGGCTGCCGGCGTTCACCGGCTCCACGATCACCACCAAGGCCCAGCTGCGGCGCGCGCTCGAGCACGTCCGGGAGCAGGGGTACGCCGTGGCGGTGGACGAGCTCGAGGTCGGGCTGACCGCGATCGCCGCTCCGGTGCGCAACGCCCACGGCGACGTCATCTCCTCGATCAGCCTCTCCGGACCGACCTTCCGGCTGCCTCCCGAGCGGGTCAGCGAGGTGGTCCCCCAGCTCCTCGACGCGGCCGACGAGCTCTCCCACCGCCTGGGCTGGGGCGAGAGATGACCGGCCCCAATGCCGCTCCGCCCGGTTCAGACCGCTTGGTCTCGATCCGTGCACGAACCTTGACGGGACCGTCCGGGTTCTCCATTGTGTCTCAAATAGCGCCGAGGCGTTGCGAACAGCGCAACGACTAGGCGAGGACGGAACCTGATGCCCGAGAATTTCATCGACGGAGAATGGGTCTGCGCCCGCGAGGGCGGAAGACGCGAGATCCGCTGCCCGGGCACCGGCGAGCTGGTCGCCGAGATCGACGAGTCCACCGAGGTGGACACCGTCGCAGCGATCGGCGCAGCCCGAACGGCCTTCGACAGCGGGCCGTGGCCCGCCACCAGCGCACGTGAGCGCGGGGACCTGCTCCTGCGGGTCGCGGACCTGCTGCAGCGGGACAAGGCGGAGCTGGCCCGGATGGAGTCGCTGGACACCGGCAAGCGCCTGGTGGAGAGCGAGTACGACGTCGACGACGTCACCAGCGTCTTCGCGCACTTCGGCCGGACCGCCGACATCGACCCCGGCCGCGTCGTGGACACCGGCCGCGCCGACGTGGTCAGCCGCGTCGTCCGCGAACCCGTGGGGGTGTGCGGGCTGATCACGCCCTGGAACTACCCCCTGCTCCAGGTCTCGTGGAAGGTGGCCCCTGCCCTGGCGGCCGGCTGCACTTTCGTGCTCAAGCCGAGCGAGCTCTCCCCGCACACCGCGATCCACCTGATGCGCCTGCTCGACGAGGCCGGTGTGCCGGCCGGCGTGGCCAACCTCGTCGTCGGGGACGGCCCCGGCGCCGGAGGACCACTGAGCGAGGACCCGCGGGTGGACCTGGTGTCGTTCACCGGGGGCCTGCAGACCGGCAAGCACATCATGGCCGTCGCCTCGGGGACGGTGAAGAAGGTCGCCCTCGAGCTCGGTGGCAAGAACCCGAACATCGTCTTCGCCGACGCCGACCGGGAGAGCGCGCTGGACATGGCGCTGACCGCGGTCTTCCTGCACTCCGGGCAGGTCTGCTCCGCCGGCGCCCGGCTGCTCGTGGAGGACTCGATCCACGACGAGTTCGTCGCGGAGCTCGTCGAACGCGCGCGGAAGATCCGGCTCGGCGGCCCGTTCGACGAGTCGGCCCAGACCGGCGCGCTGATCTCGCTGGCCCACCTCGACAAGGTGACGGCGTACGTCGATGCCGGCATCGCCGAGGGCGCCACGCTCCTGCTCGGCGGGCAGCGGGTCACCGACGGCGACCTCGAGAACGGCTACTTCTTCGCACCCACGATCCTCGGCGACGTCGAGTCGCACATGAGCGTGGCGCAGGAGGAGTCGTTCGGTCCGGTGCTCACCGTGGAGCGGTTCACCGACGAGGACGACGCGGTACGGATCGCGAACGACTCGATCTACGGTCTCGCCGGCGCCGTGTGGACCCAGGACAGCGGCAAGGGCCAGCGCGTCGCGAGCCGGCTCCGGATGGGGACGGTGTGGATCAACGACTTCCACCCCTACGTGGCCCAGGCCGAGTGGGGCGGCTACAAGCAGTCCGGCATCGGGCGTGAGCTCGGCAGCGCCGGGCTCGAGGAGTACCTCGAGACCAAGCACGTGTGGCACAACATCGCGCCTGCACCGCAGGGCTGGTTCGGGGGTGGGGCATGAGGTCTCGACTGGGCTCGACCACCGGGGGTGGGTCATGACGCACTGGGACTACGTGATCGTGGGCGGGGGGTCGGCCGGGTGTGCGCTGGCCAACCGGCTCAGTGCGGACCCGGGCACCTCGGTGCTGGTGCTCGAGGCGGGACGCAGCGACGCCCGGATCGATCCGTTCATCCACATGCCCGCCGCGCTGCCCTTCCCGATCGGCAACAAGCTCTACGACTGGAAGTACGAGTCCGAGCCGGAGCCGTTCATGGACGGCCGCAAGGTCTACCACGCACGCGGCAAGGTGCTCGGCGGGTCGAGCTCGATCAACGGGATGATCTTCCAGCGCGGCAACCCCCTCGACTTCGAGCGCTGGGCTGCCGACGAGGGGATGAGCTCCTGGGACTACGCGCACTGCCTGCCGTACTTCAAGCGGATGGAGACCTGCCTCGCCGGGGCCGACACCTGGCGCGGTGGCAGCGGGCCGCTCGTGCTCGAGCGGGGCCCCGCGACCAGTCCTCTCTTCGGCGCCTTCTTCGAGGCCGTCCAGCAGGCCGGGCACCCGCTGACCGACGACGTGAACGGCTACCGCCAGGAGGGGTTCGCGGCCTTCGACCGCAACGTCCACCGCGGCCGCCGGCTCAGCGCCGCACGCGCCTACCTGCACCCGGTCCGCAAGCGGCCCAACCTGCGCGTCGAGACCCTCGCGATGGTGACCGGGCTGGTGACCGAGGGCGACCGGGTCACCGGCGTCGACTACCACCGGGCCGGACGCGGCGACCGCCGCGTCACCGCGTCCGAGGTGATCCTGTGCGGCGGGGCGATCAACTCCCCCCAGCTGCTCCTCCTGTCCGGCATCGGTCCCAAGGACGACCTCGAGAAGCTCGGGATCCCGGTCGTCGCCGATCTGCCCGGCGTCGGTGCCAACCTCCAGGACCACCTGGAGGTCTACATCCAGTACGCGAGCCTGCAGCCGGTCTCCATCGGCCCCTGGCTCAAGCACCGGCACAAGCCCCGGATCGGTGCGGAGTGGCTGTTCCTGCGCAGCGGTGTCGGCGCTTCGAACCACTTCGAGGCGGGCGGCTTCATCCGCAGCAACGACCGGGTCGACTACCCCAACCAGATGTTCCACTTCCTGCCGATCGCGATCCGGTACGACGGGTCGAAGCCGGCCGCCGACCACGGGTACCAGGTGCACATCGGCCCGATGTACTCCGACGTACGGGGCAACCTGACCCTGAAGTCCCGGGACCCCTACGAGCACCCGGCGCTGCAGTTCAACTACCTCTCCACCGAGAACGACCGGCGCGAGTGGATCGAGATGGTGCGGGCCGCTCGCGACATCCTCAACCAGCCCGCGTTCGCTGCGTTCAACGCCGGCGAGATCTCCCCCGGCCCCTCGGTCGAGACCGACCAGGAGATCCTCGACTGGGTGGCCAAGGACGCCGAGACAGCACTGCACCCGTCCTGCACCGCCCGGATGGGCACCGACGCGAACTCGGTCCTCGACCCCGAGACCATGCGAGTCCACGGGGTCCGGGGACTGCGGGTCGTCGACGCCTCCGCGATGCCCTACGTCACCAACGGCAACATCTACGCGCCGGTGATGATGCTCGCCGAGAAGTCCGCGGACCTGATCCTCGGCAACACCCCACTGCCCCCCTCGCAGGCTCCCTTCTACCGCTACCGCGAGGGCTCACCGCTCTACCCGCCCGGCGACCCGCGCAACGCGGGTCAACTCCAGAGCACTGCTCCTGACGGTGAGGACAGCCCATGACGAGCACCACGATCTCCGAAGATCCCACCGAGCGCGCCGAGAGCGGCGCGGCCCTCGAGGTGCGCGAGCTGTGGAAGATCTTCGGGCCGCGCGCCGACAAGATCATCGGCACCCCGGACGCCGACCTCTCGCGCAGCGACCTGAAGGAGAAGACCGGCTGCGTTGCCGGCGTCAAGGACGTCTCCTTCGACGTCGCCCCCGGCGAGGTCTTCGTCGTGATGGGGCTCTCCGGGTCGGGGAAGTCCACCCTGGTGCGCTGCCTGACCCGGCTGATCGAGCCGACCGCCGGCACGATCCGGATCGGCCAGGAAGACGTCACCGGCGCCAGCGCCGCCCAGCTGCGCGAGATGCGCCGCAAGCGGGTCTCGATGGTCTTCCAGCACTTCGGGCTGCTGCCCCACAAGCAGGTCATCGACAACGTCGCCTACGGCCTCGAGGTCCGCGGGATGGGCAAGAAGGAGCGCCGGGCCCAGGCGGGCAAGGTCGTCGACCTCGTCGGCCTGACCGGCTACGAGAACAACTACCCCGACCAGCTCTCCGGCGGCATGCAGCAGCGCGTCGGGCTGGCGCGGGCCCTGGCCGGCGACCCGGACATGCTCCTGTTCGACGAGCCGTTCTCGGCGCTGGACCCGTTGATCCGGCGCGACATGCAGAACGAGGTGATCCGCCTCCACGAGGAGGTCGGCAAGACGATGGTCTTCATCACCCACGACCTCGCCGAGGCCCTGAAGCTCGGTGACCGGATCATGATCCTGCGCGACGGCGAGGTCGTGCAGATCGGGACGCCCGACGAGGTGGTCGGGGCACCGGCCGACGAGTACGTCGCCGACTTCACCTCCGACGTACCCCGCTCGCACGTGCTCACCTTGAAGTGGGTGATGCGACCACCGCGCGAGGGCGACTCCACCGAGGGCCCGGTGATGCCGTCCACCACCGTGATCCGCGAAGCCGCGCAGGCCGCACTGGCCTCCGCACACCCGCTGCGGGTCGTCGACGACGGCCAGCTCGTCGGGATAGTCGACGACGAGGCGATCCTGCGTGTGGTGGTCGCCGAGGAGCGGGTGACGCCGATGGTCGAGAAGCCATGACCGCGGTCACCGAGGCCCCCGTCGCACCCGAGGGCCCCGGGAAGGAAGCACCACCCGAGGACGTGCAGTCGCGCGGCGTGCCCAAGTGGGCGTACGTGCTCGGGATCCTCGTGGTCTGGTACCTCGTCTGGACCTTCACCAAGGGCACCAACACCCTCGCCGTGCCCGGCCGCGAACGCACCGACTTGTGGAACGACCTCAGCGAGTTCCGCAACTCCGTGCTGGCCGGCCGCGACACCAACCCACTGATCCAGTTCACCACCAACATCGCCGAGATCTTCCGCAGCGTCTTCGACTGGCTGCAGCGGATGGTCTCCACCCCCGACTTCCCCCGCCCGGTCCCGCAGATCGGCTGGCTGGGCGTCACCGCTGTCGCCACCTGGGTCGGTCTCGCGGTGGCCAACTGGCGCATCGCGGTGCTGATCGCGGCCACCTTCGTCTCCTTCGGACTCCTCGGCTACTGGCAGGACTCGATCGACCTGCTGCTCGTGACGGGGCTCTCGGTGGGCCTCGCTGTGCTCATCGGAATGCCGCTCGCGGTGCTGGTCGGCACCCGGCCCCGCGCTCGTACGGTGATCACCTGGTTCCTCGACCTGATGCAGACGATGCCCACGTTCGTCTACCTGATCCCGGTGGTGCTGTTCTTCGGCATCGGCGTCTCCGGCGCGGTGGTGTGCACGCTGGTCTACGCGCTGCCACCGCTGGTCCGCATCGGCGGCTACGGCATCAGCAGCGTCTCCGCGACAACGATCGAGGCGACCGACTCCGCCGGCCAGAACGGCTGGCAGCGGCTGACCAAGGTGCAGATCCCGATGGCTCGCAAGACCATCATCGTCGGGCTCAACCAGACCACGATGGCGGCGCTGTCGATGGCGATCATCGCGTCGTACGTCGACGGTCCGGGGCTGGGCAAGCCGGTGCTCCGTGCGCTGGTGCGCAGCGACGTCGGCGGGGCGATCGTGCCGGGGCTCCTGATCGTGGCTATCGCGATCATGCTCGACCGGGCCACCACGGCGGCGAGCGAGCGAGCCGAGCTCGCCACCCGCGGACGCGGCCTCACCGGCCGCACCCGCCAGCTGGTGCTCGGGATCGGGGCCGCGGTCACCCTGGTCCTGCTGTGGGCCTCGCGCACCTACCCCGACGCCGCGGGCTTCCCCGCCTCGAAGCTGGGCTCCCGGCTCGCGGACACCCTGGACTCGTTCGTGAACGGGGTCGTGAACGTCATCGACGGCCCCGCGGGGAGCTTCAAGGACCTGGTCAGCGCCGTGCTGCTCAACCCGATGCAGGAGCTGCTCGCCGAGTCGCCGTGGTGGCTGGCCGGGCTGGCGATCGCCGGGATCGCCGTGGTGCTGGGGGGCGTGCGCGCCCTGGTCCCGACGCTGGTCTGCCTGGCCGGCATCTGGTTCTTCGACCTGTGGCACAACGCGATGATCACGCTGAACATGACCCTGGTCGCGACCCTGCTGGTGATGCTCCTGGCCGTGGTCCTGGGCGTCTGGATGGCGCGGCGCCCTCGCGCCGACCTGGTGCTGCGCCCGCTGCTCGACGCGGGACAGACGATCCCCGCGTTCGTCTACCTGATCCCGGTGCTGGCCCTGTTCGGTCCCAGCCGGTTCACCGCGATCGTCGCCGGCGTGGTCTACGCCGCCCCGGCCGCGATCAAGCTCGTGGCCGACGGGATCAAGGCCGTCTCGCCGACCACGATCGAGGCGTCGCGTTCCTCGGGCACCACCGCCTGGCAGGAGATCACCCAGGTACAGCTCCCGATGGCCAAGGGCTCGCTGGTGCTGGCCACCAACCAGGGCCTGCTCTACGTCCTGGCGATGGTCGTCATCGGCGGGCTCGTGGGCGCCGGCGGGCTCGGGTACGACGTCGTGCTCGGCTTCTCGCGCAGCGAGGAGTGGGGCAAGGGCGCTGCCGCAGGCATCACCATCGTCTTCCTCGGGATCATGATCGACCGGATCACCAAGGCCGCGGCCGCGGGCACCGGCAACGTCTCGACCGAGCGACGCCAGTGGTGGCGACCCGCTCTCTAACAGGTCTCGGAAAGGCCCCGACCGGGGCGAGAAGTGTCCGACAACGAACGAGCGGGAGATCGAAGATGAGATTGAGAAGCAGAAGCACCGGACGCGTGCTCGCCCTGGTGGCAAGCGCGACGTTGGTCCTCGCCGGCTGCGGCAGCGGTGGCTCCATCGATGAGCAGACCAAGGAGAACGAGTCCAACGCCGCCAGCAAGGGCGACTGCGGCGAGCTGAACATGGCGGTCAACCCGTGGGTCGGCTACGAGGCCAACGCCTACGTCGTGGGCCGGCTCGCCGAGACCGAGCTGGGCTGCAAGGTGAACTACAAGGAGCTCAAGGAGGACGTCTCCTGGCAGGGCTTCGGCACCGGGGACGTCGACGTGGTGATCGAGGACTGGAACCACCCCGACCTGGAGAAGAAGTTCTTCGCCGAGAGTGGCGACGGCAGCGCCGAGGACGGCGGGCCGACCGGCAACATCGGGATCATCCACTGGTACGTGCCGCCGTGGCTGGCCAAGGAGTACCCCGACATCACCGACTACAAGAACCTGAACAAGTACGCCGACAAGTTCAAGACCTCCGAGTCGGGCGGCAAGGGCTCCTTCCTCGGGGCCGACCCGTCCTACGTGCAGTTCGACGAGGCGATCATCAGCAACCTGAAGCTGAACTTCAAGGTGACCTTCTCCGGCTCCGAGGCCGCCAGCATCGCGGCGTTCCGGAAGGCGGAGAAGAACAAGGAGTTCCTGATCGGCTACTTCTACGACCCGCAGTGGCTCTTCGCCGAGGTCCCGCTGGTGCCGGTCAAGCTGCCGGAGTACACCGAGGGCTGCCAGGACGACCCGGGCAAGGTCGCCTGCGACTACCCCGAGACCCCGCTGAAGAAGATCCTCTCGACCTCCTGGGTCAAGGAGGGGTCACCGGCCGTCGACCTGGTCAAGAACTTCAAGTGGACCAACGAGGACCAGAACCTGGTCGGCAAGTACATCGCCGGCGACGGCATGTCCGGCGAGGAGGCCGCTGACAAGTGGATCGCCGACAACCCCGACAAGGTCAAGGCCTGGTTGAGCTGACCACGACCCGATAGTTGGCCCGATAGCTGCAGGTGGGGGCCCGGCACCCTTGACAGGTGCCGGGCCCCTGACCGATTCTGGACTTGTTTCGTATCGCGCATCATGTTGCTTATTGCGCAACACCTAAGGAGGCCCTCGTGGCTACAGTCC
Source organism: Nocardioides sp. Z30_9 (assembly GCF_058215735.1). NCBI lineage: Bacteria > Bacillati > Actinomycetota > Actinomycetes > Propionibacteriales > Nocardioidaceae > Nocardioides > Nocardioides sp. Z30_9. The sequence goes on from NZ_JBZAJF010000002.1 coordinate 110,072, forward strand.
CCGCCACCGCCAAGGTCGTGGTCATCGGCGCCGGCATCGTCGGCAACAGCCTCGTCCACCACCTCGCGAAGCTCGGCTGGACCGACATCGTCCAGCTCGACATGGGGCCGCTGCCCAACCCGGGCGGATCCACCGGGCACGCCTCCAACTTCATCTTCACCGTGGACCACTCCCGCGAGATCACCGACCTCACCCTGGACTCGGTGCGCCAGTACAAGGAGATGGGCGTCTTCACCCAGTCCGGCGGCTTCGAGGTCGCGCGGACCGAGGAGCGGATGGAGGAGCTGCGCCGGCGGATGTCCAGCGCCAAGGCCTGGGGCATCGAGTCCGAGCTGGTCTCGCCCGAGTTCGTCGCCGAGAAGGTGCCCTTCCTGGACCCCGACCAGATCGTCGGCGCGTTCTGGACCCCCGGCGTCGGCGTGGTCGACTCCCTGCGCGCGGGCACGATCATGCGCGAGGCGGCGCTGGCAGCCGGCGCGCTGACCGTCGTACCCAACGTCGAGGTCGAGGACCTCGGGGTGGAGGCCGGCCCCCACGGCACGCGGATCACCAAGGTGGTCACCAACCAGGGCGACATCGAGGCGGAGTACGTCGTGATCGCCGCCGGCGTGTGGAGCCCGAAGATCGGCGACATGGCCGGCGTGAACATCGCCCTCACCCCGGCGGTGCACCAGATGATCTCGGTCGGCCCCTGCCCCCAGCTCGCCGAGACCGACGGTGAGATCAGCTTCCCGATCGTCCGCGACATGGACACCTTCTGCTACGAGCGCCAGCACGGCGCCGACATGGAGGTGGGCTCCTACGCCCACCGCGCGATCCTGCACGAGCCCGAGGACATCCCCTCGATCGACCAGGCCAAGCTCTCCCCGACCGAGATGCCGTTCACGGAGGAGGACTTCGACCCCCAGCTCGAGCAGGCGCTCGAGCTGATGCCCGAGCTGCTCGGCGCCGAGGGGGCCGAGATCCGCTACGCCATCAACGGGCTCCTCTCGCTCACCGCCGACGGCTCCCCGATCCTCGGCGAGAGCGAGGTCAAGGGACTGTGGGTCTGCGCCGCCGTGTGGATCAAGGAGGGTCCCGGCGTCGGGCGCGCGGTCGCCGAGTGGATGACCCACGGTCACTCCGAGATCGACATCCACCACAGCGACATCGCGAGGTTCCACCCCCACGAGACCACCCGCGAGCACGTCCGGGCACGCACCAGCGAGTCCTTCATCAAGACCTACGGGATCGTGCACCCCTCCGAGCAGTACGAGTCGGACCGCGGCGTGCGCTGGTCGCCGATGGCGGAGTCCCAGAAGGCCCTCGGCGCCGTCTTCTACGAGACGGTCGGCTGGGAGCGGCCGTGGTGGTACGAGTCCAACGCGCCTCTCGTGGAGAAGTACGGCGACGCCGTGATGCCCCGCGAGCACGAGTGGGACTCGCGCTGGTGGAGTCCGATCATCAACGCCGAGCACCTCGCGATGCGCGAGAACGCGGGCGTGATCGACCTGACCGCCTTCTCGATCTTCGACATCACCGGTCCCGGCGCCCTGGCCTCGGTGCAGCAGACCTGCGTGGCCCAGTGCGACGTCGCCGTGGGCAAGGTCATCTACACCCCGGTCCTCGACGCCAAGGGCGGCTTCATCTCCGACCTCACCGTGATGCGGCTCGGCGAGGATCACTTCCGGGTGGTCACGGGCGGCGCCCACGGCCGGGCCGACCTCCAGTGGTTCACCCGCCACCTCGCCGACGACCCGTCCGGGGAGACCCGGATCCAGGACCTGACCGAGGAGCTGTCCACGATCGGGCTGTGGGGTCCCCGGGCCCGCGACATCCTGGCCGGCCTGACCGGTGACGACGTCTCCGACGCCGGCTTCGGCTTCCTGAGCAGCCGCGAGATCACCGTCAAGGGGGTCGACGGCCCCGTGCTGGCGTCGCGGATCTCCTACGTGGGCGACCTCGGCTGGGAGCTCTACGTGCCGTTCGCCTCCGCGGCCCAGCTCTGGGACGCGCTGCTCGCCGCGGGCAAGGACCACGGCGCCGTACCCGTCGGCATCGGCGTCTACGGCACCACCGGACGCCTGGAGAAGGGCTACCGCGCCTTCGGCGCGGAGCTCGACGCGGAGCGCACCATCGTCGAGGCCGGGATGCAGCGGCCGAAGGTGAAGGCGGCAGACTTCGTCGGCCGTGAGGCCTACCTGGCGCAACGCGAGGCAGACCCGGCCGCCGTGCTGTGCACCCTGACGGTGGAGGACCACACCTCGGCCAGCGGCGTGAAGCGCTACATGCTCGGCGGCGAGCCGATCCTCACCCGTGAGGGCGGCACCCTGACCGACGGTCACGGGCACCACCCCTACGTCACCTCCGCGGGCTCCGCGCCCTCGCTGGGCAAGCACGTCCTGCTCGCCTACCTGCCTCCGGAGGAGGCCCGGATCGGCAACGAGCTCGCTGTCTCCTACATGGAGGAGCTCTACCCGGTGACGGTCGGTTCCGTGGACGCGACTGCGCTGCTGGACCCCGCGAACGAGCGGATCCGGTGAGTGGCGTGAACGTGCTCGTCTGCGTCAAGCGGGTGCCGGACTTCTCGGGCGAGGTGCTGCTCGCCGAGGACGCCCAGTCCACCGACGCGCGCTTCGTCGGGTACACGCTCAGCGACCACGACAACTGCGCGGTCGAGCTGGCCGTCCAGGTCGCGACCGCGACCGGCGGCCAGGCGACCGTGCTCACCGTGGGGGCCGCCGACTCCGTGGAGCAGCTGCGCTCCGCCCTCGGGGTCGGTTGCTCCGCCGCAGTGCTCGTCGAGGCCGACCCGGTCGCCCTGGGCCCGATCGACGTGGCCCGCGAGATCGCCTCGGTCGTCCGCGAGCACGAGGCCGCCGGGACGACCCACGACCTGGTCCTGGTGGGCAACGACGCGGCCGACTCCGGCGACTTCCAGGTCGGTATCCGGATCGCGCACGAGCTCGACCGCCCGGTCGTGACCGGCATCAAGAACATCACCGTCGAGGACGGCTCGGTCCGCCTGCAGGGCGACGGCCCCGAGGGCCTGGAGACCTATCTGGTGCCGCTGCCCGCCGTGGTCACCGTGATGGAGGGCGGCGTCGAGCCGCGCTACCCGACGATCACCGGCCGGATGAAGGCCAAGAAGGTCGCCGTCGAGACCCGGGCTCCCTCCGCCGAGCTGGTCGGCAGCGGCCGGGTCCGGCTGGACGTACCACCCCCCGCACCGTCCTCGGCCGAGGTGCTCGGCGAGGGTCCCGAAGCCGCCACCGCCGTGGTGGACCTGTTGCAGAAGCTGGGGGTCGGGCGATGATCCTGGTCTACGTCGAGACCACCGAAGAGACCGTCAGCGAGGTCTCCCTGGAGACGGTCACCCTCGCTCGTGACCTGTCCGCGGCCGGGGGCGGCGTCCCCGTCGACGCGGTCGTGGTCGGCCCTGCCCCCGGCAGCGTGGCGACCGAGCTGGCGACGTACGGCGTCCGCACGGTGTACCACGCCGGCGGCGACGACTTCGACCTGTTCTCCGGTGCGGCTACGGCGACCGCGGTGATCGCGGCCCGCCAGGCCGCCGGCGCCGTGGTCGTGATGGCCGGCGGCACCAACCGCGGCAACGAGGTGCTGGCGCGGGTCGCCACCCGCCTCGGCGTGCCGATGGCAGCGAACGTGGTCTCCTTCGGCGGCCTCTCCCCCTTCGTGGTCACCCGGCAGGTCGTCGGTGGGGCCGCCCTGGAGGAGGTGCGGCTGGCCCAACGCCCGGCCGTGTTCACCGTCGCCGGGCACGCCCTCGAGCCCACCCCCGCCCCGGAGCCGGTCACCGCCCCCGAGGGCGCGAGCGTGACCCCGCTCCCGGTGGAGCTGACCGCGGCCGACCTCGCCGTCCGGGTGGTCTCGGTCGAGAAGGACTCCGCCGAGGACGACAGCGGCCTGCGATCGGCCCGGATCGTCGTGGGGGCGGGTCGCGGCGCCGGTGGCCCCGACGGCTTCAAGGGCGTCCTCGAGCTCGCCGACCTCCTCGGCGGCTCGCTCGGCGTCTCCCGCGTGGTCACCTCCCTGGGCTGGCGCCCGCACCACGAGCAGGTGGGCCAGACGGGCAGCAGGATCGCGCCCGAGGTCTACCTCCCCTGCGGCATCAGCGGTGCGATCCAGCACTGGGCCGGCTGCGCGAGCTCGAAGGTGATCATCGCCATCAACACCGACGCCGAGGCGCCGATGATGACCAAGGCCACCTACGCGGTCGTCGGGGACATGCACGAGGTCGTCCCCGCGATCAACGAGGAGCTCCGCCGACGACGGGCCTGATCCGCAGGTCAGGCTCGCGTGCCCGGAGCTCGGGGACGCACGGCAGCTCGCGAAACCACTGGCCGCACAACGCGCTGGACCCGACCCCGGGAACTGCTACTCCTCGTGGCAGGAAGAGTCCGGCCCTACGCTGTCCGGCGTGAGCAGACGCGCCTGGATCATCGGCACGGTGGCCGGTGTCGTGGCGCTGGCCACCGTGGGGGCTGTCGCGGCTCCCAGCCTGATCCCCGGCCGGGGCACCGATTGCGGCAAGCAGGTCGTGTCCGTCCCCGGGGCGCGTTCCGAGTCGCCCTTCCTGGATGCGGCGCGGCGCACTGAGCAGCCCGATCGCGACCGGGACGCGCTGGTCGCGGCGATGGAGGCCGCCCCGGCCCCGTTCGGGGACGTGCTCGGGGCGGTGGGCTACCACTACGAGCAGTGGGCCCAGGTGTCGGCGTTCGCGCAGGGCATCGGGGTGCGCACCCGCGACAACCCCGACTTCACGATGCTCGACGACCGCACGCTGGAGCCACGGTGGAGCGTCCAGGTGAGCAGTCGCCGGTCGGCGTACGACGCCAGCGACGAGCGCTACCTCGTCGCGACGATGCCGGGCGGCCGGGCGCCGACGCTGGTCTCGCTCGACGCCGGCACGGGCAAGCGGAAGTGGTGCAGCGAGCTGGGCGGGCGTGCGGTGAAGGCCTCGGACGCCTTCGCGACCCAGCTGCTCGACGGCGAGGACGTCGTCGTCCTCGCACCCGGCAGCGACCAGGACGAGCGGGTGCGCAGGCTGAGCGGGGCGGACGGCTCGCAGAAGTGGGAGCGTGACCTCGACGCCGACTCCGGGGACTTCCTGGGAGCGCTGGACGAGGAGACGCTGCTGGTCGGCGGCAGGGCGCAGTTCGACCTCGTGGACACCGAGTCGCTCGCGAAGCGGCCCGCGGGACCTGCCCTCGCGCTGCTCTCGGCGCGGGACGGAAGCACGATCTGGGAGCGGGAGGCCGCTCCGGGCTCCGGGCTCCACGTCATCGGCACCGACCCCGACGCCGAAACCGACACAGGGCAGGGTCTCGCGGTGGTCCAGGAGTGGGACGCCCGGGCCGGCAAGGCCCGGTTGACGGCGATCGACCGCGAGGGAGAGACGGTCTGGTCGACCGTCCCAGCCACGGGCGTCTTCTTCGATGCCGCCCTGCGGTCAGGGCGGGTGCTGGTGCGGGTGGGCAACCGGTTCTCGGCGTACGCCCTCGGTGACGGGCGGCGGCTGTGGAGCCGGTCGCTGCCCGAGCGCCCACAGCCGCTGCCGTACGGCTTCGAGGTCGGCGCCGTCCCGCTGCTCGACGAGGACCACGCGCTCATCGGCGGCACCACTGCGCTGCACACCCTGGACCTGCGCACGGGCGCGATGACCTCCGCTGCCCTGCCCACCGACGGCATCAACACCACCTACTGGCCCTACCAGGTGGTCGTCAGCCCCGGGCTGGTCGCGGTCGCGACCAACACCGGGGCTGTCGTCCTGCGGCGGGAGTAGGGCTCAGCGGCGACCCGACCCCAGGGTCTTCTTGATGATGAAGTGCAGGTCGGTCTGGTCGATCAGGCCGACCACGTTGGCCGCGCCGGGACCGTAGCCGGCGACCCGGACCTGGCTGCCGGTGTGCTGCTGGCTGCCGCCGGCGGCCGAGGTGCCGTAGGCCACGACCATGTCGGAGCCGTCCTTGGTCCGGAGCCGGGTCGTGAGCCCGGGGGTGTTGCCGTCGACGACCTGGCTGGTGTGCGCGTGGTCGGCAGTCACGATCACCAGGGTGTTGCCGTCCCGGCGGGCGAAGTCCAGGGCCGTGGCGACGGCCTCGTCGATCTGCTGGGTCTCGCCGATCTGCCCGCAGGCGTCCGCGGCGTGATCCTTCTTGTCGATCGAGGCGCTCTCCACCTGGAGGAAGAACCCGTTCTTCTTCCCCGAGGCGTTCCTGGAGAGCAGGTCGATCGCCTTCCCGGTCATCGACCTCAGGTCAGGCACCGAGCCGAACGCCGGCTCGGGCCTGCAGGTCTGGGCGGTTCCGTTCGCCCCACCCGGGGTGGCCACCAGGGGTGCGAACTTCACCGGCAGGTTGCCCGGTGCGAACAGTCCGAGAAGTGGCCTCTTCTGATCCGCGCTCGCCACTGCAGCGAGGTCGTTCTTCGCGGTCAAGTAGTTGTAGCCACGCTCCCTGGCCTGTTGCTCGAGCGTCTTTCCCTTCCAGCTCCCGGCCGTGGCGACCTCCGCGAACGTCGCGGAGCCGCCTCCCAGCGTCACGTCCGGCCGGGCGTCGAGCAGCTGCTCGGTGATCGAGCCGCGACCACCGTTCTCCCTGGCCGCCTCGGGGCACTTGCTCGAGGTGGCGACGGGTCCGTAGCAGCTGCGCTGACTGATGTGGCTGACCTGCACCGCAGGGGTGGCGTCCTGGATCTCGGAGGTGCTCACGTTGCCGGTCGCCTTGCCCTGCTTCTTGGCCAGCTCGAGCAGCGTCGCGTGCGCCTTCCCATGGCGATCCACGCCCACAGCGTTGTCGTAGGTCTTCACCCCGGAGGCCCAGGCGGTCCCGGTGGCAGCCGAGTCGGGCGCGTAATCGGGCTTCCCGGTGGCCTTGTCGACGCTGTAGTGGGTCATCTGCCCGGTCAGCGGCAGCGCGTCGAGGCCCTTGAAGGCCCCGCCGGCTCCCTCGAGGTAGTTGCGGGCTATGGTGATCTCGGAGTCACCCATCCCGTCACCGATGACCAGGATGACGTTCTTCGCCTTCCCGGACTTGATCGAGCCGGCGATCAGCTTGCTCTGGTCGCCCTCGAGGCGGGCAGCGCCGCCGTACTGGTCGACGTTGCCACCTGCCGAGCGTTCGATGAGAGGGAGTCGCCCGCCGGCGACGACGGCCGAGGAGCCGAGTGCGCCGAGCGAGAGGACCGCGGCGCCGAGTACGAGCGCTGAGTGCTTGAGCTGCATGGGGAACCTTTCCTGGAAAAGAACTGGTGTGGTCCCGACGCTCCAGCAGCCAGGTGTCTGTCGGGGAGCGCGCCGATGAACATGTCGCTCCCTCTTGGTAGACAGGGGCCCATGACGACGACCACCAGTGCCCGCCACGAGGCCGAGCAGCACCTACGGGCGCTCGTCGGCCGCGAGGACGCCCGCCTCCACGACGACCAGTGGGCGGCGATCGAGGCACTGGTGGTGGAGCAGAGCCGGGTGCTGGTGGTGCAGAAGACCGGCTGGGGCAAGTCCGCGGTGTACTTCGTGGCCACGGCGCTGCTGCGCGGCCTCGGGGCCGGGCCCACGGTGATCATCTCGCCGCTGCTGGCGCTGATGCGCAACCAGATCGAGGCCGCCGAGCGGGCCGGGATCCGGGCGGCCACGATCAACTCCACCAACATCGAGGACTGGCAGGCCATCCGAGCGCGGGTCGACGCCGGCGAGATCGACGTCCTCCTGGTCAGTCCCGAGCGGCTGAACAACCCGACGTTCCGCGACGAGGTGCTGCCCCAGCTGACAGAGACCGCCGGGCTGCTGGTGGTCGACGAGGCGCACTGCATCTCCGACTGGGGCCACGACTTCCGGCCCGACTACCGCCGGATCCGCCAGATGCTCACCACGCTGCCCGCCGGGATCCCGGTGCTCGCCACGACCGCGACCGCGAACTCGCGGGTGACCGGGGACGTGGCCGAGCAGCTCGGCCAGGATGTGCTCGTGCTGCGCGGGTCGCTGGACCGCGAGTCGCTGCACCTCGCCGTGCTGCAGCTCGAGCGCCCCGAGCAGCGACTGGCCTGGCTCGGGGAGCACCTCGGTGACCTCGAGGGCTCGGGGATCATCTACACGCTCACCGTGGCTGCCACCCAGGAGGTCGCCGAGCACCTGCGCTCGCGGGGCCACGCCGTCGCGGCGTACTCCGGCCAGACCGAGACCACCGAGCGGCTCTCACTCGAGCAGGACCTGCTCGCGGGGCGGCTCAAGGCGCTGGTCGCGACCAGCGCGCTCGGGATGGGCTTCGACGCCCGGCTCGGGTTCGTGGTCAACCTCGGGGCACCTTCCTCGCCGGTCGCCTACTACCAGCAGGTCGGCCGAGCCGGCCGCGGGACCGAGCACGCGAAGGTGGTGCTGATGCCCGCCCAGGAGGACCGCGACATCTGGCGCTACTTCGCCTCCCTGGCCTTCCCTCCCGAGCAGCACGTCCGCGCCACCCTGCGAGCGCTCTCCGAGGCCGGCGCCCCGCTGTCCACGGCCGCGCTGGAGACCCATGTCGACCTGAGCCGGACCCGGCTGGAGACGATGCTCAAGGTGCTCGACGTCGACGGGGCCGTCAACCGGGTCCGCGGCGGGTGGACCGCCACCGGGCAGGAGTGGCACTACGACCAGGAGCGCTACGACCGGGTGGCCGCCGCCCGGCGCGACGAGCAGGCGGCGATGCTCGCCTACATCGCGACCGACGGCTGCCGGATGAGGTTCCTGCGTGAGCAGCTCGACGACCCGGGAGCGCAGGACTGCGGGCGCTGCGACAACTGCGGCGGGATCGACCTGCCCGCGGGGGTCTCGGGCGAGGCCGTGCAGCAGGCCGGTGAACGGCTACGCCGCCCCGGGGTGACCCTGGCTCCCCGCAAGATGTGGCCGAGCGCACTGGCCAACCTCGGCATCGACCTGCGCGGCAAGATCGCCGAGGGCGCCGAGGAGGGGCGGGCGGTGGGCCGGCTCACCGACCTCGGCCACGGTCAGCTGCTCCGCGAGCTCTTCCGCCCTGACGCCGAGGACGGACCGGTCCCCCGCCCCCTGGTGGACGCGGTCCTCGAGGTGCTCGGCGACTGGCACCCGTCGTGGCCGGCTCGGCCCACCGGGGTGGCCTACGTCGACTCCGCGCGGCGCCCCCAGCTGGTCCGCGACCTCGCGGAGGGGATCGCGCGCTACCTGCACCTGCCGCTGGTGGCCCGCTGGGAGATCGTGGACCCCGAGGTCCCCCCGGGCCAGGGGTCGGCCAACTCCGCGCAGCGCGTTGCGGCCGTGGGCCGCCGCTACGCCCTGGCCGTGGACCAGCCGCTGGACGGAGGACCGGTGCTGCTGGTCGACGACCTGATGGCGACCGGCTGGACCCTGACGATGGCCACCCGCGCGCTCCGCGGCGCCGGCGCCTCCGCCGTCCTCCCCCTCACCCTGGGAGTCGAGAGCTAGGCGGTCGAGCCCTAGGCGGTCGAGCAGCGAGCGCAGCGAGCGATCAGTCGAGACCCCTCCAGCCGAGCCAAGCGCCCAGTCGAGACCCCTCAGTGCCCCATCATCGCGGTGGGGTCGACGGGGGTCTCGCTCTTCTTGCGCGGCAGGAAGAACGCCGGGATCAGGCAGCAGGCCACCAGGATGGTCGCCACGATGAAGACGCTGCTGAAGGCGTCCGCCATGTCGACGAGCGCGCGGGCTCCCAGCTTGTCGAGGTCGGCCGGGGTGAGCCCGGCCTTCTCCAGCAGCGCCGCCAGCCTGGACGGGTCGTCCTTGGCCTCGGCCACCGCGCCGGAGAGCTTGATCGCCTCGCTGCTCTTGAAGCCGTTGGTGAGCAGCACCGAGAACAGCGCGGTACCGATCGAGGCCGCGACCTGCTGGGTGATGTTGAGGAACGTGGACCCGCGGGCGATGTTGTGCCGGGTCAGGGTGCCCAGGGCCGCGCTCATGATCGGCATCATCGTGGCGCCCATGCCCAGGCCCATGATGAACAGAGCGGTGATGATGTAGGGGTAGTGCGTGTCCGCACCGATCTGGGTGAACATCGCCATGCCGACGGTGATCACCGCGATGCCGGTCATCACGACCTTGCCGGGGCCGATCTTGTCGGCCAGCAGGCCGGCGAGCGGCATCGTCAGCATCGCTCCGATGCCCTGCGGGGCCAGCAGTACGCCGGCCCGGAGGGCCTCCTCGCCACGGACCTGCTGGAAGTACAGCGGGAACAGCAGGCTGGCCCCGAAGAAGGCGATCGCGAACAGCATCATCGCCAGCACCGAGACCGTCATCGCCCGGTTCTTCAGCAGCCGGAGCTCCACCAGCGGGTGGATGTTCTTGGGCCGCAGCGCCCACGGGACGAACGCGATGATCAGCACCGTGCCGACCGCGGTCCAGGTGATCACGCCGGTGTCCAGGATCGTCCCCGCCTCAGGGATCGAGGAGACGCCATAGAGGAAGGCGGCCAGACCCGGCGAGAGCAGCAGCATGCCGACGAAGTCGAAGGACTCGGAGGGCTCGACGTTGTCCTTCTCCAGCACGAGCAGGGCGTAGATGAACGCGATCGCGCCGATCGGCAGGTTGATCAGGAAGATCCAGTGCCAGCTCAGGGAGTCGATCATCCAGCCGCCGAGGATGGGGCCGAAGATCGGGCCGAGCAGCATCGGGATGCCGAGCACGGCCATCACGCGGCCGATCCGGTCGGGACCGGCGGCACGGGTCAGGATCGTCATGCCCAGCGGCATCAGCATGCCGCCGCCGAGACCCTGCACCACCCGGAAGGCCACCAGCATCGAGAGCGAGTCGGCCATGGCGCAGAGCACGGAGCCCGCCGTGAACAGCGCCACCGCGAGCAGGTAGAGGCGCTTGGTGCCGAACCGGTCCGCAGCCCACCCGGTCAGCGGGATCACGCTCGCCAGGGCCAGGGTGTAGCCGGTCATGGTCCACGCGACCTGGGCCGCGGTGGCGTCGAACTCCTGCTGGAAGGTCTGCAGCGCCACCGAGACCACGGTGATGTCGAGGATCGACATGATTCCGCCGAGGACGACCACCCCCGCGACGAGCAGCACCCGCTTGTCCAGCCGGTCGCTCGGGTCCGCGTCGGGAGTGCGCTGGCTCACATCGATGTTCTGGGTCACCGGCCAAGACTAGGGGTGAACAGGCGTGCACTGAACAGGTTTGTACGGTGGCCTTGGTCACGATGGTTGTCCGGCACAATCAGCACATGACCGGGCTCCGCCGCATCGATCCCGACCGGCTGCACCTGGTGCTGATGCTGGTCCTCACCTTCGGTACCGGGATCGTCGACGCCGTCGGCTACCTCGGGCTGGACAAGGTGTTCACCGGCAACATGACCGGCAACGTCGTCATCCTGGGGATGGCCCTGGTGGGCGGGGACGGCCTCCCGATCCTCGGCCCGCTGCTGGCCCTGGCCGGGTTCATGGCCGGGGCGGCCCTGGGCGGCCGCGCCCTCCGCGGGGCCCCGCACGCCTGGACCGGGAGGACCACCGCCCTCCTCGCCCTGGTCGGCCTCTCCGTGCTCGCCCTGGCGCTGCCCCTGGCCCTGGTGGAGGACCCGTCCGCCGAGGCCCTGTTCGTGGTCACCACCGTGCTCGGCGCGGCGATGGGGGTCCAGGCCGCGACGGCGAGGTTCATCGGGGTCAAGGACGTGACCACGGTCGTGGTCACCTCCACGATCACCGGTCTCGCGGCCGACTCCGTCCTGGGCAACGGCAGCGGCAGGGGCGCCAGCAGCGCGCGTCGCGCTGCCGCGGTGCTGCTGATCGTCGCCGGGGCGGCGGCCGGCGCCGCGCTCCTGCACTGGCACCTGTGGGCAGGGCTCGTGGCCGAGGGCGTCCTGGTGCTCCTCGTCGTCCTCGTCGGCTTCCTGCACGCCCGCGTCAGCGCCGACGAGCCGCTCAGCTCCCCAGGTGCTCCTTGACCGGAGGCGTGGCCAGCTCGCCGCGCTTGCTCGTGCGCAACCCGAGCCGGACCAGCTGCTCGACCGTCGTGACCGCGGCGGCCACCCCGTCGACGACCGGAACCTCCAGCTCGGCCGAGAGCCAGCCGCAGAGGTCGGCCATTCCGGCGCACCCCAGGACGACCACGTCCGACCCGTCGGTGGCGAGGGCCGAGCGGGCGGCGGCGATGATCTTGGCCCGCGCGGCCGGATCGGTCTCGAGCTCCACGACGGGGATCTCGCAGGCGTGCACCCCCGCGCACAGGTCGGAGACCCCGTAGGAGCGGGCGATGTCGCGGGTGTGCCCGATCGTGCGCTCCAGGGTGGTGACCACGCTGAAGGAGCGGCCCAGGTACGCCGCAGTACGCATCGCTGCCTCCGCGATCCCCACCACCGGGCCCGACGCGACCTCACGAGCGGCGAGCAGGCCGGGGTCGCCGAAGCAGGCGATCACGTAGCCGTCGTACCCCTCGACCTCACCGCTGAGCACCTCGCGGACCACGCCAGGCGCGCTCATCACCTCGTCGTAGTGGGACTCGATCGAGACCGGACCCGTCGACGGGCTGACCGCATCCACGGTGACGCCCGGGCCGGCGACGGCCCGGGCGCACTCACCGATCGTCGCGGTCATCGACGCCGTGGTGTTCGGGTTGACGACCTTGATCCTCATCTGGAGGCGGTCGCCTCGCTCGCGGTCCCGGTCGGCTCGATCGATGCCGGGCCGACTCCCATGGCCCTGGCCAGGAAGTAGTAGGTCACGAACCCGAGCGCACACCCCAGGAACCAGCTGTAGTCCGGCAGCCAGGTGAGCACGTCGCCCACCTTGGGGACCACCACGGAGAGGATGCCGATGGCGCCGGAGACGGCGACCGCGATCACCGCGGCGGGGTTGTAGCCGCGGCTGTAGTAGTAGGAGCCGGACTCCTCGAGGGTGAACAGGTCGTCCACCACCACCTGCTGGTCCCGGATCAGGTAGTAGTCGGCGATCAGGATCCCGAAGAGCGGCCCGATCATCGCGCCCAGGATGCCGAGCGTCCAGAAGATCGCGTCCGGCTCGTTGTACCAGTTCCAGGGCGTGAGCAGCACCGAACCGACCGCGGCGATCATGCCGCCCATGCGCCAGCTGATCTTCTGCGGCGCGACGTTGGAGAAGTCGAAGGCCGGCGAGATGAAGTTGGCCACGATGTTGATGCCCACGGTGGCGATCACGAACGTCAGGCCGCCGAGCAGGACCGCGGTGAAGGTGTCGATCCGCTGCACGGTCTCCACCGGGTCGGTGAGCAGCTCACCGAACACCGGCACGGTGGCGGAGGCGGTGACCACGACCAGGAGCGAGAAGAACACGAAGTTGACCGGCAGGCCCCAGAAGTTGCCCTTCTTCACGGTCTCGAAGCTCTTGCCGTAGCGCGAGAAGTCACCGAAGTTCAGCATCGGTCCGGAGAAGTACGACACCACCAGGGCGATCGCGCCGAGCATGGTGGTGATCGTGGCGCCGGTGGAGAGGTCCTTGTCGGTGAGGGTGAAGCTGACGTCCCAGTTGGCGCGGGCCAGCATGTAGATGCACACGGCGAACATGGCGACGTACACGGCCGGGCCGCAGAAGTCGATGAACTTGCGGATCGCCTCCATGCCCCGCCAGAACACCGCCGCCTGCGCCACCCAGAGGATGGCGAAGCTGAGGTAGCCGAGCGCTGAGAGGCCCAGGAAGCCGTGGGTCTCGACGTCGGCGTACGGCGCCAGCCCGGGCCAGAGCTTGAGGAAGACGATGTTCAGCGACCCGGCGGCGAGGAAGGTCTGCACGCCGTACCAGGCCACCGCGATCAGGCCGCGGATGATGGCCGGGATGTTCGCCCCCAGCACCCCGAACGACGCCCGGCTGATCACCGGGTAGGGAACCCCTGCCACCTGGCTCGGCTTGGCGACCAGGTTGCAGAAGAACTGCACGAGGAGGATCCCGATGATCAAGGAGACGAACACCTGCCAGCTGGTCAGGCCGAGCGCGAACAACGATCCCGCGGTCACGTAGCCGCCGACGCTGTGCACGTCGGACATCCAGAACGCGAAGATGTTGTAGGTGCTCCAGGTCTGCTCCTTCAGCGGCGCCAGGTCCTCGTTGGTCAGGCGGGGGTCGTAGCCCTGCTTGATCAACCCCGGCCCCGCAGGATGCGGCGGGGTGATGACCACGTGGTGCTCGGACTGGGTCTGTGACGGCTGCACATCGGTCATGGCGGACTCCTCGCTCGGACGTTCCGGCGAAACTAGGAGCGCGGTGTTTCAGCCGGTCTGTCGTCGCGTCACACCCGTGTCACGGGAGAGATATAGGAGAGCGGAACACCTCGGGATCATCACGGAATGCGTGGATCGCCCGCTTGAGGTGCTCGTAGTGCCGCTGGGACTCCCGGACCAGCTCGTCGGCGTCCCTGGCCACGAAGGCGGCCAGCATCCGGTCGTGGTCCTCGTAGAAGCGCTGCCGGCCGCTGCTGTCCACCCGCGACATCGGCCGGGCGGGCTCGGTGATGTTCCAGGCCGCTTCATACATGTGCGTGAGCCGTTGCATCCGGGCGGGCGCGATCAGCGCCATGTGGAAGCGCCGGGACTCCGCGTGGTAGCCCCGCTCGTCGTCGGCGTCCATCGCGGACCGCATCCCCGCGTGCGTACGCCGGACCTCCTCGTCGTCTCGCTCGCAGGCACGGACCACTGCCTGGCGCAGCGCCGAGGCCTCGAGCGCCGCCCGGACGTCGTAGAGCTCGCTGAACTCGTCGAACCCGAGCTTGGCCACGGCGTAGCCGACCCGGGGGACGTGCTCGACCAGCCCCTCTCCCAGCAGCACCTTCAGCGCCTCCCGGACCGGGATCTGGCTGACCCCGAAGAACTGCGCGACCGCGTCGATCGGGATCGGGGTGCCCGGGGGCTCGTCGCCGACGAGGATCGCGTGGCGCAGGTCCTCGGTCACCCGTGGGTGTCCACCGTCGACGGCGCTGTTCACCAGCCGGCTGGTGAAGATCGAGCGCCGCCGCGTCACGAGAGGGCCTGGTCCATGTCGAAGCGGGTCAGCATGAGGCGCTCCAGCAGCTGGGCCAGCAGGTAGAGCACGATCGAGGCAGCGGTGACGACCACGAGCAACGACCACACCAGCGAGTACTGGTAGAGGGCGAGTGCCTGGTTGACGGCCTTCCCGACGCTGTCGGGAGTGGTGTAGAACTCCGCGATCAACGCGCCCGTCACCGCGCCGGGCACGGAGATGCGGATGGCGGCGAAGAAGCTGGGCAGCGCGGTCGGGAAGGCGACGCGGCGCAGCACGTCCCACGTCGAGCCGCCGTAGACGGAGACCACGTCGTGCATCTGCTGGGTCACCGAGCGCAGCCCGAAGGAGATGGTCACCAGGGCGGGGAAGAACACGACGATGCCACTCATCACCGCCACGGTGACGAAGCCGTTGCCGAACACCAGCGTGATGATCGGCGCGAGCGCCACCAGGGGCACCGTGCGCACCACCATCGCCACCGGCATCGTGGCCGCCTCCACCCCCCGGGACAGGTAGGTGCCGACCGCCACGACCGTCGCCGCGAGCAGGCCTGCCACGAAGCCGATGCCGGCATCGAGGAGGGTCTGCCGCAGTGGGCCGAAGACGGCGGCGCGGTTCTGGGCTGCCTGCGCGTCGCTGAACAGGAACTCCATGACCTGGTCGGGCTTGCGAGCGACCAGGTCGTTGACGCCGCCCACCTCGAGCAGCACCAGCCAGGCCACCACCAGGGCGATGACCACGAACAAGAAGTTGGCCAGGGGACGCACGACCGCGCGCAGCAGCTTCATCGCGCGACGCCCTTGGACCAGGGAGTGACGACCCGGCTCACCATCCCGATCAGGAAGTAGGCCAACCCGGAGACGACGGCGCAGCCGAAGCCCAGGCTCCAGGCCAGGGCGATCTCGCGGTTGTTCTGGGCCAGGTAGAGGGAAGGGCCGACCCCGATCTCGAGGTGCTTGTCGAACCACTCGCCGAGGAGCGCGCCGAGGAACGCCGCGGGGGCGGCGAGCTGGAGCGTGGTCAGGATCGCCGGCAGGGCCGCCACGAGGCGCACCCGGAAGAACTGCTGGAGGGACCCGCCGCCGTAGACGTGGACGACGTCCAGGGCGGCCCTGTCGGCGGACCGGAAGCCGAGCACGGCGCCGACGACCGTGGTGAAGATGACCGAGATGGCCGCGAGGTCGACCGCTGTGGCCGAGGTGCCGCCCTTGACCGGGATCTCGTGGGCGAGGATCAGGATGGGCGCCAGCACCACGATCGGCAGGCAGTAGGTGATCACGGCGAACTGCATGATCACCGGCTCCAGGATCGGCACCAGCAGCACGAGCACAGTGAGCAGCAGGGCGATGAGCACGCCGTACACGTAGCCGGTGACCGCCTCCTCGAGGGTGACCGAGAAGATCCGGCGGTAGTAGCCGAAGCCGCGCTCGTGGAACTTCGCCAGCACCTCGAGTGGCGTGGGCACGCTGGTGCTCAGGACGGTCGCGGCGAGCACCCACCACGCGGCCACCACGGCCACGATGCCCAGGGTGGCGGTACCCAGGGTGCCCAGGGCGCGCCGCAGGCGTTCGGGACTCACGGCCATCAGTCGACCGCGGCGCCGTCGGCCCCGAACAGGAGCTCGGAGGCCTGGTCGTGCAGTGCGTGGAACTCCGGCGAGCGCATCATGTCCGGCGTGCGGGGACGCGGGAGGTCGACGTCGATCACGGTCTGGACCCGCCCCGGACGCGGGCTCATCACCGCCACGTGGTCGGAGAGGAAGATCGCCTCGGAGATGCCGTGGGTCACCATCAGCGTGGTCGCCGGCTTCTCGGTCCAGATGCGGAGCAGCTCCAGGTTGAGCCGCTGCCGGGTCATGTCGTCCAGGGCGCCGAAGGGCTCGTCGAGCAACAGCACACTGGGCTTGACCACCAGCGCCCGGGCGATCGAGACGCGCTGGCGCATCCCCCCGGAGAGCTGGCCGGGCTTCGCCTTCTCGAAGCCCTCCAGCCCGACCAGCTTGATCAGCTCGCTCACCAGGCCCTCGTCGGCCTTCTCCCCCGAGACGTCGAAGGGCAGCCGGATGTTGGAGACGACCGAGCGCCACGGCAGCAGCGCCGAGTCCTGGAAGGCGATGCCGAGCTCGTGGTCACGACGCAGCTCGCGTGGCGTCTTGCCCTCCACGAGCGCCGACCCCGACGTGGGTGTCTCCAGGCCGGCGAGGATGCGCAGGATCGTGGACTTGCCACACCCCGACGGGCCGAGCAGCGACAAGAAGCTGCCCTTGTCGGTGAACAGGTGAGCGTCCTCGAGCGCGGTCACGCTGCGGCGGCCGAGCGAGAAGGTCTTGCTGAGGCCGTCGATGCGGATGCCGGTGCCGGTGGACCCTGCGGACGAGGGTCCACCGGCAGCGTGCGCCCCGGCGGGCAGGTGTGTCTCTGCGCTCACGAGACCGCCATCAGCCGGTGACCTTGAGCTCGGGCTTCTCCTCGAGCAGCTCGGTGAGCGGCCCCATGTCGAAGAGCTCGTCGGGGTCGAGCTCGAGGCCGGCTTCCTTCAGCGACTTCATGTTCGCTGCGATGAGCTCGTCGCTGATCGTGAAGATGCCGTTCGTCTTGGTCTCGTCGGTGTTGACCAACGACTCGCACTGCTGGGTCGCCTGGGCGATCTCCTTGTCGAGCTCCAGCGGAGGGTCGAGGTCCTTGCCGTACTTGTTCACGGCGAGCTCGGCTCCCCGCTTGTAGCCCTCCTCGCCGTCGCAGGCGTCGCGCCAGCCCTTGATCTCGGCCTCGAGGAACGCCTTCACCAGGTCGGGCTTGCTCTTGAGGATCTCGTCGGTCGTGATGACGCTCTCCGCGACGAACGGGAGGCCGTTGTCGGCGAAGGACAGGTCCACGGTGTCGAACCCGTGTCCCTTGACGAGCAGCGACTCGTTGGTGACGTAGGCGACCAGTCCGTCGATCTTCTTGTCCTCCAGCGGCGAGATGTCGAAGCCGTTGGGCACGATCGTGACCTGCTTCTCGTCGATGTCGTTGGCGGCCAGCAGCGCCTTGAAGAGCGAGAGGTTGGGGTCCTGGACGCCGATCCTTTTGCCGATCAGGTCCTGGGGCGTCTTGATGTTGCCCTTGTCGGCGAGCGACAGGATGGTGAACGGGTTCTTCTGGTACGTCGCGCCGACGATCTTCAGCGGGAACTGGGAGTTGGAGATGGCGGCGGCGGTCGAGACCGCGTTGCTCAGGCCGAACTGTGCCTTGCCGGTGGCGACGATCTCCTCCTGGGCCACGGGGCCCGCGAGGAAGTTGACCTTGCCGATTCCGGCCTCCTGGTAGTAGCCGGCGTCGTCGGCGATGAACTCGCCGGCGAACTCGGCGTTCTTGATCCAGGAGAACTGGACGGCGATGTCGCCGAGGTCGTCACCGGAGGAGGCAGCGGCACCCTCGTCCTCGTCCGAGGAGCCGCAGCCCGCGAGGACGAGGGCCGCCGCGGCGAGCAGTACGGCTCCGCGCCTGGCGCGGCGCTGGTGGTGACGGGTGGGAAGTCGCATCTGGGGCTCCTCGTGGCGAGCGTGCGGGGGCGGGTCGGATCCTGATCGCTGCGAAACCTAGGGCGGTCGCGTTTCGCGCCCCGACGCTGGAAGTTTCGGCGGCGTTACGCCGCCCACCGGTCTAGTAGTGCGTGCGGTCGGGGTTGCGCAGCCAGGACTCGAAGGGCGCTGTGGAGGACAGCAGCCGTAGCCCCTCGATCGGGGTCGGCCAGGCGTCGCGCTCCTTGCCGAACAGCTCGTAGAACTCGCGGTCGTCGAAGCCCCCACGGGCGGCGTCGTCGCGGTCTGCTGCGTAGACCACGCGGTCGACCCGGGCCCACAGGGCGCTGGAGACGCACAGCGGGCAGGGCTCGCAGGAGGTGTACAGGACGCAGCCCGCCAGGGAGAAGTCGCTGATCGCCGTGCACGCACTGCGGATCGCCACCACCTCCGCATGGGCGGTGGGGTCGTTGTCCCGGGTCACCCGGTTCACGCCCTGGGCGAGCGCCTCCTCCCCGCGCACGATCATCGCGCCGAACGGTCCCCCGCCGGAGGCGACGTTGTCGACGGCGAGCTCCACGGCCAGGCTCAGCCAGTACTGGTCCCTCATCTGCCCTCCTGCGGGGTCGAGGCGGACTGCGCGAGCCGCCACACGCGGTCGCGGCTCATCGGCAGCTCGTGGGGCCGCACGCCGATCGCGTCGCGCACGGCGTTGGCCAGGGCCGGGGCGACCGGGTTGTACGGCGCCTCGCTCATCGACTTCGCCCCCCGCACCCCGAGCCGGTCATAGGTCTCCGCGAGGAGCACCTCGGTCTGCGGCACGTCCCCCATCTGCGGCAGCCGGTAGTCCCGGAAGCTCCGGGTGGTCACCTCCCCGAGGTTGTCGGTCGAGCCGTCCCCGGCGGTCGAACTGTCCCCGGCGGTCGAGCCTGTCGAGACCACCACCTCCTCGTACAGCGCCGACCCGATCCCCTGGGCCACGCCGCCCTCGACCTGGCCGCGGAGCTGCTCGGGGTTGATCACCACCCCCGCGTCCGCGGCCTGGACCGAGCGCAGGATGCGCACCTCGCCGGTCCCCGGGTCGACCGCGACCCGGAAGCCGTGCACGTTGAAGGCCACCGACCGCGGTGACCCCCGGTGGGCACCCGAGGCCGAGACAGGACCGAGCAACGGTCCCTCGAACCCGTCCAGCATCGTGCGCAGGTTGCGGGCCGCCTCCGCGACGGCGCGGCCCGCGACCACGGAGCCGGTGGAGCCGTAGGCCCCGGTGTCGTAGCCCGCGATCGCCGTGTCGGAGGCACGCAGCTCGATCAGGGCCGGGTCCACGCCGAGCTCGGTGGCGGCGATCTGGACGTGCACGGTCGCCGTACCGTTGCCGAACTCGGCGCTGCCGACGTCGAGCACGACCCGGCCGTCGGGGTGCATCGTGGCGGTGGCCGCGGAGTAGTGCCCCCGGGGCGGGATCGTGGCGATCATCGAGGCGGCCATGCCGTGCCCGACCTGCCACCCCTCGGGGACGCCCTGGTCACCCTCAGCCTCACCGTCGTGGTCACCGAGGGCCGCCTCCACCAGGTCCAGGCACTGGTCGAGCCCGTAGCTGCCGAACTCGAGGTCGGTGTCGGGTGGCCCGTTCACCACGAAGTCGTCGCCGGGCACGACCACGTTGCGGCGGCGTACGTCGAACGGGCTGATGCCGAGCTCGCGGGCGAGGTCGTCGAGGGCCGACTCGATCGCGAAGATCACCTGGCCCAGCCCGTAGCCGCGGAACGCCCCGGAGGGGACGGTGTTCGTGTAGACCGCCTCGGCGTCGACCCGCTTGTTGGGGCAGCGGTAGAGCGCCACCGACTCGTGACAGCCGTGGAACATCACTCCGGGCGCATGGTTGCCGTAGGCGCCGGTGTCGGTGAGCACGTCGAGCTTCATCGCGGTGAGTACGCCGTCGGCGTCGGCGCCGAGCTCGACGCTGACCCGCATCGGGTGCCTGCCGGGGACGAGGGTGAACTGCTGCTCGCGGGTGAGCTCGAGCTGCACCGGCTGGCCCAGCCGCAGCACGGCCAGTCCGACGATGTCCTCGACGAGCATCTCCTGCTTGCCACCGAAGCCACCGCCCACCCGGGCCGCGAGCACCCTGATCTGCTCCTCCGGGATCCCGAAGACGTAGGCCAGCTCCTTGCGCACCAGGAAGGGGATCTGGGTGCTGCTGCGGATCACCAGGTTGCCCAGCTCGTCGAGCCAGCCCCGGGCACCGTGCGTCTCCAGGGCGGCCTGGTTGACCCGTCCGGTGCGCCAGGTGCCGCGCACGGTGACGGCGGCCGCCGCCAGCCCGGCGGCGACGTCGCCGACCTCGCCGTGACTCTGCGCGGCGACGTTGCGCCCGGGATCGGAGACCCGTGAGGTCACGGGATCGAGGTGCCCGTGCAGCAGCGGCGCCCCCGGCGAGCGCGCCTCCTCGGGGTCGAGGACGGCGGGCAGGAGGTCGTAGCCGACCTCGATCAGGCCGACCGCCTCCTGGGCGATCGCCATGCTCTGCGCCACCACCGCGGCGATCCGCTGGCCGCGGAACCGGACGACGTCGTCGAGCATCCGGGTGTCGTCGGGGTCGTCGAGCCGGCTCTCGTGCCGGGCGCTGGAGTAGCGCACGTCCGGGACGTCGCGGTGGGTGAGCACCAGGTGCACCCCGGGCAGCGCCTCCGCGCGGGAGGTGTCGAGGTGCACGATGCGGGCGTGGGCGTGCGGGCTCTGCAGCAGCGCCATCTGGAGTACGCCGCTCTCGGGGAGGTCGAGGGTGAACGGCTCAGCACCGCAGACGATGCGGCGACCGGCGAGGGCCCCCGGGGAGCCGCCGAAGCCGGCACCGGGCTCGATGTTGGTCTTCCCCGCGAGGGCGTCGCGCACGGACCGGTAGCCGGTGCAGCGGCACAGGTTGCCCTTGAACAGCCGGGCGAGCTCCTCGTCCCCGGCCTCGACCCTGCCGTCCTCCCCGGCCAGCGCGGCGGCCGTGGTGACGAAGCCGGCGGTGCAGAACCCGCACTGAAAGCCGGCCGCCCCGACGAAGTTGCCCTGGACCGGGTGCAGCTCCTCCGGAGTGCCCAGGCCGGCGGCGGTGGTGATCTCCCGCCCCGCTGCCCTGGTCGCGGGGAACACGCAGGAGTGCACCGGCGACCCGTCGACCAGCACGGTGCAGGCGCCGCAGTCACCCGCGTCGCAGCCCTTCTTCACGGCGCGGTGGCCGTGCTCGCGCAGATAGGTGCGCAGGCACTGGCCCGGCCTGGGCTCGCAGGGCAACGCGCTCCCGTCCACGACGGCGGGCGGTGGCGGCTCGGCACTCACGGCTGCACCTCCCCGTGGGCGGTGACCTCGGCGAGGCACTCGGCACCGAGCCGGGCCGCCATCGCGGCGCGCCAGTCGGCGGCGCCGTGCGCGTCCTGGTGCCAGCAGGTGACCGCGTCCAGCGCGCCCGGGAGCTCGTCGGCCCAGTCGTCTTCCGAGAGCTCGATCAGCACCGGCCGGGTGGTGGCGGCGGTCAGCGAGAGCACGAGCGCGGTCGGCGTACGACGTGCCGCGAGGACCACCGAGGACCGGCCGAGCGGGGCCAGCGAGAGCCGGCGGAACGCGTACTGCGCGCGCAGGGAGGCGGACGGCACCTCCACCGCGCGGAGCACCTCCCCCGGCTCCAGGGTGGTGCTGCGCACCCCGGTGACGAGGTCGGCGACCGGTTGCCGGCGCTCGCCACCGTCGGCCGTCCAGACGACCGCGGTCGCGTCCAGGGCGACCAGCAGCGAGATCATCGCGCCGGCCGGGAGCGCCAGGCAGACGTTGCCACCGACCGTGGCGAGGTGCTGGATCTTGAACGACATCAAGAACGCGTCCGCGCACGAGCGGACCAGCCCGGTGGCCGTGCCGAGCATGTCGTCCGGGACGGCGAGCAGCTGCTCGATCGTGCAGGTGGCCGCGATCCGCAGGCCTTCGTCAGGGAGGCGCTCCCACGGCTCCCACCCGAGGGCGGTCAGGTCCACCAGGCCGGTGGTACCGGGCTGCGGCTCGGAGAAGAGCCAGGTGCCGCCGGAGACCACGGTCTCCCCGTGTGCGAGCGCGAGGTCGCTGCGGGCCTCGGCGCGGCGGAAGGAGGTGACCGTGGGCAGGTCCATCAGTCCTCGACCGCCTCGAGCCGGGCCGCGCCGAGGCGCGCCGTCTCCGTCCGGGCCACCTCGAGGACCGTGGCCTCGAGGGCGTCGAGGCCGCGGGCGACGTCGATCGCGCGGACGTCCTCGGCCGGGTGGTGGCTGATCCCGTCGAAGCAGCGCAGGAACAGCATCCCGGTGTCGGCCACGGCCGAGATCGCCATCGCGTCGTGCCCGGCGCGGCTCCACAGCCCCGGGGGGTCGAGGTCCCCGGTCGTGCGGATGCCGGCGACGATCGCCTCCTGCAGCCAGTCCGCGCACGGCGAGGCGGGGGCGCTGTGGTGCTCGACCGCCTCGAAGCGCAGGCCGCGGCGGTGGCACAGCTCCTCGATCTCCTCGCGCATCGCGACCCACATCGCGTCGCGCTCCTCGTCGGTCTCCGCCCGTAGGTCGAGGCTGAAGTCGGCACGGCCGGGGATGACGTTGATGGCGCCGGGGAGCACCTCGATGCGTCCGACGGTGGCGATGCACTCCGAGGCGCGGCCCAGCCGCTCGATCGCGGAGATCGCCTCGCTCGCGCCGACGAGCGCGTCCTTGCGGCGGGCGTACGGCGTACCGCCTGCGTGCCGGGCCTCGCCGTGGACCGAGAGCCGGAAGCGGCGGGCACCCGCGATGGTGGTGACGTAGCCCAGCGAGGTGTCGGCCGCCTCCAGGAACGGGCCCTGCTCGATGTGCGCCTCGAGGTAGCCGATGAGCTCCCCGGGCGCGCGGGCGGCCTCGCCGACCCGGCGCGGGTCGAGCCCGAAGTCCTTGAACGCCTTGTGCAGCGTGGTTCCGTCGCGGTCGCGGAGGTCCCAGTCGTCCTGGTCCCACAGCCCGGCCACCGCCTTGCTGCCCAGCAGGGCGGTTCCGAAGCGGGTGCCCTCCTCGTCGCTGAACCCGACCACCTCGATCGCGAACGGGAACTGCGCGACCAGGTCGCTCTCGCCCCGGGCGAGGCGTTCGACCACCGCGATCGCCATCACCACCCCGAGCATCCCGTCATAGCTCCCGGCGTCCGGGACGGTGTCGAGGTGGGATCCCAGGACCAGTGCCGGCAGGCCGGGCTCACGTCCCTCGCGGCGTCCCCACTGGTTGCCGGCCGCGTCCTGCCAGGTGGTCAGGCCGGCCTGCTGCATCCAGTACGCCGCCCTGGCGTTGGCCGCGGCGTGCTCGGGAGAGAGGTAGACCCGCTCCAGCCAGCGCGGGCTCGCGGAGAACGCATCCAGGTCCGCGCACCGGGTCAGTACTTTCTCCGCCGTGGTCATCAGCGCGTCTCCCCCGCGGCGTCCTGGTAGACCTCCCGCGCAGCGCCCACCCCGCCGCCGGCGATCACGCCGGCTCCGCAGCCGCGGAGCACCTGCTCGAGGGCGGCCAGCGTGAGCAGTACGGCGTCCTTGCGGGCGTTGTGGCCCATCGTGCCGATCCGCCAGACCTTGCCGTGCAGGGGACCGAAGGAGGTGCCGATCTCGATGCCGAAGTCCGCCAGCAGGCCAGCCCGGGCGGCGTCGCCGTCCACGCCGTCGGGGATGTGCACCGCGACGACGTTGTTCATCTTGTGCGCCAGGTCGCCGAAGACCTGCAGGCCCAGTCCCTGGACCCCGGCGAGCATCGCGGCGCCGTGCAGCCGGTGCCGCTCGACGGCGGCGTCGAGTCCCTCCTCGACGAGCAGCCGGGCGCACTCGCGGGCGCCGTACAGCATGGTGGTCGCCTCGGTGTGGTGGTTGAGCCGTCGCGGGCCCCAGTAGTCCATCACCATGGCGAGGTCGAAGTAGTTCGAGCCGATCCGCGCGCCGTGCTCGGCGTCGTCGGCCTCCCGGATGCCGGCCTCGACGTGCTTGCGCCCGTTGATCACCTCGGTCGCGCGGTCGGAGACGGTGATCGGCGCGCTGCCGGAGGGTCCGCCCAGGCACTTCTGCAGGCCGGCCGTGGCGATGTCGATGCCCCAGGCGTCGGTCGCGAAGGTGTTCCCGCCCAGGGTGGCGGTGGCGTCGCAGTAGAGCAGCACGTCGTGGCGCCGGCAGATCTCGCCGAGGTCCTCCAGCGGCTGGCGCATCGTGGTCGCGGTGTCGCCGTGCACGACCGCGAGCACCTTGGGCCGCACCTCGACCACGGCGCGCTCGACGGCGTCGGCCTCGAAGACCTCACCCCACTCGACCTCGATGGTGTGCACCTCCGCGCCGCACCGGGTGGCGATCTCGACGAGCAGGTGCCCGAAGCGGCCGAAGACCGGCACCAGCACCCGGTCGCCGGGCTCGACGAGCGAGACCAGCGCCGCCTCGATGCCCGCGCGCGAGGTCCCGTCGACGAGGAACGTCTGCTCGTTGCCGGTGCGGAACACGTCACGGTAGAGCTGCATCGTCTCGTTCATGGTCGCGGTCATGAACGGGTCGTACTGGCCGACGAGCTGCGCCGACATCGCGCGCAGCACCCGCGGATCGGCAGTGATCGGCCCCGGTCCCATCAGCAGGCGCGGCGGCGGATCGATCGGCGCGAAGGTGGTCACCCGCGGAGGCTAGGGCGGCCTCGTTTCAGAACTGTTTCCGACGACCGCCCACCCCACCACCCTCCTCGACCGCGGGTGAGAGGCGGGACTACTTGCTGAAGCCCTCGCTCAGTCCGCTGACCAGCTGGCGGCGACCGATCGTGTAGAGGACCACGATCGGCACGGTGCTCAGCACGACGGAGGCCAGCACGGCGGGGACGTTGACCTGGAACTGGCCCTGGAAGCTCCACACGGCCAGCGGCATCGTGCGCCGGTCGGGGCTCTGGGTCAGGACCAGCGGCAGCAGGAAGCCGTTCCACACGGTGACGCCGGTGTAGACGGCCACCGTGACCATCGCCGGCCGGGTGAGCGGGAACGCGAGCCGCCACAACATCATCCACTCGCTGGCCCCGTCGAGGCGCATCGAGTCGAACAGGTCGCGCGGGACGTCGCGCAGGAAGTTGGTCAGCACCAGCACCGCGAGCGGGATGGCGAAGGCGATCGACGGGATCGCGATCGCGGCCAGGGAGTCGTAGAGCCCCATCTTGATGATCATCAGGTAGACCGGGATGATCGCCGCCTGCAGCGGGATGGCCAGGCCCATCAGGAACAGGGCGTGGATGCCCTTGAGCAGCCTGCTGTGCGCTCCGCGCACGATGGCGTACGCCGCCATCAGCGCCAGCAGGACGGTCGGGATCGTGGTGCCCGCCGCGACCAGCACGCTGTTGAAGAAGTAGTGCACGAAGTCGTTCGCGATGACCAGCCGGTAGTTCTCCAGCGTCGGGTTCGCCGGTGGCGCGAAGGCGTTCTGCTGGTAGTAGTCGCTGGACGCCTTGAAGCTGGTGATCACGATCCAGTACAGCGGCACGAGGATCACCGCCAGCCAGAACCACCCGGCCAGCCCGGCGCCCCAGTTGCGGCCTGCCCAGCCACCCCCCGAAGGCTGGGAGGGAGGTGCCGCGAGCCGATCGGTCGGGTCCTGGACCGTGCCTCCTACGAGAGTGGCCATCACCTAGATCCCTTCCAGCTGGGAGTCGTCCGCGTTGCCGCCGAGCCGCCGCAGCGCCAGCGCGATGGCCAGACCGACCAGGACGAGGATCACCGCGATCACGCTCGCCGGTCCCATCTGGTTGGCGCCGAAGCCGCGGCGGTACATGTCCAGCGCGAGCACCCGGGTGGAGTCGCCCGGGCCGCCCTCGGTGAGCACGAAGATCAGGTCGAAGAACGTCAGGGACCCCACGACCATCAGCGTCGAGGAGGTGATGATCGTGTACTTCAGCTGGGGCAGGGTGATGCTGAAGAACGCGCGCACCCGGCCGGCTCCGTCGAGGGACGCGGCCTCGTAGAGCGACGCCGGGATCTGACGCACCGCGCCTTGGTAGATCAGGGAGTGGAACGGGATGAACTGCCAGGAGACGATGAAGATGATCACGCCCATGGCGAGCGCCGGCTCACCGAGCCAGTTCTGCGTCAGGAGCTCGGACCCGAGCCCGGGGCCGAGGCCGAAGTTGGGGTCGAGGAGCGCCTTGAAGGTGACCGCGATCGCCGCGGCGCTGAGCAGGAGCGGCACGAAGTAGAAGACCGCCAGCACGGCCCGGTAGCGCTGCCGGCTGGCCATGAAGACGCCGAGCAGGAGGCTGATCGGGGTCTGCACCACCCAGGAGAAGGCCATCACCTCGAAGGTGACCCACAGGGAGTGCAGCAGTGCGGAGTCGGTCAGCACCGAGCGCCAGTTGCCGATGCCGATGGGCTGGATCGCACCGAGCCCGTCCCAGCGGGTGAAGCTCAGCGCCAACACCCCCAGGAGCGGGAGGATCGCGAAGAGCAGGAAGACGGCCAGTGCGGGAAGCGCCATCCACGCCACTGAACCGCGCTGCCGCGCCCGGGCACCGCCCCGATGCCGGGTCCCGGACGTGGCAGCGTGGGCGCTCATGTGCCGATGGTCTTGTTCATCTCGTCGGCGAACGTCTGGGGACTGATGTCGAGCTGGAAGAGCTTGCCGATGTTGTCCAGCAGCGCGGTCGCCTGCGAGGGCGGCAACGCCTGGTCCCACGACTGCGCGAAGCCCGAGGCCTTGCTGGAGGTGTCGTAGACGAACTGCAGCCACGCCTTGTCGTTCTCGTCCGAGACGCCGGAGATCAGGTCACCGGAGCTCTTCACGACCGGGATGTTGCCGATGTCGACCCACTTCTTGATCTCGGTCTCGTCGAGCATCGTGGTGGTGAGCAGCTTCTTGGCGGCGTCCTGCGCCTCCTTGCTCGCCTGGGAGGAGATGGAGACGTACTGCCCGGGGTTGCCCACGGTGCTCGAAGGATCGCCCTTGCCGCCGTCGACCGCCGGGAAGTTCATGTAGCCGAGGTTGCCGCCGGTCACGAAGTCGCCACCGTCGGCCTTCATCGACCCGTAGGTCCACGCGCCGTGCAGCATCATCGCGGCCTTGCCGGTGAACAGCACCGCCTGGTCGGCGTTCTGGTCGGCGACGGTGGACTGGAACCCCTTCTGGAACCCGTCGGCCTTGACCAGCTTCTGCACCTCGCCCAGCGCCTGCAGGGCCGCCGGCTGGCTCCATGCGTTCTTCTGGCCGTCGAAGATGTTCGCGAAGACCTCTGACCCGCCGATGCGGTCGAAGAGGAACTCCAGCCACATCATGTTGGTCCACCGCGACTGCCCCGCGAGCGAGAACGGCGCGATGCCCTCGGCGTTGAACTTCGCGACGAGGTCCATCACGTCGCCCCACGACTCCGGGGGCTCGGCGCCGACCTGCTCGAAGAGCTTCTTGTTCCAGTACAGGACGATCGGCGTGACCGTCTCGATCGGCACGGCGTACAGCTTGTCGTCGACCGTGGCCGCCTCGAACGTGGCCGGGAAGCGGCCCTCCTTGAGGTCCGGGTTCTCCGCGAACCAGCTGGTCAGGTCGAGCACCTGGTCGGCCTCGACGTAGCTCTTCAGGCCACCACCGCCCCAGCCCCAGATCAGCGTCGGGCTCTTGCCGGCGCCGATCGCCGTCTTGACCTTCTGCTTGTAGGGGTCGTTGGCGATCAGGGTGATGTCGATCGCGGACTTCGGGTTGGCCTTGTTGAAGCGGGCGATCGTGTCCTTGCGGATCTCCTCCTGCGGCTTGCCCGACAGCGTCCAGTACGACGCCACCCCCTTGCCGCCGCCGGAGCCGCCAGCGGCGCCGGTCTTGCTGGGGGAGCCGCCGCAGGCCACCAGGGCCGCGCTCACGGGCACGCCCAGCCCGACCAGGCGCAGGAAGCTGCGCCGGGATGCGTTCATCGGTTCCATGTCTCTGACCTCCACCTCGACGACCGCGACCACCACGGCTCGTCAGCGTGCGACGTGTCGCCACGAGGCGAGGCGACGTCGAGCAACGTGACCGAAATATGTTTCGATCTCGACTGCATCTAGTTGCTGACCGTAGGACGGGTGCCGGAGTGTGTCAAGCATCACACTCCACTGGTTCAGCACGCTCAGCAAGCGGGCCTCGGATCGTTGCCCGGTCGTTCCCAAGTCGCTGGCGGGGCGGTACTGTGCCACGAAGTCGTCGCCTTCTTTCGGATGGATCGAAAGATCTTTCGACACTCGTCCGCGACGGCGGGCGCTCAGCCACCCAGGAGGAGCCATGACCCAGCCCACGGGCACCACGTCCGCCCCCACTCCGGAGAGCCCGGGCGAGGCTGCCCCGGAGCGCCCCTGGGCGGACCGCGACCGGCCGGCGGCGCAGCGGGTCGCCTCGCTCCTGGCCGCGATGACCCTGGAGGAGAAGGTGGGCCAGCTGGGCAGCCGCTGGGTCGGCAACAACCTCGGCGGCGACCCCGGCACCGAGGGCAGCGACCTGCAGGTGGCTCCGATGCAGGAGGTCTTCGCCGCGTCCGGGACCACCTCGCTGGGCGAGGCGAGCCGGCACGGCCTGGGCCACCTGACCCGGGTCTACGGCAGCGCTCCGGTCACGGTCACCGAGGGGGCGGCGGAGCTCGTCCGGCAGCAGCGCGTGGTGCAGGGCTCCTCCCGCCTTGGCATCCCCGCGCTGGTGCACGAGGAGTGCCTCACCGGCTTCACGGCGTACGGCGCAACTGTCTACCCCGCCGCCATCGCCTGGGCAGCGACTTGGGACCCCGACCTCGTCCGCCGGATGGCCGCCGCGATCGGCAGCGACATGGCGGCCCTTGGGGTGCACCAGGGCCTCTCCCCGGTGCTCGACGTCGTGCGCGACTACCGGTGGGGCCGGGTCGAGGAGACGATGGGCGAGGACCCGCACCTGGTCGCCACCCTCGGCACCGCCTACGTCCAGGGGCTGCAGTCCGCCGGCGTGATCGCGACCCTGAAGCACTTCGCCGGCTACTCCGCCTCGCGCGCCGCACGCAACCACGGCCCCGTCTCGATGGGGCCGCGGGAGATGCGTGACGTCATCCTGCCCCCCTTCGAGGCGGCGATCGCGCTCGGCGGCGCCGGGTCGGTGATGAACTCCTACTCCGACGTCGACGGGGTGCCCGCGGGCGCCAGCCGCTGGCTGCTCACCGAGGTGCTGCGCGAGGAGTGGGGCTTCGAGGGCACGGTCGTCTCGGACTACTGGGCGGTGCCGTTCCTGGCCTCCATGCACCGTGTCGCCGCGGACCCTGCAGGTGCCGGCGCCCTGGCCCTGGAGGCCGGCATCGACGTCGAGCTGCCCGACACCCTGGGGTACGGCGCCGGCCTGGTCGACCTGGTGCGGTCCGGCGTCGTCGACGAGGCCCTCGTCGACCGGGCCGCGGGTCGCGCGCTCCTCGCCAAGGTCCAGCTCGGGCTGCTCGACGACGACTGGTCGGCCGAGACGTCGGTGGCCGGGGCCGCGAGGGTCGACCTCGACTCGGCGGCCAACCGCGCGCTGGCGCGCGAGATGGCGGAGCGCTCGGTCGTCCTGCTGGACGCCGGCACCGCCCTGCCGATCCGCGACCCACAGCGGCCGCTGCCCCAGCGGGTGGCCGTGGTCGGGCCCTGCGCCGACAACCCGCTGACGTTCATGGGCTGCTACGCCTTCCCCACCCACGTGCTGCCGCGTCACCCAGGCTCCGATCTCGGCATCGAGGTCCCCACAGCGCTCGATGCACTGCGTGCCGAGCTGGGCGCCGAATTGGACGAGGCCGAGGTCGTGCACGAGCCCGGCTGTGCGGTGACCGGCGAGGACACCAGCGGCATCGAGGCCGCGACGGCCGCCGCCCGGGAGGCAGACCTCTGCGTGGCCTACGTCGGCGACCTCGCCGGGCTGTTCGGCCACGGCTCCTCGGGCGAGGGCTGCGACGCGGAGGACCTGCGGCTGCCGGGGGTCCAGGCCCAGCTGGTCGAGGCGCTGCTGGCGACCGGGACCCCCGTCGTGCTGGTTGTCGTCTCGGGCCGTCCCTACGCGCTGGGCGCCTTCCACGGCCGGGTGGCGGGACTGGTGCAGTCGTTCTTCCCCGGCGAGGAGGGCGGCGCCGCGATCGCCGGTGTCCTCTCGGGACGGCTCTGCCCCGCCGGACGACTGCCGGTGCAGGTCCCCCGGCGGGCGGGCAGCCAGCCGAGCACCTACCTCCAGCCGGCGCTGGGCGGCGTGGAGAGCGCCGGCATCACCTCGGTCGACTCCACGCCACTGTTCCCCTTCGGGTACGGCGCCTCGTACACCTCCTTCCGGGTGGACCAGGTGCGGGCCGGCGCGGAGGAGATCGGCACCGACGCGTCGGTGGAGGTCAGCGCGGTGGTGACGAACACCGGAGAACGGGCAGGTGACGAGGTCGTCCAGGTCTACCTGCACGACCCGGTGGCGCGCGTCGCCCGGCCCGTACGGCAGCTGGTCGGCTTCGCCCGGGTCCACCTCGAGGCCGGGTGCTCGGCCGAGGTCTTCTTCGACCTCCACGCCGACCGGACCGCCTACACTGACCCGAGTCTGGACCGCATCGTCGAGGCAGGCGACGTGGAGCTCCTCGTCGGCACCTCCGCGGCCGACGAACGGGCCCGGGTCCCCGTCCGTCTGGTGGGTCAGACCCGCGTCGTTGGTCACGACCGCCGGCTGGACACCCCCGTCCGGGTCGAGCACCACGCGTCAGAGTAGCCAGCCTGCAGGAGGAGCACCCGAGATGCCCGTGACACAGCGCCGTACGACGCTCGCCACGGTGGCCGCGTCCGCCGGCGTCTCGGTCGCCACCGTCTCCAAGGTGCTCAACGGTCGCAGCGACGTCGCCCCGGCGACCCGGGCCCGGGTGCAGGAGCTGCTCCGCACGCACGACTACGGCAGCCAGCTGCGCACGATCGAGCGGCAGCCCACCATCGAGCTGACCTTCCGCGGCACCATCGGCGCCTACTCCTCGGAGATCGTCCAGGGCGTCGCCGCCGCGGCCGCGGAGCTCGGCGTCTCGGTGACCATCGGGGTCAAGCCCGTCGACCAGCGGCCCTCGGCGAAGGTCGAGGCGACGACCTGGGCGCGCAACCTCGCAGTCAGCGGGCGCCGCGCCGTGATCGCCGTGACCGACGAGCTCGGGCCCGAAGAGTTCACCGCCCTGAGCCGGCTGCGCCTGCCCCTCGTGGTGATCGACCCGATGAACATCCCCTCGCCCGACGTCGTCAGCGTGGGCTCGACGAACTTCCGCGGCGGACAGGCCGCCGCCCGCCACCTCGTCGAGCTCGGGCACCGCCGCATCGCCTACCTGGGTGGGCGCTCGACGGCGGAGTGCAGCCAGGCGCGGCTGGCCGGGCTCCGCTCCGCTCTCGAGACGGCCGGGGTCGCGCTCCCCGACGACTACGTGCACAGCACGCTGGACTTCCGCTACCAGGACGGTCTCGACGGGGCGCCGCGGCTGCTCTCGCTCCCCCACCGGCCGACCGCGATCTTCGCCGCCAGCGACGAGCTCGCCCGTGGAGCGATCGAGGCCGCCCGCTCGATGGGCCTCTCGGTGCCGCAGGACCTCAGCGTGGTCGGGTTCGACGACACCGAGATCGCGCGGATCGCCTCCCCGCCGCTGACCACGGTGCGCCAGCCGCTCCAGGAGATGGGCGCGGTCGCCCTGCGCACGGCGCTGCGCCTCGTCGACGGCGAGAAGATCGACTCCAACCACGTCGAGCTGGCCACCGAGCTCGTCGTGCGCGCCTCGACGGCCGCGGCGCCGCCGCCACTGACGGGCGACTGACCGGACGCGGTCAGGTCAGGGGCGGAGCAGCTGCCGGCCCCAGCCGTGGTCGGGGCGTTCCACGTCGATGGCGTTGCCGCGGACCACCGAGCGGGTGATCCGGCCGCCGTAGCGGAGGCCGTCGTACGCCGAGATGGGGTTGCGGTGCGCCAGGCGGGTCGCCTCGATCCGGAAGTCCACGCCGGTGTCGTAGACGGCCAGGTCGGCGTCGGCGCCCACCTCGATCCGGCCCTTGTTGGTCAGCCCGACGAGGTCGGCGCTGTTGCGCGACATCCACCGGCTGACCCGGGCCAGCGGGATCCCTCGCCGGCGGGCCTCCTGGGCGATCGCGCTGAACCCGACCTGGAGCCCGGACACCCCGCCCCAGGCCTGCTGCAGGTCACCGTCGCCACGACCCTTCTCCTCTGCCGTGGCGGGCGAGTGGTCGCTGACGATGGTGTCGATGATCCCGTCCCGCAGCGCCTGCCAGAGCTCCTCGCGGTTGCCGGAGTCGCGGATGGGCGGGCAGCACTTGAACTGAGGGGAACCGTCGGGGATCGACTCGGCGGCGAAGCACAGGTAGTGCGGACAGGTCTCCACCGTGACCGGCAGCCCTTCTGCGCGGGCGTCCGCGATCAGGTCCAGGGCGCGGGCCGATGACAGGTGCAGGATGTGCACGCGGGCGCCGGTCTCCCGGGCGCCGTCGAGCACCTGGGCGATGGCCGCGACCTCGGCCCGGTCGGGCCGGGAGACCACGAAGTCGCGGTAGGCCCGGCTCGGCGGCGAGGGCGCCTCCTCCAGCACGCGGGCGTCCTCCGCGTGCACGATCATCCGGGCGCCGAGTCGGGCGACCTCGGTGAGCGCGGCGAGGAACTCCGCGGGGTCCAGCGGCGGGAACTCCTCGACCCCGGACGGTGAGAGGAAGCACTTGTAGCCGAACACCCCGGCCTCCCACAGCGGCTCCAGGTCCGGCAGGTTGCCGGGCACGGCGCCACCCCAGAACCCGACGTCGACCATCAGCTCGCCGGCGGCCGCGGCCTGCTTGGCGCGCAGCCCCGCCATGGTGGTGGTGGGCGGCACCGAGTTCAGCGGCATGTCGATCAGCGTCGTGGCCCCGCCCAGGGCGGCCGCCTCCGTCGCCGAGACGAACCCCTCCCACTCGGTGCGGCCGGGCTCGTTGATGTGCACGTGCGTGTCCACGATCCCCGGCACGACGTACGCCGTGTCCGGGACCCGCAGCACGAAGCCGTCGGCCTCGTGCTCGAACGGCTCGATCGAGGCGATCCGCCCGTGGTGCAGAGTCAGCGTCGCGGGGACGAACGTGTCCTCGACCAGGACCCGCTGGGCCTGGACGGCGTCGAGGCGCACCTCAGCAGAACCCGGCGACGGTGGCCCAGGCCTCGGGGACCGGGACCGCACCCGCACGCTCGACCGTGGCCTCGATCAGCCCGTAGGGCCGGTCGGCGGCGAAGAACACCTCGCCCGGGTTCTCCATCCCGAACGGCTCGAGGTCGACCAGGAAGTGGTGCTTGTTCGGGCAGGAGAGCTTCACCTCGGCGACCTCGGGATGGGTCTCGAGGATCACCTTGCCCACCGCGAAGATCGTCTGCTGGAGCGCGAGCGAGTGCACGCTCGCGAACGTCTCGAGCAGGGTCGTCCGGATCGAGTCGTAGGTCGCGTTGAAGTCCAGGTCGGCGTCCGTGTAGCGCCACCAGGCGGTCACCGACGTGGCCAGGATCCGGTCGTCGGTCTCCGCGAGGGTGGTGAACCGGTCGCGGGGGAACCCGTGGAACTCCGACCCGGTCGACTTCAGCACCGTGCAGTCCTTCAGCCCGGCCAGCACGTGGGTGGTCTCTCCGTCGATCTGGACCAGGGCGGTCCGCGTCTCCTGCCCAGTCCGGACGAAGGAGTGGTCGTGGGGCTGCCCGTCGACGAGGATGCGCTGCCAGGCGTGCTGCTCGGCCTCCCAGCGACCCCCGGTCACCCACTCGAAGCCGTCCACGAAGTGCCGGCCCAGGGTGAGCAGCAGCCGCTCGGGCGAGCCGACCCCGTGCTCCCTGGCGAAGGCGTAGAGGGTGTTCTTCTGGGTGTCGGTGGCCACCACCTGGCTGTTGTCGCCCTCGGTGTGGCAGGCGGTGAAGTCACCGCGCAGCTGCGAGGTCACGGTCAGGTCCTCGATCTCGTGCCTGGCGCTGTCCCGGGTGATCCGGACCAGGCGGCACTCGGCCTTGCCGTACTGGTTGGCGCCCAGCACGATGCTGCCGGTGGCGGCCCCAGGGATCTCAGCAGTCATCTCAGCTCCCTCGGTAGGTGGTGTAGGAGAACGGGCTCAGGAGCACGGCGAGGTGGTAGTGCTGCTCGACCGGGGAGACCACGAACGCGACCGAGATCTCCGGGAAGAACGTCGGCCGGTCAGCGGCCGCGAACCAGAGCCCGGTCTCCAGGAGCAGGTGGTACCCGCCGGGCTCGAGGTCGAGGTCGAACCTGACCCGCCCGTCGGCGTCGGTGGTGGCGGTGGAGACCGGGTCGCCACCGGGACCACCCAGGGTCATCGCCAGCCCCACGGCCGGCACCCCGAGCGCGGCGTCGAGGACGTGGCTGGAGAGGGTGCTCATGCGAAAATCGCGTCGAGTCGCAGGCCGGCGATCTCGCGCAGCGCCCGGGAGGTGGCCTCGAGCTCGGTGTCGGGATCGTTCCCCAGCCGCTGCTCGAGCTGGTCGAGGATCTCCTCCGCGCTGCGCCCCGCGGCCCGGACCAGGAAGATCCGGCCGAACCGGTCCTCGTAGGCGCGGTTCCCGGCCTCGAGCCGGGCCGCGACGTCGGTGTCGTCCCGGTCCACCCCGGACTGCTCCCGGCCGGACATCTCGGCACTGGTCCCGGAGCCCGCGTGGGACTCCCCGATGCGTGGGTGGTCGGCCAGGGCCTGCTCCACGTCGGCCGCGGACCAGCCGGCGGCGAGCTCGTCGGCGCGGGCGACGAGATGGTCCGGGGCGGCGTACGGGCGGCCGTCGACGACGGCCTGCGCCCAGCTCGGCACGTCCGCGCAGGAGCGCACCAGCTCGCGTGCCTCGGCGGTACCCATCAGGTTGAACTCCTCGATCTTCATCGTCTGGCCCCTCGCGGACGGTAGGTGGTCGTCTTTACAGCCATGGGCATCCAGTGTTTCGGACCTGTGACGCCGCGTCACCGTGCCAGCGCCCGGCAGTTCGTCCGGCAGCGCGGGTCACTCGGCGTCCAGCCGCTCGGCGAGCGCGAGCAGGTCGCGGTCCCGGCCGGGGCCGGCCACCAGCGAGGCGCCGCAGGGCAGGCCGTCCGCCGTCACCAGGGGGACGTTGAGCGCCGGGAGCCCGGCGATCCCGGCCAGGCAGGTGAGCCGCATCGTGGCGTCGCGGACCGACTGCAGCTCTGCCGCGAGCCCGGGACCGGTCGCGGGCGCCACCGACGAAGCCGAGGGCAGCACGAGGACGCGACCGGCCACCAGGTCCCGGATCTCGGCGGCGGCCTCGGCGAGGACGGCCCGCTCCCGGTCGGCCTCCGCCTCGGAGATGCGCGACGCCGTCTCGAACCGGCCGCGGACGTCGGGCCCCAGGGTGTCCATCCGGTGCTCGAGCCAGCCGCCGTCGCTCTGCCACGCCTCCCACGCCTGGACGCGCTGGAAGGCGGCCAGCCACTGGCCCAGGTCCGGGAGCGCCCAGGTCACCGCCCCGGCCTCACGCTCCAGTGCCCAGCGGTCCACGGCCTCCGCGACCTCGTCCCTGCACAGGTCCAGCAGGGCCGGGACGAGCACCAGCTCCTCGTGCAGGCTCGGCAGCGCGGTCGCCGACGGCAGCAGCGCGTCACCGACCCGGGCCAGCGTGGCCGCGTCGCGGGTCAGCCAGCCGACCGCGTCGAAGCTGGGTGCCAGCGGCAGCAGCCCCTCGACGGGTACGACGCCGTGGCTGGCGCGGAGCCCCCACAGCCCCTGGTACGCCGCGGGCACCCGCACCGATCCCCCGGTGTCGGTCCCCAGGCCGACGGTGGCGTGGCCCAGGGACACCGCGCTCGCCGACCCGGAGGAGGAGCCGCCGGAGATCCGGTGGGGCGCCTTCGGGTTCGGGGGTACGCCGTAGTGGGCGTTGGTCCCGGCGAGGCTGTAGGCGAACTCGTCGGTGCGGGCGATGCCGGCGAGGTCGGCTCCGGCGTCGAGCAGCCGCTGCACGGCCCAGGCGTTCTCCTGCTCGATCCCGGCAGCCTCGAGCCAGGCCGGGTTGCCCGCTCCGACCCGGTGACCGGCCACGGCGTACAGGTCCTTGACCGCGACCCGCTCCCCGGCGAGCGGCCCCGCGCCGCTGCCCCGGACCAGCGGGTCGCCGACCACTCGCCACACCCGGGTGTCCAGGGCGGGGGCGGACACGGAGACGTGGGCAGCAGTGACCGCCCAGCCCGTCGGGAGCCGCGCCCAGAGCTGGGTCTGCAGTCCCCGGCCGCCCCGCTCGAGCTCGGTGACCGCGACGACGAGCGCATGGTCGGCGTCGACCACCTGCACGTGGGTCTCCACGATCCGGCGCGGCGGGGCACCGCCGCGACCACCCCGGAAGGCGCTGATCCGGTCGTGGCCCACCAGGAGCCCCGCGGCGTCGCCGCGCATCGTCTCCGCGCCCGGCGCGAACAGCCGGTCGAGCGCCTCGAGGTCGTTCGACATCAGCGCCTGCTCGTAGGCCGCGAAGGCCGCCATCAGGCCCTCGGGCACGGGCTCACCCACCGGCTCGCTCACCGGCTCGCTCATCGGGTGACCTGCGCGAAGTCGTCCTTGCGGATCCGGGCGTGCACGCCCTTGACCACGTCGACGACCTGGGAGATGTCGAAGTCGGTGGCGGCGCTGAGGTAGGCCAGCGCGAGCGCGGGGTCCATCCCGTAGCGGGCCTGGAGCAGCCCGATCGCGGCCCGCACGCAGTTGGCCATCGCGAGGTCGAGGTCCTCGTCGAGGCCGGTCGGCACGAGGAACTCCGCGGTCTCGGCGAACGGGCCCGCGAGCTCCCCGAACTGCCGGACGGCTTCCTCGCGCGCCACCACGTCGAGCCGCACCGTCGCCCGCAGCGAGGCCTCCAGCGCGGTGAGCGCCACCTCGCCGTCGCCCTGGGCGAAGTGCGGGTCGCCGACGTAGACCAACGCGTCCTCGGCCTGCACGGGCAGGTAGAGAGTGGAGCCCACGGTGAGCAGGTTGATGTCGATGTTGCCGCCGTACGCCCCCGGCGGGACCGAGTGCGGCCGCTGGTCCCCCGCGACGGCGACGCCGATGATGCCGAGGAACGGGGCCAGCGGGAACGAGACCACCGGCTCGCCTCCCTGCACCAGCGGCAGCCGTCCCCGGGTGCCGGTCTCGTCCACGCTCGCGAACGCGCTGAACAGCTCGCCCGAGGCCGGGAACTCACCCGGCAGGGCGCCCTTCCCGTGCCGGTTCGAGATCACGCCGTACGGCACCCGCGGGAGCGTCTCCAGCACGGTCACCGCGATCAGGTCGCCGGGACGCGCGCCGGTGACGGCCACCGGCCGGGACACGACGTGCGGACCGTCGACGCCGAAGGTCCGCGGGTGGGTGGACCCGTCCGTGGCGGCGATCGCGATCGCGTCGGAGAGCACGTGCTCCACGCCGTACGCCGAGAAGAACGCCTCCGGATCTCGGCCCTGGTCCTCCAGGATCCCCTCGTGGCTCACCGTGTCGAAGGTGACCTCCGTGCCCGGGTCCACCCGTTCGACGGGGTCGTCAGCGGCGCACGGGAGCCGGCCCCAGAGAACGTGCTCGGGGGTCGAGGGGACGTACGTGGTCGCCCGGATCGGTCCGGATCCGGTCTCCAGCGGTGTGATCGGTGAGCCCATGCCCGGGCACTGTAGAGACTTCTGGTTACCGCAATGTTTTCCCGACTCGCCGGTAACGGGCAGCGGCAGGCAAGATGCTGGCATGACAGAGACTGCTCCACGCAAGCGCAGCGCGGCCACCAGCGGCTCCTACTCGATCACCATGCGGCTGCACACGGGCACCGACCCGTCCGTGGTCGGCCGGATCGCCACCGCGATCGCCCTCGAGGGCGGCATCGTCAGTGCGCTCGACGTGGCCGAGTCCCGGCACGACCGGCTCGTCATCGACGTCACCTGCTCGGCCACCGACTCCGAGCACGCGGAGGAGATCGTCGCCGACCTGCGCGGCCTCGACGGCGTCGTGGTGCACAAGGTCTCCGACCGCACCTTCCTGCTGCACCTCGGCGGCAAGATCGAGGTCAACTCCAAGGTCCCCCTGCGCACCCGCGACGACATGTCGATGGCCTACACGCCCGGCGTGGGACGGGTCAGCATGGCCCTCGCGGAGAACCCGGAGGACATCCCCCGGCTCACCGTGAAGGGCAACAGCGTCGCGGTGGTCACCGACGGCTCCGCGGTGCTGGGTCTCGGCAACATCGGCCCCGGTGCCGCGCTGCCGGTGATGGAGGGCAAGTGCGCCCTGTTCAAGCGGTTCGCCGACATCGACGCGTGGCCGATCTGCCTCGACACCCAGGACACCGAGCGCATCGTCGACGTCGTCGCGGCGATCGCACCCGGCTTCGGCGGGATCAACCTCGAGGACATCGCCGCGCCCCGCTGCTTCGAGATCGAGGCCCGGCTGCGTGAGCGGCTCGACATCCCGGTCTTCCACGACGACCAGCACGGCACCGCGATCGTCGTACTCGCCGCGCTGACCAACGCGCTGCGCTGCATCGAGCGCGAGCTGCCCGAGGTCAGGATCGTGGTGGCCGGAGCCGGGGCCGCGGGTACGGCGATCGTCACCCTCCTGCTCGCTGCCGGCGCGCAGGACGTCGTGGTGTGGGACCGCGTCGGCTGCCTGTCCGACGACGACGACTCGCTCCCCCCGGCGATGGCCAGCCTGGCGAAGCGGACCAACCCCCGCCGGGTCCGCGGCGACCTGCACACCGCGCTCACCGACGCGGACGTGTTCATCGGCGTCAGCGGCCCGGGAGTGCTGCAGGCGGAGTGGATCGAGGACATGGGCCCGAAGCCGGTGGTGTTCGCGCTGGCCAACCCCGACCCGGAGATCGACCCCGCCGATGCCGCGCACCACGCCGCCGTGGTCGCGAGCGGCCGCAGCGACTACCCCAACCAGATCAACAACGTGCTCGCGTTCCCCGGCGTCTTCCGGGGCCTGCTTGACGCCCGCGCCACCGACGTCACCGTGGAGATGCTCCTGCGCGCGGCCGCCGCGATCGCGAGCTGCGTCAGCGACCGGGAGCTGAACGTCAGCTACATCATCCCGAGCGTCTTCGACGAGCGGGTTCCCGAGGCCGTCGCTGCGGCGATCCGGGGCGACGACGACTGAGCGGTGGGCCGGCCGCAGGGCCTCACATTTGTTGGGTTGTGACATCCGCGAAGGCCCTGTCGACGCCACAGCCCTGTACACCGCCGCCTTGCGCGCCCGCCCGGCGGCTCGCCGCGGGACTGTCAGGTCGACCGGTTAGGTTCGACCGGCAGGATCAGGGGAGGCGAGTCGGGCAGTGAGCTTCGTGCCGTTGCAGGGTGAGGCGAGGTGGGTGCCGAGCCACCCCCCACGACTGAGCGAGGTGGAGTTCTCCGGCCCGGCGCGCACGATCCGGATGCCGATGCGGGGTGCGATCCCGGTGCTCACCCGTGCCATCCGGGTCGAGGACGCGCACCCGTCGGTCGGGCTGCTCAGCGGCGCGACCCTGCTGGCGATGAAGCTGGTGGCGGCCGGACGGGTCCGGCTCTCGGAGTCCGGTGACTCGTGGCGGGTGGGCCCGCTCCAGCCGGAGGACGACGACCGGCTGCACGCGCTGGCAACCGCGCGCGCCCACGGGGACACCACGGTCGAGGAGGCCGAGGACCTGATCCGGCAGCTCCTCGACGCCGTGGTGGACACCGTCACCCGGCCTCCGTCGACGGCACCGGCCCGACCCTCCCGGCCCCCCGAGAGCCCGGTCCGGCGACGCGTCCTCACCGGGGCCGACGAGGACGACGGCCTGCCCGACCGGGTCCGGATCACCCTTCGGGTGGAGGCACCCGAGGAGGTGCTCGAGGGCGGCGGCGTGGTCGTCGTACTCCAGGCGCACGAGGCCGAGGACGACACCCACGTCGTCGACGCGGAACGGCTCTGGCTGGGCGAGGACCACGGTTTCTCCCGCCGCGCCCGGACCAGCCTGGGGGCTGAGCTGCGCAAGGCCGCCGGCATCTGGGCACCCCTGGACCGGTTGCAGCGCCAGCCGGTGCCGGACCGGATGGTGCTCGACGCCGACGAGCTCGCCGACCTGCTCGAGCACGGCCTGGAGGCCCTCGACCGCGCCGGCGTGGAGGTGTTCTGGCCGCGAGGTCTGCGCGGGGAGCTGATCCCCCAGGCCAGGGTCGAGGTCGCGAAGACCGAGCGCGACGCCCCCCTGCACGAGGGCCTGTTCGGTCCCGGAGCCCTGTTCGAGTTCGACTGGCGACTCGCCCTGGGGGACGACGCGCTCAGCGACGACGAGATGAGTGCGCTCGCCGGGGCGACGACGCCTGTGATCCGGCTGCGCGACAACTGGATCGTGATCGACCCCGTCGTGGCCAGGCGTGCGCGCAAGCGCAAGGCCGCCCAGAAGACGGCACAGAAGATCAAGCCGGCGGCCGCGCTGGCCTCCGCGCTGACCGGCACCATCGAGCTCGACGGCGAGACGGTGCCGGTCCACCCCGGGGCGACGCTGCTGAAGGTGCGCGACCGCATCGTCGACGCGGCGAGCGTGGCGCCGATCGAGGTGCCCCCCGGCCTTCAGGCGACCCTGCGCGACTACCAGCGCCACGGCCTCACCTGGCTCGCCGAGCTCACCGGCGCGGGCCTCGGCGCCTGCCTGGCCGACGACATGGGCCTGGGCAAGACGATCACCGTGATCGCGCTGCACCTGCACCGCCGGGAGCGTCGCCTGGCCCAGGGCCCGACCCTGGTGGTGTGCCCGGCGAGCCTGATGGGCAACTGGGAGAGCGAGTTCCGGAAGTTCGCCCCCGGGGTCGCCGTACGCCGCTATCACGGCAGCTCCCGGTCGCTGGTCTCGACGAGCTCGACCGGCGGGCCTGGCTCGACCGACGCAGCGACGGGCGCGGCCGGCCTGATCGAGGACGGCGTCGTGCTCACCACCTACGGCACCATGCGGCGCGCGCACGAGGACCTGGGGACGGTGGCCTGGGACCTCGTGGTCGCCGACGAGGCCCAGCACATCAAGAACGCCACGTCCTCGACGGCCCGCAACCTGCGCACCATCGGGTCGCGCTGCCGGGTCGCGCTCACCGGCACGCCTGTGGAGAACAACCTGACCGAGCTGTGGGCCATCCTCGACTGGGCCACGCCTGGCCTGCTCGGGTCGCGCAACGCGTTCCGCAAGGTGTGGGCGGCGCCGATCGAGGCCGGCGTCGACCCCACGGTCGCCCGCCGGTTCGCCCAGCTGGTGGAGCCGTTCCTGCTGCGCCGCCGCAAGTCCGACCCGGGGGTGGCGCCCGAGCTGCCGGCGAAGACCGAGACCGACCACCTGATCGGCCTCACCAAGGAGCAGGTGGTGCTCTACGAGGCCCTGGTGCGCGAGTCGATGGACCGGATCGAGAGGGCCGACGAGACCACCCGCCGCGGTCTCGTGCTCGCGCTGCTGACCGGGCTCAAGCAGATCTGCAACCACCCCGCGCACTACCTGCGCCAGGCCGGCGGCCGGCTCACCGGCCGCTCGGAGAAGCTCGACCTCGTCGACGAGCTGCTCGGCACGATCCTGGCCGAGAACGGCTCGGTGCTGGTCTTCACCCAGTACGTCGCGATGGCCCGCCTGCTCGAGCGACACCTCGCCGCCGCGTCGGTGCCCACGCTGTTCCTGCACGGCGGCACCCCCGTCCGCGCGCGGGAGCAGATGGTGAGCGACTTCCAGGCCGGTGCGGCGCCGGTGTTCCTGCTCTCGCTCAAGGCCGGCGGCACCGGTCTCAACCTGACCCGGGCCGACCACGTGATCCACTTCGACCGCTGGTGGAACCCCGCGGTCGAGGACCAGGCCACCGACCGCGCCCACCGGATCGGGCAGACGCGTCCGGTCCAGGTGCACCGGATGGTCACCCAGGGCACCATCGAGGAGCGGATCGACCAGCTGCTCACCCGCAAGCGCAGCCTGGCCGAGGCGGTACTCGGCTCCGGCGAGGTCGCGCTCACCGAGCTCAGCAACGCCGAGCTCCGCGACCTGGTGACCCTGCGTAGCCCGGAACCCGATGCCTGACCCCCTCGTGTTCCCGCGCCTGACCCGGGTCCGGGGCACGACCGCCCGCAGCACCACCTGGTGGGGCCGCGCGTTCGTCCGCTCGTTCGAGGAGCTCACCGTGGAGGCCGGCGACCTGGTCGCCGCCCGCAGCCTGGCCAGGTCCGGCCGGCTCGGCGCGATCGTGGTGCTGGAGGCGATGTCCTCGGCGGTCGTCGACCCGGGCGGGGACACCCCGCTGATGGCCCAGGTCAGGGTCGCCCGGCTCGACGACGAGGGCTGGACCACCTTCGCCCGGGAAGCTGCCCGGGAGAGCGGCTACGCGGCGGCGCTGGAGGCGGGCGACCTCCCCGCCGACCTGGTCGAGCACGCCGACGAGGCCGGGGCCGAGGTGCTCCCCGGCACGGGCGCCATCGACACCGCCTGCGAGTGCGACGCCTGGGCCCAGCCCTGCGTGCACACCCTGGCGCTGCTCTACCAGCTCGCCTGGCAGATCGACCGCGATCCCTACGTGCTGCTCCTGCTCCGCGGCCGCACCCGGGAGGCACTCCTCGCCGAGGTCACAAACCTCGCCACCGCCGGCACGCCCCCGGGTGCCGAAGAGCTCGAGGAGGCCCGCATCCGCGCCGCACAGATCCTCGCCCTCGCCGAGCAGGCCCCCACCGGCCACGGCCTCGCGGACGCCGCAGTGGCGGCGTACGACGAAGCCGTCGCCCGCCTGCTCGACCAATAGGCGTGGTCAAGCAGCACCACCAGGTGGTCGAGCAGCAAACGCACCCCTAGGTGGTCGAGCAGCGAGCGAAGCGAGCGGATAGTCGAGACCACCCAAGGTGACGCGCCCACAGACCCGAACCCGAGCCCGGACGCCAGCCGGGGTGCTGTTGCCGGGGACCTCACCCCGAGTGGTCTCGACTGACCGCTCGCTCCGCTCACTGCTCGACCACCTTGGAGCGTGGTCTCGACTGACCGCTCGCTGCTCGACCACCTTCCTGAGCAGGCCCAGCCGGGATCAGCGCAGCGAGCGGCGTACGACGACGCAGAGCAGGTCGACCAGCAGCGAGACGCCGATCAGCGCCAGGATCGTGGTGGACATCGCGGGGTAGTCGAAGCCGGCGCGCTGCTGCTCCAGCAGCCGGCCGAGGCCACCCGCGCCGACGACGCCCACGACCACGGTCTCGCGGACGGTGACCTCCCAGCGGTAGAGGCTGTAGGAGACCAGCTGCCCGGTCGCGCCGGGCAGCGTCGCGTAGGCGAACACCTGTGCCGGGCTCGCACCGAGCTCCGCCAGCGCCTTCCCGGGACCCGGGTCGAGCTCCTCGACGACCTCGGCGAAGAGCCGGCCGAGGATGCCGAAGGTGTAGATCCCCAGCGCCAGCGCGCCGGGGAGCGGGCCGGGGAACACCACGAACAGGACCAGCAGCGCCCACACGGGCGGCGGGATCGCGCGGGTGACCAGCAGCACCGTCCGGGCCACCCACGACGCCAGCCGCCGCGCCGGGGAGCCGCCGGTACGCGCGGCCAGCAGCGCCACGGCGACCCCGAGCACGCTCGCGATCGTGATCGCGACGACCGACATCTGCAGGGTCTCCACCGACCGGGAGAGCAGCTCCGGCCACCCGCCGGCGGGCAGCCGCGGTGGCACCAGGTCGCCGACCAGCCCGCCCAGCAGCTCGAAGGTCCGCGAGGAGAACCACCGGGAGAGGTCGGGGGCGAGGTGCACCACGGACGCGATGGCGAGCACCGAGCCGAGCACGGCGGACAGCG
The DNA here is from genome assembly GCF_058215735.1 of Nocardioides sp. Z30_9. Classification (NCBI taxonomy): domain Bacteria; kingdom Bacillati; phylum Actinomycetota; class Actinomycetes; order Propionibacteriales; family Nocardioidaceae; genus Nocardioides; species Nocardioides sp. Z30_9. The sequence goes on from NZ_JBZAJF010000002.1 coordinate 154,279, forward strand.
TCCAGCGGCGACCCGGCGCCATCCCCCGGCCCTCGGCACGACGACCGCCACGCAGCCAGGAGCCCCACCGGTCCACGAGCGCCCCGAGGACGATGAGCGCGTAGAGCGAGGTCCACATCTCGGCGTACTGCAGGCCCTGGAAGCTCAGGCTCAGCTGCAGCCCCAGTCCGCCCGCCCCGATCATCCCGAGGATCACCGCGGAGCGGATCGAGCACTCGAAGCGGTAGAAGGCGTACGACGTGAACCCCGGCAGCGCCGCCGGCACCAGGCCGTAGACGATGGCAGCCAGCCGGCCCGCGCCCGCCGCGCGCAGCGAGTCGTAGGGGGCGTGGTCGGTCTCGTCGAGGATCTCGGAGTACACCTTGGCGGTGATCGCCCCGAACGGGATCGCGATCGCGAGCACCCCGACCAGCGGGTCCCGGCCCAGGACGCTGACCAGCAGCAGTCCCCACACCGCCTCGTGGACGCCGCGCGGCAGCCCGACGCCCGCGCGGGCCAGCACCAGCCCGCCGCCGCGAGCCGCCCGCTCGGCCCGCGACCGGGACCCGGCGGCCCACCAGGTCTGGCTCATCGGGAGCGCGAGGACCACCCCGATCAGCACGGAGAGGCCGGTACCGAGGACGCCGAACGCCACCGTGGTCAGCGTGGCCTCGAGAGTCGCCCGGACGAAGTCCGCCGAGAGGTCCGGGCGCAGTGCGTGGCTCCAGAACTCGCCCAGCTGCGGCAACCCGTCGACGTTCAGGACCTCCCGGTCGCCGAGCACCCCGGCCAGCGACCACGCGACCGCGAGCACCCACACCAGGGTCCACGCGCGGCCACCCCACCCCGGAGCCGTACGCCGCCGCGGGGCTGTCGAGGCCCCGCGGACGGGACCGCTGGACGCCTCCAGGGAGGCGATCTCGGCCAGATCGCTCACGAGTCGCTCACGAGCTGCTCACGCGGGTCAGGAGGCCTCGAGCGAGTACAGCTCGTCGTGGCGCCGCTGGTCCACCTCGCCGCTGGGAAGGTCGAACAGCACCCGGCCACCGCGCAGCCCGACCACCCGGTCGCAGTACCGCACCGCCAGCCCGAAGTCGTGCAGGCTGACCAGGAGCGCCCGCCCGTCGCTGGCCGCGGTCTCGCACAGCATCCGGACGACCTCGTCGGCCCGCGCCGGGTCCAGGCTCGAGACCGGCTCGTCGGCGAGCACGAGCTCGGGGTCCTGCACCAGCACCCGCGCCAGCGCCACCCGCTGCTGCTCGCCGCCGGAGAGCCGGTCGGTGCGCTCGTGCAGCTTGTCCGCGACCCCGGTGCGCGCGAGCGCCTGCCGGGCCAGGTCCACCTCGAGCGGCCGCACCAGCGAGACCAGCGCGCGCCAGGTGCTCCAGCGCCCGAGGTGCCCGCTGTTGACGTTGTGCACCACGCGCAGCTGGCCGACCAGGCTCAGCCGCTGGTGGATGGTCCCGACCCGGCGCCGCAGGTCGGCCAGCCGGCGGGGGCCCAGGCGCTGCAGCTCCTCGCCCAGCACCTCGACCTCCCCCTCGCCCGGGCGGACGGCTCCGCTGCACAGTCCGAGCAGTGTGGACTTCCCGGCGCCGCTGGGACCGATCAGCGCGACCCGTTCACCGGGGCGTACGACGAGGTCGATCCCGGCGAGGGCATGCCGGTCGCCGTACCGCACGCCGACGCCGCGCAGCGCCACCACGGGCCGTCCGGGAACGGCGGGAGTCACGACACCAGCCCCAGCTTGCGGGCGATCTCCTCGATCTGGTCGTAGTTGTCGGCCTTGGTCGCGATCACGGACTTCGCGCCGTACAGCTCCAGCACCTTGGCCTCCGCCGGGGTGGAGCCGTCGAGGTCGAGCAGCGCCTGGCGCAGCCGGTCGGTGAAACCGTCCCCGAATCGCTCGTCGACGTCGGGGCCGCTCATCCAGTGGTAGTCGTGGTAGCTCGGCGTACGGAAGACCTCCACCACCTTGTCCAGATCGACCGTCCCGGCCTTCTTGCGCGCGTCCCACACCTGCACGTTCAGGGCCCCGCCGTCGTAGGAGCCGGCCGTGACCACGTCGATGGTCTTGTCGTGCGATCCCGAGTAGCCCGGCTCGCCCTTGAAGTCCGCGGAGCTGTCCACGCCCGCCTCGTCGAGGAAGTACTCCGGCATCACCCGGCCCGAGGTCGAGGACTCGCTGCCGAAGGTGAACCGCTTGCCGGCGAACGCCTCCAGCCCGTCCACGTCGGCCACCGGCGCGATGCCGGCCTTCTTGTTCGCGATGAACACGCTCTGGAACTTCTCGTCGATGTCGCGCTGGGCGAGGAGGTTCGCCCCCGGCGTCTGCAACCGCGCCTGTACGCCGGTGAGGCCGCCGTAGAAGACCATGTCGAGGTCGCCGGCCTTGAACAGGTTCACCGAGGCGGCGTAGTCGGTCACCGGGACGTACTCCACCTCCACGTCCAGCGCATCCCCGAGGTAGTCGGCCAGGGCCTCCTCGCGGGCGCTGAGCTCGGAGGGGTCCTGGTCGGGGATGGCGCTGATCGAGAGGGTCTCCCCCGATCCGGCGGTCCCTGAGGAGTCGGAGTCCTCACCGCACGCGGTCAGCAAGAGGGAGACGGAGAGCAGCACTACTGCTCCTGCGAGGCGGATCGACATGGACACTCCTGCGTCGGACGGACGGGCATTTGCACCCTAGCGACTCGGGCGCCTCCCGTCGGTGTTCACCTGCTGGCCCGTGGACGGCCCACCTCGCCCGGGGAGGGCGGGATCTCGCGCGAGCTTGTAGTGGAGAGCTCAGCTCCAGCGCCCCGTCGGGCAGGGCTCTCGCACCACCTCGTGCACTGGTGCGACGGCGGCGAGCCACGGACGCGAACCACCCGACCAGTGACGATGCCTACCGGAGCTCCTCGAGCGCCTGCCGGGCCTCGTCACGCATCGACGTCAGCTCTGCCCGCCTCTTCGAGGTGAACCGCGAGATCTGCAGGTCGAGCACCGCCCCTTGCAGGGATGTCGCCGACGCCCAGCAGGTCGCGCACCGCGCCCACTGCATCCCCGAAGCCCTCGGCTGCGCCGACCACCTCGAGCACCTCGGCCCTCCGGGAGCAGGCGACCAGCAGCGCCTCGAGGATCTCGAGACGCGTCTCCAGGTCTTCGCGCTGCTCGGAGATGTCGGGAGGCTCCATGGCACCACCCAACACGGGTCACTCGGTCTTGTCGCCCGACTCCGTCAGAGTGGCGACCATCGGACCCGGGCAGCCCAGTGCCTGAGCCGCCATCTCCGCGAGGAGGTCGTGCATCTCGTCGCGCTCCAGGAAGGCGCTGTGCGGGGTGGAGTTCAGCAGCCCGAACGCCGCGTGCACCCTCGCGCGGGCCGGGCGGGGCGCCAGGTCGGGGTGGATGGTGCGCAGCTGCTTGACCCAGACCTCGACGTACTTGCGCTGGGTCTCACGCACCTTCTCGCGCGCCTCCAGCGGCAGCGCCGACCAGTCGCGGTCCTGGACGACGATCAGCGCCTTGTGGTCCAGCGCGAACGTGACGTGCCAGTCGATCAGCGCCCGCAGCGCCGCGGGAGCGTCGTCCGCCTCCCGGACCCGGCGCCGGCCCTCGGTGAGCAGCTCGGCGCTGATGCTGACCAGCATCTCGGCGAGCACCGCGTCCTTGGACCGGAAGTGCCGGTAGATCGCGGGCCCGGAGAACCCGCAGGCGGCGCCCAGCTCGGCGATGGAGACGCCGTGGAAGCCCTTCTCGGCGAACAGCTCGGCCGCGATGGCCATGATCTGCTGCTTCCGCTCCGTCACCCGCCTAGGTTAGCGGCCGTTAACACTGCTCCTGACACCCAGCCGGCCGAGGGGGTAGCCTCCGGTTAGCGATCGTTAACAACGGCGTACGCCGCGAGGAGGCAATCACCGTGGGTTCCGGCATGCAGGACCTCGTCGACGAGCTGCGGGAGCGCACCGCCCGGGTGTGGCAGGGCGGTTCCGAGTCCGCCCGGGCCAAGCACACCGGCCGGGGCAAGATGCTCGCCCGCGAGCGGATCGACACCCTTCTCGACCCAGGGAGCCCGTTCCTCGAGCTGAGCCCGCTGGCGGCGTACGGGATGTACGGCGCGCAGGAGGGCGACGACTTCGCCGTCCCCAGCGCCAGCATCATCACCGGCATCGGCCGGGTCGAGGGCCGCGAGTGCGTGATCGTCGCGAACGACGCGACCGTCAAGGGCGGCACCTACTACCCGATCACGGTCAAGAAGCACCTGCGCGCCCAGGAGGTTGCGCGGGCGAACAAGCTGCCGTGCATCTACCTCGTCGACTCCGGCGGCGCGTTCCTGCCGATGCAGGACGACGTCTTCCCCGACAAGGAACACTTCGGCCGGATCTTCTTCAACCAGGCCAACCTCTCCGCCGAGCAGATCCCGCAGATCGCCGCGGTGATGGGCTCGTGCACCGCCGGCGGTGCCTACGTGCCGGCGATGTCGGATGAGACCGTGATCGTCCGGGACCAGGGCACGATCTTCCTCGGCGGCCCGCCGCTGGTGAAGGCCGCGACCGGTGAGGTGGTCACTGCCGAGGAGCTCGGCGGCGGCGAGGTGCACGCCCGCAAGTCCGGTGTCGTGGACCACCTCGCCGAGGACGACGCCCACGCGCTGCAGATCATCCGGTCGATCGTGGCGACGCTGCCCCGGCAGACCGCCGAGCGACCGGCCCAGGTCGAGGAGCCGGTGAAGGACCCGGCCGAGCTCTACACCGTGGTGCCGGCCGACACCCGCACGCCGTACGACGTGCGCGAGGTGATCACCCGGATCGTGGACGGGAGCCGGTTCCACGAGTTCAAGCAGCTCTACGCCGAGACCCTGGTCTGCGGCTTCGCCAAGATCTGGGGGTACGACGTCGGGATCGTCGCCAACAACGGGATCCTGTTCTCGGAGTCGGCGCGCAAGGGCGCGCACTTCATCGAGCTGTGCAACCAGCGCAGGACGCCGATCGTGTTCCTGCAGAACATCAGCGGGTTCATGGTGGGCCGGGAGTACGAGAACGACGGGATCGCCCGCGACGGCGCCAAGCTGGTCACCGCGGTCGCGTGCTCGGTGGTGCCGAAGTTCACCGTCGTGATCGGCGGCTCGTTCGGGGCGGGCAACTACGGCATGTGCGGCCGGGCCTACGACCCGCGCTTCCTGTGGATGTGGCCGAACGCCCGGATCTCGGTGATGGGCGGGGAGCAGGCCGCGGCCGTGCTCGCCACGGTCAGGCGCGACGGCCTGGAGGCCAGGGGCGAGGAGTGGTCGGCCGAGGACGAGGAGTCCTTCAAGGCGCCGATCCGGGAGCAGTACGAGCGCCAGGGCTCGCCGTACTACTCCACCGCCCGCCTGTGGGACGACGGGATCATCGACCCGCTGGACACCCGGCGCGTGCTCGCGATGGGCCTCGCCGCGGCGGCCAACGCCCCAGTTCCCGCGCCCTCCTACGGCATCTTCAGGATGTGACCCGCATGTTCGACACCCTCCTGGTCGCCAACCGCGGCGAGATCGCCCGCCGGGTGATCCGCTCCGCCCGCGCCCGCGGCCTGCGCACCGTCGCTGTCTACTCCGACGCCGACCGGCAGGCGGCGCACGTGCGCGAGGCCGACGCGGCCTGCTGGATCGGGCCGACCCCGGCCACGGAGTCCTACCTGGACATCGAGGCGATCCTGAAGGCCGCCCGCGACAGCGGGGCCCAGGCGATCCACCCCGGCTACGGCTTCCTCTCCGAGCGCGCCGAGTTCGCCCGCGCCGTCGTGGACGCCGGCCTGGTCTTCGTGGGTCCCTCGGCCGAGGTGATGGACCAGATGGGCCGCAAGGACCGCGCCCGCACCATCGCGGTCGCCGCCGGGGTCCCGGTCGTGCCCGACCACCCGATCGACGGCGACATCGCGCCGGGCGAGTTCCCGGTGCTGGTCAAGGCCGCGGCCGGAGGCGGCGGCAAGGGGATGCGGGTGGTCCGCGAGCCCGGCGACCTCCAGCAGGCGATCACGGCCGCCCGGCGCGAGGCGCAGAGCTCCTTCGGCGACGACACCCTGATCATCGAGCGGTACGTCGAGCACGGCCGCCACGTCGAGGTCCAGGTGCTCGCCGACGCCCACGGCAACGTGGTGCACCTCTTCGAGCGCGACTGCTCGACCCAGCGCCGCCACCAGAAGGTGATCGAGGAGGCGCCCTCGCCCAGCGTGAGCGAGGACGTGCGCGCGGTGCTCACCGACTCAGCCGTCGCACTGGCCCGCGAGGTCGGCTACGTGAACGCGGGCACGGTGGAGTTCCTGGTGGACCCGGCTCGCGGCACCGACGGGGTGTACTTCCTGGAGATGAACACCCGGCTGCAGGTGGAGCACCCGGTGACCGAGCTGGTGGTCTCGACGGGCTCTGTCTCGACAGGCTCAACCACTGCGGGGATCGATCTGGTCGACCTGCAGCTGGCGATCGCGGCGGGCGAGCGGCTGCCGTTCGGCCAGGAGGACCTGTCCTGCGTGGGGCACGCCATCGAGGCGCGGGTCTACGCCGAGGACGCGTTCAACGGGTTCCTGCCCCAGGCGGGGACGGCCACCTACGTGCACTGGTCGGGGCTGGCGCGCAACGACGAGGCGCTGGCGAGCGGGCAGGACGTCGCGACCTCCTACGACCCGATGCTGGGCAAGGTCATCGTGCACGGGCCCACCCGGGAGGCCGCCCGCAAGAAGCTGGTCGCCGCGCTCGACGACACCGCGGTGATCGGGCTGACCACCAACATCGGCTTCCTGCGCGAGCTGGCCGCGAGCGAGGAGTTCCGCGACTCCCGGATCGACACCGGCTGGCTGGACCGCAACCCCGACGGCGTACGGCAGCCCGAGGACACCGTCGCCGCCGTGTTCGCGGCCTGGGTGGTGGCCTCCGACGCCCCGCGCGACCACAGCCCCTTCGGGATCGGTGACGGCTGGCGCTCCGCAGGCCCGCCGGCTCCGGTGACCGTGGAGCTCGACGACCGCTGGCTGGTCTCGGCCAACGAGGTGTCCGGTCCAGGATCAGGCACAGCCGGGACCCATGCCGTGGCGCTGGTCGACCGCGACGGGCCCGTGGTCCGGCTCGAGGTCGACGGCACCGTGCTGGAGGCGGTGGTCATCGTCGAGCCCCACGTCGTCGAGGTGGCGCACCGCGGGCACACCCGCCGGTTCACCCGCCCCGACGCGTTCGGCCCCGGCGCCGGAGCGGGTACGACGGACGGGACCCTGCTCGCCCCGATGCCGGGCACCGTCCTCGACGTCGACGTGGCCGAGGGCGATGCTGTCGAGGAGGGCCAACGACTCGGCGTGCTGGAGGCGATGAAGATGGAGCTCGCCCTCCAGGCCCCGTTCACCGGCAGGGTCACCAAGGTGGGGGCCGAGGTCGGATCGCAGGTGGCGCTGGGCCAGGTGCTGTTCGTGGTGGAAGGAGACGCAGATGAGTGAGCGTGGCACGCTCCCCGAGCGGGTGACCATCTACGAGGTCGGTCCGCGCGACGGCCTCCAGAACGAGGACACGGTCGTCCCGGTCGAGGCGAAGGCCGAGTTCGTCCACCGGCTCCTCGAGGCCGGCCTGCCCGTGGTCGAGGCGACCAGCTTCGTGCACCCGAAGTGGGTCCCCCAGCTCGCCGACGCCGGCGAGCTGATGACGCTGCTCGGTGACACGGGCCGCCGGCTCCCGGTACTGGTGCCCAACGAGCGTGGCCTCGACCGCGCGCTCGAGCTCGGGTGCGAGCACATCGCGATCTTCGGAAGCGCCACGGAGTCCTTCGCGCAGCGCAACCTCAACCGCAGCCTGGACGAGCAGTTCGCGATGTTCGAGCCCACCGTGGTGCGCGCACGCGCGGCCGGCCTCGATGTACGCGCCTACGTGAGCATGTGCTTCGGCGACCCCTGGGAGGGGGACGTGCCGATCGAGCAGGTGGTGCGCGTCGGCAAGCGGCTGCACGACCTCGGCGCCAGCCAGCTCTCGCTCGGCGACACCATCGGGGTCGGCACCGCCGGCCACGTGAGCGACCTGCTCGACGCGTTCAACGAGGCGGGGCTGGCGAACGACTCGCTCGCGGTGCACTTCCACGACACCTACGGCCAGGCGCTGGCCAACGCGCTGGCCGCGCTGCAGCACGGCATCACCACCTTCGACGCCAGTGCCGGCGGCCTCGGCGGCTGCCCGTACGCCGAGAGCGCCACCGGCAACCTCGCCACCGAGGACCTCGTCTGGATGCTGCACGGGCTCGGCATCGAGACCGGGGTGGACCTGCCCTCACTGGTGGAGACCAGCGTGTGGATGGCCGGGGTGCTGGGCCGACCGAGCCCCTCCCGGGTCGTGACCGCACTGGCACCGGGCACAATGCGCACATGAGCCGTCGGGTCTACCTTCACGTCGGGACCCCCAAGAGCGGCACGAGCTATCTGCAGGACAAGTGCTCCCTGAACCGCGCACTGCTGGAGCAGCAGGGCCTCGACTACGTGCGCACCCGCACCGGCAACCACTTCGAGGCAGCCCTCGACCTGACCGGGGAGCGGTGGGCCGGCGCGGAGCGCGCGGCACGCGGTCAGTGGGACGCCCTGGTCGTGGAGGCGCGCAAGGCCCGGCGCGACGTGCTGGTCAGCCACGAGATCCTCGCCGGGGCCAAGCCCGAGAGCGTCGCCCGGGCGATGGCCTCGTTCCCCGGCCACGAGGTGCACGTGGTGCTCACCGCGCGCGACCTCGGCCGGCAGGTCCCCGCCGAGTGGCAGGAGCGGGTCAAGCACCGGGCCCGCCGTAGCTACCACGAGTTCATCGCGGCGCTGGAGAAGAACTACACCCGCAAGGACTGGCAGATGGGCTTCTGGCGGGTCCAGCACCTGCCGCGGATCCTGGAGCGGTGGGGCGCCGACGTACCCCCCGAGCGCGTGCACCTGGTCACCGTGCCCCCCCAGGGCGCGCCGCGCGACCTGCTCTGGAACCGCTTCGCCGGGGTGGTCGGGCTCAGCGAGAACGTCGCGTACGCCGAGACGCAGACCACCAACGCCTCGCTGGGAGGCGCCGAGGTCACGCTGCTGCGCCGGCTCAACACCGAGCTGGCGGAGCGGAAGGTGTCCCGGGCGACCTACGTCGAGTGGGTCCGGGAGACGATCGTCAAGGAGGTCCTCGCCCGGCGGCCGGACAAGGTGCTCGCCACCGTCCCGCCCGAGGACCGGGCGAAGGTGGACGCGATCACCGCCGGCTGGCTGGAGACGATCCGCGGCACCGGCGTCGACGTCGTCGGTGACCTCGACGACCTGGTGCCGGTGTGGCCCGACCCGGCCGGCGACTGGCCCGACCCCGATGCCGCCGACCCCGAGGCGGTCGCGCAGGCGGCCATCGAGGCGCTGGCCCACGTGCTCGTCGAGCTGGACACCCCGCCCGGCGAGACCGGGCCGATGGCCTGGCTGACCCGACGGCTGCGTCTGTGACACCGACCGCGGAAGGCTCCGGCCTCACCTACGAACAGGCCGTCGCCGGCTGGGCCCACCACCTGTGTTCCGGCGGCACCACCGCCTGGTCGCAGTGGCTCCCGGCCGCGGCCGACCTCGCCGCGGTCCCGGCCGCCGATCCCGCGCGGCCGCTGCCCGACGCGATCCACCTCGAGCTGGTCCGCCGGATCAACCTGGCCGCCGCGGGTGGCCCGGGCGAGCAGCCAGGGCTTGCCGACCTGGTGCTCAAGACCGCCGCCCCCGGCCGTGGCCTCATCGACGTGCCGCTGCAGTGGCCCACCCACGGACGGTCCTTCGGCACGCCGGCACACGACCCGAGCGAGGTCCCCGCCCAGGAGCTGATCCGCCTCGGGGTCGGCGTGATCGCCCGGCTGCTGCCCGGCGTACCCCCGCCTCCCGCGCAGCCGCGCCCGCACTCCCGGCTGCCGCTGCCCTGGCGCCGGCGGTTCCGCCTGCACGGCGCCCCGTCCACGGTCGCGGCCGTACGCCGGGTGCTGCTCGAGCAGGGGTACGTCGAGACCGACTGGCGTCCCACCCACGTCGTGATCGCCCGGCCGGTCGAGGTGATGATGGCCGAGCAGTGGAGCGCGGCCGTGCGCGGCGGGGGCATCCTGAAGTGGTCCACCACCTGGCGCCGCGCGGAGGCCGCGGGACGGCTCCCGTCCACCATCGACGTCGCGGCCATCGCGGCGGGGCTGCGCGACCGGCCCCGCGAGCCGCTGCACGTGGTGGTCGCCCGTGACGCCGAGGACGCGCTCGCGCTGGCCACCGGGGTACTCGGTGCGCGGCCGGGCAGGCTGCACAGCGCCGGCGACGCCCACCTGTGCGACCTGCTCCGCCGGGTGAACCGGCTGACCGCCCTCACCCAGGGGCCGAGCCGCACCCGCAGCCTGGCGCGGACGCTGGCCTGGGCGCTCGCCACCGCTCCCGAGGAGTCGCGCCCCGACGCTGCCCGCACCGCGGCGCCGGTGGTCCCGGCCGCCTCGCTCCCGTGGGCCCGCGACGTCGCCGCGGCCACCGCGAACGAGCTGCTCGCGGCTGGCTACGCTGTGCACGGCGATCCGCAGGCGCTGGCTCCCAGCGAGCACGCTGCGTCCGGCGCCATCGATCGTGAACACACTCTGGAGCTGGCCGTGACGGCCTGCCTGAGGCTCTGGGAACTGGGAGGCCGAGCGTGACCCGACGCGTGCTCCTCCACGTGGGCTCCCCCAAGACCGGCACGTCGTTCGTCCAGGACATCTTGTTCACCCACCGCGACGCCCTGCGCGAGCGCGGCATCCTGTACGCCGCCGACCGCCACGACGCCCACTTCCTCGCGGCGCTCGACCTGATGGAGCTGCCCTGGGGCGGTCTGGAGCGCGAGGCCGGCGGCGCCTGGGAACGGCTGGCCGCGCAGGTGCGCGCCTGGCCGGGGACCTCGATCATCAGCCACGAGATCTTCGGCACCGCCTCACGGGTGCAGGTCGCCCGCGCCCTGGAGTCGCTGGGCGACCGCAGCGAGATCCACATCGTCTTCTCCGCCCGCGACCTCGTCCGCCAGATCCCCGCCGAGTGGCAGGAGAACGTCAAGCACCGGCGGATCAGGCGCTACGACGACTTCCTCGAGGCACTGCGCGACGAGCAGCGCGGCACCCAGGTGGCCCAGTGGTTCTGGGGAGTGCAGGAGATCCCGGACGTGCTCGACCGGTGGGCGGAGTCGATCCCCCGCGAGCGGGTGCACATCGTCACCGTGCCGCCGCCCGGGTCGAGCCCGACCCTGCTCTGGGAGCGGTTCGCAGGCCTGTTCGGGATCGACCCGGCGGAGTTCACCCCCTCCTCGCGGACGAACGCCTCGCTCGGCGTACCGGAGTCGGAGATGGTCCGGCGGCTCAACGAGCGGCTCAACGACGTGCTCCCCAACCCCCAGTACCGCCGGTTCGTGCGCGAGATCCTGGTGCACAACAACCTCTCGCAGCGTGCGGGCTCCCCGCGGCTCTCCCTGCCCGACGAGGCCTACCGGTGGGCAGCGGGGCTCGGCCGGTCCTGGATCAGCGAGATCGCCCTGCGCGGCTACGACATCGTCGGAGACCTCGACGACCTCGTCCCGCCACCACCGGTGCCGTTCACCGACCCGGACACCATCGACGAGCGCCTCGTCGCCGACGCGGCCCTCGACGGGCTGGCGATCATGACCGGCGAGGCGGCCCGACTGCGCGACGTCGAGGTCGAGCTGCACGGCGTGATCGAGGACCTGATGGGCCAGCTCGACCGGTTCCACGGGACCCGCACCTACCGGATCAAGCAGCGCCTGGTGCGGACGTCGCGCACCAACACCGCGATGCGCGCCGCCCTCGCGGTCTACCGCCGCTTGCGGGGCAGGAACTCGCGGTCGGCGTAGCGGCCGATCTTCCAGGTCGAGAACCCGTCGGTCCCCATCCCCACGAGCCCACCGACCACCGGGACCCGTCGTCCGACCGTGGTCGCGATCCGCTTGCCGGCGATCATCGTGACCAGCTCCGAGGCGACCTCGTTGGCCATGATGTTGTCCAGGTGCGGGTCGTGGACCGGCGCGGTCGCCAGCGCCATCGGGGTCCCGGGGAGCTTCTTCTTCTTGATCAGCGCCAGCATCCGCTCCTCGCCAAGCTGGCACGCCAGGATCGCGTTGCGGGTGCGGGGCTCCTCGAGGTCATAACCGCGCAAATGCGCGATCGCGGCCACCATCCGGCACTGGATCAGCGCCATCCCGGTGATGTTGGTCGGCACCGTGACCGCCATCGTCACCAGCCCGCCGATGTTGGTGACGAACCCCTGGGCGCCCGCGAGACGGACGTGGTTCTCGATCACCTCGCGGATGGCCTTGTCCACGTCGCCGTCCTGCTCGCGCAGCTGCTTGTCGGCGGCCGCGGCGGCACCGGTGAGCGGGCCGACCCCCCGGATGGCCCGGGTGAGCGCCTGCTGCACCACGCCGGCCGTGATGTTGGGCGCCAGCTGGGTGACCTTGGGCGCCATGCTGCGGCCGATGCGCTTGGAGAGGCTCATGCCCTGAAGCGTACAAAGCCTGCACACCCGGCACGTTTCACGACCCTGCGACCATGTCCCCGTGCCCCACGAACCACCGCCCACCCAGTGGGAGTTCCCGCCCGCCGACTCCACCGAGGGTGACCTCGTCGCGGTCGGGGGCGACCTGGCGCCCGGCACCCTGCTCGCCGCCTACCGGGGTGGCCTGTTCCCGATGCCGGTGGAGGGCCCGCAGGCACGCCCCTTCCGGCGGAACCGGCAAGTGGCAGCGGAGATGGCCTGGTGGTCCCCGGTGGAGCGCGGCGTGCTCCCGCTGTCCGGCCTGCGCGTCACCCGCTCCCTGCGCAAGTCCGCCCGGCACTTCGAGATCCGCGTGGACTCCGCTTTCGCCGAGGTCGTCCGCGCCTGCTCGGACCCGAGCCGGTCGGGGGGCTGGATCGACGACGAGATCCTGGCGGCGTACGTCGACCTGCACGAGCTCGGCTGGGCCCACTCGGTGGAGGCCTGGCGCGACGGCGAGCTCGCCGGCGGCCTGTACGGCGTCGCCATCGGCGGGCTGTTCGCGGGCGAGTCGATGTTCGCCCGCCAGCGCGACGCCTCGAAGGTGGCGCTGATGGGGCTGGTCGAGCTGCTCAGTGACGAGTACGCCGACGCCCGGCTGCTGGACACCCAGTGGCAGACGCCGCACCTGGCGTCGCTGGGGGTGGAGGAGATCCCGCGCGCGGAGTATCTCTCCCGGCTGCGACAGGCACTGCGGCTGCCGCTGCCCGCACCCTGGCGCTGAGGGCTGCCACCACAACGACGGGCAGTTGGAGGTCGCCCGCCCGGTGTCTCCGCGTGTCACGCCTCCGTGGCGGCCGAACTGCCCGTCCCTGTGACCGAGCAGCCGCCCCCCTGGATCAGACGACGAGCGGCTCGCCCTCGCCCTCGCGGACCATCGGCCGGTCCGCGGCACTCCACTCGACCATGCCGCCGGCGAGGTTGATCGCCTCGACGCCCTTCTCGCGCAGGAAGGCCGTGGCCTGGGAGGACCGGCCGCCGAGCTTGCACACCACGAGCAGCTGCTGGTCGGCCGGCAGCTCCTCGGTGCGCTCGGGGATCTCGGTCAGCGGGATGTGCACCGCGCCCTCGATGTGGCCGTGCTCCCACTCGATCGACTCCCGCACGTCGAGCACGGTCACACCCTCGGGAAGGGGATCCGGAACCTGGGCTACCTCGATGGTCGGTACTTCGATCATGTCTCGAGGCTACTTCAGGAACTTCGAGGTACGCCGGTCAGCCAGCGGCTTCCCACCGGTCTGGCAGGTGGGGCAGTACTGCAGGCTCGAGTCGGCGAAACTGACCTCGCGCACCGTGTCCCCGCAGACCGGGCACGCCTCGCCCGTGCGCCCGTGCACCGACATGTTGCTCTTCTTCTCGCCCTTGAGCTCGCTGGCAGCCAACCCCGAGGACCGTTTCACGGCGTCCCCGAGGACGGTGCGGATGGCGTCGTGGAGGTTCTGCAGCTCGGCGTCGGTGAGGCTGTTCGCGGGCTTGAACGGCGAGAGCCGCGCCGCGTGCAGGAGCTCGTCGGAGTAGGCGTTGCCGATCCCGGCGATGGTGCCCTGGTGCCGCAGCACCCCCTTGATCTGGGCGCGGCCGGCGCTGGTGAGGATGTCGCCGAGCACCTCGGGGGTGAACTCGTCGGCGAGCGGGTCGGGTCCCAGCCGGGCGATGCCCTCGACGTCGGCGGGGTCGCGGACGACGTACAGCGCCAGGCTCTTGCGCGTCCCGGCCTCGGTGACGTCGAGGCCGGCCCCGTTGTCGAGGACGATCCGGGCCGCGAGAGGCGACTTGTTGCTGGGCCGCGGCGGCACCGGTGGCACCTCGTCCTTCCAGCGCACCCAGCCCGCGCGGGCCAGGTGGAGCACGAGGTGGGTGCCGGAGACGTCGATGTCGAGGAACTTGCCGTGCCGGCTGACGCCGTCGACCATCCCGCCGGCGAGCGCCGTGACCGGGGGGTCGTAGGTCTTCAGGCAGCTGAACGCGGCGATGTCCACGCGTACGACGGCACGGCCGTCCAGACGACGCGACAGGTCCTGGACCAGGGCTTCGACCTCGGGGAGCTCGGGCACCGGCACAGGCTACTGCGGTAACTCCCGTCGTGGACCCTCGTTGAGGTGGCATGCGCCGCCACCTGACCCGTCCGCTGCTCGCCACCGTGGTCCTCGGGCTGCTCACCGCGGGAGCGGCGCTGGCCCCGGCCACCTCGTACGCCGCCGACCCGGAACCCGCAGTCGGGAGCCCGGCCTACGTCGCGCGGGACGCCCAGAACCTGCTCGACGCCTACGGCCGCGTCACCGGGCCGGGTGGCCAGCTGCAGAACCCGGCGTACCTCCCCTCCCTGGCACTGAGCATCACCGCGGACCAGGCCCGGATGCTCCTGGAGCAGGCCGCCTCTCCCACCCGCCTCCCGCTGACCGCCGGCCGCGTGGTGCCGGGCTGGAACGTCGGCAACCCGCTGCGGGCGGGCTGGAACGGCACCCGGGGTCTGAGCGAGCGCGTCGCGTTCACCAACCGGTACGGCGCGCTGCTCCGCGGCACGGTCCACCGGCCGCGGCCCGGCGCTCGGGACCCTTACACCGGCGAGCTGCTCCGCGGGCCGTTCCCCGGCGTCGTGCTCACCGAGGGTTCCGTGCAGGGCAGCGAGGGGATGTACCGCTGGCTGGCCCAGGACCTCGCGGAGCGGGGCTACGTCGTCCTGACCTACGACGTGCAGGGCCAGGGCAGCAGCGAGACCCTGCCGCACGAGCCGGTGCCGGGAGGCACGGCCAACGCGCTCCCGTTCTGCAACCCGTTCGCGACCCCTCGCGACGGCGAGCAGCTCGGCTGCCCCGGTGTCCCCTCCCAGCAGCTGTCCAACTTCGTCGTGGGCACCGAGGACGCGCTGTCGTTCTTCACCTCCACCCCGGCTCGGCCCTACGCCAACCCGGGGTCGGCGGGTGCGCGGACGAGCGCGTTCAACCCGTACTGGCAGCAGTTCGACCGCACCCCCGACCGGCGTACGGCGACCCCTGGCCGCACCAGCAGGATCGCGATCATCGGCCACTCGATGGGGGCTGCCGCGGTCTCGCGGGTGCAGGGCACCGACAAGCGGGTGGCTGCGGTGGTCGCGCTGGACAAGCTCACCGGCCCGGGCACCGACGGCCCGCTGGACGGCTCCGGGACCAAGCCCGTCGTACCCGCCCTGGCGCTGCAGTCGGAGTACGGCTTCACGGTCTCGCCGTACCTCCTCAGTGGCGGGTCCTCGCTCAGCCCGGCGCCGAGCCCCCAGGGTCCCGACCCGCAGCGCGAGCGCGCCACCGGGTACGACGCGTGGCGCAAGGCGGGGGTGGACAGCATGCTGGTGGTGCCCCGGGCCTCGACGCACCTGGAGTACACCGACATCCCGCTGGTGCTGCCGGCCAGCCGCTACGGCCAGGCCCTCTCCAGCCACTACGTGCAGGCCTGGTTGGACCGCTACCTCAAGCACCGCAGCAACGACGCCGCGCTGACGGGCACCTCGTTCCGCTACCTCGAGCCGGCCGGCGGCGGGGTGTGGAAGCCGGTCACGCTGCGCCGCGCGTCGCTGCTGAGCTTCTACTACTGCTCGGCCTACGGGTTCGGTTCGGGCTCGCGGGTGCTCTCCGACGGGGACCTCTCCGACGTGGGCGGTTGCCGTTGAGCACTGGTGTCCTGCCGGTGACGGAGGGAGAATCCGTCATGGCCAAGGTCGCGACGACCCCCGTGGGTGCCGAGTTCTTCCTCGACCCCCGTGGTGAGGGACGCACTCTTCGTGTCCGCTGGCACCACGCCAACGACCTGGTGGTGCTCTCGCTGTGGCGCGGCAGCGAGTGCACCGGCACCTTCCGGCTCGCCGTCGAGGAGGTCCCGGCCCTGATCGAGATCCTGCGTGCCGGGCTCGACGCCGAACCGGACGCAGGTTCCGCTACGACTCGCTAGGCAAATCTAGGGGATTTCCTAGACGGGCGGATATCTTCCTCGTCATGGACCCGATCAGGAACCCCTACGCGCCCGGCGCCGGGCAGCGCCCGCCCGAGCTGGCCGGTCGCGACCGCGAGCTGCAGCAGTTCGAGGTCACCCTCGAGCGGGTGGCCGCCGGCCGTCCCGACCGCAGCATGGTGCTCTCGGGCCTGCGCGGCGTGGGCAAGACGGTGCTGCTCAACGCCCTGCGCAGCCTCGCGGTCAAGCGCGCCTGGGGCACCGGCAAGATCGAGGCCCGGCCTGACCAGTCGATCCGCCTCCCCCTGGCCCAGGCGGTGCACGCCGCGGTGCGCGAGGTCGCCCACCGGCACCGCAACCCCGACCGGGTCGAGGAGGTGACCGGGGTGCTCAAGGCGTTCGCGCTCCGGACCGAGCTCAAGGACCGCAAGACGGGGTCCCGGCAGAACCGGTGGCAGCCGCCGCTCGACGTGCCGGCCGCGAGCGGCCGCGCCGACTCCGGCGACCTCGAGCTCGACCTCGTCGAGCTGTTCACCGACGTCGCCTCGCTGGCCGGTGACCTCGGGGTGGGCATCGCCCTGTTCATCGACGAGATGCAGGACCTGCCCCCGCACGAGCTGGCCGCGCTGTGCGGCGCCTGCCACGAGATCAGCCAGCAGGGAGCACCCCTCCTCGTGGTGGGTGCGGGGCTGCCGCACCTCCCGGTGGCGCTCGCCGCCTCCAAGTCGTACGCCGAGCGCCTGTTCCGCTACGTCTCGGTCGACCGCCTCCCCCGCGACATGGCCGAGCGCGCGTGGACCGTCCCCGCCGCCACCGAGGACGCGACCTACGAGCCCCGCGCGCTCGAGGAGCTCTACCGGCTGACCGACGGCTACCCCTACTTCGTGCAGGCCTACGGCAAGGTCACCTGGGACGTCGCCGTGGACACCCCGATCAGGTGGGACGACGTGATGCAGGCCGCCCCCGAGGCCGAGGCGGAGCTCGCGGTCGGCTTCTTCGGCGCGAGGTACGACCGGGCCACTCCCGCCGAGCGTGACTACATGACCGCGATGGCCGACCTCGGCGAGAACACCCAGGACCTGCCGGTCAGCACCGCGGAGGTCGCGCGGCTGCTGGACCGCAAGCCACAGTCGCTGTCCCCCGCCCGCGACGGACTGATCAAGAAGGGCCTCGTGTTCTCCGGGGAGCGCGGCACGGTGGCCTTCACCGTGCCCCACTTCGGGAAGTTCCTGCGCAGCCAGCGCTGAGCCCGCGCCCCACGCCGGGCAGGTGCGCAGCAGGGGCATCACTACCCTGCGTGCAGAATGGGCCCATGGTCCAGAGTCGGCCGCAGGTCATCGCCCACCGTGGCTCCAGCGCCACCAACGCCGAACACACCTTGGGCGCCTACGTGGCGGCTCTCGACGAAGGCGCCGACGCCCTCGAGTGCGACGTACGGCTCACCGCCGACGGCCACCTGGTCTGCGTGCACGACCGCAACATGCGGCGTACGGCGCACCGCGACGGCGTCGTGTCCACCATGGACCTGGCCGACCTCGAGGGACTCGACGTCGCCTCCTGGAAGCGGCCCTGGGCCGACCTGGACGACGAGGCCCCCGACTGGGACCCCGAGCTGGCCAAGCTGCTCACCCTGCGCCGGCTGCTGGAGACCGTCGCCGACTACCCCCGCCGCGTCGAGCTGGCGATCGAGACCAAGCACCCCACCCGCTACGCCGGCCTCGTGGAGCGCCGCCTGGTGGAGTTGCTGGACGAGTTCGGGTGGGCAGGGGCCAACTCTCCCGTCAGGGTGATGTCTTTCTCGTGGGTGGCCCTGCGGCGGCTGCGGCGCCTGGCACCCGACCTGGAGATCGTGCTGCTGGTGAGCACCCCGCGGCAGTGGTACCGCGCCCGCCCCTTCGTCGACGCCGACTGGAGCACCGGGGTCGACCTCGACCTCGTCCACGACCACCAGGAACTCGTCGCCCGCATCGTCGGGATCGGCAGGCCGGTGCACTGTTTCACGGTAAACACGCCCAAGGACATCGACCGCTGCCTCGACCTCGGCATCCGGGGGATCATCACCGACGTCCCAGGCGCGGCCGTGACGTATATGAGAAGTTTGGGCGGCGGCGTTTCATGATCGATTCCAAGGGGCAGAGTGCCGCTGAAAAGGTACGGGCGACCAGGCACCCGAGCGGAGGACTCATGGCGCAGAACACCGGCGCAATGCTGGAGGGTGACCCGACGGCAATCGATCTCCCCTTCGCCCCGGGGAGCGCCCGGATCGCCCGTTCCCGCCTGATCGAGTGGCTCAGCCGGGTGGACGCCCGCGACGAGCGGTGCGAGGACGCGCGGCTCGTGGTCAGCGAGCTGGTCGGCAACGCGATCCGGCACGCACGCCCCCTCGACGACGGCACCGTGCGGGTGAGCTGGACCGCCGGGCCCACCGGGCTCGACATCGCGGTGACCGACGGTGGGGCGCGCACCGCCCCCACCAAGGTCGACGCCGGGGGCTCCGACCTCGCCGGTCGCGGGCTCGCGATCGTCGAGACGCTCGCGGCGCGCTGGTGGGTGGAGTCCACGCGGTCCCGCACGACGGTGCACGCACTGCTCCCCCTGCCCTGAGGCCTCCTCGGGGGCCCCTGGGGCCGCCGCCTAGTCTTCGCGCATGGGAAAGAAGGCTCGTCAACGCAACCGCACCTCGGCCGCAACGACCGAAACCACGGCCCGGAATCAAGGACAGGCTCCGGGCGGTGAGGGTGTCGTCGGCCCCCGCCAGCCCTGCCCGTGCGGGTCGGGTCGGCGCTACAAGGCCTGCCACGGGAGCCCGGACGGTCCGCCGTCGGTCTACGTCCCCCGTCCGTTCGAAGGGCTCCGCGGGGAGGCCGACCTGGTCGCCCTGAGGGAGTTCGTGCCGGCGGCCACGGCGCCGCTGGAGGTCACCGGGACCGACCGCGACGTGCTGCTGTGCTCGCTGCTGCCCGCCGCGGCCCCGGCGCTGGTGCGCCAGGACGGCACCATCTGGCTCGGGCTTCAGGTGCAGCACTCGTACGGCGACCCGAGCCGCGACCTGGCCGCCGTACTCCTCAAGGCCCTCGACGCCGAGCCGGGCAGCATGGTCGGGCTCGCGGAGCCCCCCGGCGAGGGGCCGCGGCTCCAGGACCTCGTGGGTTCCGCCCCGCTGGAGGTCACTGTGCACGAGGGCTTCGACTACTGGGTGGCCGATCTCGAGGACAAGGACGGGTCCATGGCCGCGGCCCTGGAGCAGGCCAACGGCGCCGCCGCCCCCACGAAGCGGGTCGCCGGCGTCGAAGCGGCGTACTGGACCTCGGTGGGCAACCGGGAGTACCTCCGCTGGGTGCTGCCCCAGGACGAGGACCGGGTCCTCGACGCGTTCGCCCGCCTCCACGTCGCCGGGACCGACAGCCTGGTCGAGGGCGACCGGGTGATCGGGATGTTCCGCACCCACGGCCTCGCCGTCCCGGTCTGGGACCTCCCGGTGGGCACCGGCGCCGAGGCGCTCGCGGAGCCCGCGGCCGCGCTGGCGAAGTCGCTGGAGGAGGCGATCAGCTCCTCGGCTCCGCTGACGACCGAGGAGCGCGCCGCCCGCGCCGGACTGGCCAGTCGCCAGCTCACCATCCGGTGACGTCCAGACCAGTTGATCTGGTCCAACCCCCGGTTTCCGCGGTTTTCGTTGTCGCCACCCAGACCGTGGTTTACTTTTAGCAAGCCCCGGCCGATGTTGTCCCCCCCGTCAACACCGGCCGGGCACTTGTCTTTCCAGGCGATCACCGCCGGGAGCTCCGGAGCCGGTCCCTCGTGGGCCGGCTTCGTCGTTCGCCCCGGATCCGCCGGAAGTTCGACCTCTGTCCGGCTGCGATGATCTCGGGCATGACCACCGCCCGCTCCCTGCTCCTGTTCCTCGCAGCCGCCGTCGCCGAGATCGGCGGCGCGTGGCTGGTGTGGCAGGGAGTGCGCGAGCACCGGGGCTGGATCTGGGTCGGCGCGGGCGTCATCGCCCTGGGTCTCTACGGGTTCGTGGCCACGCTCCAGCCCGACGCCAACTTCGGACGGATCCTGGCGGCCTACGGCGGCGTGTTCGTCGCCGGCTCCCTGGTCTGGGGCATGGTCGCCGACGGGTTCAAGCCGGACCGCTACGACATCGCCGGCGCACTGATCTGCCTCGTCGGGGTCGCGGTGATCATGTACGCCCCCCGAGGCGCTGCCTGAGCAGTGCCCGATGGCAGCGCCTGCGGCAGTCAGACCTCGTCGCGGGCGATCGGGCAGGACATGCACCGGGGGCCGCCGCGTCCCGAGCCCAGCTCGGAGCCGGAGATCGCGATCACCTCGATGCCCGCGTCCTCGAGCCGGCCGTTGGTCTCCACGTTGCGCTCGTAGGCCACCGCGACCCGGGGTGCGATCGCCAGGGTGTTGTTGCCGTCGTCCCACTGCTCACGCTCAGCGGTGACCGGGTCGAGGCCGGTGTCGATCTGGTGCAACGTGTCGATCTCCATCGCCTTCGCCGCGGCCACCAGGAACGGCTCCGCCCCGGCGACGAGCAGCCGGCCGTCCTCGTCGAGGGTGACGGCGTGGGCGGTGAGGTGATCGGCGACGTTGGGATACATCACGATCTTGTCGACGTCGACCATCGTGCACACGGTGTCGAGGTGCATCGTGGCCCGTTCCTGGGCGATCGGGACCGCGAGCACGGTGTGGGTGGTCCCGTCGCCGAGGACCTGGCGGGCCAGGCGCTCGACACCTGCGGGCGTCGTACGCTCCCCGACGCCGACGGCGATCACGCCCGGCGCCAGCAGCAGTACGTCGCCCCCCTCGACGTGCTCGCGGCGCCACCCGTGGAGCTGGCCGGTGGACGCGAACCGGGGATGTCCGGTGTAGATCAGCTCGGTGAGCTGGCTCTCCCGCTCGCGGGCGGGCATCGCGAGCGACGTGATCGCCACCTTCTCCCCGATCCACACGCTGGAGTCGCGGGTGAACAGCAGGTTGGGCAGCGGGTCGACCAGGAACGCGTCCCCGGGCAGCAGGCTGGTCACCAGGCCGGAGCCACCCCTGACCTCGTCGTTGCGCAGGCCGGCGGTGAGCACGTCGGTGAGCTGCTCGGGGGCGAGCTCCCCCAGAGCGGCCTGCAGGTAGTCGCGTAGGGTTTCCCCCAGCCGGAGCGAGGAGGTGACCGCGTCCACGGCCCGCGTCCGGGCATCGGCAGCGGCCAGGGTCTCGACCAGGAGGTCGGTCAGGTAGAGCACCTCCACGCCGCGGCTGCGCAGGGTGTCGGCGAAGGCGTCGTGCTCCTCCTGGGCCCGGCTGACCCAGGGGATCGCGTCGAAGAGGAGCTGGTCGTTGTTGCGCGGGGTGAGCCGCTTGAGCTCGGGACCCGGCCGGTGCAGCAGCACGGTGCGCAGCCGACCGACCTCACTGGTGACACCCGGGCGAGGGGACGGCGTGACGGGTTCGCTCATCCCGGCAGCCTAGAGGCGCCGGACCGGATCCCGAGAGGGCTCAGGCGACGAGCTCCACCCCGGTGAGCACCGCCAGGACCAGGCAGACGGCCGCGCCGACGTAGTGCACGGTGGAGAGCTTGATGTAGCGCAGCAGCACCCGTCCGGCGAGGATGGCCAGCCCGGAGACGGTGAGCAGGGCGATCCACGCACCGAGGAAGACGCTGACCGGGTGGCCGTACTTGGCGACCATGCTGATCGTGAGCAGCTGGGACAGGTCGCCCCACTCCGCGGCGAACAGCACCACGAACGACGCGAGCACGGCCTTGAGCCCGGTACGCGAGTCGGTGGCCTTCGCCTCGAACTCCGCCTCGGTCTCCTTCTCCTCGGCGTCTGCTCCGGGCGCGGAGCGGAACAGCACGAAGGCGCCGATCAGGAACACCACCAGGGCCACCGACTTGATCAGGGTCTCCGGGAGGAAGGTCGCCAAGTGGCCGGCCAGGACCGCGATCAGGGTCTGCACGAGGAACGCGAGGCCCACACCCACCCAGACCGCCAGCGGCTTGTAGCGGGTGGAGAGCACCAGCGCCGCGATGAACGTCTTGTCCGGCAGTTCGACCACGAAGATCGCACCGAAGACGATCGCGATGACGAGAAGATCCATCAACGGACTCCGGCCGTGGGCACGTGCAGCGGTTCGGGTCCGGTCACGGGCTCAAACTATCCGGTGCTCCGCCCCCTCACTCCGGCACGTTCCCCGAGTCCTTCCCGAGGCGGTACGGCGTGGTCACGCCCTCGTACATCAGGTGGGTGACCAGGCCTTCCCGGGCGTGCTTGAGGTTGTGGCAGTGGTCCATCCACACCCCGGGGTTGTCCGCGAGGAACACCACGTCGAAGGACTGACCGTCCTGCACCTCCAGGGAGTCGAACCACCACGGGCTGCCGCTCGCCTTCTTCCCGTCCCGCGACAGCACCAGGGCGTGGTGCCCGTGCAGGTGCATCGGGTGGCTCTCCCCGCTGCCGTTGGAGATCCGCACCCGCACCACGTCGCCCTCGCGCACCACGAACATGGGCATGTCGGGGTAGAGCTTGCCGTTGACGCTCCACCAGATGCCGGGACGCCCGTCGAGGAAGCCCGGACGACGCCCGACCGAGTAGCGGAAGCTCCGGTCGGGCTTGCTGGTCTCCAGGGCGACCGGCTTCCGGGTGCCGTAGCCGAGCAGGTCGACCTCGGCGTCGGGCTTGTCCGCCGGTGCGGCCCGTGGGCTGCCCGGGCCGATCACCATCCCGGCGCTGCCGAGCAGCTCCAGGCGCACCGCGGAACCGTCCGCGGGCACCGTGACCTCGAGATCGGCCCGTCCACCGGCGGGTACGGCGACGGAGGCGTCGGTCACCGGGGTGGGTCCGTTGACCTCGGTCCCGTCGACCGCCCGCAGCAGGAACGGGCTCCGCGACCACACGTTCTGCTGGCCGTTGTCGGTGTTCACGATCCGCACCCGCAGCCGCTCCCCGGGCCGGGCCTCGACGCGCACGTCGCCCGTGCGGCCGTTGACGGTGGCCTTGCCGGCGTACAGGTGGCTCACCGCGACCACGTCGCGCACCCCGGCCTCGCGGGCCTCGGGGTGGATCACGACGGCGCCGAGCAGGCCGCCCTTGACCTGCTCGTCGGAGAGCTGGTGGGAGTGGTACCAGTAGGTGCCGGCGTCGGGTGCCACCCACCGGTAGGTGTAGGTCTCCCCCTCGGCCACGGCGTCCTGGGTGACCCCGGCGACACCGTCCTCGGCGTTGGGGACGTCCACGCCGTGCCAGTGCAGCGCCACCCCGCGCTCGACCGACTCGTTGCGCAGCCGGACCTCGACTAGCTGGCCCACGGTCGCCTCGATGAGCGGTCCCGGGGTGCTGCCGTTGAGGGAGAAGCCCGCGACCTTCTCCCCGGAGGCCAGCTCGACCTCCCCCTCGCGGGCGACCAGGTCCACCACGACGTCGGCCGGACGGTTCTCCTCGGTGCCGAGGTCGTCCACGCTCACGGGACCGGTGCCGGGCTGCCCGTGCCCGTGGCCGCCGCCGTGGCTCCCCGCGGCGCGGGAGCCGCCTCCGTGGTCGAGCTCCCCCATGGACATCGCGGAGTACGACGAGGGCAGGCGGCTGTCCCACCACATCCACGCCAGCGGCCCGACCAGCGCCAGGGTGAGGACCACCGCGACCAGGAGCCGGATCCGCTCCCTGGTCACCCGGGACCGCCCGTCACTGGCCAGCTGGGACCTCGGCACGCGGACTGCTCCCCTGGGTCACCGCGGAGACCCGGCGACCGGCCTGGGTGGCCACGCTGAACAGCACGATGGCGTTCAGTCCGTGCAGCGCCCCGGAGTACGCCGTCTCGTGTCCGAAGATCCCGAGGGCGACCTGGAGCACGACCAGTCCGAGGACGATCGCGGCCCACTTGACCCCTCCCTCGATCCTGGCGAAGAAGCTGATCACCAGCAGCACCAGCGCCAGCAGGGGCATCAGCATCATCCCGATGACGCCGTGCAGCATGAACCCGATCGAGCCGGTGAAGTCCAGCGACTGGTCCTCCATCACCGACTCGGTGAGGGTGTTCCCGGCGGTGATCCAGTTGTAGAGGCCGGCGATGGCGAACACCATCACCGCCGCCTGGACGGCGACCAGACCAGCGAGCGTGTGGGCGAGGCCCTTGTACGTGGAGCGCATCTGTCGATGCTGCGACCGGACCTACCCCGGTCGCAACGGTTCATGCAGAGATAACGGGGTCGGACTAGTCCGGAGGTCTCGGAAGGTCGCTCAGCGCGACCGGAAGCTGTCCGCCGGGTAGACGCCGAGGATCTTGATCTCGGTGGTGAAGAACGCCAACTCCTCCAGCGCGTTGCGCAGGGCCGGGTCATCGGGGTGGCCGTCGACCTCGGCGAGGAACTGCGTGGCCGCGAAGTGCCCGCCGACCATGTAGCTCTCCAGCTTGGTCATGTTCACCCCGTTGGTCGCGAACCCGCCCAGGGCCTTGTACAGCGCGGCCGGGAGGTTGCGCACGTTGAAGATGAAGCTGGTCACGACCGGCCCGCCGCCCGCGGAGGCCTGGACGAGGTCTCGGGAGAGGACGACGAAGCGCGTGGTGTTGTGCTCCTCGTCCTCGACGTCGCGCTGCAGGATCTCGAGGCCGTAGGTCTCTGCGGCCAGCGGCGGCGAGATCGCCGCCTGGGTGAGGTCACCGGACTCGGCCACCTCACGCGCGGCGCCCGCGGTGTCGCCGGCGATCACCGGGTTCAGGCCGTGCTGCCGGATCACCTTGCGGCACTGGCCGAGTGCGTGCACGTGGCTGTGCACCGTGCGCAGGCCCCCCAGGGAGGCGCCGGGCAGCGCCATCAGCGCGAACTGGATGCGCAGGAAGTGCTCCCCGATGATGTGCAGGTTCGAGCTCGGCAGGAAGTGGTGGATGTCGGCGACCCGGCCGGCGATCGAGTTGTCGATCGGGATCATCGCCAGGTCCGCGTCCCCGGCTTCCACCGCTGCGAAGACGTCCTCGAACGAGGCGCACGGCACCGACTCCCAGTCGGGGTAGTGCTGCTTGCACACGATGTGGGAGTTCGCGCCCGGCTCGCCCTGGTAGGCGATGCGTCCGCGGGTCTCGGAGCCTGTGGTGGTCACGTGGGGAGTTTCCCACGCCGTCCGGTCAGGCTTCGGCCAGCACCCGCTGGCGAGCCTGCACCGGGCGATCGGCGCGGCTATCTACCCTCGATGTCGTGGACACCGCTCTCGCCGTACTCGCCCTGCTGCTCTCCCTGGCCGCCCTGGGGGTCGCCGTCTCGAGCCGACTGACGGGCCCGGGATCGGGACGGGGCCGGCCGCGCGCCGACGCCAGCGAGCTGCCCGAGGACCCCCGCGCCCTGCGCCAGGAGGTCGCCGCCCTCAAGGCGGAGAGTGCGCAGGCGATGCGCCACGTCGCGGTGGTGCGCTACGACGCCTTCACCGACACCGGCGGCCAGCTGTCCTGGTCGATGGCGCTGCTCGACGACAGCGGCAGCGGCGTCGTGCTCACCTCGATCCAGGGTCGCGACGACTCCCGCAGCTACGCCAAGAACGTCTCCGGGTGGAGCAGCGAGACCCAGCTCTCGCCGGAGGAGGAGGACGCGATCTCCAACGCTCGCCCCTGAGCTGCCCAGTGGGCGGTCAGACCAGCGCCCCGGAGGCCGGGCGACCCTAGGATCTCGCCGTGAACCTCCTCACCCCCCTGGCGATCCGGATCGGCTCCATCTCCTGGATGCCCAAGCTGCTCCCCCAGATCACCGCCACCGACAAGTTCGTCCAGCGGGTGAGCAAGGGTCGGGTGACGATCCTCGACATCGCCGGCCTGCCCAACCTGATGCTCACGGTGAAGGGCCGCAAGTCGGGGGTGCCGCGCACCACGCCGCTGCTGTGCGTGCCCTACGAGTCCGGCCACCTGATCGCGGGCTCGAACTTCGGTGGAGAGAAGAAGCCCGTCTGGGTGGTCAACGTCCGCGCCGCGGCCGAGCGGGGCGAGACCGTCGGCGTACGCGTCGGTGGTGTCACCCGGCAGGCCAACCCGCGCGAGGTCACCGGCGCCGAACGTGAGCGGCTGTGGGCGCACATGCTCCAGACGTGGCCCAACTACGCGAAGTACGCCGAACGCACCGACCGCACGATCCCGGTGTTCGTGCTCGAGCCTGCCTGAGCCGGCTCAGCGCGCCACCCGCACCAGCACCCGGCCGTGCACGCTGGTCGCGCGCAGCTCGCGCCCGGGGGCGATCAGGTCCCCGTCGAGCTGGCGCGGCGCGTCCACGTGGGCACGTACGACGACCTCGCGCCCGGTCATCCGGGTGATCGTCTCGTCGGTGCGCCTGTTCCTGGTCATCACGCGCACCGCGAGGGGCACCCAGGACAGGAACCGGCGCGGGTAGAGCAGCACCACGTCGAGCTGGCCGTCGTCGATCGAGGCATCCGGGATCAGGGGCATCCCCGCCTGGAGGAACCCGACGTTGCCGATCACCACGGTGCGGGCCCGGTGCCGGGTGAACTCGCCACCGTCGATGGAGACCTCGAGCCGGATCGCCGGGAACATCAGTGACTTCAGCGCCGACCAGACGTAGGCGAGCCAGCCCAGCCGGGCCTTGATGTCGTCGTTGACGCCTTCCATGATCGCCGCGTCGAATCCCATCCCGGCCATCACCAGGAAGGTCGCGTCGTCCATCTTGTCGCCGCTCACCTCGACCATGTCGATCGCGCGGTCCTGGCCGTTCAGGGCGGTGTCCACGGCCGCGCGCAGGTAGAGCGGGATGTCGAGGTTGCGGGCGAGCAGGTTCCCGGTGCCGGCCGGCACGATCCCGACCGCGATCCCGGTGCCGGCGAGCTCCTCGCACACGGCGCGGATGGTGCCGTCCCCGCCCACCGCGAGGACCAGGTCGCAGCCGCTGACGGCGGCCTCGTGCGCCATCCGGTAGCCGGTGTCCTCCTTGGTCGTCTCCCACCACACGACTGAGGCGAACCCCGCGTCGGTGGCCAGCGCCTCCACGAGCGTGCGGAACTCGTCGGCGTCGTCGACCTTGATCGGGTTCAGGATCACCGCGAGCTTGCGGCGGCGGTTCGGCACGGCATCGGCCAGCGGCGCGTTCGCCAGCGCGCTGGACCGGGGGGTCGGGTCGTAGAGGGCGAGCCAGAGCAGCACGATGCCGCCGCCGAGGAGGTAGCCCGCGATCACGTCGGAGAGGTTGTGCACGCCCAGGAAGATCCGGTCGGCCCCGACGAGCAGGACCATCACCACGGCGAGGCCGCGCGCGAGCCGTCGTACGCCGCGGCGCCGCACCAGCATGCCGGTGAGCACCACGGTCACGCCCATCGCGCCCACGATCCCCGAGGAGTGCCCCGAGGGGAACGAGTAGGAGCTCAGCACCTGGAGCGGGTCCTCCCACATCGGCCGGTCCCGTCCGATGAGCCGCTTCAGCAGCAGGTTGGAGACCCCGATGGTGGTCATCACCCCGACGGTCCAGATCGCCGCGCGTCGGTGCTTGCGGCTCTCCAGGGCGATCGCGACGATCACCGTGGCCACGGCCAGGGGCAGCGTGGTGGTGGCCAGCCCGAGGTAGTGCCAGAACAGGTAGAGGCTGTGGTGCGCCTGGGTGACCGACTCCGGCCAGGCACCGACCTCGGAGTCGAGCTCGAGCAGGGGCGACCACTCGATGCTGACCAGCAGTGCCAGCACCACGAACACCAGGAAGCACAGGATGCTCCACCCCAAGCGGGTGGGGCGCAGTTCAGCAGCAGTCACGTTCGGGTCCTGTGCGGTTCGGGTTCACGGGTGGCGTCAGTCCCCCGAAGTATGCCGCCGAATGCCCCTCCCCCTTGCCACCGGGCGCGCTCCTGCCCTGCGCCCCTCACATGTGGGACCATTTTCACGAACGCACCAGGCCCCTGCCCGGTCGCGCCGCTCCAGACTCGAGGGGACCCCATGCGTCGTACGACTCCCCGGTGGATGGCCGCCCCGGCGGTCGCCCTGGCGACCTTGCTCGTCGCGGCAGGCTGCGGCGACGTGGAGGTCAAGGCCGACAAGGACCAGGACCAGCCGGACAAGGCCTCCTCGTCCGCCCCCGCGAAGCCGGACACCAGCGCCGGCGAGGGCACCTGGCTGCTCGGCATGACCACGGCCGGTGGCGCGGACGCCGAGGACTCGACGGCCACCTACATCAGCTACGACCCCTCGACCGGCAAGGCCACCGCGCACGAGCTGCCGGCGGTCAAGGGCGCCAGCGCGACCCCCGAGCAGGCCGCACTGCTGGTCAGCGCCGACCGCCTCTGGGCGATCCCCGACACGGGGATCCCGAGCAGCCAGGAGAAGAGCGGCCAGCTGAAGGTCTACTCGCTGACCGACGGCTCGGCCAAGGTCGTCGACATCCGTGAACGCACCGGCAAGGACGACGTCGCCCCGATCGGGTGGGCCTTCGACCCCGAGCGCGCGGACACCCTGCGCGTCGTGGACACCAAGAACCGGGTCTGGGCGGTCAACGTCGCCGGTGGCAAGGCCACGCCGGAGAAGTCCCTGCCCACGGGCGAGTGGGTGTTCACCAACGGCTTCAACCCCAACACCGGGGAACCGTGGGTGGAGAGCATCGACAGCGACGTGACCAGCCCGCCCGGCAACGGGCCCACCGACACCGCGCCCGTGACCCGCGACGGGGGCACGGTGCTGCCCGCCAACTCCCCCGGCTTCTCCGAGCTCCCGGCCAGCCCGTGCACGCTCGGTGCCGGCTTCACCGAGGCCTCCGGTGTGACCTGGACGTTCTGCGGTGACACGCCGACGCTGCGGACCTACTACCTCCCCGTGGACGGCAAGGAGTGGGTCGCCTACGGCAAGCCGAGCGCGGCCGTGGCACCCGAGGCCGCGAGCTTCCCGCTCGTGCTCCCGCCTGCTGAGTAGTTCCTCCCACACCGTGGCGGCTAGTCTCGGGCCGTGATCGACCCACGACTTCTTCGCGACGACCCTGACCTGATCCGAGCCGCCCAGGAGAAGCGCGGGCTCTCGGCCTCCGTGGTCGACGACGCCCTCGAGGCGGACGCCGCCCGGCGGGCCGCGATCGCGGACTTCGAGCAGCTGCGCGCGGAGCAGAAGCAGCTCGGCAAGCTGATCGCCAAGGCGCAGGGCGAGGAGAAGGCGGACCTGCTCGCCCGCACCAAGCGCCTCGCGGCGGACGTGAAGCTCGCCGAGGCCACCCAGACCGAGGCGGAGCAGGGCTGGCGGGAGGCCGTCTACGCGATCCCCAACCCGGCCGCCCCGCAGGCGCCGGCCGGCGGCGAGGAGGACTACGTCGTCCTCTCCGAGCACGGCACCCCTCGCGACTTCGAGGCTGAGGGCTTCGAGCCGCGCGACCACGTCGAGATCGGCCGGATCCTCGGCGCGATCGACGTGGAGCGGGGCGCCAAGGTCTCCGGCTCGCGGTTCTACTACCTCACCGGACCCGGTGCCGACCTGGAGCTGGCCCTGGTCAACATGGCGATGGACCAGGCGCGCTCGGCCGGGTTCACCACGATGATCCCCCCGACCCTGGTCAAGCCGCGCGCGATGGAGGGCACCGGGTTCCTGGGCCAGGCCGCCGACGACGTCTACCGGATCGAGGGACAGGACACCTACCTCGTCGGGACCTCCGAGGTGCCGCTCGCGGCGTACCACTCCGACGAGATCCTCGACGCGGAGACGCTTCCCCGCCGGTACGTCGCGTTCAGCCCCTGCTTCCGCAAGGAGGCCGGCTCGCACGGCAAGGACACCCGCGGGATCATCCGGGTGCACTGGTTCGACAAGGTGGAGATGTTCACCTACACGACCCTCGAGGAGGCCGAGGACGAGCACCTGCGCCTGCTCGGGTGGGAGATGGAGTGGCTGGACAAGCTGGAGCTGGCCTACCGGGTGATCGACGTCGCCGCGGGTGACCTCGGGCTCTCGGCCCAGCGCAAGTTCGACTGCGAGGCGTGGGTGCCCACCCAGGGTCGCTACCGCGAGCTGACCTCCACCTCGAACTGCACCGACTTCCAGACCCGGCGCCTCGACATCCGCGGCCGGTTCGCCTCCGCAGACTCCGCCCAAGGATCGTCCCAGCCCGAGGTCAAGCCGATCGCCACGCTCAACGGCACCCTGGTCGCGATCCCGCGCACCATCGTGGCGATCCTCGAGACCCATCAGCAGGCCGACGGCTCGGTGCGCATCCCCGTGGCGCTGCGGCCCTACCTCCAGGGGCGCGAGGTCCTCGAGCCGATCGGTTCCAACGGTGGCTGATCCCGGCACCTCCGGCTGGGTCCCACGCCTGGTCGCGCTCGACATCGACGGCACCCTGCTCAAGTGGGTCGAGGGCGAGGGCCAGGAGTACGAGAAGATCTCGCCGGAGGTCTACGACGCGGTGCACGCAGCCGTCGAGGCCGGGGCCCACGTGGTGCTGGCCAGTGGCCGCTCACCCCACGGGATGGACGTGATCGCCGACCTCCTCGACCTCCCCCGCGAGGGCGACGAGCGGCTGTGGGTGGTCGCCTCCAACGGTGCCGTGATCTTCCGGTACCCGCCCCTGGAAGTGGTCCACGAGGAGACCTTCGACGCGAGCGCCGCGGTCCACCGGGTGCTCGAGAAGCACCCCGAGGCGCTGGTCGCGGTCGAGGAACGCGGCGTCGGCTACCGCGTCAGCGGCCCCTTCCCCGAGGGCGAGCTGTCCGGGGAGATGATCCAGACCGACCTGCACGAGATGGTCGCCGGCCCGGTCAGCCGCGTGATCATCCGGGACCCGAGCGCCTCGGTCGAGGAGTTCGTCGAGATGGCCGCCGCGCTCGGCCTGCACGGCACCGACTACGTCGTGGGCTGGACGGCCTGGCTCGACCTGGCGCCGGTCGGTGTCTCCAAGGCCTCCGGCCTGGAGTACGTCGTCCGCGAGCTCGGCCTGACCAGCGCCGACGTGCTCGCGATCGGCGACGGCCGCAACGACATCGAGATGCTCCAGTGGGCAGGGCGCGGCGTGGCGATGGGCCAGGCCGTCCAGGAGGTCCACGACGTGGCCGACGCCACCACCGGGACCGTCCACGAGGAGGGCGCGGCGGTCGAGCTGCGCCGGTGGTTCCCGGCACCCGCCGAGACTGCATGAACCAGCTCCCCGAGCTGGTGACCTCGCAGCGACTCACCCTCCCCCTGGTCAGCCCGGAGGACGCCGAGGGGATGCTCGCCGGGCGCCGGCGCGTCTCCTGGCACCGCGACTACCCCGGCAAGGCCGACCAGGACGCGGTGGCCACGGTCCGGGCCGGTGACCCCGACGCGTCGTGGGGACGCCGGCACATCGTGCGCAGCTTCGACGGTCTCGTGGTGGGCTCGATCGGGTTCTTCGCAGCCCCGGAGCCGGGCCCCGACGACACCCTCGAGGCCGAGATCGGCTTCGGTCTCGTCGAGGACGCGCGCGGGCACGGCGCCGCGAAGGAGGCGCTCACCGCGATGCTCGAGCAGACCGACCTGGCCGGCGTACGGGTGCGCGCCTGCGTGCGCCCCGAGAACCAGTCCGGGGTCAGGGTGCTCGCCGCGTGCGGCTTCACCCAGCTCCGCGGGTCGACCGAGGACGGCGAGCTCGTGATGGTTCGACCGCTTTAGGGAACCCGGACGCGCGGGACGTAGAGTGCAGAACATGCCCCCATTCCAGGCCGTCAGGCCCGAGCACGTCCTGCTTGCCCTCGAGGAGTTCGATCGAGTCGGGTCTGAAGAGTTCCTCTCCCGCTACGGCTTCGACGAGTCGGGCGAGCACGAGCTGGTGCACAACGGCAAGACCTACGACTCGCTGGCCGTGATCGGCGTCGCCTACGTCCGCGCCACCGGCGAGCTCGCCCCCGCCGAGGACCTTCGCCACGGTCCCGAGGGTGCCGCCGAGGCGCTCCGGGCGCTGGGATTCTCCATTGCCGGCGACGACGCGGAGGACGAGGGCGAGGCCCCCGTCGACGCTGCGGACATCGGTGACGAGGCAGCCCGGTCCGCCTGGGCCGTGGCCGCACGCGAGGTGCTGCTGGAGACGGCAGCCAGGTACCACGCCGTGATCAGCACCAAGGAGCTCGCTGCCGAGGTGATGAAGCGCAGCAACATCCACACGAAGCGACCCAGCCACTACTGGATCGGCGACGTGCTGGCACGGGTCGCCGCCGACTGCGCCCAGCGCGGCGAGCCGCTGCTGTCCGCGTTGTGCGTCAACGCCGACGGCAGCGTCGGGGCCAGCTATGCCGCGACGGTGTCCGCTGCGGGCGGCAGCGTGGACGGCGACGCCGACGACCACGCCGCACGCGAGCGGCTCGAGTGCTACCGCACCTTCGGTGCGGACCTCCCCAGCGGCGGCGGCACCTGGGCCCTCACGCCGCGGCTCAGCGCCTCACGCAGCCGTGAGCGACGTGCTGCGGCGGCGGAGAAGATGCCACCGCTGTGCCCCAAGTGCCACACCGCGGTGCCCGCCACGGGCATCTGCGACTACTGCGACTGATCCCTGCGCCCAACCGCTCCGCCCGGCCCTCGGGCCATCACGGGGGTCGGCTCAGAGGTACATCCCGCCGCGGCCGTGCTCGGACCCGTCCTCGGGGCGCGCGCCCGGGTGGCCGGGCTCGACGTGCAGGCCGGGAGCGGCGCCGGGCGGCAGCGCCCTGCGCATCTGCTCCAGCTGTGAGCGCGCGGCCATCTGCTGGGCGTAGATCGCGGTCTGGATTCCGTGGAAGAGCCCCTCGAGCCATCCCACCAGGCTGGCCTGGGCGATGCGCAGCTCGGACTCCGAGGGCGTCGCGTCCTCGAAGGGGTGGACCAGCCGGTCGAGCTCCTCGTCGAGCTCGGGGGCGAGGCCGTCCTTCAGCTCGTTGATCGAGGTGTGCAGCAGGGCGGCCAGCCGCTTGCGGCCCGCCTCGTCGAGGGGTGCGGCCTTGACCTCCTCGAGGAGCTGCTGCACCATCCGGCCGATCCGCATCACCTTGGCCGGCTGCTCCACGAGGTCGGTGAGGTTGCGCTCGCCGTCGTCCTCGCCGTCCTTGTCGTCCTGGCCGGTCACGGGCTGGCCGTCGGGAGCGATCACGGTCACCTGGTCGTCTGACTGCGGCTCTCGGGGTGTCGACATGGTCCGAGCCTACTCAGCCACCGTGAGCAGGATCTTGCCGCTGTGGGATCCCGAGCCCATCAGCTCGTGGGCGCGGGCGGCCTGCTCCAGCGGGATCTCCTCGTGGACCAGAGAGCGGACCCGGCCCTCGCCGATCAGCGGCCACACGTGCTCGACGACGGCGGCGCAGATCGCGGCCTTCTCCTCGGTCGGCCGGGCGCGCAGGGAGGTCGCGATCACCGCGCCCCGCTTGCTCAGCAGCAGTCCCAGGTCGAGCTCGGCCTTGGCGCCGCCCTGCATCCCGATCACGACCAGGCGTCCCTGGGTCGCGAGCGCGGCCAGGTTGCGGGCGAGGTACTTCGCGCCCATGTTGTCCAGGATCACGTCGGCGCCACCCTCCTGCTTGACCACCTCCACGAAGTCCTCGTCGTGGTAGTTGATCGCGCGGTCGGCACCGAGCTCGCGGCACAGCTCGAGCTTCTGCGCCGAGCCGGCCGTGGTGAGCACCTTGGCGCCGAGGGCCTTGGCCAGCTGGATCGCGAAGTTGCCGATCCCGCCGGCACCTCCGTGCACGAGCAGGGTCTCCCCCGGTTGCAGCCCCGCCACCATGAACACGTTCGACCACACGGTGCAGGCGACCTCGGGGATGGCGGCCGCGCTCCTCAGGTCCACGCCGGGCGGCAGCGGCATCACCTGTCCCGCGGGCACGACCACCTTCTCGGCGTACCCCCCGGCGGCGAGGAGCGCGCACACCTCGTCCCCGACGCGCCACTGGTCCACTCCTTCGCCCACGGCGCCGATCCGGCCGGAGCACTCGAGCCCGAGCACGTCGGAGGCGCCCTTCGGCGGCGGGTAGAACCCCTGGCGCTGGAGGGTGTCCGCGCGGTTCACCGCACTGGCGACCACGTCGATGACGACCTCGCCCGGACCCGGCTCGGGGTCGGGCAGATCGACGACGGTCAGGGCCTCGGGACCACCCGGCTCGGGTGCGGTGACGGCGCGCATGGTGCCCACCCTAGGGAGGTCGCGCTCAGACCTCGACCTCGGAGTCCTCGACCTCGACCTCGACGTCCTCGAGTTCGGAGTCGACCTCGTCGGGAGCCTTGTCCCAGCGCAGCGCCAGCGCCGAGGCCAGCCCGGCCAGCCGCTCCACCTGCTGGGGGTGGCCGTCGAACGCGGCGGCGGCGTAGCCGAGCAGGAACGTGCTGACCGGTGCCGCCGGGCGCTCCACGTTGTGGGCCGCGTCGCGCGCGAGGTCGAGGATCAGGGCCTCGTCGACCTCGAGCTCGATGTCCAGCACGTCGCAGAGCTCGTCGATCCAGTCGTGGAGGTTCACGGCCACAGTCTTGGACGGTCCGCGGACCTGTGCAACACGAATGCAGAAGTTGCCCCGGGAGCCGGCCGGCTCAGCCACCCATCAGGGTGCGCAGCGCGACCAGGTCGTCCCAGGTGTCGAGGTCGTGCGCCTCTGCCGCCACGGCGGGCACCTCGGCGAGGTCCAGCCCCGCGACCAGCCGCCTCATCGCCAGGCCGTGCTGCTGCTCGGCGGGCGGGGCGGCGGCCAGCAGCGCCTCGGTCCGGTAGCTGGCGCAGACGTACTGCCGCCTTCCGGTGGGGTCGACGAGGAGCGCACCGTCCTTGCCGGGTCCGTCCGTGGTCGCGGCCGCGAGCAGCCGGCGCACGGTGTCGGTGGTGACCATCGGCATGTCCACGGCGAGCACCACGGTGTGCCGCGGCACGGCCGCGAAGGCGGCGAGCCCGGCCAGCACGCCGGCTGCCGGCCCGCCGCCCGGCGGGTCCTCGCGCCGGAAGGTCACCGGACGGCTGGTCAGGACCTCGTCGCCCACCACGACCACCTCGGGGATGCCCGCCAGCGCCGCGAGGGCGTGCTCGAGCAGGGTCGCACCGCCCACCTCGATGGAGGCCTTGTCCGCGCCGTCGATCCGCACCGCCCGCCCGCCGGTGAGCACCACGGCCCCGACGTCCGCCCGCACCGGCCCGGCGGCTGCTGGATGGTGTCCGGTGAGCCCCACGACTGGAGAGTCTGGCACCCGGACTGGCACTGTGGGAGCCATGGCCGAGACCTCCACGCACACCCAGCCGGGCGACCGGTCCGCAGCCACGGGCGGGACAGCCCCCAGCGACCGGCTCCGGGTGCGCCTGGTGCAGCGGGCCTCGGGGCTCGACCCGGCCGAGAACCTGGCCGCGCTGGAGGAGGTCGCCACCCTCGACGGCGAGCCCGACCTCGTGGTCCTGCCCGAGGCGTTCGCCCGTGACTTCGGCGAGGCCGGGTCGGACCTGGCGCCGTACGCCGAGCCGCTGGAGGGGCCGTTCACCGAGGCCCTGCGCCGCGCAGGCAAGGCGACGGGGGCTGCCTGGCTCGCAGGCATGTTCGAGGTCGCACCCGACCCCGCCCGTCCGCTGAACACGCTGGTGCTCACCGATGAGGACCGGCTCTCGGCGTACCGCAAGATCCATCTCTACGACTCGTTCGGCTACCGCGAGTCCGACACCGTCAGTGCCGGGGAGGTGCAGCCTGCCCCGGTCGAGGTCAGGGGGTTCCCGCTCGGGCTGATGACCTGCTACGACCTGCGGTTCCCCGAGCTGGCCCGCACGCTGGTCGAGCAGGGCGCCGAGGCGCTGGTGGTCCCGGCGGCCTGGGTCGCCGGCCCGCGCAAGGTCGACCACTGGCGGACGCTGCTGCGGGCGCGGGCGATCGAGAACACCGTCTGGGTCATCGGCGTGGGCCAGCCGGCCCCCCGCTACACCGGGCACTCGATGGTGGTGGCCCCCGACGGCGACGTCGTGGCCGAGGCCGACGGGGATCCCGCGGTCCTCGACGCGGTGATCGACCGCTCCGCGGTCGCGGAGGTACGCCGGACGAACCCGTCGCTGGAGAACCGGCGGATCTGAGACGGGTTGGTAATCTCACCCGGTGCCGGTGCTGAGGAGAACGCCTGGCCGTCGGCTGCTGCCCGGCGGGTACGAGGCGACCCCGGAGCACCCCGACCGCACGCGTGAGCCCGGCCCCGGTTCCCGCCGTGCCGGTGCCTCGCCGGCCACCTCCGACGTCGCCCCCCAGTGGCGCCCGTTCGCCGGGAGGCGGAGGTCGTGGGCCGTCGCGCTGGTGGTCCTCGCGGGTGCCTCGGCGCTGCTCCAGGTCCTCGACGCACCCGACCTGGTCCGGCAGTCGATCGCCGTGGCTCTCGCGGTCGTGCTCGCGGTCGGTCTCGCCGTCCGGTCGGGGACCTCGGTGCCGCTGGCGTCCGGGTTCGCACTCACCCTGGGGGTGACCGCGGTGGTCACCGGCTGGGAGCCCCTCCTGGCGGGGGCCGCGGTGGGCGCTGCCGTGGCGGGATCGTGCCTGGCGGTGCTGGGGACCCGGCCCGCGTCCGGTCCGGTCGCGGTCGCGCGGGAGGTGGTGGTCGCGCTGCTCGTCGCCGCGACCGGAGGCCTCGCCGCCGCGGGGTTCCTCGCGGACCTCGACACCGAGAGGTTCGGCTACACGGTCCTCGCGCTCACGCTGGTCTGCGCGGCCCTGCTGGTCCACCGTCCCGCCGGCGGGCTGCACCTGCTGGGCCGCCGCGGCCTCCTGCTCTTGGCCGGCGCCCTGGTCCTGCTGGTGGTGGTGGTCGTCTACACGGCTGCCCTCACCGAGTACGGCTCCCCGGAGCTGGTCACCCAGGTGCGCTCGGCGCAGGACGACCTGCGCAGGGCGCTGGCCGGCGTACCGCACCCGGTCGACTTCCTGGTCGGCATCCCGGCGCTCGCCTGGGGCGTCTCGCTGCGCTCACGGCGCCGCCAGGGCTGGTGGGCGTGCGCGTTCGGTGCCGCAACGACCGCGCACCTGGCGGCCGACCTCTCGGGGAGTGACTGGTCGGTCGGCGCGGGCCTGGCCGTCGTCTACAGCCTGGTGCTGGGCCTGCTCGTGGCGGCGCTCCTGGTCCGGCTGGAACGCGCCGTGAGCGGCCACGGGACGCCGCCGGCGCTGCGGGAGGAACCACCCCGGCTGTACCCGCTGCAGTGACGGCGGGCCCCCGCCTGGCCCGGCTCAGCAGGACCCGGGCCGTCAGCAGAGGGGGCGGGATTCGAACCCGCGGCTGACATCTCTGCCAGCGACCGCTTTCAAGGCGGTTCCGATCGGCCGCTCCGGCACCCCTCCGTGGTCCTCGCGGACCGTGCCAGAGTCTAGTGGCCTCGCGGGCCCGGTGGGCAGGCCCGGTCGGCGTCGCTGCCGCGTGCAACTAGTCCGAGCCGCCGAGCTCCAGCGAGACGGCGTCGTAGACCAGGTCGTGGAGGCGCTGCTGGTGGTGCTCGAGGTCGGCGAGGAGCCGACGGGTCTCGCGCAGGACGGCGTCGGTGTCCAGCTCGCCCAGCACCCCCGCGGACAAAGCTGCCACGCGTGTCCGGAGACGGGACCGGTCCCGGTCGGAGAGGTGGGTGCGAGCGGTCAGCCAGGCCTCCCGTGGGCGGCCCTGCGGCAGGGACAGCGCCTCCTTGACCTCCGAGAGGCGTCCCCGCACCTTCCACCGCCACTCGGGCGCCGTGCTGTCACTGGCGAGGATCTGGCCTAGCTCCCTGAGCGCGATCTCGAGTGAAGACATCCCGCACCACCTTTCGGGCCTGCGTCCGAGATGGAGAACACAGTGTGATCCAGTTCACACCATCGGGACAAGGGCCAGTTTTGTGGGGCCTGCGCGTTCGGGTGTAATCGCCGGGTGAGCAACCCCCCTGCCGACTCGTCCGGTCCCGCCCCCGGTGGTCACCTCGACTTCGCCCTCGCCCCCGTCCTGCGCGCACGGCTGCTGGGCACCGGGCTGGTCGCCATCGGCGCCGTGGTGCTGCTGGGCGCGCTGCTGGCGTGGCTGATCGGAGTGCCCTCGGCCTACGTCACCGGGTTGGTGGTGCTGGCCCTGGTGGGCGCAGCCGCCCTCGGCCTGCTCGTCGGCGTCCGGCACTGGGTGGTCCGGCTCGACGACCTCGGCTACCGGGTCCGGGTGCTGCGCTCGGCGCAGGCGAAGTCGGCCCGGTGGGTCGACGTGCTCGACCTGCAGGCGGTCAACGAGGCCGGCAACCGCCAACTGGTCCTCCGCCTGCGCGACGGGCGTACGACGAGCCTGCCGGTGGACCTCATCGAGGGGGACCCGGCCGCCCTCACGCAGGCCCTGTCGGAGCGTCTCGACCGGGGCCACGGCTACCGCAAGCTCCGCTGATCCGGCGTTCAGACCAGCCCGGTTGTCCTCCGGTGCCCCTCGGTGGGTAACCTGTGCCTGCCGGAACGGGGAGGTGTCGCCTAGCCCGGTTTATGGCGCCCGCCTGCTAAGCGGGTTGAGGGTTGTGCCCTCTCGCGGGTTCAAATCCCGCCACCTCCGCAAGATGACCGCTCCGGACCCCCAGGGTCCGGAGCGGTTCTGCGTTCCCCCCACGTGAGGGTGCGGGAAAGCAGCAGGACCCGCACCCGGGAACGGGTGCGGGTCCTGGCGGATCTGCTGGTGGGGCGGGTGCCTCAGACGCCGAGGCGTGCCTTGAGGCCGTCGAGCTCGGTCCACAGCACGGCGGGAAGGTCGTCGCCGAACTTCTCGAACCACTCGGAGATCTCGGGGATCTCGCGCTTCCACTCCTCGACGTCCACGGCGAGGGCCTTGGCGAGGTCCTCCTCGGTCACGTCGAGGCCGTCGATGTCGAGCGAGCCCGGGGCCGGCACGTGCCCGATGGGGGTCTCGACCGCAGCGGCCTGGCCCTCCATCCGGTCGATGACCCACTTGAGCACGCGGCTGTTCTCGCCGAAGCCCGGCCACAGGAAGCCACCGTCGTCGTTGCGACGGAACCAGTTGACGTAGAAGATGCGCGGCATCTTCGCCTCGTCGTTCTCCTTGCCCATCTTGATCCAGTGGCTGAAGTAGTCACCGGCGTTGTAGCCGATGAACGGCAGCATCGCCATCGGGTCGCGACGGACCACGCCGACCGCACCGGTCGCCGCGGCGGTGGTCTCGCTGGAGAGCGTCGCACCCATGAACGTGCCGTGGACCCAGTCGCGGGCCTCGGTCACGAGGGGGATGGTCGTCTTGCGGCGGCCACCGAACAGGATGGCGTCGATCGGGACACCGCGCGGGTCGTCGTACTCGGGCGCGAGGATCGGGCACTGCTTGATCGGGGTGCAGTACCGGCTGTTGGCGTGGCTGGAGGGCTCCTCGGAGTCGGGAGTCCAGGGCTCGCCCTTCCACGAGGTGGCGTGGGCCGGCGGGTTCTCCAGGCCCTCCCACCAGACGTCGCCGTCGTCGGTGAGCGCGACGTTGGTGAACACCGAGTTGCCGATGTTGATCGTCTTCATCGCGTTCGGGTTGGTGTGCTCGTTGGTGCCGGGGGCGACGCCGAAGAAGCCGAACTCGGGGTTGACCGCCCACAGCCGGCCGTCCTCACCGATCCGCATCCAGGCGATGTCGTCGCCGATGGCCTCGACCTTCCAGCCGGGGATGGTCGGCTCGAGCATGGCCAGGTTGGTCTTGCCGCAGGCGCTGGGGAAGGCCGCGGCGATGTACTTGGTGACCTTGTCGGGGTTGGTCAGCTTCAGGATGAGCATGTGCTCGGCCATCCAGCCCTCGTCGCGCGCCTTGGCGCTGGCGATCCGGAGCGCGTAGCACTTCTTGCCCAGCAGGGCGTTGCCGCCGTACCCGGAGCCGAAGGACCAGATCTTGCGCTCCTCGGGGAACTGCACGATGTACTTGGTGTCGTTGCACGGCCAGGCGACGTCCTCCTGGCCCTCCTCCAGCGGCATTCCCACGGAGTGCAACGCGGGCACGAAGTCGGCGTCGAGCTCCTCCATCCGGCGCAGCACGTTGGTGCCCATCCGGGCCATCACGCGCATGCTCGCGGTGACGTACGCCGAGTCGGTGATCTCGACGCCGAACATCGGGCTCTCGGCCTCGAGGTGACCCATCACGAACGGGATGACGTACATCGTGCGGCCCTTCATGCAGCCGGCGTAGAGCCCGCGCATGACGGCCTTCATCTCGTTGGGGTCCATCCAGTTGTTGGTGGGCCCGCAGTCGCGCTCGTCGACCGAGCAGATGTAGGTCCGGTCCTCGACCCGCGCCACGTCGGTGGGGTCGGAGGCGGCGTGGAAGGAGTTGGGCTTCTTCTCCGGGTCCAGGCGGGTGAAGGTGCCACTGGCCACGAGCGCGTCGGTGACCTCGACCCACTCCTCGTCGGAGCCGGTGCACCAGTAGATGCGGTCCGGGGTGGTGAGCTCGGCTGCCTCGCGGACGAAGGCCAGAATGCCTTCGTGCGTGGTGGGCGCGTCCTCGGTGATGGTCTGGTTCGACGTCTCGGCGGTCATGCCTTGTCTACCTCTCGAGCATTTCGCGGCCGTGCCCGGAGGGGCCAGACCGGCCGTCGAACGCATCGACGGTGTGTGTCCTTGCAAAACTGCCTGTCGGGTGCCGCGACGCTGCACCACCCAGATGGTTCACCCAAGTTACTGCCCGTTTCTCACAGAGCGGTAAGCGAGGTTGGGAGGGAATCTACGTGCCGGTTCGGAATCGGCCTATTGGATCGATCCAGCCGTCTCGTGCCCCGAGCCGGTGTGTCGAGTCTCACGTCGACACGCGGCAGCCCCCGCCCGACGAGGCGCCCGTGGGCGGCCGGTACGCCGGTGCACCCGGGGTCGCACGCCCCGGTCGGAGGCGGCCGATTTCGAGGCCACGGGGGTCGTCCGCTAGAGTTGCGCAGTCTTCTGAGGTCAACCTCGGGGACGGGCGCCTGTAGCTCAACGGATAGAGCATCTGACTACGGATCAGAAGGTTTGGGGTTCGAATCCCTACAGGCGCACAGCACAGGAGGACCCCCGGACCGGCACGCAGGTGCCGACCGGGGGTCCTTATCGTTCTCGGCTGCTGGACGAGTCGCGTTTCACGGTTCCAGACCTCGGGTACCTGCGCGCAGGAGACCCCTGGAGGCGCGCATGTCCGCTCGAGAACCGCAGGAGATGGCCGAGGTAGCCGTCGCCACCGGCGTGAAGAAGTCGAAGAAGTCGTGGGACCGGGTGCTGCTCAGCTCGTTCCTGGCCGGCGCCTACATCGCCTTCGGGGCGATGGTCGCGATCACGGTCTCCTCCGGCCTCGACCCGGAGACCTGGGGCACACTGCCCACGCTGTTCACCGGTGCCGCGTTCACCCTGGGGCTGGTGCTGGTGGTGATCGCCGGCTCCGACCTGGCGACCGGCAACATGATGCTGGTCCCGCTGGGCGCGATGCAGGGCAAGCTCAAGGTCGGTGACGTCGCCCGCAACCTCACCCTCGTGCTCATCGGCAACCTCCTCGGCGCCCTCTTCGTCGCGTTCTTCCTCGCGGTGCAGACCGGTGTCATCGGAGGGGCCGGGGCCGACGCGGCGAGCACCGCGGGGCTGACGCACGAGCGGCTCGCGACGATCGTCGGCGACAAGACCGGGCACACGGCGTGGCAGACGTTCCTGCGGGCGGTCGGCTGCAACTGGCTGGTGTGCCTGGCGGTGTGGATGTCCCTGTCCTCGAAGGCGGTCTCGGGCAAGATCCTCGCCATCTTCTTCCCGATCATGGCGTTCGTGGCGATGGGCTTCGACCACGTCGTGGCCAACATGTTCTTCCTGCCCGCCGCCATGTTCACCGACGTGCCCGGCATCGGTTTGGGTGACGTGCTGCTCAACTGGCTCCTCGCCGGCGCGGGCAACCTCGTGGGCGCGGTGATCTTCGTGTCCACGTCCTACTGGTACCTCTTCCTCAAGGACGCGCCCGAGGACTCGTAACCCGGGGGCGAAGGTCTCGTTTGAGATCTCACCACCCCCGATCATCGGAGTCTCGCCGTGCGCCGTCGACTGCTCGCTGCCGTCCTCACCACCGCGGCAGTCGCCGCCACCGCGATCACCGGCGTGGCTGCGCCCTCGGGCGCGAGCAGCACCGTGCGCTATGTCGCGCTCGGCGACTCCTACAGCGCCGCCTCCGGTGTACTGCCGCTGGACCCGAAGGCGTCACCGATCTGCCTGCGGTCCACGCGCAACTACCCGCACGTGATCGCCTCGCGGACCGCGACCCAGCTCACCGACGTCACCTGCGGCGCCGCCGACACCGACGACTACTTCAGCCCGCAGTACCCGGGCGTCCCGGCCCAGCTCGACGCGGTCACCAAGGACACCCGGCTGGTCACGATGACGATCGGGGGCAACGACAGCAGCGTGTTCATCAACGCGATCGCCCAGTGCGGTCTCGCCGGCATCTCGACGCTGGGCAAGGGCAGCCCGTGCAAGGACAAGTACGGCTCCTCGTTCACCGACACGATCAAGCAGACGACGTACCCGGCGCTGGTGAGGTCGCTGCGGGCGGTCCGCGCCAAGGCGCCCAAGGCCAAGGTCGGCATCCTCAGCTACCCCTGGATCGTGCCTGCGACCGGAGGCTGCTTCCCGCAGCTGCCGCTCGCGACCGGTGACGTGCCCTACCTGCGCAACCTGCAGGGCACGCTCAACGACGCGATCCGCCGGGCGGCGGCGGCGACCGGCGCGACGTACGTCGACCTGAACACCGTCTCCAACGGCCACGACGCCTGCAAGCCGATCGGCGTGCGCTGGGTCGAGCCCGTGGTGGGCGGAACCAACCCGGTGATCGTGCACCCGAACGCGCTCGGCGAGGCCAAGATGGCCGAGCAGGCGATCAAGGTGCTCAAGCTGAGCTGAGCACCGGGCGAGGTGACCCACCGGCAGAAGGGATCGGGCTTCGGACGCAGCCTGGCCCACCCAGGTGATACATGTTGCGTCCCCGAAAGAGGTGCGACGTGGCCCGACTCCCCAGCAAGGTCCTGAAGATCAACGACGCCGCGTGGCTGTTCGCGGAGAGCCGTCGTACGCCGATGCACGTGGGCGTGCTCGCCACGTTCTCCATGCCCGAGGACGCGGACGACTGCTACCTCGAGGACCTGATCAACGAGTGGCGGCGGGTGCGCACCTTCGCACCGCCGTTCAATTACCTGCTCCGGGGTCCCGGGGTGCCGCGCTGGAAGCAGGTCCCGGACGAGCAGATCGACATCGACTACCACCTGCGGCACTCGGCAGTCCCCTCCCCGGGCGGCCAGCGCGCGCTCGGCGTCCTGGTGTCCCGGCTTCACTCGCAGCGGCTCGACCGGCGCTACCCGCTGTGGGAGTGCCACGTCATCGAGGGCGTCGAGGAAGGGAAGTGGTCGCTCTACATCAAGGTGCACCACTCCCAGATCGACGGTGTGGGTGGGCTGCGGCTGGCCCGCCGGATGTTCTCGGTGGACCCGGAGGCCCAGGAGATGCTGCCGCCGTGGGCGATCGGGATGAGCGGTCCCGACCAGTCCGGCCTGGACGAGCCCGCACCGACGAAGACCCTGGCGACGGTCGAGAAGGACCCGGACCCGCTCGCCGGCGCGAAGAGTGCCGTCTCGGTGGCGCAGTCGCTGGCCAGGACGTACACCG
The DNA here is from genome assembly GCF_058215735.1 of Nocardioides sp. Z30_9. Taxonomy (NCBI): domain Bacteria; kingdom Bacillati; phylum Actinomycetota; class Actinomycetes; order Propionibacteriales; family Nocardioidaceae; genus Nocardioides; species Nocardioides sp. Z30_9. The sequence goes on from NZ_JBZAJF010000002.1 coordinate 198,177, forward strand.
AGAGCCTGACCGGGCTCGGAGGTGGCGACCGCGCCGTACCGTTCCGGGCCCCGAGGTCGGTGCTCAACTCCCGGATCCACGCACCGCGACGCTTCGCCACCCAGAACTACGAGATGGACCGGCTCAAGGCCGTCGCGAAGGCGGCGGGCGGCAGCCTCAACGACGTCTTCCTCGCCATCTGCGGAGGGGCGCTGCGCCGCTACCTGCTCGAGCTCGACGCGCTCCCCGCGCAGACCCTGACCGCGAACGTGCCGGTCTCGGTGCGTCCCGAGGGCGCGATCAGCGTCGGCAACGCCATCACGTTCCTCTACACCGAGCTGGGCACCGACATCGCCGACCCGATCGAGCGGATCCAGGCGATCCGCGCCTCCACGCAGCAGGCCAAGGAGCGGCTCCCGCAGGCGGGAGGCGCGCTGATGGACGCCTACACCGCGGTGCTGATGGGGCCGTTCCTGGCGCCGGCGGTGATCGGCGTCGGCGGCTACGGCCCCCCGGACGCCAACCTGGTGATCTCCAACGTGCCGGGACTGCGCGAGCCCCGCTACTTCAACGGCTCCCGGCTCGAGGAGTACTACCCGCTGAGCCTGCTCTTCCACGGCCAGGGCCTGAACATCACCGGGGTGAGCAACGCCAGCACCTTCTGCATCGGCTACACGGGATGCCGCGACACGCTGCCGCACCTGCAGCGGGTGGCCGTCTACAGCGGCGAGGCGCTCGAGGAGCTCGAGAGCGCGCTCGGCCTCCAGTGGCAGTCCGAGGAGCAGCACTCCGCCGCCAACTGAGCTGCTTCCCGGGGCCGGGGGGCGCCGTCGGGACCGCGCTGCCGGTGGGTCAAAATAGGGTTCGTGACAGCCGACTCCAGCCCCGGAACTCGTGACGCCGCGGAGGTCGGACCCACAGCCGCCCGCACGGCCTGGGCCGAGGCGGCGCGGCCGGCCCTGATCGAGGTGGCAGGGCGCTACCGCGCCACGATCACCTACAAGTCGCTCGCCACCGCGGTGCAGGAGTCCAGCGGCATCACCACGTCCCAGCCGATGCACCAGTGGATCGGCGACGTGCTCGAACGCGTCACCCAGGACTGCCAGTCACGCGGGGAGCCGCTGCTCTCCTCGCTGTGCGTGAGCATCCAGGGCAGCGTGGGTGCGGCGTACGCCGACGCAGTCGAGCTCGCCCGCGGCACCCGCCCCGAGGACCCGGACGAGGAGGCCGCCCACGAGCGGCTGGCCTGCTACCGGCACTGGGAGGCGGCCGGCCTGCCGCGCGACGGCGGAACCCCGCTGCGCACCGCGCACTTCAAGCCCGTCCGCAAGGCCGCCGCGAGCAAGCCCGCCGCGACGCGCGTCCCGGGGACTCCCCGCAAGGCAGCCCCCGCCGCGCGCAAGGCCGCGCCCGAGCCTCCCGCCGAGAAGCCGATCCCGCTGTGCCCCAAGTGCTTCACCGCGGTGCCGGCCTCCGGCATCTGCGACTACTGCGACTGAGCACCGGCTCGGGGAGCCGTCAGCCCTGGACCACCTCGAGCAGCGCGGCGCCCCACTTGTCGATCTTGCCGGCGCCGATGCCCGAGATGCCGGCCAGCTCGGTGGTGGTGGCCGGCATCTCGGCGGCCACCTGGCGCAGCGTCGCGTCGTGGAAGACGACGTAGGCAGGAAGGCCGGCTTCCTTCGCGGTCGCCGCACGCCAGGCGCGCAGCCGCTCGAACCGTGCCTCGCCGTCCGCGTCCAGCGGGACCTGGTCGGCCTTGCCCTTGCCCGTGCGTGAACCGCCCGAGGAGCGCTTGCGGGCAGCCTTGGGGGCCTCGGTGCGGAGCGCGACCGTGCGCTCGCCGCGCAGCACCTCGTTGGAGCCCTCGGTGAGCTCGAGGGTGCCGTACCCGTCGCCGGAGACCGCGAGCAGTCGCCGCGCGAGGAGCTGGCGGATCACCCCGCGCCACCCGGCCGCGTCGAGCTCGGTCCCGATGCCGAAGACCGACAGCGTGGTGTGGTCGAGCTGGGTCACGCGCGGGGTCTCGTTGCCGAGCAGGATGTCGACGACGTGGCCGGCGCCGTACCGCTGACCGCGCTGGTGCAGGCGTACGACGGCCGAGAGCACCTTCTGGGCGGGGATGGTCCCGTCCCACGTCTGCGGTGGTGCCGCGCAGGTGTCGCAGTTGCCGCACGGCCCCGACTCCTGGCCGAAGTAGCCGAGCAGCTGTACCCGCCGGCACTCGACGGTCTCGCACAGGGCGAGCATCGCGTCGAGGTGCTGCCCGAGCCGGCGCCTGTGGGCGGCGTCGCCCTCGGAGCCGTCGATCATCCGGCGCTGCTGGACCACGTCGGCGAGGCCGTAGGCCAGCCACGCGGTCGCGGGGGCGCCGTCGCGCCCGGCCCGCCCGGTCTCCTGGTAGTAGCCCTCCACCGACTTCGGCAGGTCCAGGTGCGCCACGAACCGGACGTCGGGTTTGTCGATCCCCATCCCGAACGCGATCGTCGCCGTCATCACCAGCCCGGGCTCGCGCAGGAACCTCGCCTGGTGCTCCGCGCGCACGGAGGCGTCCAGGCCGGCGTGGTACGGCAGCGCGGGGATGCCGTTCTTGGCCAGGAACTTCGCGGTCTCCTCGACCGACTTGCGCGAGAGGCAGTACACGATCCCCGCGTCCCCGGCGTGCTCGGTGCGCAGCAGGTCGAGCAGCTGGGCGCGGGGGTTGTCCTTGGGCACGATCCGGTACTCGATGTTGGGCCGGTCGAAGCTCGCGACGAACCGGGTCGCGTCGTCGAGGTGGAGCCGCTGCGCGATCTCGGCGGCGGTCGCGGCGGTCGCGGTCGCGGTGAGCGCGATCCGGGGGACCTCGGGCCACCGCTCGCCGAGGACGGTGAGCTGGAGGTAGTCGGGGCGGAAGTCGTGCCCCCACGAGGACACGCAGTGCGCCTCGTCGATGGCGAACAGGGCGATGGTGCCGCGCGCGAGCAGGTGCAGGGTCGAGGGCACCGAGAGGCGCTCGGGGGCGAGGTAGAGCAGGTCGAGCTCCCCGGCGACGTACGCCTCCTCGACGCGGCGGCGCTCGGAGGCGTCCTGGGTGGAGTTCAGGAAGGCGGCGCGTACGCCGAGGGCTGCCAGCGCGTCCACCTGGTCCTGCATCAGCGCGATCAGCGGGGAGATGACCACGCCGGTGCCTGGGCGCACGAGGGCGGGGACCTGGTAGCACAGCGACTTGCCCGCGCCGGTCGGCATCAGCACGAGCGCGTCCCCGCCGGAGACGACGGTGTCGATGATCGCCGCCTGCTCGCCGCGGAACTCGGGGTAGCCGAACACGGTCCGCAGGGTCTCGAGCGGGCTGGTGGTGATCGCTTCCGGCATGCCGCTCATCGTGCCCGACCCGCGTCGCCGCGCGGCGCTCGCCTCACCCCCGGTCGGCGAGGTCTGCCCGCACCAGCGCCGTCGCCAGCCTCGCGACCTCCCCACGTGGTGCCAGCTCGGCCAGGGCAGCGGGCTCGGTCGGGAGCCCCAGCTTCTCCGCCCGGCGCAGCGCCCGGTCGTCGAAGTACGGCGACACCTCCGGCCACACGTCCTGCACCTCTCGGCAGAAGATCCGCGCCCCGACCGGCCCGATCCGGGGCGTCTGCGCCACCGCCTCGAGCAGGTCCTCCACTCCCGCGTGGCCGCGGGGACGGATCCGGCGCAGGTCTCCGTCGTACTCCTCGAGCAGCCACACCGCCCCCTCCTCGAGCTTGGTGGAGGTGCTCTCGTCGTACCTCTTGTAGCCGGCGCGCCCCAGCGCCGTCACCCGCTGCCGCCAGGTCGCGTCACGCATCCTCTCCGGCGTACGCCACCCCTGCGCGAACAGCTCCCGCGCTGCAGCCACGGCGACGTCGGCCGAGATCCGCGTCGAGCTGAGCATCGTCAGCACCAGCAGCTGGTAGAGCGGGGCGGGCTCGTCCTTCAGCCTGATCCCGGCCGCCTCGGCGTACGTCGTCCCGTGCTCGTCCAGCAGCTCGTCCAGGGTTTGGGGCATGGGAGGGGTCTACCCAGAACCGGCGGCAGTTTCCCCCCACCCGAAGGAAGTGATGCCCCCCACAGCCTCCGCACCACCGGCGCAGGGGGCCGGGCGGGGATGGGATTCTGGGGCGATCCCCACGACAGGACCGAGATGGCGACCGTACGACGCACCGCACCGCGCATCGAGCCCGTGCTCCACCGCGAGCTCCGCGCCGGTGACCACGACGACCTGCGGCCGCGGGCCGACCTGGACCGGAGCCGGTTCGAGCAGGTGCACGCCGACCACCTGGACCTCGGCAACGGGTCGGCGATCAGCGAGTGCCACTTCGACGGGCTCGCCGCCGACGACCTCGAGCTGTCCAGCTCGCGGGTCAACGACACCACGCTGGCCGGGCTCGACGTCCCCGTGGCGAGGGCCAACCGCGGGGTGTGGCGCGACGTGGAGATCGGCCCCGGCCGGGTCGGCTCGTTGGAGGCCTACGACGCGCAGTGGCGCCGCGTGCACCTGGTCGGGTGCAAGCTCACCTACGTCAACCTGCGCGGCAGCGAGCTGCTCGACGTGGTGTTCACCGACTGCCAGATCGACGAGCTCGACCTGGGCCGGGCCAAGCTGACCAGGGTGGCGCTGCCCGGGACCCGGGTCGCCCACCTCGACGTGCAGAACGCCGAGCTCGAGCACGTGGACCTGAGGGACACCACGCTCACCGACGTCAGCGGGGTGAACCACCTCCGCGGGGCCACCGTCACCTCCGCACAGCTGGTGCTGCTGGCGCCCCTGCTCGCCCGCGAGATCGGGCTCGTGGTCGAGGGCTGACCCCGGTCGTGCCCACCTAGTCCCGCGACTGCAGGCGGCGGGCGAGGAACGGCACGAGCAGCAGGATGAACACCAGCCGGAACAGCTGTACCGCCATCACGTAGGTGACGTCGGCCCCGCTGTCGGCAGCGGTGGCCAGTACGGCGAACAGGCCGCCCGGCGTCGTCGCGAGGTACGCCGTCAACCCGTCGACGGGAGTCAGCCAGGCCAGCAGCGCGCCCATGCCGCCGGTGAGGGCGATCATCGCCACGATGATGGCCAGCACCAGCGGCAGCATCCGGGTGATCGAGGCGAGGCTGGCGCGGGTGAACCGCAGCCCCACCTGGATCCCGATCAGGGCGTATCCGACCCACTGGACGGGCACCGGCACCGAGACGTCCCCGAACCAGCCCGACGAGGCCAGCGCCGCCGCGAGGACAAGGGGTGCCAGCAACGTCGAGGTGCCGAACGGCACGACGCGGGCGAGCACCAGCCCGCCCACGAGCGTCACTGCAACGAAGAGGAGCTGCGCCGGCAGCGGTGCGTCGCCCGGCTCGAAGCTGCCCTGTCCGCCCTTCGGGTCGAAGACGACGGTCGTCACCAGCGGCAGCGTCAGCAGCACGAGGAGCACCCGGAGGTACTGCACCACGGTCACCACCCGGTCGTCGGCGCCGAGGTCGTTGGCGATCGCGACCACCCCGGACGCTCCCCCGGCGATCAGCGCGAAGGTGCCGGTGACCGGGGTGACGTCGTCGCGCAGGGCCAGGATCCTCCCGGCCACCAGGCTGATCACGACGGTGCCGATCGTGATCGCCACGATCGGCAGCAGCGCGCTGCCCATCGCCGCCAGGGACGAGAGGCTGACCAGGGAGCCGATCGTGACGCCGATGATCCCCTGGCCGACGCGGTAGGCCAGCCGCGGCACCCGCAGCGGCGTACGGGAGGTGAGCGCGTGCGCCATCCCGCCGAGCAGCGAGGCGAACAGCACCGCTGAGGGCAGGTGCAGCAGGCTGAAGGCCACGCCGAGGAGCACCGTCACGCCGACGACCACGAGGGCCGCGACGAGCTGGCTGCGAGGTCGCCTGGTCACCGCCGGGTCAGCCGGTGTTGCGCATCCCGGCCGCGATCCCGTTGATCGTCAGCAGCAGCGCCCGCTCGAGCTCGGGGTCCTCCTCGTCGTTCGCGCGACGCCGCTCCAGCAGCTGGACCTGCAGCAGGTGCAGCGGCTCGAGGTAGTTCTCGCGAACCTCGAGGGTCTGTCGCAGCACCGGCTCGCGGTCCAGCAGCGCGGAGTCGCCGGTGACCGCGAGCACCTGCGCGACCGTGAGCTCGAACTCCTCGCGGACGATGTCGAGGATGCCGTGGGTGTGCTCCGGCGCCAGGGCGGTGACGTAGCGCTCGGAGATGTCGAGGTCGGCCTTGGCCAGCGTCATCGCGACGTTGTCCAGGAAGGTCCGGAAGAACGGCCAGTGCTCGTACATCTCGCGCAGGTCGTCACGGTGCTCCTCGACCGCGGCCAGGCCCGAGCCGACGCCGAACCAGCCGGGCACGATCTGGCGCGACTGGGTCCAGCCGAACACCCACGGGATCGCGCGCAGCCCGTCGAGGCCGCCGTCCTGCTGCGGGCGACGCGAGGGCCGTGACCCGATGTGCAGCGAGCCGAGCAGGTCGACCGGGGTGCAGGCCAGGAAGTACTCCGGCAGCTCGGGGCGCTCGACGAGGTCGCAGTAGCGGCGGTGCGCATGCTCCGAGACCTGGTCCATCAGCTCGTCCCACCGGCTCGCCTGCTCCGGCGTACGACGGTCGGTGCGGTGGAGCAGGCTGGCCTCCAGGGTCCCGGCGACCAGCAGCTCGAGGTTCTCGCGCGCCAGGACCGGCAGGGCGTACTTGTCGCTGATCACCTCGCCCTGCTCGGTGAGCTTCACCTCGCCCTCGACGGTGCCGAAGGGCAGCGCCATGATCGCGTCGTACGTCGGGCCGCCACCGCGTCCCACCGAGCCGCCGCGGCCGTGGAAGAACCGCAGCCGGACCCCGTGCCTGGCGGCCACGTCGCGCGCCGTGCGCTGGGCCCGCTGGATCTGCCACTGCGAGGTGGCGATGCCGCCGGACTTGTTGGAGTCGGAGTAGCCGAGCATGACCTCCTGGACGTCGCCGCGGGCCGCCACGAGCTTGCGGTACGACGGGTCGCTGAGCAGGCCGTCCAGGATCGGCTCCGCACGCTCGAGCTCCTGGACGGTCTCCAGCAGCGGGACGAACCCGATCCGGGCCGTGCCCTCGGCGAGGTCGACCAGCCCGGCCTCGCGGGCGAGCAGCACCGCGGCCAGCACGTCGTCGACGTCCATGGTCATCGAGATGATGTAGCTCTCGATGGCCCGCTCCCCCAGCGCGTCCAGGCACTCCCCCACGACCGCGAAGATCTCCGCGGTCTGCTGCCCGTCCTCGTCGATCGGCGGTGGCTGGTGCGACAGCGGCCGGTGCACGGTGAGCTCCTTGCTGAGCAGCTCGCGGCGTTCGTCGCGGTCGAGCTCGGCGTAGGGCTTCTCCAGGGTGCCGAGCCTGTCGATGAGCTGGCCGACCGCGTGGTGGTGCTTGTCCGCGTGCTCGCGCACGTCGAGGGTCGCCAGGGTGAGACCCGACGCCGCGACGGTGCGCACCAGCCGGCGCAGGTCCCCGCCGGCGATCAGCGGGCCCTGGTACTTCTCCACCGAGCCGTGCAGCAGGAGGAGGTCGTCCATCAGCTCGGTGTCGTCGCGGTAGTCGCGGCCGGGCCGGTGCGGCTCGCCCTGGCGGACACGCACGTCGGTCAGCTGCAGCCGCAGGTCCACGCAGGTCAGGAACAGCCGGTAGGGCTCCTCGATGTTGAGCCGGCGGTAGCGCGGCTCCACCTCCGGGAGCCGCTCGAGCATCTCGTCGGTGCGGTCGCGCAGGTCCTGGGCGACCTCGGAGAGTCGCTCGCTGACCGAGAGCGTCCGCCGGAGGTCGTTGATCTTGCGGCGGATCACGGTGATGCCGTGCGAGGCCTGCAGCCGGAGGACCTCACGGGTCATCGCCGGGGTCACGTTGGGGTTGCCGTCGCGGTCGCCACCCATCCAGGTGCCGAACCGCAGCGGGCTGGTGGTCAGCGGCAGCTCGACGTCCCACGGGGCGAGGTTCTCCTCGAGCTCCTCGAGCACGTCGAGGACGGCGGCGGAGTTCAGGCCCTCGAGGTAGTAGATGCCGTTGCGCGCCTCGTCGATCACCTCGGGTCGCTCCACCCGCAGCTCGTCGGTCTGCCAGAGCAGGTCCACGGCCGCCTCGAGGCGGGTGGTCCGGCGAGCCGTGTCCGGCTCCTCGAGCAGGGCGGCGACCGCGCGGAGCTTGTCGAGCGTCGTACGCCGCTGGACCTCGGTGGGGTGCGCGGTGAACACCGACCGGACCGCGACGTTCGAGACGGCCTCGGCGACGTCGGAGGCCTCGATCCCGCTCTCGCGGACGCGGGCGAGTGCCCCGCTGAGCGGACCGCCGTCCTCGGCGCGGGCGTCGAGCAGCGCGCGACCGCGGTGCTCCTGCTCGGTGACGTTCGCGAGGTGGAAGTACGCCGTGAACGCGCGCGCCAGCGTCGTCGCGGTGGCCACGTCGAGCTCGGGCAGGGACAGCGTGTCGTCCTTCGCCGCCTTGCGCACGCTCTCGACGAGGTCGAGCAGGTCCTGGCCGTGGGTGCGGGTCAGGGTGTTGCCCAGCATCGAGGTCACGATCCGGATGTCGCGGCGCAGCGGGGCTTCGGCGGACTGGGGCAGGTGCTCGGACATGAGGGCCTCAGCAGAGGTCGGACGGCCGGACGGACCGTGGCACGTCGGGGGACAGGAGAGCCGGCATCTTCGGCGGCCCCTGCACACGAACCTAGGGGAGTACGCCGCCCGGCGCACGTCCAGGGGTCCACGGCGAGCTGGTTGTAACGCGGGGTTTACGTTGCCGGGTGCTCTCCCGGGAGGACACCCGGCAACGCGAACCCCGCGTCACCCCCCGCGCTCAGGCAGCGGTGGCCGTCGCGACCGGAGCCTGCTCCAGCGCCGAGGCGACGACGTCGAGCACGTCGCCGACGAGGTGCACGGTCACGTCCGCGAGCACGTCGGCGGGCACCTCGTCCAGATCGGGCTCGTTGCGCGCCGGCAGGAACACCTCGGTGAGGCCGTTGCGCTGGGCCGCGAGCAGCTTCTGCTTGGCGCCGCCGATCGGCAGCACCCGCCCGTTCAGCGTGACCTCGCCGGTCATCCCGACCTCACCGCGCACCGGGCGGCCGGTCAGCAGCGAGGTCAGCGCCGTCACCATGGTCACGCCCGCCGACGGCCCGTCCTTGGGTACGGCGCCCGCCGGCACGTGCACGTGGATCGTCCGCTCCAGCGACGCCGGGTCGATCCCGAGCCGCTCGGCGTGCGAGCGCACGAACGACAGCGCGATCTGCGCCGACTCCTTCATCACGTCCCCGAGCTGACCGGTGAGCTTGAGGTCGGCCGGCCCCGCGCTGGCGCTGGCCTCGATGAACAGGACGTCACCGCCCAGCCCGGTCACGGCCAAACCGGTCGCGACACCGGGCACCGAGGTGCGCTCGTGGGACTCCGGCTCGAACCGCGGCCGGCCCAGGAACTCCTTGAGATCCGCACGGTCGATCTCGAGCTTCGCCTCGGGATCCGTGGCCAGCCGGGTCGCCGCCTTGCGCAGCAGCTTGGCCAGGAACCGCTCCATCTGGCGTACGCCGGCCTCACGGGTGTAGTTCGCCGCGAGCTCGCGCAGCGCCTCGTCGCTGACCGTGACCTCCTCGGAGGTGACCGCGGCCCGCTCGAGCTGGCGGGGCAGCAGGAAGTCGCGGGCGATCGCGACCTTGTCGTCCTCGGTGTAGCCGTCGAGGGTGACCAGCTCCATCCGGTCCAGCAGCGCCGAGGGGATCTGCTCCACCACGTTGGCGGTCGCGATGAACAGCACGTCGGACAGGTCCAGGTCGAGCTCGAGGTAGTGGTCGCGGAAGGTGTGGTTCTGCGCCGGGTCGAGCACCTCGAGCAGGGCGGCCGCGGGGTCGCCGCGGTAGTCGGCGCCCACCTTGTCGACCTCGTCGAGCAGGACGACCGGGTTCATCGAGCCGGCCTCCTTGATTGCCCGGACGATCCGGCCGGGCAGTGCGCCGACGTACGTCCTGCGGTGGCCCCTGATCTCGGCCTCGTCGCGGACACCGCCGAGGGCGACGCGGACGAACTTGCGGCCCAGGGCGCGGGCGACGCTCTCACCGAGGGAGGTCTTGCCCACTCCGGGAGGCCCGGCGAGCAGCACCACGGCACCCGAGCCGCGTCCACCGACGACCTGGAGGCCGCGCTCGGCGCGACGGGCACGCACCGCGAGGTACTCCACGATCCGTTCCTTGACCTCGTCGAGGCCGTGGTGGTCCGCGTCGAGCACCGCCTGCGCGGCGGCGAGGTCCACGCTGTCCTCGGTGGTCACGCCCCACGGCAGCTCCAGCACCGTGTCGAGCCAGGTGCGGATCCACGCGGCCTCGGGGTTCTGGTCGCTGGAGCGCTCCAGCTTGTCGACCTCGCGCAGCATCGCCTCGCGCACCGTGTCGGGCACCTCGGCCTGCTCCACGCGGGCGCGGTAGTCCTCGGAGCCCTCGGGCTCGCCCTCGCCGAGCTCCTTGCGGATCGCGGCGAGCTGCTGGCGCAGCAGGAACTCGCGCTGGCTCTTCTCCATCCCCTCGCGGACGTCCTCACCGATCTTGTCGGTGACCTCCACCTCGGCGAGGTAGTCCGAGGTCCAGCCGATCAGCGTGGTCAGCCGCTCCTCCACGTCGGGCGTCTCGAGCAGCTGCTGCTTGCGCTCGGTGGAGAGGTACGGCGCGTACCCGGCCGCATCGGCCAGCATCGCGGGGTCGTCCATCTGGTTCACCGAGTCGATCACCTGCCAGGCGTCACGGCGCGTGAGCACGGCGACGACGAGGCGCTTGTACTCCTCGGCCAGCGTGTGCGCCCGCGCGGTCTCGTGCTCCTCGACGGGCTCGACCTCGACCCAGAGCGCGGCGCCCGGACCGGTCACCCCGCTGCCGATGCGCCCGCGGCGCTCGGCCTTCAGCACCGCGGCGGGGGCGCCGCCGCTGAACCGGCCGACGCGCTCGACGGTCGCGATCACGCCGTACGACGCGTAGCGACCCTCCAGACGGGGGGCGACGAGCAGACGGCCGTCCTCGCTGCTGCCGGCGGCGTCGATCGCCGCCTGGGAGGACTCGTCGAGCTGGATGGGGACGACCATGCCGGGCAGCACGACGAGGTCGGCGACGAAGAGAACGGGGAGGCTGGTAGCGAGAGACAAGGTCCGCACCTTTCAGAATTGAGCGATGCTGGCTCAACCCTGGCGGCGTCGGTGATGTTCCGCACAGACGCGCCGTTCACCGTTGGCGAACGGGGCTTTCAGATGCGACGGGTCGACGGGGTCTGGGATTTCAGATGTGACGTCTCGGCGGGTCCTGGGGTCAGCAGATGGCCGGCGGGTCGCCGCAGGGGTCGACGTCGACGTCCACCGGGCCGGCGGAGGCCACCCGGATCAGCAGGTCGCGGAACAGGGCGGCGTCCTCGTCGCCGAGGCCGCCGAGCAGGGAGCGCTCGATGTGGTCGATCCGGCCGGAGGCGGCGGCCAGGGTCTTCTCGCCCTGGTCGGTGAGCACCACCTGACGGGCGCGGCGATCCGCCGGGTCGGGTCGACGGGTCACCAGTCCGGCCTTCTCGAGGTCGTCGATCAGGTAGGTCATCACGGTCCGGTCGAGGCCGAGCTGCTCGGCGATCCGGGCCTGGTTCGTGCAGGCGGTCGTCGCCGCGATCGAGAGCACCTGGTAGCCCCGGGGGCCGCCGGGGAGGTCGTCGACCACGGTGCCGGCGTTCCGCAGGTAGGTGCGCCACACCGCGCCCAGGGCACGGCCGAAGTCGACGGGCAGGGCGTCTGCCTGCGTCTTCTTCTGCTCCCGGGTGTCCTCGGCCATGCCGCGAGTGTAGCCGTAAGTGTTCAGTGGTGGCGAGCATCACAAAAACAGATGATCGGGAAGTTAGATGATCCGTGTGCAATACTATAGAAGTCAGAGCAGGTCGGAGGAAACGACCGCCCACCGCCGTACGAGCACCACGAGGAGCCCCCCATGAGCACGATCTTCAGGCTGGACGCCAGCATCCGGCAGGACGGATCGGTGACCCGCGCGGTCGCCGACACCCTCGAGCAGACCGTCGTGGAGGAGCTCGGCGGCGCCGAGGTCGTCCGGCGCGACGTCGGCACCACTCCCCTGGACGGCTCCCTGTGGCAGACGGCGGCCTTCGCCGGCTACACCCCGGAGGAGTCGCGCACCGAGGCGCAGCGGACCGCGCTGGCGGCCAGCGCCCAGCTCGCCGACGAGATCGAGCAGGCGGACGCGCTGATCTTCGCGGTCCCGATGTACAACTTCGGGGTCTCCCAGCACTTCAAGACCTGGTGGGACCTCGTCGCCACCGACCCCCGCTTCGGCCCCGGCACCACCACGCTCGCCGGTCGGCCGGCCTTCCTGGTGACCGCGCGCGGCGGCGGGTACGGCGAGGGCACCCCCCGCGCCGGCTGGGACCACGCCACCGGCTGGATGCGCCGCGTGCTCGCCGACGTGTGGGGCCTGGACCTCGACGTGATCGAGACCGAGCTGACCCTGGCCGAGGTCACCCCGGCGATGGCCGAGCTGCGCGACCTGGCCCGCGCCCAGCTCGCCGAGTCCCACGAGGCCGCCCGGCGCGGTGCCCGCTCGGTGACGCTGCGCCTGGGCTCCGCAGCCTGAGCAGCCCTAGCGGCCGGGGTGCCCGTCCAGGAAGGCGAGCACCTCGGCCGGGGTGGTAGCCGTGGGGGCGTCGAGGGTGGGGTCGTAGAGGTGGCCCCAGCCGGCGGCGACGGGTACGGCCCCGGCAGCCTGGGCGGCGCCCACGTCGAGCGGTGAGTCGCCGACGTAGAGGCAGCGGGCCACCTCCACCCCGAGTGCCGCGGCGGCGGCGATCACCCCGTCCGGAGCCGGCTTCGGGCGCGGGACCTCGTCGCCGCCGATGACCACGTCGAAGTAGTCGCGCAGCCCCACCGCTCCCAGCAGGATCGCGGCGGCGCGGGCGCTGTTCCCGGTGAACACCGCCAGGGGTACGCCGCGCTCGCGCAGCTGCGAGAGCGCCTCCGGGATCCCGTCGTGGACCATCACTCCCGACGCGTTCTCCGCCAGGACCGAGTGGAACTCGTCGGCGTCCGCCGGCACGCCCTCGCGCTCCAGCATCCGCCCGATGATCAGGTGCGGGGGCCCCAGGTGGTAGAGCGCGACCACGCTCTCCCGGTCGCGCGGCTGGCCGCCGAGCCTGCGGACCGTCTCGATGATCGCGTCCGGGACCACTGCGGCCGACTCCACCAGGGTCCCGTCCATGTCCCAGATGACGCCCGCGCGTGAAGGTGTGTGCACGGGCCCACCCCATCACCCCTCCCGGTGGGGGCTCACGGCGGCGCCTGCCGGGGCGCGCGGGAACCGGCGCGCGAGACCAGCCGCGCGGAGCACAATGCTGCGCATGACCACCACCGCGTTCCGCAACGGCACCGTCTTCGACGGGCACCACTACCGCGGGGCGGTCGGTACCGTGCTGGTCGAGGACGGCCGGATCACCGCGGTCGGCCCGGAGAAGGACCCGGCCAACGGCCCGGTGGATCTCCCGCCCGGCACCGAGGTGGTCGACCTCGACGGCGGCCTGCTGAGCCCCGGCTTCGTGGACGCCCACGTGCACGCGGTGCAGGGCGGGCTCGAGCGGAACCGGTGCGACCTGACCGGAGGGACCACCCGGGAGGACTACCTCGCCACGATCAAGGAGTACGCAGAGACCCACCCCGACGCCGGCTGGATCCTCGGTGGTGGCTGGGCGATGGCCGCCTTCCCCGGCGGCACGCCACGAGCGGAGGACCTGGACGCCGTCGTGAGCGACCGGCCCGTGTTCCTGCCCAACCGGGACCACCACGGCGCCTGGGTGAACACCCGCGCGCTCGAGCTCGCCGGGATCACCCGCGAGACGCCCGACCCGCCGCACGGCCGCTTCGAGCGCGACCCCGACGGCCGGCCGACTGGCACGCTCCACGAGGGGGCGATGGCCGCCGTCGCGCGGCACACCCCGCAGACCACGGCCGAGGACTACTACCGCGCGCTGATGACGGGCCAGGCCTACCTGCACTCGCTGGGCGTCACCGGCTGGCAGGACGCGATCGTCGGCGCCTACGCGGGGATGGACGACCCGGGACCGACGTACCTCGGCGCAGCCCGGCGCGGCGACCTCACCGCCCACGTCGTCGGGGCGCTGTGGTGGGACCGCGAACGGGACGAGGAGCAGATCGACTCACTGATCGCTCGCCGCGCGGAGTACACCCACGGCCGGTTCCGCGCCACCAGCATCAAGGTGATGCAGGACGGCGTCGCGGAGAACGGGACGGCGGCGCTGACCGCGCCCTACCTGGACCGCTGCGGCCACGCGACGGCCAACACCGGGCACTCCTTCGTCGACCCGGAGGCACTGAAGCGGTACGTCGCCCTGCTGGACGCCAGCGACTTCCAGGTGCACGTGCACGGGATCGGCGACCGCGGGGTCCGCGAGGCCCTGGACGCGTTCGCCGCGGTCGCGGGCAGCGGACGCGACAACCGGCACCACATCGCGCACCTGCAGCTGGTGCACCCCGACGACGTACGCCGCTTCGGCGAGCTCGGGGTGGCCGCGAACCTGCAGGCGCTGTGGGCCTGCCTGGACGAGCAGATGGCCGACCTGACGCTGCCCTTCCTGGGCGCGGAACGGGCCACCTGGCAGTACCCGTTCGGCAGCCTGCACCGCACCGGTGCCCGGCTGGTCGCCGGCAGCGACTGGCCGGTGAGCACCCCGAACCCGCTCGAGGCGATCCACGTCGCCGTGAACCGCTGGGCCCTCGGCGAGACGCGCCCCTCGGGCACCGAGCCGTTCCTGCCCGAGCAGGCACTCGACCTGCAGACGGCCTTCGCGGCGTACACCAGCGGCTCGGCCTGGGTGAACCACCGCGACGACGCCGGCACGATCGCCGTGGGTCAGGTCGCCGACCTGGTGGTGCTCGACCGGGACCCGTTCACCGGGGACCCCGCCGGGATCGGCGCCACGCAGGTGGTCTCCACCTGGGTGGACGGCGTCCGCGTGCACGGCGCGACCGGCTGAGGGCCTGCGCGGAGCCCGCCGCGTCAGGTCGTCAGGGCAGCGTCACGACGACGCGGAGCGCAGCTTCTCCAGCAGGGGTCCGGCGACCTCGGCGAGGAACTGCTCCTGGGTCTCGCCGCCGATCTGCACCAGTGCGACATCGGTGTGCCCGGCCTCCCAGAAGGGCCGGACGCTCTCCACGATCGCGTCGAGGTCGGGACCGCACGGGATCGACTCGGCGACGTCCTCGGGGCGGACGTACTGCGTGGCTCCGGCGAACCCCGCCGTGGTGGGCAGGTCCGCGTTCACGCTCCAGCCACCGGCGAACCAGCGGAACTGGTCGTGCGCGCGCTCCACGGCCGTGTCCTTGTCGGGGTCCCAGCAGATCGGGATCTGGCCCACGGCCCGGGCGCGCTCCCCGATCTTCGGGGCCCCCTCGGTCGCGTTCCAGTCCGAGATCAGGTCTGCGTTCGGCTCGGTGGCGATCAGGTGGTCGGCCAGAGGCGCCAGCTCATTGACCGCGCGCTCACCGCCTACCGCGACGGCGAGCTCCACGCCCTCGTCGGGGAGGTCCCAGACGCGCGCGGAATCGACCTGGAAGTACTCGCCGCGGTAGTCGATCAGCTCCCCGGTGTGCAGCTCGCGGATGATCTCCAGCGCCTCGCGCAACATCGCCTGCCGGTCCTGGACCGCGGGCCAGCCCTGACCCACGACGTGCTCGTTGAGGTTCTCGCCGCTGCCCAGTCCCAGGGTGAACCGTCCCTGGGCCAGCAGCTGCACCGTCGCGGCCTTCTGGGCCACGATCGCCGGGTGGTAGCGCACGGTCGGGCAGGTCACGTAGGTCATCAGCCCCACCCGCTCGGTGGCGTGGGCCACGGCGCCGAGCACCGACCAGGCGTACGGCGCGTGCCCCTGGGCCGAGAGCCACGGGAAGTAGTGGTCGCTCATCACCTCGAAGTCGAAGCCCGCCCCCTCGGCGCGGACGGCGTGGTCCACCAGCTCGCGTGGGCCGGCCTGCTCGGTCATCAGGGTGTAGCCGAAGTTCGTCATGGCCGGACGAGTACCCGCCCGAGCACCGAGCGATGCATCCGAACACCTCAGGACTCGGTGAGGTACTGCTCCCAGTCGAGCTCCAGCAGGTCCTCGGGCGCGTCGACCACCAGCACCGCGCCGCCCTCGACGAGCTCGGCCTCGCTGTAGCCACCCGAGCGCAGCCCGATGCACTTCAACCCGGCGCGCTCGGAGGACTCCACGTCGTACGGCGTGTCCCCGATCATCACCGCCCGGCGGGTGCCGAGCGCCTCGAGGGTGACCTCGATCAGGTCCGGCTCGGGCTTGGATGCCTCCACGTCACCGGAGGTCTTGAGCACCGTGACGTCGTCGCGGATGTCGAGGTCGTCGAGCGCCTCCTCGGCGAACGCCGGGTCGCCGGAGGAGGCCAGGGCGACCAGGTGGCCATCGGCGACCAGCTTCTTGACGAGGTCGGCGGAGCCGGGGAGCGGGAAGACCTCGGCCTTGATCTTGAGGTACTCGTCCTTCCAGGCGTCGCGCAGCGTGTCACCGAGGCGGTCCTCCACGTCCTGGCCGGCGACGTCGGCGACGAGCTTGTCCCCGCCCATCCCGATGGTCCGGTGGATCCGCCACAGCGGCAGGATGATCTCGTTGCGGTCGAAGGCGCGCTGCCAGGCGATGGCGTGGTGGTAGGTCGAGTCGACGAGGGTGCCGTCGATGTCGAAGATGATCGCGGACTTCTCCGATTCGTTGCTCACGGGCTGTCCCATACCCCGATCAGCAACCGCCCAACACGACCTCGATCACTTGAAGGTGACGACCGACTTGCCCAGCGTCTTGCGGTCCTCCATGTCCTGCAGCGCGGCCCCGAACTCCTCGACGGGGTAGGTCCGCCCGATCGGCGGGTCGATCACGCCGGACTCGATCATCGGCACCAGCTCGGCCCACTGCTCGCGCATGAAGCCGGGGCGGGCCATCGCGTAGGCGCCCCAGCCGACCCCGCGCACGTCGACGTTGTTGAGCAGCAGCCGGTTGGCCTTGACGACCGGGATGCCACCGCCGGCGAACCCGACGACGAGCAGCCGGCCCTGGGGGGCCAGGGACCGCAGCGAGTCGGTGAACAGGTCGCCGCCGACGACGTCCATCACCACGTCGACGCCGGCGCCGTCGGTCAGCTCCTTCACGGAGTCGCGGAACCCCTCGACCAGGACGACCTCGTCGGCCCCGGCCTGCTTGGCGATCTCGGCCTTCTCCTCGGTGGAGACGACGGCGATCGTGCGTGCGCCGTACCCCTTGGCGACCTGGATGGTCGCGGTGCCGACCCCGCCGGCGGCGCCGTGCACCAGCACGGTCTCGCCCTTCTTGAGGTGCCCGCGCTCGGCGAGCGCGAACTGCGCGGTGAGGTAGTTCATCGGGATCGCGGCGCCCTGGGCGAAGCTCAGCGAGTCCGGCAGCGGGAACACGCTGTCCGCGCCCAGCCCGACCACCTCGGCGGCCCCGCCGTTGCCGAGCACGGCCGCGACCCGGTCACCCTCGGCGAACCCGGAACCCTCCGGCGCGGACCGTACGACGCCCGCGAAGTCGACCCCGAGCGTGAACGGCAGCTCCGGCTTGAGCTGGTACTCCCCCTTGCTCAGCAGCAGGTCGGGGAACGAGATCCCGACCGCGTGCACCTCGACGAGCACCTGCGGACCGAACGGTCCCTCGGCAGTGGGTTCGTCGATCTCCTCGATCGTGATCGCGGACGGGCCATCTGTACGGGTTACCTGGACTGCTCGCATGCAGGCAGGCTAGTGGGTCGGCAGTTTCCCAGGTTATGAACCCATGTTGCCTCTTCACACACGGTGTGAGGTGTGTGAAGAGGCAGTTCGGGTTCATAACCTGGGAAACCGACCAACCAACCAACCAACCGACCAACCAACCAACCGACCAACCGAACCGAGCCCCGGTCAGCGCTTCAGCTCGGCAAGCTCGAAGTGCATCGGGTCGGTGTAGTTCCAGTCGCCGCCCCAGGCGAAGCCCCAGCGCTTGAAGATGGCGACCACGCCGCGGTCGATGTCTCCGGGGATGCCGCGGTAGTTCGTGGAGGCGTTCAGGTCGATCGCGGTGCCGTAGGTGTGGAAGCTCAGGCCCCTGGCCGGGTTCTTGGCGATGAACCGCGGGACGTAGCAGCCGTCGTAGGTCTTGATCTTGTCGGCGCGCTTGAGGGCCACGATCTCGTTGAGCGCCCCGCGCAGCTGGGGCAGCATCACCCGGTGGCCGGTGACCTTGCCGATGATCGGCATCATCTCGGTGCGGATGTTGGCGTTCACCCAGGCGGCCTCAGGTACGACGGTGCCGTCGGGGTTCGCCCGATAGCTGAAGGAGCCCACCGCCTCGGCCACCGAACCTCCGGTGAGGACGGCCGTCCGGACGGCGCTGAGGTCGGGGTTCTGCGCCAGGATCTCGATCTGGGCGTCTTGCCCGGCGTACTTCTTCAGCTCCTTGAGCACGCTGGCCGGGGAGGCCGAACCGAGCGCGACGATCATCGAGTTGTCCTTGGTCATGTTCAGCTTCTCGGCCCACCGGTGGTTCAGCACGGCGTCGATGCGGGAGCTCCCCAGGCTGTGCAGCACCTTCGCGTACGCACCGATGTGCACCGTCTCCGCGGCGGCCTCGTTGCTGACCCGCATGTAGCCGTCCTTCTGGCCCAGCAGCTTCCCGAGCTCCGGCTCCACGGCGATCTCACCGCCGGCCACGCGGTCCCACACCTCCTGGTTCTGGGCGGTGAGCGGCGCCGCGAACCGCCGGAACGTGCCCGGGTCCACCGCCGCGTAGGTGACCTGGTTCTGCTCCACGTAGAACTGGCCCATCGAGATCGGCTCCACCGCCTCGACGCCCTTGATCGTCTTGACCTGCGCGATGGTGTCCTTGTCGAGGGTCTTCTGGCTGAAGACCAGCACGTCGGAGGACAGCAGCCGCTCCTTCAACTTCCCGGGAGCGTCGATCGCCACGTCGTCGGGCACCGGCTGGGGCGACGGCGCCGCAGCATCCGTGCCGGCACCGGGCTCGGCAGTCCTGCCCGGGGACTTCGCCGGGTCGGGATCGCTGCCGGACGGGCTCCCGCACGCAGTCGCGAGCAGCAGTACGCCGCAGGCGCACGCGCGTGCCCACCTCGACCACCCAGTCATGACCCCTGCTCCCACCGGCCCTCTGCGCCGGACAACGCGCGATCCTATCGGCCCGACAACCTCAGGCGGAGAGAATCCGCTCGGCGATCCAGGCGATGGTCTCGGCCGTCTCGGCAGGTGTCGCCGTCGGCTGCATCACGTGGCTGAGCACCAGGCGCACCACCATCTCGATGAGCACCTCGAGCCGCTGCTCGTCGAGCGCCACGTCATAGCTGGTCACGTGGGAACGGATCATCTCGCCGGCCGCGCCGAGGAGCGGCTCGGAGTTGGTCGTCAGCAGCGGGAGCAGCTCACTGTCCGCGCCCTGGCTGCTGCTGAGGATGGCGTGGAGCAGCGGGTCCGTGCTGGCCAGCTCGAGCACCTGGAAGGCCGCGGCCTCGATCGCGCGGACCAGGTCGTCGGGGTGCTCGCGGAACCCGGAGTCGACCAGCTCGAGGAACAGCTCCAGCTCGCGCAGCACCATCGCCTCGGCGAGCTGCGGCTTGCCCCCGAGCTCGTTGTAGACGGTCTGGCGGCTGACGCCGACCAGGTCGGCCAGCTTGGCCATGGTGAGCTCACCCCAGCCGTGCTCGGCGGTGAACCGCGCGGCCGCGCTGAGCAGCCGGTCACGATTGGTGACCGGGGGCGAGGTCAGCGGGCTCATGGTGACCAGCGTAGGTGGCCTGGCCAGTGCCGGTCGCAGGTCCTGCAACACCGCCATGGCGGCTGCCTACCCGTCCAGTCTCAGGGCCAGCACGGGGCACGCCTCCACGGCGGCGTGCACCTTGGCGCGCTCGGACTCCGGCGGGGACTCCTCGAGCACGGTCATCACGTCGTCGTCGTCGAGCTCGAAGAACTCGTGGGCCATCGCCTCGCACATGCCGAGGCCCTCGCACGCGTCCCGGTCGACCACGATCCTCACGAGAGCAGTCCGCTCTGCAGCTGCGACTCCACCGGGACGAAGTCGACCTTCTCACGTACGCCGCAGTCGGGGCAGCACCAGTCGTCGGGGATGTCCTTCCAGGCCGTGCCCGCGGCGAAGCCCTCGTGCTCGTCGCCGTGTGCGACCTCGTAGACGTACTCGCACCCGGGGCACCGGGCAGCCAGGACCTCGTCCGCCGCAGCAGCCGCTGCCGCCTCGGCGTAGAGCCGCTCCTGCTCGGCGCGACGTGCTTCCTCCACGCCGTACTTCGCGAACACCTTGTCCCGCTTGCGGGGGCTGATGTTGGCGCGGGAGATGTCGCCGCCGAAGTGAGCCACGACGCGGGGGTCCATCACCCGGCGCCAGAGCGGGGGCACCAGGGCCAGCACGATCATCCCGGCGTACCCGGTCGGCAGCACCGGCGACTCCTCGAAGTCACGCAGCGCCTGGTAGCGCCGGGTCGGGTTGGCGTGGTGGTCGCTGTGGCGCTGCAGGTGGTAGAGCAGCACGTTGGTGGCGATGTTGTTGGAGTTCCAGCTGTGGCTGGGGTCCACCCGCTCGTAGCGCTGACGCTCGGGGGTGCCGACCTTCTGGCGCAGCATCCCGTAGTGCTCCATGTAGTTCACGACCTCGAGCAGCGAGAAGCCGACGATCGCCTGGACGATCAGGTAGGGCAGGATCCCGATGCCGAGCACGGCGATCATCACGCCGAACAGCACCGCCGACATCAGCCAGGCGTTGAGCACGTCGTTGCCGATCTGGAACGGGTGCTTGTTCTTGCGGGCGTAGCGCTTCTTCTCCAGACCCCAGGCGCTGCGCAGCGAACCCCCGACCGTGCGCGGCCAGAACTGGTAGAAGTTCTCGCCGAACCGGCTGCTGGCCGGGTCCTCGGGGGTCGCGACCCGCACGTGGTGGCCGCGGTTGTGCTCGATGTAGAAGTGGCCGTAGAAGCTCTGGGCCAGCGCGATCTTGGACAGCCACCGCTCATGGCTCTCCTTCTTGTGACCGAGCTCGTGGGCGGTGTTGATGCCGATGCCGCCGATGCAGCCGATCGAGACCGCGATCCCGAGCTTGCCGAAGGTGGAGAGCTCCTCGGCCCCCAAGAATCCGGGGAGCCACTCCGGCTTCGCGATCCACACGAAGGCCGCCACGAACCCGGCGTACTGGATCGGCAGGTAGAGGTAGGTGATCCACCGGTAGTACTTGTCGTTCTCGAGCCGGTCGATCACGTCGTCCGGAGGGTTGGAGCGGTCGAGACCGGCGAACAGGTCGATGGCCGGCACGATGCCCAGGATCAGGATGGGGCCGACCCACAGCCACACGTCCCAACCGGTGAGCCCGTGGCCGGCGAAGGCGACCACCGCCAGGGAGGGCACCACCAGGCCGATCAGCCACAGGTAGCGCTTCTTGTCGGTCCACTGCGCGCTCGAACCTTGCGGGACCGTCGAGTTCGCGATCGTGTCGGACGCCATGGCGCCTCCTCAAGTCTGCTTTACATTTGGGCGATCGGTGTCAACCGCTTGGACAAGACCGTAGGGGATGTCAAGCGACTTGACAAGGCCTTGCCGAATGTAAAGTGATCACCGGGTCGAGCGGGGACGTTCCGGGCTCACCCGCGCGCGATCGTCGGGGTGAAGCACAACGTGCCCCGCACCTGCGTGGAGTCGCGGATGTCGGCACGGATCCGGTGCCCGGCGGTGTCCACCGCCAGCCGGAGGCCGTCCTCGAGGTCCAGCACCGCCCGTCCGGCCCGGGCGTCGCGCACCCGTCCGCGGGCGACGTACGTCGATCCGTGCACCCGCTCCAGCCCGCTCAGCGGCAACCCCGGCAGGAGGTCGTCCTCGGCGACGAGGTGCAGCGCACCCGAGACCCGCTCACCCACCCGCAGCCGGCCCGCCCACGCCTCGGGTGCCGACACGGTCAGCGTCCTGCCGTTGGCCGACAGGCTCACCAGCCCGGCGTCGACCCCGACCACCTCGTGCCGGGACCAGCGGCGCCAGCGCCTCCAGAGCAGGACCAGCCCCACGGCGAAGACCGCGTCGGAGCCCAGGGCCACCACGGCGAACACCGAGCTGCGCACCTCGCCGACCGGACGGTTCTTCGACGGCTGGCCGGGCACCACCCGCACCAGCAGCCGGTCGGTCTCCCGGGACTGGGCGTAGGTGGTCTCGTCGACCCGGGCCGAGTAGGCGACCCGGTCGGGGTCCAGCGCCCTCGGCAGCCGGTAGCTGACGAACCGGCTCCCGTCGAGGTCCTTCGCCTCGAGGAGGTCGGCCTCCACGTCCCGGCCCGAGCGCGAGATCGACCGCTCCGTGAGCGTCTGGTGCACGAACGGGAGGTTGACGAGAAACAGTGTCACCAGGCCGACCACGACACGTCTCACGAGCGCAGGTTACCGACCCCGCGGTCCGATAGCGTGCGCGCGACCACCAGCCGGTCCAGGGCACTGACCTGCGCCTAAGGCGGTCTGCGACCACGTCTGCCAGGAGGACCCATGGAGCTCGGCTCCCGACGTGCAGGGCGTTCCGGACGGGGTTGGCAGCTGAAGCGTCCGCATGCCGGGATGCTCGCGACCGCGCTCGTCCTCGGCACCCTCGCCGCCCTGCCCCAGGTCGCCCGGGAGGACGCCGGAGCGGCGACGGTCGGGCGGCCCAACGTCGTGGTGGTGATGACGGACGACATGCGCTGGGACGAGCTCCAGTTCGCGCCCAACGTCAACCGGCACGTGATCAGCCGTGGCGTGAGCTTCGCGAACTCCTTCTCCCCGCTCCCGCTGTGCTGCCCCGCCCGATCCTCCTTCCTGCTCGGCCAGTACGCGCACAACCACAAGGTGCTGACCGTGACCGCGCCGTACGGCTTCGGGGCCGTCGACGACCGCCGCACCCTCGCCACGGCGATGCAGCAACGCGGCTACAACACCGCTCTGGTCGGCAAATACCTCAACGGCTACGGGCAGATGCGCTCACGGGTGACCGGCGGGCCCTCCCGGCTCTACAAGCCCGCGGGGTGGACCGACTGGATGGCCAGCCTGGAGACGAAGTGGCCCCGCGGCTCGCGCTACTCCGGCGGCACCTACCGCTACCTGAACTTCACCCAGAACATCAACCGTCGCGTGGTGATGCACCGCGGGAAGTACTCCTCGAACGTGATCGGCGCGCAGGCCCGGGCGCTGGTCACCAAGTACCACAAGAGCTCCAAGCCCTTCTTCCTCTGGCTGACGCCGGTCGCACCGCACCACGGTGGACCGAAGGAGCCGCGGGACCCGCGCAGCTACCGCAAGGCGAACGGGATCGTGCAGAACTTCCCCACGCCGTACACCCCGAAGTGGGTCCGGGGGAAGTTCGACCGCGTCATCACCCACAGTCCCGGGGTCCCGCTGCGCCGCGCGGCGGAGCCCGACATGAGGGACAAGCCCACCTACTTCAGCCGGCTGCTGGAGAACACCCCGACCGAGAAGACCCGGTTGCGCGACGTCCAGCGGCAGCGGGCCGAGGCGATCTACGCCTGGGACGTCCAGTTCGGAAAGCTGGTCAAGCGACTGCGCGAGACACGCGAGTACAACAACACGGTCTTCATGTTCACCTCCGACAACGGCTACTACCTCGGCGAGCACCGCGCCCCGCCCGGGAAGACGGTGCACCACGAGGTCTCCAGCCGGGTGCCGCTCGTGGCCGCCGGGCCCGGGATCAGGCCGGGCATCCGCTACAGCCCGGCGATGACTCACGACCTGACCCCCACGATCCTCGCGATCGCCGGCGCCACGCCCCTGCCCCGGATGGACGGCCTCAACCTGTGGCCGGTGATGACCGGGGCCGACCGGGCCTGGAGCCGGCCGGTGCTGCTCGAGGCGCTGTTCGAGATGCGGCGCAGCAGCCCCGGCTTCCCCTCCGACCTGAGCGAGTTCGTCGTGCGCACCGCCCGCTACAAGTACGCCCGCTACGCCAGCGGCGAGGAGGAGCTCTACGACCTCGCCACGGATCCCAACGAGCTGTACGGCCTGCAGCGGAACCCGGCGTACGCGCAGGTCAAGGCGATGATGATCGCCGAGTGGAAGCGCTACCTCGGCTGCCGCGGCGCCTCGTGCAACGCACCGCTCCCCGCCAACCTGCAGGTCGACGTCCCCACCCTGCGGACGCTGCACCGCGACGCCGTACGAGCGAAGAACGCCTACTACAACTAGATTGAACAGATGACGGACCCGATCGGCATCGACTTCGGTGGCAGCGGCATCAAGGCCGCGCCGGTCGACCTGTCCACCGGTGAGTTCTCGGCCGAGCGCGAGCGCATCGAGACGCCCGAGAAGTCGACGCCCGAGGCCGTGGCCAAGGTGATGGCCAAGCTGCTGCACAAGTTCCCCGGGCACGACTCCCCGGTCGGCGTCACGATCCCGGGCGTCGTACGCCGCGGCGGAGTGGTGGGGTCCGCGGCCAACATCGACAAGAGCTGGATCGGCACCGACGCGGACGACCTGCTCAGCGAGACCCTGGGCCGCGAGGTCCACGTGATCAACGACGCCGACGCCGCCGGGCTCGCGGAGTCCCGCTACGGCGTCGCCCGCGGCCGCCGCGGCCTGGTCATCGTCACCACGCTCGGCACCGGCATCGGCTCCGCGCTGCTGTACGACGGCGTGCTCGTGCCCAACTCCGAGCTCGGCCACCTCGAGATCGAGGGCCACGACGCCGAGTCCAGGGCGGCCAACTCCGCGCGCAAGGAGGAGGGCCTGTCCTGGTCGGACTGGGCCCGGCGGCTCACGACGTACTACCGCACGCTGGAGATGCTGTTCTCCCCCGACCTGATCGTGGTCGGTGGCGGGGTGAGCAAGCACGGTCGCGAGTTCATCCCGATGATCGAGGTCGACACCGAGATCATCTCCGCCACGCTGCGCAACAGCGCCGGCATCGTCGGCGCGGCCGCTCTCGCCGCCGACATGGAGTCCTAGGCGAGCCGCACACCGCTCCGCTAGTGTCCCGGCATGGGCCGGCCCCCGGAGCACGCGACACAGCGAAGCTCGCTGGCGCTCGCGACCGTTCTGGCCGGTCTGCTCGCCCTGCTGCTGCCCCCGCTGCTTGCCGGACCGGATCTCGCAGGATCAGCGACCCTGGCGGTCGTGACCCTGGCCTTCGCCGCGGTGACCAGGTTCGGTCTCCACGGAGTCGCACGCACGACCCGCGCCGCAGCAGCGCCACCCGCCGCCCTGCGTCGCACGGTCCCGGTCCTCCATGGAGGGGCCCCGGACCCGGTTCACCACCCGCTTCGACCTCGTGCTCCTGGACTGGCCTGAGATTCGCCCCGCGCGAACCAGGTCCGTCCATCCCTTCACTCCAGGAGCACTCCCATGTCTGTTCTCGACCCGATCTCGCACGTCCTCGCAGCCACGATCGCTGCCGCCCACACCTTCCTGACCTCACTGGGGCTCGATCCCGATTCCGGTACGACCTGGGTCCTGTGCCTGATGACCGTCGTGGTCACGGTGCGGGTCGCCCTGCTGCCACTGGCCGTCCACGGCGTGCGCCAGGCCCACGCCCTGGCCCGAGCACGGCCGCAGCTCACCGAGCTCACCGACCGACACCGGCGGCGCATGCGCCACTCCCGGGACCCCGAGAGCGTGCGCGCGTTCCTGCTCGAGCGACGCCGCATCGCAGCCGAGCACAAGGTCTCCCGCTGGGGCGTGTGGCCGCTGGTCGTCCAGATCCCGATCTGGCTGGCCCTCTATCACCTGGTCGCCGACCTCGCCGGCGGGCTTTCGGTCGGCGCAGTCGGCCCGGGCCTGGCCACCTCCCTGGCTGCGGCCACCCTCCTGGGGGTCCCGCTGGCCGAGCGCGGCTATCTCGGTGGCAGCTGGACGCACTTCGCCGTGGTTGCTGCGCTGGCGGGCACAGCGGCCCTGCTCTCCTACGTCACGCAGCGGTTCCTGGTCGCGCCGAATCTGGTGGCAACCGACGTGCCGGATGCGATGGCTCGGGTCCAGCAGCTGCTGCCAGCGGTCTCCGCCATCGGTCTCCTGGTCGCCGGAGGACTCGTCCCGGTCGCGCTGCTCGTCTACTGGGTGAGCAACGCGGGCTGGACACTGGTCCAGTCAGCGGTCGTGTGGCGGTGGTTCCCCACCCCGGGATCGCCGGCGGCCACACGCACAGCCCCGAGCTGATCGGACGGGGTGGCCCTACCTACTCCTTCGTCGAGCTCGCCCACAGGTTGATGCCGGCGTCGACCGCGTGCTGGTCGATCGCCGCGAGCTCCTCGTCGCTCAACGGCGGTCCTTCGAGGGCGTCGAGGTTGGTGTCGAGCTGCTCCACCGAGGAGGCGCCGATCACCGCCGAGGTCACCCGCGGGTCGCGCAGCGCCCACTGCAACGCGAGCTGGGCCAGCTTCTGCCCGCGGGCCGCGGCGATCTCGTTGAGCTGCCGCACGTGGTTCAGCGTCGCCTCGTCGAGGTGGTCCTCGGCGATGGTGCTGCCGCTGCGGGCCGCCCGCGAGTCAGCCGGGACGCCGTCGAGGTAGCGGTCGGTGAGCAGCCCCTGGGCCAGCGCGGTGAACACGATGCAGCCCATCCCCTGCTCCTCGAGCTCGTCGAGCAGGTCCTCCTCGATCCACCGGTTCAGCATCGAGTACGACGGCTGGTGGATCAGCAACGGCGTGCCGAGCTCGCGCGCGATCACGGCGGCCTCCCTGGTCCTCGCGGCGCTGTAGGAGGAGATGCCGGCGTACAGCGCCCGGCCCGAGCGCACCGCCGTGTCGAGGGCCTGCATCGTCTCCTCGACCGGGGTGTGCGGGTCGAACCGGTGGCTGTAGAAGATGTCCACGTAGTCCAGCCCCAGCCGTCCCAGGGACTGGTCGAGCGAGGCGAGCATGTACTTGCGGGACCCGCCGCCCTGCCCGTAGGGGCCGGGCCACATGTCGTAGCCGGCTTTCGTGGAGACCACCAGCTCGTCGCGCAGGTGCAAGAAGTCGGTGCGCAGGAACTTCCCGAAGTTCTCCTCCGCGCGGCCGTAGGGCGGGCCGTAGTTGTTGGCGAGGTCGAAGTGCGTGACCCCGCGGTCGAAGGCGCGCCGCAGGATGGCGCGCTGGGTCTCCTCGGGGCGGTCCTCGCCGAAGTTCTGCCACAGGCCCAGGGACAGCGCGGGCAGCTGCAGGCCGCTCCGGCCGCAGTAGCGGTACCGATCCCCGTCGTATCGGTCAACGGACGGCTCGTAGTCACCCATCGGGCCATTGTGCAGGGTCCAACTAGGGTGTCGAACATGCCGGCAACCCGTGTGCTCCCGTCCGAGGAGGCCACCGCCCTGGTCGAGCTGGTGCGCGAGATCAGCGAGCGCGAGCTCCTCCCCACCGTCGCCCGGGCGGAGGAGACCGAGACCTTCCCGCGCGAGACGTTCCGCACCCTGGGCCGCGCCGGACTGCTCGGCCTGCCCTACCCGGAGGAGTACGGCGGCGGGGGGCAGCCCTACGAGGTCTACCTCCAGGTGGTCGAGGAGATCGCGACCGTGTGGGCCAGCGTCGGGGTCGGCGTCTCGGTGCACGCCCTGTCCTGCTTCGGCCTGGCCACCGCCGGCACCGAGGAGCAGCGGAAGGCGTGGCTGCCCGACATGCTGGGCGGGGAGCTGCTCGGCGCGTACTGCCTCTCCGAGGCGCACGCCGGCTCGGACCCCTCCGCGATGAGGACCTTCGCCCGGCGCGACGGCGACGAGTACGTGATCAACGGCGCCAAGGCGTGGACCACCCACGGCGGCCACGCCGACTTCTACAAGGTGATGGCCCGGACCTCCGAGGACCGCAACGGGATCTCCTGCTTCCTGGTGCCCGCGGACACCGAGGGACTGGTCGCCGACCCGCCGGAGCGCAAGATGGGCCTGACCGGCTCCGCCACGGCGACGATGCGCTTCGAGGACGTGCGCGTGCCCGCCGAGCGGCTCCTCGGCAAGGAGGGTGACGGCCTCAAGATCGCCCTGGCCGGCCTGGACTCCGGACGCCTCGGGATCGCGGCCGTCGCGGTCGGCCTCGGGCAGGCGGCGCTGGACCACGCCGTGGCCTACGCGGGTGAGCGGGAGCAGTTCGGCCGGCCGATCATCGACTTCCAGGGCCTGGCGTTCCTGCTCGCCGACATGGAGGCCGCGGTGCAGGGCGCCCGGGCGATGATGCTGCACGCGGCCCGGCTCAAGGACCGGGGGCTGCCGTTCTCCCGGGAGGCCTCGATCGCCAAGCTCACCGCCACCGACGCGGCGATGAAGGTGACCACCGACGCCGTGCAGGTGCTCGGCGGCTACGGCTACACCCGCGACTTCCCGGTCGAGCGGTTCATGCGCGAGGCCAAGGTGACCCAGATCTTCGAGGGCACCAACCAGATCCAGCGACTGGTGATCAGCCGCTCGCTCACCAAGGACCGCTCCGGTCGCCTGCACACCGATTCCCAGGAGGAACGATGAGCCCCGCACCCGCCGGCTTCACCGCCAAGGACCTGCCCGACCTGACCGGCACCCGCGCCCTGGTCACCGGTGCCAACTCCGGCATCGGCTTCCACGCCGCCCGCGCGCTCGCTGACCACGGCGCCGAGGTCGTGCTCGCCTGCCGCAAGACCGAATCGGGCCGCGAGGCCGCGATCAAGATGCCAGGTGTCACCACCGTCGAGGAGCTCGACCTCGCCTCCCAGAAGTCGATCCAGCGGTTCGTGGACCGGTTCGAGGGGCCGCTGGACCTGCTGGTGAACAACGCCGGCGTGATGACGCCCCCGAAGTACCGCGAGACCGCGGACGGCCACGAGCTGCAGTTCGGCACCAACCACCTCGGCCACTTCGCGCTCACCGGGCTGCTGCTCCCCTCCCTGCTGGCCGCCCCCGCCCCGCGCGTGGTCACGGTGGCCTCGATCGCCCACCACCGCGGCGACGAGTCCGTGCTCGAGGGCAACCCCCGGGCGTCGTACGAGCCCCAGCGCACCTACGGCAACAGCAAGCTCGCGAACCTGCTGTTCACCCACGAGCTGCACCGCCGCGCCACCGAGGCCAGCTCCAGGCTCACCGCCGTCGCGTGCCACCCCGGCGTCTCCGCGACCAACCTCGTCGGGTCCCCCGACGGCATGGGCGCCAACCCCGTCGTCCGCAGGCTGAGCCCACTGCTGCTGCCGCTGGTGCTTCAGTCCTCGACCGCGGGCGCCAACCCCACGCTGTACGCCGCGACGCTCGCCGAGCCGGACAGCTACACCGGCCCGACCTGGCTGATGGAGAGCCGGGGGCGGCTGGGCGCGGCCAAGCAGAGCCGGCACGCCCGCAACGCCGAGCTCGCGCGCGAGCTGTGGGACCTCTCCGAGACCAAGACCGGCGTGTCCTACGAGTTCACCGCTTGAGCGCGCCCGTGGCCACCAGGGCGCGGTAGAGGTACGGCGCGAGCGTGCGGGCGTAGGTCGCGGTGATGTGGTGGTTGTCGGCGTAGACGTTGACCCCGCCGATCACCACCGGGCACGTCCGGGCGTCGCAGTAGAACGACGTCAGGTCGACCAGCTCGGTCCTCGGCGTCTGCTGGACGGCCCCGGCGAGCGAGCTGAACACCTGGTCGTGGGCCTGCACCCGGTCCAGGGCGCACTTCTTGTTCGCCTCTCCTGCCGACACCTCGGCCAGGCAGAAGTTGGGGTTCAGCCTGGGACGGCGCTTCTGCGGGTTGTCGCGCACCGCGACCACGGGCACTCCCTGATCGGTGACCCGCTTCCAGGCGTCGCGCAGCCCCTGGACCCGGGCGGTGTGGCTGCCCCGCATCGTGGTCTCCCTCAGCGAGGTCAGCACGAGGTCGTAGTCGGTGGCCCGGTCGTCGAGGTGCTTGGCCAGCGCGGCCCGGAAGGTGCGGCAGGAGTCCGCGGTCAGCGAGTTCGGGAAGACCGGGTGGCTCGTCCAGGGGCAGTCCCCGAGGACGAACAGCTCCACGGTGATCCGCTTCGTCTCGACCAGACGGTCCAGGGCCGCCATCAGCACCCCTGCGTGGGAGTCGCCGACCAGCGCGACGTGGGGTACGCCGGGACGGGGCTTGCCGAAGCTGCAGGGGTCGAACTTCCCCTTGCGGAACTCGTCGAAGCACTCCTGGTACGGCGGACGGTCGTCCCGCGCGGTAGCGGGTGAGGGGATGACCTGCCCCACCTCCTCCGGGCACCCCTTGGCCCGGGGATCACGGGCCGCGGCACCGAAGCACGGCCCCGCGTCGTCGGCCAGCTGCTGGGCGACCCGGAGCGTCTCCGCCTCCTCGGCGGCCACCTGCTCGCGCGGCACGACGCACAGCGCCGTGAGCAGCAGGGCGCCCGCCGCGGCGTACCCGAAGGTGACGCCACTGCGGGCGAGGCCGAGGCGACGGGCGGCGCGGACCGGATCCTCCACCCAACGCTTGGTGATCGCGGACAGCCCGATCGTGGCCATCAGGACGGAGAGCTTGTCGATGGTCCGGAGCGGGTGGTCGGTGAGGTAGGGAAGCAGGATGATCAGGGGCCAGTGCCACAGGTAGACGGCGTAGCTGATGTCCCCGACGTAGCGCGCCGGAGCCTGGACCAGGAGCCGCGAGGGCGACCAGGCGACCTTCGGGTCCTCCACCCAGATCAGGACGACCGAGGCCACCACCACCCACACCGCCGCCGTCCCCGGCATCGGGGTCTTGTCGTCGAGGACCAGGGAGCTCACCAGCAGGGCCACCAGGGCCACCCAGCCCGCCAACGCGCGGGCCGCGTCCGGCAGCTTCGAGGCCGCGGCCGGGGCGAAGGCCAGCAGGGCACCGGCCCCGAACTCCCAGGCGCGGGCCGGGGTGACGAAGTAGGCCTGCGCCGGGTTGGCCGCGGTGATCCACAGGGAGAACGCGAGCGAGGCGCCCGTGGTCAGGGCCAGGACGGCGAGCACGCTGCGGCGCGCGGAGGCCACGCCGGCGCCGCGTCGGGCGCGGCGTCGGGCCAGCCACAGCCCGCCGAGCACCAGCAGCGGCCACAGCAGGTAGAACTGCTCCTCGGCCGAGAGGGTCCAGTAGTGCTGGGCCGGCGAGGGGGCGTCCTCCGAGGCGAGGTAGTCGACCGAGTTCAGCGCCAGCTGCCAGTTCTCGACATAGAGAGCCGCGGCCAGGATCTCGCCGAAGAACTGCTCCCAGAGCAGGCGCGGCACCAGCACGAGCACCCCGAGGGCGGTGACCACGAGGACGACGTACGCCGCGGGAAGCAGTCGCCGGATCCGCCGGGCCCAGAACCTGGCGAGGCTGACCGAGCCGTCGCGCTCCACCTCACGCAGGAGGTGCGCGGTGATCAGGAACCCGCTGATCACGAAGAAGACGTCGACACCGACGTATCCACCGGGCACCCGGTTGGGCCACAGGTGGAACAGGACAACCAGGAGCACGGCGACCGCCCGAAGGCCCTGAATCTCCTGGCGCACCGCCTGAGCCTACAAAAGGCCGGGACCTTCGGCCCTCCCGCCCTTGCGGAGCGTGTCGGACAATCTGGGCATGGAGCCACCGGTCGAGCTGTCCTACGCGAAGTGTCGAGAGCTGTTGGGCGGTGGTGTGTTCGGTCGCGTCGCGGTGTGTACGCCGGCAGGTCCACGCATCCTGCCGGTGAACTACAGCGTGGTCGGCGAGGCGGTGGTCTTCCGGACCTCGGCCACCGGCGTCGTCGCGACCCACGACTGGCACGCGACGATCGCCTTCGAGGTCGACCACGTCGACTACTCCGACCACAAGGGGTGGAGCGTGGTGGCCCTCGGCAAGGCCGAGCCGATCGAGGAGGCTGACGAGCTGGCAGCGGTCCAGCGCACCTGGGACCCGCGGCCGTGGGCGGGCGGGGACCGCTCCCTCTACGTCCGCCTCCGGTGGGAGGAGCTCAGCGGCAGGCGCCTGGGTCAGGGGTGGACCCACGACAACGAGATGCCCGTCCGACGCACCCTGTGACGCGGGTCCGGAGCGGACTAGAATCTAGTCGTGAACCCCCAGAACAACCTTCCGACCCAGACGCCCGTACGGCGTCCGCGGCACCTGCTCGACCCCGCAGACGTCGCGCAGAGCCACCGGCGGTCGCAGTCCACGAAGGAGTCGCTGACCAACGTCCAGCGCTGGGTGATGTCGGTCCTCGCGGTCACCACGATCCTGCACCTCGCAGGCGGCCTGGTGCTCGCCGCGGTCTACATGCCCGAGTCGCGCCTCGACGCCCGCATCGGCCTGAACGTGATCGCAGCGATCATCGGCGTCCTCGCCGTGGTCACGGCCAGGGCCATCCACCAGAAGCCACCGTTGACCCCGTGGCTGGCCCTGGGTCTGGTCCCCGGCCTCCTCGGCCTGTGGATCGTGCTCGCCTGACCCGACCCGGAACCGCCGTGGACACCGCCCGGGCGGGCTAGGCGCTGTCCGCGTGGAGGAGGTCGTCGATCTCCTCGGCGGCGATGCGGATCTTCGCCGCGAGCGGGCGCACACCCTCCGGCAGCCCGGCTCCTGAGGCACCCCCGGAGCACACCAGCAGCCCGGGATGCTCGCTGCGCAGTCGCTCGGCGACCCGGACGGCTTGGGCCCGGTCCTCCTCGGTGACCACCGCCAGCACCGCTGCCCGTGCCGCATGGCTGCGCACGGCAGTGTCCCAGCTGCTCACCGGGACGTTGGCACCGAGGTAGAGCACGTTGAGCCCCCTTCTGCGGATCGCGGTCGCGAAGGCCAGTGCCCCGAGCTCGTGCTGGCTGCCCGCAGGCAGCCCGACCACCACCGCCGGGCCGCGGGCCCGGCTCCCCGCCGCGTCGAACGCCGCCGAGAGCCGCCGGTGCACGGCGTGACTGGCCGCGTGCTCGCCGGCGACGTCGATCTCGCCTCCCGCCCAGGCCTCACCCAGCGCTTCGAGGGTCGGGAAGAGCCAGGAGTCCACGACGTGCTCGAACGAGCCCAGGGAGAACGCCTGGTCGAGGGCGCCCTCCACGAGTGCTTCGTCCAGCTCGGCCGCACCCTGGAGGAACTGCTGCATCAGCGCCATCGCGGGCGGGAGCGCGTCGGCGGGTGGAATCGCGTGGTCGGGCCGCTCGCCCTCCTCCAGGTGCTGTCGCGGGACGCGGTCCGCCGGCGGCTGCGGCAGCGCCTCCCCGCGACCGCGCACTGCTCGCGCCGCCTCCGCCGGGGACCACCCGTCGTCGACGAGCCGGCGCATGGCGGAGAGCACGGCCAGCGCCTCGGGATCGTAGAGGCGGTAGCCGGAGGCACTGCGGTGCGGCTCAACGACGGCGTACCGCTTCTCCCATGACCGCAGTGAGGACTCGGGAATCCCGGTGAGGCGTGCCGCCTGCTTGATCGTGTACATGGTTTGTGCAGAGTAAACCAGATTCAACCCTAATCAAACCCTAGACACGCCCCACGTCCCCGCTTATGTTTGACATCACCCTCATCCGTTAAATCACGGCGGACGCCCAGGAGGCTCTCGGGATGAACCCACCAGCGCGGCATGGCCATATTGCCCACCTACCTCCGCCGACCCGAGCTCCCTGGTATGCCGCCGAACGGGTGGAGCGCGTACGGCAGGAGCTGTGCAGCGAGCTGGAGTCGGCTGTCGAGTTCGCCGACTTCTGCACGTTCCTGACCGCCGGCAAGACCGAGGCCGTCGCCGCCCGGCTGGTGTGCGCGGCGCAGACCCTCTATGACCAGACGGTCGAGGACCTGGCCCGGACCGGGGGGTCGCGATGACCGGGCGCCACCGCAGGGACGTGGACCGCGCGCGGCTGACGGCAGGCCGTCGCGGCGACCGGGGCGGAGCCCACCGCATCCGCATCGGGATGAGGACCGGCTTCACGCCCGCCCAGCTGCGGCCCCAGGACGGTGCGGCCGAGGAGGCACGGAACCGGCTGCGGGCGAACGACCTCTGGGAGGGCCACGGTGCAGCGGCCTACGCCCTGGCTCGCGCCCTGCTCGGCAACGACCTCGCCGCCGCGCGGGCCGTCGAGCGCGGAATGGCCGACGTCACCGCCTCCGGAGGACAGGGGTCACCCAACGAGATCCGCCGCGACCTCGCGCGGCACGTCTACCTGCACTGCCAGGAGCTCGACGACCAGGCGCCCTGGTCGCTGCGCCTGCCCGCCTCGATGGTGTGGCTCGGACAGCTCGCCCAGCTCCAGCGTGCCTGTCTGGCGCTGTGCGTCTTCGGCGGTCACACCCACCGCGAGGCAGCCGCCCTGATCGGCGTCTCCCCGGCGACGGTGGCCCGGTCGCTGACCGCGGGGCTGCGCGAGCTCGGCGTGCTCTCGAGCGGCGGGCCCGCGGCCGCGACCGGCTGAGCCTTCCCGGACCGTTCACTCGAACGGTGCCGGGTCTCCGCCCGGCTGCCGGCGAGGCGGCCGCGTGCGCCGGCCCACGCCGGGGGCACCGCCTGCCCACCGGAGCAGGTCGGGAAGTGAACCGGCCCGGTCACCACTCTCGGGGTGACCGGGCCTCACTTCTCTGGTGCGCGAGGGGGGAGTTGAACCCCCACGCCCTCTCGGGCACACGGACCTGAACCGTGCGCGTCTGCCATTCCGCCACTCGCGCCAGAAGCGACGTCAGGCTATCCCACGTCGTCTCAGTGACCCAAACCGGGACCTGAACGGTCGCACTGTCCGGATACGATCGCGGGAACGCCCGATCGGTAGAAACCTGAGGGGAGGCCGCCGTGAGTGCACTGCAACGATTCGAGAACAGGCTCGAGCAGATGATCTCGGGCATCTTCGCCCGGACCTTCCGCAGCGCTGTGCAACCAGTCGAGATCGCCTCCGCGCTGAACCGCGAGGTGGACAACTCCGCGCAGATCCTCAGCCGCGACCGCCGACTGGTGCCCAACGCGTTCGAGGTGGAGCTCTCCGCCAGCGACCACGAGCGCCTCGAGGCGCTCGGTGCCCAGCTGCCCCGAGAGCTCACCGAGATGCTGCGCGAGCACGCCGCCCAGCAGTCCTACGTCTTCACCGGCCCGGTCAAGATCGCCCTCGAGGTCAGCGACGACCTCACCACGGGGCGGTTCCGGATCCGGAGCAAGGCGGTCTCGAGCTCCAGTCTCGCGG
The DNA here is from genome assembly GCF_058215735.1 of Nocardioides sp. Z30_9. Classification (NCBI taxonomy): domain Bacteria; kingdom Bacillati; phylum Actinomycetota; class Actinomycetes; order Propionibacteriales; family Nocardioidaceae; genus Nocardioides; species Nocardioides sp. Z30_9. The sequence goes on from NZ_JBZAJF010000002.1 coordinate 233,213, forward strand.
CAGGCGACCCCACCGACACCCAGGTACGCCGGGCCACCGCCACCTTGGCGATCAACGGGGAGAACCTCCCGCTGGCGCCTCCCGGCATCGTGGTGGGCCGAGGGAACGACGCCGACCTCCGAATCGACGATCCGGGCGTGTCGCGCAAGCACATCGAGATCCGGGTGGAGGAGGCTCTGACGCCGGGCGAGCTGCCCCGCATCACCGTCCACGACCTGGGCTCCACCAACGGCGTCCTGGTCAACGGCAAGCGAGTCGAGAAGGCCACCCTCACCGATGGTGCGACGATGAAGATCGGCAACACGACCATGTCCCTGCACCTCAACCAAGGGTGAGTGTGACTTGTCCGAGCTGACCCTGTTCCTGATTCGGCTCGCCTATCTGGCGATCCTGTGGATCTTCGTGCTCTCCTGCATCTCGGTGATCCGCTCCGACATGTTCGGTGCGCGGGTCGCCCGGCAGGAGTCCGGTCGCGGCCGCTCACGCCAGGACCGTCGGCCGAAGGCCAAGGCGAAGCCGGCCAAGCCCCGTCGCGGCGTGCCCACGCAGGTGGTCATCGTCGACGGCGGCAACAAGGGTGAGGCCGTCTCCCTCGAGCAGGCCCCGCTGCTGATCGGCCGCGGGAACGACGCCGCGATCCGCCTCGACGACGACTACGTCTCCACCAGGCACGCCCGCATCGCCAGCTCCGGGGAGCAGTGGTTCGTGGAGGACCTCGGCTCCACGAACGGCACCTACGTGGGCACCAGCAGGATCACCCAGCCCACGACGCTCCAGCTCGGCACGCAGGTCCGCATCGGGAAGACGATCCTGGAGCTGCGCAAGTGAGCATCCGACCGGGCTCCCCGTTGGGCCCCACATGAGGCTTCGCTACTCCGCGCTCTCCGACGTCGGTCGGGTGCGGCGCGACAACCAGGACTCCGGGTACGCCGGTCCCCACCTGCTGGTGGTCGCCGACGGCGTCGGCGGGTCGGCCAGCGGCGACGTCGCCAGCAGCGCCACCGTCAACGTGCTGCGCCGCCTCGACAACGCGCCCGGGGACGACATGCTCGGCGCGCTGGCGGGCTCCATCCACCGCAGCCACGACCAGATCGCTGCCCTGGTCAAGGAGACCCCGGCACTCGAGGGGACCAGCACCACGGTCACTGCGGTCATCTTCGACGGCGCCCAGATCGGCGTGGCGCACGTCGGGGACAGCCGCGGCTACCTGCTGCGCGACGGCAGCCTCTCCCAGCTGACCACCGACCACACCTTCGTGCAGAGCCTGATCGACGAAGGCCGGATCACCGAGGACGAGGCCCGGGTCCACCCGCACCGCAACCTGATCCTGCGGGCCGTCGACGGCGTGCACGAGCCCGAACCGGACGTGTTCATCCTCGAGGTCGCCGCGGGCGACCGGCTGCTGCTGTGCTCCGACGGCTGCTCGGGAGTGCTCTCGGACCAGGAGCTCACCCGCCTGCTGGGCGAGGGGACCCCCGACTCGGCTGCGGTCGCCCTGGTGAACGCCTCGCTGGACGCCGGGAGCACCGACAACGTGACGGTCGTGATCGCGGATGTCGTCTCCGACGACGCCGCCCACGACAGCGACACCTCGGCCGCGGCGACCACCGGCCCCATGCTCGTCGGCGCCGCCGCCGAGGGCCCCGGCCGCCGCTCTACGGGCTCCGCCGGCGGCTCGGCACGGGCAGCCGACACCGGCGAGCTCGACCCAATCGACGACCCAGGAGGTGGCCCAAGAGGCGGCTCAGCCGGTGGCCCAGACGGGGCCGGCACCGGGGCCGATCTCGATCCCGAGGAGGCGCGCTACGCCCCCCGGCCGCCCAAGCGGTTCATCTGGGCGAGGAGCCTGGCCGCGGTGGCGCTGGTGGCCGTCCTGGTCGGCATCGTCGCGGTGGCCGGCTACAAGTGGACGCAGGGCCAGTACTACGTCGCCAACGACGACGAGGTGGTGGCGATCTTCCGCGGCGTCGAGGCCGACCTCCCCGGCATCCGCCTGCACCGGGTCGAGGAGAGGAGCGACCTGCTCCTGGACCGGCTGCCGACCTACAACGCCCGGCAGGTCCGCGACGGCATCAGTGCGAACAGCCTCGAGGACGCCCGCGGCATCCTCACCCGGCTCGAGGGGCTCGAGCTGTGCCCAGAGCCTCCGGCACCGGCTCCGTCGTCCTCCCCCAGCGCGAGCGCCAGTCCCAGCCCGGCCCCGAAGTCGGAGAAGAAGCAGCAGCGCGCGGCCCCGTCGCCCTCGCCGTCGTCGTCCCCGACGACCAGCCCGGCCGACTGCACCGAGGTCGAGTCGCCATGAGCAACCGATCCCCAGAGCGCAGCCCGCAGGGCCTGACCGGCTTCGTCCACCGGCGCCGCCGCGGAGCCGAGCTGTTCCTGCTGCTGCTCAGCCTGGTCGTCGGCATCGGGGCGTACGCCGCCGTCGACCTCGGCGTCAACGGCACCCTGCCGGTCAACCTGCTCACCTACGGCTCGTGGCTCGCGGTCCTGGTGATCGGCTGCCACGTCGTGGTCCGGAAGTTCGCGGCGTACGCCGACCCGATCCTGCTCCCGATCGTCTCGGCCCTCAACGGGCTCGGCCTGGCGATGATCCACCGCATCGACCTGGCCCGGCAGGCCCGCAACCCCGACGCCAACGGCTTCGCCGACGCCCAGCTGATCTGGATGACGCTGGGGACCCTGCTCTTCGCGGTGGTCCTGATCGGACTTCGCGACCATCGCCGGCTCCAGGCGTTCACCTACACCTTCGGGCTCGCCGCCATCGTGCTGCTGCTGCTGCCGCTGCTCCCGGGCCTGGGGCGCACCATCAACGGCTCCCGGATCTGGATCAACGTCGGCCCGCTGAGCTTCCAGCCCGGCGAGGTCGCCAAGGTGCTCCTGGTGATCGCGTTCGCCGGCTACCTCGTGCAGCACCGCGACGCCCTGGCGCTGGCCGGGCGCAGGTTCCTGTTCGTGGACCTGCCGCGCGGCCGTGACCTGGGCCCGATCGTCGCGATGTGGCTGGTCTCCCTCGGCATCCTGGTCTTCCAGCGCGACCTCGGCTCCTCCTTGCTGTTCTTCGGGCTCTTCCTGGTGATGCTCTACGTCGCGACCGAGCGACCCGGGTGGCTGGTGATCGGTGGGGCCCTGTTCGTCGGCGGCGCCTACCTGGGCTACCTCTCCCTGAGCCACGTGCAGTCCCGGGTCGCGGCCTGGCTGGACCCCTTCGACAGCGAGTCCAACGCCTACCAGCTGGTCCAGGGCCTCTACGGCATGGGCTGGGGAGGCCTCATCGGACGCGGTCTGGGTCAGGGCCAGCCGCAGATCACCCCGCTGTCGTGGTCGGACTTCATCCTGCCCTCGCTGGGCGAGGAGCTCGGCCTGACCGGGGTGATGGCGATCATCCTGCTCTACGGGATCCTGGTCGAGCGCGGCCTGCGCACAGCGCTGATCTGCCGTGACGACTTCGGCAAGCTGATGGCCACCGGTCTCGCGGTCGTCTTCGCACTCCAGGTCTTCGTGGTGATCGGCGGCGTCACCCGGCTGATCCCCCTGACCGGCCTCACCACCCCGTTCCTGTCCCAGGGCGGCTCCAGCCTGGTCGCCAACTGGGCGATCGTGGCGCTGCTGCTGCGCATCTCCGACCAGGCACGAAGGCCACCCCCGGAGCTGCTCGAGCCCGACGACTACGACGCCGATGCCACCCAGGTGGTGAGAGTCCAACGATGAACAAGCCCATCCGAAACCTCGCCGTCGCCTCGATGTTCATGTTCCTGGCGCTGCTGGTCAACGTGACCTACGTGCAGTACTGGCAGGCCGACGACCTCACCTCGCTCAGCCAGCACCCGGACAACAAGCGCGTCCGCGACGCCGAGTTCTCCCGCGAGCGCGGCCCCATCCTCGTCCGGGGCAAGGCGGTCGCGGAGAGCAACAAGTCCGACGACGTCTACAAGTTCCAGCGCGTCTACCCCCAGGGCCTGGAGTACTCCCACCTCACCGGCTACTTCTCCCTCGACTGGGGACTGGCCGGGATCGAGGCGACCGAGAACTCCATCCTCTCCGGCAGCGACTCCAGCCTGTTCGTCACCCGCGTGATCGACCTGGTCGACAACGAGCCCCCCAAGGGCGGCAGCGTCACGCTCACGGTGAACCCCAAGGCGCAGAAGGCGGCGTACGACGGCCTCAAGGCGCTCGGCGACAACGTGCGCGGCGCCGTGGTCGCGCTGGAGCCGAACACCGGGAAGATCCTGGCGATGGTCTCCAGCCCCAACTACAACCCCAACCGGATCGCCAGCCACGACTTCGCGGCGGCCGGCAAGGCCAAGCGGAGCTTGGAGGCCAACCCGCTGAATCCGCTGGACAACCGCGCGATCGAGGAGGTGCTGCCGCCCGGGTCGGTGTTCAAGCTGGTCACCGCGGCCGCCGCCCTCGACACCGGCAAGTACGACCCCGACACCCAGGTGCCCGGCGGCGCGCGCCTCGACCTCCCGCTGACCACCCGCGACCTGGTCAACGAGAGCCGGGGTTCGTGCGGCGGCGACAAGATCAGCTTCACCCGTGCCCTCGAGGTCTCCTGCAACGTCGCGTTCGGTGACGTGGGGATGAAGATCGGCGCGGACAAGCTGCGCGAGACAGCCGAGAAGTTCGGCTTCGGCAAGCGCTACTTCCGCCAGCTCGACGACTCCCTGACCCGGCAGTCGCTGAGCCGCTTCCCCGAGGACCCCGACGAGCCGCAGACCGCCCTGTCGGCGATCGGGCAGTTCGACGTGGCCGCCACGCCACTCCAGATGGCGATGGTGGCCGCCGGGATCGCCAACGACGGAGTGGTGATGAAGCCCTACCTGGTCGACGAGACCAAGTCGCCCAAGCTGGAGAACATCAGCAAGGCCACGCCCGAGCCGATGCCCGACCAGCCGGCGATGAGCTCCTCGGCCTCGCGCGACCTGCGCCAGATGATGGTCTCCGTCGTCGACAGGGGCACCGGCCGGCCGGCTCAGATCCCGGGCGTGGAGGTGGCCGGGAAGACCGGTACGGCGCAGAGCTCGCCCGATCGGCCGCCGTACGCCTGGTTCGTCTCGTTCGCGCCCGCGCAGAACTCCCAGGTCGCGGTCGCCGTGCTCGTCCAGGACGCCGGGGTGGCCCGTGACCAGATCTCCGGCAGCGGTCTCGGCGCTCCCATCGCCAAGGCGGTCATGGAAGCGGTGATCGACCAGTGACGCCAGGACCCGACGACCAGCCCACGAGCCCCGGCGGGCCCACGGATCCCAGTGAGCGCTACCAGCGCATCTCCCGGATCGCGACCGGCGGGATGGGCGAGGTCTGGCGCGCCCGCGACGCGCTGCTGGGCCGCGAGGTGGCCGTCAAGATCCTCAAGCGCGAGTACGCCGACGACCCCACCTTCCGCGCCCGGTTCGAGGCCGAGGCCCGGCACGCCGCCGGCCTTCACCACCCCGGGATCGCCTCGGTCTTCGACTACGGCGTGCTCCCCGGCCCGAACACCCCGTTCCTGGTGATGGAGCTCGTCGACGGCAAGCCGCTCTCGGACCTGCTGGCCAACGGGCAGCCCTTCGACCCCGAGGTGGCGCGCGGCCTCGCGCTCCAGGTCGCTGAGGCCCTGGCCGTGGCCCATGCCGCCGGGGTGGTCCACCGCGACGTGAAGCCGGCCAACCTGCTGGTCACGCCGGACGGCCGGGTGAAGATCACCGACTTCGGCATCGCCCAGGCCACCAACTCGGTCGCGTTCACCCAGACCGGGCAGATCGTCGGCACCCCGCAGTACCTCTCCCCCGAGCAGGCCCGCGGCAACCAGGCCACGGCGGCCAGCGACGTCTACGCCCTCGGGGTGGTGCTCTTCGAGTGCCTGACCGGACGGCGGCCGTTCAACGCCGACACCCCGATCGCGACCGCCCTCGCACAGATCCAGCAGGACGTCCCCCCGCTGCCCGACTCGGTCCCGGCCGGCCTCGCAGCCGTGGTGACCCGGGCCCTGGCCAAGGACCCCCGGCAGCGTTACCCCGACGGCGCCGCCATCGCGACGGCCCTGCGCGAGTGCGCCGACGGCGGTATGCCGACCGCGGTCGTCCCGCTGGGAGCCCCCCTCGACGACTCGACCCAGGTGCTCACCTCCACCGCTGCGCCCCTCGCGGGAGGCGCCGCGCTCGCGGACGCCGAGGAGGAGGACGTCCCCGAGGAGCAGCCGAAGCGCTCGCGCTGGCCGTTGTACGCCGCCGGGGCGCTCGTCCTGCTGCTGCTCGCGGCCCTGCTCGTCACCAAGCCGTGGGCCGGCGACGACGCCGCCACCGAGAACGGCGTCGAGAGCTCTGCGCCCGCTGACCCGGAGGAGGAGACCGTGCGCGTGCGGCGCGCCGACTACATCGGCGAGCCCGTCGACGACGCCGTGGCAGCCCTGGAGGACCTCGGGCTGGAGACCAGGACCCGCACCCGGGACAACACCGGCGACCGGGAGGCCGGCACGGTCGCCGACCTGAACCCGACCGGGAGCGTCCCGGCGGGAGCGACGATCACCCTCGAGGTCTGGGGGGAGGCGCCGGCCGAGCCCACGGAGCCCGAGCAGGACGACGACGGCGACCAGGGCCAGGGCGACCAGGGCCAGGGCGACCAGGGTGACCAGAGCGACCAGGGCGACCAGGGCGATTCCGGCGAGGAGGACCCGGGCCAGGGCAATGGCAACCAGGACAACGGCAACCAGGGCAACGGCAACCAGGGCGGCAACCAGGGCGACGGCGACTCCGGGAACGGGAACGGGAACGGGTCAGGCACCGGCGGCACCACCGAGCAGCCCGGGACCCAGGCCCCGCAGGAGTCGACCTCACCCGGGGCGGGGGCACCGCCGGCGAACCCGCAGGGTGAGACGGTCACGCCCAGCCGGCCCGTGCCGTCGCAGAAGGGGGACTGATCGGCGATGACCGAACCGCACCGCATCGGCGGCCGCTACGAGGTGGGCGAGCTGCTCGGGCGAGGGGGCATGGCCGAGGTCCGCAAGGGCACCGACGTCCGTCTGGGACGCACCGTGGCCATCAAGCGCCTGCGCACCGACCTGGCCAGTGACGCCACCTTCCAGGCGCGGTTCCGGCGCGAGGCCCAGTCGGCGGCCTCCCTGAACCACCCCGCGATCGTCTCGGTCTACGACACCGGCGAGGAGATGTCGACCGACGGCAGCCACGTCGCCCAGCCCTACATCGTGATGGAGTACGTCGCCGGCCGGACCCTGCGCGACATCGTCCGCGAGGGCCGCAAGATCCTGCCCGAGCGCGCCCTGGAGATCACCTCCGGCGTGCTCGACGCGCTCGACTACAGCCACCGGGCCGGGATCATCCACCGCGACATCAAGCCCGGGAACGTGATGCTCACCCCCTCCGGTGACGTCAAGGTGATGGACTTCGGCATCGCCCGCGCCGTCTCGGACGCCTCCAGCACGATGACCCAGACCGCGGCCGTGGTCGGCACCGCGCAGTACCTCTCCCCCGAGCAGGCTCGCGGCGAGACCGTCGACTCCCGCTCCGACGTCTACTCCACCGGCTGCCTGCTCTACGAGCTCCTCACCGGCCGGCCGCCCTTCGTCGGCGACAGCCCGGTCTCGGTGGCCTACCAGCACGTGCGCGAGCAGGCCCAGCCGCCGTCGGCGTACGACGAGGAGATCACGCCGGAGATCGACGCGATCGTGATGAAGTCGCTGGCCAAGAACGTGGGTGACCGCTACCCGAGCGCGGCAGCGATGAAGGCCGACATCGACCGCTACCTCGCGGGCCGGCCGGTCCAGGCTCCCGCCGTGGCCGCCCACCCCACCGGCTACCTCCCGCCCGCCGGCGCCACCCAGGTGATGGGGACGCTCGGTCCGCCACCCGAGGACGACGAGCCCGAGCGCAGGAAGCGCGGACCGGTGATCCTGCTGGTGCTGCTGCTGCTCGCGCTGGTCGCGGCAGGCGTGGTGTTCGGGCCCAGGCTGCTCGACAGCGAGCCCGAGAAGCAGGCGGTGCCGACGATCACCGGCCTGACCCGCGACCAGGCCGAGCGCACCATCCGCGACCGCAACCTCGAGGTGGGCGAGGTCACCACCGCTGCCAGCAAGGAGGTCGCCGAGGGCCGGGTGATCTCGCAGACCCCGCAGGCCGGGCTCGAGGTCGACCCGCAGTCGAAGGTCGACTTCGTCGTCTCCGAGGGAAGACCCCAGGTGGAGCTGCCCAGCGTGGTGGGCCAGCCCAAGGGGGACGCCGCCCAGCAGCTGCGCGGCCTCGGGCTGCGCGTGCTGCTCAGCGAGCGCAACGCTGACGACCCGCGCGACCAGGTGGTCGCGATGCAGCCCCCCGCCGGGACGTCGGTGGCCGACGGCTCCAAGGTGACCCTGTTCTGGTCCGACGGCCCCGAGTCGGTGCCGAACGTGGTCGGCAAGACCGAGGCGGAGGCGACCCGGCTGATCGAGGCGGCCGGCTTCAAGGTCAGCCGGGTGACCGACTCCAGCACCGAGTCGCAGAAGGGCACCGTCCTGCAGCAGAGTCCCTCGGCGGGGCAGGAGCTCGACGAGGGCAGCCCCGTGACGATCGTGGTCTCGACCTACGAGCCACCGGCTCCGGCTCCCTCGCCCTCACCGACGCCGACCGAGCCCTCGACCTCGGCCCTGCCCACGCCCTGAGGCCCGCCCGGAGAGCGGCCCAGAGAGCGGCCCAGAACAGCGGCCCGGCAAGGGCTCAGTCGCGCCCGATGGTGCCGCTGGTGTCCGGCTCGGCGTAGCGCAGGTCGCTGCTGCCGCCGTACGCCGCCATGGTGAGGTCCGACTCGACCCGCACCTCGTAACCGAGGTCGTGGGCGTCGACGTAGGTCTTGTAGCCCGCGATGTAGTCGCTGGCGTCGAGGCTGGCCATCAGGGAGCCGACGTCACCGATGGCGGTGATCTCGTAGGGCGGCGCGTAGGGGACGCCGTGCAGCACGACCGTGTTGCCGACGCACTTGATGCCGGTGGTGCTGATCACGCGCTGCTCCTGCAGCGTCATCGCCTCGGCCCCGCCCGCCCAGAGCGCGTTCACCACGGCCTGGATGTCCTGCTGGTGCACGACGAGCTGGTCGGCGGTCACCTCGCCGTCCTCCAGGGCGCGGTCGATGGCGTCCTCGGGCGCGTCCTCGAGCACCACCGTCACGGCCGGCCCGCGGACCTTCTCGAACCCGGCGGGCCCACGCAGCGCGGCAACCTCGGCCTGCACGTTGCTCACCTCGGCGTCGTCGACCGCCTCACCCAGCGTGGCCACCTCACGGGTGAGGGCGGCTACCCGGCGCTGGAGGGAGTCGGTGCGCTGGCGTTCCTGGCGCACCACGGTGTCCAGGTTGGTGACGCTGGAGGCGCGCAGGTCCAGGCCGCCGGAGGCCAGGGCGCTGGTCACGAACAGGGCGCCGGCCACCACGAAGACCATCATCGCGACCAGGCGCCAGCGGATCGCCTTCAGATGACGGTTGATGCTCAACGGGGCGCCTGCTCTCGATCGGTCCTGGCGTGACTAGGCTAGTGCCTCGCGTCCGGGCTGTTTCCCGGGCCAGCGACCACTGCAACGCATTCTGGGTGCGCGGGGCTGCCCGACGTGCTCGTACCCGATGCCCCAAGGAGTCGACCGTGTCCAAGCCGTCCGCGCGCAAGCCCACCGTGATCGCCAGTGGGTACCAGACCTCGATCCCGCGGACGGTGATCGCCGTGCTGCTGGTCGTGGCGGGGATCGCCTGGATGGCGGTCTACATCAACTACGCCAAGGACGCGGCCACCTTCACGGACTTCCCGGGCGCCAAGAAGCCGGCCAACCCGCTGCCGTGGATGGCCGACCTCGGTCGCTGGAACTTCCTGATCGGGTTCGGGCTGATCTTCGCCGGCCTCGCCGCCTCCGCGCACAAGCTGACCCCCCTGGGCCGGGGGCGCGGCGTGGTGATCGGGATGCTCGGGTGCTTCCTGATCGGGCTGATCTGGATCGTGGCGTTCTACTTCATCGGCCAGGACGGGCCGGTCCCCGTGATGAAGGACCTCGACCAGTACAACCTGCTGGTCGGCATCGGGTTCATGGCGGTGGGGTTCACCTTCGCCACCAAGTGGGAGTAGCCCTACTTACACCGGTGTAGTTCTCCACAGGGTTGTACACAGCTGTGGACAACTTCCACCGGTGTAATTCTGTGGTTTCCCGGCATGGTTCAGGCGTGGCCCAGGCGTGGCCCAGACATGGCTCAGACATGGTTCAGGCGTGGTCGCCGTGTGCTTCCGGCTCAGCCGGGAGCCACGAGACCGGCACCGGAGAGCGCGACCCCGCGGGCCACGATCAGCAACACGGCGATGCCGAGCACCAGCCCGGTGGCGGTCCACTGCACCAGCGAACGCCGCGATCGCGGCGCGTAGGCCATCGCCGCGCCCAGGGCCGCCCCGCCGAGCAGGCCACCGAGGTGCCCCTGCCAGGAGATGCCGCTGAGGGTGAAGGTGAACACCAGGTTCAGTCCGATCCACATCAGGATCGACTGCACCTGCCCACGGACCTTCAACGCGACCACGGCCAGGGCGCCCATCAGGCCGAAGATGGCGCCGGAGGCTCCCAGGGTGGCCACGTAGGCGTTGGACAGCACCATCACCGCCGCGGAGCCGGTGAGGCCGGAGACCAGGTAGAGCGCCAGGAAGCGGGTCCGCCCGAGGACGTTCTCCAGCATCGGTCCCAGGAAGTAGAGCGCAAGCATGTTGAACCCGATGTGCAACGCCTGCTCGTGGGTGAACATCGAGGTGAACGGCTGCCACCAGGCGCCCATCGCGACCCCCTCCGCCAGGACCCGGCCACCGTCGCCGGTGGGCCTGCCGGTGAAGGCGGGGATCAGCGCGAGCCTGTAGAGCACCTCGCTGGTGCGCCCGCCCGTGGCCTGGATCAGCACCCACACCGCGAGGTTGAGGCCGATCAGCACGTAGGTGGTCAGCCGGGGGTCGGCGACGCGCTGGCCGCCGTACGGCGTGAGGAGCTGGCGGGAGCCCTTGTTGCCCGCCTTCACGCAGTCGGGGCACTGGAAGCCGACCGCCGCGGGGTTCATGCAGTCAGGGCAGATGGGCCGTTCGCAGCGCTGGCACCGGATCCAGGTCTCCCGGTCGGGGTGGCGGTAGCAGGTGGGTGGGGCGGTCGGCACGTTCGCCGGACCCGCCCCACCCACCGGCGGACCAACCGGAGGGGTCACCCGCGCTCGATCTCCACCGTCTCGATGACCACCGGCTCGACCGGCTGGTCGCCGCGACCGGTCGGGGTCGAGGCGATCGCGTCGACGACCTCACGGCTGGCCTGGTCGGCCACCTCGCCGAAGATCGTGTGGCGCCGGTTCAGGTGCGGGGTGGGGCCCACGGTGATGAAGAACTGCGAGCCGTTCGTCCCCGGGCCGGCGTTGGCCATCGCGAGCAGGTAGGGACGGTCGAACTGCAGCTCGGGGTGGAACTCGTCCTTGAACTTGTAGCCCGGCCCGCCGGTGCCGGTGCCGAGGGGGCAGCCGCCCTGGATCATGAAGCCCTCGATCACGCGGTGGAAGCCGAGGCCGTCGTAGAAGGGCACCCCGGAGCGGCCCGCGTCGTCCTTGTACTCCTTGGTGCCCTCGGCGAGGCCGGTGAAGTTCTCCACCGTCACGGGGGCGTGGTCGGGGAAGAGGTTGATCACGATGTCGCCACGGTTGGTCTTGAGCGTGGCCTTGAGGTCAGACATGTCTGCCTTTCGGGTATGTGTCTTACGAGGACGTCGGCATTGATCCTCCCACGCAGACCCCAGCGCGGGTCAGGCCGCCCGCAGGGGGCCTTCGGCCAGGCGCCCCAGCCGCGCCGGCGGGTGACCCGGCGCGTCCCTCGCCCGCTCACCCACGGTGGACGCGGGTTTATTTACCCCCGCACACCGGGCATGATCGGGGCTCAGCCGCACCCGAACTCCGCAGAGAGGGAGTCTTGCAACCCATGTTTGCCAAGAGCCGCAAGGAGAAGTTCGTCGAGCAGGCCCAGGACCTCGCCCACGACCTGTCAGAGGCCATCGCCCCCCACGTGGAGCGGGCTCGCGACGAGCTCGCCCCGCGCATCAACGACGCGCGCGAGCAGCTCGCGCCCCGTCTGAGCGAGGCGCGCGACCACATCGCCCCGCGCATCAGCGAGGCGCGCGACCACATCGCGCCCCGGATCAACGAGGCACGTGAGCAGCTCGCGCCCTACCTCGCCGACGCGCGCGAGCAGGCCACGCCGTACGTCGAGGACGCTCGCGAACGACTGTCCAAGGGCGCCGCAGCCGCGCTCGCAGCCGGCACCCCGGTGGCGCTCGAGGCCCAGCGCCGCGGGAGCCTGGCCGCCGCCGCCCTCAAGGGTGAGCCGGTCAAGCGCAAGGGCGGCAAGAAGAAGTACTTCGTGATCGCCGGCCTCGCCGGCCTCGGTGTCCTCGCGGTGCAGAAGCTGCGTGGCGGCAACGAGTCGGCCAACTGGCAGACGTCGTACGCCCCGAGCCCCGCACCCGCCGCCCCGGCACCCAGCCCGAGCGCCGCGGCGCCCACGGTCGGCAGCCACGCGGCTGATGTCCCGGCCGACTCCGGTCCGGTCGGCTCCAGCCCCGGTGAGTCCATCTCGGACGCCGTCGAGGAGCCGCACGAGGTGACCACGCCCGACGCTCCCGCCGAGGCCGTGGACGTCACCTCCGTGGAGGACCCCAAGAAGCCCTGAGCGAGCTCCTCAGCCGGCCCGTCGCACCTCGTGCGGCGGGCCGCTGTCGTTCTCGGAGTCGTTCTGCCCGACCGGCGTGCCCCACTCGCGGCGGACGCGGGCCGTCGCACGGTGCTCGGCCCAGAAGCTCAGGATCGGGACGGTGCCCATCAGGAACGTGACCACGCTGAACCCGGTCGGCCACCCGGCTCGGCGGGACAGCTGGAAGGCCGTGAGCACGAAGATCATGTAGAGCCACCCGTGGGCGACGCCGAGCACGCTGGTGATCCACTCGCCCACCTCGTGGCCCCGGCTGCCCTCGGCCCAGAGCGCCGGAGTGGAGTCGAAGATCCCCCACATCGCGGTGCCGTCGAAGTTGCCGAGCGGCACGCCGACCAGGATCAGCACGATCAGCAGGATCCCGACGATGGTGGCCATCACCCGGTAGCGCAGCAGCGCGGAACGCAGGTTGGCAGGAAGCTCGACCTTGGTCACGGCTGCGACGCTACCTCTCCGGCCCTGGCCGCCGGTTCCCGGGACGCCTCGAGCACGTCGCGGCACCACCGGACCCAGATGTAGATGGCGAACCCGCCGAAGATCCACCACTGGAAGCCGTAGAGCAGGTTCTTCAGAGAGGTCGTGCTGGAGACGGCCGGGACCGAGTCCGGGGACACCGCGACCAGCCCGGAGGCCTCTCCACTCACGTCGCGGGCCACCACGTAGCCGCTGTAGAGGTCGGCGTCGACGTGCTCGACCATGCTGGCGATCCGCATCTCGGGCATCACGTGGTCGTGCGGGTCGGGGTCGGGGATCCTCGCGCCCTCCGAGGCCTGCAGCCACCCCTCGACCTTCACGGGTCCGTTGGGGACCGCGACGTCGGTGTCCGGGGACCAGCCACGCACGACCGGCATCGCGCTGTCACCGATCAGGACGGGGGTGACGACCCAGTAGCCGTCCTTGCCGTCGACCTGGCGACCCTCGACGTACAGCGTGTCGCCGGGCATCCACTCACCCTCGAACGCCACCGGCTGGCCGAGGTACTGGCCCGGGAACGCACTGTCGCCGGTCATCGCCTTCGAGAGCGGGATCGGCTCGGCGCGGGTCACGTTGCGAGCCTCCGCCGTACGCGCGGAGTCCCACACGTCCAGCTGCCAGATCCCCAGCAGCGTCGCCGCCGCCAGCGCCGCCACCATCAGCAGATGAGCGCCCCAGTATCGGGGGGCGAGCAGGAGAGACACGCCCCCAGAGTACGGGGGGTCCTCAGGCCGGGCGAATTCCCTCACGCCGCATCCACACGTGCATGATGCCGTCCTCGTCGTAGGGCGCACCCACCGCGCGGAAGCCCAGGCTGGCGTAGAACCCCTCGAGGTGCGCCTGCCCGCCCAGCTCGACCGCGACACCTGGCCAGGCCTCCTCACAGAGGGCCAGTGCCTGCTCCATCAGCCGCCGGCCGAGCTGGTGCCCGCGGGCCGCCTCGTTGACGATCACCCGGCCGATCCGCGGCACCGGGTGCTGCTCGTCGGGAGCCAGGATCCGTGCGTACGCCGCGATCGCGCCACCGTCCCGGCCGACCAGGTGCCGGGTGCCGTCGAGCAGGTCCTGCCCGTCGATGTCCTGGTAGGCGCACTCCTGCTCCACCACGAAGACCGCCGACCGCAGCCTGAGCACGTCGTACAGCGTGGGGACGTCGAGGTCCGCGGGCGCCAGCAGCGACCAGGTGACGGCGAGGCTCATGGAGTCCAGTATCGCCAGTCGCCCCTATGGGGTGGAACGCACGCACCTGCTGCCGGTGATCAACCCCACAGCGGGGTGGTGGAGCCTAGGGGACTCGAACCCCTAACCCCCTGCTTGCAAAGCAGGTGCGCTACCAATTGCGCCAAGGCCCCGGGGGACTACGCCTTCTCGACGCTGTCGGTGGCCTGCTGCCACAGGGCCTGCTCGCGCTTGCCCTCGTCCATCTTCTTCTTCGCGATGACAGCGCCGAGAGCTGCTGCCGCTACGAGCAGGATCTTCTTCACGGCTGTCTCCTCCAGTGGTGGTCGGTGGGCCTAAGAGGACTTGAACCTCTGACCTCTTCCTTATCAGGGAAGCGCTCTAACCGTCTGAGCTATAGGCCCGGAAGTGCACCCGCGACTGCTGCCGGGTGGACCGAGAGGGAAGGCTACCCCATGCGCAGGAGCCCCTACAAAACGCCTCCGGAAGGCGCTCAGTTGTCCTCGGCCAGGGTGACCTCGATACCGCCGAGCAGCGCCGCGGAGAGGTTGTAGAGGAACGCTCCCAGGGTCGCGATCGCTGTGATCAAGATGACGTCGAGGACGGCCACGATCATCGTGAAACCGAGCACCCGGGAGGTGCCGACGTAGTCCTGGATCCGGAACGGGTCGTCCCCGGTGCCGCCGACGGCCTGCTGGGCGACCGAGTTCACGGCGTCCCAGACCCCCGAGGCCCCCAGCACCGCCCAGATGATCGCCACGGCGACCACCAGCACGATGCCCAGCGCGATCGAGAGCAGGAACGAGGTCTTCATCACCGACCACGCGTCGACCTGGACCAGGCGCAGCTGCGCCCGGCGGGTACGACGCGGCGCGGCCGGCTTGGTCGCCGCCTCGGTCCGGGCCCCGTTGCTCGCCTGCGTGGCAGCACCCGCGCGGGGTCGCCGGAAACCGCTGTTGCGCCCGGCCGGGGCCTCGCTGGTGCCCACCGAGACCGCTTCGGCGCCCTGCCCGCCGGAGGCCTTCGCGCGCTCCTTGTCGGCTCGCGCCTGCCTCGGCGACCTGGTCGTGGACTTCTTGACCGCGGACTTCTTCGCCGGCCGGGCCTCCGC
This sequence comes from Nocardioides sp. Z30_9, assembly GCF_058215735.1. Lineage (NCBI taxonomy): Bacteria > Bacillati > Actinomycetota > Actinomycetes > Propionibacteriales > Nocardioidaceae > Nocardioides > Nocardioides sp. Z30_9. Next base: position 248,695 of record NZ_JBZAJF010000002.1, read on the forward strand.
CGGCCCAGCCTGGGACGTGGCCTCTGTTGACCGCTCCTGGGCGGGCCTGGCCTCCTGGGACTTCCCGGACTCCTCCGCCAGCCCTGGCGGAGGGGGCGGCAGGATCGGTCCGCCCAGATTTCGCCGTGAGGCGACGGAGTCGTCTTCGCGAGCCTCAGCCATCAGCTCTCGTCTCCCGGCTCGATGTCGGTGACCGTGCCGTCGTCGGTGTCGGTGTCGGTGTCGGGAGCGCCCTCGATGGCGTCCTCGACCTCCATAGTGGCACCACCCTCGAACTCGGCACCGGATCCGGCGTCACCGGCCCCCGAATCGGCGTCCGCCTGCTCCGCGGCTGCCTCGTCGACGGCTTCCTCCACGGCCTCCTCGACGGCCGCGTCCTTCTCGACGCTGCGAGCGACCACCGCGACGGTGTCCTTGCCCTTCGGAGAGACGAACTTCACGCCCATGGTGGAGCGTCCGGTGGGCCGGAACTGGTCGTCGATGGGGCTGCGGACGACCTGGCCGCCCGAGGTGATCGAGAGGATCTCGTCGCCCTCGACCACGATGAACGCGCCGACCAGGCCGCCGCGGTCCTCGTTGCTCAGCGACATCGCCTTGATGCCCAGGCCGCCGCGCGACTGGGTGCGGTAGTCGGAGATCCGGGTGCGCTTGGCGAAGCCGCCGTCGGTCATCGTGAACACGTACTGCTCGGCGACCTCGTCGGACTCGGCGGCCTCACCCTCCACGGACTCCTCGGCAGCCACCTGCTCAGCCCTGATCACCGACATCGAGAGCACCGAGTCGCCCTCGCGGAACTTCATCCCCTGGACGCCGCTGGTGGCGCGGCCCATCGGGCGCAGCTGGGTGTCGTCGGCGGGGAACCGGATCGCCTGCCCCTTGCGAGAGACCAGCAGGATGTCGTCGCCGGGGTTGACCAGCTCGGCACCGATCAGCTCGTCGTCGTCCTCGCGGAAGTTGATCGCGATCACGCCGGCCTGGCGGGGACTGTCGTAGTCCCCGAGCCGCGTCTTCTTGACCAGTCCCGCCCGGGTGGCGAGCACCAGGTAGGGGGCCTGCTGGTAGTCGCGGATCGCCAGCACCTGCGCGATGTCCTCGTCGGGCTGGAAGGACAGCAGCCCCGCGACGTGGCTGCCCTTGGCGTCACGAGACGCCTCGGGCAGGTTGTAGGCCTTGGTGCGGTAGACCCGACCGGCCGTGGTGAAGAACAGCAGCCAGTGGTGGTTGGTCGTGGCCATGAAGTGCTCCACCACGTCGTCTCCGCGCAGTGCGGCCCCACGCACGCCCTTGCCGCCCCGCTTCTGGGTGCGGTACTGGCTGGCCAGGGTCCGCTTGGCGTAGCCGCCGCGGGTGATCGTCACGACGAGGTCCTCGTCGGGGATCAGGTCCTCCATCGAGAGGTCGCCGTCGGCCGCGATGATCTGGGTACGACGGTCGTCGCCGTACTTCTCCACGATCGCGGTGAGCTCGTCGGAGACGATCTGACGCTGGCGCTCCTCGCGGGCGAGGATGTCCTCGAGGTCGGCGATCTCGATCTCGATCTCGGCCAGCTGGTCGATGATCTTCTGACGCTCCAGGGCGGCGAGGCGACGCAGCTGCATGTCCAGGATCGCGTTGGCCTGGATCTCGTCGATCTCGAGCAGCTCGATCAGGCCCTGGCGGGCGTCGTCTACCTCGGGTGAGCGCCGGATCAGCGCGATCACCTCGTCGAGCATGTCGAGGGCCTTGACCAGCCCGCGCAGGATGTGGGCGCGGCGCTCGGCCTCGGCGAGGCGGAAGCGGGTCCGGCGCTGGATGACCTCGATCTGGTGGGTGACCCACGCGCTGATGAACTGGTCGATCGTCAGCGTGCGCGGCACCCCGTCGACCAGCGCCAGCATGTTGGCGCTGAAGTTGGTCTGCAGCTCGGTGTGCTTGAGCAGGTTGTTCAGCACGACCCGGGCGACGGCGTCGCGGCGCAGCACCACGACCAGCCGCTGGCCGGTACGGCCCGAGGAGTCGTCGCGCACATCGGCGATCCCCTGGACCTTGCCGCCGCGGACCAGGTCGGCGATCTTCTCGGCCAGGTTGTCCGGGTTGACCATGTAGGGCAGCTCGGTGATGTTCAGGCAGGTGCGGCCCCGGGCGTCCTCGTCGATCTCGATGACCGCGCGCTGGGTCACCGAGCCGCGGCCGGTGCGGTAGGCCTGCTCGATGCCCTCGCGGCCCACGATCAGGGCGCCGTTGGGGAAGTCGGGGCCCTTGATCCGCTCGATCAGCGCGTCCTGGAGCTCCTCACGGCTGGCGTCGGGGTGCTCGAGCGCCCACTGGGCACCCGCCGCGACCTCGCGCAGGTTGTGCGGGGGGATGTTGGTGGCCATCCCGACCGCGATGCCGGCCGAGCCGTTGACCAGCAGGTTGGGGTAGCGCGACGGCAGCACCGTCGGCTCCTGGCTGCGGCCGTCGTAGTTGGGCTGGAAGTCGACGGTGTCCTGCTCGATGTCGCGGACCATCTCGAGGGCCAGCGGCGCCATCCGGCACTCGGTGTACCGCATCGCGGCGGCGGCGTCGTTGCCCGGCGAGCCGAAGTTGCCCTGCCCCTGGATCAGCGGCGCGCGCATCACCCACGGCTGCGCGAGACGCACCAAGGTGTCGTAGATCGCGGAGTCACCGTGCGGGTGGTACTGACCCATCACGTCACCCACGACGCGCGAGCACTTGGAGAACCCGCGGTCGGGGCGGTAGCCGCCGTCGTACATCGCGTAGAGGACCCGACGGTGCACCGGCTTGAGGCCGTCACGTACGTCGGGCAGCGCCCTGCCCACGATGACCGCCATCGCGTAGTCGATGTAGGCCCGCTGCATCGAGGTCTGCAGCTCGATCGGCTCGATCCGGCCGCCGGGGCCCGGTGCGATGGGGCCGCTGCCGTCGGTGGGGGTCTCAGTCATTCGAATTCACTCTCGTTCTTTCGGGAGTCAGGCGTTGCGAGGTGCGTGCGATGGCAAGGCCGATGAGGGAAGGCGGGCCTGGAACGGCTGAGCGGGCAAAGCGGCCCGTCGACCGACACGCTGTTGATTCCTGGGGCGCCGCCAGGGCGTGCGGATCGCGGCGCTCATCAGATGTCGAGGAAGCGGACGTCTTTTGCGTTGCGCTGGATGAAGCCGCGCCGGCTGGCGACGTCCTCGCCCATCAGCACGGAGAACACCTCGTCGGCCTGGGCGGCATCCTCGAGGGTGACCTGCAGCATCAGCCGCTGGTCGGGGTTCATCGTGGTCTCCCACAGCTCCTCGGCGTTCATCTCACCGAGGCCCTTGTAGCGCTGGACCGGGTTCTCCTTGGGGAGCTTCTTCCCCTGGGCGAGGCCGTCGGCCATCATCAGGTCGCGCTCGCTGTCGGAGTACACGAACTCGTGCTCGGCCGGCTTGTTCCAGCGCAGCCGGTAGAGCGGCGGCTGGGCCATGTAGACGAACCCGCCCTCGATCAGCGGCCGCATGAACCGGAACAGCAAGGTGAGCAGCAAGGTGTTGATGTGGTGGCCGTCGACGTCGGCGTCGGCCATCAGCACGACCTTGTGGTAGCGCAGCTTGTCGATGGCGAACTCCTCGTGCACACCGGTGCCGAGGGCGGAGATGATCGCCTGGACCTCGGCGTTGGCCAGCACCTTGTCGAGGCGAGCCTTCTCCACGTTGAGGATCTTTCCGCGGATCGGCAGGATCGCCTGGATCCGGGGATCACGTCCCTGGCGGGCGGAGCCGCCGGCGGAGTCACCCTCGACGATGAAGACCTCGCACTCCTCGGGGTTGGTCGACTGGCAGTCCGAGAGCTTGCCGGGCAGGCCGCCGCCACCGAAGAGGTCCTTGCGCGAGCGGGCCAGGTCACGGGCCTTGCGGGCGGCGACGCGGGCCTGGGCGGCCGACTGCGCCTTGCGGACGATGTCCTTGCCCTCGGCGGGGTTCTTCTGGAACCAGTCACCGAGCTGGTCGTTGACGATCCGCTGCACGAAGCCCTTGGCCTCGGTGTTGCCCAGCTTGGTCTTGGTCTGCCCCTCGAACTGGGGGTCGGCGAGCTTGATCGAGATGATCGCGGTCAGGCCCTCGCGGATGTCGTCGCCCTTGACCCGGTCCTCGGGCTTCTTGATCAGGCCCCACTCCTCGCCCCAGTTGTTGACCAGGGTCGTCAGGGAGGCCCGGAAGCCCTCCTCGTGGGTGCCGCCCTCGTAGGTGTTGATCGTGTTCGCGAAGGTGTGCACCGACTCGTTGTAGGTGGTGTTCCACTGCATCGCGAGCTCGAGGCTCATGTGGCTCTCGTGGCTCTCGGGCGTCTCGGCCTCGAAGTTGATCACCGTCGGGTTGGCGATGGTCTTGCTGCGGTTGAGGTGCTCGACGTAGTCGACGAGCCCGCGGTCGTACTTGAACCGGCGCTCCATCACCCCGCCGGGCGCGCTGTGCGCCGCCTGGGCGCCCTCGCCGCCGTCCTCGACGTCCGCGGAGACGGTGCCGTCCTCGATCGCCTCCGCGATCACCGCGGCCGAGGGCCGTTCGTCGCGTACGACGATCTCGAGGCCCTTGTTGAGGAAGGCCATCTCCCGGAACCGGTTGGAGATCGTCTCGAAGGAGTACTCGGTGGTCTCGAAGATGTCGTCGTTGGCCCAGAACCGGGTCGTGGTGCCGGTCTCCTCGGTCGGCTCGAGCTTCTCCAGGGGTCCGGTGGGGACCCCCATCTCGAACGCCTGGAACCAGCGGAAGCCGTCGCGCTTGATCTCGACCTCGACGCGCTTGGAGAGCGCGTTCACCACCGAGATGCCCACGCCGTGCAGGCCGCCGGAGACCTTGTAGCCGGAACCGCCGAACTTGCCGCCCGCGTGCAGCACGGTGAGCACGACCGTGACGGCCGGAAGCTCCTGACCTGCGGGGATGTCGACCGGGATGCCGCGGCCGTTGTCGGAGACCTGGATGGCACCGTCGGGCAGGATCGTCACCTCGACCCGGTCGCAGAAGCCCGCGAGGGCCTCGTCGACCGAGTTGTCCACGACCTCCCACACCAGGTGGTGCAGGCCGCGCTCGCCCGTGGAGCCGATGTACATGCCAGGGCGCTTGCGCACGGCCTCGAGGCCCTCGAGGACCTGGATCGCACTGGCGTCGTAGTTGCCCGCCTCCACCGAGTGCCCCTCGGTGATGCTCGCCGGAACCACCTCGGGAGCTGGTGGGTGGGTTTCGGGAAGGCCGTCGGAGGGAGTGGTGCTGGTGCTCTCGTCGGCCACGTGGGACTTCCTGTTCTGCTGTGCGCCCTCGCTTGGTTCACCAGGGCGGAAACCGGGTATGTCGGCACTGCTGCGTGCAACACAATGGCCGCCTCACAATGGGTCGGCGACCGAGCTCCAGTCTACCGCCCACGGCCCACAATCACCTCTCCCGTCCCGGGAATGTGGGGATCCGGCCCGAAAATTGCCCCTCAGAGGCCCGCAATCGGGTCCAGAGCGCCGCGCGAGGGGGTCATTCGACTCCCCATACGGCCCGGCGGCCGTTCAGCGCTGCATTTCGCGCGTGCGCGGCCGGGTCGCCGGCGCGCCGGTCCCCGGTCGCGCAATTGCTGGGAAATGACATCCCGATCCCCGATGTCGATGTCATTTGCCAGCAATTGCGGGATGGGGACCGCCCTCAGCCGCGGCCGTCGAGCGCCGACCGGGTGGCGGCGTCGGCGGGGTAGAACGCCTCGATCGCGAGCTCCGAGACGGTCACCTCCCGGGTGGTGCCGAACACCGTCGTGGCGGAGAGGAAGGAGAGTCGCCGATCCCCGTCCTGCAGGGTCAGCGGGACGAGCAGCGGGGGCGGCTCGGGCCACGGGGGAGCGGAGGCGGCCGGCGGCTGCACGTCGTACGCACGGACCAGGTCCGCAAGGCGCTCGTCGCCGGAGGTGTCGTGCTCGCGGCGGAGCCGGGAGAGCAGCGCGTCGCGCCACTGGGGCAGGTTCGCGATGCGTGGGGCGAGGCCGTCGGGCTCCAGAGTGAGTCGTACGACGTTCACGGGCGGCTCGAGCAGGTGCGCAGCGACCCCGTCCACCAGCCGGTAGACCGCATCATTCGCCGCGACCAGGTCCCAGGCGCCGTCGATGACCAGGGCCGGCCACGGCAGGTGGGCGGTCAGGATCGAGTCGATCGCGGCCGAGACCTCCGCGAGCGGGGGGTCGGCGAGGCTCAGCTCGGCGTGCGCGGGGGCGTACCCGCTGGCCAGCAGCAGCCGGTTCTGCTCGCGCAGCGGCACCTGCAGCTCCTCGCACAACCGCAGGATCATCTCGCTGGTGGGGCGGGAGCGTCCGGTCTCGATGAAGCTCACGTGCCGCGGTGAGACCCCGGCCCGGTGGGCGAGGTCGAGCTGGGAGCGGTTGCGCCGGCGCCTCCAGTCGCGTAGCAGGACACCGGCCGACGGCGAGGCCTGGACCGTGCGAGAGGTCATGTCACCACGTTCCCATGCGCCGGGAAGCGTCACGACTACCTGCGAGGTAGTCGACGCCGAGCGCGGGTGAGGGCAACGTGGACATCAGGTCGACCGCACTCCGGCGGTCGCACGACGACGAGGAGCCTCCCGTGACCACCCAGGACCGGAGCCCCACGACCCGCCCCGACACCACCAGCCCCGACACGACCAGGCCCGCCTACGCGATCGCCTATCTGCGCGAGGTGAACTTCGCCGAGGAGATCGTGGACTACCTGCAGCGCATCGACGAGACGCTGGCGCCGTTCGGCGGCCGGTTCCTGGTGCACGGCGGCGAGCTGATCGCCGTCGAGGGGAGCCTCGACGGGCGTCTGGTGGTGATCGTCTTCCCCGACGTGGCCTCGGCGACCGGTTGGTACGAGTCGCCCGGCTACCAGGAGATCCTGCCGCTGCGCACGAGGAACTCGGAGTCGGTCGCCGCGATCGTCGAGGGGGTGCCCGCCGGCTACCGCGCGGTGGACATGCTCTCCGCTGCCGGGAGCCAGGCTCAGCCGTAGGTGTCGCGCGGGCCGCGGCCCTTGACCCGGAGCCGGCCCTTCTTCCACGACGGTCCGCGGGGTCCCTCGATGTCGATCACCTGCACCGTCTCCTGCCCGAGCACCTCGTTGAGCCGGCGTACGACGTCGGGGGCGAGCAGCTTCATCTGGGTCGCCCACGCCGTGGAGTCGGTGCGTACGACGAGCCGCCCGTCGGCGTACGACTCGGGCTTCACGTGCTGGGCGACCTCGCGGCCCACGATCGCCTCCCAGCGGGAGAAGACGCCGTGCACCCGCAGCTCGGTCTCCCAGCCCTGCTCGCTGACGAAGCGCCCCAGGGTCGAGTCCATCGTCTGGGGATCGCGGTCGTCGGGGTGCGAGCCGCTGGAGCGCCCCTCGCGCTCGGTGCGCCACCGCCGGGCGGCGTCGGTGCGTGCCGGCGCGGGGCGCGACGACTTCTTCGGGGTCTTCCCGGCCAGCCCACGGGCGATCTGGCGGGCCAGGTCCAGGCCGGCGTCGTCGTGCGGCTCCTCGACCGGCCCGGCAGCGGGATCCTGCGGCTGTTCGGGGGCCGAGCCTTCGTCCTCGTCAGCCAACGGGGGTCACCTGGCCGGCGGCCACGTTGAAGCGCCGGCCGCGCAGCCCCTCGGGGATGTCGTCGGGGACCGCCGCGGTGACCAGCACCTGCTCCGCGCCGGAGACCAGCTCGGCCAACTGGGCCCGGCGACCGCTGTCCAGCTCGGCGAAGACGTCGTCGAGGATCAGCACCGGGTCGTCGCCGGTGCTGCGCAGCAGCTCGTAGGAGGCCAGCCGCATCGCCAGCGCGAACGACCACGACTCCCCGTGGCTCGCGTACCCCTTGACCGGGAATTCGCCCAGGGAGCAGAGCAGGTCGTCACGGTGCGGCCCCACCAGGGACACCCCGCGCTCGAGCTCGTCGCGGCGGCGCCGGGCGATCTCGGCGAGCATCGCCTGCTCCAGGCTGGCCACGGTGTATTGGGGGGCGGTCTCGACAGGCTCGACCCCATGGGCGGCATCGGTGGTTTCGACAGGCTCAACCCCCGTTGGAGGCTCGACCACCGTTGGCGGCTCGACCACCACGGGGTCGAAGCTGGGCTTGTAGCTGAGCACGGCGTCGTCGCGGGTGGCCCCGCGGGCCACCGCCTCGTAGGCCTTGCCGAGCAGGGGGCTCAGCTCCTCGATCACCCGCCCGCGCGAGGCCATGATCTCCGCGCCCAGGCGGGCGAGGTTGGCGTCCCACACCTCGAGGGTGGTCAGCGCCGACTCCGAGCCGGGGCCGCGCAGGCGGGCGGTCTTCAGCAGGGTGTTGCGCTGCTTGAGCACCCGGTCGTAGTCGGCCCGGGTGCCGGCGTACCTCGCGCCCTGGTGCAGCACCAGCAGGTCGTCGACGAACCGGCGCCGCTCGGTGGGGTCGCCCTTGACCAGCGCCAGGTCGTCGGGGGCGAAGACGACGCTGCGCACCAGCCCGAGCAGCTCGCGCGCTCGGGGCAGCTGGGCGCGGTTCACCCGGGCCCGGTTGGACTTGCCGGGGTTGATCTCGACCTCCAGCACGGCCCGGCGGTCGTCGCGTACGACGGCAGCGCGCACCACGGCGTTGGCCGCTCCGCGGCGGACCAGCGGCAGGTCCGAGGCCACCCGGTGGGAGCTCAGCCGGGAGAGGTAGTCGATCGCCTCGACGATGTTGGTCTTGCCCTGGCCGTTGCGGCCGACGAACGAGGTGACGCCGGGCTCCAGCTCGACCTCGAGGACCGGGTAGGAGCGGAAGTCGTGCAGGGAGAGGTGGGCGACGTACAAACGAAACTCTCGACTACTTGTCGCGGGTGGGCTTGTCGGCCGGGGAGTCGACGTCCTTGGTGGTCGGCGGACCGCCGGCCTGCACGGCGTGGCCGCCGAACTGGTTCCGCATCGCCGCCACCGCCTTCATCGCGGGGCTGTCGTCCTGGCGCGAGCTGAACCGGGCGAACAGCGAGGCGGCGATCACGTGCATGGGTACGGCGTTGTCGATCGCGGCCTCGACCGTCCACCGGCCCTCGCCGGAGTCCTCGGCGTACCCGCGGACCTTGTCGAGGTGGGCGTCGTCCTTGACCGCGGCGACCAGCAGGTCGAGCAGCCAGGACCGGATCACGGTGCCCTCGCGCCAGGAGTCGAAGACGTCGGTGACGTTGTCGACCACGTCGACGGCCTGGAGCAGCTCCCAGCCCTCGGCGTAGGCCTGCATCATGGCGTACTCGATGCCGTTGTGGACCATCTTGGCGAAGTGCCCCGCGCCCGGCTTGGTGCCGGCGTGGACGAACCCCGCCTCGCCCTCGGGGCGCAGCGCGTCGAAGGCCGGTTGGACCTTGGCGACGTCCTCCTCGGACCCGCCGCACATCAGCGCGTAGCCGTTCTCCAGGCCCCACACGCCGCCGGAGACGCCGCAGTCGACGAAGCCGACACCCTTCTCACCGAGCGCGGCCGCGTTCACCTCGTCGTCGGTCCACCGGGAGTTGCCCCCGTCGACGACCAGGTCGCCCTCCGAGAGCAGCTCACCGAGCGCGGCGATCGTCTCCCGGGTCGGTTCACCGGAGGGAACCATCACCCACACGACCTTGGGGCTGGGCAGCTGCTCGACCATCTCCTCGAGGCTGGACACGTCGCTGACCTCGGGGTTCCGGTCGAAACCGACCACCGTGAGGCCGGCCTTGCGCATCCGGGTGCGCATGTTCGCGCCCATCTTCCCCAGTCCGACGAGTCCGATGTCCATGTGCGTGAACCTTTCCGAAACGGGAGGTCTCATCGTGCAAGGGGTCGGACTGCGCTGTCCAACGAGCAGCTTGGAATGTGGGTCAGGACAGCAGGCGGCGCGGCATCAGCAGGTAGCGGAAGTCGGTCTCGGCCTCGCCCTCGAGGGATCCCACCCCCGAGAGTACGACCGGCTTGGAGGCCTGCGTGAACGCCAGCTCCACGAACGGCGACTCGATGGCGGTGAGGCCGTCGAGGAGGTACGCCGGGTTGAACCCGGTCGTGATGTCCTCACCGGTCACGTGCGCCTCCAGCGACTCGCTGGCCATCGCCTCCTCGCCCGAGCCCGCGTCCAGGGTCAGCACGCCGTCGGAGAAGGCGAGCTGGACGGCGGTGTTGCGCTCGGCGACGAGCGAGACGCGCTTGACCGAGTCGATCAGGCTGGCCTTGTCGACCCGGGCGACGGTCAGGTGCTCGCTGGGGAACAGCGAGCGGACCTTGGGGAAGTCGCCGTCGAGCAACCGGGTCGTCGTACGACGGATGCCGCCGCCGGCCGAGCCCTCGAAACCGATGATCCCCTCGCCGGCGCCGCCGCCCGAACCGTTGGAGAGCGCGATCGAGATCTCGCTGCCTCCGACCAGGGCCTTGGCGGTGTCGGCCAGGACCTTCGCCGGCACCAGCGCGGCGGAGTCGATGTCGGGGGCCGACGGGGACCAGGTCAGCTCACGTTGGGAGAGCCGGAACCGGTCGGTGGCCAGCATCGCGATCGAGTCTCCGTCGAGCTCGATCCGGACACCGGTCAGCACCGGCAGCATGTCGTCGCGGCCGGCCGCGGTGACCGCCTGGGAGACGGCGTTGGCGAACACCGAGCTGCTCACCGTGCCCCGGGCCTCGGGCATCTGCGGCAGCGTCGGGTAGTCCTCCACCGGCATCGTCTGCAGGCTGAACCGGGCAGAACCGCAGGTCAGGGTCACCTTCGAGCCCTCGATGCTCATCTCGACCGGCTTGTTGGGCAGGCTGCGGCAGATGTCGGCGAGCAGGCGCCCGGAGACCAGGGCGCGGCCCTCGTCGGTGACGTCGGCGTTCAGCGTCGCCCGCGCGGAGGTCTCGTAGTCGAACGTGGACAGCTGGAGGCCGTCAGCACCCTCGAAGGTCCCGGCCTCGATCAGCAGGCCGGCGAGCACGGGGGCACTCGGGCGGATCGGGAGCGCGCGTGCCGTCCAGGCGACGGCGTCAGCGAGAACGTCGCGTTCTACGCGGAACTTCACGGATGGTTCCTCTCGATCAGGTGCATCAGCTGTGGGGGTCCCCAGCGACTACGCAGAAAACTACGCGAAAACTGTGTTCGGCACGTTGCTGCGCACCACTCGGGTGCGCTGGAGCCTCGCTAAGTGCCGGGAGGAGCATCCTGCCACGGCCCGCTTCCTCCACAGGCTCACGTGTCCCCGGTTGTTGCGCGGCGAGGAATCAATTGGGAATTCAGCAGTAGTAGTAGGTGCGGTGGATTCTGTGGACAACCCGGGTTCGTGCAGGTCAGCGCGTACAAGTTGTGCGACCCGGCCTGTGGACGGCGCCCGTCGAAACCACAAGTTCCTGTGGTTCGGGAGAGTCCCTGTGGGTTGCGAGCACCGGCTGTCCACACGTCGTACCGGGCCAGTCCACCGAAATTGCCCGCTGGAACCACATCTTGCAACGTTGTAGTTCACGCTCACCCGGATCGCCTCGGAACAGGGCCGGGCGACCCGGGTCGGGAGGCTCAACTCTGCTTGGCCTGCTGCTTGACGCGGGTGGTGAGCTCGGTGACCTGGTGGAAGACGTTGCGACGCTCGGCGAGGTCCTTGCGGATCCGGCGGTCGGCGTTCATCACCGTGGTGTGGTCGCGGCCGCCGAACTGCTGGCCGATCTTCGGCAGCGAGAGCTCGGTGAGCTCCCGGCACAGGTACATCGCGATCTGGCGAGCCGTCACCAGCGCGCGCGTGCGGCTGGGACCGCACAGGTCCTCGATCGAGAACCCGAAGTACGACGCGGTCTGGGCGATGATCAGCCCGGCGGTGACCTCGGGCTCGCCACCTTCGGGGATCAGGTCCTTGAGCACGATCTCGGCAAGGGTCATGTCGACCTCCTGCTGGTTGATGCTCGCGAACGCGGTGACCCGGATCAGGGCGCCTTCGAGCTCGCGGATGTTGGTCTGGATCCGCGATGCGATGAACTCCAGCACGTCCGCCGGGGCCGAGAGCCGGTCGGCGGCCGCCTTCTTGCGCAGGATCGCGATCCGCGTCTCGAGGTCGGGCGGCTGTACGTCGGTGAGCAGGCCCCACTCGAACCGGTTGCGGAGCCGGTCCTCGAGCTGGGTGAGCCGCTTGGGCGGACGGTCGGAGCTGATCACGATCTGCTTGTTGGCGTTGTGCAGGGTGTTGAACGTGTGGAAGAACTCCTCCTGGGTCTGCTGCTTGCCCTCGAGGAACTGGATGTCGTCGACCAGGAGCACGTCGACATCGCGGTAGCGGCGCTGCAGCGCGGCGGTGTTGGCGTCCTTGATGGCGTTGATCACGTCGTTGGTGAACGCTTCGGACGAGACGTAGCGGATCTTGGCGCCGGTCCACAGGTTGCGGACGTAGTGGCCGATCGCGTGCAGCAGGTGGGTCTTGCCCAGCCCGGAGTCGCCGTAGACCAGGAGCGGGTTGTACGCCTTGCCGGGCGCCTCGGCGACCGCGACCGCGGCGGCGTGGGCGAACCGGTTGGAGGACCCGATCACGAAGGTCTCGAAGGAGTACCGCGGGTTCAGCGGGCTGTCCGGGATGCCCGTGGTCAGCGATGCGCTGGCCCGTGTCGACAAATCACTTTGTCGATGTGTGGTCGCACGGATGGGACGGAGGTCCTGGGGGTGGAACACGGGCAGGCTCGGGGACGCCGCGAGCGAGGCCCCCTGGTTGGGCGGGGAGGACCCGGGCGTGGAGAAGGTGCCGGCACCGCGTCCGGCGCCCTGGTCGCCGAGATGGTCTCCGAAGTGCGTCGGCTCGGGGGGTGCCACCGGGGATGCCTGCGACTCGTCGGGCTCCAGGGCGGGGTCCACGCTGACCGCGAGCCGGATCGGCTTGCCGAGGCGGTCGGTGAGCGTGTCCTCGATCCGGGTGCGCAGGCGCCCTTCGAGCTGGTTGCGGGTGAACTCGTTGGGGACGGCCACCACGGCGGTGCTCTCGGCGAGCATCAGCGGCTTGCTGGAGGTCAGCCACACCCGCTGGTTCGGCGGAAGGCTGTCCACGATCCCGGGCCAGAGCGCCTCGAGGTCACTCGCCTGGTTGTTGCTGGTGTTGTGTGTTCCATCCACGCCCCGTAGCGCTCCCCTTCTATGGCTGTGCCGCGGTGCAGCGCCGGTGAAATCACTGACTCCACACCTTTGTCCACAGGTTGTGCGATAACGCAGGATGTCCTGTTCTGAGATTCCTGCGTTGGTGTTCCCGACTGTGTCCTGCTGCGTGCTCCGGCGCTGTCGCAGCGGGAGAACGCCCGCCACACGCCGTCACCCTGGGTCGTCCGACCGCCTGTTTCGGGACCGGGCCGACTGGTGTGCTGGGGCCTGCTGGAAGGCTGACGCTAACAACCGTGACGGCTGTGGATCAACCGTTGTCCACAGGCATTGGCCCAGTTATCCCCAGGGTGCTGCGTGTGGAAGTAAACCCGGGCACCCCAAGGGTGTGGCATGTCCGGCTCGCGGAGGTTCACCGTCACACAGCGGCCGAATTGACCCCCCTGCCGCGCGGCACGTACCGTTGGCAGGTCTGAACCGGCGTCGACCGGTGCCGCATGTCCATGACAGTTCCGATCTCGCATGGGTGAGCGGTGCCAGTTGACCTGCAACTGGCGATCGATCTCGCACGCGCAATACCGGTGACCGGACTGTCAGCAACCCCCCCTGAGTGGAGTGAGTAAGTTGAGCAAGCGCACGTTCCAGCCGAACAACCGTCGTCGGCACAAGACCCATGGGTTCCGCCTCCGGATGCGTACGCGCGCCGGCCGCGCCGTGCTCGCCGCCCGTCGCCGGAAGGGCCGCGACCGCCTCGCTGTCTGAGGCGTGAGCAGCCGGGTGTGCTTTCTCCCAGCAATCGCCTGACCTCGCCGCTCCACTTTCGCGAGGTCGTGCGCCGCGGCCGGCGCTGTGGTGGTCCACTGATGGTGGTCCACCTCCGCGCGCCCGCGGTCGAGCCTGCCCGAGAACCTGCCCATGCGGGCGTGACCAACAGCCCGCGGGTGGGTTTCGTGGTCTCCAAGGCCGTGGGACCCGCCGTGGTGCGCAACCTGGTCAAGCGCCGGTTGCGTCACCTGGCGCGGGAGCGCATCGGCGCGCTTCCCCGGCGTGGGATGCTCGTGGTCCGTGCCCTCCCGGCGGCAGCGGACGCGTCCTACGACGAGCTCGAGCGTGAGCTGGACCGGTGTCTCGCCAAGGTGGGCGTGACAGCAGATTCTTCGGCGCATGTGGAGGGGGTCCGGTGAAGTTCCTGCTGATCTGGCTTCTTCGCGTATATCGGTTCGCCATCAGCCCGCTGTACGGGCAGGTGTGCCGCTATCACCCGACGTGTTCGGCGTACGCGCTCGAGGCCATCACCCAGCACGGCAGCATCAAGGGCAGCTGGCTCGCCGTACGCCGGGTCGCGCGGTGTCATCCCTGGGCGCTGGGTGGATATGACCCAGTTCCTCCACATCATCAAAAGCTGACTCGAGGAGTCTGACTTGTTGTCCTTCTTCAAGGATCTCGGCGGCTTCATCATGACGCCGCTGTACTTCGTGATCAGCGCGGTGCTGCTGGGCTGGCACCAGGTGTGGGGGTCCCTGTTCGGTGAGGCCTCGGGCATTGCCTGGGTGCTCTCGATCATCGGGCTCACCATCGTGATCCGCGCCCTGCTGATCCCGCTGTTCGTCAAGCAGATCAAGTCCAGCCGCAACATGCAGCTGCTGCAGCCCAAGGTCAAGGAGCTGCAGAAGAAGTACGGCCACGACCGGGAGCGTCTCGCCCAGGAGACGATGAACCTCTACCGGGAGACCAAGACCAACCCGCTCTCCTCGTGCCTTCCGCTGATCATCCAGATGCCGATCTTCCTGGCACTGTTCCGCCTGATCGACCAGGCCGCGAAGGACCCCGACACCGTCCGCGGCCTGATGACCGTCTCGCTCAACGAGCAGTTCGGTGACGCCGTCTTCCTCGGCGCGAAGATCTCCGACACGTTCATGAGCACCGACTCCACCGGCGTACGCGTGCTCGCCGCGGTCCTGGTGCTCGCGATGACCGCGACCACGTTCCTGACCCAGCGCCAGCTGATGAGCAAGAACATGCCGGCCGACGCCCTCACCGGTCCCTACGCCCAGCAGCAGAAGATGCTGCTCTACGTGCTCCCCGTGGTCTTCGCCGTCGGCGGCATCGCCTTCCCGATCGGTGTCCTCTTCTACTGGACCACCTCGAACCTGTGGACCATGGGCCAGCAGTTCTACGTGATCCGGAACAACCCCGCTCCGAACACCGAGGCGTTCAAGGCCAAGCAGCTCCGCGACGAGGAGAAGCGCAAGCGCAAGGGCCTGCCGGCCACCGAGGCCGCGGCGGGAACCACGATCGAGGCCGAGCCCGAGGCCCCGAAGCCGGCCCAGCGCCAGCAGCCGAAGAAGCTGACCCGTGAGCAGCGCAAGAAGCAGGGACGCCCCGGCGGCCCCACTGGCAACACCTCCAAGCCTGTAGAACCCACCACTGCACAGCAGACCGATCCCCCGAGCGATCAGGGAGAAGACAAGTGAGTGAACCCGTGAACGAGACCATCGAGGCCGGATCCCAGGCCGAGGCCGACGCCGAGAACACCCCCGAGTCGGCCCCCGAGGAGTCGGCTGCTGCTGCGGTGACCGAGGACGTGGACACCGAGGGCGACAGCGACGACAGTAACGAGCCCACCCGGCCGGGCCGGCGTGAACGCCTCGAGCAGGAGGGCGACATCGCCGCCGACTACCTCGAGGAGCTGCTCGAGATCACCGACCTCGACGGCGACCTGGACATGGACGTGGAGGGCGACCGCGCCACCGTGTCCATCGTCGGCGCCAACCTGCCCCAGCTCGTGGGTGACCAGGGCGAGGTGCTCGAGGCGCTGCAGGAGCTGACTCGCCTTGCCGTCTACCGCGAGACCGGTGAACGGTCCCGGTTGATGCTCGACATCAGCGGCCACCGTGCGGCCCGCCGTACCGACCTGGAGAAGCAGGCCGGCGAGATCATCGCTCAGGTGAAGGAGTCCGGCGAGCGCGCCACCCTGGAGCCGATGTCCCCGTTCGAGCGCAAGGTCGTGCACGACGTCGTTGCTGCTGCCGGCTTGAAGTCTGAGTCGGAGGGGGCCGAGCCGCGTCGCTACGTCGTCGTGCTGCCCTCGTGACACCGGTCGGGTGACCGGTGTTCCACGGCCACGTTTCACGTGAAACCCATGGATGACCAGCCTGCGGCTGCACCCCCTGCGCCCTCGAGTGCGCAGGGGGTGTTTTCGCGCACCCTTCCCCTAGCGGAGCAGTTCGCGGACCTGCTCGCCACCGAAGCGACGGTGCGCGGGCTGATCGGCCCCCGTGAGGTCCCCCGGCTGTGGGAGCGGCATCTGCTGAACTGCGCCGTGATCACCGACCTGATGCCGCCGGACAGCTCCGTCGCCGACATCGGGAGCGGTGCCGGCCTGCCCGGGATCGTGCTGGCGATCCGCCGCCCAGACCTCCAGGTCACTTTGGTGGAGCCTTTGCTGCGTCGGACCACGTTTCTGGACTTCGCTGTGTCCACAATGGGACTGTCCAATGTGCGCGTCCATCGGGGACGCGCCCAGGACTTGCACCGCGCAGCTGATCGGGATGGGAGGTTCGACGTGGTCACCTCTCGAGCCGTAGCCCCCCTGGACCGGCTGTCCCAGTGGTCCCTCCCGTTGGTGCGACCCGGCGGACGCTTCCTGGCGATGAAGGGGGCCACGGCTGCCGACGAGCTCGCCGGTGCCTCAGCCGAGGTCCGCCGTGCCGGCGGAGTCGACCCGGAGATCATCACTGTGGGTGCGGAGTGGGTCGATCCCCCGGTCACAGTGGTGCGGATCGTGAAATCAGGTGAAAAGTGATGCGTCAGCTCGCACACACTGCCTTCGTCGCGTGCCCCACGGTTGTTTTGCGGTTATGGACTGGCGCACCCAGTGAAGTTATCCACCGGTGGGTTGCCCATGCTTGAGCGTGCGAATCCACAGACAGAAGGGGGTTATCCACAGGTGACCCCTGTTTCACGTGAAACAGAGCTAGGGGATGACGCAGTGAATCAGGCTGACTCAGCAGTTGGGTCAATTCGGGCATCGGGGGTGCGTACCGCTGGTGATCTCGCGGACTCCCCAGGGGGCCGGACGACCTTCGACGCCTCCACGCCGATGGCGAGCGCGGTGGAGCAGCAGATCCTGGTGCGCCAGGGTCGGCGAGCCAGTGATCCCCTCCCGCGTCCGGACCACACCCGGGTGATGGTGGTCGCGAACCAGAAGGGTGGTGTCGGCAAGACCACCACCGCGGTCAACCTCGCGGCCGGACTGGCGCAGCAGGGTCTCCGGGTCCTGGTGATCGACCTGGATCCGCAGGGGAACGCCTCCACGGCCCTCGATGTCGCGCACCACCGCGGCGTACTGTCCTCCTACGACGTCCTCGTGGACGGCGTCGCGCTCGCGGACGTCGTCCAGCCGCACCTCGACATCGCGAACCTCTTCGTGGTGCCGGCCACGATCGACCTGGCTGGCGCGGAGATCGAGCTGGTCAGCGTGGTCGCCCGCGAGACGCGCCTCCGCAAGGCGATCGCGGCGCACCCCCTGGTCAACGGCGGCGGGGCCGACCGGTTCGACTACGTGCTGATCGACTGCCCGCCCTCGCTGGGGCTGCTCACGCTGAACGCGTTGGTGGCCGGCGCAGAGATGCTGATCCCGATCCAGGCGGAGTACTACGCCCTCGAGGGGCTCGGCCAGCTCCTGGAGACCGTGGAGATGGTGCGTACGCACCTCAACCAGGACCTGTGGGTGAGCACCATCCTGATCACGATGTACGACTCGCGGACCAACCTGGCGGCCAGCGTGGCCGCGGAGGTGCGCGAGCACTTCGGAGGACAGGTCCTGAAGACCGCGATCCCCCGCTCGGTGCGGGTCTCGGAGGCTCCGAGCTACGCGCAGAGCGTGATGACCTACGACCCCGCCTCACCCGGGGCGCTGAGCTACCGCGAGGCTGCTCGCGAGCTCGCTCACCGGGGCGTGATCAACGGGGGCGTCCCGGTCACGGTCAGCGCGAGCACCGACCAGCCACAGCCGGACCCCGCCACCACGGATCCCAGAGGAGACCGATGAGCAACAAGCCTGTGCCACGCCGAGGACTTGGTCGTGGGCTGGGGTCCCTGATCCCGACCGGGCCGCCGGCGCAGCCCGGTGCGCGCGAGGACGAGATGGCGCGTTCCGGCGTACGCACGGAGCAACCTGGCGGCCACGTCGGCACTCCCACCGCGCCGCAGCCCTCCTCGCCCACGTCGAACGAGGGCTCTGCTCCCGTCTTCACGCCACCGAACGCCGATCCAGGCTCGAATGCGGTCTCAGGTGCCGTGGCGCAGTCCTCGGCCGACGCTGTCACTTCCCCGGCCGAGGTCGCCGGGGCCTACTTCGCCGAGCTGCCCGTAGTCGCGATCACGCCCAACGCCCGGCAGCCGCGTCGGGACTTCGACGAGGCCGCGATGGCCGAGCTGGTGCACTCGATCAAGGAGGTCGGGCTGCTCCAGCCGGTGGTGGTGCGCCGTACTGGTGCTCCCAGCGGCTCCGGGGACGCTGCCTACGAGCTGATCATGGGCGAGCGGCGCTGGCGGGCGACGCAGGAGGCCGGCCTGGACACGATTCCGGCCATCGTGCGCCAGACCGGCGACGACGACATGCTGCGCGACGCGCTCCTGGAGAACCTGCACCGCTCCGAGCTGAACCCGCTGGAGGAGGCGGCCGCCTACCGGCAGCTGCTCGACGACTTCGGGTGCACCCACGACGAGCTCGCCTCCCGGATCGGGCGCAGCCGGCCCCAGATCAGCAACACCCTGCGCCTGCTCAACCTCTCACCTGCGGTCCAGCGTCGCGTGGCCGCCGGCGTGCTCAGCGCCGGGCACGCCCGGGCACTGCTCGCGGTCAGCGACCCGGCCTCCCAGGACCGGCTCGCCGGCCGGGTCGTCTCCGAGGGCATCTCGGTTCGTAGCCTCGAGGAGCTCGTCGCGGTGGGCGAGGTCGGCGCCGAGGACGAGGGCCCCCGCGTCCGCGCCCCCCGGCCGAGTGCTCCTGGCCTCGCCGAGCTGGGCGACCGGCTCAGCGACCGCCTCGACACCCGGGTCAAGCTCGCCCTGGGCCGCAACAAGGGTCGGATCTCCATCGAGTTCGCCTCGCTGAGCGACCTGGAGCGCATCGTCAGCGTGATCGACCCCCGCAACCGTAACGACAGGCCGATCTAGCGGTTCATCGCTTTGTCGACATTGGCGTACACGGATCGAGCAATTGCTGGGATCAGACCGTCGGCCAGACGCCGGTAGGCCGATAAGTCGACAAAGTCTTTTATCGGTTTGACGGTTTGGTGCTTTGTCCTTCTAGCGTGGTGTCGCTGAAGCGCCGTACTGACGACACGACCCCCGCATTTGCTGGCGAATGACAGTCGTCGGACCGCACAAGATGACTTTTCCCAGCAATTGCGGGCAGCAGTGCGCCTGAGCCCAACTCGGGCTGATCAGCCGACAGCCGGGTCATTGTCCTGCTCGACCGGGCCCTGCTGCGCGCGCTCGGCACGGCGGCGGGCGCGGGCGGCCTTCTCCTCGGCGTCGAGCTCGGCGGCGCGCTCCGGGGTGGGCGCGGAGCCGCCCCGCGCGGCCGGGAGCCACCAGGAGCCGGGGGGCTGCTCGTCCGCGGGGTAGGCGTCCACGGCCTCGGCCACGAGGTCGGAGAGCCGGCTGTGCAGCTCGAGGGTCTCCTTCACCGGGTCCTGGCCGGTGGGGTACATCGGCTCCCCCACGCGGATGCCGATGGTCTTGCCCCGGGAGAAGTCGCGCGGGTGGTCCTTGGTCATCAGGCGCTGGGTGCCCCACAGCGCCACCGGGATCAGCGGCACCCCGGCCTGCGCGGCGATCCGGGTGGCGCCGGACTTGAGCTCCTTGACCTCGAAAGAGCGCGAGATGGTCGCCTCGGGGAAGATCCCCACCACCTCACCGGCCTCGAGGTAGCGCAGCGCCTCGTCCATCGACGCGGCCCCGTCACCGCGGTCCACGGAGATGTGGTGCATCGAGCGCATCACCGGGCCCCCGATGGAGTGGTCGAAGACCTCACGCTTGGCCATGAACCGCACCAGGCGGTTGGAGGGCACCGCGGCGAGCCCACCGAGAATGAAGTCGATGTAGGAGACGTGGTTGAACGCCAGCAGCGCCCCACCGGTGCGCGGGACGTGCTCGGTGCCGCTCATCTGGAACCTGAGACCCAGGACGCGGAACAGGACCTTGCAGGTCGCGATGATCGGCGGGTAGGTGATGTCGCGCATGTGGGTCCTCTGGAGATGGTCGGGCGGTGCCGTCGATGGCGGGGTCGTGCGCCCGATGGTGCCACGCGGGCCGGGTCCCCCACCTGCCCGGATCCGTTCAAGGACGGGGCAGCCACCCCGGCCAGTGGTCACACGGACCGGTGACGGCTCTGCGAGACTGTCCGCATGCGCCCGATTGTCCAGAGCCGCAAGCTCCAACATGTCCGGTACGACGTCCGCGGACCCATCCTCGTCGAGGCCCAGCGGCTCGAGGCCGAGGGTCACAAGATCCTCAAGCTCAACATCGGCAACCCGGCTCCGTTCGGCTTCGAGGCCCCCGAGGCGATCGTGGCCGACATCGTGCACAACCTGCCCGAGGCGCAGGGCTACTCCGACTCCCGCGGCATCTACTCGGCGCGGACCGCGGTCGCGCAGTACTACCAGTCCCACGGGCTCACCGAGACCAGTGTGGAGGACGTCTTCATCGGCAACGGGGTCTCCGAGCTGATCTCGATGGTCCTCCAGGCCTACCTCGACGACGGCAACGAGATCCTCGTGCCGGCACCGGACTACCCGCTGTGGACCGGGGCGGTGCACCTGTCCGGGGGCACGCCGGTGCACTACCGCTGCGACGAGGAGAACGGCTGGGACCCCGACCTGGCCGACGTGGAGTCGAAGATCACCGAGAACACCAAGGGCCTGGTGATCATCAACCCGAACAACCCCACCGGGGCCGTCTACAGCGAGGACACCGTCAAGGGCCTGGTCGACATCGCCCGGCGGCACGAGCTGGTGATCTTCAGCGACGAGATCTACGAGAAGATCCTGTTCGACGACGCGGTGCACCACCACACGGCGTCGTACGTCGGTGACGACGTGCTCTGCCTGACCTTCAGCGGGCTCTCCAAGGCCTACCGGGTCTGCGGCTACCGCGCCGGCTGGGTGATGATCTCCGGGCCCCGCCACCTCGCGGAGGACTTCCTGGAGGGCCTGACCCTGCTCGCGAACATGCGGATGTGCCCCAACGTGCCCGCGCAGCACGCCATCCAGACCGCACTGGGCGGCTACCAGTCGATCACCGAGTACATCCACCCCGGCGGCCGGTTCTACGAGCAGAGCAAGACGGCCTCACGCCTGCTCAACGAGATCCCCGGCGTCAGCTGCGTGGAGCCGCGTGGTGCGCTGTACTGCTTCCCGCGCCTGGACCCCGAGGTCTACCCGATCAAGGACGACGAGCAGTTCGTGATCGACCTGCTCCGCGCCAAGAAGATCCTGGTCACGCACGGAACCGGCTTCAACTGGTTCGAGCCCGACCACTTCCGGCTGGTGACGCTGCCCGACCTCGACACCCTCACCGAGGCGATCGGTCGGATCTCGGACTTCCTGGCCACCCAGCGCGTCTGAGGGCGAGGGCGTCCCCCCAACTCCACAAATGTGGGATCGCGACGTCGAGTCGGGCCGATCCGACGTCACGAACCAACATTTGTGGGCCTGCGGCACCCCACCGGCCCACGCACCCGGACCTACCATGGGTCCATGTCGCGCAGGGTCGAGCGGTTGACGCTGGATCACCTCCAGCAGCTCCCGGGACGCTGCGGTTTGTGCGTGTTCTGGGAGCTCGATCCCGTACGCCGGGCCACGGTGGCCGGGCACGAGGCGGAGGAGAAGGCCGCCTGGGTCTCCGAGCTGCTGCGCGACTGGGGCTCGTGCGGACAGGTGGCCGTGGTCGACGGCGAGGTCGTCGGGCACATCATCTGGGCGCCGCCGGCCCATGTGCCCGCGGCGCTGAGCTTCCCGACCTCGCCGGTGAGCACCGACGCAGTGGTGCTGGCCACGGCCCACGTCGACCCGTTGCACCGCGGCGGGGGACTGGGACGGATGCTCGTGCAGGGGATGGCCAAGGAGCTCGTGAAGCGCGGGGGGATCAAGGCGGTCGAGGCGTTCGGGGAGACCCGCGCGCGCGGCGGCAGCTGCGTCGTACCGGCCGACTTCCTGCTGGCCGTGGGGTTCTCCACGCTGCGGGCGCACGCGGTCAACCCGCGGATGCGGATGGACCTGCGCACCACGCTGTCGCTCCGCGAGGAGCTCGAGCGCACCCTGGAGCGGTTCCTGGCCCCGGTGCAGCTGCCGGTGCACGGCCGCACACCCGATCCCACCTCGCGATCCTAAAGCGACCTGCGGCGCGGTCGGGCTCAGGCGGTGGGGAAGCTCCCGCGGATCTCGCTGACCCGCAGCACCCCGGTGGCGGTGTCGACCTCGGGGGTGAGGTGGAAGCGCTGCACGGCGACCACGATCGCCCCGGCGAGCAGGTCGCGGAAGGCGGGGTCGGCCAGGCGCTCGGCGTCCCCGGCGTTGGTCAGGTAGCCGGCGTCGAGGCGTACGGCGGGCATCCGGGTGCGGCGCAGCACGTCCCACGTCTTGGGGTGGCAGCGCAGGTCGACGAGGTCGCTGCGCGCGACGATCTCGCGCTGGACCAGCCCCGCGAACCGCTCCCCGTCCGAGGACCACGTCGCCCGGTCGGTGTCGCCGAAGAAGTAGCTGGAGACGCCGCACGCGGAGGGGTTGGTGGAGGAGTCCAGGGCCAGGGAGAGGAACAGGTCGGCGCCGGCCCGGTTGGCGAAGGCGGCGCGCTCGGCCTCCTCGCCGGGTGCTGCCCACCGCGGCGTGGTCAGGAAGGCCTGCACGCCGATGGCGACCAGGCGGCCCTCCACGCGCTGGGCGAGGTCGTGCAGGATCGCGTCGGAGCGCTCGGCGAGGTCCGCAGGCAGGTTGTAGCCCCGCCCGACGTCGATCACCACGATCCTGCCGCCGAGGTGGGGGCCGGCCTCCCGGATCCGCTCCTGGGCCCGCAGCCGGTTCGGGGCCCCACCCTCGACCATCGGCCGGAGCTGGGCGAGCGCCTTGAGCGTGGCCGGACCGCAGGTGCCGTCCGGGGGGATGCCGAAGTTGCGCTGGAACTCGCGGACACCGGCCTCGGTGTCGGGTCCGAAGTATCCGTCGACGCGCCCCACGCGGAAGCCCAGGTCGAGCAGCCGGCGCTGCAGGGCGTAGACGTCGTCGCCGGCGATCAGGTCGCCGGGCAGATGGGTCAGGATCCGGTCGCCGAGCCGCCAGCGGGCCTCTGCGAGGCGTCGGAAGGTGATCGGACCGACGACGCCGTCGACGCTGAGGCCGCGCTGCTGCTGGAAGCTGCGCACGGCGAGCTCGACGTGCTCGTCGAAGGTGCGGTCCAACCCGAAGCCGGATCCCCGGTCGGGGTCAGCACCCGAGGCGTCGTCAGGGCCCAGAAGGCCGATCCGCTCGAGGAGACCGACGATCTGGGCGACGGCGGGGCCGGAGTCCCCGCGCCTGACGACGACGTTCAATGCAGCCGCGAGGATCAGCCGATGAAGTCGGCGAGGTCCTTGAGCAGCGCAGCCTTGGGCTTGGCGCCGACGATCTGCTTGACGACCTCGCCACCCTTGTAGACGTTGAGCGTGGGGATGCCGTTGACGCGGTACGTCGAGGGGGTGACCGGGTTCTCGTCGACGTTCATCTTCACGAAGGTGAGCTTGTCGCCGTGCTCGCCGGCGAGCTCGTCGAGGATGGGTCCGACCTGGCGGCACGGGCCGCACCACTCCGCCCAGAAGTCCACCAGCACGGGCTTGTCGGACTTCAGGACCTCGGCCTCGAAGTTGGCGTCGGTGACGGCCTGCAGGTTGGACATCTGAGCTCCTCGTTGTGTTGACGTCTGTTCGTCGTGCGGTGGTGGAACATCCTCGCGCCGGGTTTTCTTCCCCGCGCACCGACGCGCTGACGCGCCGGTGAGGGGTCAGGCGCTGGCGCCGACCGTGGCCGCGCCGGCCGGGGTGGTCAGCGCGAAGTCGAGGTCGGCGAGGTAGCGCTCGGCATCGAGAGCCGCGGAGCAACCGGTGCCGGCCGCGGTGATCGCCTGGCGGTAGTGGTGGTCGACCAGGTCGCCGCACGCGAACACGCCGGGCAGGTTGGTGCGGGTGGAGGGCGCGTCGACGAGCACGTAGCCCTCCTCGTCGAGGCGGACCTGTCCGTGCAGCAGCTCCGAGCGGGGGTCGTGGCCGATCGCCACGAACAGCCCGGTCGCGTCGAGCTCGCGGGTCTCCCCGGTCACGGTGTCGCGCAGCGTCAGGCCGGTCAGCTTGTCCTCGCCGTGGATCTCGGCGACCTCGGAGTTCCAGGCGAACTCGATCTTGGGGTCGGCGTACGCGCGCTCCTGCATGATCTTGGAGGCGCGCAGCTCGCCGCGGCGGTGGATCAGGGTGACCTTGGACCCGAAGCGGGACAGGAAGGTCGCCTCCTCGATCGCGGAGTCGCCTCCACCCACGACGGCGATGTGCTGCTCACGGAAGAAGAACCCGTCGCAGGTGGCACACCAGCTGACGCCGTGGCCCGACAGGCGGTCCTCGTCGGGCAGGCCGAGCTTCCGGTAGCCGGAGCCGGTCGCGAGGATGATGCTGCGTGCGGAGAAGGTGCCCTCGGCGGTGGTGACCGTCTTGATCTCGCCGGTCAGGTCCATCTCGATCACGTCGTCGGAGACGAGCTCGGCACCGAAACGCTCGGCCTGGGCCCGCATCTCGTCCATCAGGGCCGGGCCCTGGATGCCGTCGCGGAATCCGGGGAAGTTCTCCACCTCGGTGGTGTTCATCAACGCGCCACCGGCGGTGACCGAGCCCTCGAAGACCAGGGGCTCGAGGCTGGCCCGGGCGGCGTACACGGCTGCCGTGTAGCCCGCGGGGCCGGAGCCGACGATGATCACCTGGCGGGTTGAGCTGGTCTGTTCGGTCACTACTGCTCCTGCGCTGGTCTGGCTGGGTCGGACCTCTGGAGAACAGATCCTAGGCACCCCGCATTCCGTAGGCACGGCCGACGCCGCCCCCCTTGAGTCGGGAGAGGGTCAGGAGAGGGAGACGAGGCGGGTGAGGTCGTCGCGGGGCAGGTCCGGTACGGCGGTGGCCTGGACGTTGACCGAGACCAGGTCCGCGCGCCCCGACTGCACGGTCAGGAACGCGGTGTCCGAGGCGTCGCGACCGGTGGCGATCCGTACCAGCGTCTCGCGGGGCGCGAGGGTGGTGGCGTCGACGACCCGCCACTGGCCGTCGATGGCCGCCTCGACGACCGCGTGGAAGTCCATCGGGGAGAGCCCGGGTGCGTAGACCGCGACCAGGCGGGCAGGGACGTTCCTGGCGCGCAGCAGCGCGATCACGAGGTGCGCGAAGTCACGGCACACGCCCTGGCGCAGCAGCAGGGTCTGGGTGGCGCCGTCGGTGGGGCGGCTGGTGCCGCTGACGTAGTAGAGCTGGGTGCCCACCCACGAGCTGACGGCGTCGAGCAGCTCCTTGCCCTCGAAGGAGGAGAACTCGCCCCAGGCGGTGGGCCCGAGCTCGTCGGACTCGGCGTAGCGGCTGGGACGGCGGTAGACGATGTCGTCGACGGGGTCGACCGCCGGCGGTGCGGCGAGGCCGGAGACCTCCGCGTCGTAGGAGAGCGCCAGCCGGCCGGGAGGGGCGGTGCAGAGGTGCAGCCGGCCCCCGTCGGAGACCCGCTGCTCCCGCACGTCGAGGCGCCGGCCGTCCACGGTGACGGTGAGCGACTCCGAGGCGAGCTCGGGTCCCTCGGCGACCGCGACCGACCACACCAGCTCCGCCTCCTCGCGCACGTCGAGCTCGACCTGGCAGGCGACGGAACGGGTGCGGGGGGCGCTCATGGGTGCAGTCTTGCGCACCACGGGGGAGTGGGCGCACGTGTCTCGCAACTAGCGAGGCGTCGCGGCCAGGGTCGTCTGGTCGAGCCTGCGGGTGCCCGCGCAGTCCCAGGCCTCCACCAGCCAGCCGGAGGCGCGTCCACGCGCGGGAAGCTCCTCGGCGTGTACGACGAGCACCGCGGGGCGACCGTCGTAGACAACCTGGCGGGTGACCGCTCCCGCGCTGGTCCTGGGCCCGCGGCAGGCATCGCCCTGCTGCGGGTCCGGCGACTGCGAGTCGGTCCCCCCGAACTCACGGGTCCCCGGGTCGGGGGTGTCGGAGGTGGCTCCCTTGCCGACTCCGGGGTCGCTGCCGAGCAGCTCCTCGACGTCGGCGGTGAACGAGGCGGAGCTGAGCCGGGGCAGCTCCGCGGACGCGGACGCGCTGTCCTGGGCGCGCTCGTCGGTCTTCGACGCGGCTCCACCGTCGGCGGAGCTCAGGGTGTCGGTGCCGAAGAGGTCGGTGCCGGAGACGACCGCGCCCCCGACCCCGACCACGATCACGGCCGCGGCGGCAGCAGCAGCGGCAGCCGGCCATCTCCGGCGCCGGCGCAGGGGTACGACGTCGGCACCGTCCGCCTCGCGCTCGGCCACGAGCCGGGCCAGGGTCTCGTCGAGCCGGGCGGCCACCTCAGGGGGCATCGACTCGCCCTCAGGCCCGGATCCGAGGTCGGCGAGCAGGGCACGGATGCGGGCGTCCGCCTCCTGGTCATCGCTCATGTCCGCTCACCTCCTTCGGTGGGTCTCCTCGATGGGACGTGCTGCGGGGGCCCGGGGTTCCCTGCGGGGCCGCATCGGGCCCCGGTGCGGACGCCGGTGCGGCCGCGGGTGGCTCGTCCAGGTCGGCCAGGAGCACCGCGAGCCGGGCCCGTCCCCGGGCGCACCTGCTCTTCACGGTCCCGGCCGGCACCTCCAGGATCTGTGCCGCCTCCTGGACCGGGTACCCCTCCATGTCGACCAGCACCAGCGCCGCCCGCTGCTCGACCGGGAGCTCGGCGAGCGCAGCGAGCACCCGGTGACGCCGGTCCCCGGCCAGCGCCAGCGCCTCAGGTCCGGCGTCCGGGTCGCTGCCGACGAGGACCTGTCCGCGCGCGGCGTGCTCCTCGAGGTCGTCGGGGAGCGGGTCGGCGGCGCGCACCTTGGCCCGGCGATGCCGGTCCAGGCACGCGTTGACCACGATCCGGTGCAGCCAGGTCGTCACCGCGGCCTCCCCCCGGAAGGACCCTGCTCGCCGGAACGCCGAGACCAGGGCGTCCTGGAGGGCGTCGGCGGCGTCCTCGGCGTTGCCGGTCGTGCGCAGGGCCACCGCCCACAACCGGTCGCGGTGGCGTGCGAACAGCTCACCGAAGGCGTCGGGGTCCCCGGCGAGGTGCGCCTCGACCAGGGCGGCGTCGTCGCGCCCCGGGCCGAGGTCCGGCTTCACGACCTGACCGAGATGTCAGTGATCTCGCCGCGGAAGCCGCCGTCCACCGCGGGCAGCCTGGTCAGCCAGACGAGCAGGTAGCGGGTCTTCGGGGCGGGGTCGAGCTGCACGGTCGCGCGCGTCGAGGCGTCCGCGAGCTCGGCGACCTTGTCGAACTGGTCGACGCTCGCCGGCGACTCGGTGACGCCGGCGGGAGCGGCGTACACCTCGAAGGAGGTGGGCTCGCCCTTGAGCTGCACGCTGACCGAGCGTGCCGTCCGGTCGGCGCCGAGGTCGACGATCAGGCCGACGCCGGGCTTGAGCCCACCCAGCGCGGGGTCTCCCCGGTAGGTCATCGTCTGCCAGGAGGTGGCGGGGTCGCCGTCGATGGCGTTCGGGGCCGACTCGGGGTTCTCCTCCGCGGGGTCGCCGGCCGGGTCGAAGTCGCGCACCCCGGCCAGCTTCAGCTGCGCTCCCGTCGCGCGGGCCGTGGCGCTGGGGGAGTCCTCGGAGCCGGAGCGGGGGGTGTCGGGCTGGCGGTTGCTGTTGATCACGATGGCGGCCCCCACCACGAGCAGCAGGAGTACGCCGACGACGACGGCGGTCCGCAGCCAGCCGCGGCCCTCCTTGCCGGTGCCCCCGTCGTGCTGTTCCTCGGCCATGTCGAAGGGCCAGAACCCGGGCGGTGGACCTCCCGGTGGGGTGTCGTGCACGAGGTCCCGGGACCCGGTGGTCGAGTCGGGGAGCCGTGGGCCCGAGGACCGACCCGTGGTGGTGGCGTGCGCGCCGGTCGTGGAGTGCGAACCCGTCGACGTGGAGCCGGTGGTGGCACCCCAGCCGGCGGCGGCCTCCTGGGCCCGGCGCCGGGCGGCTTCCTCCTCCGCCCGGAGGGTCGCTGCGGGCACCTTGCGCTCGGTGTCCGCGAAGAGGGGACGCTCGGGCAGCTCCGGGAAGGGTGGGAGGGGGGCGTTCCAGTCGGCGCGCACCCGGGGCGGCGAGTCCGCGCCGCTCGCCGAGCCGGTGAAGATCTGGGTGGCGTCCGGGTCCGTGGACGGACTCGGCGCCGGGGTGCTCGCTCCGTCCGGGGTCCTCCAGGCGCCGGTGGGGCCGGGCTCGGGGCTGGGCTCGGGAGTTGGCCTGGGGATCGCCTGGGTGGCCTCGGCAGCAGCCGTGGCCTCTGCGGCAGGGCCGGCCGGGGTGGCGCGGATCGCCTGCGTCTCCTCCGGCCCGGAGTCGGGCAGGGGCGGGACCTCAGGGGCCGCGGGGGCGGGAGGCTCGGCGTGCATCGCGGTCGCGTCGACCGGGGCCACCAGGGCAGGGTCGCCGACGTAGTCGGCCAGGGCGGCGGCGACCTCGTGGGCCGTCTCGATCGGCAGCGAGTGCTGGGCGCCCTCCTTGTGCAGCACGCGGTCGCAGATGGCGTCGAGGGTGCGGGGTATGCCCGCCCGGACCTGGCGGGGTCGCAGCGGCCGGCGGGACTCCCGTGGCGCCGGGGGGACCGAGGAGCGCGCCACCCCCGGCCAGCGGCCGGTCAGCGACGCGTAGAGGATCCCGGCCAGGTTGATCACGTCGGCCTCGCGGGCGTCGAGGTCGCCGTAGAGCGGGTCGATCGGTCCGGGGGTCTGCAGGCTGGCGTCGACGACGTACCCGATCAGCTTGACGGCGCCGGCGTGGGTGACCAGGACGGCCTCGGGGTTCAGCCGTCCGTGGGCCACGCCCTGGGCGTGTCCGGCGGCGATCGCCTCGGCCACCTCGCGGGTGAGCCAGGCAGCGCGTGCGGGCGGGAGCGTGCCCTGCTGGAGCATCAGGTCCAGCGAGATGCCGTCGCCCCACTCGTTGACCACCCAGGCGATGCCGTTCTCGTCGTCGCAGTCGAGCACCCGCAGCAGATGGGGGTCGGTGATCGTGGCGGAGATCCTGGCGGCCTCGAGCATGCCGGCGGCGCGGGGATCCCCGCTGAGGACCGCGTGCACGGCGACGCTGCGGGCCAGGATGGTGTCGGTGGCCCGCCAGAACCAGGCGCCCTCGCGCTCCGCGAGCAGGTCCTCGAGGCGGTAGCGGCCGGCGAGGACGGTTCCGTGGCAGATCGCACCGCTACTCACGACATCCCCCTCCCACGTCTCGCCCATCCTCTCGCAGGGTGATTTCCGACCCGCGCCCGAGTGCGCCCGGGACCCCTGTGCCCCTGTGCACCTGTGGCCCCGCGCCCGAGTCCCCGAGAGCTCGTCGACCTCCATCGTATGGCGGGCGTGCGCAGCACCTGACCGGTTCGGCGTTACTTCCTGCCGGGCAGACGCCGGGTGATCAACCCGATCACGTCGGTGACCTCGGAGATCCGCAGCAGCCGGGCGAGGCCGAGGTAGACCAGCACGAAGCCCAGGCCGACCACGGCGAGGTCGAGCACGGCGTACCCCTTGCCGGTGCCCGGGGTGAGCTCGGTCATCGCCTCGCGCAGGCCCCAGCCCGCCGCAGCGCTGAGCCCCACGGCGATGGCCAGGCGCACCAGGAACCGGACCAGCCGGCGCCCGGCCAGCCCGCCGACGCGGCGCGAGAGGATCACGTACGACGTGACCGCCCCCACGGCGTAGGCGCAGGCGTAGGCGATCACCAGTCGCGGTGCGGTCTCGGCGGCCGGGGCTCCCCGGGTCAGGAGCACCGCGGCGACGATGTTGGTGGCGGCGATGCCGCACTGGATGAAGAACACCAGGCGGGTCTGCTCGAGGGCGTAGAAGCCGCGCAGCATCAGGTAGTGGGCGGTGAACAGCACCAGGCCGATCCCGAACAGCGCCAGCGACGGGGCGAAGTTGGCGAAGTCGGCCGCTGCGCTGCCGTAGCCCCAGATCACGTCGGCGACGTCGAGCGACATCAGCGAGAGCAGCACCGCGATCGGGACCACGAGGGCGTACGCCGAGCGCAGGGTGGAGGACACGGCCGCGCCGATCGCGGAGAGCCGGCCGTCGGCGGCGTACGACGAGAGCAGCGGGAGCATCGCCGTGGCCAGCGAGACCGTGATGATCGAGTGCGGGACCTGGGTGAGCAGGAACGAGTTGGAGTAGACGGTGTAGCCGGTGCCCTCCGCGGCTCCCGGTGCCGAGCCGGCCACGGGATCGACGGTGCCCTGGCTGGCGAGGCGTACGACGACCGTGTAGGCGATCTGGTTGACCACCACGAACAGCACCGTCCACACCCCCAGCCGCAGGGTGTGCCCGAGCCCGGAGCCGCGGAAGTCGAAGCGCGGCCGGTAGGAGAAGCCCGCCGCCCGCAGGTAGGGGATCAGGACCAGGAACTGCACCACGATCCCGATCGTCGAGCCGATCCCGAGCAGTGCCTCGGCGCCGGGGCCGAAGCCGCCCTGCTTCTCCTCACCGCGGGCGGGACCGAAGGTGAGCAGGTAGCTGACCAGCACGACGACCGCGATCACGTTGTTCGCGATCGGCGCCCACATCATCGGCCCGAAGCTGCCCCGGGCGTTCAGGATCTGCCCGACCAGGACGAACATCCCGTAGAAGAACACCTGCGGCAGGCAGTAGCGGGCGAAGTCGATCACCGACTCCAGCTGGGCCGAGAGGGCCGGCTCGAAGAACTCGGGGGCGAGGAACAGGCGCATCAGCCACGGTGCGCCGACCACCAGCAGGATCGTGACGAGGCCGAGGAAGAGCGCCGCCAGGGTGACGATCCTGTTGGTGAACGCCTCGCCGCCGTCGGGGTCGTGCTTCTGCGACCGGACCAGCTGGGGGACCAGTACGGCGTTGACGACGCCGCCCGCCAGCAGGATGTAGAGCATGTTCGGCACCGTGTTGGCGATGTTGAACACGTCGGCGTGCAGGCCGGCCCCGAGTGCCGCGGCCAGCAGGATGCTGCGCACGAAGCCGCTGAGCCGGGAGAAGATCGTGCCGGCGGCCATCACCGCGCTGGAGGAGAGCAGGGAGCGCGACGCGTTCTCACCGGTGTCGGTGCCGGGCCCGCCCGGCGCCTGTTCGCTCACGTGGGCTCCTCCTCTCGCCAACGGTGGTTGCGGATGCGGAGCACGATCCGGCGGGCGATCATCACCGCGAGCAGCGTGCCGCCGCCGGCCATGATGTACCAGATCAGTCGACCGACCTGGCTGGTGCGCAGGCTGAACGTCAGCGGGGTCCCCGCCGCCTCGCCCTGGGCGGTGACCGGCGAGAGGGTCACCTCGTGCACCCCGATCCCGCTGGTGACCTGCAGCCGCAGCGTGCTCCGCTGCCCCGCCTGCAGGTTGACCGGGTCAGGTGTCTCCACCTTGACCTGGGTGTTGTCGGTGCGCGCTTGGATCCCGACGGTGATCGGCTGGTCGAGGCCGTTGACCAGGGTCACCGTCAGCGAGCCCGATCCTCCCGAGAGCGTGACGAAGTCCGTCCCGGTGACGCGCACCTGGTCCATCTGCCGGCGTACGTCGGTGTCGAGGCCGAGCACGAGCCCGGCAGCCAGTCCCGGGGACGCCAGGGCGCTGTACGACGAGCCCTGCAGGGCCGCCCCGGCGAGCCGGTCGCTCGCGTCGGTGTCCTCGGCGGTGAGCAGGTGGCCGAGCACCGTCCCGGTCCGGGCCAGGACGCGGGTGGCCGCGACGTTGGTGCTGGGGATCTCCTCGGCGAGCTGCTCCGGGCCGTAGGCGAGCTCCCCCTCGAAGGCGGCCGTGGGGGCGCTGTTCAGCGGGACCGTCCTGACCCACCGGTTCTGCAGTCCGCCGAAGAAGTCCGCCTGCCGCCAGTGCGGGCCGGGGTTCCACTGCGGGGGCAGCGAGACCACGATGGGCCGGGGCGCCTCGGAGCCCTTCGTCGCCTCCAGCGCCGCCTCGCTGAGGATCCGCTGCCGCAGTGCCAGCGCGTCCAGGGGCAGCGTCGGCTGCGGCCCGCCTGCGCTGGCGCGGGCGTCGGTGAGCACGAGCTCCTGTCCCGACGGCAGCCGGGACACGGGCGGGTTCGCCAGCCGGGCCCGGTCGCTGAGGACCAGGACCGACTCCTGCGAGACCTCCGTGAGCAGCTCGGGGTCGAAGTACCCGTTGGGCGGGGCGACCGCCGACGGGCCGCTCAGGCCGCGGACCTCGAGGCGGTGGGCAGCGATCTCGTCGGCTCGGGTGATCAGGTTGGGCCGGTTCCGGGCCAGCGAGGTCACGTCGGGGTCGGAGTAGCCCAGGGCGAGCAGGTCCTGGGCGCCGGCGGAGGCGACCAGGGTCTCCAGCACGGTTCGGGCCCGTGCCCGTTCCTCCTCGCTGGGGGTGCCTTCACGCGGCTCGGGCGCAGCGCTCGGGGAGGCGCCGTCGCCGGCCTCCCCGTTCTTGTCCCCGTTCTTGTCGCCGTTCTTCTCCTCGTCCTTGCCGTCGCCGTTCCCGTCCCCGTCCCCGTCCGGGCCCGCGCCGTCGGGGCCTGCCTGGCTCTGCGCGTCCAGGGAGAGGGGTGGGTTGCCGCGGGCGTAGTCCTCGAGGGCGTCGAGCACGGCCGGGTCGAGGAGCCAGGTCAGCGAGTCGGCCCCGGCCGAGGCGCCGAACTCGGCGAGGCGGCTGAGCCGGCCATTCGGCGCGGTCAGTGCCTTCCACCGCTGCGGGCCGTTGAGGCTGCCGTCGACCGCGCGGCGCGCGCGCTCGCGCAGCGGGAGCAGCACCGAGACCGGGACGCTGCGGGTGCGGGCCACCGCCGGCGGGACGAGCGGGATGAAGGTGCGGGCCCTGCCGTCCGCGACCAGGTCACGGCCGTCCGCGTTGGTGCCCAGGGCGTGTACGCCGATCCAGTACACGCCGGCCGCCCCGGAGATCGCTCCCAGCGAGGTGACCGGCACCGAGATGGTGAAGGCCGCCTGCTGTCGCGGGGCGAGGTCACCCACCGAGGCGTAGGTGCCGGCGTCGGTCAGCCGCTCGCCCACCGCGAGGTCGGGCTCGGCGGAGGCCGCCTCGGAGAGGGCGTCGCGGGTCGTGATCGGGGTGGTGGAGATGATCGGTGCCACGTTGACGTCGAGCCAGTCCTCGACCGAGACGTTGGTGACGATGCCGGTCAGGGTGATCGCGCCCTTGCGCGGGATCGAGGCCGGCGTCATCGCGGTCAGCGTCACGGCGAGGGGGGTGGTCTCGGCTTCCGTCTGAGCCGGTGCGCGTGAACCAGGTGTGCGTGCCGAGGGCTCGAGGGCGCTCGAGCCCGGCGTACGTGCCATGGCGGGGGCGGGCATCGCGAAGGTGGTCACAAGGAGGCCCACCGCTGCGACGGCGCCAAGCGCACGGGTCGTCCAGCGGCGGCTCACGCCCGCGATGTTATCTGCGCACGCTGTGCTCCTCCGGACGCCGTGCGGGGTGCGTGGCCCGGCTCACTCCCGAGCACCACCGGCCGGGCCCGTCGCCGTACGGCACTAGAGTGGTCTCCCGTGTCCGAGGAGCCTTTGCTGATCACCGACGTGCAGGCACGCGTGGTGGCGGAGCTGGCCCGGATCGCACCCGTGACCGACGCTCTCGGAGCGCGCTTCTCCGCCGCGGGCGAGCAGATCGCCCTGGTCGGCGGGCCGGTGCGCGACGCGATGCTCGGCCGGCTGCAGAACGACCTCGACTTCACCACCTCGGCGAGGCCGGAGGTCACCGAGCGGCTGCTCAAGGGCTGGGCGGACGCGGTCTGGGACATCGGCCGCGCGTTCGGCACGATCGGCAGCCGCCGCGGCGAGTGGCAGGTCGAGATCACGACGTACCGCTCGGAGGCGTACGACGCGGACAGCCGCAAGCCGACCGTCGAGTACGGCGACTCGCTGGTCGGCGACCTCGCCCGGCGTGACTTCACGGTCAACTCGATGGCGCTGACGCTGCCCGAGAAGCAGCTCGAGGACCCGTTCGGTGGGGTGGTGGACCTGGCCAACCGGGTGCTGCGCACCCCGGGCCGCCCGGAGGACTCCTTCTCCGACGACCCGTTGCGGATGATGCGCGCCGCGCGGTTCTCCGCCCAGCTCGGCTTCACCGTCGCCCCCGAGGTGGTGGCCGCGATGACCGGGATGGCCGAGCGGATCTCCATCGTCTCCGCGGAGCGGGTGCGCGACGAGCTGGTGAAGATCATCCTCTCCCCCGACCCGGTGCGTGGCCTGCGACTGCTGGTCGACACCGGTCTCGCGGCCCACGTCCTGCCCGAGCTGCCGGCCCTGGCGCTCGAGCGCGACGAGCACCACCGGCACAAAGACGTCTACGAGCACACCCTGACCGTGCTCGAGCAGTCCATCGACCTCGAGGACCGGCTCGCGGACCTCTCCGGCGGCGGGCCCGACTTCATCTCCCGGTTCGCCGCGCTGATGCACGACGTCGGCAAGCCGAAGACGCGCCGCTTCGCCGACAACAACGTGGTCACCTTCCACCACCACGACGTGGTCGGGGCCAAGCTGACCCGCAAGCGGATGCAGGCGCTGAAGTTCTCCAACGACCAGATCGACGCCGTCACCCAGCTCGTGGAGCAGCACCTGCGCTTCCACGGCTACGGCTCGGGTGAGTGGACCGACTCCGCCGTACGCCGCTACGTGCGCGACGCCGGCGACCAGCTCGAGCGGCTGCACGTCCTGACCCGGGCCGACTGCACCACCCGCAACAAGCGCAAGGCCGACCTGCTCCGGCGTACCTACGACGAGCTCGAGGCCCGGATCGCGCACCTCTCCGAGGCCGAGGAGCTGGCCTCGATCCGCCCCGACCTCGACGGCAACCAGATCATGGAGATCCTCGGCATCGGGCCCGGCCGCGAGGTGGGCGAGGCCTACAAGCACCTCCTCGAGCTGCGGCTGGACCGGGGCCCGATGAGCGAGGAAGAGGCCCGGCAGGCGCTGCTGGAGTGGCACGCCTCCCGCATGTAAATCGGGGTTATGGACGCTCATCAAGGGCCCTGCCGGGCTCTGAGCGTCCACAAGCCTTGCGCAGTCGCCCCCGAAAGCGGCGCCGTGCCTGCCCCGAGGCACAGGTACGGCGCCGCCCGGACGCTCAGACGTACAGCGTGGAGTCGGGCTGCAGGCCGATGGCCTGGGTGAGCTTGTTGGCGTAGCTGAAGAACGCCGCGACCTCGATCGCCTCGACGATGCCGGCGTTGGTCAGCCCCACCGCGCGCAGCCGCTCGTAGTCGGCCTCGCCCACCAGGTGCGCCTCGTTGGTGACCTTGACCGAGAGGTCGACCAGCGCCTGGTCGCGCTCGGAGAAGTCGACGAGGTGGTGGTCGTCGGCGATCCGGTAGGCGCGCTCCCGTTCCCCGGTGGCCTGGGCCAGCCCGTAGCGGTGGTTGGCCACGCAGTAGCCGCACTCGTTCTCGTGTGCGACCACGACCGAGATCAGCTCGCGTTCCTGGATGGTCAGGTGGTGGTTGTCGCTGTTGTCCCACAGCGGGCCGTAGATCGCGAGCAGCCGCTCGAGGGTGGCCTCGTTGACGGCGTACCCACGCAGCCAGTTCGGGACGTAGCCGTAGGTGCGCTCCGCGGCGTCGAACTGGTGCCGCAGGCGGGGCGAGACGTCCTCGCGGTCCACCCCGCCGAGGCGGGTGACCAGGGACTTGTCGAGGTGCGGGGCGACTGCCGGGGCCTGGAGGTCGGACTCGGGAAAGGTGGTGGCCATGGGGATTCCTCTGGGGTAGGTGGAGTGACGTGGTTATATATAGCATGTCACTGGACTTAAGTTATTTACATGACAATCAACGAGGGAGCCCCATGACCACCCAGCTGCAACGACCCCTGAGCACGCCCGCCGAGTCGACGTCGACACCGCGCCTGACCCCTGAGCAGGTGGTGCAGGCGGCCGGGGACCTGGCGCTGCGCCTGTCCCGGGAGTCGGTCGACCGCGACCTCGAGCGACGGCACCCGCTCGCCGAGCTGCGGGACTTCGCCTCCACCGGCCTGCTCGGGGTCACCGTCCCCGAGGCCTCCGGCGGCTCCGGCCTGCCCCGCTCCACAGCGGCCGAGGTGCTGCGGCTGGTCGCCCGCGGGGACTCCTCGGTGGCCCAGCTGGTGCTGGCGCACTTCGTGCTGCTCGACATCGCCGGCGCCGCCGGTGGGCCCGAGCTGCAGGAGATCCTGTACGCCGCCGCGACCGGCGGCGGCTGGATCGGGAACGCGACCGCCGAGCGCGGCACCGCCCACGTCTTCGACCGGCAGACCAACGCCCAGACCGACCCCGACGGCGGGGTGGTGCTCACCGGCCGCAAGTTCTACGCCACCGGCGCCCTGGGCTCCTCGATCTTCGGCGTGGCGGCCAACCTCGACGGCGACAAGGGCCACCCGGCGATCGTGTTCGCCTCCCCCGAGGACCCGGGCGTGACCATCGGCACCGACTGGACCGCCTTCGGCCAGCGCAGCACCATCAGCGGCTCGGTCATCCTCGACGACGTCCGGGTGCCTGCGGAGCGGGTGCTCGATCTCGGCGTACTGCCGGCGGACCCGCCCCGGAGCCCCGTCGGTGCCTACGACCAGCTCCTGCACACCGCGATCGACGTCGGGATCGCGCGGGCCGCGCTGGAGGACGGCGCCGCCTTCGTCCGGGACCGGTCGCGCCCGTGGGTCGAGTCGGGCGTCACCCGCGTCTCCGAGGAGCCGCACGTCCAGCTCCGGTTCGGTCAGCTGCGCACCCGGCTCGCGGCCCTGGAGGCACTGTTCGCCCGCGCGCAGGCCGCGGTCGACCGGGCCTACTCCGGCGCCGCGCCCACCGAGGAGGTGCTCGTCGACGCCTCGCTGGCCGTGGCCGAGGCCAAGGCGTTCGCCCAGGAGGTGGGCCCCACCATCGCCAGCGACGTGATCGAGCTGGCCGGCACCAGCGCGGCCGACGAGCGCCACGGCCTGGACCGGCACTGGCGCAACGTGCGCGTGCACTCCCTGCACGACCCCGCTAGGTGGAAGTACGTGCACCTCGGTGCCCACCTCCTCGACGGCACCGCACCGCCCAAGCACCCGCTCATCTGACCGGAGCCCGCCCCTTGTGACGCGGGGTTCGTGTTGCCGAGGCCCCTCCCGGGGGCACACTCAGCAGCACGAACCCCGCGTTGCAAGCGGGCCGGCGCGCAGAGGAGAGGGCCCCATGTCACTGATCCACGACCGCCTTCCGGGGTTGGACCTCGGGCACGTCGCGCTCGGGGCCGGGCCCACGCCCGTACGCCGGCTCGAGCCCGGCCTGGTCGCGGGGGCCGAGGTGTGGGTCAAGGACGAGAGCGGGTTCGGGGACGGCCCGTGGGGTGGGAACAAGGTCCGCAAGCTGGAGTGGATCATCCCCGAGGCGCAGCGTCGCGGGGCCCGGGCGCTGTTCACCGTCGGCGGGATCGGCACGCACTGGGGGCTGGCGGCGGCGCTCTACGGGCGTGAGCACGGGCTCCGGACGATCCTCGGCCTGGTCGACCAGCCGGTCGACGACCACGTGCGGGACCAGCTCGCGCGGCTCGAGGCCTCCGGCGCGCAGCTGCACCGCCACTCCTCGGCCAGGCGGCTGAAGCTGGCGGCCCCCGCGATCATCGCGGGGGCGGTCCTGCGCGACCGCCGCGTGCCCTGGTACCTCCCCCCGGGCGGCTCCAACGCCTTCGGCGCCCTGGCCTACGTCGACACCGCGCTCGAGATCGCCGCCCAGGTCCGCGCGGGCCACCTCCCGGTGCCGGGGACTGTGGTCACCGCCGTCGGCTCAGGAGGTACGGCGGCCGGCCTCGCCCTCGGCCTGCGCCTGGCCGGTCTTCCCACCCGGGTCTTCGGGGTGGTGGTCAACGACTCGTTCCCCCTCGACGCGCCCGTGGTCACGCGGCTGGCGAACCGCACGGCCGGCCTGCTGGCCGAGCGCGGAGCCGGGGAGGAGCTGCCGCGCCTGGACCCCGAGGACGTCACCATGCGCGACGACTGGCTGGGCACGACGTACGGCGACCCGACCCCCGCCTCGACGGCCGCGGTGAGCGAGGCCGCCACCCACGGGCTGGAGCTGGAACCGGTGTACACGGGGAAGTCGCTGGCCGCCATCCGAGACCTGGCCGGGTCCGGTGGGCTCGCGGAACCTATCCTCTGGCTCAACACGCACGGCCCTCGCTGAGTGGCCGGCCCGACGATCCCGGAGGACCCATGCCATTGACCGACGTCGCACCCATCGAGGCCACGATCGAGATCGCCGCGCCTCCGGCCAAGGTGTGGGCACTGGTCTCCGACCTGCGCAACATGCCGCGCTGGAGCCCGCAGTGCCGCAAGACGATCGTCCGCGGCGGCGAGGTGCGCGAGGGCGCCAAGCTGGTCAACATCAACCGGCGTGGACTGCTGGTGTGGCCGACGCAGTCGGTGGTCACCGAGTTCGTGCCACAGCAGAAGGTCGCGTTCCGGGTCAAGGAGAACTGGACCGTGTGGTCCTTCGAGCTCAGCCCCACCGGTGACGGCGGCACCCGCGTGGTGCAGCGCCGGGAGGCACCGCAGGGCATCTCGGACACCTCGGTGCGGCTCACCAAGGCGGTGCTCGGCGGCGTCGAGGGCTTCACCACCGAGCTCGAGCAGGGGATGAACCAGACCCTGCAGAAGATCAAGCGCGACGCCGAGGCCGCCTGACCGGGTGTCTCCGGGCACGGACCCGGCTCCGTGGTCACCCTGCGAGGCACGTCCTTCCACGCCACCAGCAAGAGAAACTGGGCCTCATGCACCCATGCCCTTGCTGCGGCTACCGGACGCTGCCAGGCAGAGGTGACTACGACCTGTGTCCGGTGTGCCGGTGGGAGGACGACGGCGCAGAGCCATGTGAGATGAGCGGCCCGAACGCACAGACGCTGGTTGATGCACAGCGGCAGTACTTGGCGGACACTCGCCCGTATCGTCTTCGCCCGGGCAAGGTCCGGCCTCCCAAACGGCGTGAGGCGCGCGATCCGAACTGGCGACCCTTCGAGCTGACCGAGGACCTGTTGGCTCGGGTGCAGCAGACGAAGGACGAGCACCTACATGAGTGGGAAGCGGAATGCCGTCGGACCGCTCAGGAGATTGCCGATGACCCTGAAGGGCCGTTCAAGGAGTACAACGCGGCGGTTCGCTCGTTGAGGTCGCAGGCCAGCGCCATGTCGCATCGCGAGGTCAAGGCAAGGATGCGAGAGCTTGGCCGCGAGCATGACTTCACGCTGCCCGAGGCATACCTGGAACTGCAGTCCCGGCTGGCGAAGGATGAGGTTTTCTACCGCCGTCACCCTGTTCATGGCGCCTGGTGGTTGCTTCGGCACGCACGGCCAGGGACCCTCAGGCGAAGTTGGCACGAGCTGCGAACCGGCAGCTTCCGCTTCGTCGGGTCCTGAGCTCGCCGTCTCCGCTCATTGACACCAGCGAGCGGCTTGCCGCGCCTGCAGACATCGCCTTCGAACCCATGGTGGTCGAGCAGCGAACGCAGTGGCGACCCCATGGTGGTCGAGCAGCGAACGCAGTGAGCGGACAGTCGAGACCACTTCGGCAACCCCGGGCGCAGACCTCACCCATCAGGCGGCTCTCGCCCGCCCGGGGTCATCCGGCGTACGCCGGGCGGTGGCACGAACTCGAACTCATTGGGTCCGAGGGTCCTGATCTGCCAGGGCCCGGCGTGGATCAGCCGGTGGTGATGCCCGCACAGCAGGACGAGATTCGCCAGCGACGTCTCGCCGCCGTCCACCCAGTGAACGAGGTGATGGGCGTGGCACATCACCGGGGGCCGGGTGCAGTTCGGGAAGCGGCAGTGCCTGTCCCTGGCAACGAGTGCTCTCCAGATCGCGGCGGTGACCAGGCGCAGCTGCCGGCCAACATCTAGCACCTCGCCGGCGGTGCCGAGGACGATCGGGATCACGTGGGCGTCACATGCCATCCGGCGTACGGCGGCGACGTGGAGGTCCTCGCCGGTCTCGGTGGTCCCGAACCCGGTCTGGTTGCGGAGGTCGTCCAAAGTGACGGTCACCGAGACCCGCGGACTGGCTCCGTGGCACTCCGGCAGCAGCTCCACCGCCGCGGCGCGGTCGCACAGCTCGACCAGGGCGTCGAGCATCCGGGCGCCGTGGTCCCGGGGGTCGCGGCCGTCGTGCCCGCAGCCGGGGATCTCGCAGCTGCCCGGGTCGCACACCGGACCGGCGGCGGGGACCGGCTTGGCCAGGGGGAGGAGGGTGGCGCGGAGCTTGGCGCCGTCCTCGGCCGAGCAGCGGCCCTTGATCCAGGCCCCGCCGGCAGTGTCGAACCGCACCGAGAAGTCCCGGTCAAGATGGGCGGCGCGGTCCTCACGTTCCATCTCCCGCTCGGCCCGACGCTCCTCGCCGTCAGGATCCACCAGGGTGACCAGGACCCGGCCGACCTTCGCCAGGTCGGTGGCGTCGAGTGCCTTGGCCTCAGCCAGCATCGCCTGGCACCCGCGAGCTCGTAGGTCCGGGTTTGTGGGCAGGTCCTCCACGGCGCGCTCGATCACCTGGGCCTTGGTGACCGAGAGCCAGCCGTCGGCGAGGGCCTCTCCGACCGGGGCCAGCACCGGGGTGTGCACCGCTTCGGCCAGGCGCACGGTGGCGGAGCCGGTGCCCTTGCGGCCTCCGGCGACTGAGGTGAGGAAGTCCTGGGTGGAGGCCCATCCCACCGGCTTGACCGCGTTGGTGACCTCGAGCTCGTGGACCACCTCGAGCTCAACGGCATCCAGGGTCGACTTCAGGGCTTCGATCTCGGCGACGGTGTCCATCAGCTCCTCGCCGCGCCCAGCCGCCCACAACGTGTCCTGCAGCCGCTGCACCTGTCGGCGGATCTGCGCCAGCTCCGCCGCGACCCGACCGGCGCACGAGGCGCCTGGAGGGGGGTCCGGCTGGGTGGTCATGCATCAATCCAATCAGCGCCCACTGACAGTTTCCGGCGCGATTCCCCTTGTTTGACAAGGGATTCTAGAAAAAGTTTGGCAGTTTCCTGTGTGAAGAATCAGGTCGCCACCTGAATGCTCGGGGTGATGGACACCGCGATGACCGACCACCAGCTGAGGCGCTGGAAATCCGGCTCCCGATGCAGGATGTGCTTCCAGGTGCGCAGATAGTCGTCTTACCTGACGACGTTGGTTGGGGTGGGAGCGCTCTCTTCGTCAAGACACGGGACGAAAGTCGCCAGTGCGCCGTTCGACGCCGGCGTCGGTGACGCTCGCCGGGTCGGTGCGGACTGTCGGGTTGGTCGGTTCGCCGAGCAGAAGGTCGCACCGACGAAGAGCTGCTCCGCATGGTGGGCCAGTAA
Organism: Nocardioides sp. Z30_9; assembly: GCF_058215735.1. Lineage (NCBI taxonomy): Bacteria > Bacillati > Actinomycetota > Actinomycetes > Propionibacteriales > Nocardioidaceae > Nocardioides > Nocardioides sp. Z30_9. The sequence goes on from NZ_JBZAJF010000002.1 coordinate 290,230, forward strand.
TCCCGCGTTCCGAACTCTGGGCGGATTGCGGCTATTAGCGGACGGTCGGACGCTTTCTCGCGAGCGAGGTTCTATTAGCCGGGCCGTACGGTTCTCGCATGTCTACTGAGCCGCTCGCCGTGCATATGGTGACAGCGGGATACGTAGTGGTCTCCCCGACGCGTCGGCCGGAAGGGTACGGCCCGGGAGTGCCGGACCCCTTTGTGACAATCAGTGGGTGCCTTGCCGACAGGTTGCGTGTGCCGGAGTTCTCTGGCTGGTTCCAGGACCTTGACGGAGCGCGGGACACGTGGAGTGCTGACCCGGAAGGGGCTCTCCTCATGGTGGTAACCATGACGCCACAGGACGCCGCCGAGCTGATACGCGAGTTGCCCGAGGAGCCTGGACACTTCGAACTGCTGCAGACCAGGAGTGCTGAGCCTGAGAACGTGCGATGGCTTGGGTTCGAGATCGTAGGGGCGGAAACCTGTCTGGCCTTTCACTCTTGGCACTGCCACGGTTACGCATCTGAAGCAGCGGCACGTCTTGGCACTCGACTTACCAACCAGGGGCTCCTAGCGACCTACGAGGAGGCAGCGGAGGTTCGGACGTGGATGCTGGGCCTGCCCAGCGATCAGCGGCCGATCTCTGTTCCTTGGGCTGTCGTCCGCCTTGGGATCGTCTCGACCTGAGGTAGCGAGCCACTTCGGTGTCGCCTCCGTCCTAGTTGAGGGAACGCGCTCCCCAGCGGGTCAGCACCCAACCGTCCGCGTCGCGCCGGAGGTCCACGGACTCGGTGTGCTCCAGCTGGCGCTCACGGGGCCAGGCCGGCGCGCGGCTGCCGGCCAGTACGGGCAGTACGGCGCGAAGGGCCGTCTGGTGTCCGATCACCAGCACGGTCTCGCCGCGGTGCTGGTCGGCGATCTCCTCGAGCTGGTCCCGATAACGCTCGAGCACCTCGCTGCCGGACTCCCCGCCCTCGGTGCAGGCGTGCAGCGAGCCGGCGCACCATGAGTCGCCCAGGTTCTCCAGGTGCGCGGCGTCGAAGGGCTGACCCTCCAGGGAACCGACCGACACCTCACGCAGCGACTTGCAGGTGGTGACCGCGACGCCGAGGCGTGCCGCGGCGATCTCGGCGGTCTGCACGGCGCGCGACACGTCGCTGGAGTAGACGGCAGCGACCCGGTGTCTCGCCAGCGACTCCGCCAGCGCGCGTGCCTGCTCGCGCCCCTCACGCGTCAGGGAACCGCCCTCGTCGGAGAAGAAGTCCTCGGTGAACGCGGCGTCGGCGTGTCGGGCGACCACCAGCGTCGCGGCGCAGAACAGGTCGGACATGGGCCATCAGACACCTTGAGGGGCCGCCGGCGCGACCTGCCCGCCGGTGAGGGTGCGGACCGTGTAGGCCTGGCTGATCAGGATCACCGGTACGGCGACCAGCAGGCCGACCCCGCACGCGATCGCCCCGAGGAGCCCGCACAGGAACGCGAGCAGCATCCACAGCAGCGTCTGCCCCGGGTGGTGGCGGACCAGGTTGAAGCTGGCCTTGATCGCGTCGATGGCGCCCAGCTTGTGGTCGACGACGAACGCCGTGGTGAACGCAGTGAGCACCGCGACCACGATGCCGGGGATGAAGCAGAGCACGAAGCCGATCAAGGTCGCGATCGAGACCAGGAGCGTCGCGACCAGTACCTGCAGCTTGTCCCAGCCCTGGAGCATCGTCCCCAGGGACACCGGTCGTCCGGAGACCGCGTCGAACGCCATCTTCAGTAGGCCGGCGCTCGCCAGCGTGGTGACGACCTGGCCGACGAAGGAGACCAGGCCATTGGCCAGCAGCCCGGTGAACAGCCCGGTGCTCTCCACTGTCGCCACGCCGGTGTCCGGGTCGATCGTGGTGGTGGATCCGGTGTCGAACACCGAGTCAGACACGAGCTGGCCCAGGTAGCTGAACAGGATGCTGATCAGCCCGACCAGCAGCGCTCCGAGCAGGAACGGTGCGGCGTTCTGGGTGAACTTGGACCAGCCGTACTTGATCGCCTCGACCGCGTCGTACCCGCCGGCGCCCGTGGGAGGCATCGGCGGAGGCGCGCCACCGCCGTACCCGCCGGACGGAGGTGGGTAGGCGGGCGGCTGGTACGGCGGCGGTTGCCCTGGCTGCTGCGCCGGGTGCGCGCCGCCGGGCGGGGGCTGCCCCGCCCCGGAGCCATAGGGGTTCTCCGGGGGCGGTGGCGTGCCTTCGCTCATGCCTGGACCTTAGGAACACCGCAGAGAGCTTGTCGACAAAGGTGTCGACCCGACTAACCCACCGAATGGGTGGCCTTGACGGGGCTCGGGTGCTGTTCTGGGTGGGGGTTGTCCCCACCCCTGGCGACCACGTCACCTGGTCTCGACACGCCTGTCGCGGCTTCGTACCTCAGCCGCGGGCTTGCTCGACCTGCGGGCGGTAAGTGGAGCGCTTCGTTCCTCAGCGCTCTACTTCGCCCTTGATGAAGGCCTCGACCGAGGCGCGGCCTTCGTCGTCGGGGCGCTGCACGGGCGGGGACTTCATCAGGTACGACGACGCCGAGAGCAGCGCGCCGCCGATGCCGCGGTCCTTGGCGATCTTCGCCGCACGGATCGCGTCGATGATGATGCCGGCCGAGTTGGGGGAGTCCCACACCTCGAGCTTGTACTCCAGGTTCAGCGGGACGTCACCGAAGGCGCGACCCTCGAGGCGCACGTAGGCCCACTTGCGGTCGTCGAGCCACTGCACGTAGTCGGACGGGCCGATGTGCACGTTGCGGGCGCCCATGTCGTGGCTCATGTTGGAGGTGACGGCCTGGGTCTTGGAGACCTTCTTGGACTCCAGACGGTCGCGCTCGAGCATGTTCTTGAAGTCCATGTTGCCGCCGACGTTGAGCTGGTAGGTGCGGTCCAGCACCACGCCGCGGTCCTCGAACAGCTTCGCCATCACACGGTGGGTGATGGTGGCGCCGACCTGGGACTTGATGTCGTCACCGATGATCGGGACGCCGGCGTCCTCGAACTTCTTGGCCCACATGGGGTCGGAGGCGATGAACACGGGCAGCGCGTTGACGAAGGCCACCTTGGCGTCGATCGCGCACTGGGCGTAGAACTTGTCGGCCTGCTCGGAGCCCACCGGGAGGTAGGAGACGAGCACGTCGACCTCGGCGTCCTTGAGCGCCTGCACCACGTCGACGGCCTCGGTGTCGGACTCCTCGATGGTCTCGCGGTAGTACTTGCCGAGCCCGTCGAGGGTGTGGCCGCGCTGCACGGTGACACCGGTCGGCGGTACGTCGGCGATGCGGATGGTGTTGTTCTCCGAGCTGTTGATCGCCTCGGAGAGGTCGAAGCCGACCTTCTTGGCGTCGACGTCGAACGCGGCGACGAACTCCACGTCGCGGACGTGGTACTCACCGAACATCACGTGCATCAGGCCGGGCACCGCAGCACTCGGGTCGGCGTTCTTGTAGTACTCGACGCCCTGGACGAGGGAGCTGGCGCAGTTGCCCACTCCCACGATGGCTACTCGTACCGATCCCATGGGGTTCTCCTCTGTGTTCACGACTTGTGCTCTGGCTGGGGGGTTGTTCGGGTCCTGGGGGTGCGGCCGGCCGGTCTTCGCTTCGACCCGGCCGCGGGGCCGGCGGGCGGCGCGATCGGCGGGCCCGTGGCGGTTGCGTCGGGGCGCGGGTCCGTGCCCCGCTCCGCGGCGATCAGGTCGGTCAACCAGCGCACCTCGCGCTCGACCGACTCGATCGCGTGCCGCTGCAGCTCGCTCACGTAGCGGTCCTGCCCGGCCGGTCCACGGCTGCTGCGGACCCGGTCGAGGCGCTCCTGCAGGCGCGAGCGCCGGCCCTCGAGGATCCGCAGGCGCACCTCGGAGTCGGTGCGCGAGAAGAACGCGAACCGCATGTTGAAGTCCTCGTCCTCCCAGGCGGAGGGACCGACGTCGGTGATCTTCGTCTCGAAGTACTCGTTGCCCGCCGGTGTGATCTGGTAGACGATCCGCTGCCGACGCGAGACCCCGGCAGGGGCGGTGGCGACCTCGGTGACCAGGCCGGCACGCAGCATCCGCTTCAGCGCGGGGTAGAGCGAACCGTAGGAGAGCAGCCGGGTCCAGCCCATCAGCAGGTTGAGCCGCTTGCGCAGCTCGTAGCCGTGCAGGGGCGAGTCGTGGAGCAGGCCGAGGACGGCCAGCTCGAGGGTCGCGGCCTTGCTGCCCATGCGCTCCCCTCCTGCCGATGCGTGGAGCGGTGTGCCCCTGAGCCTGCGATGCTATCGCCTGAACCTATCGCACCGATATATCGAGGGTGAACCAGCGCAAGGGTGTGTTTCGGGTCACCCGACGGTGTCCCCGACAGTCGCCAGAACCCGTACCCTCTCTGCGAGACGTATGACGCAGCGAGGAAAGAGTTCTCAGTGAGCGGCAGATCCAACGTGCCCGGGCCCCGGAAGCCCTCGTCGGGATCCGGTGCTGCCCAGAAGAAGTCCAGCGCCGGGAAGAACGGCACCGGCAAGCCCGGCGCCGCGAAGGGCAAGGCCAGCACCACGAAGGCCGGCGCCACGAAGGCCAGCTCAGCCAAGGGCAAGGCGGCCGCGGCCAAGGAGCCCAGGACGATCGGCTCCCGGGTCAGGTCGGCGTTCAAGTGGCTGCTGGTCGTGGGCCTGGTCAGCTCGCTGATCCTGGCCGCGATCGGCTACTTCGCCTACCGCAACACCACGATCCCCGACGCCAACAAGGCCTTCGAGGCGCAGTCGACGTTCGTCTACTACAGCGGCGGCAAGGCCAAGATCGGTCGCTTCGCCGACCAGAACCGCGAGTCCATCCCCCTGGCCGACATCCCGATGTCGATGCAGAACGCCGCGATCGCCGCGGAGGACCGCACCTTCTACACCAACAGCGGGATCGACCCCAAGGGGATCATCCGCGCGGCGTCCTCCAACGCCAAGGGCAACGCCACCCAGGGTGCCTCGACGATCACCCAGCAGTACGTGAAGATCCTCTACCTCACCCAGGAGCGCACCCTGAGCCGCAAGGTGAAGGAGGCCTTCTTGTCCCTGAAGGTGCAGCAGGAGAAGTCGAAGTCGGCGATCCTCGAGGGCTACCTGAACACCATCTACTACGGCCGCGGTGCGTACGGCGTCCAGGCCGCCGCGAACGCCTACTTCAACAAGCCGGCCAGCAAGCTGACCGTGCCGGAGTCGGCGATGCTGGCCGCCATCTTGAACTCGCCGAACTACCTGCGTCCGGACCGGGACGCCGCGGGCCGTGACGCGCTGATCCGGCGCTACGACTACGTGCTCCGCGGCATGGTCTCGATGGGCAACCTGGACCCGGCCGAGGCCGAGAACAACTACGGCAAGCTCCCCAAGGTCGTGAAGTCCGGCACCAGCAACATGTACGGCGGCCAGCGCGGCTTCATGCTCACGATGGTCAAGGACGAGCTGCGCCGGATCGGCTTCGACGACGAGGCCATCGACGCGGGCGGGCTGCGGGTCGAGACGACCTTCACCCGCAAGGCGATGAAGGCCGCCGAGGAGGGAGTGCTCGCCGAGCGCCCCCAGGGCCTGAAGAAGCTGCACGTCGCCACGGCCTCCGTCGACGTGAAGACCGGCGCGCTGGTCGGCTTCTATGCCGGCCAGAACTACCTCGACAGCCAGCTCAACTGGGCACGCCTCGGCGGCTCCCCGGGGTCGTCGTTCAAGCCGTTCGCGCTCGCGGCCGGGCTCAAGGACGGGTTCAGCCTCAAGGACACCTTCGACGGCAACGCCCCCTTCCAGCTCCCGGGCGGCGGCGGCGAGGTCGGCAACCAGGGTGAGGGCAAGGGGCGCAGCTACGGCTCCGCGATCAGCCTGCTGACCGCGACCCAGAACTCGGTGAACACCGCCTACGTCGACCTGACCACCGCGATGGACGAGGGCCCGGAGAAGGTCATCAAGATGGCCAACGCCCTCGGCGTACCCCGCAACGCGCCCGGGCTCAAGCCGTTCCCGGCCGTCTCGCTGGGCTCGGCGACCGTGAGCCCGATCGACATGGCCAACGCCTACGCCACGATCGCCAACGGCGGCAAGCGGCACAACTGGTTCACGGTGAAGCGGGTCACCCGCGGCTCGGACGGCAAGGTGCTCTACCGGGTGCCCCGCAAGAGCGACCGCGCCCTGGACGAGGACCTTGCCTCCGACGTGAGCTACGCCCTGCAGCAGACCGTCCAGAGCGGCACCGCACGCACCGCCCTGGGACTCGGGCGCCCGGCCGCGGCCAAGACCGGCACGGCGACCAACGAGGACGAGGACGTCTCCTCCTCGTGGTTCGTGGGCTACACCCCGCAGATCGCCACCGCGGTGATGTACTCGCGCGGCAAGGGCAACGAGGCACTCAACGGCTACCTCCCGAGCTTCTACGGCGGGGACTACCCGGCGTCGACGTGGACCGCGGTGATGCGGTCGCTGATGGACGGGATGGACGTCGAGAGCTTCCCGCCGCCGGCCTTCGTGGACGGGGAGGCTCCCGCTGAGGGCCACGCGCCGTACACGCCGCCGCCGAAGCCCTCGCCGAAGCCGAAGAAGAAGAACGACAGGCCGACCCCGACCCCGACTCCGACGACCCCGGCTCCGGCGCCGAGCACGCCGGACGCGCCGGCGCCGCAGCCACCCCCGCCGCCGGACCCCGGTCCTCCGGACTGCCAGCCGACTGACCCCACCTGCAACCCGTGACCCCTGCGGGCCGTACGCCGGGCGCCGACCCGCCCGGGCCTGACGGCGGAGCCATCTCCGCCGCCGAGCCCGAGGCGGTCGTCGCGCCCACGCTCACGGACCCGTTCGCGAGGGATCTGAGCGAGGTGGCGGGCGGGCCGGTCGGCCGGCACGCCCGGCCGCACCGCTGGTGGATACCGGTGCGGGTCCTGCTGGCGCTGTTCTCCGTCGGGTTCGCCCTGACGCTGGTGCAGCACCAGCCCTGCCTGAAGACCAACTGGACCGGCGACCAGGCCCGCTACGCCAAGATGTGCTACTCCGACGTGCCCTACATGTACGCCGGGCGCGGCTTCATCGAGGGACTGTGGCCCTACGAGGACAACGGCGGCCGCTACCAGGTGATGGAGTACCCCGTGGGGATCTCCTACCTGGCCTACCTGGCGGCCAAGGCGGTCCAGCTGGACCCGAGCGGTCCACCGGTCGACCAGCGGCACGAGGCGAGCCCCGACTCGCTGTGGTCCCTGCCCGGGATGACCACCGAGGTGAACACCTACTTCTTGTTCACTGCGCTGCTGCTGTGCCTGATGGGGCTGGCCTCGACCTGGCTGCTGGCCCGGGTGCATCCGCACAGACCCTGGGACGCGCTGCTGTTCGTGCTCTCGCCATGCCTGTACGCCACCGTGCTGATCAACTGGGACCTGCTGCCGGTGCTGTTCGTCGTCGGGGCGATGTGGGCGTGGTCCAGGGACAAGCCGCTGCTCACGGGCGTGCTGATCGGGCTGGGCACGGCGGCGAAGCTCTACCCGCTGTTCCTCCTCGGCCCGATCCTGGTGATCTGCTGGCGCGAACGCCGCCTGGTCCCGCTCGCCTGGGCGGCGCTGGGCACGGCCGCGGCCATGGTGGTGGCCAACCTGCCCGCCTACCTCACCGGCCCGGAGCAGTGGAAGTTCTTCTGGGAGTTCAACCAGTCCCGCGGGGCCGACCTCGGCTCGGTGTGGCTCGCGCTCGCCCACCAGGGGACGCAGCTCTCGCTTCCCACGATCAACGTGCTCTCGATGGCCCTGTTCGTGGTGCTGTGCGGCGGCGTGGCCGTCCTCGGACTCGCCGCGCCGAAGACCCCGCGCCTGGCGCAGCTGGCGCTGCTCGTCGTGGCGGCCTTCCTGCTGGTCAACAAGGTCTACTCGCCCCAGTACGTGCTCTGGCTGCTGCCGCTGGCGGTCCTGGCCCGGCCCCGCTGGCGCGACCTGCTCATCTGGCAGGCCGGGGAGCTGTTCTACTTCGCGGCCGTGTGGTGGTACCTCGGCGGCTGGCTCGAGGGAGCGGCCAACGGGAGCGTCCCGGTCTACGACCTGGCCATCTGGGTCCGGGTCGCGGCCGAGCTCTACCTGGTGGCGGTGGTGATCCGCGACATCCTGCGTCCCGAGCACGACCCGGTGCGGCGTACGGACCCGGATCCCGCGCCAGGCGCTCCGGACGAGACCGAGTCCCGGGCCGGATCGGTGTCCGACGCGGAGCCCGGGGCCGGGCCGGCCGTTCGGTCGGGGTCGACCCTCAGCTGATCTCGATGTGGTCGAACCCGGTGACGGTGAACCGCACCCGGCACTCGACCTCCTCGCCCACCTCGGGCACCCGGGTGCCCTGGGGCAGGAACAGCATCGAGGCCTGCATGTGGGGCGGCTCGGCGAACAGGCGCTGCTTGCCGTCGACGGTGTACGGCGAGCGCACCAGCCCGGCGGCGTCGAGCCCTCCGCGGGCGATCGAGACCGCCTTGGACCTGATCGTGGACTCGCCGGTGGGGGCCTCGAGCCCGATGCCGTGGGAGGTGCCGCCGGAGACCACGAGGATGGTGCCCTGCCGGGGGGCGGAGCGTCCCCGGTAGCCGTAGGCGTCGCCGCGACGCACCGGGTGCGAGTCCAGGACCGTGGCCCGGACCGAGAGGGCGCCCCGGTCACCGAGCCACAGGCTGGTGCCGATGCGCGGGCGGAACACGAAGTCGGGGTACTTGCGGGCCAGCAGGGCCAGCTCGACCTCGGCGACGTGGGAGACCCAGATGGTGCGGGCGCGCGGGTGCTCGTGCTGGGCCAGGCCCGCCGCGACCACGTCGTCCATCACCCGCTCGATCTCGCGCATGTGGGAGGTCCCCTGCGACCTCGGGGCGAGAGGAAGGTGCAGGGCGACGCCCTCGACCTGCACGCCTCCGTCGCGCAGCGCGGCCCGGCCGGCCTTGCGCAGCTCAGCGGCCGTGAACCCGTGGCGCAGCATCGAGGTCAGCCGCTCCAGCACCACCCGCGGGCGCCGGCCCTCGCTGCCGTGCTCGGCGAGGGCAGCGAGGTCCTCGAGGCGGCCGACGGTGTGGATCACGCGCGGGTCCTCGGGCGGGGGGCTGAACGGCCGCCAGGGGGTGAGCACCAGGATCGAGCCGTCGAACCGCTTCTCAACCTCTGGGAGCTCCTCGTAGGTGCCGATCGCGAGGGTGTCCGCGCGGAGCCACTCGGCCTTGCGTGCGAGCCGGCCCAGGCCGAAGCCGTAGCCGTTGCCCTTGGCCACGGGGACCAGCCCCGGGTGCCGGTCGCGGACCTCGGTGAGATGGGCTCGCCACCGGTCGCCGTTGACGCGCAGGTTCAGGGTCATCGGCTCAGCCCCGTCGCGACATGTAGAGCTCGAAGGCGCGGTAGATCGCCTTGTTCGTGGCGCCCGGCAGCGGCAGGTCCCACTCGCCGACGTACTCCACGGCCTCGCCTCCGGTGCCGACCTTGAACTGGATCAGCCCGACGTGGTCGTCGTTCGCGTCGAGGGTGGAGGTGATCCCGCGCAGGTCGTAGACGTGCGCGCCGGCAGCGACGGCGTCCCGGATCATCTGCCACTGGATGGCGTTGGAGCCGCGCACCTCCCGCTTGTCGGTGGAGGAGGCGCCGTAGGAGTACCACGCGTGGGTGCCGACCCGGATCCAGATGGTGCTCGCCACGAGGTCGCCCTCGTGCCGGGCCAGGTAGAGCCGGATCCGGTCGGGCTCCTCGGCGCCGAGCGCCTCGAACATCGTCTCGAAGTAGCTCAGCGGCCGCGGGGTGAAGTGGTCCCGATCGGCGGTGAGCACGTAGAGCTCGTGGAACGCCTTGAGGTCGGCGGGCTCCCCGCGCTCCACCTCTACGCCGAGCTTGGCGGCCTTCTTGATGTTGCGTCGCCACTGCTGGTTCATCCCCGCCAGCAGGTCCTCCTCGCTGCGGGGGTTGGAGTCCTCGTCGACCAGCGGGATCCAGAAGTTGTACTGCGGCTGGCCGGCCGCGAAGCCGCCCTCGGCCGACTGCGGCCTCCAGTCGAGCTGGCGCAGCTGGGAGACCACCTGGGCGCCGACCTGGCTGCGCTCGTACGGCGGCAGCGCGGTCAGGGACGTGACCGAGTCGTCGGCGATGCCCTCCTTGATCTGGGCGGCGCTCCAGCGCCGGGTGACCACGGGCGGGCCGATCCGGACGCCGAAGGCGTGCTGCTCGCGCAGGTACGCCGACATCGGCTCCAGCCAGGCGCCGAGGTCCTCGGTGGTCCAGTCGATGAGCGGGCCCTCGGGGAGGTAGGCCAGGAACCGCTTCAGCTTCGGGAGCTGGCGGTAGAGCACCAGCGCGGCGCCGACGATGTTCTCGTTGCCGGTGCTGCTGCGGGTGAACCAGCCGATCGACTCCGAGCGCCACTCCGGCTTCACCGCCGCCCAGGCCGGGGTCTGCAGGAAGCTGGCCGAGCCGGAAGGGGTTCCCGCGGCCGGACGGGACATCGAGCGGATCAGCGCGAGGTGCTCCTCGGCGGTGATCGTGCGCACGGTCAGGGGTTGGTTGGCCACATCAGGAGCCTAACGGGGGCACCGGACCCGGTTGCGGCGACTCAGGCCGCTGCCCGGCGGCCGAGGCCGTCCGGCGGCAGCCTCAGGAGGCCGCCTCCTCGACGGGTCGCAGCTCCGCGGCCGGGACGCCGGCCCAGACCTGGCCGGCGGGGAGGTCGTGCAGCAGCACAGCGCCCATCCCGAGCACGGAGTCACGGCCCACGTGCGTGTGCTCGCGGACCGAGGAGTTCATCCCCAGGTAGGCGCCCGACCCCACTCGCACGCCACCACCGAGCGAGACCCCGGCACCCAGGGTGGCGAAGTCCTCCACCACGTCGTCGTGGGTCAGGGTCGAGCTGGGCATCATCACGACGTGGTCCCCCACGTGGATGTCCGCGGTCAGCACCACCTGGGAGAGCAGGATCGTGCCCCGTCCCACGGTGGAGCCGGCGCCGACGTCGGCGAACGGGTGGATCACGCGGCCGAAGCGCTCGCGGCGTACGCCGAGGTCGGTCAACCGCCTGACGACCGCCCTGCGTGCGAGGGAGCTGCCCACGCACACGACCACCTCGCCCCGGGGTTCGTCGTGGACGAGCTCGAGGCCACCCTCCACGGTGACTCCCGAACGGACGGACCCCCAGATCGTGGGGTCCTCGTCGAGCAGCCGCACCCTCCGCGAGGGGGTGTCCATCCGGGTCACTGCGAGCACCTCGCGGGCCAGCCCGCTCGCGCCGACCAGGATCAGCGGCCTCACGACCGCGCCCCGGGCCGAGACACGAGTGAGGCGGATGCTTGGTGGTCCATCCCCGAGATTGAAGAACCCATACGTTGCTCCCGCGAGTAGAGCCACCATTGTTGGCCCGGCTTTTCAGGGGGGTCAATCGCTCGCGGGCAGGCCCCCACCGGCCTGGTGGGCCGTCGTCTCGTCGATTGGCCCGGCTTGTGACCGGACATAGCCCGAATAGCCGCAGATATCGGCGGGGACGAGCCGTCGGAGATGGCCCGTCCGGCAGTCCCGGAGTGGCCCGGACGGGCTAGACCGCGGCTCGCACCAGCTTCGTCAGTGTCGGGAACGACGCCGCAGCCGGGTCGACGACGGTGTAGTGGTCGCCGGGGACCACCACCCGCTCCACCACGGCGCCGGCAGCGGTTGCGGCGGCGACGTAACGCTGGCTCTGCTCGGTGGGGACGACCATGTCGTCCACCGCGTGCACGGCCCAGACCGGGCAGCCGGCCGGGACCAGGAGCGTGGGGTCGGCCCCGGCGTAGCGGTCCGGCACCTCGTCGGGGCCGCCGCCCACGAAGGCGGTCACCGGTTCGCTCGAGGCCGGCCGGGTCGCGGCCAGGGTCAGGTCGAGCACGCCGGCCAGCGAGATCGAACCCCGGAGCGGGAAGCCGGGCAGGCCTCCAGGCGTGGCGGACGTGCGCGAGGCGACCCAGGCCGCCAGGTGGCCACCGGCGGAGTGGCCGACCACGACGACGCGGCGGCTCAGCCCGGCGGGGAGGCCCGGTCCGTCCAGGTGGTCCACGGCCGCGGCCACGTCCTCCAGCGTGGCCGGGACCCCGCCGCCGGCGCCGGTACGCCGGTACTCCACGTTCCAGGTGGCGAAGCCCATCGAGGTGAACCGTTCCGCCAACGGGTCCAGCTGGTCCAGGCCGTACTGCGGGAGCCAGTAGCCGCCGTGGAGCAGGACCACAGTGGCGACCGGGTCACGCCCGGGGAGACGCAGGTCGGCGAACTGGTCGCGGTGGTCCTTGCCGTAGCGGATCCGGCGGACGCCGGTGGCCGGTGGGCGCGGCGGCACCCGGGCGACCGGCTCCTCCCCGCCGCACCCGGCGAGGAGCGGGAGGCCGGCGCCGAGTGCGAGCAGGCTGCGCCGGGAGAGTCTCAGACCCCGTGCTCGCGCAGCCACGCGAAGTCCGCCTGGTGCTCGGCTGCGCCGCCGGGGGTCTCGCAGATGACCGGAGCGCCCGCGTCGCGGACCACGCCGGCGAAGTCGTGCTCGTCGAGCTGGCCGTTGCCGAAGTTGGCGTGCCGGTCCGCGCCCGAGCCGAAGGCGTCCCGGCTGTCGTTGGCGTGCACCAGGTCGATCCGGCCGGTGATGGCACGCACCTTCTCCACGGCGGTGGGCAGGTCGATCCCGCCGGCCCAGGCGTGGCAGGTGTCCAGGCAGAAGCCGACCTGCTCGAACCCCTCGGCCGAGGAGATCGCGTCCCAGACCCCGGCGATCCGGTCGAGGTGGCGGGCCATCGCGTTGTCGCCGCCCGCGGTGTTCTCGATCAGCAGCGGGATCTTGAGGTCGGTGGCCTCGATCGCCTTGCGCCAGTTGTCGAAGCCCTTCGCGGGGTCGTCGGTCTTGTTCACGTGGCCGCCGTGCACGATCAGGCCCTTGGCTCCGATCTCGGCCGCGGCGTACATGTGCTGCTGGAGCAGCTTGCGGCTCGGGATCCGGATCCGGTTGTTCGTCGTGGCCACGTTGACGATGTAGGGGGCGTGCACGTAGAGGTCCACGCCCGCCTCCTCGGCCTCGGCCCGCAGGGCGGCCGCCCCGGCGGCGTACCGGACCTCGGGGCCCTTGTAGCTCTGCGGGTCCCCGAGGAAGAACTGCACCAGCGAGGTCCCTCGGGCCTGGGCCTCGGCGATCGGGTCGGACTGCTCGACGTGGGCACCGATGGGGATCTGTGGGCTCGCGCTCATGGCGCCATCCTAGGAGCGGCTCAGGGGTGCGGCACCTCAGAGCACCCCGCCGACAGGCTGGACCACGGCGCCGGAGGCGGCAACGTGGTCGAGGAAGGAGCGGAACCGCTGCTCGGTCCAGGAGATGTCGTCACCCTCGTCACCGACCTTGTGGAAGACGAAGCTCGCCCAGTCGCCGTTCCTGGCCGCGCCGTCGACCAGTGCGCGCACCTCGGAGTCGGCCTGATCGGCGAAGACCGAGACCGCGTTCAGCCGCTCCTCCTGCACCCAGGACAGCGACTGGTTGATCGGGTTGATCGTGCGGCCGGTGGCGAAGAACCGCCGCACCACCGCAGCGACGCGGTCGTCGACGGACCCGTTGGGGTAGGCGTAGTGCTGCCGGCCGCGGAAGTTCCGCTCCCGCAACCAGGCCGCGGTGGCGCTCACCCGCTCCAGCAGCTCCCCGTCGTCGAGGGAGCGCAGCGGGCCGTCGTCGTGCCCGCCGATGTCCCAGCCACGGTCGTGCAGGTCCTCCACCTGCGGAAGGGTGAGATAGCCCGCGGAGCCGAGCCGCTCGGGGATGACGTACGCCGTCCCGACCCACCCGTGCTGGTCCATCAGCCGCGCGGCGCGCGCCTGGCTGGCCCAGCCGTCGTCGAAGGTCAGGGAGACCACGCCGGGTGCCGGGGAGTCGGGGACCAGCACCGCGTTGCAGGCCAGCAGCTCGACCACCGTCCCGGCTGGGGACCACGCGGTGAAGGCGAGGGCGGTGATCGAGGACCACCGAGGCTGGCCCTCCCGGTCGGTGAACGCCGATCTGGGCAGCACCACCTCGGTCCACTCGCCGTCGACGCGCGCCGGGCGGGCGATCGCCGCGCCGATCTGGACGGAGAAGAACGCCTCCGGTGTCGAGTGCAGCCGGACCTGGCTCGCGCCGAGGGCCTCCCAGCCGTCGACGCGCACCCACAGCTTGAGCTGCTTCGCGGACATGTCCACCGCGGCGAACTCGCGCAGCGCGTTCGCCACCGCCTCGGAGCCGCGGGGTGTGCGGACCCGCACCGAGCCGGTGCCGGCCTTGGCCTCGGTGATGTTGCTGACCTCGCCCGCGCGGAACCAGTCGACGAAGCCGCTCGAGGTGTCGGTCAGCAGCCCGGAGGAGCGTCGGGAGACCCGGATGGGGGTGACGCGGGGGAGGTCCTCGGTGACCCAGTCGTCGACCTGGCCCTTGGCCAGGGGCGCGCCCACCGCTGCCGCGGCCGCGGCGCCGACCGCGGCACCCAGCAGCCCGCGGCGACCGCTGCGGGGGCCGTCGCCGGCTCCACCGCCCGCCACCCGGTCGCCGTCGGCGGTGCCGTCCGGGATAGGCGTCTCCACCCTGACCATCATCACCCCGGCTCCAACCGCCCACGGCGGCGCCGCGATCACTTGACGTATTGGAAAGTGATCCGATAAGTTTCCAACATGGAAACCAATGAACCGCGCGACGACCTCGTCCAGCAGCTCCGCGAGATCGAGCGGGGTGAGGCCGCCCCCTGGGTGTCCTACCCGCCGATGGCCTGGTGGTGGCCGCTGGGGTTCGGGATCTGGACCGGCACCTACACCCTGACCTTCGGGGTGCTCGACGGCGTGGAGAAGTCGCTGTCCCAGCTACTGCACGTGGTGGTGATGCTCGTGGCGGTGTGGTGGATGCGCCGGGTCCGGGGCACCTACCCCACCGGCAAGAGCCCGAGGGAGCTCCGTGGACCGTTCACGCTGCTGGTCTGCGGTGCCGTGGTCGTGGCACTGGCCGTATGGGGGGTCGCCGTTGCCCTGGGCGTGTGGTGGGGAGCAGGCACCGGTGTGCTGGCGGCTTGGGCCCTGGTCGCGGCGTACGAGCGCAGCTACGCCCGCGCGTCGGCCCGTGTCCGTGAGCGCCTGGGATGAGCGTCTCCCCACTCGCCGACCTCGACCCGGTGCTCTCCGCCCCCAAGCGGCTGGCGATCGTCGCGGTGCTGGCAGCCTCGGCCTCCACGGACTTCCCGTTCCTGCGCGACCACCTCGGGATCAGCGACTCCGACCTGTCCAAGCAGACCTCGGCGCTCGAGCAGGCCGGCTACATCACGGTGAGCAAGACCGGCCGTGGGCGCGGCGCCGTCACCAGCTACAAGATCACCAAGCCGGGCCGGGCGGCCTTCGCCCGGCACAGCGCCACCCTGCGCAGGCTGCTCGGTGAATGAGGTCGCCCAGCAGCCTGTGGACAACGATTTCGCCCCGGGGCACCCTGCTTGTTAACCTTGCGCGTCGCCCACCCCCGATGGGTGGGCCGACACCGCACAGCCCTCCTGCCACGGAAACGCCGTGGCCGCCTGAGTCCGAAGGAGGTGGAGAACGCTATGCGCGCCTATGAGCTCATGATCATCCTCGACCCGAACCTCGAGGAGCGAACCGTTCAGCCATCGCTCGACACGTACCTCAACGTCGTCCGCAACGACGGTGGAAGTGTCGACAACGTCGATGTCTGGGGTCGCCGCCGTCTCGCCTACGAGATCGCCAAGAACGCCGAAGGCATCTACGCCGTCGTCCAGCTGCAGGCCGAGCCTGCGACCGTCAAGGAGCTCGACCGCCAGCTCACGCTGAACGAGTCGGTCCTCCGCACCAAGGTTCTCCGTCCCGACGCTCACTGAGCGCATTCGATCCTGACAACAAGGAGAACCACATGGCAGGCGAGACAGTCATCACCGTCGTCGGGAACCTGACGGGAGATCCGGAGCTCCGGTTCACCCCGTCCGGTGCCGCGGTCGCGAACTTCACGATCGCCTCGACGCCGCGCGCCTTCGACAAGAACTCCAACGAGTGGAAGGACGGCGACACGCTGTTCCTCAACTGCTCGATCTGGCGCCAGGCGGCCGAGAACGTCGCCGAGTCGCTCCAGAAGGGGATGCGCGTCGTGGCTCAGGGGCGGCTCAAGCAGCGCTCCTACGAGACCCGCGAGGGTGAGAAGCGCACTGTCGTCGAGCTCGATGTCGAAGAGGTCGGACCCAGCCTGAAGTACGCCACCGCCAAGGTCGCGCGCGTCCAGCGCAGCGGCGGAGGCGGCGGCTACGGCGGTGGCAACACCGGTGGCGGCGACGACCCGTGGGCCTCCAGCCCCGCACAGGGCGGGCAGCCTGCTGCCCAGCCTGCCCAGGGCGGCGGGAACCAGGGTGGCGGGAACCAGTGGGGCGGCCAGCAGGGCGGTCAGGCTCCCAGCCGCGCCCCGCAGAACGACCCGTGGGCGACCGGAAGCTCCGACGAGCCTCCGTTCTGAGTCGTCCCACCCGCACGACCACACATTCAACCGAAACCATTCCGGCCACAGTCATCACTCTGGGCCGGGCTCAAGAAGGAGCTCCACAATGGCCAAAGCAGTGATTCGCAAGCCCAAGAAGAAGGTTTGCCAGTTCTGCAAGGAAAAGGCGTCCGGCGTTGACTACAAGGACACCAACCTCCTGCGCAAGTTCATCTCCGACCGGGGCAAGATCCGTGCCCGGCGCGTGACCGGCAACTGCGTGCAGCACCAGCGCGACGTCGCCACGGCGGTCAAGAACGCCCGTGAGGTCGCCCTCCTCCCGTACACGTCCACGGCACGCTGAGAGGAGACGACATCATGAAGCTCATCCTTACCCAGGAAGTGACCGGTCTCGGTTCCGCCGGCGACGTCGTCGAGGTCAAGGACGGCTACGGCCGTAACTTCCTCATCCCGCGCGGCTTCGGCATGCGCTGGACCCGCGGCGGCGAGAAGACGATCGAGTCGATCAAGAAGGCCCGCGAGTCCCGTGCGGTGCGCGACGCCGACCACGCCGCGCAGGTCAAGGCCACGCTGGAGGGCTCGACGTACGCCGTCAAGGTCCGCGCCGGCGAGGGCGGCCGCCTGTTCGGCGCCGTGACCGCTGCGGAGATCGCGCACGCGATCGCCGAGGCCGGTGGCGAGGTCGACAAGCGCACCATCGTGGTGGGCAACCCGATCAAGTCGCTGGGCACCCACACCGTCAAGGTGCGCGTCCACGACGACGTCGAGGCGACCGTGAACCTCAACGTGGTCCCTGCTTGAGGCAATCTGCCCACGACGATCTGCTGAGGCGATCTGCCTGAGCTGAACAGCCTTGCGAAGGCCGCCCCCCTCACCTCGAGGGCGGGCGGCCTTCGCGCATCCCGGGCCCGGTCACCGGGCCGTCCTTGGGGGCGACCTCCAGCGGGCCCGGACCGCCGAGCCACTCGCGACGGTGCACCCGGAACAAGAAGTAGACCAGCGCGACGTTCACCAGCGCAGAGAACGTGAACGTGGGCCCCTCCAGGGCCGGCACGTCGCCGCCGAGCGCGACCACCGGCAGTACGCCGGCCAGGGCGAACCCCCACACCAGTAGGCCGAACCGCTTGGCCACGTAGGGGTCTTGCGGCGACCGGCGTACGCCGAGCATGCCGATCTCGCGGCTCAGCACGAGGCAGAACGCGATCTGCGGCAGCGAGACGAACCACTCCCCGGAATCGTCGAGCCGGTGCTGCACCTGTGGGAGCCACATCGGGACGCTGACCACGGCGGCCAGCACGGCGAGCCACCGGCTGGTCTCGAACGCCTCGTCGGTGCGGGCCAGGGCGAAGACCCCGAGGAGCACCAGCACCCAGCCGACGGGGTCGGCGAGCGCGTCGTAGCTCTTCCAGGCCGGGGACGGGTCGGCCGGGAACCGCGCGCTGCCGACGATGATCACCAGGCCCATGGCGATTCTCTGGAGCGGCGACATGGCGCAACTGTAGGGTCATCGGTCATGGCGAAGGCACCGGTGCTGCTGGCCCCCGGGGTGTGGCGCATCCCCCTGCTGGGCGACTACGTCAACGGCTTCGCCCTGCGCGACTCCGACGGCCAGGTCACGCTGGTGGACATGGGCCTGGCCTCCTCGGGCCCCAAGGTGATCGCCGCGCTGCGCTCGATCGGCTCGGACCCGAGCGAGGTCACCCGGCTGCTGCTCACCCACTGCCACCCCGACCACGCCGGCGGCGCGGCGTACGTCTCCCGGGAGACGGGCCTGCCGGTCGACGTCCACGCCGAGGACGCGGAGTACGTGCGCACCGGCACCCAGCCCGACAACGACCCGTCCTTCCGCCTCGGGAGACTGTTCCGCAGGCTCCCCGACCCCAAGACCGAGAAGGTCACCGTGGGCGAGGAGCTCACCGACGGGCAGGTGATGCCGGTAGCGGGCGGCATCCGGGTGGTGCACACCCCGGGCCACTCACCGGGGCACGCGTCCTACCTGCACGAGGAGTCCGGGGTGCTGATCACCGGGGACGCCATCTTCAACGTCCTCGGGATGCGCTGGCCGATGAAGTTCCTGTGCTCCGACTTCGCGATGACCACGAAGACCGCCCACCGCCTCGGCGAGCTGGAGTACTCCACGGCCGCCTTCACCCACGGCCCCGAGATCCGCGACAACCCCCGCGGCGCCATCAGGAAGTTCCTGTCCGCCCACCCATCCTGACCCCGAGTGGTGGTTGAGCCCGTCGAGACCACGAGGGGCGAGCCGATCGATCGCTACGCCCCCATCCGCATCCACCGGTCCCCCCGGGCCCGCAGCAGCAGCGTCACCGCGCGCCCGCCCATGAACAGCACCGCGAACGCGGCCCACAGCCAGGTGAGCCCGGCGTCGCCGACCACCCAGGCCGCCGGCGCGAACAGCAACAGCGTGACCAGCTGCGCCCACGCCAGGTAGACCCCGTCGCCGGCGCCGATCAGTACCCCGTCGAGCACGAACACGATGCCGGCCAGGGGCTGGGCCGCCGCGGCGACGAGCAGCACCGGAACCAGCAGGTCGAGCACGGCCGGGTCGCTGGTGAAGCCGTGGCCGAGCACGGGAGCCAGGGCGGCGAGCAGGACACCGGTGGCCACGCCGCTGAGCCAGCCCCAGCGCTCCATCCGCCTGGTGACGGCGCGGGTGCCCTCGGCGTCGGCGGCCCCGAGGTAGCGCCCGGTGATCGCCTGGGCGGCGATCGCGACCGCGTCCAGGGTGAAGGCCAGGAAGGTCCAGATCGTCAGCGCCAGCTGCATCGTGGCGAGGTCGTCCTCGCCGAGCCGGGCCGCGGCATAGGTCATCACGAGCAGGGAGGCGCGCAGCATCAGCGTCCGCATGATCAGGGGTACGCCGGCCCGGCCCGCCGCCCTGATCCCGGGCAGGTCGGGGCGCAACGAGGCCGACTCCCGCCGGGCCGCCCGGAGCACGACCCAGACCAGCGCGACCGCCGACCCGAGCTGGGCGAGCAGGGTGCCGAGCGCGGAGCCGACGAAGCCGAGGCCGACGCCGTAGACCAGGGCGAAGTTCAGGACGATGTTCGCGATGTTGCCCACGACGGCCACCACGAGCGGTGTGCGGGTGTCCTGGAGCCCGCGCAGGACCCCGGTGGCGGCCAGCATCAGCAGCAGCGGCACCGCTCCCAGCAACGCGACCCGCAGGTAGGTGGCCGCGAGGTCGGCGACGTGGTCGCTGGGGTCGAAGAGGCGGACCAGCCGGTCGACCAGGGGGATGGTGAGCGCCGTGAGCAGCGTGCCGATCAGCGTGGCCAGCCACAGGCCGTCGATGCCCTGGGCCAGCGCGGCCCGGCTGTTGCCCGCTCCGACCTGGCGGGCGACGGACGCGGTGGTGCCGTAGGCGAGGAAGATGGACAGGCTGACCAGGGTCCCCATCACCGCGGAGACGATCCCGAGCGCGGCCAGCTCCGCGGTGCCGAGATGCCCGACGATCGCGGAGTCCGAGAGCAGGAACACCGGCTCGGCCACCAGCGCGAGGAAGGCGGGCACCGCGAGCCGGAGGATCTCCCGGTCCTGGGCCCGGTTGCGCTGCCGGCGTACCGACCGTTCATGCTCCTGCGCCGCCCGGCGGTCGCGCCGGCTGGACCCCCGAGCGGTTATCACGAGGTGAGGCTAGGCGGTCGGGAAACCTGTGTAAAACCCGGCTTTTCTGTGGGTATCCCGTCCGTCAGGGGGCTTTGTCGACAAACAAACACAGCGCCGTGAGGTGGACAACAAGTGAACACCACCGGTCCAGAAATCTTTCGTCCACAGGCTGTGCGTCAACGTTCCTGCAGGTCAGAGGGCATATGGGCAGCAAAGAATTTTGGTTGTCCACAGCCCTACCAACAGGCCGTACCCAGGCTGGTCGGCGTGTTCCACATGATCAACAGGGTTATCCACAGGGTCCTGTGGATAACGGTCTTGGTGCTCCGCCCCGATCGCGCCTACTGTGCGGCGTCCGGGTAGGCGCAGCGCCGTACGACGACCCACCCGAACACACGAGGTCGGCAGTCCCGGAGTTGTCGGTGCGGGCACCTACCTTCAACGCTACGGGCGCGAGGAAGAGGCAACGGGTGAGCATGACGGAGTCGAGCGGGATCCCCACTCAGGGGTCGAGCAGGGGCTCTTCGGGAGTCGCGGAGGGCTCCTGGACCGACGACGCCTTCGCCAGCAGCTACCCCGGCGGCTTCGGCGACGACCCCGGCGGCAACCAGGAGCACTGGTCGGGACGGATGCCCCCGCAGGACCCCGACGCCGAGCAGAGCGTCCTGGGTTCGATGCTCATCTCCAAGGACGCGATCGCCGACGTCAACGAGCAGATCGGTGGCGCGGACTTCTACCGTCCCGCCCACGAGATCATCTACGACGCGATCGTCGACCTCTACGGCCGCGGCGAGCCCGCCGACCCGGTGACGGTCTCCGCGGAGCTGCAGCGCCGCGGTGAGCTGGTCAAGGTCGGTGGCGCGCCCTACCTGCACACGCTCTCGGCCAGCGTCCCGATCGCCGCCAACGCCGGCTACTACGCCACGATCGTGCGCGAGAAGGCGATCCTGCGGCGCCTCGTCGACGCCGGCACCAAGATCGCGCAGATGGGCTACGCCGGCGAGGGCGACGTCGACCAGACCGTCGACGCGGCCCAGCAGGAGGTCTACGCGATCGGCGAGAAGCGGCAGCAGGAGGACTACGCGCCGCTGTCGGCGATCATGGAGGCAACGCTGGACGAGATCGAGGCGATCTCGAACAACGACGGCGCCGCCAACGGCGTGCCCACCGGCTTCGCGGACCTCGACGAGCTGGTCAACGGCTTCGGTCCGGGGCAGATGATCATCGTCGCCGCCCGTCCCGCGGTCGGGAAGTCGACGCTGGCCCTGGACTTCTGCCGCGCCGCCTCGGTGCACAACAACCTGACCAGCTGCTTCTTCAGCCTGGAGATGTCCAAGAGCGAGATCACGATGCGGCTGCTCTCGGCTGAGGCGAAGATCCCGCTGAACAACATCCGCAAGGGCCCGATGAGCGACGACGACTGGAACAAGCTCGGCCCCAAGATGGGTCAGGTCTCCGGGGCTCCGATGTTCATCGACGACAGCCCCAACATGACGATGATGGAGATCCGCGCCAAGGCCCGGCGCCTCAAGCAGCGTCACGACCTCAAGCTGATCGTGATCGACTACCTCCAGCTGATGAGCAGCGGCAAGAAGGTGGAGTCCCGCCAGGTCGAGGTCTCGGAGTTCTCGCGCCAGATCAAGCTCCTCGCCAAGGAGCTCCAGGTCCCGATCATCGCGCTCTCGCAGCTCAACCGTGGTCCCGAGCAGCGCTCGGACAAGCGTCCGATGATGAGCGACCTGCGTGAGTCGGGCTCGATCGAGCAGGACGCCGACATCGTGATGCTGCTCCACCGCGAGGACGTCTACGAGAAGGAGTCCCCGCGGGCCGGCGAGGCCGACATCATCGTGGCCAAGCACCGCAACGGCCCCACCCGCGACGTCGTGGTCAGCTTCCAGGGCCACTACAGCCGCTTCGTGGACATGGCGCACTGACGGGAGTCACTCCCGGGACTGGTGGATCTCGCTCCAGCTGCCATAGCCCAGCGCTAGCATCGTTGGATGCCGATGCGACGCGAGGACGGGGCCGCGTCGACGCCGGACCACGAGGCGCCCGGGCTCAGTGAAGCAGCGCTGGTGTCCACGGTCTCCCAGCACCTCGCCTGCCTCAGGGACTGCGGCCTGGTCACCTCCTCGGGGGTGCCCGCCTGATGGGGGCGGGGCACTCCCACGGGCACACCGGCCACGCCGGCGCCCGGCACCGCTGGCGGCTCGCGGTCGCGTTCGGCCTGGTCGCGTCGTTCTTCGTTGTCGAGCTCGTCGCCGGGCTCCTTTCCGGCTCCCTGGCGCTGCTCTCCGACGCCGGCCACATGGCAGCCGACGTCGTCGCACTCGGGGCGGCGCTCCTCGCGACCCGGATCGCGACCCGCGAGGACACGACGGGGCGGCGCACCTACGGCTCCTACCGGGCCGAGGTGTTCGCCTCCGGGTTCACGGTCCTGCTGATGCTCGGCGTCGCGGCGTACGTCGTGATCGAGGCGCTCCTGCGGATCGGGGAGACCGTCACCGTCGAGACCGGCCCGATGCTGGTCGTCGGCGCCCTCGGCCTGCTGGTGAACCTCGTCTCGATGCTGCTGCTCCGCGCCGGAGCCGCCGAGAGCATCAACGTCAAGGGTGCCTACCTCGAGGTCGTCGCCGACGCCGCCGGGTCGGTCGGGGTGATCCTCGCCGGGGTCCTGGTGCTCAGCACGGGAGAGTCCTACTGGGACACCTTGGTCGCGCTGGCGATCGGTGCGTTCGTCGCCGTGCGCGCGGTCCTGCTCGGGCGCGAGGTGCTGGCGATCCTGGGGCAGCACGTCCCGGCCGGGACCGACGTCGAGGACGTGGCCGCCGACCTGTGCGCCATCGACGGGGTCACGAGCATCCACGACCTGCACATCTGGACGCTGACCTCCGGGATGCACGTCGCCACCGCACACCTGGTCGCAGACTCCGCCGACGCGGGACCCGGGGTGCTGGACCGGGCCCGCACGGTGCTGAGCAGGGACCACGGGATCGAGCACGCGACGCTCCAGGTCGAGCCCGCCGAGCAACCGGGCTGCCAGGCCCTGGACTGGTGATCCACCCCTGCTGAGCGCTTCGGCGCTCCCGGCCCTCAGGGACCGTCCTGGCTGTGCCCGCCCGGAGGGCTCCACGGCTCGACCACGGCTCGACTCACCGCCGGGAGGAGGCCGCCCGCTGGTGCGACGTGGCCCGGGGCAGCCCGGACCGGTCTCGGTGCCGCAGGCCGCACTGCGATCACGACGGCACCGGCGACGTCTCGGCGCTGGAAGTACGGCGCGGCGAACAGCTCCTCGGAGAAGCTCACCCGCACCGGGCGCCAGGCGTCGGGGAAGTCGTCGACGGTGACGGTCAGGTAGAGCTCCTCGCCCGACCGGTTCAGCACCAGGCCGTCCACCGGGTCCAGCACGTTGTTGCGCAGCAGCAGCCACGCGCACCTCGCCGTGTCGCAGGCCGCGACCCGCTGCAGCAGGCGCAGTCGGGCGGCGAACTGGCCCTGGGGATGGGAGTAGATGCTCTTCCAGGTGATGAACGCGTGGGCCGGCCTGGTCGCCAGCACGTCGGCGCGCGCCGAGACCAGCACGGTCCCGGAGCGCAGCGGCTCACCGCGCAGCTCCTCCCAGGCCCGCTCGACCTCGGCAACCGAGGGTCCCGACCCGTCGGGGCGGACGCCCCACGCGTGCCAGTGCGAGTCCTCCTCCGGCGGGCCTCCCGCCGGGAAGGACCCACCGGGGTAGCGGATGTGCTGGGCCACCGCCGCCGGCCGACCGATCCGCTCGTCGAGCAGCTCCTGGACGGGCTGGGCAACCAGCAGGACGACGAGGGCGCCGACGAGGGCGCGCACCGGCAACGGCCGACCCCTGAGCAGGGTCGCGACACGGCACAGCGCGACGGCACCAGTGGCGGCCATCAGGGCGATGCACAGCTCTTCGGACTTCTCCGGCAGCAGGGCCACTCCCCAGCGCTGGGCCCGCTGACCCACCACGATGAAGGCGTACGCCGCGACCCAGGCGACGGCGAGCCCGGCGGCCAGCCGACTGCGCCACAGTGCGAAGACCACCCACACCAGCCCGACCAGTCCCAGCACCGACAGCGCGTCGCCGAGGCCCGGCTCCGGCGGTGACAGGTACCCGACCGGGCTCCACCGCCGTTGCAGGTCGTCCGAGGGCAGGCCGCGCAGGTGCTGGAGCGCCATCGGCAGCCAGCCGGGGAGCGCGACGACCAGCCCGACCGCGGCGACGACGACCGCTTGCCGGGGGGCCGGTGTGACGCGGCGCCGGAGAGCGAGGTCGAGGAGCACTCCCAGCACGCTCGCCAGGGCGAGCGGCACGAAGAAGTACGTGTGCCACAGGAGCAGCAGACCCAGCACCAGCCCGTGGACCGGTGCCGACAAGGCACGGACGTCCTCACGGCGTACGCCGCGGGCGAGCTCGAGCCACCACGGCAGCACCAGCGACAGCACCAGCCACTCGTCGGGCTTGGTGGGGATGATCGTGGCGACGCACACGACCGAAGCCACCACCGCGGCCGAGAGGTCGGGCAGCAGGCGCCGCCACAGCAACCAGGACAGCAACGGCACCAGCGCGCACAACAACAGCTCCACCGGCTTCATGGCCGCCCACCCGGGGATCCCGACGAGCGCGGCGGCACGTCCCTCCAGCCACGGCAGCGCAGGCGGGTAGTAGGCGCCCAGCCCTCGGTAGGCGTAGTCGGCGAGCGCGGGCGAGTCGGCGAACCGGGTCACGGCCTGGGTCCGGAAGCCCGCGTCGGAGTAGAGGCCGGTGAAGCCCCAGGCGGTGCCGTGCAGGGCGAGGGTCCCGCCGCCGGCGAGAAGTACGCCCGTGCCGGCGACCACGACGTGGGCAGCCTTCGCCGGGCGGAGGACCGCGCCGACGACCGCGACGACGAGGACGCCGGCCACCGTCACCCGCTGCGTCACAGGGGCGGGCAGTGGCACCGGCACCGACGTGGCGGCGTCCAGGAGCGCGGCCAGCGCCCAGCAGGTGGTCCAGCCCAGCAGCGTCAGCGCCGCCACGACGGCGGCCGCGCCCACGGTGATCAACCCTGGCCGCCTCCTCGGGGGATCAGCAGCGACCGGGACCGGGACGGGGTCAGACCCCTCTCCGGGCCCGTCTGCTCCCGCCGTGGGCAGCGTGGACGCAGACGGCACTCGGAGCCAGTACCCCGACCGCAGGGGCCACATGCCGAGGGATTTACCCCGTCGCATCGGGTACCTGAAGTCCATGCGAGGAGAGAACGGCACGGCCGAGGTGGACCCCGCCGCGCCGAGCGCTGACCTCGGCGCACCCCGCTCGAGGACGGCCTGGATCCGCGCCGTGCGTCCGCGGCAGTGGCTGAAGAACCTCCTGGTGCTGGGGGCACCGCTCGCCGCCGGCCGCCTCACGGAACCGGACGTGCTGCTGGGCGCGATGGTCGCCCTGGGGGTCTTCTGCCTGGCGGCGTCCGGCTGCTACCTGTTCAACGACGTGCGTGACGTCGAGGGCGACCGGCTGCACCCCCGGAAGCGGAACCGGCCAGTGGCCTCGGGCCAGGTCCCGGTCGCCGGGGCACTTGTGGTGAGCCTGGTGCTGACCGGGCTCTCGATCGGCCTCGCCCTGTGGTGGTCGCTCCCACTTGGACTGACGGTGCTCGCCTACCTGGGCGTGCAGGCCGCCTACACCTCCGGCCTCAAGCACCAGCCGGCCCTCGACCTGGCCGCGGTCTCCGCGGGATTCCTGCTGCGGGCGGTTGCGGGCGGTACGGCGACCGGGATCACGCTCTCGCCGTGGTTCGTCCTCGTCGCGGCGTTCGGCTCCCTGTTCATGGTCGCCGGCAAGCGCTACTCCGAGATCCGCAACCTCGGTGGGGCCACCGGCACCCGGCGCTCCCTGGAGCTCTACTCGGAGTCCTACCTGCGTTTCATCTGGACGATGGCGGCCGGCATCACCGTCACGGTCTACCTGCTGTGGGCCCTGACCGGCAGCAACGCCCCCGCTGCCGGCCACGACTGGGCGCCCCTGTCGGTGGCGCCGTTCGTGCTCGGCCTGCTCCGGTACGCCGCCGACGTGGACCGTGGCCGTGCCGAGGCGCCCGAGGACATCGTCGTCTCGGACCGCCACCTCCAGGTCCTGGGCGTGATCTGGGTGTCCACCTTGATGCTGCATGCCGCGCTCGGCTGAGGCCGGGCCGGCGGACCGGCTGCTCAGTGGATGGGGCCGCACGTCCCCGACGGTCTCGCGGGTGCACCGGCCCCGCAGCGTCGCGGACGTCGTCGGAGTGGTGAACGCGGCCGGAGACAGGGGTGTGCTGGCGCGGGGCCTGGGCCGCAGCTACGGCGACGCCGCCCAGAACGGAGGCGGTGACGTCCTCGAGCTGACCGGACTCGCGGGGGTGCACCGCATCGACGTCGACGAGTGTCGCGTGGAGGTCGACGCCGGGGTGAGCCTGGACGCGCTGCTGCGTGCGCTGTTCCCCCTCGGGCTCACCCTGCCGGTCCAGCCGGGCACCCGTCAGGTCACCGTCGGCGGAGCCGTGGCCCACGACGTGCACGGCAAGAACCACCACACCGCGGGCAGCTTCGGCTGCTACGTGCGGCGGATGGAGCTGTTCACTGCGGACGGGCAGGTGCGCTCGCTGACGCCCGAGGGGCCGGATCCCGTCCTCTTCTGGGGCACCGTGGGCGGCCTCGGCCTGACCGGGGTGATCCTCCGCGTCGAGCTGGAGGTCCGCCGGGTGGAGACGTCGTACGTGCTGGCGCGCTCCGAGCGCCGGCCCGACCTGCGCGGCGTGATGGAGGCGCTGGCCGAGCAGGACACCCGGGCGGAGTACTCCGTGGCCTGGTTCGACTCGGTGGCGCGGGGCCGGTCGGCCGGTCGTGGCGTGGTGCTCACCGGCCGGGACGCCCTGGTCGACGACCTCGACCCGCGCCGCGCCGCAGCACCCCTACGCCTCCCGGGCGAGGGCCGGCTCACGGTGCCTCCCGGGGTCCCGGGCGGCCTGGTGAACCGGCTCAGCGGCCGGGCGTTCAACGGGGCGTGGTTCCGGTCGGCGCCGCGAGAGCCCACCACGCGTGTCGAGCCTGCCTTCGGGTTCTTCCACCCCTTGGACGCGGTCGCGGACTGGAACCGCCTCTACGGACCGCGCGGGATGTGCCAGTACCAGCTCGTGGTGCCGTTCGAGGCGCAGGACGTGGTGCCGGAGGTGGTCCGCACCATCGCGGCCACCCGGCACGTGTCCTGCCTCAACGTGCTCAAGCGGTTCGGTCCCGGCACCCCGGCGCCGATGTCGTTCCCGGTGCCGGGCTGGACCCTGGCGGTGGACCTCGCGGTCCGGCCGGGTCTCTCGAGGCTGCTCGACCGCCTCGACGCGATGGTGCTCGAGGCCGGGGGCCGGCTCTATCTCGCCAAGGACGCGCGTGTCCCCGCGCGGCTGCTGCCGCGGATGTACCCCCGGCTCGCCGAGTTCCAGGCCCTGCTCGCCCGCGTGGACCCGCAGGGCGTCTTCGTCTCCGACCTCGCCCGCAGGCTGGCGATCCGTACGACGACCCCGAAGGAGCAGGCGTGTTGGACGCGGTAGGAAGACCACAGTCGGTGCTGGTGCTCGGCGGCAGCTCGGACATCGGCCTGGCGATCGTGCGGGCGTACGCCGACCAGGTCCCGGGCCTGCGCGTGCTCCTGGCGGCCCGGCCCTCGCAGCGGCGTACCGACTCGGCGCGCAGCCTCCAGGAGGCCGGGTGCCGGGTCCGGGAGATCGACTTCGACGCCGGTGAGGAGGCCAGCCACGAGCGGGCCGTCCGGGATGCCGCGACGGAGGGCGACGTGGACGTCGCCGTGGTCGCCTACGGAGTGCTCGGCGACCCCGAGCGAGCCTGGACCGAGCGTGAGGAGGCACGCCGGGTGGCGTACACCAACTACGTGGCGCCGGTGCTGACCGGAGTCGCCCTCGCCGGGCTCGTCCGACGACAGGGCCACGGGGTGGTGGTCGCGCTCTCCAGCGTCGCGGGCGAGCGACCCCGGCGATCGAACTTCGTCTACGGCTCCAGCAAGGCGGGCTTCGACGCCTTCTACACCGGGCTGGGGGAGGCGCTGCGACCACTGGGTGGCCGTGTCGTGGTGGTGCGGCCGGGGTTCGTGCACACCCAGATGACCGACGGCCTGGACCCGGCGCCGCTCTCGGTGCACCCCGACCAGGTCGCCGAGGCGGTCGTCGGGGCCGTCGCCTCGGGCCGTGAGCAGGTCTGGGTCCCGGGCACGATGCGACCGGTGATGTCGGCGCTGCGGCACCTGCCCCGCGGGGTGTTCCGGAGACTTCCGCTGTGAGGGCCCTGTGAGAGCCAGGACCACCACGGTGCACCTGCTGCGGCACGGAGAGGTGCACAACCCCGAGGGCGTGCTCTACGGACGGTTGCCGGGCTTCCACCTCTCCGACCTCGGTCGCGAGATGGCCGACCAGGTCGCCCGGCGCCTCGCCGACCGCGACATCGTGCACCTGGTCGCCTCACCCCTCGAGCGGGCCCGGGAGACCGCCGGGCCGCTCGCCGCGGCCCGCGGTCTCGACGTGCACCTGGACCCGAGGGTCACCGAGGCGACCAGCGTCTTCGAGGGGCGGCCGCTGCAGCTCGGCGACTCGCTCCTGACCCGGCCCGGGGTGTGGCGACACCTGTGGAACCCGCTGCGCCCGTCGTGGGGGGAGCCGTTCCGTGAGGTCGCCGACCGGGTCTGGCCCGCGGTGATCGATGCCCGGGGGGCTGCTCGCGGTCGGGAGGCCGTGGTCGTCTCCCACCAGCTGCCGATCTGGGTCACCCGACTCCGGGCGCAGGGCCATGGCCTCGTGCACGACCCCCGCCGCCGCCAGTGCACCCTGGCCAGCCTGACCTCGCTGGTCTTCGAGGGCGACCGGCTGGCCCGAGTCGACTACTGCGAGCCGGTCGCGGACCTGTTGCCCTCCGGGAAGGCGGCCCGGCAGGAGGTCCAGCGCGGGGCCTAGAACGGGGTCCGAAGTGAGCCCGGAAGGGAGCCCGGAAGGGAGCCCGGAAGGGAGTCCAGCGTGCGTCGCGGGGATGGGCCCGTGCCCAGATGTCGCAGGATGGGCGGATGCGTATCGCCGTGCTCGCAGACACCCACTCGCCGCGCTACTGGAAGCGGTGCCCGCCCGCCGTCGCGGCCGCGCTCGACGGGGTGGACCTGATCCTGCACGCGGGGGACGTCTGCCTGGTCGAGACGCTCGAGGAGCTCGCGAGGTTCGCTCCGGTGCGGGCGGTGCGCGGGAACAACGACGGGCCGGACATCGCCGCGTGGGGCGCCGAGGAGACCCTGGAGGTGGACCTCGACGGGCTCGCGGTCGCGATGATCCACGACAGCGGGCCGAAGACCGGCCGCGGCAGCCGGCTCAAGCGGCGCTTCCCCGACGCCGACCTCGTGGTCTTCGGCCACTCCCACATCCCGTGGGACGAGGTCCACCAGGGGCAGCGGGCGTTCAACCCGGGGTCACCGACCGACAAGCGCCGGCAACCGCGCGGGACCATGGGCGAGCTGGTGGTCGAGGACGGCGTCCTGGTGACCGCGCGGATCTTCCCGGTCACCTGAGCCGGTCAGCTCGCCCCGTCACCTCAGCAGGCTCTGCGCCCGGGCGAGCTTGACGGCCATCTTCAGCGAGGCCAGGTCGAAGGCCCCGTGGTAGCGCTGGCCGTTGATGAAGAACGTCGGGGTCCCGGAGACCCCGCTGAGGTCGGCCGACTCCACGTCGCGCGCGACCCGGGCCTGGTGGACCCCCTCGCGCAGCTCCCGGTGGAACCGTTCGGTGTCCAGGCCGAGCTCTTCGGCGTACCGGACGAGGTCCTTGGGACTCAGGTCGTCCTGGTGCGTCATCAGCACGTCGTGCATCTCCCAGAACGCGCCCTGCTCCGCCGCTGCCTCGGCTGCCTCGGCGGCCAGCTGGGCCTTCGGGTGCACATCGGTCAGGGGCAGGTGCCGCCACACGTAGCGCACGTGGGTGTCGCTGAGCAGGTCGCGTACGGCGGGCTCGGCCAGGCCGCAGTAGGGGCACTGGAAGTCCCCGAACTCGATCACGGTGATGTCGGCCTGGTCCGGGCCCCGCACGTGGTCGTGCTCGACGTCCACCTCCGGGACCAGGTCCTCGATCCGGCTGGTGTCGCCGAGCAGGGCCCGGGCCCGCCGCTCGGGAGGCAGCAGGCTCAGCGCCCGGACGATCACCCAGGTGAGCAGCGAGGCGACGACCACGGCCGAGAGGGCGCCGAGCTTGGCCTCGGCCAGCTCGGTCCCGGTGAAGGCCCGGCTCGCGATCAGCAGCGACACGGTGAAGCCGATGCCCGAGATGGTGCCGCTGCCCAGCACCGCTCCCCACCCCACGGGCGGGCGCACCTGACCCCGGGACAGCCTGGAGACCGCCCAGGTGGCGCCGACGACGGCCGCCGGTTTCCCGACGACGTAGCCGACCAGGACGCCTAGCGTGATCGGCGCCGTGTAGGCGTGGGCCAGGAAGCCGAGGTCCAGGGCGATCCCGGCGTTGGCCAGCGCGAACAGCGGCACGATCACATAGCTGGTCCACGGCAGGTAGAACGACTGCAGCCGCGCGTTCGGGGACAGGGCGGAGGTGAGCCCGGAGGTGGCGGAGCGCGCCAGCTCCGGGGTGGGCTGCTCCCGGAACTCGCGGACCATGCCGGTCGCGTCCTCGAGCTCACCGCGGTTCGGGGTGTACGCCGGAGCAGCCAGCCCGATCGCCAGGCCGGCGACGATCGGGTCGACGCCGCTGTTGAACAGGGCCGCCCAGATGACCACGCCGAGCACGCCGAACAGCCAGCGCTGCTGCATCCGCAGGGTCACCGCGACGAGCAGCACGGCGAAGACCGCCGTCGCGAGGAGCACCGGCATCAGCACGATGTCCTCGCTGTAGACCAGCGCGATCACCAGCAGCGCGACGAGGTCGTCGACGACGAACACGGTGACCAGGAAGATCCGGACCCGGTCGGGCACCCGACGGCCGAGCAGGGACAGCACCCCCAGCGCGAGCGCCGTGTCGGTCGACATCGCGACACCCCAGCCGTGGGCGCTGGACCGCCCGGCGTTGATGGCGAGGTAGATCAGCACCGGAACGGCCATCGCGACCAGTCCCACGGTGAACGGGAGGATGAAGCGCCGTCGCTCGCGCAGGTCGCCGAGGTCGAACTCGCGGCGGGCCTCGAGCCCGATCACCAGGAAGAACAGGGTCATCAGGCCGCTGTTCACCCACTCGCGCAGGTCGTGGGCCACCTGCCAGGGCCCCAGCTCGACGGAGAGCTCCGTGTGCCACAGCGCCTCGTAGGACTCGGCATCGAGGTTGGCCCAGACGAGCGCCACCACGACTGCGGCCACCAGCACGCCGGCGCTGCCGGACTCGGTGCGCAGGAACGCGCGCAACGGCGCCCCTCGGCTGTGCGACCACCGCGTCCGGCCCCGCCTGGGAGCCTCGGCGGAGTCGGGGGTCGGGTCCGGAGGGACAGCCACGCGACGAGACTACTGAGATGAGGGCCCTGTGGCGGCGTACTTCACACGGCAACCTGCCTCTTCACACACGGCGTGAGGTGTGTGAAGAGGCAGGTTGGGTTCATCACCTGGGAAACCTGCCCGGCGAAACCCCGCTGAGTGCCCGGTTGACCCGTAGGTTTCGGGCATGACGCGAACAGCACTGGTTCTCGGTGGCGGTGGGGTCACCGGCATCGCCTGGGAGCTCGGGATCCTCAAGGGGCTCGCTGACGCGGGCGTGGACCTGAGCACCGCCGACAGGGTCGTCGGGACGTCGGCGGGCTCGGTGGTCGGTGCGCAGGTCACCAGCGGCCAGTCCCTCGATGACCTCTACACGACCCAGCTCGGGCCCGCGGACACGGAGATCGGCGCCGAGCTCGGCCGGCTCACGATGCTCCGCCTGGTCCCGCCGATGCTGCTCCCGGGCAGTCAGCAGACCAAGCTGCGCCGGATCGGCAAGCTGTCCATGCGCGCGCACCGCCCGGGTGGGCAGGAACGGATCGAGGTGATCCGCTCGCGGATCGGGGCCAGCGAGTGGCCCGACCGGGACCTGGTGGTGACAGCCGTGGAGGCCGAGACCGGGGAGTTCGTCGCGTTCGACCGCACCAGCGGGGTGGACCTCCTGCACGCGGTCGCCTCGAGCTGCGCCGTACCCCTGGTGTGGCCGGCGGTGACGGTCAACGGGTCGCACTACATCGACGGGGGGATGCGCTCCACGGCGAACGCCGACCTCGCAGCCGGGGCCGAGGTGGTGGTCGTGATCGCCCCGCTGCCGCAGGCGTTCAGCAAGTCCACCTCGATCAAGGCCCAGCTCGAGCGCACCGGCGCGAGCCGTACGGCGGTGATCACCCCCGACGCGCAGGCCCTGGCCGACATCGGCAAGAACGTGCTCGACCCGGCCAAGCGCGCCGACGCGGCCCGGACAGGACTGCGCCAGGCCGCCGACGTGCTCGCGAAGGTCCGGACCGCCTGGGCCGACGGCCCGGGCTAGACCTGGCGCCCGGAGCCGTTGGCCGAGATCGGTACGACGGCCACCGGGGTGCTCGCGTGCTCCACCACGGCGATCGACACCGACCCGAAGAGCAGCTGGCTGGCCAGCCCCTCCTGGTGGGCGCCGACCACGATCAGCTCCCTGGTGGTGCCCAGCCGGACCAGCATCTCCGCGGCGCGTCCGCGTGCGGTCTCGGCGGTCACGACCACGTCGGGGTAGCTCTCCTCGAGCCCGGCCATCGTCTCGGCCAGCAGCCGGCGCTCACCCTCGGGATCGATCGCCTCGTCGGCGAGGGCGTAGCCGCCGATCGTGCTGACACCGAGGTCCCAGAAGCTGTGCAGCACCGTGAGCGGTACGCCGCGCAGCGAGGCCTGGCGGTAGGCGAAGTCCAGCACGACCCGCGAGTCCGCGGTCCCGTCCGCGCCGACGATGATGCCGTTGCGCTCGGTGTCGCCCTTGCTCGGGCGGTGCACCACCACCGGGCAGCCCGAGTGCCGTGCCACCGCCACGCTCACCGAGCCGAGCATGAGCCGGCGCACGGCGCCGAGTCCGCGTGAGCCCAGCACCAGCATGGAGGCCTGCTTGGAGGCCTCGAAGAAGACCAGCCTGGGGTCCTCGAGCCGGAGCAGCTCCTCGACCTCGAGACCGGGGAAGGCGCTCTCGACCCTCGCGCGGGTCTCGGCGAGCAGCTTCTGGCCCTGCTCCAGCAGCGCCCCGCGGGCCTCGCGGGGGTCCAGGACGGTGGCGTCGAAGTAGGCCGGCGTCACCGCGTGGATGGCGTGCGCGAGGGTCAGTGACCGCTTCTCGGCGACGGCCTGGTCCGCGGCCCAGAGGACCGCGCGTTCGGAGGCCTCCGAGCCGTCGATGCCGACGACGATGCTGCCTGCCTTGATGTCCATGGGGTCCTCCTGGGCTCGGTGCTCCTGCTCCTTCAGTATCGGGCCGCGAGATCAGGGGACATCAGGGCGAAACGGTCCCTGCTCAGAGGACCAAAGCCCCTGATCGGGCCGGGCCCGCCGGTGCCATCTTGGTGGGACCACCCGCCCCAAAGCCCGGAAGGCCCTCATGACCGAGAGACGAGACCTCAGCGTCCAGGAGTGTCTGGCCCTGTTGCGCGCGGGCGTGGCCGGCCGGGTCGGTCTCTCCACGGCCAACGGGCCCTACGTGGTGCCGGTGAACTACTCGGTCATCGACGAGTCGATCATCATCCGCACCTCGCCGTACAGCCTGCTGGGAACCTACGGCCGCGACACCACGGTCGCCTTCGAGATCGACGGCTTCGACCCGGCCCACGAACGTGGCTGGAGCGTGCAGGCGCGGGGGCGTGCCGAGGCGGTCACCGACCGCGCCGACCTCGCCCGGATCAGGGAGAGCGCGGAGCCCCAGCCCTGGGCGGGCGCCGCCCGTCCGCTCTACCTGCGGGTGCGTTGGGCGGAGCTGAGCGGTCGCCAGCTCGGGGGGCAGTGGAGTCCGCTGTCGGAGCTCTCCGCGGGCCCGGCGAACTGAGCGTCACGGGCTGACCGCTACCGGTCGTGGGGAAGACTGTCTCCATGACGTCCCCTCTCGAGAGCCAATCACTCGGTGGTGCCGCACACGCACTGCTCGAGGCCGTCACCGCGATCTCCTCGGACCTCGACCTGCGCAGCGTGCTCACCCGGCTGGTCGAGGCAGCGGCCCAGCTGACCGGTGCGCGGTACGCCGCCCTGGGCGTCATCGGCGCAGACGGACAGCTGGTTGAGTTCGTCACCACCGGGCTCAGCGAGGGGAAGATCCACGAGATCGGCGAGCTGCCGCACGGCCGCGGCATCCTGGGGCTGCTGATCCGCGAGCCCGAGGCGCTGCGGCTGCCCAAGCTCGCCGCCCACCCCGACTCGGCCGGCTTCCCGGCGAACCACCCCCCGATGGAGACCTTCCTCGGGGTCCCGGTCCGGATCCGCGGCACCGTGTTCGGCAACCTCTACCTGACCGAGAAGCGCGACGGGCTGATGTTCACCGAGCAGGACGAGCAGCTCGTCGAGGCGCTGGCGCGTGCGGCCGGGTTCGTGATCGAGAACGCCCGGGCCTACGGGCTCAGTGAGCTGCGTCGTCGCTGGCTCGAGGCGTCGGCCGAGCTCACCGAGACCCTGCAGCCCCCGATCGAGCTGGACAAGGCGCGCGCCGCGATCACCCGGATGGCTCGCTCGGTCTCGGGGGCGCGGGCGACCGCCCTGCTCAGCCACTACGACCCGTCGGACGAGGCCTCGGTGTTCTCGATCTCCGCGGACGAGCCCGACGCGGCGCAGGTGATGACGACGGTGACCCGCATCGCCGCGGAGTACGACGCGGGCGGCCCGGACTCCGTGGAGCTCCATGTCGACGGGCTCAACGTCATGCTGATCCCGTTGCGGGCCCACCTCGCGCATGCGGACGCACTGGTGGCGCTCTTCGACCCGGGCCCCGCCCTGGGGGTGGAGGAACGCGAGTTCCTCGCCTCGTTCGCCGACCAGGCCGGTCTCGCCCTCGACCGGGCCCAGGCGGTCGCCGACCGCGAGGAGCTCGCCGTGATCTCCGACCGCGAACGGATCGCCCGCGACCTGCACGACGTGGTGATCCAGCGGCTCTTCGCCACCGGACTCCAGCTCCAGGGCGTGGTGTCCCTCGTCGGCGACCCGGTCATCGGCACCCGTCTCGAGCGCGCGGTCGATGACCTCGACCTGACCATCAAGGCCATCCGCGGGACCATCTTCGAGCTGCAGCCGCGCCAGGCCGACTCCCTGCGGGCCGAGATCCGGAGCCTGGTCCGCGAGTACGTCCCGGTCCTGGGCTTCGCGCCGGTCGTGATCACCACCGGCCCGCTCGACACCGCCGTACCGCCCCGGGTGCGCCACCAGCTGCTGCCGGTGCTGCGCGAGGCGGTCTCCAACGTCGCCCGGCACGCGCTGGCCGACCAGGCGCAGGTCGAGGTGCAGGTCACCGGGCACGAGCTCCGGCTCACCGTCAGCGACGACGGCATCGGGGTCGCGGAGGGTCGCGTGGAGAGCGGGCTGAGCAACGTACGGCGCCGCGCGGCGGGGCTCGGTGGCTCCGTCGAGCTCACCCGCACCGAGCCGCGGGGCACCACCCTGGTCTGGCAGGTACCGCTCGAGTGTCCCGAGCCTGCCTGAGTACGACACCTGCCTGGGCACGACACCTGCCTGAGCACGACAAAGGGACCGGCACCCCGAGGGTGACCGGTCCCACGCTCCCATCCGGCTACCGCAGGATGGGGTGCCTCTCCACGATGCCCAGCCGTGACCACCGGGCGCCGAGGCCCCAGGTGTCGCCGGCGTTGAGCAGGGCCAGCGCCACCACGCTGAGCGCGCCGAGGATGTGGTCGTCGATGATCGGGTTGTTCTCCGGGGGGAGCACGGCGGTCCACATCAGCACGTACATCAGCGCGCCGGCGGCGGCTGCGAGCCGCATGCCGATCCCGAGGGTGAGCGCCAGGCCGATGCCGAGGAGTCCCAGCATGAACAGCCAGTCGGCCACGACGGTTCCGCCGATGGAGTTGTAGATCCCCTTGAAGGGACCGTCGGCGCCGAACTTCAAGAACCCCTCGGTGGGGCTGCCGCCGTTGATCCAGGCAGCGTCGCCGAAGCGGTCCAGCTTCCCGTCCTGGCCGTAGCCGGTGTGGAAGCCCAGGGCGAAGACCTTGTCGAAGAAGGCCCACAGGAACGTGAACCCGAATCCGATCCGCAGGGCGGCGAGCACCCGGGCGGTGGCGAGGTTGATGGTGTTGGGGGTGGTGCTGGTGGCGGAGGCGGTCGGTCCGCCTGCGACTCCAGTGGTCGAGCTACCGCGCTCTTTGGTGACAGACATGACGGCGACCTTTCTCTTTAGTTCGAGGTTTTCTCGTGCTCCAAGAATCCCGCACTGAAAGGGCCCGCGGTCAGAGGAGAATGACTGTCTGAAGCAGGGCCATAGGTCCCGCAATATCGCAATTACCTGCGCCGTGCTATATGGAAATCAGGAATGTGGCGGCGGTGCCAGCAGCTTCGAGGCGAGGACGGCGGCCTGGGTACGCCGCTCCAGGCCCAGCTTGGACAAGATGTTGGACACGTAGTTCTTCACCGTCTTCTCGGCGAGGAACATCTGCTCGCCGATCTGCCGGTTCGTCAGGCCCTCGGCGATCAGGCCGAGCAGCTTGAGCTCCTGCTCGGTGAGCGCGGCGAGCTCGGGCGCGGTCGCGGGACCGTTGCGGACCCGGTCCAGCACCCTGGCGGTCAGTGACGGGTCGATCAGCGACTGCCCGGCCGCGACCGTGCGGATGGCGCTGACCAGGTCGCTGCTGCGGATCTCCTTGAGCACGTAGCCGGAGGCGCCGGCCATGATCGCTGCGAACAGCGCGTCGTCGTCGTCGTACGAGGTGAGGATCAGCGCCTTGATCGAGGGGTCCACGGCGCGTACGGCGCGGCACACCTCGATCCCCGAGCCGTCGGGGAGCCGGGCGTCGAGGACGGCCACGTCGGGCCGCAGCGCGGGGATCCGGGCGGTGGCCTCGGTCGCGGTGGCTGAGTCGCCCACGACCTCGATGTCCTCGGTGCGTTCGAGGAGGAACCGAAGGCCCTCACGGACCACGTCGTGGTCGTCGAGCAGGTACACACGGATGGTCTCGGTCATGGGTGACTTTCTACACCGTTCTGGACCGGGCCCCTGATTGCTGGTAGAGATTTGGAATGGATCCAATTCAAGCGGACACTCGACGGATGCCCCGAGACACCGAGCAGAGGAAGTGCCTGTCATGACCCAGGAGACCCAGAACTCCCTGACCACCCGACAGGGCCACCCGGTCTACGACAACCAGAACCAGCGCACCGTCGGCGCCCGTGGCCCCGCGACGCTGGAGAACTACCACTTCCTGGAGAAGATCAGCCACTTCGACCGTGAGCGGATCCCCGAGCGCGTGGTCCACGCCCGCGGCGCCGTGGCCTACGGGCACTTCGAGGCCACCGGCAAGGTGGGCGAGGAGCCGATCACGAAGTACACCCGCGCCAAGCTCTTCTCCGAGGCGGGCAAGAGGACCGAGCTCGCGATCCGCTTCTCCACGGTCATCGGCGGTCGGGACTCCTCCGAGGCCGCTCGCGACCCGCGCGGCTTCGCGATCAAGTTCTACACCGAGGACGGCAACTGGGACCTCGTCGGCAACAACCTGGGCGTCTTCTTCATCCGTGACGCGATCAAGTTCCCCGATGTGATCCACTCCCTCAAGCCGGACCCCGTCACGTTCCGCCAGGAGCCGCGCCGGATCTTCGACTTCATGTCGCAGACCCCCGAGTCCATGCACATGCTGGTCAACCTGTTCAGCCCCCGCGGCATCCCGGCCGACTACCGGCACCAGCAGGGCTTCGGGGTGAACACCTACCGCTGGGTCAACGCCGAGGGCGTCTCCCACCTGGTGAAGTACCACTGGATCCCGCAGCAGGGCGTGCAGAGCCTGACCGAGGAGGACGCCGCCAACATCCAGGCCAACGAGCTCGGGCACGCCTCCAAGGACCTCTACGAGGCCATCGAGCGCGGCGACCACCCCAAGTGGGACCTCTATGTGCAGCTGATGGAGGACCACGACCACCCCGAGCTCGACTTCGACCCGCTGGACGACACCAAGGTGTGGCCGGAGGAGGTCTTCGAGCCCAGGCTGGTCGGCACGATGACGCTGGACGCCAACGTCAGCGACCACCACAACGAGAACGAGCAGATCGCGTTCGGCACCGGCGTGCTGGTCGACGGCCTGGAGTTCTCCGACGACAAGATGCTGGTCGGCCGCACGTTCTCCTACAGCGACACCCAGCGCTACCGCGTCGGACCGAACTACCTGCAGCTGCCGGTGAACTCGCCGAAGAACGCGACCGTGCACACCAACCAGCGCGGTGGCCAGATGGCGTACGGCGTGGACCTCGCACCCGGCCAGAACCCGTCGGTGAACTACGAGCCCTCCACGATGGACGGACTCGTCGAGGCGGAGAAGCCGGCCCACCGTGAGGTCGGCCCGGAGATCACGGGTCGCCTGACCCGCTCGGACCTGCCCCGCACCAACGACTACAAGCAGCCCGGCGAGCGGTTCCGGCTGATGGAGGACTGGGAGCGCGACGACCTCGTCGCCAACCTGGTCGCGAACATCGGCGAGGCCACCCGAGAGGTCCAGGAGCGGATGGTCTGGCACTTCTTCATGTGCGAGGACGAGCTCGGCCAGCGGGTGGGTGACGGCCTCGGCATCACCGCCGACGACGTACGCCACCTCGAGCCGCTGCCGCGCCAGCAGCTCACCGAGGACGAGCTGAACCGGCTCGCCAACCTCGGCAAGAACGGACCGCGCGACGTGGAGGGCCTCAAGATGACCCACTGCGTGCCGAACGAGCGGGTCGAGGTCGAGCGCTGAGCCCTGCCGGCCCGCAGCGCCGCCGCAGAACGAGAAGACCCGCCACGAGCACGCTCGTGGCGGGTCTTCCGCGTCCTGGCGGGCGGCCCGTACGACGGACCGCCGCAGTTGATCAGGCGCGAGTCTTGTTCTTGCCCACCAGTGCCTCGGCGGTGCCGATCAGGAGCACGGCGGCGACCACGGCAAGGACGAATCCGAGGATGTTGAGCTCCCAGATGTCCCCGGTGCCGAGGAACGACGCGATCAGGCCGCCGATCACCGAGCCGACGAGGCCGAGGGCGAGCGTGGCCAGGATGCCGAGGTTCTGCTTTCCGGGCTTGATCAGGCGTGCGAGTGCACCGATGATCAACCCGGCGACGATGAATCCGATCATGAGGTTTCCTCCTAGGTCGTCCCCCCACGCTAGCCGCAGTCGCCAGTCTCGTCAGCCCACGACCCTCTCCCGCGCCGTACCCACCGGGTCGCGGCGGTCCACTCCTCGCTTGGTGGGGGCACGGAGACTTGGGAAATGAGCCAGCGCGCACGCCTCGGAAACCGGGACCAGGACGCCTGGACCGGGGTGGCGCTGCTGCTGGCTCTGGCCGTGGTGGCCTCCCTGCTGGCGCTCGGCGCGGTGCGCTGGCTGACCGACCCCAAGGAGTGCTCGGCCACGGTGGGTGACCGGACCGTCGAGGTGACCACCGACGAGGCCGTCAGCGCCTCGGCCGTCGCGGCGCGCGCGGTGCGCACCGGCGAGTCGCTGAACAGGACCACCGACACCACGGCGGACGCACTCGAGATGGACCCCCGGAACGCCCGCGTCCTCGCCACCGCCCTGACCGGACGGGCACCGCACGCGTTCGCCTGCCTCTACGACGGTCCCAAGAGCACGGCCTCCGAGAAGCTCGACAGTGACGGGCTCACGCCGCGCGCCGCCGAGCTGCGCAAGGCGATCGACGTCGCCTTCGGGACCCAGCGCGTGGGCGGCTTCGCGCCCGGTGGCGTGTCCACCGGGCACATCCCCGGCTCGGCGCACTACGAGGGCCGCGCCCTCGACGTCTTCTTCCGGCCGGTGAACGAGGCCAACAAGGTCAAGGGCTGGGCCCTCGCGCAGTGGGCGGTGGCACAGGCCGACCGCTACGGCACGGTCACGGTCATCTACGACGACTGGATCTGGACGTCACGACGGGCCGACGAGGGGTGGCGCGGGTACGAGATCGACACCACCGGGAAGTCGGCGGAGGTAAAGGCGGTCCTCGAGCACCGCGACCACGTCCACGTAGACGTGGCCGACTGAGCCGACTGAGCCGATGTGGCCGACCGGGCCGACTCAGCCGGCGGGGTCGGTGGTGAGGCGCTCCAGCCGGGCCTGCAGCGCCGGGCGCCGGTGGGCGTTGCCCCGCAGGTCGACATAGGTCTGGCCGTAGGCGGCCAGCAGCGCGTCGTCGAGGCGACGGACCGCCCCGGGCGGGTAGCGGTAGTCCATCCGCTGCGCGATCGCCTCTTCGTCGCCGGAGCGCAGCACCTCGCCGAGCTCGTCGAGCGAGGTGATCCCGAGCTCGAGCAGCAGCCCGGAGATCCAGGCGTAGTGCTCGGTGCGCGACCATCCGGACTCGGCGTACTGCCCGGCGAGGAACGCCGCCAGCACGCGCGGGTCGATCCGGGGGTCGTTGTCGGGCTCGGCGGCTCCCTGGGGCGGGACCGGTCCCTGGAGGCCGGCCGCCGGAGCCCGCAGTGTGTCCCTGATCGAGGAGAACTCGCGGTCGGCGAGCTCGAGCAGCCCCGCGGCGAGGGTGAAGCGGCGGTCGAAGTCGCGGGCGTGCTCGTCGGGCATCGTGCCCTTGTAGCGGATGTCGTGCTCGAACTCTGCCCAAGCGTGCTGGAGGACCGTGCGGATCTGCACCTGCGCGGTCTGA
This sequence comes from Nocardioides sp. Z30_9, assembly GCF_058215735.1. Taxonomy (NCBI): domain Bacteria; kingdom Bacillati; phylum Actinomycetota; class Actinomycetes; order Propionibacteriales; family Nocardioidaceae; genus Nocardioides; species Nocardioides sp. Z30_9. The sequence goes on from NZ_JBZAJF010000002.1 coordinate 331,083, forward strand.
CCGCGCATGGCCGCGTAGGAGGGGTGACCCTCGCGCGCGGCGTCCAGCCCGATCAGCAGGTGCCGGCTGGCATATCCCCAGCGGCCCTCCTGCGCGGTCTCCAGACCCATGTCCCGGTCGTCCTTGACCACGACCTGGTCGCGCAGCAGGTCGGCCACCGCCGACACGTCGCTGTGCACGTAGGTGATCACGCGCAGACCGATGGTGTCGGTGATCTGCCGCAGTGGATCGGTGTAGAGGGGTACGCCCTCGCGGGTGCGCCGGACCTTCTCCGCGAACGAGGCGATCGACTTGGTCCGGCCGGCGACGCTGAGGTAGTTGATGCCCGCGTCGTCGAGGATCCCGGTCACCAGCGCCAGGAACTGGTCGCCGGCGGCGACGAGCTGGGGGTGGCGCCGGGTGTACTCCTGGACCGGGTCGTCAACGGGCTTGGCGGCCCTCGGCAGCCGGGGACTCGGCACCTGCCCCTCCGGGAGGGTCGGGGTGAGGATGTAGCCGGTCTCGAAGTCGCCGTAGGTGGTGACCTCGCCGGGACGGGTCTGCGCGAACAGTGCGACGTAGGCGCACACGACCGCGTCGACCTGGTCCTCGACCAGGCGCAGCTCGCTCTTGCGGGTGGCGGTCTCCACCAGGTGGCGCAGCCCGGACCAGCCGGGTTCCGGGGAGCCGGGGGCGGTGAGCCGCAGTGGCGGCGTCGCCTCCTCGAGGCTCTCGAGCAGGCCCATCAGGGTGAGCAGCTCGGTGCGGAGGCCGTCGAGGTCGCGGCCTGGCTTGTTCTTGTACTTCAGCGTGCGACCCAACCCGAACAGCGCGACCGTGGCGGGGTGCGGGTAGACCTCGAGCGCGCGCCGGCGGCGTCCCGACCTCGGGTTCATGTCCAGCCCGAGGGCCTGGCACAGCCGGGCGCCGCGGGGGACGTCGCTGAACTCGGGCTTGCCGGTGTTGGCAGGGTGGGCACCCGCGTCGAACCGGGCGAAGTCCTTGTTCAGCGCGGCCTCCGCCGGCCGGTTGCCGGTCGGGTTGGTCACGATGAGCGGGGCGTCGACGGCCACGAGGCAGTCGCCGGCGGCGTACGGCTCCAGCGCGGCGAGGATCTCCTCGTCGCTGCGGACCGTCGAGACGTGCACCAGCAGGCCGAACTCGTCGAGAACGGCGAGCCCCGTGGGTCGCTTCACACCCCAGGCGAGGTCCACACCGATGAAGAACACGTCGCCCAGCCTGCCGTATGGCGCGGACATCGGTGGAATAGGTGTACGCCGCAACAGGTTCGGACGGTGTCGGCAAAGCACGACGGGGCGTCCTGTCCGGCCGTGGCGCGACCAGACGAAGGAGTCCCATGAAGACCCTCTACACCGCTGAAGCACTCGCCACCGGAGCCGGCCGCGGCGGCCACGTGCGCTCCACGGACGGCAACCTCGACCACGACCTCTCCATTCCCAAGGAGATGGGTGGCGACGGGGGTGCGGGCACCAACCCCGAGCAGATGTTCGCTGCCGGGTACGCCGCCTGCTTCCACTCCGCCCTGCAGGGCGTGGCCCGCCGAGCGAAGGCCGACCTCGGTGACTCCACCGTCGGTGCCCAGGTCAGCATCGGCCCCAACGACGAGGGCGGCTTCCAGCTCGAGGTCACCCTCGAGGTGGTCATCCCCGACCTGCCCCACGAGCAGGCCCAGGAGCTCGTCGAGCAGGCCCACCAGGTCTGCCCCTACTCCAACGCGACCCGCGGCAACATCGACGTGCACCTCAAGGTCAGCGACGACTGAGCACTACCCCATGCCGTGCTGCGCCAGCGGGTGCAGCAGCTCTCGCTCCTCGTAGGACAGGTGTGAGAGCAGGGTGTCGGTGAGCAGGTCGACGGTGGCCGAGAGATCCTCCAGCGCCCTGGACGCCGCCCGGGGCTCGGCGGAGACCAGCCCGACGAGCGAGCGGTCCACCTGTTCCAGGACGTCGTGGATCACCACGTGCTCCTCCGCGAGCCGGTCGACGACCGGCGCCGCGGCCGGGTCGCTGGCCCGCAGGTAGCGGAACATGCTGTGGTCCTCGAGGCTGTGGTGCCCGGTGACGATCCGGCAGTAGGACTCGCAGTAGGCACCCAGCGTCCAGTTGTTCTGGCGCATCGTCATCGTGTTGATCACCGAGCGCGCCTGCCCGACCTGCATCAACCCCCGGCGGACCTGGTCCACCACGTCGCGCAGCTGGGTGAGCTCGCTGCGCAACGCGTCGTGGATGTCGATCAGGTGCTGGGGGTAGGCCTGCTGCGCCTCGGTGTACGACGCGTTCGCGGGCGCCGGGTAGGTCGGCCGGGTGGACTCGTCCCACGGCAGCTCCGCCAGGATCCGGCTGGGCGGGGGAGTGGGCGTCACCCGGATGCCGGGGGTCTGCGCGTGCGGTGCCGGCGGTGGCTGCACCCCCGGTGAGGCCGGCGTCGGCTCGGGCCCGCCGGCGCGCAGCTCGCGCTCGGCCTCCACCTGCTCGCGCACCGCGGGGGCAACCTCGAGGGCGAACCGGCGCACGTCGTCGGGGTCGTCGGTGCCGAGGACGAAGGTGGAGACGCCCTCGTCGATCGCCAGCCCCGCGAGCTGCTCGGCCCAGTCGGTGACGCTGCCCTTCAGGAACCCGCCGCCGCGACCGACATCGCCGAAGCTGCCGAAGACGTTGTACATCCGGCGGATCGCCTGCGGGCCGCGGCCGTTCTCCTCCGCGGCCGCGTCGATCACCGCGTTCATCTCCGCGAGGGCCGGCGGGTCGGCGTACCCCATGGAGGGGATCCACGCGTCGGCGAGGTCGGCGGTGAGCCGCAGCATCCGGGGCTTGTAGGCGCCGATCCAGATCGGGATCTCGTGGGCCGGCTGCGGCCCGGCGTGCAGCCCCTGGACCCGGTAGTGCTCGCCGGTGGCGCGGACGCTGCCGGTGCCCCAGACAGCTCGGATGATCCCGATCGCCTCGGCCAGCGCCTCGACCGCCTCTCCCGGCGTACGACGGGGGCCGCCGGCGGCCACGACCGCGTCCCAGAACGCCCCCGCGCCGAGGCCGAGCTCGACCCGGCCGCCGCTGAGCACGTCGAGCGTGGCGGCAGAGCGGGCGAGCACCACCGGCGGTCGCAGCGGCAGGTTGGCCACGTTGGGTGCGACCCGGACGGCGCTGGTGCGGGCGGCGATGACCGAGAGCAGCGTCCAGGTGTCCAGGTGCCTGGCCTGGTAGGGGTGGTCCTGCAGCGAGACCAGGTCGAGGCCGCTGACGTCGGCCAGCTGGGCCAGCTCCAGGGTGCGTTCGGCAGTGGCGGCGTCGGGGCTGGGGAAGATCCCGAACTGGAGGTCGTGTCCGTAGTCCGGCATCCGGTGAGCCTAATTCGCCGAAGGGGCCCGGCCGAGCCCGGGCGTGCGGGTCGCCGTCCATGGGGGAAGCAGGGTGCCCGTGGCAGTCTTGGAGGCGTGAACACGGGCGTCGCCCGGCCGAACGAGGGGAAACTGATGAGCGACATCAACGAGACCTTGAAGAAGAAGATCGACGAGCTCGACCTCGACCGCCGTCTCAACGACTTCGTGGACCAGGCCGAGACCGTCCTCAAGCGCGCCGTGGCGACCGCCGCCGACTACGCCCACGACCACCGTGACGACGTGGACCGCACCCTGGACAAGATCACCACCCAGATCGACGAGCGCACCGACGGCAAGTACGCCGAGAAGGTCGACCAGGTCCGCGGCCGGCTCGAGCAGGGCCTCACCAAGCTCGCCGAGCGCCGCCCCGACAGCGACCGCTAGCTGCTGCCGGGCTCAGCCAGCCGGGCGAGATCGCGCCGCACGTAGCGCAGGTGGGCCCACTCCTCCTCGAGGATCACCCGCAGGCAGTCACCGACGGTGGGCTGCCAGTCGTCGCCGCCCCAGGGGGTTCGCGCGCGGCTCGGCGAGCAGGTCGGCCGTGACGGTGTCCAGGAAGTCGGTCACCAGCTGCTGCCGCTCCGCGCGCACGGCGAGGACCTCCGCGTAGTCGGGTTGCTCGCTGCGGAAGACCGACATGTCGAAGCCCATCTCGCCGGCCCCGGTGAACACCAGGCCGATCTCGTGGAACGGCTGCGGCAGCCCCAGGATCCCGCCCCGGAGCCAGGCGTCGGTCGCCAGGACGAGGTGCCGCAGGGTCTGGGCCAGGGACCACTCGTCCTCGACGTGGGCGTCGACCAGGTCCGGTGGCGTGCTCGCCACGGTCGTCGCCCAGGCGGCCTGCACGGCGACCCAGGCCTCGCGCAGACCCTCGGGTGCCTGCGCGTTCTGCAGCTCACGCCCCGGGAAGGCCCGGTTGAGCTCGGCGTCCACCAGCGGCACCACGTCGACACCGTTGACGATGAGGCTGCCCATGAACAGGTCGTGGCTGTCGATGTCGAGGCCGTCGACATCGACCCCGCGCATCGTCACCCCGCTGACGTCTGAGAACCGAAAGGTGGCGCCCCTGAGCCGGGCCCTGAGGAAGCTCGCGCGCTCGAACTCGTCGCCGGAGTAGGTCGTCATCGCGCCATCATCACCCCGGTCGGGGACGCCTGACCCCGATCGTGTCCAACTATCAGGAATGAACCCCTTTGACCCGGTTCAGGACCCTAGGCTTCCCCCGCCCTACTCCCCCGGGGTGACCGCAGTCGGCACCGCCCGGCCGGGCACGCCCCGACTGCAGAGAGTGAACCGAATCGTGAGAGTCCCCCGTGTCCACCTGGCCCGTCGAGGATGTCGCACCGGGGTCACCGGCCTGCTCCTGGCGGCGCTCGTCCTCACCGGCTGCGGCGGCCAGGACTCCGGCTCCACGGAGTCCCGGGGCGACGGCGGCAGCACCTCCACCCCGTCACCCGAACCCTCGCCCGAGCTGAAGAAGCTCAACGACGCGTGGGACGACTTCAAGAAGAGTGCCGAACGACTCCCGGCCAAGGAGCTGACCCTGCCGGAGCTGACGCCGACCAAGGCGTTCTCGGCGCGGGACGTGGGCGTGTTCGCCCGGATGGCCCAGCGGATCACGCTGCGCTCGATCGACCCGGAGCTGAGCTCGATGAGCCCGGGTGCTGCCTTCGACCACGTGCTCGACGGCTCCTTCCCCGCGACGATCGACGACGCGCGGAAACGGTTGCGCAGGAAGGTCCTCGGCTCCTGGGCGCACGAGGCGGTCAACCTGTTCCCCAGGGAGGCCGAGCTCGGCGAGCCGGAGATCATCGACGCGCGCTGGCAGTGGGGTGAGAACAGCGGCACCGACGATGCCGGCAACGCGGCGCCGATCCTGTGGATCGGCCTGCAGACCTTCACGCGGACCCCGGTCACCGTGGCCGGGGAGACCTATCCCATCGTCGTACGGCGCACGGTCCAGGTGCGCGGCTTCCGTCCGGGAGGCGGACCCGCCTGGTGGCCGGCCGTCGACTTCGACAGCTACCCCTTCGGCAACGACGGCTGCTTCCTGGACAAGGGGTCCAGGCTCGTCCCCACGCGCCGCGCGGACCGGTTGCTCGGCGACCTGAAGTACCTCGACGAGTGGCTCTCCCCACAGGCACTGACACCGGGCAGCAAGGCGAGCAAGAAGATCTTCTGGCCCAACTACGTGGCCCTGGACGAGCTGCGCAAGAAGCACTCCCCGGCCGAGCTCCGGGCGATGAACGCGAAGGCGATGAAGTACTGCCAGAGCCCGACCCCGTGACCCGGAGCCCGGCGCAGATCCAGATGAGCGAGCGCGCTATGCCTCGGGCTCCTCGCGCAGCCGCGGCGTGGTGAACGAGTCGGGGCGGATCCCGCGCTTGTCGGCGTAGAACTCGCGGACGAGATCCATGTCGGCGCGCACGTTGCCGCTCGGGGTGAACGTGGGACCCCAGCCCACGGTGCGGGTGGGGGCGTCGAGGAAGGCGAGGGTGATGGGCAACCCGGTCTGCTCGGCGATCCGGTAGAAGCCGGACTTCCAGTACTCGCCCTTGCCTCGGGTGCCCTCGGCAGCGAGGCCCAGCACGAACGGCTCGTCGCCCTCGGCCTCGCGCAGCAGCGCGTTGATCGTCTCCGCCGGCTGGTCGCGGTCCAGCGGGACCGAGCCGGAGGCGCGCAGCAGGGGACCGAGCGGGCCCCTGAAGAACTCCTGCTTGACCAGCAGCTTGATCTGGAGGTCGTAGTCCCAGCCCAGGAGCAGGGTGATCACCCAGTCCCAGTTGGAGGTGTGCGGGGCACCGACGAGGACCGCCCGCTCCGGAACGGTGCCCACGGTCTTCCAGCCGGCCACCCGCAGCAGCAGGCGGGCGAGGTTGCGGCGAATCAGGAAGCGTCGGTTCACCGCGCGACGATACCGCCCGGACCCACCCGCGCCGTGAACCGAGGGTCAGCGGCTCACCGCGGCGAACCGGCTCTGGCCCACCCAGCGGGGCAGCGAGCGGCGTACGTCGCTGGAGGCCTCGATCGCGAGCAGCCCGGTCCTCATCGCCTGGTCCCAGGACCGGTCTCCGCGCCAGACCTCGGTGAGCGTGCGCAGCGTGGTGCGCACCGAGGCGGCCTGCTCGAACCCGGGGTCGAAGTCGCAGGCGTCCGCCTCGCCGCCGTCGACCATCAGCCACCAGGACCCGACGCGCGGCGGCACGTCGCTGAACCGCAGTCCCACCACGCTCCGCGTGCGCGGCCACTCGTCGATCGCGAGGTTGCGCTTGATGTCCCACATCAGCAGGTGCGGGTCGAGGTCCTGGTCGCCCAGCTCCCCGATCCAGCGCGTGCCCCACATCCCCAGGGCCAGCACCACGTCCATCAGGTCGCGGCCGCTCTCGGTGAGCTCGTACGACGCGTGCGACCCGACCAGCTCCCGGCGGACGATGCCGGCCCGCTCCAGGGTGCGCAGCCGTTTGGAGAGCAGCGCGGGAGACATCCTCGGGTTGCCGCGTCGCAGCTCGTTGAACCGGGTGCTCCCGGCCAACAGCTCGCGGACGACGAGCAGGGTCCACCGCTCGTCGAGGACCTCCATCGCCTTGGCGACCGGACAGAACTGGCCATAGCCGGACATCGGCTGCTCCCTTCACCCGGCCACCAGTAGACGCCCGATCCGGGCCGAGGGCCAGTACAGATTCAGTACCCGTGCCGGTACAGATCCGGAACTGGATCGGCGCCCGCCGCCGACCGAATGTGGGGGTATTCGAAAACCACGAGGGAGTACACAGATGAGCAGCCAAACCTCCACCGGAAACGACGTCACGGCCGACGCGGAGCTCAAGGACCGGCTCCGCAGGGTCTGGGCGATGGGGGACTACCCCTCGGTCGCCAGCGAGGTCATCGCCGAGCTCGGTCCGGTCCTGGTCGACGCGGTCGGCCTCGCGCCGGGCGACCGGGTCCTCGACGTGGCCGCCGGGAGCGGCAATGCCTCGGTCCCGGCGGCGAGGGCCGGCGCCGAGGTCGTCGCCAGCGACCTCACCCCCGACCTGCTCGACGCCGGTCGGGCAGTCGCGGACGCCGACCTGTCCATCGACTGGCAGGAGGCCGACGCCGAGCACCTGCCCTACGAGGACGCGGCCTTCGACGCGGTGATCTCGTGCGTGGGCGTGATGTTCGCCCCGCACCACCAGCAGGCGGCCGACGAGCTGTTGCGGGTGTGCCGCCCCGGCGGCCGGATCGGCCTGGTCAGCTGGACCCCGGAGGGGTTCATCGGCCGGATGTTCGCCACGATGAAGCCCTACGCGCCGCCGCCACCTCCCGGTGCGCAGCCGCCCCCGCTGTGGGGCTCCGAGGACCACCTGCGCGACCTGCTCGGTCAGGGCGTCGACGGCCTCGAGCTCACCCGGCGCACCCTGGCCGTGGACCGGTTCGAGTCCCCCGCCGGTTTCCGCGAGTTCTTCAAGAGCCGCTACGGACCCACGATCGCGGTCTACAAGGCGAACGCCGACGACCCGGAGAGGTGCGCCGCGCTGGACCGCGACCTCGACGAGCTCGCGGAGCAGGCAGGAGCCGGCGCCGGACCGATGGAGTGGGAGTACCTCCTGGCCACCGCTACCCGGCGCTGAGCGAGCGCACCACCCGGGCCACGAGGTCGTGCGGCACCGGCCGGTCGAGCGGGAACTTCAGGGTCCCCTTGCCGCCGGCGTACGGCGCGACCTCCTCGGCGAGGTCGGGGTCCTCCGGCGCCGGGTAGAGGCTGACGTGGTGCTTCCACCCGGCGTAGTGGACCACCCGGCGACCGTCGAGCACGACGGTCGGGATGTTGTAGCTGATCGTGTCCTGCGCACCGGGCAGGGCGGCGTGGATGGTCGCCCGGACCGCCTCGAGCACCTCCCTGACCTCGGGCCCGAGGGAGTCGAGGTAATCCTCGACCGTGGTGAACTTCTGGCCCATGGCAGCGACTCAGGGGGGCGGCAGCAGGTCGTTGAGCGCGGTGAGCCAGTCGACCAGCGTGGGGACGGCGCCGTCGCCGACGGCGGTGTCGATGCCGAGGTAGCGCAGGCCGACCAGGGCCAGCGCGATCAGGGAGATCACCATGCCCAGCGACGCCAGCAGGCTTCCGGAGACGCCGCGCCGGCTCGCCTTGGCGAGGCCGATCACCGAGCTGACCAGGCCGAGGGCCCCCAGTCCGACACAGACCGCGAGCATCAGTGAGAAGGGCGTGGCCAGGAAGGCGACCAGCCCGGCGATGAAGCCGACCTCGGCGGCCGCCGAGGTGCGCTCCACCCGGGCCGGTGAGGTCTCGAACAACCCGCCCAGCTCGTCCTCGACCAGCAGGGGCTCCTCGGCGGTGAGGGCCCGGTCGCTCCCGAGATCCTGGGTCGTCATGGACCCAGCGTAGGTCGGTCAGCGCATGCTTCCGGCGAACCAGCTGTTGGAGAAGGGCGTGTCGAAGCGGACCTTCTTGCCCGAGCCGGGTGCGTGCACGATCTGGGGAGTTCCCTGCTTCCACCGCAGGAACATGGCGGTGTGGTAGACCCGGCCGCCGCGGGTGAAGTACAGGAGGTCGCCGGGGCGCATCTTGCTGCGGGCGATGCGGTGTGCGCGGCCGGACTGGGCAGCGGCGGTGCGGGGGATCTTGATGCCGGCCTTGGCGAAGCTGTACTGCATCAGCCCGGAGCAGTCGAAGGATCCGGGACCGGAGGCACCCCACTTGTAGGGGTCACCGACCTGCTGGACAGCGATCTTCATGGCGCGGTCGACGCGGCTGGCACCCGTGGCCGCCGGCTGGGCGGCCGCGGCCGCCGCGGCGGCCCGCTTCTTGGCCTGGCGCGCCTTCTTGGCCCGGATCTTCTTGGCCCGGATCTTCTGGGCCCGGACCTTGGCGGCCCGGGCCTTCTTCGCCCGGAGCTTCTTGGCCCGCAGCTTGCGAGCGGTGTTCTTCTTGCCGGCCTTCTTCTTCTTGGCCTTCTTCTTGTGCTTGCGCTCGGCGCTGTGGTCGGCGGTGGCGGTGCCGGGCCCGGACGAGGGGTTCGGCGAGGGGGCCGGAGCAGGGGCGGCCGTGGCGGCGGGTCCGACGAGGGAGAGGCCGATCAGGAGCAGCAGCGACAGGGCCGGGAGCAGCAGGTATCGCGAGAGGGGCTTGTGGAGGGGGGCGTTGCTGGGCACAGGAGTCCTTCCGACGCCTGCGGGGTCAGCTGTCGGGTTGGAGCTGAAAGTGCTCCGTCACAGTCTCGTGACTTCACCCCGAGCCCCGGCCCCCGGAGGAGCCGATGCATGGAACCTGTGGGTCCCCCGCTCCTGCCCCAGGAGTTCGGTTGGACACCCGGGACTGGGCAGGATTCGGCGGTCCCGGGCGGTGTTCGACCGCACAAGACTAATAGGACGCCGGAGCGGGTGTCCGTCATATCACCAATTGATATGATTTTGCTGAGACGTGCCTCAGAGGTCGACGGTGGCGTTCTTCCCCACGTCGGGCTCGTCGCCGGTGACCTTCGACTTCACGAACGCCAGCGCCGTGGCGACCCGGCCTCCGGGGCTGTCCCAGTACTCCGCGGAGTCGGCCTCGACCAGCATCAGCTGCACGTTCCCGGAGTCCTTGCCGTCGGGGAACCACGCCTCGACGACCGGGTTCCACAGCTCGTCGATCTTCGCCCGGTCCCGGTGGAGGCTGGCGTGGCCGGAGACCGAGAGCCAGGTGGAGCCGTCGGCGAACGCGAGGTTGACCCGCTTCTCGGCCTGCACGTTCGCGGCCTGCTCGCTGGTGGCGTCGACGAAGAACCACACGTCGCCGCCGTCGGTGACCTCCTGCGGCGTCATCGGGTGGGAGTGCAGCCGGCCCTGGTCGGCGACACCGACCGAGGTGAGCATGCAGAAGCGGTCGCCTCGCATGATCTTGACGACCTTGTCCTGCTCGAGGTCGTGACCTTGGTGCTCCGACATGAGGGTCCTCTCGGTGTGTCCGCAGTGGCCCGGAGTGGCCTGGAGTGGCCCCGCCAAACTAGCCACGCGCACCTAGTACCCAGGTCCCTTGTGGTGCCACGTGGGGGTCCACCCCGGGACAGGCGCTCGTTTGCGTCCGGTCCGGGCCGGGTACTCCGAGCCGATGACACCGCCTCCCGACCCGACGGGGTCCGCCCAGCTGCCCGAGCACCGACGGCCCGAGGGGGTCAGCGACGCCACGGTCTCCGCGCTGGGCAAGTTCTCCGAGGCCCTCGAGGCGGTAGAGGTCGCCCGGGGCCACCTCTACGCGTTCCACCGGCTCTGCGGCACCGCCGACCTCACCCTGGGCGATGCGGTCGAGGAGCTGCGCGAGGCCGGTCACGGCGAGCTGGCCGACCGGGTCGAGAGCGAGCTGGTCGGGCGCAACATCCTCGAGGGCCGGTGGAGCTTCCAGCTCGTGGAGGAGTACGACGAGACCTACTACTCGCCGTTCAAGGACCTCGAGCAGCACGCGCGCGAGGAGCTGGTCCAGGGCCGGCGACACCTGTTCGAGGCGGAGATGAAGGAGGACCGGCGTACCCACGGGGCCCGGCACCACGAACCGCTGCCGCCGGACGACGGCCCCCAGGGCGGCTGACCGCGCACCGACGCGGGGAGGGCGGCGCGCACCGGCTGGCTACGTTGGCGGCCATGACCTTCACCCAGAGCCTGGCCCGCGGCGTGGACACCCTGCTGGACCGCGCGGTCGTCCCGGGATTCACCCGGATCGGCCCGGCGGTGCGGCGCAGGCTGCCCACCTGGCCCGCCGACCCGGCCGCCGGGGCGCTCTCCGGGAAGGTCGCGGCGGTCACCGGCGCGACGTCGGGGCTCGGCATGGCGACCGCCGAGGGGCTCGCCCGGCTGGGCGCGCAGGTGCACCTCGTCGTACGCGACCTCGAGAAGGGCGCCCGGGTCAAGGCCGAGCTGGAGGCCGACGTGCCGGGCGCGCAGGTCGTGGTGGAGCGGTGCGACGTCTCCGACCTCGACGACGTACGCCGCTTCGTCCGCGAGCTCGACCTCGACCGGCTCGACGTGCTGGTCCACAACGCCGGCGCGATGCCGCCCGCACGCACGGAGTCACCGCAAGGTCACGAGCTGACGATGTCGCTGCACGTCCTCGGCCCCGTGCTGATGACCGACCTGCTCCGCCCGGCGCTGTCCGGCCACGACGCCCGGGTCGTGCTGGTGACCTCGGGCGGGATGTACGCCCAGGCGCTGCGAGCCGACGACCCGGAGTACACCGACGGGCCCTACTCGCCCACCACGGCCTACGCCCGCAGCAAGCGGGCCCAGGTCGAGCTGCTCCCGGTGCTTGCCGACCGCTGGGCGCCCCAGGGGATCGGGGTGCACGCCACGCACCCCGGGTGGGCCGACACACCTGGCGTGGCCGACTCGCTGCCGACCTTCCACAAGCTCACCGGACCGTTGCTGCGCGACGCGGCCGCGGGAGCCGACACGACGCTGTGGCTGGCGGCCGCGCAGCCGCAGCCGCCCGGGGGCCGGCTCTGGCACGACCGCCGACCCCGGCCCACCCACTTCGGCCGGCGCACCCGCACCGCGGACTCCGAGCGGGTCGAGCTGTGGGACTGGGTCGGCGACCAGGCGGGCCTCGAAGAGTCTGACCTCTGACCGGTATGCCTCAGCGATCCGGGGCGGTCAACAGGTTAGGTTGTGCCGATGGACTCCAGCCTGGACGAGGAACTCTCGTCGGCCGAGGCCCGCGGGGCCGAGCTGGTCCGTGCCCACCTGCGTCGGGTGCTCGATGAGGGTCGACGCATCGTGCGGCAGGGAGACCAGCAGATCGAGGTCGTCGAGGTGGCGGCGCTGAGCGAGATCCTCGAGGACGAGACCTCCTCCTAGCTCAAGGCTCCGAACGCAGGGGTACGGCGTCGACGTCCTCCGGCGAACCGCCACGCCGTGCGATCTCCGCCTGCGCGCGGTCGATGCCGCCGTGCTCCAGGGCGGCGACCGACGACTCGCCCTCCCAGTGGGGCCGCCCCCACCGCCGGACGCTGACCTTCATCGAGGCCCCGAGGTGCTCGATCGCACCGGCGATGTTGCGGTGCTCGGCCGGGAGCGGGACCGGGAGGACGTGCGCCGCGTCGAGTGCGCCGTACCCCTCCACGTCGACCTGCCACTGCGCACTGCGGCCGCGCAGCAGCCAGCGCTCGTCGGAGACCTCGGCGTGCACGGGCGAGACCACGGGGTCGCCGAGGCGCAGCAGCCGGCCACCGGGCAGGAGCACGACGAGACCGGTGACCCGGGTCCGCAACGGGCCCGCGTTGACGTCGCCGCCGGCGAAGGCGACGCACACCTCCGGGTCCTCGAACCCCTGGGCCTGGCCCCACCACCACGAGTCGGGGAAGCCGCCCCGGCCCCAGTTCTTCTCGCCGTAGACCGACCACCCGTCGAGGTCCCAGGTGGTGTCCCCGATGACGGCCCGCCCGTGGGCGGAGCCGCCGAGCAGCCACGGGTGCCAGTACTGGTTCAGGGCCGGCACCGACTGGAACACGCTGGAGCCGCCGACGCTGCGCCGCGACCAGGGGACGGCGTCGGAGACGGTCACGTCCACCCGCGCGTCGGGACCGAGGTCGACCTCGAGGCGGTCCGCGGTCCCCCGGAAGGCGCCGCCGGCGAACGCGCCCAGCCCGGTGGTCGAGGCACGCCCGACCGGGTGCACGGTGGTGCGCAGGAAGCCGGTGGGGTGGCTGGCCAGTCCCAGCGTCGACCAGTGATCCCCGGCGGGGCCGCGGTTCACGCCGTTGAGCGCGATCAGCACCCGGCCCGTCTCCGGGTCGGTGAACCGCCAGAAGTAGCCCTCCATCGCGACGTCGTGCGCCGGCAGCGGATCCCCGAAGGGCAGGTCCGCGCCCGAGGAGCGGTAGGCGGCGAGGCCGCGGCCGAGAACGGCTGCACCGGGAACGTTCATGGAGCAGATGATGCCAGCGCGACCCGGTGCGGTGATGCGGGAGCGACGACCATCTGGCATGTTGGCCAGATTCGGTTCACGACGGTTCCGGACGCACCGGTCGGGAGGACTGCGTGAGACACACTGACTGGCTGCTGACCAGGTCCGAGCGGGCCAACGCCGACACCGTCCTCGACGACCGGCACCCCGGGGAGGCCGCCTGGTCCGAGGGCAACCTGGTCCGGCCGCTGATCCACGGGGCGACGTACTTCGCCGAGCTGTGCGAGCGGATCGAGGCGACCCGGGCCGGCGACCTGCTGCTGTTCACCGACTGGCAGGGCGACGCTGACGAACGGCTCACCGGAGAGCCCGGCAGCGAGGTGGTCGAGGTGCTGGCCACCGCCGACGAGCGCGGCGTGGACGTGCGCGGGCTGATCTGGCGCTCGCACACCGAGAAGCTCAACTTCAACGCCTCCGAGAACCGCCTCCTCGGCCGCCAGCTCCAGGCCCGCGGCGCGGAGGCCCTGCTGGACATGCGGGTGCGGATGGGCGGCTCGCACCACCAGAAGCTCGTGGTGATCCGGCACCGCGGTGAGCCCGAGCGCGACATCGCCTACGTGGGCGGCATCGACCTGTGCCACTCGCGCCGTGACGACGCCCGGCACCTCGGGGACCCGCAGGCGCTGGAGATGGCACCGGAGTACGGCGACACCCCGCCGTGGCACGACGTGATGGCGGCGATCACCGGACCCGCCGTCCACGACGTGGAGACGGTGTTCCGCGAACGGTGGGAGGACCCCACCCGGCTGACCCGCCACCCCCTCTACTGGGCCCAGGACGTGGTCCTGCGGATGGACATGGATCCCGACCCGCTGCCCGAGCAGGCCCCGCCGCCGCCGTCGCCGCAGGGGGCCACCCAGGTCGTGCAGCTGCTCCGGACCTACCCCAACCTGCGGCACGGCCGCGACTACCCGTTCGCGCGGGGCGGCGAGCGCAGTGTCGCCCGGGGGTACTCCAAGGCCCTGCTCCGGGCCCGGAACCTCGTCTACGTCGAGGACCAGTACCTGTGGGGGCAGGCGGTCGGCAACGTGTTCACCGAGGCGCTGCAGCGCAACCCCGACCTGCACGTCGTCGCCGTGGTGCCGCTGTTCACCGACCAGGCGGGCTTCATGGCGCGCACCCCGCAGATGCTGGGCCGGGCCCGGGCGATGGAGCAGATGGCCGAGGTCGCCCCCGACCGCGTCGCGATCTACGGCATCGAGAACCACGAGGGCACGCCGGTCTACGTGCACGCCAAGGTCTGCGTGATGGACGATGTCTGGGCCACCATCGGCTCGGACAACTTCAACCGCCGCTCGTGGACCCACGACTCCGAGCTGTCCGCGGTGGTGGTCGACCCCGCCGCCGAGGACCACAGCCCCTACGCCCGCCGGCTGCGGCTCATGCTCGCGGCCGAGCACCTCGACCGCGAGGTCGACCCCGACGACGCTGACTCACTGCTCGAGGTGATGGAGGACTCCGTCGAGGCGACCGGCATGTTCGCGGCGTACGCCGAGTCGGCTCGCCGGCTCGACGAGTGGCACGCCGCCGGCCGGCCGGGGGAGCGGCCTCCCGGCCGGCTGCGCCGGTTGCAGCCGCCCGACCTCAGCCGCTGGGAACGCCTCGTCGTCACGATTCCCTACCGGGTGCTGCACGACCCCGACGGCCGCCCGAAGCCGCTCAAGCGCAGCGACGACTTCTGAGACTGCGCTCTTGAGGCCGATTCCGGATTAGCGGACAAATAACCCTATTAGTGTAAAACTGCGCAAGGCACTCTGAGCATTGACCCAGTGCGGGGGCCAGATCCACTCGGAGGGACCCCCATGCAGCACGCTGCGCACGACCGACCCCGCAGGTCGGGAGCCACACCGATCCGCCCCCTCGCGCTCCTGCTGAGCCTGCTGCTGGCCGTGGGCACGCTGGCACTCGGAGCCCCGGCGGTCGCGGCCGAACCGGGCGGGCCGCAGTTCGGCCCGGTGAGGACCGCATCGCTGCACGTCGGTGAGAAGGGCGAGATCCTCGACTTCATCCCCACGGGTGGGACCAACACCGTGGTCCGCAGCACAGGCGTCTGGAACGGCTCGCTGCAACTCGAGCCCGACGGCCGGCTCTGGACGGACGGGCCTCCGTTCGCCGGCACGCTGCAGCTGCGCCTGCAGGCGATCGACGACCAGGGCCGCACCGACGAGATCACCGTGGCCCTGACGATCTACGAGCGGCCCACGTTCTACAACGACGAGACCGCCGAGTTCCGCGAAGGCATCGAGTCCGACTTCACCATCACCACCTTCGGCTATCCCGAACCGAGCTCGCTGACCGCGGTGGGGCTGCCCGAGGGGTTCACCCTCGTCGACCACGGAAACGGTCACGGTGTGATCACCGGCAAGCCGGCCATAGGTACGTCGGGCGCCTACCCCGTGACCCTGACCTCCAGCATCGCCGGCGGCCCCTCGACCGTGCAGAACCTGATCATCAACGTCAGCCACAGCACGTTCAGCTCGCCACCCGTCGCCGAGATCACCGGAAACGGGCGGGTCGGCTCCACCCTGACCGCCACCCACTTCAACAACAACCCGACCGAGACCAGCGCCACCTACCGGTGGTTCCGCAACGGCGGCGCGATCCCCGGTGCCACCGGACGCACCTACGTCCCGGTCGCAGACGACCTGCATGCGAACCTCCACGCGAGCGTCACCGTCCACCTGGTCGGCTACCGCAGCGCCTCGGACGACACCGACGCCATCACGATCACCGAGGGCGCCATGAGCTGGACCGAGTACCCGTACGTGGCAGGCACCGGCAAGACCGGCTCCACGGTCAAGGTCACCGGCGGCACCCTGGACCCGGACGCCGACTCCTACACCTACCAGTGGGCCCGCGGCGATACGTACTCCCCCATCGTCGGCGCCACCTCCGTGGACTACGTCGTCAAGCCGGCCGACGTCGTGGCCGGATTCGTCTCGGTGAACGTCACCGCGCGCAAGGCCGGGTACGCACCCACCTCCGTGAGGATCCAGACCTCGACGTGGGACGCCGAGTTCGACACCGCACCGACGGTCACTCTCGAAGGCACCTTGTCCACCGGGAACACGATCACCGCGAAGACCACGGACGCCTCGCCGGCCCCGGACACGACGAGCCTGCTCTGGTTCCGCGACGGTGAGGAGTTCGCCAACGCGGAAACCACCTACACGCTCACCCCTGCCGACGCCGGCCACGAGATCAGGGTCGACTACCTCAACACCCGGGTGGGCTACACACCCGCCACCGCGACCGACAAGGGCGTCAGCGAGCACGGGACCGCCCCAGACCCTGTGGCGACCATGTCCGGAGACCCGGTCGTCGGCAACGAGCTGACGGTGAACCTCGCTCCGCGCACACCGGCCATCGAGACGGTGACCTACGAGTGGTCCCGTGACGGCGTCGTCATCGAGGACGAGACCGGGAACGGGTACACCCTGGTGCCGGCAGATGCCGGCACGTACCTCTCCGTCGTTGTCCGCGCCTCCTCACCGGGGTACTACGACACCACCGCGTACGTCGAGGCCTCCGGCATCACCACCGGCGGCATCTTCACCGTCAGCCCAGTCGTGCACATCACCGGTTCCCCCGCGGTGGGCGCCGAGCTGCGCGCGGTCGTCGAGGCCACCACACCCGCTGCTCAGGACGTCACCTTCGCGTGGCTGCGTGACGGTGTCGCCATCGCCGGTGCGACCAGCGACTCCTACACGGTCACCGTCGACGACGTCGGGACCCGGCTGAGCCTGCGTGTGATCACCGGCGCGGCCGGCTTCCAGGACGCGACCGGCACCTCCACGGCGATGGTCCCGGTCCCGGACCCGACGCCGACACCGACACCGACGCCGAAGCCGAAGCCGACGCCGACACCGAAGCCGACCCCGAAGCCGACCCCGAAGCCGACCCCGGCGGCCCCGGGACTGGGCAGGCTCGAGGTGACCGTGGCCTCCCCGACCTCCATCCGACGCGTCAGCACCACGGTGCGGGTGGCGGGTCTCGCACCGCGCGAGAAGTACCGGATCACCATCGGTCGCATCACGCTCAGGGGTCAGGCGTCCGCCTCGGGGACCGTGGCGCGCAAGGTCTTCCTGCCCAGGTGGATGTCCCTGGGCGCCAAGTCCGTCACCGTCACGGCCCTGGGCAGCAAGCGCGTGGCCCGTACCCCGATCCGCCTGGTCGCCGGGCGCAACCTGCAGGCGCGGCCGGCAGCGAAGGTGCTCGACCGGTGCGCGAGGACCACGGTCCGGGTCCGCGGCCTGGCCCCCCGCGAGCGGGTCACGGCGCGGTACGGCGGGATCCGCGTCTCTGGTAAGCGCGCCCACGCGAACCGCCGCGGCGTCTACATCGCCCGGTTCAACGTCGGCTGCAAGGCCGGGGTGCACCAGCTTGTCGTGCGTGGGAAGTACCCGCTCCGTGTCGCCCAGGTGAGCCTCCAGGTGCGCCGCACTCGGTGACCTCGGGCTCCGGTTCCTGGCTTGACCGCCGGGGCACGATGAGTGCATGGCTGATGTCGAAGTGAGGAACAACCCGTCCGAGAACCGTTACGAGGCCTACCTTGACGGCGAGCTCGCCGGCTTCGCGGCGTACGAGCTCGACGACCGGCGCATCGTGTTCACCCATACCGAGGTGGACGACCGGTTCGAGGGCCGGGGAGTGGGCTCGAAGCTGGCCCGTGGAGCGCTCGACGACGTGCGCGCCGAGGGCTCGCACCGAGTGGTCCCGCGGTGCCCGTTCATCAAGTCGTGGATCGAGAAGCACCCCGACTACGAGGAGCTCCTGGGGAGCCGCGACGCGGCGAGCTGAGGATCCCGGCATGGCACTGCCCTTGTCTGCGCCCGTTCTGTGAGCAATGGTCGGGGGATGGCTGAGAACTCAATCACTGTGGAACGAACCATCAACGCCCCCAGCGCCGAGATCTTCGAGGTGCTCACGAACCCCGAACGCCACGTCGAGCTCGACGGATCGGGCTTCGTCAAGTCCGACGAGAAGTCCAACCGGATCCAGGGGACCGGCGAGGTGTTCACCATGAACATGGAGGGTGACCACATGGGCGGTGAGTACCAGACCGAGAACCACGTCGTGGGCTATGACGAGAACAAGCTGCTCGCCTGGAAGACCGCTCCCGCCGGGGTGGAGCCTCCCGGATGGCAGTGGGTCTGGGAGCTCCAGTCCGAGGGGTCCGACTCGACCCACGTCCGGCTCACCTACGACTGGGACGCCGTCACCGACCAGGACCTCCTCAAGAAGGTCGGCTTCCCGCTGGTCAAGCAGGACCAGCTCGAGGACAGCCTGGTCCGGCTCGACGAGGCCGTCACCGGAGGCTGACCCGGCCGGGCACACATGCGGGCTAGCGTGCGGGCATGAACGAGCAGTCCGCACCCGCCGTCCTGACCGAACAGCGTGGCCCCGGTGGCCACGTCCTGCTGGTCACGCTGAACCGGCCCGAGGCACGCAACGCCGTCGACGCCGCCCTGGCCCGAGGTCTGGGTGACGCGCTCGAGCAGGCCGAGGCCGATGCGGCGATCCGGGCGGTCGTCCTCACCGGCGCGGGGGACAAGAGCTTCTGCGCCGGTGCGGACCTCAAGGCGCTCTCGCGCGGGGAGCCGCTGAACCCACCGGGCACCGAGCAGTGGGGCTTCGCCGGCTTCGTGAACCACCCGATCAGCAAGCCGGTGATCGCTGCAGTGCAGGCGACGGCGCTGGGCGGAGGCACCGAGCTCGTGCTCGCCTGCGACCTGGCTGTGGCCGCCGAGTCGGCCCGGTTCGGCCTGCCCGAGGTGCGCCGCGGCCTGATGGCTGCAGCCGGCGGGCTGATCCGGCTGCCCGAGCAGCTGCCCCGCAAGGTGGCGATGCGGATGATCCTCACCGGTGAGCCGATCGACGCGGAGACGGCGCTGCGCTGGGGACTGGTCAACGAGGTCGTCCCCGACAACCGGCTGCTGGACGTGGCCCTGGACCTCGCCGAGGTGGTCGCGGCCAATGCCCCGCTCGCGGTGCAGGCCAGCAAGCGGGTCGCGCTCGGGCTCCGCCCGGCGCAGGACGGGCGCCTGGAGCAGGTGGGCGAGCTGGACGCCTGGCGCGCCAACGACGACGAGATGGTGACGCTGATGGGGACCAAGGACGCACTCGAGGGCCCGACCGCGTTCGCCGAGAAGCGCGAGCCGGTGTGGAAGGCTCGCTGACATGAGCGCCACCGAGTCCCTCTCCGGGTCATCTTCTGGGTCATCTTCTGGGCACCTCGACGTCCTCGTGGTCGGCGCCGGGCTCTCCGGCATCGGTGCGGCGTACCGGCTCAAGACCGAGTGCCCGGGCCGCTCCTTCGCGGTGATCGAGGCGCGCGAGGTGATCGGCGGCACCTGGGACCTGTTCCGCTATCCCGGGGTCCGCTCGGACTCCGACATGTACACGCTGGGCTACGAGTTCAAGCCCTGGACCGGCGAGAAGTCCCTCGCCGACGGCACCACGATCCTGGACTACATCCACGAGACCGCCCGCGAGTTCGGCATCGAGGAGCACATCCGGTTCCGGACCCGGATCGTCGCCGCAGACTGGTCGACCGAGCACGCCCGCTGGACGGTGCGGCTCGAGACGCCCACCGGCCCTGAGGAGCTCACCTGCGGGTTCCTCTACTCCTGCGCGGGCTACTACGACTACGACGAGGTCTACCGGCCCGAGTTCCCCGGCGTGGAAACGTTCAGCGGTCAGGTGGTGCACCCGCAGTTCTGGCCCGCGGACCTGGAGTACGCCGGCAAGCGGGTCGTGGTCATCGGCAGTGGCGCCACCGCCGTGACCCTGGTGCCCGCGATGGCGCCCGAGGCAGCCCACGTGACGATGCTCCAGCGCAGCCCGAGCTGGATCGGCTCGGTCCCCCAGCAGGACAAGGTGGCCGACCTGCTCCGGCAGGCACTCCCGGCCCAGCTCGCGCACCAGTTGATCCGCACCAAGAACATCGCCCAGCAGCTCGCGCTCTACAACTTCTGCCAGCGGTTCCCCGGCCGCGCACGCAAGGTGCTGACCGGGCTGGTCGTGAAGCAGCTCAAGGACCCCGACCTGGTCGCCGAGCACTTCAACCCCACCTACGACCCCTGGGACCAGCGGTTCTGCGCCGTACCGGACGGCGACCTGTTCCGCACGATCCGTCGCGGCGACGCGGAGGTCGTCACCGACCACATCGACTCGTTCGTGCCCGAGGGCATCCGGCTGCGCAGCGGGCAGGTGCTCGAGGCCGACCTCGTGGTCACGGCCACCGGGCTCAAGCTCAAGCAGCTCGGCGGCGTCTCGCCCACGATCGACGGCCAGGCCCTCGACCTGCACGACCGGTTCGTGTGGCAGGGCGCGATGATGTCCGGCGTCCCCAACCTGGCGTTCTGCATCGGCTACACGAACGCGTCGTGGACCCTGCGTGCCGACCTCACCCACCGCCTGGTCTGCAAGGTGCTCAACCACCTTGAGCGGCACGACCTCGCCGCCGCGGCCCCGGTCGCGGACGAGGGGCTCGGGACCCGGCCCCTGCTCGACCTCTCCTCGGGCTACATCCAGCGGTCCATCGAGGAGTTCCCCCAGCAGGGCGACCGCGGGCCGTGGCGGGTGCGGCAGAACTACCTGCTCGACTCCTTGACCACGATGCGCCGGCGGCTGAGCGACTCGATGGAGTTCACCCCGAGGTCGGAGGTCGCCGCGGGGTCGCAGGTCACCGCGGGGACGCCGGTCACCGCGCCGCGCTGACCACCCGGTAGCGGACGAAGGCAGGGAGGGCGACCGCGGCCACCACCGTGACCACGATGACCAGCAGTCCACCGCCCGCAGCGGTCGCGGCCGCTCCGATCGAGACCGCGACCGCACCGTGGGCCACGTCGGCCACCCTGGGCCCACCGGCGACCACGACGGTGAAGATGCCCTGGAGCCGCCCGCGCACGGCGTCGGAGGCGGCGCTCTGCAGCATGCTCATCCGGAACGCGGCCGAGGCCATGTCGGCGGCGCCACCGACGACGAGCAGCAGCACCGCGGCCACCAGCATCGGCCACCGCCAGGTGTCGGCCAGCGCCACCGCCACGCCGAACCCGAACATGGCCGCGCCCCAGACCAGCACCGAGACGATCACCGCGAGGCCCTGGCGCTCGACCCGGGACACCCAGCCGGAGAAGACCCCGCCCAGCACGGCACCGATCGGGATCCCGGCGAAGAGCAGCGCGAACGCGAGCCCTCCACCCTCGGGGCCGCCGAAGTCGAGGTGGGCGATCTCGGGGAACAGCGCCCGGGGCATCCCGAAGACCA
Source organism: Nocardioides sp. Z30_9 (assembly GCF_058215735.1). Classification (NCBI taxonomy): domain Bacteria; kingdom Bacillati; phylum Actinomycetota; class Actinomycetes; order Propionibacteriales; family Nocardioidaceae; genus Nocardioides; species Nocardioides sp. Z30_9. The sequence continues at coordinate 352,664 of NZ_JBZAJF010000002.1, forward strand.
TCGCGATCAGGTCCACGAGGAACGACATCAGCAGCACCGGCTGGCCCTTGAGGTAGGCCAGCCCGTCGAGCACCGCACGGATCCCCAGGGTCCCGGTCACGCCCTCGATGGGGAGCGGCGGGAGCAGCAGCACGGCGAACAGCGTCGGGATCAGCGTGAGCGTGTCGATCAGGTAGAGCCAGGAGAACCCGAAGACGGGGATCAGCGCCCCGGCGACGAGCGGTCCGCCGATCGCGCCGGCCTGCATCACGGTCATGTTCAGCGAGTTGGCGGCCGGCAACAGCGACATCGGCAGCAGCCGGGGGAGTACGGCGCTGCGCGTGGGCTGGTTGACCGCGAAGAACGCCTGTTGGACCGAGAACAGGCACAGCAGCAGCCACACGTCGACCGATCCCACCCACGCCTGGAGCCAGAACAGGGCGCTGGTGAGGATCAGCCCGAGGGTGGAGACGATCAGGATCGTGCGCCGGTCGATGACGTCGGCGAGCGCGCCGCCCCACAGGCCGAACACGACGAGCGGCACCAGGCCGAAGACGCCGGTGAGTCCGACGTACGCCGAGGAGCCGGTCTCGGCGTAGATCTGTGCCGGGACCGCCACCACGGTGAGCTGGGCGCCGATCACCGTGACGATGTTCGCGGCCCAGAGCCTGCGGAAGTGCGCGTTGCGCAGCGGCCGGGTGTCAGCCAGCCAGGAGCTCAATCGAGGGTCACGACTCCTTGACCAACGCCCGCACCTGCTCCACGCTGCCGCAGCCCTCGTCGAGCATCCGGTTGCGCTCCGCGGCCCAGGCGGCGCCGAGCTTGCCGCGCTCCTGCGGGGAGACGTCCTCGCGGGCCGGGTTCAAGATGTCGCGCTCCTCTTCGTCGAGGTGGTGCAGCAGGGTCTCGCTGAACTCGTGCACGGCGTTGCTGAAGTCCTCGTCGTAGAGCTCGGTCGCCTCCAGCAGCGGCAGCAGGGTCTCGTAGCCCTCCTGGTGCTCCTTGGCGCCGTGCTCGGCCTCCTCCTCGTCGATCGCGTCCTTGCGCTCGAGCTGCGGGTAGACCTTGCTCTCCTCGGCCTCCCCGTGGGCGACCAGCAGCTCGGAGATCTGGCGACGCAGCGCGTCCCGGTCGTTCTGCTCGTTGCGCAGCTCCCGCAGGAGGGCCTCGAAGAGGCGGTGGTCGTCCAGGATCAGCTCGACGACGTCTCCTGACTCGGGGCGCGGGATCTCGACGGGGGTCTGGTTGGGGGTCTCGTTGGCCATGGCGACAACTCTAGGCATCCAGGCGGCCTCTCAGGTGCGCCGGTCGAAGTCGATGGAGCCGTCGGGTCGGTACCGGTGCCGGTAGCCGGGGTCGTGGACGCGCTGGTGGTGCCAGTGGCACAGCGGCACGGCGTCCGCCAGGTCTGTCCTCCCGCCGAGGCGCCAGGCTCTTCGGTGGTGCAGCTCGCACCAGGCGTAGGGGCGCTGGCACCCCTCGGCCGCGCAGGTGTCGTGCTCGAGTCCCTTGGCGACTCGCTGGGCCTGGGAGAACAGCCGGCTCTCCCGGCCGAGGTCGAGGGCGACCGACCCGGTGCCGAGGACGGCCGGGATGATCCCGGCCGAGCAGGCCAGCCGCCGCGCCTCTCCAGCGGAGAGCGCCTGGCCGGTGTCGAGGTGGGCCGCTCGCAACGCGTCCTGCAGCACCTCGTGGCCGATCGTGACCACCACGGTGGCGGCGGTCTTGTCGTGGAGGTGGTCGGTGGGCAGGTGCTCCAGCAGCTCGGCGAACGCCAGGCCACGGCGCAGGTCCCAGTCGTAGGGCCGCGGAGCAGTCCGGTCCTGCGTGGCCTGGCTCCTGGCAGGCATCCGGCGGGGTGCGGTCATCGCGTCGATGATCTTGCGCAGGTGCGCGACCGCGGTGGTGGGCACGGTGAAGTGCCCGCTGGTGGTGCCGTCCCCGTTGTCGTGGAAGCTGAGTCGGGACCTCGAGCGCGCGATCTCCTCCTCGCTCCGCAGCTGACGGTCCTCGTGGGCGTCCACGACGGCTTGGTCGGGCTCGATCGCCTCGATGGCGCGGCGGGCCTCCCGGCGCAGCTGCTCGGGGGTGAACCTGGCGGCCTTCTCCACGAGCGCGGCCTCGACCGTGCGGCGCTGGGCGTCGCTGACCCCGTCGGGGAGCTGCCGGTCGGCGTGCAGGATCACCGCGGCGTGATCGGGGGAGACCAGTCCGGCGTCGAGCGCGTCCGCGGTGGTCTCGTGGTCCCCGGAGCTCAGCTCACGAGCGAGACCGACCTCCTTCGCGGCGCTGGCCCGCGAGGTGGTGGTCGTCGTCGCCACCCAGGCGGCGGTCCCGGTGAAGCCGGCGTCGGCAGCGCTCCCCGCCCTGTCGGCGGCGGCGACCAGCCTGAGCTTCACCGCGTCGATGCGCCGGCCGATCCGTTCGAGTCGGCGCACGGCCGCGGCGTACTCCCCGGACGCCAGCGACACAGGAGCCCCCGCCATCTCGTCCAGCGCTGCCTCGATCACAGCCAGACCCCCGAACGCGGGGTGCCCCGCGTCGGGGTGAGGGTCGAGGAGTGCCGTGGTCATGGGTTCATTCTCGCTCGCACACATGTTCGATAACAATGGGTGATCGGCGATCTGTGGAGAACTTCTTCCCGTCCCAGCTCGGGATCGTCCGCGTCGTCCGCGTCGTCGTACTCCCCGTCAGGGGCGACCGCTGTCGCGCAATTGCTGAGAAATGACACTCGATCTCGCGAGAACACTGCACTTTGCCAGCAATTGCGCGGCCGGTGCCGGCCCGCAGACCCCACCCCTCGCCAATCCGCTCCGCCGGCCCCCAACTCCGCACTTGCGCCAACAGCAGCGACACAGGGCCGCATCTGCGGCTACTCTGCCCGGATGGCGACGTACCGGATCAGGCAGGCGGCCGACCTGCTCGGGGTCAGTGACGACACCGTGCGGCGGTGGGCGGACTCCGGGCGACTGCGTACGACGACCGAGGGGTCGCGGCAGGTGGTGGACGGGGCCGAGCTGGCGACGCTGGCCCAGGAGCTCGCGGAGAGCGGGGAGCGACCCGGCCCGGGGCCGGTCGTCTCGGCCTCGGCGCGCAACCGGTTCGTCGGGCTGGTGACCAGGGTGGTGCGGGACGGCGTGATGGCCCAGGTGGAGATCCAGGCGGGGCCGCACCGGGTGGTCTCCCTGCTCAGCCGGGAGGCGGCCGACGAGCTGCAGCTCGAGCCGGGTGTGCTGGCGATCGCCACCGTGAAGTCCACCAACGTCGGCATCGAGCTGCCGGAGCAACGGTGAGCCCCAGATGAGGCCCACTGCGAGGCCCGCCCTGCTGGCGCTCGCTGCGTGCCTGGCGCTCACCTCGCTCGCCGGCTGCGGGTCCGGGTCGGAGGGGAGCGAGGTCACCGTCAGGGTGTTCGCGGCGGCCTCGCTGAGCGAGCCGTTCACCGAGCTGGCCGAGCAGTTCGAGGAGGACCACCCCGGCACCGAGGTCGAGCTCAGCTTCGGGCCGAGCTCCGGGCTGGCCCGCCAGGTCACCAACGGCGCGCCCGCGGACGTGTTCGCCTCCGCCGCCCCGGCCGAGATGGACACGTTGGTGCGTTCCGGCGAGGCCGAGGACCCGGAGGACTTCGCCACCAACACGATGGAGGTCGCGGTCCCGCCTGCGAACCCGGGCAAGGTCACCCGGCTCGCCGACCTCGCCCGTCCGGGCGTGAAGGTCGCGCTCTGCCAGGCGCAGGTCCCCTGCGGCAAGGTGGCGGCCGAGGTCTTCGCCAAGGCCGGGTTGAAGGTGCGAGCGGTCACCGAGGAGGTGGACGTGAAGTCGGTGCTCACCAAGGTCTCCCTCGGCGAGGTCGACGCCGGGGTCGTCTACGTGAGCGACGTGCTCACCGCCGGCGACAAGGTCGAGGGCGTGGAGATCCCGGCGGCGGTGAACGCCTCCACCACCTACCCGATCGCGGTGCTCAGCCGCTCCCGGCACGCGAGCCGGGCAGCGGAGTTCGTCGATTTGGTGCGCTCCGCCCGCGGCGCGGAGGCACTCCGCGACGCCGGATTCCAGGGCCCGCCCTGAGCGCGTCCCTGGGCGCCGCCCCGGGCCCGGCCCCGAGGACCGGCGCCCGGCGTCCTCCGTGGCCACTGGCCGTGCCCGCCCTGGCCGGCGCGCTGCTGCTCGTCGTACCCCTGCTCGGGTTGCTGCTGCGCGCTCCGTGGAGCGGTCTCGGCAGGATCCTGGTCACGCCCGAGGTGGTCGACGCCCTGTGGCTCTCGCTGCTCTCGGCGACGCTCGCGACCGCGATCTCGCTGGTGCTGGGCGTGCCGCTGGCCTGGGTCCTGGCTCGGTCCACGGTGCCGGGCATCCGCCTGCTGCGGGCGCTGGTCACCCTGCCGCTGGTGCTGCCGCCGGTCGTGGGCGGGGTCGCCCTGCTGCTCGTCCTGGGCCGCAACGGGATCGTGGGCCAGCACCTCGACCAGTGGTTCGGCATCACGATCCCGTTCACCACCGCCGCTGTGGTGATCGCCGAGACCTTCGTGGCGATGCCGTTCCTCGTGGTCGCGGTCGAGGGGGCGCTGCGGACGGCGGACCAGGGGTACGACGAGGCCGCGGCCACCCTCGGAGCCGGGCGGCTCACCGTGTTCTGGCGGGTCACCCTGCCGCTGATCCGGCCGGCGCTGGTCGCGGGTGCGGTGCTCTGCTGGGCCCGGGCGCTGGGGGAGTTCGGGGCCACGGTCACCTTCGCCGGGAACCTGCCCGGGGTGACCCAGACGATGCCGCTCAAGGTCTACCTGGCGATGGAGACCGACCCGGACGCGGCCCTCGCGCTGTCCCTGGTCCTGCTGGCGGTCTCCGTGGCGGTGCTGTTCGCGCTGCGGGGCCGCTGGTTCGGCGCGGGCGGTGCCGGGTGAGCGAGCCGTCGGCCCAGGGGCTGCACTTCGACGGTGCCGTACGCCGGGGCTCCTTCGAGCTCGCGGTGGACTTCTCCGTGGGACCGGGGGAGGTGCTCGCCGTCCTGGGGCCCAACGGCGCCGGCAAGTCGACCCTGCTCCGCGCCATCGCCGGGCTCGAGGAGCTCAGCAGCGGGTCGGTCACGGTGGCCGGCACGGCCTGGCAGCGGCCCGGGCGGTTCCTGCCGGTCGAGCAGCGAGCCACGGGGATGGTCTTCCAGGACCACCGGCTCTTCCCCCACCTCGACGTGCGCGACAACGTGGCGTTCGCGGCCAGGTCGCGCGGGGTCGCCCGCGCCGCCGCCAGGGAGCAGGCCACCGACTGGCTCGACCGGCTCGAGCTCGGCGCCCTGGCCTCGCGCCGGCCGCACCAGCTCTCGGGTGGCCAGGCCCAGCGGGTCGCGCTGGCCCGCGCCCTGGCCCGGGACCCCGAGGTGCTGCTGCTCGACGAGCCGATGTCCGCGCTGGACGCGGGGGCCCGGATCGAGGTGCGGGCGTTCCTGCGCGCGCACCTGGCCGAGTTCGCCGGCCCGGTGGTGCTGGTCACCCACGACCCCCTCGAGGCGATGGTGCTGGCCGACCGGCTGCTCGTCGTCGAGGGCGGCGGCGTCCTCCAGCAGGGGCCCCCGGCCGAGGTGGCCCGCCGCCCGGCCTCGTCGTACGTCGCCCGGCTGGTCGGCCTGAACCTGTGGACGGGCGTCCTCGACCCGGACGACGGCACCGTGCGGCTCGACGAGGGCGGCCGCTTCGCCGTCTCGACCGACGCCCCGGGGGGACGTGTGCTGGTCTCGCTGCGCCCGAGCGCGGTCACGGTGCACACCCAGCGGCCCGAGCACACCAGCACCCGCAACGTCTGGCAGGGGACCGTCTCGGACCTCGAGCTGCTCGCGGACCGGGTCCGGGTGCGGGTCCTCGGCGAACCCTCGGTGCTCGTCGACGTGACCGCCGCGGCCGTCGCCGAGCTCGGGCTCGACGTGGGCACCGAGCTGTGGCTCTCGGCGAAGGCGACCGAGGCGGAGGCCTATCGGGAGACGGCCCCGCAGAGTGGCCCGAAGACTGGCCCGGGCGCTGGGAGCCTGCTGTAATCGCGCTGTGAGAGAGCGCTCACGCCCAGAACGGGCGTCACCGGCCACTGTCGTGACAAGATGCCTCGTTAGTCGGTCTCAAGCGAGCGGGAACGATCTCTGCTAACCAAGGGGATGCCCACATGACCACGCCTTTCCTGCCCGAGTTGACGACCACGTTCAGCTCGTTGGCCGAGGTCATCTACTCGGGTCAGTCCTACGAGTCCATCTACGAGACGCTCTGCCACAGCGCCGTCGAGCTCATCGACGGCTGTGACCACGCCTCGATCATGCTCCGCCGCCACGGGCGCCACGTCACCGGGGCCGCGTCGGACGAGGTGGCCCGTGCCATCGACGAGCTGGAGAAGGCGCTCGACCAGGGACCCTGCATCGACGTCCTCGACGAGGACATGCCCGACCAGCACCTGTGCCCGGACCTGACGCTGAGCAGCCCCTGGCCCGAGCTGGCGGCCCGGATCCTTGCTGGGACCGAGGTCAAGGGCATGGGTGGGTTCCGGATCCGTCAGGACGGGCAGAAGGTGGGCGCGCTGAACATCTTCAGCGACAACGTGGACGCCCTGAACCAGCGCTCGCTCGACCAGGCGGTCATGCTCACGGCGTTCGCGTCGGTGGCGTTCGCCGCCCTCGACCGGGGCGAGGAGGCCAGCACCCTGCGCCGCGGGCTGCAGAGCAACCGCGAGATCGGCAAGGCGATCGGCCTGATGATGGCCACGCACAACATCGACGACGACCAGGCCTTCGAGATGCTCTCCAAGGTGTCCCAGGAGATGAACATCAAGCTCGCCCAGGTCGCCAACCAGGTCATCGCCCACCACCGCAAGTGATTAGCCGGCCTGCGGAGCGGGTACATGAAGGGCCGGTGGGTCCAGCTTCGGGCCCGCCGCGACTGTGCGGCGTACGCATCGGTGCCTCTCACTGACACTTCTCGGGGCCTTGCGTCCGTCGCACGCCCGTTCACCCCGATCAGACGAGGAGTGCCGAGACATGGCTACTGAAGACAAGGCCGCACACAAGGCCGAGGACATCAAGGGCAAGGTCAAGGAGACCGCGGGCAAGGCGACCGGCGACGACTCCATGGAGACCGAGGGCAAGGCCGACCAGAGCAAGTCCTCGCTCAAGCAGGCCGGCGAGAACGTCAAGGACGCCTTCAAGGGCTGAGCCCCCAGCAACGCCACGGGGCCGAGACAGGCCCGTGGCGACTTGGCAGCCCCCGCTGAGCATGGTCGGATCGACCGCATGTGTCCCTTTGCATCGCGTAGATCCGTGAAAGCCATGGCCGGCGGGGGCTTCCTGCTGCTGGTGCTCAGTGCCTGCAGCCTCCCCGGCACCGGCCCGGACCCCGAGGAGACGATGGGGGACCTGGCCACGGCGCTCTCGGCGGGCGACGTCGCCAAGATCGACTTCACCGGGGACGACGACGCCGCCGCCAAGGCGTACAAGACCGTGACCGCGGGGCTCGGCCGTCCCGAGGTCTCCGCGGGCGAGGTCACCGAAGGCACGGGGGACGGCGACGAGAGCGACACAGCCACCGGCACGCTGAAGTGGCGCTGGAAGGTCGGGGCGAAGACCTGGTCCTACGACACCGAGGTCGCGCTCGCCCGTGCCGAGACCGACGACGGCAAGGCCTGGCTGGTGCGCTGGAGCCCCAGGATCGTGGAGCCGTCGCTCGAGGCCAACGAGGTGCTGGACCAGACGTCGGTCAAGCCCCAGCGTGGCAACATCCTCGGCGCCGGCGACAAGCCCGTGGTGGCCCCACGGCCCGTGCTCCGGGTGGGGATCGACAAGACCCGGATCTCCCCGGCCCAGGCCGAGCGCTCGGCCGAGACCCTGGCGGGGCTCGTCGACATCGCCGCTCCGCCGTACCTCAAGCAGGTCGCGGCCGCCGGGCCCAAGGCCTTCGTCCAGGCGATCGTCTACCGCCGCGAGCAGGCGCCCCGCGGGATGCTGCTGGGGCTCGAGGACATCCCCGGCGCCCGGGCGATCTCCGACCGGCTGCCGCTCGCCCCCACCAAGGACTTCGCCTCCGCCCTGCTCGGCAGCGTCGGCAGCGCCACCGCGGAGCTGGTCGAGGACAGCGACGGGCGGATCAAGGCCGGCGACGAGGTCGGCATCTCCGGCCTGCAGCTGCGCTACGACGAGCAGCTGTTCGGTACCCGCGGCACCACCGTCGCGGCCGTGGCGCCCCAGGGCGTACGACGCACCCTGTTCACCGCCCCGCCGGTGGCCGGGCAGCCGCTGCGGACCACCCTCGACCTCTCCGCCCAGCGGGCCGCGCAGGACGCGCTCGCCGGCGTCGGCCCGGCCAGCGCCCTGGTCGCGATCCGGCCCTCCACCGGGGAGCTCGTCGCCGTGGCGAGCGGACCCGGCTCCCAGGGCTACAACACCGCCACCGTCGGCCAGTACGCACCCGGCTCGACGTTCAAGATCGTCACCGCGCTCGCCCTGCTCCGCTCGGGCCTGACGCCGACCTCGCAGGTCGACTGTCCCGCCACCACGGTCGTGGACGGCAAGACCTTCAAGAACTACGACGACTACCCCTCCTCTGCCCTGGGCCGGATCACCCTGGCGGAGGCGTTCGCCAACTCCTGCAACACCGCCTTCATCGGCCAGCGCGACCAGGTCGGCGACGACGAGCTCGCGCAGGCGGCCGCCGCCCTGGGCCTGGGCGTGGACCAGGACACCGGCTTCCCGTCGTTCTTCGGCAAGGTCGGCCGGGCTGGGAGCGAGACCCAGGCGGCGGCCAGCCTGATCGGGCAGGGCTCCGTGCTCGCCTCGCCGATGGCGATGTCCGCCGTCACCGCCTCGGTGGTCAAGGGTTCAGCCGTCGTACCGACCCTGCTGCCCGAGCACGAGGCGGACGAGAAGGAACCCGCCCAGCCGCTCACCGCGGCCGAGGCCGACCAGCTGCAGTCGCTGATGGCCGGGGTGGTCGAGCGCGGGAGCGGCGCCCTCCTCAAGGGCCTCCCCGGCGGCCGGGTGATCGCCAAGACCGGGACGGCCGAGTTCGGCGAGAAGCCGCCGCTGCCGACCCACGCGTGGATGGTCGCCGGCCGCGACGACCTGGCCGTCGCGGTCTTCGTCGAGCGCGGCGAGTCCGGATCGGGTTCCGCCGGCCCCGTCCTGCGCCAGTTCCTCGCTAGGGTGCGCTGATGCAGCCTCGCAACCACTGGGTCCGACGCAGTGAACAGCTCGACCCCGTGGCCGACAGCCACGAGATCAGCCTGCACGTGTCGGCCTACGACTTCCCGTGGGACAACCTGCAGGCGCTCTCGTTCGCGCTCTTCCGCACCTACGCGGTCCCCTCGATCGGGCGTCTCCTCGACCAGACCCAGGAGTTCACCGGCCAGGTCCAGAAGAGGTACGACGACACCGGGCTGCTGCTCGAGGAGGTGCAGCGGCACGGCCTCGACAGCACCCGCGGGCGCTCCGCCGTACGCCGGATCAACCAGATGCACGCGATGTACGACATCAGCAACGACGACTTCCGCTACGTGCTCGCCACCTTCGTCGTGGTGCCCAAGCGCTGGATCGACGACTTCGGGTTCCGGTCGCTGAGCCCCAACGAGGTCGCCGCCGTGACCAACTACTACATCGAGCTCGGCCGGCACATGGCGATCAAGGACATGCCCGCCGACTTCGCCGGCTTCGAGAAGCTCCTCGACGACTACGAGCGCGAGCACTTCGCCTTCGACCCGGGCGGCCGCCGGGTGGCCGACTCCACCCTGGACCTGATGACCACGTTCGCGCCCAACAAGTACGCCCCCAAGTGGGTGGTGAAGCGGTTCGCCTACTCGCTGATGGACGAGCCGCTGCTGCGCGCGTTCCGCTACCCGGTCCCGGGGCGGATCGAGCGGGGTTTCTTCCGCGGCGCGATGGCGGTGCGGGCGCGGCTGCTGCGGCTGTTCCCGGCCCGCTCGAAGCCGAAGTGGGTCAGCGAGTACGGCTACTTCCGCACCTACCCCGCGGGCTACGACATCGCCCACCTCGGGACGTTCCCCGCCTCGGATCACTAGTCTCGGCGCATGCCCAGCCTCCAGCACGCCGTCGTGACCCGAGTGGTGCCGCTGCTGCGGCGCAACCTCTCGCCCGACGACCTGCCGGCGATGCGTACGGCGATGACCGAGCACAACCGCACGATCGTGCAGGGCCCGCCGCGCGACGTACGTCGCACCCACCAGCTCTCGATCAGCAACGTCCACGGCTTCCCGGCGCACACGATCTGGAGGGCCGGGGCCGAGCTGCCCGGCCGCACCGTGCTCCATCTGCACGGAGGGGCCTACGTGCGCCCCTCCAGCCCCCAGCACTGGCGGTTCCTCGCCCGGTTGTCCGACGCCCTCGGCGCGAGAGGCGTGCTGCCCGCCTACCCGCTCGCGCCGGAGTTCACCGTCGAGGACTCCTTCGACGCGATGGTGGCGCTGTTCGACGACCTCGCGGCGACCTCGCCGCAGGGCGTCACGTTGGTGGGGGACTCCGCCGGGGGCGGCTACGCACTCGCGTTGGCTCAGGCGCTGCGCGACCGCGGCGGTCCCCAGCCCGACCGGTTGGTGCTGATCGCTCCCTGGGTCGACCTGACCGGCACCACCCCCGGGACCCGGGAGGCCGCCGACCGCGATCCGTGGCTGTCCTATCCGCACCTGTCGGTCTACGCCTCCTTCTGGGCGGGCGGCACCGAGCCCGGCCGGCTCGCCGACCCGCGGGTCAGCCCCGGGCTCGGCGACCTCGCCGGGCTGCCCCCGGCGCTGATGCTGTGCGGCACCCGCGACCTGCTGCAGCCCGGCTGCGACGCGCTGTTCGAGCGCGCGCAGGAGTCGGACTGGGAGCTGGAGTACGTCGTGGCGCCCGACCTGATCCACGTCTACCCGCTGCTGCCGATCCCGGAGGCCCGCGAGGCCCTGGAGTCGGTGATCGAGTTCTGCAGGCACGGCTGAGGGGCCGAGCGCAAGCACTTGCGGAGTGTCGATCCCGGCAGCCGTTATCTGGTCCAGACCATGGATTGTCCGTTTCTGTATGGAATGCGGGCCAGGGTGATACTTCGCAGCAATGGACGCCACCGACGTGGCCGTGATCGGCTCGGGAGTTTCCGGGCTCACCTGCGCGCGGGCGTTGGAGGAGTCCGGTCTGTCCGTGCGCGTCCTGGAGCGCTCGGCCCGGGTCGGGGGGCGCGTCGGCACCGACATCGTCGACGGTTTCCGCTGCGACCGCGGCCTGCAGTGGCTCAACGTCACCCACCCGGACCTGCGCAACAGCGTCGACGTCGCGGCCCTCAACCCCCGCCCGATCGAGCGGGGCATGGTGCTCGCCCACCCCGATGGATACCGGGTGCTGCAGGGCTCGCAGACCGCTCTGATCGCCGCGATCAGGTCCGGGCTCGGGGCACCGCAGGACATCGCCCGGCTGCTGCGGTGGAGCGACCCGATGCGTCGGGGCACCGACCGGCTGCTCGCCGGGGCCGACATGACGCTGGAGGAGTCGCTGGACCGGCACCGGATCTCGGGCCGGCTCCGCGAGGAGGTGCTGCGGCCGTTCTTCCGCCTCGTCCTGGCCGACGAGGACCTGCGCACCTCCTACCAGTTCACGATGCTGAGCATGCAGGAGCTGTCCACCGGGACCCCCGCCCTGCCCGCGCTGGGGATGCAGGCGCTGCCCAACCAGCTTGCGCTCGCCCTCGAGCAGCCGGTGGACCACGGGGTGGACGTCCTCGGCGTGAAGCGCAACGCCGGCAGCGGGGTGCGCGTGCTCACCGACGGCGGCGAGGTGCAGGCCCGTGCCGTCGTGGTGGCGACGGATCCGGTCAGCGCCTCCTCGATGCTCGGTCTCGGCGCCCCGATGATGCGGGGCACCTCCACCTGGTGGTTCTCCACGGAGGTCCCGCCCACCACGATGAAGATCCCGTTCGTGAACCCGATCGGTCCCTCCGCGGGCCCGGTCTCGCACGCGGTCGTGGTCTCCAACATCGCCTCGCGCTACGCCCCCTCGGGCAGGCACCTCGTGGCAGCCAGCTCGGTCGCCATGCCCGGGAGCGACGCCGGCACCGAGACCGAGGCGGCGGTGCGAGCCCAGCTGGGCCAGATCTTCCACACGAACGCAGGGTCCTGGGGCCTGGTCGCCCGGCACGTCAGGTCGGCGGCGGTGCCGGCGGTGCGCCCGCCGCTCATCCTGCGCCGCGAGGTCGACCTCGGTGACGGAGTGTTCGTGTGCGGGGACCACCGGGAGCTCCCCGGGATCCCGGGTGCGATGCGCTCGGGCCGCCGCGCGGCGGCGGCCGTCCTCGAGGAGCTGGGCCAGACGGCCAAGCCCTGAGCCGGGGCCGGGGCCGGGGCCGGGGCCAAGCCCTGAGCCGGGGTCTGGGTCTGGGTCCGGGCCGGTCCTAGAGCCTGACAGCGGCGGCGAGCTCGAGCGCGCGCTCGGCGGCGGGCCGGGCCAGGTCGCGGTCCTCGGGAACCAGGCCGACCCGCGTACGCCGGTCGAGGAGGTCCTCGACGGTCCTGGCCCCCTCGTGGGTGACCGCGAAGACCAGCTCGGCGAGCGTGACGGCCAGGCCCGGCGCGACCGGGGCGAGCAGCTCGTCGGTGCCCAGCCCCGTGACGGCGACGGCTTCGGCGAGCACGGCCCGCGCCTCCGTGCCGAACCGCCGCACCAGACGGGCCGGGGCGTCCAGCGCCGCGAGCCGGTCGCGGGAGGCGGCCCCGACCAGCGGAAGCGTCCGGGTCCGGCAGGGGCCGGCCGTGAGGTGCGAGGTCTCCACGGCCCGGTCGACGGCGTCCTGCGCCATCCGGCGGTAGGTGGTCAGCTTCCCGCCGACCACGGTGACCACTCCGCTGCTGGAGACGAGCACCGCGTGCCGGCGCGACAGGTCGGCGGTGGTGGTGCCCGTGTCGAGCAGGGGCCGCAGTCCGGCGTACGTCCCGACGACCTGGTCGCGGCGTACGTCGCTCTGCAGGACGCGGTTGATCACGGAGAGCAGGAACGCGACGTCCTCCTCGGGGGCGACCGGGACGTCGGGGACCTCGCCGTCGACCTCCTCGTCGGTCAGGCCGACGTAGAAGGTCTGGTCGGGCTGGGGCAGGGCGAACACGAACCTGTTGCTCGCTCCCGGCACCGGAGCCATCACCGCGCACCGGACCCCGGGGAGGGTCTCCTTGCGCAGCACGAGGTGGGTGCCGCGGCTGGGGCGCAGCCGGATCTCCGGGACCAGCTGGCCGGCCCAGACCCCGGTCGCGTTGATGACCGCGCGGGCGTTGATCCAGCGCGACGCCCCGGTGGTGGAATCGGTGAGCATGGCCCCCTCGCCGAGGGCCTCGCTGACCCGGACCCCGGTGTGCAGGTGGGCGCCCTGGGTGGCGGCGGTGCGGGCCACCGCCAGCACGAGGCGGACGTCGTCCTCGAGCTGGCCGTCCCAGCTCAGGATCGCCCCACGCAGGCCTTCCCGGCGTACGACGGGGGCCAGCGTCAGCGTCTCGGTGACGCCGATGCGCCGTGGGCAGGGCAGCGTCTCGCGGCGGGTGCGGGCGGCCAGGCGCAGCAGGTCCCCCGCCCGGATGCCGCTGCGGGCCAGCCCGGCCTGGACGCGGCCGACCTCAGGGGTGAGCGGCATCAGCATCGGCAGGGCGTGCACGAGGTGGGGAGCGGTGGTCTGCATCAGGATGCCGCGCTCGACCGCGCTCTCCCGGGCCACGTCGAGCTGCCCCCGGGCGAGGTAGCGCAGGCCGCCGTGCACCAGCTTGGAGCTCCACCGGCTGGTGCCGAACCCGACGTCGTGGGCGTCGACCGCTACCACGTCGAGCCCACGGGAGGCCGCGTCCAGGGCGACCCCGGCGCCGGTGATCCCGAGCCCGATCACCAGCACGTCGGTGCTCTTCGGGATCCCGTCCAGCCCGACCTGGATCCTTCCCGGCGACGGGGTCGGGGTCGTGGTCGGTCGAGCGTCCCCCGTCGGTCGAGACTGTCGAGACCCGCTCACGGCGCGAGGTACCGCTCCACGAGGCGCGCCAGCTCGTCGTCGAGGCCGGTGAGGTCGGCGTCCCGCGAGGGCGCGACGCCGTCGGCCATGGTGTGGGCGGAGAGCACGAACCCGTGGCAGGCGAGGAGCAGCGAGCGGGCCATGGTGTCGGCGGCCCCGGCCCGGACCGAGCCCGCGGCCTGGCCCTCGCGGATGACCTCGGCGACCGCGGTCGCGATCTGGTCCTGGGTGCGGCCACGGCGGTCGAGCAGGTAGGGCAGCAGCAGCTCGGGGTCGACGTCGATGATCCGGCGCAGCAGCGGGTTGGTCCGGAGCCGGCGCACGGTGGCCACCACGCCGTCGGCGATGGATCCCGGCGTGCGCCCTTCCGCCTGTTCTTCGGGCGGGGCGAGGCCGGGGGCCGCCCCCACGACGGCGCCCAGCTCGCGGGTCATCAGGTCGGCGAGCAGGGTCTGGGTGTCGGGCCAGCGCCGGTAGAGGGTCATCCGGCTGACCCCCGCGCGGCGGGCGATGTCGGTCAGCGTGGTCCGGCTCCAGCCGACGGCGAGGATCGCCTCGCGGGCAGCGTCGAGGTAGACCTCGTCCGACTGATTGTGACGAATAGACGTCATGTGTCACAATGTAACACATGAGCCCCACATCCCCGGAGATGCACTGGTCGCGCTGGGGCGACCCGGCCCAGGCCGGACCACTCTCGGCGAACGCCTTCGAGCTCGTCGACGCGTTCGTCGGGACCAGCGAGGCCCCCTCGGTGGACCCCGGCTCGGTCCGCCTCTCCGCGGCGCTGGGCGACCAGCTGGTCGAGGACCTGGTCGCGATCGTGGGCTCCGAGCACGTCCTGACCGACCACGACACGCGGCTGCACCACACCCGCGGGAAGTCGACCACCGACCTGCTCCGGCTGCGCGCCGGGGACGGCTCGGACTCCCCGGACGCGGTCGTGCGGCCGGGCAATCACGACGAGGTGGCGGCCGTGATCACCTGGGCCGAGGAACGCTACGTCGCGCTGGTGCCCTTCGGCGGCGGGACCTCGGTGGTCGGCGGGCTGGTCGCGGAGCGCGACGGCTTCGCCGGGGTGGTCTCCCTCGACCTGGGCCGCCTCGACCGGCTGCTCGCGGTCGACACCGAGTCGATGACCGCCATCCTGGAGCCGGGCCTGCGCGGGCCGCAGGCCGAGGCGCTCCTCGCCGAGCACGGCCTGACCCTGGGGCATTTCCCGCAGAGCTTCGAGTACGCCTCGATCGGCGGGTTCGCCGCCACCCGCTCCTCGGGGCAGTCCTCGGCCGGATACGGCCGCTTCGACTCCGTCGTCCTCGGGCTCCGGGTCGCCACGCCGCGGGGCGAGCTCGTGCTGGGCAGCTCGCCTGCGAACGCCGCGGGGCCCGACCTGCGCGAGGTCGTCCTCGGGTCCGAGGGGGCGTTCGGTGTGGTCACCGCGGTGACCGTGCGCGTACGCCGGGTGCCGGCCGTCAAGGTCTACGAGACCTGGCGCTGGGACTCCTTCGTCGCCGGCGCGAACGCGATGCGCACGCTCGCCCAGACCTTCACCGCGCCCGGCCTGCTCCCCACGGTGCTGCGGCTCTCCGACGAGGCCGAGACCTCGGTCAACCTCGCCAAGCCGGCCGAGGTCGGGTCGGCCTCCTCGGGTGGCTGCCTGATGGTGACCGGCTACGAGGGCAGCGAGGCCGACGTCGCCGCGAGGCGGGTCGCCGTGAGCGCGGTGCTCTCCGGCCTTGGCGGCACCTCCCTGGGCGAGGACGAGGGATGGGCGGAGGGCCGGTTCCACGGTCCCTACCTGCGCGACTCGCTTCTCGACGTCGGCGTGCTCGTGGAGACCCTGGAGACGGTGACGTTCTGGTCCCGGCTGCACCAGGTGTACGCCGCCGTCTCGGCCGCCCTGACCGGGTCGCTCGGACCCGGCACGCTGGTGCTGTGCCACGTCTCGCACGTCTACGAGACCGGCGCCTCCCTCTACTTCACCGTCGCCACCCGGCAGGCCGTGGACCCGATCGCGCAGTGGGCCGCGGCGAAGGCGGCCGCCAGTGACGCGATGATCGACAACGGCGCCTCGATCACCCACCACCACGCCGTCGGCCAGGACCACAAGCCGTGGCTGGCCCGCGAGATCGGGCCGGTCGGCGTACGCATGCTGCGCGCGCTCAAGGCCGAGCTCGATCCTGCGGGTGTGCTCAACCCCGGTGTGCTGATCCCCTGAACGCCCACACGACGAGCTCGGTGTCGTCCTCGGCGGTGACCAGGCGACCGCCCTCCTCGTGCAGCCGCGCGGCGTCGCCCGGCTCGAGCTGGCGCTCGCCGAGCAGGATCCGCCCGCGCGCCACGAACAGGTGCAGCCGCGGGGCCCAGGGCAGGGCGAGGCGCTCACCGGTGGCGAGGCCGGAGGCGTACAGGGACGTGCCGCGCGACGAGATCGGCACGCCGTCGCCGGCGTCGCCGTCCGCCACGCAGGTCCAACCGCCGTCGACGTCGACCTCCTCGCAGAGGTAGCTCGGCTGCCGGCCCGGCTCGTCGGGACGCACCCACGCCTGCAGGAACCGGGTCTCCTCGGGACCGTCCGCGACCTCGGAGTGCACCACCCCGCTGCCGGCGGAGAGGCGCTGCACCTGACCGGGGCCGATCACCCCGGAGCCGACCGTCGAGGTGTGCCGCAGCGCCCCGCTGATCACCCAGGTGACGATCTCGAGGTCGGAGTGCGGGTGGTCGGGATACCCCGTGCCGGACGGCAGCAGCTCGTCGTTGTGCGCGACCAGTGCCTCGAACCCCACGTTCGCGGGGTCGTAGTGCGCCCCGAACGAGAACGAGTGCCACGTCGTACGCCCGTCCGCGACGGTGCGCGCCCTCCCGCCTGCCGGCCGGTACTCGATCACCGTGCCATTCTCCCGCACGGATGGTCCCGGTCGTTTCGCCGGTCAAGTCCGGCCTCGGGCCTGCCGAACGATCGGGACTATCCGGCTCGGCGGATCACTTGTTTACTCCCACCCATGGCAGTGAACCTTCCGAGTGACTTCGTGTTCGGGACCAGCACCGCGTCGTACCAGATCGAGGGGGCGTGGGACGAGGACGGGAAGGGGCTGAGCATCTGGGACACCTTCGCCGCCGAGCCTGGGCGGATCCACGACGGCAGTGACGGGAAGGTGGCCTGCGACCACTACCACCGGTACGCCGAGGACGTCGCCCTGATGCGGGAGCTCGGCACCGACGCCTACCGGTTCTCGATCTCCTGGCCGCGGGTACAGCCGCAGGGCCGGGGCGCGGTGAACGCCGCCGGGCTCGACTTCTACGACCGGCTCGTCGATGAGCTGGTCGCGGCCGGGATCGAGCCGATGGCGACGCTCTACCACTGGGACCTGCCGCAGGCGCTGCAAGACGGGGGCGGCTGGGAGGTGCGGGAGACCGCCGAGCGGTTCGCGGAGTACGCCGCCGTGTGCGCGGCCCGTCTCGGCGACCGGGTCGGCAAGTGGGTGCCGGTCAACGAGCCCAACGTGGTGACCCTGCTCGGGCACGGCAACGGCGAGCACGCGCCCGGCAAGGCCCTCGGCTTCGGCGCGCTGCCGGTGGCCCACCACGTCAACCTCGCGCACGGGCTCGGCGTGGCGGCGCTGCGCGCCAACGTCGCCCGCCAGGTCGGTACGGCGAACAACCACACCACCGTGAGCCCGGCCACCACCTCGCCCGGGGACGTGGAGGCGGCCGACCTCTACGACTCCCTCTACAACCGGATCTTCGCGGGGCCGATGCTGCTGGGCGCCTACCCGGACGGCTTCGCCGAGCTGATGCCGGTGCGCCCCGGCGACCTGGAGACGATCGCGGCACCGCTCGACTTCTACGGGCTCAACTACTACAACCCCTCGCTGATCTCCGCGGCCGAGGAGGGCGCGGAGATCCCGTTCGTGCAGGAGGAGATCCACGGCTACCCGCTCACCGACTTCGGCTGGCCGGTCGTGCCGGAGGGCCTGCGCGCCGTCATCGCCCAGCTGCGCGAGCGCTACCCCGACCTCCCGCCGATCCACGTCACCGAGAACGGGTGCTCCTACGGCATGGGCCCCGACGAGGACGGTGTGGTCGACGACCAGCCGCGCATCGACTACCTGGCCGGGCACCTCGGTGCCGTCGCGGACGCGATCACCGACGGCGCCGACGTCCGCGGCTACTACTGCTGGTCGCTGCTCGACAACTTCGAGTGGGCCGAGGGCTACCGGCAGCGCTTCGGCCTGGTGCACGTCGACTACGACACCCTGGTGCGTACGCCGAAGCGCTCCTTCCACTGGTACGCCGACCTGATCCGCTCCACCCGGGAGGGCGGCCGGTGAGCGACCCGGTGAGCGGTCCGGTGAGCAGCGCCGTCGGCGGACCTCCGCAGGGGGTCGACCTCGCCGCGCTGGGGGACCCGGTCCGCCCGGTCAGCAAGGTATGGGTGCTGTGGCTCGCGATGATCAGCATCGGGGTGTGGTCGGGGTTCTTCGGCCCGATCCAGGTGCTGCTCGCCCAGCAGGCCGAGGTGCTCAACCCCGAGCACAAGGAGGCCACGCTCTCGCTGGTCACCGGCGTCGGCGCAGCGGTCTCCACGATCCTCAACCCGCTCTGGGGGGCGTTCTCCGACCGGACCGTGCTCCGGATCGGGCGCCGGATCCCGTGGGTGCTCGGCGGCCTGGCCGGCGGCGTGGTCGCGATGGTGGTGCTCTCCGCGGCGGGCTCGGTGCTGGTGATGGTGCTCGGCTGGGCGCTGGCCCAGGCGTCGCTGAACGCGATGCTGGCCGCAATCACCGCGACCGTCCCCGACCAGGTGCCCAGCCGCACCCGCGGGGCCGTCGGCGGGTGGCTCGCGATCGCCCAGACCCTCGGCGTGGTGGGCGGCTCCGGGATCGCGGCCGCGACCGGCAGCATCGCCGCGGGCTACCTCGCGACGGCGGGCGTGCTCGTCGTGCTCGCGCTGCCGTACTGCCTCGACAGCCGCGACATCGCGCTGGACCCGGCGGCACGTGAGCCGTTCGTGCTCGGCACGTTCCTGCGCTCGTTCTGGATCTCCCCGCGTCAGCACCCCGACTTCGCCTGGGCCTGGATCACCCGGTTCCTGATGAACCTGGGCAACGCGCTGGTGATCCTCTACATGCTCTACTACCTCAAGGACGCCATCGGGCTCAGCACCGACGAGGCCGAGGACAAGGTCTTCGTGCTCACCGCGGCGTACGGCGCCTGCACCCTGCTCACCGCCGTCGCGGGCGGGATCTGGTCGGACCGCCTCGGGCGGCGCAAGGTCTTCGTGATCGCTGCCGGCCTGGTCGCTGCCTGCGCGCTGCTGCTGCTCGCGTTCGCGACGACGTGGACCGCCGCCCTGGTGGGCGCGCTCATCCTGGGCATCGGGTTCGGCATCTACACCGCGGTCGACTTCGCGATGATCACCGAGGTGCTGCCCTCGGCCGGCGACCGGGCCAAGGACCTCGGCGTCATCAACATCGCCAACGCGCTGCCCCAGGTGCTCGCGCCGGTCGTCGCCGCCGCGGTCCTGGGCCTCGGCCTGGGGTACTCCTCCCTCTACGTCCTCGCCGCAGCGGTCAGCGTCCTCGGCTCGGTGCTCGTGGTGAACATCAGGTCGCTGCGCTGACCCGCCGCGTGCCGCCGGCCCGGGGCCCCCGCCACCCGGACAGGGGGTGCCAATCGGACGACCTGCCCAAAAAAGCCCTGACAGGGTCGACGTGGTTGGACCGATGAGCAAGGCTTGACCTACCCGAGACGTGGCTGCTGGGATCGGCCGCGAGTGCGGAGCGCATCTCGTGAGGGAATTCCTTGATGAACGCTGGGCCCAGGTCTTCACACTGGCGTGGGGCCACGCGCTGCTCGTCGCCGTCGCGGTGCTGCTGGCGACCGTCATCGGGATCGCGGTGGCCGTCGGCGTCACCAAGGTGCCGAAGCTGGACCCCGTCGCGAACGCGATCAGCTCGATCGGCCTGACGATCCCGTCCTTCGCGCTGGTCGGGCTGCTGCTGCCGATCCTCGGCCTCGGCTTCTGGCCCTCGCTGTTCGCGGTCACCTTCTACGCGATCTTCCCGGTGCTGCGGAACTCCGTCGTGGGGCTCCAGGGCGTCAGCCGCGACCTCCTCGAGTCGGCGCGCGGCATGGGGATGAGCGAGACGAGGTCGCTGTTCGCCGTACGCCTGCCGCTGGCGTGGCCCGTCATCCTCGCCGGGGTCCGCGTGTCCACGCAGATGTCCATGGGGGTGGCCGCCATCGCGGCGTACATCCTCGGTCCGGGCTTCGGCTCCTGGATCTTCATCGGGCTCCAGCAGGCCGGTGGCAAGAACGGCGTCAACTACGCGCTCAGCGCGACGGTCGGCGTGGTGATCATCGCGCTGGTCTTCGACCTCCTGCTCCTGCTGCTCGGCCGAGCGACCACCTCGAAGGGAATCCGGGTCTGACATGACTGCCACCGACACGCGCACCGAGGGCTCCACCCCCGAGATCAGCGGCGCCGAGATCCGGCTCGACGGCGTCACCAAGAAGTACGCCGGCCAACCCGTCCCGGCGGTCGACGGGCTCAGCCTGGTCATCCCCGCGGGCGAGATCGTGATGTTCGTCGGCCCCTCGGGCTGCGGCAAGACGACCTCGCTGAAGATGATCAACCGGCTGATCGAACCCACCTCGGGCACGATCGAGATCGGCGGCGAAGACATCCGGCACAGCAGCGTCGACGATCTGCGCCGCCACATCGGCTACGTCATCCAGGGCGGCAGCCTGTTCCCGCACATGACCGTGGCCAAGAACATCGCGATCGTCCCGGGGATGCTCGGCTGGGACGGCGCCCGGATCACCGAGCGGGTCGACGAGATGCTCGACCTCGTCGGCCTGGACCCGGCGAAGTACCGCGACCGCTACCCCCGTGAGCTCTCCGGTGGCCAGCAGCAGCGCGTCGGCGTTGCCCGCGGGCTCGCCGCGGACCCGCCGGTGCTGTTGATGGACGAGCCCTTCGGGGCCGTCGACCCGATCACCCGCCAGCGGCTCCAGGACGAGCTGCTCTCGATCCAGCGCGAGGTCCGCAAGACCATCGTGTGCGTCACCCACGACATCGACGAGGCGATCAAGCTCGGCGACCGGATCCTGATCCTCCAGGAGGGGGCGCGGGTCGCGCAGTACGACACCCCCGACGTCATCCTGGCCTCGCCTGCGAACGAGTTCGTCGAGGACTTCGTCGGCGCCGGGTCCTCGCTCAAGCTGCTCAGCCTCGCCCGGATCTCCGACGTCGAGCTGCACAACCCCACCACGGCGACGATCGGCGAGAGCACCGTGGAGGTCCGGCGCCGGGCCCAGGCCGCCGGCGACCGGGCCGTGGTGGTGCTGGACCGCAACGGGCGCCCGATCGCGTGGCCGTGGGTACGCCGCCTCGTGGGCGAGACGATCCACGCCGGCCAGACCGAGCTGATCGAGCTCGACCACCGCGCGACCCTCAACGACGCGATGGACACGATGCTCACCAGCAGCCACGGGGGAGCCGTGGTCACCGGCGACCGGGGCCGCTACCTCGGCGTCGTCGACTTCGCCGCGGTGACCGGGTACATCCACGCCCAGCAGGAGAAGAGCGAAGCGGCCACGCACGACGACGGGGCGCAGTCGTGACCTCGTCCGCCCCCGAACGCGCCACCGAGACCGCCGCCGACCCCGGCGCCGGAGGCACCGGGGCCACGCAGGTCCCGGCCGGGGGGAAGAAGCGCGGGCGGCTGCGCGGCGGCCTCGACGCCGAGACGCTGATCGTGCTGTTCGCGATCCCGGCCATCGTGGTGGGTGGCTTCGCCGCCTATGCGATCTGGCACGCGACCGCCACGATGGACTCGGTCGTGGAGAGCTCGCTGGCCTGGCCGACGATCTGGCGCCAGATCTGGGAGCACGTGCGGCTCACGTTCGTCTCGGCGTTCTTCGTGATCGTGATCGCCGTACCGCTCGGGGTGCTGCTGACCCGGGGCAGGGCAAGGCGCCTGGCCCCGCTGATCGTCGGGTTCGCCAACGCCGGTCAGGCGGCGCCCTCGGTGGGCCTGATCGTGCTGTTCGCGATGTGGATCGACTTCGGCTTCCGCACCGCGGTCATCGTGCTCACGATCTACGCGGTGCTGCCGGTGCTGCGCAACACGATCGTCGGGCTCCAGGGCGTGGAGCCGACCCTGGTCGAGGCCGGGCGGGGCATGGGCATGTCGGCCACGGCCGTGCTGTTCCGGGTCGAGCTCCCGCTGGCCCTGCCGGTGATCATGTCCGGCATCCGCACCGCGCTCGTGCTGCTCGTCGGCACCGCCACGCTGGCCACGTTCATCAACGGCGGTGGCCTCGGCGGCACCCTGCAGGCCGGCATCTCGCTGCTGCGCTACCCGGTGATCGTCTGGGGTGCCGTCCTGGTGGCGCTGCTCGCGCTGCTGATCGAGTGGGTCGGGCGCGTCCTGGAGCTCGTCGTCCGGCCGAAGGGGGTCTGAGCGATGCGCCGCTCCCGCGGGATCCTCGCCATGCTGCTCGCCGTGACGATGTGCGCCCTGCTCGCGGCGTGCAGCCTGCCCACGGCCGGCGGGTTCGTCCCGACCGGGAAGCTCGCCGGTCCCCTCAAGGACGTGAAGCGGCTCGACGGAGCCTCGATCTCGGTCGGCTCGAAGAACTTCACCGAGAACGTCCTGCTCGGCAAGATGGCGATCATCTTGATGCAGTCGGCCGGCGCCAACGTCACCGACCTGACCAACATCCCCGGCAGCGCGGCCGCCCGGCAGGCGATGATCGACGGCTTGGTCCAGACGATGTGGGAGTACACCGGCACCGGCTGGATCACCTACCTCGGCCACGACAAGCCCATCCCCGACGAGAAGGGGCAGTACGAAGCCGTCCGCGACGAGGACCTGAAGGCCAACAAGCTCGTCTGGCTCCAGCCGGCGCCGATGAACAACACCTACGGCTTCGCGGTCACCAAGAAGGTGGCCGACAAGTACAAGATCACCAAG
The DNA here is from genome assembly GCF_058215735.1 of Nocardioides sp. Z30_9. Lineage (NCBI taxonomy): Bacteria > Bacillati > Actinomycetota > Actinomycetes > Propionibacteriales > Nocardioidaceae > Nocardioides > Nocardioides sp. Z30_9. The sequence goes on from NZ_JBZAJF010000002.1 coordinate 375,609, forward strand.
CTCTCCGAGATGAGGAAGGTGCCGGTCAAGGACCGCACCTTCTGCGTGGAGTCCGAGCTGATCAACCGCCCCGACGGCCTCAAGGGCATGCTCGAGAAGTACGGCGTCCCGCTGAACAGCCCGCGCGGCGTGCCGGAGGACAACCTGAAGACCTTCCAGACCGGGGCGATCTACGACGCCACTGCCAAGGGGGCGTGCAACTTCGGCGAGGTGTTCACCACCGACGGGCGGATCCTGGCCCTGAACCTGAAGGTGCTCGAGGACGACCGGAACTTCTTCCCCAAGTACAACGTCTCGCTCGTGCTCACCGAGGCCGTCGACCGCAAGTACCCGCAGCTGCAGGAGCTCGTCGCGCCGGTGAGCGAGAAGCTGACGAACGAGGTGCTGCTGGAGCTGAACGCCAAGGTCGACGTCGACGGCGAGGTTCCCGCCGAGGTCGCGTTCGACTGGCTGAAGAAGGAAGGCTTCGTCACCGACGAGTAGCCTTCCGCGGACGTGACGGGAAATGAGTAGGAATGCTCATCCCCCCAGGCTCTGGGGGCGGCACCATTGCGCCATGACCCCACCGGTGGCTCCCTCCCCCGACCGCGTCGTCGACGCCCTGATCGCGCGTGACCTGCTCGCACCGGCGGCGCGCGAGGACGCCATCGGCGTCGTGTACGGCGCCCTGCGGGAGCCGGGTTCGGAGGCGCCCTCCCAGGCACCTGGACGTCAGGCACCTGGACGTCAGGGCCTGCCGCAGCTCGTCGAGGTGGTCGCCTACCTCGGTGGCGCGCTCGTCCTCGCTGCCGGTGGACTCTTCGTCGCCGAGGCGTGGTGGGACCTCGGGTTCGGTGCCCGGGTCACGATGCTCGCGGTGGTCGCGGTCGTGCTCGGCATCGCCGGCCTCGTCGCCTCCCGGGCCGGCGGGCAGGGCGGCATACGCCACCAGGGCGACGACTCCCGGCGTCGGCTGGCCGGGACCCTGCTGAGCGGTGCCGCGCTCACCGCTGCCTTCCTGGTGGGCGTGGTCGTCGACGACCTCCTCGAGACCGGCGACGGCCTCAGCCCGGACATCTACTGGCCGGCCGTCGCAGGAGGGCTGGTCGGTGTCCTCGTCGCTGCAGTCGGCTACCGGATCGCTCCCACCGCGCTCGGCCTGCTCGGGATGCTCGCCGGGGTGGTGACGGTGGTGCTGAACCTCGTCGGCGCGATCGACCGGAACGAGGGCGTCGTCTCGGCGGTGGCGCTCTACCTGCTTGCCGGCGGCTGGCTGGCGCTGACCGAGCTCGGCCGGTTCCGCGAGCTGACCGTGGCCCGCGCGGCCGGTGTCGCGACCGCGTTCTGCGGGGCGCAGATGCTGGTGATCGAGGGCACCTACTCCTGGCCCGGCTACCTGCTGACGCTGCTCGTCGCGGTGATCGGGATCGCGATCTACCTCGCCCGGGTCGCCTGGCCCTACCTCGCCGGTGCCGTCCTCTCGGTGACGGTGGTCGTGCCCGAGGCGGTCTCGGACTGGACCGACGGCTCGGTCGGGGTGATCGGGGGCGTCCTGGTCACCGGGATCACCCTCCTGCTCGCCTCGTTCGCCGGCTACCGGCTGCGGGCGCGCACGGTCGACTGAGCGCCGGGCACTGGGCTCGGGCACGGGGCTCTGGGCACTGAGCTCTGGGCGGGGCCTCAGGCCCCGGCCGCCACCCGCACGCCCTGCTCGATCGCGCGCTTGGCGTCGAGCTCGGCGGCCACGTCGGCGCCACCGATCAGCTGGACCTGGCGGCCGGCCGCCACGAGCTCGTCGTAGAGGCCGCGCACCGAGTCCTGCCCGGCGCAGACGACGACGTCGTCCGCCTCGATCAGCCGGGACTGCCCGTCGACGGTGAGGTGCAGGCCCGCCTCGTCGATCAGGTCGTACGCCGCCCCGGTGACCTGCACGACCCCGGACTGCTTGAGCACCGCGCGGTGGGCCCAGCCCGACGTCTTGCCGAGGTCCTTGCCGATCATCGAGGTCTTGCGCTGCACGAGGTGCACCTCGCGGGCAGGGGTGCGTGGCTTGCGCTCGGTGAGGCCGGCGGGGAACAGGCTGGGGTCGCCCACGCCCCAGTGCGCCAGCCACTCGTCGAGCTCCTCGCCGTCCGGGGCGGGCGTGTGGGTCAGGAAGTGCGCGACGTCGACGCCGATGCCTCCGGCGCCGATCACCGCGACCCGGCGGCCCGGGGTCGCGGAGCCGTCCAGCACCTCGGCGTAGGACAGCGCCCGCTCGATGCCGGGGATCGCCGGCATCCGGGGCTCGACGCCGGTGGCGACCACGACCTCCTCGAACCCCTCCAGCTCGGCCAGTCCCGCGGCCACGCCCAGCCGGACGTCCACGCCGAGCACCTCGAGCCGGCGCGCGTAGTAGCGCAGCGTCTCCGCGAACTCCTCCTTGCCCGGGATCTGCATCGCCAGCCGGAACTGCCCCCCGAGCTCGGTGCCCTTCTCGAACAGCGTGACCGCGAACCCACGCTCGGCGTACGCCGTGGCAGCGCTCAGCCCCGCGGGACCGGCACCCACCACCGCGACCCTGCGCGCGGGGGCCGAGCCCCCACCGGTGGTTGAGCCTGTCGAAACCAACGGCAGCAGCACCAGCTCGGTCTCCCGGCAGGCGCGTGGGTTCACCAGGCAGCTGGCGCGCTTGTTCGCGAACGCGTGGTCCAGGCAGGCCTGGTTGCAGGCGATGCAGGTGTTGATCTCGTCGGCGCGACCGGCGGCCGCCTTGTTCACGAACTCGGGGTCGGCCAGCAGCGGGCGGGCCATCGAGACCAGGTCGGCGGTGCCGTCGGCGATCAGCTGGTCGGCGAGCTCGGGGGTGTTGATCCGGTTGGAGGCGCACACCGGGATGCCCACCTCCTGGCGCAGCCGCCTGGTCGTCCACGCCCAGGCCCCGCGCGGGACCTGGGTGATGATCGTCGGGACGCGGGCCTCGTGCCAGCCGATGCCGGTGTTGAGCACGGTCGCGCCGGCCTGCTCCAGGAGCAGCGCGAGCTCGACCACCTCGTCCCAGGTCTGCCCGCCCTCGACGAGGTCGAGCAGCGAGCTCCGGTAGACGATCGGGAAGCCGTCGCCGACCGCCTCGCGGGTACGCCGGACGACCTCGACGGCGAACCGCATCCGCCGGGTCGGCGTACCGCCCCAGGCGTCCTCGCGGTCGTTGGTGCGGGCGGCGAGGAACTGGTTGATCAGGTAGCCCTCGGAGCCCATCACCTCGACGGCGTCGTAGCCCGCCCGCTGGGCGAGCGCGGCCGTCCGGGCGAACGACGAGGCGACCCGGTCCACCTGCTTGGTCGACATCGCGCTCGGCGCGAACGGCGTGATCGGCGACTTCTTGTCGCTCGCCGACTGCGAGAACGGGGTGTAGCCGTAGCGACCGGCGTGCAGCACCTGCAGGGCGATCGCGCCGCCCTCGTCGTGCACCGCGCCGGTGACCTGCTTGTGCCGCTCGGACTGGAGCCGGGTGGTCAGCTCGCTGGCGAACGGCTTGAGCCAGCCGCGCTTGCCGGGGGCGTAGCCGCCGGTGATGATCAGGCCGACAGCGCCTCGGGCTCGCTCGGCGAAGTACGCCGCGAGCTTGGGGGCGTCCCACGCGGCGTCCTCGAGCCCGGTGTGCATCGAGCCCATCACGCTGCGGTTGCGCAGGGTGAGGTCGCCGATGGTGATCGGGGCCAGCAGGTGGGGGTACTCGCTCATGCCGCACCGCCGCTCGCCGCGCCGGCCGCACTGGTCGCGGGGCTCCAGGACTGGAGGTACTCGGTGAGCCACTCGATCCAGAACTGCTCCTGCTTGATGCCGCCGCGCAGCACCAGCCAGGTGTCGAGGCGCTGGCCGGTCAGGACGCCCGGGTCGGGGAACTGGGTCCGCTCGAGCTGCTCGAAGTGGGCCTGCCGGGTCCGGTGCTCGGCGAGCAGGTCGCGCACCTGGTCGAGCAACTCGGCGCGGTCGCCGTACGCCGCCCCGCGCATCTTCACCGCGATCTCGGAGCGCATCACCATCGGCTGGGCGGGCGTCTCGATCCAGGCGGAGAGCACCTGCCGGCCCGCCGGGGTCACGCTGTAGCGGCGCTCGGTGCGCCGCGACTCGCCTGCCTCCACGTCGAGCCAGCCCTCGGACTCCATCCGCCGCAGCACCTTGTAGATCTGCTGGTGGGTGGCCCGCCAGAAGAACCCGATCGACCGGTCGAAGCGCCGGGTCAGCTCGATCCCGGTGCCGGGACGTTCGCTCAGGGAGACCAGCAGCGCGTGCTCGAGTGCCATGCGAGGAGTCTGGTGCTCGCCGAGGCGTTGTGCAACTAGTTGCACAGGTGGTGAGCGTCACTGTCCAGTGGTGCCTGCGGGGCGTCCCGACTCGCGTTACGAGCGAGCCGGGGGGCACGATGACAGATCTGCTGTCACAATCACCGGCATGACTTACGAACTCGGTCAGGGAAGCGGTCCGCTCAAGGGGATCAAGGTCGTGGAGATCGCCGGCATCGGGCCCAGCCCGCACGCCTGCATGATCCTGGCCGACCTCGGCGCGGACGTGATCCGGGTGGAGCGTCCCGGGGGGCAGGCGCTCACCGGCGGCGCGAACGACCTGCTCAACCGCGGCCGGCCCAGCGTGGCGCTGAACCTCAAGGACCCCGAGGCGATCGCGACCGTGCTCGACCTGGTCGCCGAGGCCGACGTACTCATCGAGGGAATGCGTCCCGGCACCACCGAGCGCCTGGGCCTCGGGCCCGAGGAGTGCCACGCCCGCAACCCGCGACTGGTCTACGGGCGGATGACCGGATGGGGCCAGACCGGGCCGCTGGCGAAGGCCGCCGGCCACGACATGAACTACATCGCGATCACCGGCGCCCTGTTCGGCATGGGCCAGGACCCCGCGAAGCCACATTTCCCCGCCAACCTCGTCGGTGACTTCGGCGGCGGCTCGACGTACCTCGTGATCGGGGTGCTCGCAGCCCTGCTGGAGGCGCGCATCTCGGGGAAGGGCCAGGTGGTCGACGCGGCGATCGTCGACGGCACCGCGAGCCTGAACGCGATGTCCTCGGGGATGCTCGCGGGCGGCAACCTGCGCGAGGAGCGCGGGGTCAACCTGCTCGACGGCGGGATGCCGTTCTACGACCTCTACGAGACCTCCGACGGCCGGCACATGTCGGTGGGCCCGCTGGAGCCGCAGTTCTACGACGTGTTCGTGAAGCTGCTCGGCATCGAGGACGCCCCGGACCGCTTCGACTTCGAGCAGACCCCCCAGCTCCGCGAGCGGATCGCGACCACGTTCGCCACTCGCACCCAGGCCGAGTGGTCCGAGGTCTTCGAGGGCACCGACGCCTGCGTGGCGCCGATCCTCCCGCTCTCGGAGGCGATGGACCACCCGCACATGGCCGCCCGTGAGGTCTTCGTCGAGCACGAGGGCATCCGCCAGCCGCAGCCCGCCCCCCGCTTCTCCCGTACGACGGCCACCCTGTCCACCCCGCCCCCGGTCAAGGCCGGCATCAACACCCGCGACGCCCTCACCGCCTGGGGCGTGGCCGACGTGGACGGGCTGATCGAACGCGGGGCCGCGGTCCAGGCCTAGGGGTGTTCTCCGGGTTTTCGGGGTAGTCCGAGACGTAACCGTCGTCGAATGTCCGAATTGACGACGGTTCTGTCTCGGACTATCCGGCTGCGGGCTGCCAAACGGACACCGGGTGATCTCGCCCACAGCAACCCCGGATTGACGATGACAGCGTTACTGTCACAATGAAGTACCTCATCGCCGCGCCTCGCCGCGCCCGCGTGAGTCCGCCCGCCGAGTCCTGGACTCGACCGAGAAGTTGGGAAACACATTCATGGCAACAGAAGCGTTCGTGTACGACGCGCTGCGCACGCCCCGTGGCAAGGGAAAGAAGAACGGCAGCCTCCACGAGGTGAAGCCGGTCGACCTGGTGGTGGGGCTGCTGGACGCGGTCCAGGAGCGGAACCCCTCCCTCGACGTCAACCGGATCGACGACGTCGTCCTCGGGGTCGTCTCGCCCGTGGGTGACCAGGGCGGCGACATCGCCAAGACCGCCGCTCTCGCGGCCGGCCTCCCGGACACCGTTGCCGGCGTACAGCTGAACCGCTTCTGCGCCTCCGGCCTCGAGGCGGTGAACCAGGCCGCCTCCCGTGTGCGCGGCGGCTTCGAGGACCTGATCATCGCCGGTGGCGTCGAGTCGATGAGCCGCGTGGCCATGGGCAGTGACGGTGGCGCGTGGGCGATGGACCCGGCCACCGCGTTCAGCACCGACTTCGTGCCCCAGGGCATCGGTGCCGACCTGATCGCCACCATCGAGGGCTGGTCGCGTGAGGAGGTCGACACCTTCGCCGTGGAGTCGAACCACCGTGCCGCCAAGGCGTGGGCCGACGGCCGCTTCGCCAACTCGGTCGTCCCCGTCCGGGACCGCAACGGAATCGTGGTGCTCGACCACGACGAGTTCATCAAGCCCGAGTCGACCGTCGAGGGCCTCGCGCGCCTCAAGCCGTCCTTCGCCGGCATCGGTGACCAGGCCGGGTTCGACTCGGTCGCGCTGGAGAAGTACCACTGGATCGAGAAGATCGACCACGTCCACCACGCCGGCAACAGCTCCGGCATCGTCGACGGCGCCGCGCTGACCCTGATCGGCAACGAGCAGGTCGGCCAGGACCTCGGCCTGACCCCGCGGGCGCGGATCATCGCCACCGCCGTGTCCGGTGCCGACCCGACGATCATGCTCACCGGTCCCGCCCCGGCTGCCCGCAAGGCGTTGGCCAAGGCCGGCCTCCAGGTCGAGGACATCGACCTCTTCGAGATCAACGAGGCGTTCGCCGCCGTCGCCATGCGGTTCATGCGCGACATGGGCATCGACTCCGAGATCACCAACGTCAACGGCGGCTCGATCGCGATGGGTCACCCGCTGGGTGCCACCGGCGCGATGATCCTCGGCACGCTGATCGACGAGCTCGAGCGTCGTGAGCTCAAGCGCGGCCTCGCCACGCTGTGCGTCGGTGGCGGCATGGGCATCGCCACGATCGTTGAGCTGGTCTGACTCCGTCAGACCAGCTGATGGTGGTCGAGCAGCGTCGGAGAGCGAGCTTGCGAGCTCTCCAAGAGCGTGTCGAGACCCGGTGACCCGACCTACGGGGTCAGCCGAAGTGCCAACGCAACCCAAAGACTTGAAGGAAGAAAAATGACGGAATCCGCAGTCAAGTACGACAAGGGTGAGGACGGCATCGTCGTACTCACCCTCGACGACCCCACCTCCAGCGCCAACACGATGAACGACCTGTACACCGAGTCGATGCGCAACGCGGTCGACAAGCTGTACGCCGAGAAGGACGACATCGCCGGCGTGGTGATCACCTCGGCGAAGAAGACCTTCTTCGCCGGCGGCAACCTGAAGAACATGCTGAAGGCCACCCCCGAAGACGGCCAGGCGATCTTCGAGATGGGCCAGACGATCAAGGCCGACCTGCGTCGCCTCGAGCTGCTCGGCAAGCCCGTCGTGGCCGCGATCAACGGTGCAGCCCTCGGTGGCGGGCTCGAGATCGCGCTCGCCTGCCACCGCCGCATCGTGGTCGACGACCCCAAGGTCTCCCTGGGCCTGCCCGAGGTCACCCTCGGTCTGCTCCCCGGTGGTGGCGGCGTCACCCGCACCGTCCGGATGCTCGGCATCCAGTCGGCGCTGATGGACGTCCTGCTCCAGGGGCCGACCTTCAAGCCGGCCCAGGCCAAGGAGAAGGGCCTCGTCGACGAGCTCGTCGAGAGCCGTGAGGACCTCGTCCCCGCCGCGAAGAAGTGGATCGAGGCGAACAAGGACAACGCCGAGGCCGCCACCAACCCCTGGGACCGCGACGGCTTCAAGATCCCCGGTGGCACCCCCTCCAGCCCCAAGCTGGCGGCGTTCCTCCCGGCGTTCCCGGCGATGCTGCGCAAGCAGACCAAGGGCGCGAACTACCCGGCCACCCGCGCGATCATGTCCGCCGCGATCGAGGGCGCCCAGGTCGACTTCGACACCGCCAGCCGGATCGAGTCGCGCTACCTCGCCGAGCTGATCACCGGGTCGAACAGCAAGAACATGATCCAGGCGTTCTTCTTCGACCTCTCCGCGATCAACGGCGGCTCGCTGCGTCCCGAGGGCGTCGCGAAGTACACGCCCACCAAGGTCGGCGTGCTCGGCGCCGGGATGATGGGAGCCGGCATCGCCTACTCCTGTGCCCGCGCCGGCATGGAGGTCGTGCTCAAGGACGTCAAGCAGGAGGCCGCCGACAAAGGCAAGGCCTACAGCGAGAAGATCCTGGACAAGGCCGTGCAGCGCGGCAAGATGGACGAGGCGAAGAAGGCCGAGATCCTCGGCCGGATCACCGCGACCACCGAGGCCAACGACTTCAAGGGCTGCGACCTCGTGATCGAGGCCGTCTTCGAGGACCCGTCGCTCAAGGCCAAGGTCTTCGGCGAGATCCAGGACGTCGTCAACCCCGACGCCCTGCTCTGCTCGAACACCTCCACGCTCCCGATCACCGAGCTCGCCGAGGGCGTCAACCGTCCCGACGACTTCATCGGCCTGCACTTCTTCTCGCCGGTCGACAAGATGCCGCTGGTGGAGATCATCCGCGGCGCCAAGACCACCGACGAGGCGGTCGCCAAGGCGCTCGACGTGGTGATGGCGATCCGCAAGACCCCGATCGTGGTCAACGACAGCCGTGGCTTCTACACCAGCCGCGTCATCGGCACGATGGTCAACGAGGGTCTCGCGATGCTCGGAGAGGGCGTCCACCCGATGTCGGTGGAGCGCGCCGCGACCCAGGCCGGCTACCCGGTCGGGACGCTGCAGCTCTCCGACGAGCTCAACCTCGAGCTGATGGCCAAGATCCAGAAGGCCACCGTCGAGGCCGCTGCCCGCGACGGCATCGAGCTGCCCGACCACCCCGCCACCTCGGTCATCTCCACGATGATCGAGAAGGAGCGTCCGGGCCGCCTGCGCGGCAAGGGCTTCTACGACTACGACGAGAACGGTCGTCGCGGGTCGCTGTGGCCGGGCCTCAAGGAGCTGTTCCCGTCCAACGACGAGCCGGCCGACATCGAGGACCTCAAGGACCGCTACCTGTTCATCGAGGCGCTCGAGACCGCGAAGTGCTTCGAGGAGGGCGTCATCGAGTCGGCGGCCGCGGCCAACATCGGCTCGATCATGGGCATCGGCTACCCGGCCCTGACCGGCGGCACCGTGCAGTTCATGCAGGGGTACGACGGCAAGACCGGCCGCGGCCTGAAGGGCTTCGTCGCCCGGGCCGAGGAGCTGGCCGCGAAGTACGGCGAGCGCTTCGCTCCCACCGAGCGGCTCAAGGAGATGGCGGAGAAGGGCGAGTCCTTCCCCGCCTGATCCCAGGCCTGATCCACCCGCCTGATCCCGGGCCCTGATCTTCAGGGCCTCACGAACCATCCGACTGGGGAGTCCCGGTCCGCGCACAGCGGATCGAGGCTCCCCAGTTGGGCATTTCGGACACATCACCCGCTCCGGTCGGCGAGACTGGGCGGGTGGACGAGGCCAGGCACACCGGGCAGGCGCGGGTCGAGATCGAGGGCCTGTGGGTCCGGTTCGGCGCCGTGGCCGCCGTACGCGGGATCGACCTGAGCGCCGAGGCGGGCCGGGCGACCGCGCTGCTGGGACGCAACGGCGCCGGCAAGTCCACCACCATGCGCGTGCTGGCCGGGGTGATCCCACCCACCGAGGGCCGCGTCGAGGTCGACGGGATCGACGTCGGCCGGGACCCGCTGGCGGTGAAGCGGCGTACCGGCTACTGCCCCGACGTCGGCGGCCTGGTTCCGCGGGCGACCCCGTGGGAGCACCTCCAGCTCGCCGCGCGCCTGCGCCGGCTCGAGGGCTGGGAGGCCCGCGCCCACGACCTCCTCGAGCGCTTCGAGCTCGGCGACGCGGCCCACCGGGTCACCTCGGGGTTCAGCCACGGCATGGGCCGGCGGCTCTCGGTCATCCTGGCCACCTTCCACGAACCCTCCGTCCTCCTGCTCGACGAGCCGTTCGACGGCGTCGACCCGCTGGGGGTGGAGGCCACCCTCGAGGTGATCGCCGACGCGCGGGCCCGGGGCGCCGCCGTACTCGTCTCGACGCACCTGCGCGACCTCGCGATGGAGGCCTGCGAGAACGCGCTCGTCCTGCGAGGCGGGTCGACCGTCGCCGCGCTGAGCGCCGCGGAGCTCGTCGGTGAGGAGGGCGCCGGTGTCTACCGCGCTCTCCTGGACTGAGCTGCGCACCAGCCGCGAGGACCTCGCCGCGGTCCTGGCGTTCCGGCGCTCCGGGCTCTCGCGAACCGGACGTCAGCGGATGCGGTTGGCCGGCGGGCTCGTCGCGCTGCTCACCGTCCTGGTGGTGCTGGTCCCTGCCTACCTCGGCGGCGAGACCCCCCGCGAGCGCAGCGGCCAGATCCTGGCGGTCCTGCCCTCGCTGTCCCTGGGATTCCTCGTCCTGGCCGCCATCACCGCGGTCGCCTCGGCCGGCGGCCGCGAGATCATCCCCCGCGACCAGGCGGTGGCCTTCCCGGTCTCGGCCACCACCGACCACCTCGGCGCCCTCCTGCTCGCGCCGCTGAACATCGCCTGGATCGCCCAGGCCTGGGCGCTGCTCGGGATGACCTCCTACGCCCTGGGCCCGGAACGGTGGTGGGCCTACCTGCTGCCGGTGGTGCTGTGGATCCTCGCGGCGACCGCGCTGGCCCAGGTCGTGGGCTGGCTGGCCGAGGGCGTACGCCGCGGCCGGCACGGGATCGCGCTCTTCCGCGCGTTCGTGCTGGTGCTCGCCCTGTCCGCAGGCGCCCTCGTGGTCACCGGCCGGGTCACGTCCCTGCTCGACCGCAGCCCGACCCGGCGGATCCTCGAGCTCGTCCTGGACGGGCACGCCGCCCGGTGGACCGCGTGGTGGGCGGGGGTGCTCCCGCTGCTGGTCCTGGGTCTCGTGGCCGTGGTGCTGGGCGCGCTGCCCGCACGCTGGGCGCTGCACCGCCCCATGCGCGAGGAGCTGCGCCTGGAGTCCGGCCGGCATCCGGCCCGACGGCTGCCCGGTTCGGACTTCGCGATGACGCTGCGCATCGACCGGGCCGCGGTGTGGCGCTCGGTGCCGTTGCGCCGCGGGCTGATGGTGCTGGCGCTGATGCCCGGTGCGGTCGCGCTCGCCGGCGACCTCGAGTGGCAGATGCTGACGATCCTTCCCGGGTTGGTGGCCTCCGGTGCCGCGCTGCTCTTCGGGGTGAACACGTGGTGCCTGGACGGCAAGGGGGCGCTGTGGCGCGACAGCCTGCCGATCGGTCCGCGGACCGTCTTCTACGCCAAGGCCGTGGTGATGCTCGAGGTGCTGCTGTGCTCGGCGGCGGTCACGGTGGTGCTGGCCTCGCTGCGAGCCGGACGCCCGACGGCGGGGGAGGTGACCGCCCTGCTCTGCGCCACCGCCGTGGTCTCCGCCCAGGTGGTGGGCGCCGGGATGCGATGGAGCATCGCCCGGCCGTTCGCGGTCGATCTGCGCAGCGCCCGTGCCACGCCCGCACCACCGGTGGTGATGGCGGGGTACAGCACCAGGCTGGCCCTGGTGACGACGGTGACCGGGCTGATCTTCTCCGGCCTCGCGGAGCTCGACGACGTCCGCTACGCGCTGGCCGTCGCGGTGCTGATGGTGACCTGGTCCGGGTGGCGGCTGGAGCGCTCCGCCCAGCAGTGGCAGGATCCGGTGGTGCGGTCGCGGGTGGTGTCCGTCGTCTCCGGGGGCTAATACCACGACTTGTCCTGATTTACCTACCGTGACGTTCAACACATGTAGACCAGACGTGTCGGCAGCCGAGATGAAAGGGGCCTGATCAGCGGTGGTTGTGCCATCCTTCCGGGACTTGAGCGATCAAGTCTCTATCTATGGGGGAACCATGAACAAGATCATCGCTGGCGGATCCATCGCCCTCGTGACCGGCTTGACCACGTTCGGCCTCGTCGGGACGGCCAATGCCGACACCTACGTCGCTGGCCCCAAGCCGCCGGGTGCAGTGACGCCTCCCACCGTGGTCTCGCCCCCCAAGTTCAACACCCAGGTCTCGCCGCCCGCCGCGACGAGCACTGTCGACTCCTCGGTCGCCGGCGCTCTGCCCAGCACCGGTGGTCCCGACGGCACGGTCCTCGCGGGTGGCGTCCTGCTGCTCGCCGCCGGTGGTGCAGCCGTGGTGGTTGCCCGTCGCCGCCAGACCAGCTGACAACCTTTGGCTGAAGACGTCGAGGCCCGGGACGAGCGCGCCCCGGGCCCTTCGTCGCGCCCGAACCGCAAGCGGGTAGCGGCCCTCGTCTGCCTCGCCCTCCTGGGCGTGACGGTGGTCGTGTTCGCGTTCCAGGCGGCGCGCACGACTCTCGCCCTGCGGGAGGCGAAGGCCCAGGCGACCCGGGCGCAGACCGAGCTCACTGCCGGCGACCTCGACAGTGCCCGTCGTTCCCTGCGCGGCCTGCGGGAGAGCGCCGAGACCGCGCGCCGCTCCTCGGCCAACCCGCTGTGGGACCTCGCCTCCGCGCTCCCCCTCGTCGGAGGCAACGTCGAGGCCGTGCAGCTGATCGCCTCGGCCCTCGACGGCATCGCCGGTGACTCGCTCCCGGCCGCCCTCGAGGTCGTGGCCGACGCCCAGAAGGGCACCTTCCAGCAGCGGGACGGTCGCGTCGACCTCGCCGAGGTACGCCGGGTCACCCCGGCCCTGACCGGGGCCGCGGACCGCATCGCGACCGAGAACCGCCGGCTGGCCTCCCTGGAGCCGCGACGGCTGGTCTCGCCCCTGCGTGGACCGGCCACCGAGCTGCGGCTGCGGATGGCCGACCTGGACCGGGCGATGGGGTCGGCGGCCTCCGTGGCCGGGGTGCTGCCGGCGATGCTCGGCGGCGACGGGGCCCGCAACTACGTGCTCGTGGCCCAGAACACCGCCGAGCTGCGTGCCACCGGAGGCCTGCCGGGGGCGCTGTCGATCATCAGCGCCCGCGACGGGAAGCTGCACCAGGGCTTCCGTGGCTCGGCGGCGGACTTCCCGATCCTGACCAAGCCGGTGCTGCCGGTCATCGGCGACGAGCGGGACCTCTACGGCCCCGACCTCGGCCTCGACATCCGCCAGACGAACCAGACCCCGGACTTCCCCCGGGCCGCCGAGCTGATCAGCGCGATGGTCTCCCGCGAACGTGGGATCAAGGTGGACGGGGTCATCTCGGTGGACCCGATCGCGCTCTCCCAGATCCTGGAGGTCACCGGCCCGATCGAGGTGGGTGGCGAGAAGTTCACCGCCGGCAACGTGGTGGCCAAGGTGCTCCACGAGGCCTACAAGCGGCTGCCTGACCCCGAGACCCAGAACGCGTACTTCGCCGCCGCCAGCGGGTCGATCTTCGACGCGCTGATCAACGGCCGTGGCGACGTACCGTCCCTCGTCCGGGGGGTCTCCGCCGCGGCCCAGGACCGCCGGTTCCTGGTGTGGAGCCGGCACCAGGCCGAGCAGCGGGTCCTCGAGCGGGGCAACGTCTCGGGCCGGCTGCCGATCGACACCGGGCCGGACCCCCAGGTCGGGATGTACCTCAACGACTACTCGGTCGCGAAGATCAACTACTTCCTCGACTACGGCGGCCAGCTCGAGGCCGTGAGCTGCGCCCCCGACCGCAGCCAGCGACTGGTGGCCAGGATGCAGCTGACCTCCTCGGTGCCGCAGCCGGTCTCCCAGCTCTCCGACTACATCGCCGGGACCGGGACGGTGGCGCCGAAGGGGACCAACAGCCTCTTCCTGCGGATCTACGCCCCGCTGGGCGGGAAGCTCACCGCGATCAGCGTCGACGGACGCGCGGCGGAGGTCGATCCCGGCAAGCACCACGGCCGCGAGGTGTGGACCGTTCGTCTCCAGATCCCGCCGGGCAAGAAGTCCGAGGTGCTGGTCGAGCTGCAGACCCGGCCGGGCCAGGCAGGCAACCCCGTCCTGGAGTGGACGCCCGGAATGCGCCGGACGATCAACGCATTCGGCGCCAAGAGCGCCTGCATCTGAACCCCCATTGGTGGGTATGGTCCTGAACATGGACTTCGCCCCCTCACCGCGTGCCGCAGAACTCATCGAGCTGGTCTCCGCGTTCGTCACCGACGAGATCGAGCCGGTCACCGAGGAGTACCACCGGCAGGTGAGCGAGGCAGCCGCTGGCGGGACCTGGGCGGAGTCCCCGATCATGGGGGAGCTGCGGGCCAAGGCGCGTGCGCAGGGGCTGTGGAACCTGTTCCTGCCCGTGGAGCACACCGGCCACTACGCCGAGAAGTACGGCACCCACGGCGGTGAGGGTCTCTCGAACACCGACTACGCCCCGCTGGCCGAGCAGATGGGCCGGGCGACGTTCCTGGCGCCGTACGTCTTCAACTGCAACGCGCCGGACACCGGCAACATGGAGGTGCTGCTCAAGTACGGCACCGACGCGCAGAAGTCCGAGTGGCTCGAGCCGCTGCTGGACGGCCAGATCCGGTCCGCGTTCACGATGACCGAGCCCGGGGTCGCCTCCTCCGACGCCACCAACATGGAGGCCACCGCCGTCGTGGACGGCGACGAGGTCGTGATCAACGGCAGCAAGTGGTGGTCGACCGGCGTGGGTCACCCGGACTGCAAGATCTTCATCTTCATGGGGCTCTCGGACCCCGAGGCGGACCGTCACCACCGGCACACGATGGTGCTCGTCCCGCGGGACACCCCCGGGGTCAAGGTGGAGCGGCTGCTGTCCACCATGAACATCTACGACGAGCCCGTGGGCCACGGTGAGGTCAGCTTCGACGACGTCCGCGTGCCCAAGGACAACATCCTGCTCGGCGAGGGCCGGGCGTTCGAGATCGCCCAGGGGCGCCTCGGGCCGGGCCGGGTGCACCACTGCATGCGGCTGATCGGACAGGCCGAGATGGCGCTCGAGCTGGCGATCAAGCGCGGGCTGTCCCGCTCCGCCTTCGGCAAGCCGCTGGTCAACCTCGGCGGCAACCGGGAGCGGATCGCGGATGCCCGGATCGCGATCGACCAGGCCCGGCTGCTGGTGCTCAACGCCGCCTGGAAGCTCGACGTCGGCGGCCCGCTGAACGCCGCCAGCGAGGTCAGCCAGATCAAGGTGATCGTGCCCAACGTCGCCCAGCAGGTCATCGACATGGCGATCCAGCTGCACGGCGGCGGCGGGCTGTCCAACGACGTCCCGCTCTCGGCGATGTGGACCAACGCGCGGGCGCTGCGCCTGGCCGACGGCCCCGACGAGGTGCACCGCGGCGTCGTCGCCCGGCTCGAGATCGCGAAGCACCAGTGAGGGTCCTCGTCACCGGAGGTTCCTCCGGACTGGGTCAGTCGCTCGCGGCTGCGTTCCTGGCGCGCGGCGATGACGTGCTGGTGGGGGACCTGAACGAGCCGGACCCTCTAGGTGGTCGAGCAGCGAGCGACGCTTCTTCGGTGGTCGAGCAGCGAGCGCCAGCGAGCGATGCCCCTTCGGTGGTCGAGCAGCGAGCGCCAGCGAGCGAACAGCCGAGACCCGACTACGTCCGCCTCGACGTGCGCTCCGACGAGGACTGGGCCGCGGCGCTCGCCTGGGTCGAGGAGCACTGGGGCGGTCTCGACGTGCTGGTGAACAACGCCGGTGTGGCCGGGGGCGGCCGCCTCGACGTCGCCACGATGGACGAGTGGCAGTGGATCACCGAGATCAACCTGTTCGGGGTCGTCCGCGGGACCCGTACGTTCACGCCGATGTTCAAGCGGCAGGGCGCGGGCCACATCGTCAACGTCGCCTCGCTCGCCGGTCTGGTGCACCCGGCCGGGATGGGCTCCTACAACGCGGTGAAGGCAGCCGTGGTGGCGCTCAGCGAGACGACCGGCCACGAGCTCGCGGAGTACGGCGTCCGCTGCTCGGTGGTGTGCCCGTCGTACTTCAGGACGCGGCTGATCGAGAACATGCAGGGCGCCGACACCGCCGTCGGCCAGATGATCGGTGGGCTCGTCTCGAAGGCCCCGCTGGGTCCCGACGACATCGCCGCGGCGGTGCTCGACGGGATGGAGCGCGGCGAGGAGCTGATCATCCCCGACGAGGCGGCCCGCTCGGCCTACGAGCTGAAGCGGACCGACCGGGCGGCGTACGACCAGGTGATGCGCAAGCAGGCCAAGCGACTCAACGCGATGGGTGGAGAAGTGACGTGAGCCAGATCGAGGGCGCAGATGATGTGCGCGAAGAGGACAGCTTCGACGTGGACGCGGTCCGCGCGTGGCTGGCCGAGCAGGGCACCGAGCTGGGGCCCGACGTCGAGGTGCGGCAGTTCGGCGGCGGAGCCTCCAACCTGACCTATTCGCTGCGGGACGGGTCGCACGACCTGATCCTGCGGCGGCCGCCGAGCGGGCAGAAGGCCAAGGGCGCCCACGACATGGAGCGCGAGTTCCGGATCCAGGACGGGCTCGCCGGCGTCTTCCCGCTGGTGCCGAAGATGGTGGCGCTGTGCGAGGACGAGTCGGTGATCGGCGCGCAGTTCTACGTGATGCAGCGCGTCGACGGGATCATCCCGCGACGCGACTTCCCGCCCGGCGTCGAGCTCGACGAGAAGCAGGCGCGGACCTTGTGCACCAACGCCCTCGACGTGCTGATCGACCTGCACGGCATCGACGTCGACTCCACGCCGCTGGCGGCGATGAACAAGGGGGAGGGGTACGTCGAGCGGCAGATCTCCGGGTGGTCGCGGCGCTTCCGCGACGCCCACACCGAGGACATCGGCGACTACGAGACCGTGATGGCCTGGCTCGACGAGCACCAGCCCAAGGACGTCGCCAGCTGCCTGATCCACAACGACTTCCGCTTCGACAACCTCGTGCTCGACCGCGACGACCCCACCCGCCCGGTGGGGGTCCTCGACTGGGAGATGGCCACCGTCGGCGACCCGTTGATGGACCTCGGCGGGACCCTGGCCTACTGGGTCCAGGACGACGACGAGGAGTTCTTCCGGATGTTCCGGCGGCAGCCCAGCAACCTGCCCGGGATGCTGTCGCGGGCCGAGGTGGTGGACTACTACTGCGAGCGCACGGGCTACTCCCTGACGCCCGAGCAGTGGCGCTTCTACGAGGTCTACGGGCTGTTCCGGCTCGGGGTGATCGCCCAGCAGATCTACTACCGCTACTTCCACAAGCAGACCACCAATGAGGCCTATGCGGTCTTCGGTCCGGCGGCCAACCACCTCGAGCAGCGCTGCAACGCGATCATCGGCGGCTCGCAGTAGTGGGTCAGCTGCTGCTCGTGCGGCACGGCCAGGCGTCCTGGGGATCCGACGACTACGACGTGCTCTCGGAGACCGGCTGGGAGCAGGCACGGTTGCTGGGCAAGTCCCTGGCCGCGCGCGGGATCGTCCCTGACGTCGCGATCGTGGGCGGGATGCGCCGGCACCGGGAGACCGCGCAGGCCTGCCTCGGTGAGCTCTCCGCCTCGGTGGAGACCGCGGTTGACCCCGACTGGGACGAGTTCGACCACGTCTCCATGCTGGGCAAGCTGAAGGCCCCCTTCGAGGGACGCTCGCCGACGAAGGCGGAGTTCCAGGAGTGGTTCGAGGCGGCCACCGACCGCTGGACCGGTGGGGAGTACGACCACGACTACACCGAGTCGTTCACCGACTTCTCCGGTCGGGTCGATGCGGCGTTGCGGCGTACGGCGGAACAGGTCGGGTCCGGCACCGCGCTGGTGTTCAGCAGCGGGGGACCGATCGCCTGGGCCACCGCCGCGCTGCTGTCCGCCGACCCCACGATGGCCCGCCAGCTGTGGCGCCGGCTGAACCCCGTCTGCGTGAACTCAGGCCTCACCCGCCTGGTCACCGGCCGCCGCGGCACCACGATGGTCAGCTTCAACGAGCACGGTCACCTCGACGGCGTACCCGAGGTCCTGACCTACCGCTGAGAATCGGGTAGTCCGAGACAGTCCCGTCGTCAAACTGGTCGATCGGGAACGGAAACGTCTCGGACTATCCCGCCGGGGCGGGCGCCGACTCGCTGGTACGCCGCTCCGGCTGGTTCGCCGCGGGGATCTTCCGGGGCCACCAGAACTTGTCACCGAGGATCAGCGCGAGCGCGGGGACGAGGACGGTGCGGACCAGCAGGGTGTCCAGGAGTACGCCGATGCAGATCACCACGCCGACCTGGGCGAGCACGACCAGCGGGAGCACGCCGAGCACCGCGAACACCGCGGCGAGCAGGATGCCGGCGCTGGTGATCACGCCACCGGTCGCGGCGAGCGCCCGGAGCATGCCCTCCCGGGAGCCGTGCCCCGGTGTCTCCTCCCAGGCTCTGGTGACCAGGAAGATGTTGTAGTCCACGCCGAGGGCCACGAGGAACAGGAACGAGTACAGCGGGGTCGCCTGGTCGAGCGCACTGAAGTCGAAGACGTACTTGAAGATCCACCACCCTGCGCCCAGCGCGGCGACGTAGGTCGCGAGCACGGTCAGCACCAGCAGGACGGGGGCAACGATCGAGCGCAGGAGCAGCAGCAGTGCCCCGAGCACCAGGCCCAGCACGATCGGGAAGATCAGCCATCGGTCACGCGCGGAGGCGTCGGCGAGGTCGAGGCTCTCACCCGCCGTACCTCCGACATAGCTCTTTCCGTCGACCTCGGCGAGGGCGTCGCGCATCCGTTCCACGGTCGCCCGGGCGGCAGCGCTGTCGGCCGGGTCCTCGAGCACCACGTTGAGCTCGGTGTAGCCGTTGCCCTCCGCGCCCTGGCGGGAGCTGGCGACGCCGTTGAGGTCCTGCAGCGCGGCGTTGGCCTCCTTGGGCGAGTCGGTCATCACGACGGTGGGGTCCGAGCTGCCGGCGGGGAAGTAGTCCGAGAGCCGCTCCGCGGCGCTGATCGCCTCGGGCTTCTGCAAGAACTGCTCGGCCTCGGGCAGCCCGATCTTGGTGTCGACCAGCCCGAGGGAGAGCACGGCGATCACGGCGAGCGTGCCGGAGGCGAAGACGGCGGGGCGGGAGGCCACCGCGTCGCCGACCCGGCGCCAGAACGTGCGGCCCTCGGCCAGGGACTTGGATCCCACGCGCGGGGCCTTGGGCCAGAACACCCAGCGGCCGAAGAGGACGAGGGTCGCCGGGAGCGCGACGAGCGCGAAGGTGAGGGCGGTCAGGATGCCGACGGCGCAGGCGATGCCGAGGCCGCGGGTGTTCGGGGTCAGCGAGAGGGCGAGGGTGAGTACGCCGACCACGACCGTGGTGGCGCTGGCGAGCACGGGTTCCGCCGTACGCCGCAGGGCCAGCCGCATCGCCTCGTAGCGGTCCTCATGGGTGCCGAGCTCGTCGCGGTAGCGGGATATCAGCAACAGGGCGTAGTTCGTCCCGGCGCCGAAGACCAGCACCGAGAGGATGCCGGTGACCGAGCCGTCGAAGGGGATGTCGAGCCAGGTCAGGACCCGGGTGGCGAAGACCGAGGCCACCTGGTCGGCGATGCCCACCACGGTCAGGGGGATCAGCCACAGCACCGGGCTGCGGTAGGTGATCACCAGCAGCAGCGCCACCACGGACGCGGTAGCGGTGAGCAGGCGGAAGTTCGCTCCGTCGAAGACCGCGGAGAGGTCGGACTGGACCGCGGCGGGACCGGTGACCTCGGCCCGGATGCCCTTGGGTGCCTCGTCGTCGAGTGTCTTGCGGAGCTTCTCGACCGGGGTGGAGAGCTGGTTGCCGCCCTTGGCGTCGATGGACACGATGCTGATCGCCGCTGCCTTGTCCTCGCTGGGCAGCAGCGGCGGTCCCTCGGGGCCGGAGACCTTCTTGATGTCGAGGTCGGAGATCAGCTTGGCCAGCTCGCCGAGCTGCTGCTGGTCGAGCGGGGAGTCGCCGCCCTTGGTCTGGGTGAACAGCACCACCGCGGTGGAGCCGTCCTCCTCCGGCAACTGGTCGCGCAACTGGGCCGCGCGGGTGCTGTCGTAGCCGCGGGGGAGCTGGTCGTCGACGGCGGTGGCGTTGTCGAGCGACCCGACGCCCACGATCATCATGATGCCGAAGCCGAGCAGGAGGATGCTGACGAGGGCGCTGGCGCGGCCGACGATCAGCCGTCGAAGCTTCGACATGGGTTACACTCCTGAGACCGTTAACTTGATTAGTAACTAAGTGAGCAATCTAGTGACAGAACCTAGCATGGAGTACCCGACGGGGTCCAACGGTTCCGGCGCGCCCGCACAGGTCGAGCAGAGCTCGACCCTCAAGGCGCTGCACCAGCTGACCACTCTGTCCGCGCAGGTGGCGCCGAACGTGGCCCGTCGCGCCTCCCTGACGCACAACGAGCTGCGCGCCCTCGAGCTCCTCATCGACGAGCCGCTCGGTCCGGGCCAGCTGGCCCGCCTGCTCGGCGTGAGCTCCGCGGCGGCGTCCGGGATCATCGACCGCCTCGAGGCACGTGGGCACGCGCAGCGCGCCTCGCACGCCAGCGACGGGCGGCGTACGTCGGTCACGCTGAGCCAGAGCGGCCGGATGGAGGTCGTCAGCCACCTGATGCCGATGTTCCGTGAGCTCGCCGTACTCGACGCCTCCCTCTCCGACGAGGAGCGTGAGGCCGTGGACCGGTTCCTGGCCGGCGCGATCCGGGCCCTGCGCGCGGTGCTCTGACTCGACGCCCGGGTAGTCCGAGACGATTCCGCTCCGAATTGTCCGTTCGCACGACGGAAACGTCTCGGACTATCCGAAACGGTGGCCCCATAGGGACGGCGAGGACCAGGGGTTGGCAGGATGCCTGCATGGCTGAACCAAAGCGCAAGACGGTCCTGATCACCGGCGCGAGCAGCGGGCTGGGGGCGGAGATGGCGCGGCAGCTGGCAGCCCTGGGACACGACCTGGCCCTGTGTGCGCGCCGGGTCGAGAAGCTGGAGCTGCTGAAGGCGGAGATCTCCGCCGCTCACCCGGACCGCCGGGTGGAGATCCGCACGCTCGACGTCAACGACGACGACCAGGTCTTCGAGGTGTTCCGCGCGTTCAAGACCGACTTCGGCACCATCGACCGGGTGATCATCAACGCCGGTCTCGGCAAGGGCGCTCCGCTGGGCACCGGCCGGTACGACGCCAACAAGGAGACCGCGATGACCAACTTCGTCGCGGCGCTCGCGCAGTCCGAGGCGGCGATGGAGATCTTCCGCGAGCAGAACGCCGGCCACTTCGTGATGATCAGCTCGATGTCGGCGATGCGCGGCATGCCGAAGTCCATGACGACGTACGCCGCGACGAAGGCCGGCGCGGCCCACATCGCCGAGGGACTGCGCAACGAGCTGTACGGCAAGCCGATCAAGGTGACCGTGCTCTACCCGGGCTACATCTCCTCGGAGATGAACGACCAGGTCGACCCGGCGAAGGTCCGCGGCATGGTGAGCACCGAGGTCGGCGTACGCGCCATGGTCGACGCGATCGAGAAGGAGAAGGACTCCGCCTGCGTCCCGCCCCTGCCCTGGAGCCCGCTGAGCGTCGTGATGAAGCACGCCCCGCTCCCGGTGCTCAAGCGCCTCATGTGACCGACCCGCCGACACGTCGCAACTGAAAGCTCAAACCCCGCCGAGACGTCACATCTGAAAAGTCTTCTCTTTCAGATGTGACGTCTCGGCGCATCCTGGCCTTTCAGTTGTGACGTGTCGGCGGGGCCTCGGCGGATCAGGCGGGGGTGATCGGGAGGCTCATCCGGGGTTCGAACGCGAAGGTCGCGCCGGTGCTGAACTTCGTGACCGCGACCTCGCCGGCTTCCCGGGCCGGAGTCTCGCCACCGATGACCTCCAGGGACCACTCGGACGGCGAGCCAGTCACCACCACGTCGTACGACGGGTCAACCGCCCGGACCAGCGCCTGGAGCGGGCGCAGCTCGACGGAGCCGTCGGAGAGCGCACCGACCAGCGTGATCCAGCCGCCGTCCTCGTGGGCGGGCGAGACCACGACGACGCCCCCTGAGAGCGAGACATAGGCAGCCGGGTTGAACAGCGGGTGCAGCGAAAGCACCTGGCGGGCCCCCTCCAGATCAGAGGAGAGCCCGAGCGCCCGATGGATCCGCCCGGCCGCCACCCCGGCGATCCCGGTGAGCTGTTTTACGCAGATCTCCCGCGCCTCCGAAGCAGGCAGCCGCAGGCTCACCGCCCGGACGAAGCCGAGGTTGAGCAGGTGCATCTGCAAGCAGACCTCGTCGGCGAGCCGGGCCAGGGCCGAGTGCGAGAACTCCGCGAAGTCGAGGTCGGAGAGCAGCGGACCGGCGTACGACGGCATCCCGGGCGAGGCCGGGTCGATCGGCGCCAGCGGCAGGGTGGCCGCCCGCGACGAATTAAGAGCCACGCACCCCGAAGAGAAGGCGACCGGCTCGTGCGACTCGTCGATCACCACCGTCCACGCACAGTGCGGCCCCTCGGTCGAAGCCCGCGGCGGCCGGTGGATCGGCCGCACCTGCGCCCTTGCGTTGGTGGCCACCGCGGTCGCGTCGAACGTCGGGTCCTCGATGTCGTGGCACATCGTGCGCACGAACTCCGGCCCCATCGGCTCCACGTCCATCAGCGCCCCGCAGTGCGCGAGCTCGAAGCGCCCGTGCCACGGATCCTCCACGGTGTAACGGAAGTCCATGAACTGCGGCGGCGCCCCGATGTCGAGCTGCAGCCCCTTGAAGATGGTCACCACGTCGTCGCCGACGAAGTCCAGCGCGCGCTGCATCCGCCGGGTGTAGATCGGCGAGGCCGCCATCCACTCCTCGATCGCGATCTCGCCCATCGCCTCGCGGCCCAGCGCGGAGATGCACCACGCCATCCCCGACCGGTCGATCAGCTGCCCGATCAGCAGCAGCTCCGGCACCAGGACCGCGAGCTCCTCACGGGTCAGGTCCGCGAAGCGACCAGGCACGGGCGCGCTCACGAGGAGACCGAGTACGCCGTGCCCCGCTCCTGCCGCTCCCACACGGGGTCGGAGAACTCAAGCCCCTGCTTGACCAGCTCGCGCTTGAGCACCTTGTTGGTCGCGGTGCTTGGCAGCTCGGTGGCGATCCGCACGTAGCGCGGCCACCCCTTGGTGGAGAGGTCCTGCTGCTCGGAGAGGAACTTCTCGAACTCTGGCGGGTCGAGCAGCGGGTCGTCGAGCAGCACGAGCGCGGCGACGAGCTGGTCGCCCACGCGCGGGTCGGGTACGGCGTACACCGCGGCCCGGCTGATCGCGGGGTGGCGCATCAGCACCTGCTCGATCATCCCGGCGGCGAGGTTCTCCCCGTCCACGCGCAGCCAGTCCGAGGTGCGCCCGGCGAGGAAGACGTAGCCGTTCTCGTCGCGGTAGGCGAGGTCGCCGGACCAGAACATCCCGCCGTCGAGGCGCTCCGCGGTGGCCTGCTCGTCGTTGTAGTAGCCGCCGAAGTAGCCGCCGCCGGTGGTGTTCACCAGCTGCCCGACCGCCTCGTCGAGGTTGGTCACCATCCCGAACTCGTCGAAGACCGCGCGCGGGCACTCGGTGCGGGTCTCCCGGTCGTAGACCGCGACGCCCTCGAACGGCGTCCCGATCGAGCCGGGCGGGTCGTCGTCGCCGCGGGTGATGATCACCGCGGTCTCGGTGGAGCCGAACCCGTCCCAGACCTGGCAGTCGAACCGCTCCGCGAAGGCGCCGATGTCGCGGTCGGAGGCCTCGTTGCCGAAGGCGTACTTCAGCGGGTTGTCCGCGTCGTCGTCCTTCGGCGGAGTCTCCAGCAGGTAGGCGAGCGGCTTGCCGACGTAGTTCATGTAGGTCACGTTGTGGCGGCGTACGTCGGGCAGGAACCGCGTCGCGCTGAACTTGCGCGCGAGCACCATCGTGGCGCCGCTGGCGATCGCCACCGCGTAGCCGGACAGCACCGCGTTGGAGTGGAACAGCGGCATCGAGAGGTAGCACGCGTCCTCGGAGGTGAGCCCGAACTTGTCCACCAGCATCGCGCCGGCGAAGACCGTGATCAGGTTGGAGACCTGCACCGCCTTGGGCGCCCCGCTGGTGCCGCTGGTGAAGATCAGCATGAACGTGTCCATGGTCTCGACCTCGCGCGGGTCGCGCACCGGGCCGGCGCCGTCGGCGACCAGCGAGCGCCACTCCTCGCCGTCGACGTTGACCACGCGTACGCCGGACAGGTCGAGCCCCTCGAGCAGCGGCAGGTGCTGGTCGTCGGTGAGCAGCACCTGGCAGTCGGCCCGCAGCACGTCGGTGCGCAGCCCTTCGCCGCGCCGGGTCAGGTTGATCCCCGCGGTGACGTGGCCGCCCATTGCCCCGGACGCCAGCGCGAGCGCCATCTCGTCGGTGTTCTCCAGGAGCACGCCGACGTGTCGCACCCGGTCGTCGTCCATCAGCCCGGCGAGTGCGTTGGCGCGGGCACTGGCGTCGGCGACGTACTCGCGCCACGACCAGCTCCGGTCCTCGAAGACCATCCCGGGGGAGTCGTCCTCGGCCCTGGCGCGAAGCAGCTTCTGCACGGTGTCGCTCATTTTGTCCCCTGTCCGATCACGGTCTCGACGATGCTGTTCATCCGCGCGGCCACGGGCCAGCCGGCGTAGTGGGCCAGGAAGACGACGCTCTCCCGCAGTGCCTCCGCGTCCAGCTCCCCGGCGCGCTGAGCGGCGCCGAGCTGGATCTCGAGCACGTCGGTGGCGCCCTGCGCCGCGAGCATGCCGATCAGCAGCAGCCGGCGGTCGCGCGTCTCCAGGCCGGGACGGCTCCAGATGTCGGCGAACAGGTGGTCGGCGGTGAGGCCGAAGAAGTCGCCCGGCCCGTCCTGGAACTCCCAGCCGTAGACCTCGCTCATCTTCTCCAGACCGCGCTTGCGGCGGTCCTCGGGCGTTTCGTCAGTCATGGGTGCCTTTCGGGGTGAGTCCGAGAGCGGGTCGCAGGTGGGTGAGGGCGTGCTGGGCCAGGGGTACGTCGACCCCGAGCTGGTCGGCGAGCTCGATCGCGAAGCCGAGGTCCTTCTCTCCGAGCGCCGAGACGTGGTCGAAGACCCCGTGCCAGAAGTCGTCGGCAGCGATCGGGGCCGTCGTGCGACGGTGCATGATCGCGCCGGGACCGCCGGTGATCGCATCCGTGTGCCGGACCACCTCGCCCAGCGCGACCAGGTCGAGCCCCGCGGCCTCGGCGAGCCGCTGGGCCTCGGTGACGGCGGTGAACGAGACGAAGTGCAGCAGGTTGCGGGCCAGCTTCATCTGGGTGCCGGCGCCGATCGGTCCGGCGTGCACCACCCGGGTGCCGATCAGCGCGAACGTCTCCTCGCACGCGGCGAACGCCTCGTCGGCGCCGCCGACCAGGATCGCCAGGGTGCCGTCGGCCGCGCCCATCGCGCCGCCGCTGACGGGTGCGTCCACGAGGAGTACGCCGTGCCGGGCCGCCTCCTTCGCCAGCTCGGCCGGGGTTCCGGGGGCGACCG
Source organism: Nocardioides sp. Z30_9 (assembly GCF_058215735.1). NCBI lineage: Bacteria > Bacillati > Actinomycetota > Actinomycetes > Propionibacteriales > Nocardioidaceae > Nocardioides > Nocardioides sp. Z30_9. The sequence goes on from NZ_JBZAJF010000002.1 coordinate 400,989, forward strand.
TGGAGTGGATCGCGACGGTCAGCGTCCCCTCGGGGCGGTCGGCGCCCAGGATCTCGGCCAGGACCTCGCGGACCTGGTCGTCGTCGCGGACCATCACGCAGACCAGGTCCACCTCGGCGGCCAGCTCCGCGAGGCTGGAGGCCACGTTGGCACCGGCCTTCTCGAGCTCGGCGAGTGGCTCCGGCATAACGTCGTACACCCAGAGCGGGATGGGGCCGGTCGCCAGGCGCAGCGCCATCGGCTTGCCGATGTTGCCGAGCCCGACGAAACCGACGCCCCTCACCGAAAGACCTGTCCGCCGTCGACGTTGACGATCTGGCCGGTGATCCAGGAGGCCTCGTCGGAGAGCAGGAACAGGCAGGCGCCGACCATGTCGTCGGTGGTGCCCATCCGCTTGAGTGCCATCGACTTGACGAGCTCCTTGCTCGCACCGCCGGCCTGCTTGCGGGTGGCCTCGGTGTCGGTCGGCCCGGGGGCGATCGCGTTGACGCGGATGTTCATCCCGCCGAGCTCGTGGGCGAGCTGCTGGGTGAGGCCGTTGATGCCGACCTTGGCCAGCGCGTAGAACCCGGCATAGAGCCAGGCCGCGGTGGAGCTCTGGTTGACGATCGCGCCGCCGCCGCGGGCCTGCATGTGCCCGTAGACGGCGCGGGTCACCACCAGGGCGCCGTCCATGTTCACCGACATGAACTTGCGGTAGTAGTCCCAGTCCACGGTGACCAGCAGGTCGAAGGCCATCTCGCCGTAGATCGCGGCGTTGTTGACCAGCAGGTCGATCCCGCCGAGCTCCTCGACCACGCGGTCGGCCATCGCCTTGGCGGACTCGTGCGAGGACACGTCGGTCTCGACGAAGATCGCGCGCCCGCCGTCGGCGACGATCGAGTCAGCCACGTCCTTGCCCTTCGGGCTCAGGTCCGCGACCACCACGGCCGCCCCCTGGGCGGCAAGCCCGCGGGCGTACGCCTCCCCGATCCCCTGCGCGGCCCCGGTGACGATGGCCACCTTGTTCTCGAACCTCATCTTGCTTCTCCTTGTCGGCTCGGTCACGGGCTCACACACCCTCTGCGATCAGCTTGGTCTCGAGGTACTCCTCGAAGCCGGCGAGACCCATCTCCCGGCCGATGCCGGACTGCTTGTAGCCACCGAACGGCGCGTCCGGGGCGAACCACACGCCACCGTTGATCGCGAGCGTCCCGGTGCGGATCCGGTTGGCGACCGCGCGTGCGCGCTCGGCCGAGCCGGAGTCCACGGACCCGGAGAGCCCGTAGTCGGAGTCGTTGGCGAGCCGGACGGCGTCGTCGTCGCCGTCGTGGGGGAGTACGACGAGCACGGGCCCGAAGATCTCCTCGCGCGCGACGCGGGACTCCGGCGAGAGGTCGGCGATCACGGTCGGCTCGACCCAGAACCCGTCCTGGTCGATCACGTTGCCTCCGGTGGCGAACCGGCCGCCGTCCTGCTCGGCGAGCTCGAGGTAGCCCGCGATCCGCTGTCGCTGGGCGGCGTTGATCACCGGGCCGCAGATCGTGCCGGGGTCGGTCGGGTCCTTCGCGCCGATCATCGCCATCGTGTCGGCGGCGACCTGCACGGCCTCGTCGTACCTCTCGCGCGGGACCAGCAGCCGGGTGGTGAGCGCGCAGCCCTGGCCGGCGTGCATGCACACCGCGAAGGCCACGCCACCGACGGCGGAGGCGAGGTCGGCGTCGTCGAGCACGATCGCGGCGGACTTGCCGCCGAGCTCGAGGAAGACCTTCTTCAGCGTGGGCGCCGCAGCGGCCATGATCGCGCGGCCGGTCGCGGTGGAGCCGGTGAACGAGACCAGGTCGACGCGCGGGTCGGTCGCGAGCACCGCGGCGACGGTGTTGTCGCGCGGGGTGACCACGTTGAGCACGCCGGGCGGCAGGTCGGTGAGCTCGACGGCGAGGCGGCCGAGCTCGGCGGCGACCCACGGGGTGTCCGGGGCCGGCTTGAGCACGACGGTGTTGCCGGCGAGCAGCGCCGGGCCGATCTTGGCGAGGTTGATCTGGTTGGGGAAGTTCCACGGGGTGATCGCGGCGACCACGCCGATCGCCTCGCGGCGCAGCGTGCGCTGCGACTTCATCCCCATCGGCTTGGCGACACCGAGGTCGGTCTCCCACGCATAGCTCTCCGCGAGGTCGGCCATCCAGGTCAGGCCGCTGACCGGCACGTCGTACTGCGGGCCCGCGGTGAGGAACGCCGGGGCGCCGACCTCGGCCGTGGTGAGCGCACGCATCGACTCCGCGTTGTCCACCAGCGCCTGGTGCAGCTGTCGCACGCAGCGCACCCGCAGCTCCACGTCGGTCGACCAGTCGGTCTCGTCGAAGGCGCGCCGAGCGGCGTCGATGGCGGCGTCCACGTCCGCGGCGGTGGCGTCGGGCGCGACCCCGATCTCCAGCCCGGTGGCCGGGTTGAAGATCGGGTACGTCGCCCCGTCGGACGCCTCGACCAGCTTCCCGTCGATCAGCAACCGCGCCTCGGGAGCCAAACGCTGATCGAGCTTGTCGAGATCACTCATCCCCGACCACCGGAGGCCACACGGTCGACGGCAGGTCAGCATGCCGGTAGTGCCCCGGCTGCTCGATCCCCTTGAGGTGCATCCGGTCGATCAGCCCTTTGGGTGCCTTGCCGGAGCCGGCGATCTCCAGGAACGTGTGTCCGGTCGAGCCGAGGTCGAACCAGTCGCGCTGCCAGGCGAAGTGCAGGCCGCCTTCGCCGTTCTCACCCAGGCCGAACCAGGAGCCGCCGATCCCGCGGATCTCGTACTCCTTGCCGGTGGCGTCGTCGATGATCCCGGCGCGCTGTTTCCAGAAACCGACGACCATCCCGTTGGACTCGTCCATCACGGTCGCGGCGTAGTCGTAGTGCCACCCGTCGAGCCCGGCCATCTCGGTGCCGAGCGCGTAGGCGCGGATCTCCTCGCGGCCCATCGCCATGAAGTGCTCGTCAGGGGTGTACATCCACCCGTAGGTGGCGTCCTCGGCGTAGTGGTCGGCGAGCTTGCTCCAGTCGCGTCGCTCCTCGGCCTCCCTGTTGGCAGCCAGCCACCCGTCCCAGAACTCCTGCATCTGCGCGCGGTCCATCAGCTCTCCTCCATGCTCAGGGCCATGGCCGGGCAGTAGCGCACGGCCAGATTGACGTTGTCTCGCTCGGACTCGTCGGGGTTCTCTTGGAGTACGACGACCTTGTCGGCGGCCTCGTCGAACTCGAAGACCTCGGGCGCCTCGGTGACGCAGACCTGGTGCCCCTGGCACAGGTCGAGGTCGGCGACTGCTCTCACGAGGCGTCTCCGTGGGGGAACGGGCACCCCGCGGCCTCGGGGTCCTGCTCGGAGGCAGCCGGGCCGATGCGATTCACCGCGGCCCCACTGGCGGTCGAGCTTGTCGAGACCCGGCGGCGATACCGCACCCGGCACGGCTGCTCGAGCTGGATCACCATCTTGGTGCAGTCGTCGCGGTAGTCCTCGCTGGGCTGGGCCATCTCGAACTCCCAGTCGCGCAGCATCACCGAGAAGATCGCCTTGAGCTGCATCATCGCGAACGCGTTGCCGACGCAGCGGTGCCGACCGGCGCCGAACGGGATCCAGGTCCACCGGTTGGCGAGGTCCTCCTGGCGCGGGTCGAGGTAGCGCCCGGGGTCGAAGGCGTCGGGGTCGGGGAAGTCCTCCGCGATCCGGTTGGAGACCTTGGGGGTGGCACCGACCATGGTGCCGACCGGGACGGTGTGCCCACCGATCTCGAACTCCTGCTGGGCCACCCGCAGCAGCAGGATCAGCGGCGGGTGCAGCCGCAGGGTCTCCTTGAGCGAGGCCTCCAGGCGGGGGATCTCGCGCAGCGCCTGGAAGGAGACCTCCGAGCCGTCGGCGTACAGCGCGTCCAGCTCCCCGATCACCTCGGTCATCAGGTCGGGGTGGCGCAGCAGCTCGATCATCGTCCACGCCGCGGTGCCCGAGCTGGTGTGGTGCCCGGCGAACATCATCGAGATGAACATCCCGGTGATCTCGCTGGCGGAGAAGTGCTGGCTGCCGTCGTCGTCCTTCAGCGAGATGAGTACGTCGAGCAGGTCGCGGTCGGCCTTCGCCGGGACGGGTTCGCCCAGCCTCTCGGTGATGATCTCCTGGACCAGCTCCACCAGCGATTCCCGAGCCGCGTCGCGCTTGCGGAAGGACTCGATGTCGGCGTACGCGTCGACGAAGGCCAACGCATCGGTGCCGCGCTCGAGGTCGTGGTAGTGGCTGGCAAACCTGGCGTCGATCTGCTCGCGGAAGCGCTTGCCGATCAGGCACGCGGAGGTGGTGTAGATGGTCAGCTCGGCGAAGAAGTCGAGCAGGTCGATCTCACCCTCGTCCGACCAGCCGGCGACCATCCGGCGGATCTCGGCCTCGATGGTGGTGGCGTGCCCGCGCATCTGCTCACCGCGCAGCGACTGGTTCTTCAGCATCTCCTGGCGGCGCTCGGGGGAGGCGTCGAAGACCACGCCCTCACCGAAGATCGGCGTCATGAACGGGTACGCCGCGGCCTGGTCGAGCACGTCGTCGGGGGCCCGGAAGAACGCCTCGTTGACCTCCGCGCCGCTGACCAGGACCACGTCCTTGTCGACGAGGCGGAACCTGCCGACGTCGCCGCACTCCTCGCGCACCCGGTTGAGCAGCGCGATCGGGTCGGTGCGCAGCTCCTGGAGGTGCCCGTGCGGGTCGTCGGGGAAGAGCGCTGACACCTCGCGGATGTCGTCGGTGGTGGGGCCGGTCGCGGTCCCTGTTGCTGGGGGGGTCATCGTTCCTCCACCCGGTCGGTGACCGGTGCCTCGGGGGTTACTTCGATCAGGTTCAGGTGCACGCCGCGCGGGGCGCCGACGATGGTGGCGATGGCGTTGGCCAGGGCCTCGGGCTTGAGGAAGTGCGGGTGTCGCGCGAAGCCGAACCGCACCCACTGCTCGATCACCTCGGCGGCGTCCGCGTCGTCCCAGGTGGTGCCCATCTCGCTCCAGGTGGGCCCGGGACGAACGACGCTGGCGCGGACGCCGGTGCCCTCGAGCTCCATCTGCATCGCGCCGACGAGCCCTTCGAGGCCCCACTTGCTCGCGGCGTACGCCGCCATGAACGGACGTGGCCGCACGGCGACGTCGGAGGAGACGAACACGATGTCGCCGCGCTGACGTTGGACCATGCCGGGGACGAAGGCCCGCACCAGCCGGTGTGCCCCGAGAAGGTTGAGGTCGAGCTCTTCGCGGATCCGCTCGGTCTCGATCTCGTGGATCGTGCCGGGCCCGACGGCGCCGGCGTTGGAGACCACGACCTCGACGTCGCCGAGGTCCGCGGTCACGCCGGCGGCGAACTTCGCCACCGAGTCCTCGTCGGTGAGGTCGAGCGGGTGCGCGACGGCCTCACCGCCGTTCTCCCGGATGCGGGCAGCGATCTCCTCGCACTTCTCCACCCGGCGAGCGCCGAGGGCAACGGGGTGACCGGCCGCGGCGAGCGCGATCGCCGTGGCGGCGCCGATGCCGGAGGAGGCGCCGGTGACGACGGCTGGCCGACGTGTGGGCTGGTCGTACTTGCCCATCAGCGGACCTCGACCTTCACTGGCAGCGCCGCGAAGCCGCGGACGTTGGCGGAGTAGAACCGGGTGGCGTTGTCGCGGTCGGCCTCGATCGTGCGCACCCGGCGGACCACCTCGCGCAGGGCGACCTGCGACTCCAGCCGGGCGAGGTTGGCGCCGAGGCAGAAGTGCCGGCCGCCGCCGAAGCTGAGGATCTGGCGCAGCTCGGCGTCGGGGCGGTGGAGGTCGAAGGTCTCCGGGTCGGTGAACACCCGGTCGTCGCGGTTGGCCGAGCCCAGGCAGAACAGCAGCTTCGACCCGGCTGGCGCGGTCTTGCCGTGCAGGGTGAGGTCGGCGGTCAGGTGCCGGGCGAGCAGCTGGGTGGAGGTGTCGTGGCGCAGGGTCTCCTCGACCCAGCGGTCCACCAGGTCGCCCTCGGCGCGTCCGTCGGCGAAGACCTCGGCGAGCTGGTCGGGGTGCGCGGTGAGGTGGTACATCGCGTTGCCGAGCAGCTTGGTGGTGGTCTCGTTGCCGGCCACGACCATCAGGAACAGGAACGCGATGATCTCCTGGTCGGTCATCTTGTCGCCCCCGTCCTCGGCGCCGAGCAGCGCGCTGGTGAGGTCGTCGGCCGGGTGCTTCTTGTGGTCCTCGAGCAGGTCGGCGTAGTAGCCGAAGAGCGTCATCGCGGCCTCGATGCCCTCGGGCGGCACGTCGCGCAGGCCGGGCTCGCGGTGCACGAGGAGGTCCGCCAGGCGGCGTACCTCGTCGCGGTCGGCCTCCGGCACCCCGAGCATCTCCGAGATGACGTCCATCGGCAGCTTGCCGGCGAAGTCGTGGATCCAGTCGAACTCGGGGTTCTCCAGCGCCTGGTCGAGGTAGGTGTCGGTGATCCGCTGGATCTGCGGCTCCAGCCCGGCGACCCGCTTGGGGGTGAACCCCTTGGAGACGAGCTTGCGCAGCCGGGTCTGCTCGGGCGGGTCCATCGCCAGGAACGACATCGTGTGGTGCGCGTACGGCGACCAGGCCGTCGCGTCGAGCGAGACCCCCATCGCGTTGGAGTAGATGCCGTCGGTGCGCACCGCCTTGTGCACGTCGGCGTGCCGCGACATCACCCAGAAGTCGTGCTCCTCGTTGTGGTGCAGCGGGTCCTCGTCGCGCAGCCGCCGGTAGACCGGGTAGGGGTCGTCCTGGAGCGCGTAGTCGTAGGGGTCGAAGACGAGCCTCTCGCTGACAGGTGCGCTCATCGCCGCCTACTTCGTCTCGGTGGGGGAGTCGTGGCCGGCCATGATCACGGCGACGACGTCGTCGAGCCGGTCGGCGAGCTCGGGGTAGGTGAAGATCCCCATGCCGGTCTGCAGCAGGGCTCCGGAGAACGCCATCAGCAGCGCCTCCAGGACGCGCGGGTCCACGGGATCACCGATGGCGGCGCGGAACCGGTCGGCGAAGATCGCGCCGATCCGCAGCCGCAGTTGGTCGACCGAGTTGTCACTGCCGAGCAGGCTCTTGGTCGCAGCGGCCGCCAGCGGGGGTGCGCTGGCGATCGTCTCCGCGAGGTGCCGCGTGGTCTCCTGCAACCGCCGAGTGGCGGTGTCCCCGGTGAGCGTCGGCCCCCCGGTCTCGGTGAGGTGGCGCCAGAACAGCTCGGCGATCAGGTGGTCGCGGGAGGCGAAGTAGTTGTACGCCGTCGCCGCCGACACCCCCGCCCGCGCCGCGACGGTCCGGATCGTCAGCGCCTCGTCCCCGGACTCGTCCAGCTCCTGCCGTGCCGCCTCGAGCAACTTGTCCAGCGTCTCGACCTGCCGCGAACCCAGCTCACGCCGGGACGGGTTGGACACTTGGCTGGACACCTGTCCAACCTAGAACGTGTTCTCGTTTCTTGGCAAGGATTTCCGGGAGGTGGTGTCGGCCCCGCCCTTCCCGCGTGCGCGTGTGGGGACTCGCCTCACTAGGGTCGGCGTGTGCGCTTGGTCGAGATCGCCGCTGCTTACGACTCGCGTGCAGACGAGTACATCGAGAAGCTCGGTTCGATCGATCAGATGGCGCCGGAGGATCGAGCGACGATCGCGGCATGGCGAGACGGGGTGGAGGGTCGGCTCCTCGACGCCGGCTCCGGCCCCGGGCACTGGAGCAACGAGCTCTCTGCCGGCGGACGGCGCGACGTGATGGGGGTCGACGCTTCCGCTCGATTCGTGGTCTCGGCCCGGCACCGCTTTCCGCACGTTGGCTTCGTGGTTGGCGATCTTGCCGCGCTTCCCATGGCACCGGGGTCGGTCGGGGGCATCCTCGCGTGGTTCTCGCTCATCCACATGGCACCGGCAGACGTGCCCGTGGCCCTGCGCGAGTTCGCGCGCGTCCTTGTGCCGGGGGGGATCCCTGTTGCTTGGGTTCTTCGACGGCGAAGCTGGGGCACCGCTCGACCATGCGGTGACGACCGCGCACCACTGGTCCGCCGAGGCACTTCGCGAACTTCTCGGGCAACGCGGGCTAGTTGTCGAGTGGGCTGAGGCTCGCCAGGATCCGGGAGTACGGAGACAAGGTGCGCTCCTCGCGACGCTCAATCCCGACGTCTAAAACGCGCTGGGGCATGACGTCCCCTCAACGCTAGATAGGCGCGGCACTCGCGGTGGTATGACGCATCAACGCTTAGAGGTATCCACGATGAGCAAGGATCCTCTGAAGGGCCTCTTCGGTAGCCCTACGGCAAGGCATCGGTGGGCCTCTAGGGGCGAGAACTGTCCCGGCATCATTGAGGTCGAACTGTTGAGCCAGCATGAGCTTGAGGTCGATGGCCATAACCATGACGTCGATACCTGCATAGGCCTGGTCTCCGGTGTCGATGATGGATTCGAGGCGGGCAGCGACGTACTCCTGGCTCCCCTGACGGTTGTCCGTTGGGCCCGCCGCTCGCCGCATTCGTGGGCGAAGAAGGTTTCCACTCCGAGTGAGGCGCCCCGCCTGCTTTGACAAGTATCGAGACTTGACTTCCACTGCCGTCAAGATGTCGTCGATGATGACCAGCAGGTCAAGATCCTGACGGCCTTCATTCCTCGGCATGCCGGCATCGCCCATCGTGACGATCGTCCCGTCAAGTTCGGTTTCGATCAGGGTGCCCGCTGTTTCCTCCCCGAGGGCGCCGATCTGAGCATCGGTAGCCCCGGCAAGGTGCGTGCTCAACGGGAGGGTCTCGGGTTGATCGTAGCGATTGCGAAATGTCTCAATAGCGAAGCTGTCCGCAGAGACGACACCTAACGTGAGAAAGCCGGGCACGTCGGTGTCGTCGATGTAGTGCGCGAGCACGAACATGTGCGAGTCGGGTGCGGCGGCAATGGCTCGCTGTTCCAGTTGCCTATATCTCCTCCCCTCTTCTGACCACCCTCGGTTCAGCGCTCGGTCTTGGACGAACAAGTTGGGTCCATAAAGGCCACCCGACGTGTACGGGATGAAGTGACCCCGATCAATCGCCCGCTGGTCACGGACCTGCGGCAACGGGTAGCCGCGCTGGTAGGCCACCTCCCGTGCTCGAGGAGGTGCGGCGGGACGTCCCACGGCAAGAATCGTGCGTTCGGCTTGCGGGTCGCCCGCGACATCGAACAGATAGTCAGCTGTTCCGTGTGAAAACTGCACGACGTCAGCGCTGGGTGCGTAGGCGCGATAGAGATCCTCGGCCAGGTTCAAGAGGCGGTTCTGCCATCCCCCACCTCGAGCTGGGACGGGACTCCCGCCCCCAGTCTTCCCAAGTTGACCCCGCTGCAGGATTTCCCGGACAAGCTCAGTTGCCCGATGGGCACCCGCTTCGTGATCAGGGCGAGGCACGCAATCACTTCCTCCGGGCCGGCGCCGGCAGGCGACCGTTTCTCACCCGAGAGTATTCCCTCCAAGCAGGCGCAATTGAACTTGCGCCAGAAGACAACACTCTTCATGCCCCCAACATCAATCGGCGTCGCACCGGTCGCCGCGGCTGCTCCTTCAGTATCGTGGTCCCACTTCAGGAGCTGATGATTGGGAAAGGTCATGGCGGACGCGGAAAAAGTAGCGTTGAAGACGCTGGCCTTAAACATCATCCGAGGCCAGACAAACGCATACATCAAGGAGCTGCTGCGCGAGAACGGTGTGAAGATCGGAGCCACTAAGGAGGACTTCGACCGCAACCTAACGAAAGCGATCGACGAGGGCACGCTTACTCGAGAAATCATCGAAAAGTGGCTTAACCAGGTCGAAGGCTGGGGGCAGCAGCATGTCTACGTCTATCAACTGACCGACGAGCTCAAGAACGCGTTCGGTACCGCAGCTAAGGCAAAGGAGCAGGTGGCGCGAGCCGGCCTCTCTCAATACTGGAACCAGCCCACGACCGGCAAGGTGGACTGGCCCGCGGATCAGGACCTTCACCTGGTCTCGATCACATATGAGGACTCGCTCCGGTTCCATTGGTACAAGGGCACGCAGTATTGGGTCAGAACACGGGAGGAGGAGAAGCTGGACAAACCGATCGAGCAGATCGAGGGCTTCTTCTACCAGTTCCGGGCCTATCGAGGACGGGCACTGCGCGAAGTGATGCGGTTCGAAATCCGCCCGCAAGATGGGATGGCAGCCCTGTTCATTCCGCAGTCAAGAACATCAAAAGATCACGCAGCAGCCAACGAGCAGGCGCACCAGATGATCGGCAAGGTTCTTGACTGGGCGGCCTTGGCGCAATACCCCATGTTGGTCGGGGCCATCATCAGAAACTTCGACCAGGAGCTGTCGCTTCAAGACGCGAACGATCGCATCGCGAGTCCTCAAACGACTCGGCTACGGAGCGGAGTCGCATACGTCGAGTTCGGCGCCATCGGTGAGGCCGGCAGCTATCTCGACTCCGCCGAAGTGAAGAACCTTCGCGGAGGGCTTCGCAGCAAGGACGACATCGCGGGCTACCAGGGCACCTCGGCGAAGTTCGTGTTCAAGGAGGGCCTTGGCAGAGTGGAGTTATTCGACAGCGACGGCCGTATCAAGCTGTGGTCAAGCCTTACCGCAGAGCGCGTATGGCAGATCCTGAGGACTCTCAAGAAGTTCGAAACCCTAGGACCTCAGAAATGACGCAGCCGGACTGGCCCCGGCTGTATGCACAGCACCCGGAGCCGCTCGTCGCCGAACTCAAGAAGGCATTCGAACGCGGCAGCATCGCCTACACGGCCGCAGAGTTGGCCGGCGACGCGTCCACTGCGACACACAAGCTCACCGCGCAGCAAGCGCAGACGTTGTTGGAGAGCGCCGGGGACTGGCTCGTCCAGGAGCCGATACCCGGTGAGATCGATCCCGACTTCCCGGACGAGACACCACCACCCCAGGGAGTGCGCTTCGTCTGGCGGGGTGCACCACGCCGTACCACCGAGTGGCTACTGCTCATCCACGGCATGAACACAAAGGGCGCCTGGCAGCAGTACCTCTCGTTCGACCTGGGCCTCTGGCACGGGCTCAGCATCCCAACCTTCGTGCACAAATACGGCGTGATCCGACTCGGCGTGATCTTGCCTTGGCGGCGGCGCAAGTTCAAAGGTGACCTAGCTAGAGAAATCGTGCAACTGAGCGAGCAAGCTCCGGGATTCGGCGTGGGACGCATCCCGGACGTGGTGGCCCACAGCTTCGGCACCTGGCTGATCGGTCACATCCTGCTCGACGAGCTCAAGCGCAAACGCCAGCAAGAGACGGGCCAACCCAGTAAACCCCTCGGGCTAAAGCTAGGGCGAGTAATCCTGACCGGCTCGATTCTGCGACCGGACTTCGACTGGTCATCGCTGCAGGCAGCGGGTCTGGTCGAAGACGTTCTAAACATCTACGGCACCAAGGACGTCGTCGTTCCACTAGCGCACTGGACGATCTTCGACTCCGGACCCTCCGGCCAACGTGGCTTCGACATCCCTGCAACGCGGTCGGTCGCCAACGAGGTCGTCAATGTCAAGGCAGACTTCGCCCACTCACAGGCCCTCTCCGACTCAGAGCGCTATGAGGGCCACAAGAAGACGTGGAAGCCCTTCCTGACCAATCCCGTGGAACAGGCGTCTCTCGGGCTAACAACTACCAACCCGCGGCAGATCTGGAGGCCCGCCTGGTGGCCGCTCAGAGGAACGGTGCTACCCCTCACTGGCGCGCTAGTGCTGCTCTCCGTGTTTGTGGGGGGTGCGCTCGCGCTTGGATCTCCGCTGGCGTCGCTCGACCAGCACTTTGGGGACGAGGTGTGGCAGATGGCCGCCTACTTCGGCTTTGTTGTCCTCGGACTTGGCATCCTCCACTTGTTGTACCTGGTGTGGTCCACGATACGGAGAGCCTGGAACTGAGCCCTCCTATAGGAGGCGTCAGCGTCTAAGACCGCTTGGCAAGGGCACCCGATCGCGGCGGAGAGACGCTGCTCTACGACGAACGCGAACAGCAGACCAGTTGTGGCCGACCCCTGCCATCCCAGCGCAGCTGGGCGACTAATCTGCATGCTCAAGTGCTCGACTAGGAGGGGCCATGTCGGACGTAACGCGACCGCTCGCCGCCGATGACGCCCAAGTCCCCTCTGAGGACGATCTGCGAGGCCTATGCGAGGACTTGTTGCGTAGCTGGGCTCAGGACTATTCCGACATTGGCTCGATCGAGCTTGGCAGTGAGGACCAAGCGCCCGACGCTGTCCGGTTCACCATCGTGCTGGCGTTCGTCGCGCACAGCCACCACGTGACTACCGCCGCCGCTGACCTAATGCATGCCGGCGACTACCTCTCTGCCATTCCGCTCCTTCGCCTCGGCTACGAGTCGGCTCTGACGGCTGCCTGGGCGGCGCACTCGGAGGACGCTGCCCGGGCGTTGCAGGTCCAGTACGTAGAGACGGCGCGGAAGCTGCGAAGCAATGCGGACAGGACGGGTTGGTTTGACGGCCTCCTGAGCGATCCGCCCGCCTTTGATGTCGTCGATGCAGCTCCGAGCGCCAGAGGTCAAGCTGCGAGATTCGCCGATCTTTGTCTTGCTCTTGAGCCCCACGGTGAATGGCTCTACACCCTGTATCGACTCCTGTCTGGGTACTCCCACCCTTCCGGAAGCGTCCTTCGAGCATTCGCCCCGGGAGAAGTAGGCGACTCGGTCTCGCTGAGCCCAGATCAGCCCAACGAGCATCGGTCCTGGTGGCACGCTGCAGCGACGAACCTTCTCCACGCTGGGCAGGCACTCGATCGACTCGACGCATCCCGTTCTCGTCAGGATGTGCTTGCTAAGGCCGGCGAGGTCGTCGGCTGGTCCGAGCCGCTCAGATTGTCTGACCTGGCGGCGGCCAAAGTGGCGGAAGCACGAGCTCAGCGGTAGCTCCGATCGAGGGTGTGGTGCGTGTGCTCGTGCCCTTGGGCCCAGCTGCCGAGCATGCGGCGGAATGACGCACCCAGCCGCTACGGTGTTCGGCCCCGCGCCGACCGTTGCCTGCCGCGAAGTTAGATCAAGCGTGAATGATGAAGGTGGGGGCGTATCCCGCCCCTGCACCTAGGTGCTCGTAGACGATCGTCGTCGTGACCGCGTTCCAGCGGTGCCCGAGGAAGATCGCGAGTCCATTCGGGCCTGCGAGGAACAGGTGCACTTTTCGGTCTGTGCCTCCAGTTGTCAGCGCAGCGCGCACTCGCTGGCGAACCTCGCCCACGATGCCGACTGAATGACCAGCGCCATCGACCGAGTGGTCGTGCTCTCCTTCATCGGGTATGTATGTCCGGAGTTCGGAAACTGGGATTCGTTCAACTGCGAGGAAGTTCAGCACGTCGTCTGTTGCTCTCGCTGCTGTGGCGACGAGGACAGCCAGGTCGTCTCCTTGGCCCACGTCGTAAGTGCGTTCCTGGATCCGAGGGTCCTGTCGGGTCGCGTCCGTTGCCCACCGTGTGGGCCCTTGCGTGTACACGAGGTCGAAGCCGCGGGTCCTGGGGAACGTGCTCCCTACGACGAATGCGGAGGCTTGCCGCATGTGGCCACGGAGGAAGACGCGCCGGTACCCCTGGGCTTCGATGGAGTCAGCGGCGGCACGGAGGTCTGATGCGGCTTGTTCGTAGAGGGCTGGCGAGGTGCGGGCCCGGCGTAGCGCTGGTTCGTTCTCGTTGTAGTGGGAGACCCAGTTCATGCGAAAGGTGGCTGCTTCTGGGCTGCGGTCGTGGTCGATGTCCTCGACCAGCAGTGTTGCGGTCGGTGGCTGTGCGGACAGCCCGAGAGTTTCCACGACCGCGAGGACGTCTGCCGCGGCGACTTCTCGGCGGCCGTCGCGGACCCAGGCGCCAGCGGCGCTGATGCCGCTGTTGAGTGCGTCGTCGCTGGCGGCGAGGCCCGCTGCGAGCATCAGGGTTCGTGCCTGTTCGCGTTCTCCTGCGAGGTCTCGGCCGGCACGGATGCGGAGCTTCGACAGCATCGCCAGCAGCTCGTCACGCTCAACTTCGAGATGATCGGCCCAGCCTGCGAGTGCCTTGCCTGCGGCAGATCCAGGCGCCGCGTTCGCGGCGAAGGGCATGAGCATGCCGGTGCGGCCGTCGGTCTGAGACAAGAGCGGATGCTCCGGGTCCACCGGTCTGTTGGACATGACTTGCATGTGGAAGGGCGCGCGCCCCGCCCGGTCGCGGATGACGACGTACGAGTCGTAGAGCTTCTTCAGCAGAGACCTTGTCCCGTTTCTTGGGACTGTCGTCAGGTACTTCTCATCGAGAAAGTTGGACTCTCGGATGGTCCACTTGAGCTGCTGGAACAGGTCACCTACTTGGTCCAGATCTTTGGAACGCAGAACGACGTCGTCGAGGTTCCCGAGGCCGTTCATCTCCATCTGGACGGACTCGTACCGGGCTGCGGGCAGGATGAGTTGGAGGGCAGCCGCCCATGCTGCGAGGTCTTGGTATTCGTCGCCCATGCGTCTCACGGCGGATGCGGATGCTGGCCCTGTCGCAGGTTCGGTGTCGCTCAACTTGCCTTCTCCTGTTGGTTGTCCTCCCCGTACGGGGTCAGGGTGGTGCGCGCCGCGATTCCTCGTCGGGCGGTAAGGACGTCGAGCCTCTCATCGCTGCGGTGCACGATGAGCACGAGCGGCCGCCGCATCACTCGTGAGTCTTTCTTGAGCGAACGCTTGTCGGTTTGGCTGGGGCCCACGGGGGCTGGGTGGGCGTGCCAGTCGCCAACGTAACCCAGCCATGGGTGCTCGGCTCTGACGAGGAACTGAGTGAGCGCTTCGTTGGCCCGCGTCTCGCTGCGCGTCCAGCTGGTCTGTGTGGCATCGGGGTCCGGGACCTCAAGGATGTGGCGGACGACGATGGTTTCGCCATCGATCCAGCCGATGAGGAGACCTCCGGTCTCCTTCGGTTCGCTGCGTTGGGCGGTTGTGGTGAGCGCCGGAGCGACACTGGGGTGGAGAGAAACGCGCTGCCGCCGCCCGATCATTCCGGTTCCCCACAGGTCAGTGATGTCACTCGTCCGGCCACGTCATACGGCGCTTCGGGTTGTGCAACCAGCACGTCTACGGTCGTGGGCGGCGCGGACCCCTTCTCTTGAAGTTCAAGGGTCGCGACCTCGACAACAAGGGTTGCTGCGCGCAGCACTGACGCTGGCGACGTTACCGATACCGGATCCCCGCACCCCTGGTCTTCGAGCGCGACCTCGTTCGGGTCTCGCTTAAGGGGAGGTAGGTGCTCTTCCTCAATGCCGATGGTCAGCCGGTCAACGCGGACCACCTGTCCTTGACGCTGCAGGCAAGCGGAGAGGACGGAGCAGTCACCGCCGCTGGCTTCTTGGTCGCCGGCGGCCACGGCGAACACGCTTGTCGCGCGGGCGTCTGCGGTGGCATCCACGACCAGGTCATGGCAGGCGACTATGCGGCGGGCAACCGCGAGGGTGTTCACGCTCGTCGGGTAACGCTCCACTGCATCCTTATCGGCCCCAAGGCGAACCAGTTGGTTTCGTACGACATCAACCTTCAAGAACCCGACCTCTTCGAGAGTCCCCGCGTGTCGCACCACGTTCCCTGGCAGCAACGTGTCGGCGTCGTAGAGCGCAAATTCGCGGACGCCGGAACGATAAAGAAGGTCGGCTGCGAACGACCCGATGGCACCGCACCCGACGATGGCGACCGATGCCGGAGCCAGACCTTGGGCCTGCGGACCGGCACGCAAAGACCTACCAGCGGGCGATTCGTCAGCACACTCGCACGCCTCGAGAACCCCTCGCGCTCCCAGACGAACAACGAGCACCCCCGGCTTGCCGTTCCGGGTGTAACGAAGGTGGATGTACCTAACCGCACGGAGACCTGCCAACGACACCAACCGGTACGAGTCCGCGACGGTACCGAGAAGGTCCTGCCAGGAGCTGATCGGTCGGCTCAGTTCGCCGACGTCTTCGATCCAGCAGGCGCCCACGTCCTTGCGGCGCAGCTTGCTGGGCTTCTTCGGTAGCGCTTGTGCGATACGAGCGACTTCACTAGTCATGCGGACCGTCGCGGGAGCTCCAGTCGTCGCGACCCGAACTGCGGCACGGTCGCGCCTTGACGTGGCATCGGAGTCGAACAGGACTAGCTCCTGACACCTGGGCAGGTACCGCTCAAGGTCGCACGCGTCGTCGTCGAGCCAACCGGAATCGGTTTCTTCCAGCCAGCCCCGGACACGAACGAGGAGGGCGTCCGCCGTCAGCCACGGCGCTAGCTCCACGGGGTGGTTTCGCTCCCACAGGCAGAGGTTCCCCGACAAGGCCGGGTCAACGCCCGATTCTGGCCGATCGACGTGAAAGGTGACGTCGACGCCAGGATCACCGACGAGGTTCACAGTCGGCGGCGCGAATGGAAACGCTTCACCGAACGTGACTTGGACCTTCGTCGTGCGCGTCTGGCCCGAAGCTGGCGTCCACTCAACCTCACCGCGCAGCCGTACTCCGTTGTCCGAGAACCCTGCTGCGACTAGTTCTTCGGCGTAGGTCTCGCGGCTCGGTAGGAAGAAGTCATAGATCATGCGTACCGGCCGTCACCCGCCGGAACGGTGGATGAACCGGGCAGGATCGACGACGTAGTCTTCTGGGTGCCGTCTGGATTACAGTAGTCGGGCAGCGGGAACACGTACTCTTCGTTCTCCGTGAACTTCGTGACGCCCAAGAGCTTGCGCCACTTGACCGCCGCTTGACAGGTGCTCTTGTCTTCGAGCGCCTCCTCGGCCAAGGTCGCTGCCTCTGAGAGCGTGACGGCTGCGGCGTCGATCTCGTCGTCCGTGGCCTTCGTAGAAATGATCTTCCCCTCCAGGGTCGGGTCGGCGAGGCCGCCGTCCTCGACAATGGTCGCCATGGCGTCCGCGACCCCCCGAAGAACCTCAGTCAGATAGTTGGCGACCGTCTTATGGTCGGGCTCAAGGTCGTTGAAGACCTGCAAGGTGAGGACCTCGATGTAGAACCCACCGGGGTGGTCGTCAAGCCAAGTGCGCCGGATCTGCCGCATCAGCTTCACCGTCGGCACGTAGATGCCGGGGTTCTGGTCGCTGTCGTCGAGGACGAATTCCTTATTGGCCTCGGTGGACAGCTCAGTCATCCGCGTCGGGTTCGTCTCCACCCAGGTTGCGTTGCCGTCGTCCTCAATCCGTTCCGGAATCTGCCAGTGGTCGTCCGGATGGTCAACACACGGGCGCGCGATGACGACATCGACCGACAGGTCGAAGCCGGGGAAATCGACCTTCACCGACCGCCGCTGCCGTTCAACCACCCCCGGGAAGGCGTCCTCGAGCACAGCGGTCACGTGGTCCAAAATGTCGCCTGGCCGCAACGTCTCGTCCGCCTTGTTCAGCCGCGCAAAAACATCCACATCCTTGATGCGTTTGATGGACACGTGCCGCTTGTACGAGCCGATGAGAATCGGGTCCACCCCGAGCTTCTTCAGCCGATCGTCGGCCTTGAGCGCCTTGGCGACATCCTTATGTGCCTCGATGGCGTGTTCGACGTCGGCGTCTGGCTCGACGTGGCTAAGCGCGTCGGCGAACTGTGCTGCGAGGGTGGCCATCGACCGTCCTTGATCTCGGGGACCTCAGGATACGAGGTCCCTCCGACACATCTGGGTCTTGCATAAAGGTGACTTTGCAACCTGTGCCTCAAGTCGAATAAATCTCGCAAATTGGAAACGCGGCGTAAACCAACCGATTGTAGGGGCTTCCGGCGCAATGCCTCGCGTCATTCTGGGTGGTAAGACGCCGGTTGCGGCGGCAGTGATGCCTCGGGCACCTCTTGAGCCTGGGCTTCCTTAAACTTGCACCTCGCGGGCGAGAGGTGATGCGCATGGCAAGTAGGCGGGCGAGCAACAGGCGTGCACAGGTGTTCGATGGTCGGTTAGCAGGCCGCCCATTTGTCGTTGAAGGCGTGTTGTGCGCCGACTGCGGCGCTCCCATGCTTGAGCGTGCGCGCAGCGATGAAGCCGGCCGCTGGATCCACGCGGACTGTAATGTGCTTCCGCCGCGCACAGCCATTGAAGGACACATTCTGCTGCACCGTGCGCAGCAGTTAGGGGTAGCGATCGAGGACGGACAAGACATCATCTCGGAGGAAGAACTCGGGGCTCTGGCAGATGATTGGATCCGGAATTGGTCGATCGTCAGAGCATCGGCCGGTGTTAGTGACTGTCCCGTATGCAGAAATCCCATGGTCCGTGGTGAACCGCTCGCGATCACATCGTCAGGTGCGGTAGCGCACAGCGGGTGTCCCACCCACCCCATCAGTGCGACCGCAAGGCAAGACGCTTGGGTAGGGCCCGCCGGAGTCCGGAATAGGGGCGGCGTCGTCGCGTTTCCAGGAGCAGTGGGCGACGGCGAACCAATGCAGGCGCGCATGTCGCACGTTGCGGCAGCGCTTGTTCAGAGAATTGGCAGTGCACCCTTGGGAAAGGTGACGATTTCAACTTGCGCTTGCGCCCAGATCGGAGCGCATATCCAGGCCCTGCTGGGCGACATCGCCACGGTTCGGTTCGGATGGCCCTCAGAGAATGCCCTGCTTCTGGGAATCGACGCGAAACATCGAGCGGCTGCCGTGTCTCGACTTCAACGGCTCTCACACGGGTAGTGACCCCGGGCCTGCGTCAACGCGGTTGGTCATTCGGTGCCATCAGCAGACGAGCACACGTGGGTTGAGTGCACGGAGTGAGATCACGATTCCCATCGGGAACGACGCACGCGCCCCGCTCGAGGGGTCGCCCGCGTCGAAGCATGAGTCCTTCTGGACTACCTGATCCCGTCCCACACCCCCCGCTCCTCGCCATCAGGATCATCAACCACCGCGACCTGCTCGGAGATCACACCGGTGGTCCGGGTCGCGCCGGTGTACGGCGCCCAGCCCGGGCCTCCCGAGGTCACGAACGCCACCCACGCCGCGTGCGCGGTGTCGGCGACCTTCTGAGACGGGGTGTCGCCGATCAGCGGCTTGGTCTGGTCGAGGGCGATGTTGTCGAAGACGAACGGGATCTCGACCGCGTGGCAGGCGCCGTAGTTGTTGTTGTCGGCCCGGCCCGGGTGGTCGAACCGGTAGGCCCACGTCTCGCCGCCGCCGGTCTCGCGGGCCTCGGCGTGCCGGATCGCGGGTACGGCGAAGAACCAGTCCGTGATCACCGCTGACAGCACGTCGCCGGGGGAGGCGTCGGGGCGGTTCTTGCGGTAGAGCTCCAGGCCCTCCGGCGAGAGGCCGTACGCCGCTGCGGTGCCCGCCAGCGTCGGCTCGTCCACGAAGTCGATCACGCCCGGCGCGAGCAGGAAGAGCCGGAACTCCTCGCGGTTGGTGCCGAGCAGCACAGGGACCTCGGCGGAGGCGCCGGCGGCGAACGCCTCCAGCGGGGCCTCGGGGAGCGCCGTGCCGTCGACCACCGGCGCGAACGGCAGCAGGTTGAGGGTCAGCGATCCCCAGGTAGTTGGGTCGGGTGCGTTGCGCACCTCGAGGATGAGCGCGGTCGCGGCGGCGACCAGCTCGGCCGGCTCCACCCCCGCGAATGCCTCCCGCGTGGGCTCGATCCCGAGGTTCGTGGCGAGGGCGCGCGAGACCTTCAGCCCGAGGTCGGGGGTCAGGGTGTGCGAGCCCGCGCCCGACTGGGTGATCGCCTGGGCGAACAGGCCGCGCGCCGACGGCATCGCGAGCAGGGTGGTCACGCTCATCGCCCCGGCGGACTCGCCCGCGACGGTCACCCGCGCCGGGTCGCCGCCGAAGGCCGCGATGTTGTCCTGGACCCACCGGAGCGCGGCGACCTGGTCCTGCAGGCCGAGGTTGACGGTCCCGGCGGCCAGGTCGTCCTCGGTGTAGAGGAATCCCTCGGCCCCGAGCCGGTAGTTGATGGTCACGCAGACCACGCCGTCGCGCGCGAACGAGGTCCCGTCGTACTCCAGCACGGAGCCGGAGCCGTTCATGAACGAGCCGCCGTGGATCCACACCAGCACCGGCAGCCCGCCGCCGCCGGTGAGCGCGGTGCTCGGGGTCCAGACGTTCAGGTTCAGGCACTCCTCGCCCGGGATCACCTGCTCGGGCAGCAGCGGCTGGTACGGCACCGGGTAGTCGCCCTTGGGGCAGGTCGGCCCGTACGCCGTCGCGTCCCGCACCCCGTCCCACGGCAGCACGGGCTGGGGCGGAGCCATCCGCCGCTCGCCGAACGGCGCCGCGGCGTACGGGATCCCGAGGAACGCCGCCACGCTCCCGTCGTCGCTGCCCCGGACCTGACCGCCACTGACCTGTACGTCCATGCTCGCCCCAGTTCCCGCGACGTGTTCGCTGATGCATCGCAGTCTGCTCCCAGGGACGAGACCGGTCCAGCAATCAGCTCTGGTTCAGCTCCTGCGCGAGCATCACGATGATGCCGCTGGGGCCGCGGACGTAGGTGAGCTTGTAGACGTCCTCGTAGTTCGCCACGCCACGCAGCGGGTGGCAACCGTGCCGTGCCGCGATCTCCAGCGCCTCGTCGATGTCGTCGACGGAGAAGGCGTCGCGGTGCATGCCGATCTCGTTGGGTTGGGTGGGCTCGGTCTCGATCGCCTCTGGGTGGAGGTACTCGAACAGCTCGAGACGACCGTTGCCGTCCGGTGTCTGGAGCATGGCGATCTTCGCGTGGTTGCCGTCGAGGCCGCGGCCGTATCGGTCCACTCCCCGCTGACCTCGGCACGGCCGAGGACGGTCAGTCCGAGGTCGGTGAAGAACGCGATCGTCGCCTCGAGGTCGCGTACGGCGATGCCGACGTTCTCCAGCCTGATGGGCATGCCTGGCACGTTACCGGGCCGCGAGGCCACGCGGTCCGCACGCCGGGGGTGGACCGAACCGGGCATGCGGCATCCCTTGACTTGTGGCCCTGATCACTGCAATCCTTGCAATGATTGCTTTGTTAGCAGTGAAAAGGAGACACATGTCTGCCCCCGAACGTGCTCAGGTCGAGGCCGCCGTCGCGCAAGCGAACGTCAGCGTGCTGCGCATGGCCCTCTACCAGCTGACCCGCGACCCTGAGCTTGCGGAGATGCAGGTCAACCAGGAGCCGCGCCGCGGTGGCGCCTTCCACTCACCGATCGTCGACGAGCGGCACGCCGAGACGATCCGGCGCAAGGCCGTGGAGTTCCTGCTCTCGGGGGAGGCGACCCAGGAGCGAGCGCTGCCGAGCGACGACGAGCTGCGCTCGATGATGCAGCTGATGACGGGCACCGCCCCGGACGACGTCGAGTTCCGGCACGGCCGGGAGGAGCTCGCCTTCGACGAGTTCCCGCGCGAGGCCACCTGGCACGACGAGAAGCCGTCGATCCCCGAGGGGTTCTCGGTCGCGATCATCGGCGCCGGCCCGAGCGGGATCGCCGCCGCGGTGCAGTTCGAGCGGCTCGGCATCCCCTACGACGTGTACGAGCGTGAGCCGGCGGCCGGCGGCACCTGGCAGGTGAACAGCTACCCGGAGGCCCGGGTCGACACGAGCAGCTTCCTCTACCAGTTCAAGTTCATCAAGAACTACCCGTGGTCGGAGTACTTCGCCGCCGCGGACGAGGTGAAGAAGTACGTCCAGCACACCGCGGACGAGTTCGGCGTCACCCCCCACATCCAGTTCAACTCCTCGCTCGAGGGCGCGTCCTTCGACGACGAGACGAAGTCCTGGACGCTCACCCTGAAGAGCCCGAACGGGAGCGTGCGGCAGGCGACCGCCAACGTGATCGTCAGCGCCGCCGGACAGTTCTCCACGCCCCGGTTGCCGGACATCCCCGGTGTCGAGGACTTCCAGGGTCCGTTCTTCCACACCACCGCGTGGGACTCCTCCTTCGACCCGAGCGGCAAGGTCGTCGCGGTGATCGGCAACGGGTCGACCGGCGTCCAGCTCACGCCGTGGCTCGCCGAGCACTCCGAGAAGCTCTTCGTCCTGCAGCGCACGCCGCAGTGGATCTCTCCGATGGAGGGCTACCGGGCAACGATCACGCCTGAGATCCGCTGGCTCTTCGACCACGTTCCCTACTACTGGAACTGGTACTGCTTCCACACCCAGGTCACGACCAACGGGATGCAGCTGGCCCAGGAGTACGACCGCGAGTGGCAGGCCGGCGGCGGGCTGATCAGTGAGCGCAACGACGCCCTCCGAGCCGCGCTCACCGACTACATCCAGGAGCAGCTGGCCGGGCGGCCCGACCTCATCGAGAAGGTCACGCCCGACTACGCCCCGCTGGCGCGGCGGCTCGTCGTCGACAGCGGCTGGTACGAATCGCTGCTGCGACCCGACGTCGAGCTCGTCGCCGAGGGCATCGACCACATCGAGGCCGACGCCATCGTCACCAAGGACGGCCGCAGGCTCGAGGTCGACGCGATCGTGTTCGCGAGCGGGTTTGACGTCAGCAAGTACCTCTACCCCACGGAGTACGTCGGGTCGGGCGGCGCGGACCTCCAGAACCTGTGGTCCAAGGACGGTCCGCGTGCCTACCTCGGGATGACGCTCCCCGGCTTCCCCAACCTGTTCGTCTTCTACGGCCCGAACGCACAGCCCCGCTCGGGGGCGTTCGTCACCTGGAGCGAGATCTGGTCGCGGTACGCCGCCCAGGGCGTCGTCCACCTCCTGGAGAACGGCGCCTCCTCCTTCGAGCTGCGTCCGGAGGTCTTCGACGACTACCAGGCGGAGATCGACGCCGCCCACAGCGACCTGATCTGGCTGGGCGAGGCCCCGGCCGACAAGAACTACTACGTCAAGGACGGTCGCCAGATCGTGCACTGGCCGTTCCGCAACGAGGACTACTACAACCGGGTGTCGTCCTTCGACCCCGGCGACTTCACCGTCTCCTGAGCCCGCACGTCGCCCGACCCGAACCCAGACCGAAAGAGGACTGCATGAACACGCTCGTGATCGAGCAGCAGGACCGGGTGGTCACGGTCACCCTCGACCGCCCACCCGTGAACGCAGTGACCCTGGAGATGCAGCGTGAGCTGTCCTCCTTCTTCGCCGGCCTCGCCGAGGACAAGAGCATCGGTGCCGTCGTGCTGGCGGCGGCCGGCGATCGCGCCTTCTGCGGAGGCATCGACCTCAAGGAGGTCGCGGCCAAGGGCGCGGCCGGCGACTCGCTGCAGGCGCTGACCAACCCCGGGTGGCAGTGGCGCGCGACGCAGCACGTCATCCGCCACGCGGCCGTGCCGGTCATCGCAGCCGTCGAGCGGCCCGCGATCGGTGCCGGCTTCGGGCTGATCGGGGTCTGCGACCTCATCATCGCCGCCGAGCGCGCGACCTTCGCCCTGACCGAGATCAACGTCGGCCTGCTCGGTGGCGGCAGCAAGGCGATGAACCTGCTCGGCCCGCGCAAGGCCCGGATGATGATGTTCACCGGCCGGCCCGTGACCGCCGCGGACATGCACCGTCTCGGCGCCGTCGAGGAGGTCGTCCCCGACGGCCAGGCGCTGAGCGTCGCCCAGGAGCTCGCCGCGGAGATCGCGTCCAAGAGCCCGCTCGCGATCCGGATGGCCAAGGAGTCGCTCGTCCGCATCGAGGGCGACGAGATCGAGCGGCAGTACCGCACCGAGTGGGACTACACGAACCGGCTCGGGCACCTCAACGACTCGCGCGAGGCGATGAGCGCCTACCTCGAGAAGCGCGAGCCCCAGTGGACCTGGTCATGAGCGAGCCGAAGCTGCTCGCCGAGCAGGTCGCCGTCGTCACCGGCGGCGCGAGCGGGATCGGCCTGGCCGCCGTACGCCTCCTGTGCGAGGACGGAGCCCGCGTGGTGATCGTCGATCGCGACCCCGAGGCGTCCCGCAACGCCGTGCAGGACCTGACCGACGCCGGGTACGACGTCCGCAGCGAGCTCGTCGACATCTCCTCGCAGGAGAGCGTCGACGCGCTGGCCGAGACCCTGCTCGCCGAGCTCGGGCGCGTCGACATCCTGGTCAACAACGCCGGCGTCAACGCCGAGGCGATGAAGCTGTGGGAGACCCCGCCCGAGATCTTCGAGAAGATGTGGCGGGTCAACCTGTTCGGCACCTACCTGATGTGCCGGGCCTTCGTCCCGGCGATGCTGGAGCGGGGCTACGGCCGGATCGTCAACGTGGCGAGCGTCGCGGGCAAGGAAGGCAACACCGGCAGCAGCGCCTACTCCTCTGCCAAGGCGGCGGCCATCGGCATGACCAAGTCGCTCGGCAAGGAGCTCGCCGGCAGCGGCGTGATCGCCAACGCGGTCACGCCCGGCGTGATCCGTACGCCGCTCGCCATGCGCACGACGCCGGAGCACATCAAGCGGCTCGCGGCGAAGATCCCGATGGGACGCATCGGCGAGCCCGAGGAGGTCGCCGAGATCATCCGGTGGGCCGCGAGCCCGCGCTGCTCCTTCACCACCGCGTCCGTCATCGACGCCAGCGGCGGCCGGACCACCTACTGAACGCCGGTCGCGGAGACGTTCCGCGACCCGACACACCACTGATGAAAGCAGGACGAGCGTGAGCCTCGACAACAGCCCCATCGCCGACTACGTAGCGAAGGCCTCCCTGGTCAACACCTGCGTGATCGTCATCGGAGCCGGCAACGGAATCGGCCGTCAGGCGGTCCACGCGCTGGCCCAGGTCGGCGCGAGCGTGATCTGCGTCGACCTCGACCGCGAGCGTGCAGAGGCGGTCGCGCGGGAGGTCGGAGGCACGGCACTCGTCGCGGACGCCTGCGAGCGCGACGGGGTCAAGGAGATCCTTGCGGCGGCAGCCGAGCACGAGCACCCGCTGGGGAGCATCGTCGACATCATCGGCATGGCGGCGTTCGGCAACCTCGACGAGCACACCGACGAGATGTGGGCCCGCAGCGAGCGGATCAACCTGCGCCACGCGGTG
Organism: Nocardioides sp. Z30_9; assembly: GCF_058215735.1. Taxonomy (NCBI): domain Bacteria; kingdom Bacillati; phylum Actinomycetota; class Actinomycetes; order Propionibacteriales; family Nocardioidaceae; genus Nocardioides; species Nocardioides sp. Z30_9. The sequence goes on from NZ_JBZAJF010000002.1 coordinate 425,801, forward strand.
CTGGTCGTCGAGCTCGGTGGAGCCGCGCTGGCCGCGGCCGGGGGCGGCACCATGGTGTTCGTGGCGTCGATCAGCTCGACGTACGGCACCCAGCACCACGGGGCGTACGGCGCCCACAAGGCCGCCCTGATGTCGCTGGTGAAGACCGCTGCCGTCGAGCTGGGACCGAAGGGCGTCCGCGTCAACGCCGTGGCTCCGGGCGTCATCTGGACCGAGCGGATGGGCTCCGCCATCGGAGAGGACAACCGAGCCGTCTTCGCGGCGAACACGCCCACCGGTCGCCTCGGCGAGGCGAGCGACGTCGCCGGCCCGATCTCCTTCCTGGCCACCGAGCTGTCCTCGCACGTCAACGGTCAGTCCGTCTTGATCGACGGAGGCGTGGGCGTAAGGTTCCCGTACCCGGTGGACCTCCTGGTATGAGTCCCCCGGTCCGGACAACATCTCGACGGGGCGCCACGCGGCAGGATCCTGCGTCGTACGGCGCGACAAGGAGCGAGCGGCATGGCCACGAATCGAGTGCGGATTCCGAAGGCATCGGACGTGATCGTTTCGGAGATCCGCGAGCGAATCCTCTTCCACCGGTTGCCGGTGGGCACGCGGCTGCCCAACGAGACCGAGCTGATGGAGCATTACGGCCTCGGCCGGGTCACGGTCCGCGAAGCGCTGCGCCTGCTGGAGCGCGACGGCCTGGTCGAGATCAGGCGGGGCCCGACGGGCGGCATCTTCGTCCGGCACACGGACATCACGCAGGTCAGCGACGCGATGGCGATGCTGTTCCGGTTCAGCGACACCACGCTCGGGGAGGCCTCGGCCTTCCGCTCGCTCGTGGAGCCTCGAGTGGCGCACCTCGCGGCGCTCAACGCGACGGATGCCCAGCTGAAGGAGATCGCCAAGATCGCCAACGGCGACTACGACGCGGTACGCCTGGCCGAGTTCCACGCGCTGCTCACCGCAGCCTGCGGCAACAAGGTCTTCCAGATGACGCTCAAGGCCCTGCACGACTCGGCCGCCGGTCACTACCACTACGACCTGATCGAGTTCGAGCTGCCGGACGGCGGCACCCACGACCACGTCGAGATCGCCAAGGCGGTCGTGGCTCGTGATGCGCAGGCCGCGGACGAGGCGATGCGCCGCCACCTCGCGACCTACGACCAGTACCTGCGCGACAACGATCTCGACGGTTCCCCGACGATTCCGGGAAAGCACGACACCCGCTTGCGGTGAACCCCCGCCGCCCTCGGGCGGCAAGCGACCGAACCACTCTCGGCGATCGGTCTCGCGACCCTTCTCGCACCGCTTGGCTGCGAGGGCGTCCGCGACGCCGTACGCCCCTTTTCCAGAGGTGAACACCTGCCATGAACGTGCCCTACCGCGACCTTCCTGCCGGCGACGCCCGCGGCGTCTTCGGTGACGACGACGTCCTCGGGACGCTGAACCGCCAGACCCCGGAGGCTGTGGCCTCCGCTGCGGCATCGGTGCGGACCGGGAAGGTCTTCAGCCTGAACGCTCCGATGGAGCTCCCGGACCCTCCCCTGTTCGACCGCCAGCCGTTCGAGCACCACGTCTTCCGCACCAAGATGGGCAACCGCGACGACTGGGTCGACCACTTCTACCCGCAGAGCTCGTCGCAGTGGGACGGTTTCCTGCACATCAGCGACCCCGAGATCGGGTCCTACAACCACCTGCCACCCGAGCGCCTCGGCATCGAGAACTGGGCGCGGCGCGGGATCGCCGGGCGCGGTGTGCTCGTCGACGTCGAGCGCTTCCTGCGCGGCCGTGGGGAGGAGCTGCACTGGCACACCTCCCGACCGATCTCGGTGCGTGAGCTCGATGACGCGCGGCTGGCGCAGGGCGTGGAGTGGCGCGAGGGCGACGTACTGCTGCTGCGCACCGGCTGGTGGACCGGCTACCTCGCCGCGAGCACCGAGGAGCGGCACGACGTGCGCACCCGGCACGACTCGCCCGGCCTCGAGGCCTGCGCCGAGATGGCCGAGTACCTCTGGGACAACGGGATCAGCGCGGCCGCCGCGGACAACATCAGCGTCGAGTCGATGCCGCTGGGGTCCGAGCTGCTCCACCACCGGACGCTGGTCCGCCTCGGGATGCCTTGGGGCGAGATGTGGTGGCTGGACGCCCTCGCCGAGGACTGCGCCGCGGAGGGTCGCTGGGACAGCCTGCTGGTCTCCGCGCCCTGGAACCTCAAGGGCGGCATCGGCTCTCCGGCCAACGCCCTGGCCCTGCGCTAGCGCCGCGCAGCCACCTGATTTCCGGACTTTCCACGGAAGTTCGTCTCGGTACTTGACCTGTGACCGCGATCACGGGCAGGATACCTAGCAAGGATCACTTAGATAGCAATGATTAGCCGAGAAGAGGCAGGCATGACCTTTTACGCTCGTTCGAAGCGGTGCGCGACCCTGGCCACCGGACTGGTGCTGCTTGCCGCGACCGCGGCCTGTGGCAACAGCGATGGCAGCAGCGATTCGTCCGGACCGATCAAGGTCGGGGTCCCTCTCGGGATCACGGGTCCTGCGGCCGGTACCGCGGACTGGGACCGGATGGGCGTCGAGCTCTCCGTGAAGCAGATCAACGCGGACGGTGGCATCGACGGCCGCAAGGTGAAGGCCGTCTTCGTCGACACGGAGCTGGACCCGGCCAAGGCCGTGACGGCCATGAACCGCCTCATCAACGAGGACAAGGTCGACCTCGTCGTCGGACCGATGACCAGCGACGAGACGCTGGCGACGCTGCCGTCTCTCACCCGCGCCAACATCCCCTCGATCAACGGTGCCGGCAGCAAGATGAACCCGAAGGTCGCGCCGTACTCCTTCGGCATGCTGCTCAACGCCGAGCACCAGGGCGAGAAGATGGTCGACTACGCGGTGAGCAAGCACAAAGCCAAGCGGGTCGCCGTGATCAGCTACTCCGCCACCCAGGGCAAGGAAGGCCGTGGGGCGATCGAGCGGCAGCTCAAGGCCAAGGGAGTCGAGCTGGTCGCCGGCCAGGAGTACGACATCCCGGTCACCGACCTCAGCTCGCAGGTGCTGACCCTGAAGAAGGGCAACCCCGACGTCGTCCTCGTCTTCCCCCAGACCGGCCACGACGCCGGCCTGTTCGTGCAGGCGATGCGCGACGCCAACCTGGACGTCCCGGTCATCGGCAGCTACTCGACCACCTACTCGGGGCAGGCCAAGTCCGTCGCCGGTCCCGACGCCTACAAGAACTTCTCCTCCGTCACGTGGCCGGCGTTCAGCGCCTGCTCGCCGGAGGACGTTCGCAAGGAGGCCACCGACTTCATCGCCGAGGTCAAGAACACCTATGGCGAGAAGCGCACCAAGGGTGCCGCCTTCGACAACATCGCCTCCTTCCGCGACGCGCTGTGGCTGCTGAAGGCCGGCATCGAGGGGTCGGACTCGATGGACGCGAAGAAGGTCACGGACTGGCTGGCCAAGAACCAGACCGAGGCCGCGAAGGACCAGCCGCTCGTGCACAACGCCTACGCGTTGAGCGAAGACAGCCGGTTCCTGATGGACCCCAGCTCGCTGACTCTGGTCAACGCGGGTGAAGAGGTCGCGCCGGGGATCTCCCAGCGCATCGACGGCTGCTGATCAGAGACGTGAGGGAACCACTGCGATGAACGATCTTCTGGTCATCGTGATCCGCGGCGTGGGGGTTGGCTCCCTGTACGCGCTGGTCGCCATGAGTCTCAACTTGGCGTACAACGCGACAGGGGTGCTCAACTTCGCCCAGGGTCACCTGCTGATCACGGCCGGTGTCTGCACCTACCTCTGGATGCCGGATGGTGCCGGGCTCTCGTCGCCGCAGTGGTACTTCACGCTCGTCGCCGCCGTCGTGGCGACAGCCGTGGTGGGGGTGATCCAAGGCCTGATCACGCTGGCGCCGATGCGGCGCGACGGCGGTAGCCATTCATGGGTGGCAACGACCATTGCCGCCTCGATCGTGATGGGTGCCCTGATCACGCTCTGGATCGGGCCACAGGTGGTCACCGTGCCCAACTACTTCGGGTTCGTGCCGCTCCCCGACGGTCGGGTCCCCGGGGTCTACCCGGTGCTGCTGGTCTGCGCGGTGGCCGTGTGGGCGGGGTTGCGCTGGTACCAGCGCTCGTTCCTCAGCGGCGTGGCGCTCAATGCCCTCAGTCAGGACGTCGACGCGGCTCGGGCCGCCGGCGTACCGACTCTGCGCTTCCAGATGCTGGCTTTCGGCATCGCGGCCGCCATCACGGCCGTGGCCGGGTTCGTCGGCGGAAGCGCCGTGGAGCTCTCGGGCAGCAGCGGTACGAACTACGTCATCTTCGGGTTCATCGTCGCCGTGATCGGCGGCATCGGGAACAACAAGGGCGCACTGATCGCCGGGCCGCTGTTCGGCGTCCTGATGATGTACGTCTCATTCGAGCTGGGCGGCGGGATGCAGGTGGTCACGGCTCTGGCCGTCATCGTCGCGGTCCTGCTTCTCCGGCCCCAGGGAATCTTCGGGCGTCCCCACGCCCGTCGGGTATAGGCGAGGTAGCGATGACAACGAAGCAAGCGAGCCCACGGCGTTGGATCCGTCGTGAGCTGCGCAGGGACCTGGTCGTCGGGTCGGTGCTGATCAGCGCCGCCACCCTGGTGCCGACCCTGATGGGGAACCTCTTCTGGCAGCAGGCGATGCTCCTCGCCGCCGTCTACGTGATCGCGGCCGTCGGGCTCGACGTGCTGCGCTCACAGGCGGAGCAGATGTCGTTCGGACAGGGAGCGGTGCTCGGGGTCGCGGCGTACGTCACGGCCCTCGGTAACGGGGTCTGGGAGATGTCGCTGCCCGTCTCCGCCGTCCTGGGGCTGGTCGCGGGCATGGCGACCGGCATGCTGATGGCGCTGCCCTCACTGCGGGTGCAGAGCTTCTACCTGGGATTCGTCACCCTGGCAGGTGCCTTGGCGCTGCCGGACCTGATCATCAAGTTCAAGGACCAGACCCAGGCACTCACCGGTGTCAACGTCTTCCTCACCGGGATCAACGACCCGATCGTGGGTTCGCTGAACTGGCTGACGATCGGCGTGACCGTCCTGGCCGTGGTCTCGATCTTCTGCGCCGCGATCCTCCGGTCGTCCCGGTTGGGCCGAGCCATGCTGCTGGCCGGCGAGAGTGCCGAGGCCGCCGAGACGGTCGGCCTGCGTCCCGGGCAGCTCCGCCTGCAGGCGTTCGCGCTGTCTTCCTTCGCCGCGTCCGTGGCCGGCGTCTGCTACGTCGGCGTCATCCAGTACGTCGGCGCGGGCTCCTTCACCATCGCGCTGTCCGTGATGCTGTACTTCGTCGTCATCGTCGGCGGCCCCGGCAAGGTGCTCGGCCCGATCCTGGGTGTCATCCTTCTCTACGTCGTGCCGGACCACCTGCTCGCCGGCCTGCTCGACTACCGCCTGCTCATCTACGGCACGCTGGTCATCGTCGTGATGCTGCTGATGCCGGAAGGGATCGCCGGTGGCCTCGACCGGCTGGTGAAGCGGCTCTCGAAGCACTCGGACGACCGGAACAGGAACCTGATCTCCCTCGCTCCGATCCTCGCGGCGGCGCCCCCGGCGACCGAGGCGTCGCAGGACGGTGACGACTCCACGTTGCTGGTGGTCGACGACGTACGGCGCAGCTTCGGGTCGGTGAAGGCGCTCGACGGTGCCTCCATGACCGTCAAGCGCGGCACCGTGCACGCGATCGTCGGGCCCAACGGCTCAGGGAAGACGACCCTGCTCAACGCGATCTCGGGCCTGATCTCGGTCGACAGCGGCACGGTCGAGCTCGAGGGCCGCGACATCACCAAGATGTCGTCCAGCGCCCGTGCCCGGCTCGGGCTCGGACGCACCTTCCAGCAGCCACGCGTCCTGGACTCGCTCTCGGTTTGGGAGAACATCGACTGCGGCCGCACATCGGCCCGCCAGATCGAGTGGTTCGAGGAGGCGCTCGCCTCCTACGCCGACGAGTGGGACACGCTGAACAGCGGGATCCTCCCGCACGGGCAGCGTCGCTTCGTCGAGGTGCTCCGGGCACTGCACGCCGGACCGAGCATCGTCGCGCTGGACGAGCCGGCCGCGGGTCTCTCGCACGGCGAGCGTCGCGAGTTCGGTCAGCTGCTGCGCGACGTGGCCAAGACCACCTCGGTCACCGTGCTCCTCGTCGAGCACGACCTCGACCTGGTCTGGAACATCGCGGACACGATCAGCGTCGTCGACGCAGGCCGCGTGATCGCCTCCGGCACCCCGGCGGAGCTCCGCAACAGCACGACCATCGCCCACCTCTTCGTCGGAGTCGACCATGTTGCAGGTTAAGGATCTCAGTGCCGGCTACGGCCGGATGACAGTGCTCCGGGACGTCTCGTTGCAGATCGAACCCGGTCAGCTGTCCCTGTTGCTCGGCCCGAACGGCGCCGGCAAGACCACGCTGCTGAGCACGGTCGCCGGCCTGCTCAAGCCGCAGTCGGGCACTGTCGAGGCCGAGGGCACGACGATCGCCGGCTGGGCGCCCGAGCGGGTCGCGCGTCACGGCGTACGGCTGGTGATGCAGGGCCACCGCGTCTTCCCGGAGACCTCCGTCGAGGACAACATCCGGCTCGGCCAGATCAGCCTGCCCCGCAAGCAGCGCAGGACCGAGCAGGAGATCTTCGAGGAGGCCTTCGGCGTCTTCGACATCCTCGGCCAGAAGCGCCGCCAGCCTGCACGCGACCTGTCCGGAGGGCAGCAGCAGATGCTGGCCCTGGTGCAGGCGTGGGTCGCGCGTCCCAAGTTCATGCTCTGCGACGAACCCTCGATGGGCCTCGCGCTCGCGCTGGTGCCGGAGATCCTGACCTTCCTCAAGCGCCGCACCGACGAGGGGATGGGGATCCTCCTGGTCGAGCAGTCGATCGACCAGCCGCTGCGCTTCGCCGACCGCGTGATGGTGATGCGGCAGGGCGAGATCGGGTTCAACGAGGACATCGCGAACGTCACCGGGGTCGAGCAGATCACCCGCGAGATGTTGGGCGGGGCGTCCGCCGCCTCGGCCACCAGCGATTCCCGCTAGGGCGCACACAAGCAATGTCATGGAGCGATCCCCTTCGGGGTCGCTCACGATCCGCGCGCCCATACGGGCGCCGAGCTCTTGGAGGCGATGTGAGTACCGCAAGCACGGCATCCGAGGTGGTCAGCCTGCTGCTGCACGCCTCCGGGATCGCGATCGTCGGGGCGTCCGACGACGGCAGCAAGGCGTCGGGCCGGACGATGCGCTACCTGCGCAAGTACGGCTACAAGGGGGAGATCTACCCGGTCAACCCGCGACGTGACACGGTGCAGGGCGAGCCGGCGTACGCCTCGATCGAGGACCTCCCCGGCGTGCCCGACGTCGCCGTGATCGTTCTGCCGAAGGCCGCCGTCCCCGCGGCGATCACCTCCTGCGGCGCGAAGGGCATCAAGTTCGCGATCGTCTTCGCCGCCGGGTACGCCGAGGTGGGTGCCGAGGGTGCGCAGGAGCAGGCCGAGCTCGCTGCCGTCGCGGAGCGGGCAGGCGTCCGGTTCCTCGGGCCGAACTCGGTCGGTGCGGTGATGGCGGCCGAGGCCGTCACCACCGCGTTCATGACAGGGCTGGACCAGGACCGCTTCGCCCTGCGTGACGACGGCATCGCCTTCGTCTCCCAGAGCGGGGCGATGGGTGGCTTCGTCCTGAACATGGCCCAGAGCGACGGCCTCGGCGTCGGGCGCTTCTTCAGCACCGGCAACGAGGCCGACCTGGCGCTCGGCGAGCTCATCGAGGGACTGGTGGACGAAGGGTCCACCCGGGCGATGCTCGCCTACGTCGAGGGCGTGCGTGACGGCGACGCCTTCTGCCGGGGGCTCGAGAAGGCCCAGCAGAAGCGGGTGCCCGTCGTGGTGATGAAGGTGGGTCGTTCCGCGCGCGGAGCGGTCGCTGCCGCCTCCCACACCGGCGCCCTGGCCGGTTCCGACGCGGTCCTCGACGGCATCCTGGAGCGGTACGGCGCCCAGCGCGCCGAGGACGTCGAGCAGCTGGTCGACTTCGGCCGGGTCTTCGCCTCCGACCGGATCCCGCGGGGTCGCAACGTCAGCATCATCACGATCTCGGGCGGCGCCGGCGTGCTGATGACCGACTACGCCGAGGACCTCGGTCTCGACGTGTTCGAGTGGGACGCGGAGTGGCAGGGCCGGATGGCGGCGATCCTCCCGGCGCACGCTCCGGTCGGCAACCCGATCGACACCACCGGCGCGATCGCCGCGGACCAGCAGATCCTGACCGACGGCCTCCAGCTCTGCCTGGACAACCCCCAGACGGACATCGCGATCGTGCTCCTCGGCAACCTCGAGATGGAGGAAGTCGGGTTGTGCGACCGGATCATCGAGGTCGCCGAGCGCTCGGACAAGCCGGTCCTCGTGGCCTGGGTCGGCGGCTCGGGCAACCCGCGCCGGATCCTGTCTGCAGCCGGTGTGCCGACGTTCACCGACCCGGTCCGCGCGATGCGCGCGGCCGCGGCGCTGGCCGACTGGGCGCTCGCCGAGGCTCCGGCTCCGGTGCCGAGCGCGTCGACGCCCGAGCTGGCGGCCATGTGGGACCGACTGGGCGACCTGGCCGGTGAGGGCGTCTCGATGCTCGACGAGATGGAGAGCAAGCAGGTCCTCGCCCTGTGCGGGGTCCCGGTGACCCGGGAGGTCGAGGCGAGAAGCCCGGCGGAGGCCCGCGCGGCGGCAGCCGAGATCGGACTCCCCGTGGTGCTCAAGCTGCTCTCCGACGAGGTGGAGCACAAGTCGGACCTCGGCGGGGTGAAGCTCGGGCTCGGTGACCTCGACGCCGTCGAGACCGCCGCCGCCGACGTGCTGGCACTCGCCGAGAGGCTGGAGCTGGCCGAGCGTCGCGTCGTAGTCCAGGAGTCCGTGTCCGGCGGCGCCGAGCTGATCCTCGGTGCGACCCACGACCCGACGTTCGGGCCCGTGGTGCTGGTCGGGCTCGGCGGCATCTTCACCGAGGTGCTCCGCGACGTCGCGATGCGACCGGCCCCGGTGGACCCGGCCGAAGCGGGTCGGATGCTCTCCTCCCTCAGCGGGGTCGCGCTACTGCGCGGCACGCGGGGACTGCCCGTGGCGGACGAGGAGCGCGTGGCCGCGGTCATCAGCGAGTTCTCCCGGGCCTTCGTGGAGATCTCGCCGGCGGTGGCGTCGATCGACGTCAACCCGCTGGTGATCACCGGCTCCGGCGGCGTGATGGCCCTCGACGGCGTGGTCACCCTGCGGAGCGGGGATCAGCAGTGACATCCCGGACGCGGGCGGCAGTGGTCACGGGCGCCGCCGCCGGCATCGGCGCCGGCATCGCCGACAGCCTGCTCCAGGCCGGCTGGCACGTGCTGGCCACCGACATCGACGAAGCGACGCTCGCCGACTTCGCGGCGACTCGGTCCGAGCACTCCACGCACCTGCGGACCGTGCAGGCCGACGTGTCGTCCGAGACGGACTGGACCGAGGTCGTCGTCGAGGCCGACCGGTGGGTCGGCGGTGTCGACGCGCTGGTCAACAACGCCGCGATCTCGCCCAAGCACGACGGCGTGAAGCTGCTCACCAGCGACATCCCCGCCGAGGAGTGGGACCGCGTCCTCGCGGTCAACCTCACCGGCGCCTTCTACGGCCTGCAGGCGGTCCTCGACCCGATGCGCGAGCGCGGCTGGGGCCGCATCGTGACGCTCTCGTCGCAGGCAGCGCACACCGGTGCCCGGGTGGCCGGCGCGCACTACGGCGCCACGAAGGCCGCACTGCTCGGACTGACCCGGACCGTGGCGCACGAGTACGGCCCGTCCGGGATCACCGCCAACGCGATCACGCCCGGGCGCATCGAGACCCCGATGGCCGCGGGCGTCAGCGACGAGGTCAACGACGCCTGGCGCCGCGCCATCCCCGTGGGCCGGCTCGGCGTACCCGCCGACATCGGTGCCATGGCCGCGTTCCTGCTCTCGGAGGAGGCCTCGTTCGTCAACGGCGCGACCTTCGACGTCAACGGCGGCAGCAGGATGGGCTGATGCGGGCGATCGCCATCGCCGGCCAGGGGGACACGGCGACCCTCGAGGTGGTCGAGGTCCCCGAGCCGGTCCTCGCCCCCGGTCAGGTCCTGGTGCAGGTCGCCGGGGCCGGCGTGAACCGCGCCGACACCGTCCAGCGACGCGGCGCCTCGCTGACCTCGGCAGGCGGGTCGCTGTTCCCGGGCCTGGAGGTCTCCGGGACCGTGGTCGCGACCGGGGCGGACGTGCGTCGCTGGCAGGTCGGCGACCGCGTGTGCGCCCTGCTCACCGACGGGGGGTACGCCGAACAGGTGGCCGTCCACGAGTCGCACGTGCTCGCCGTACCGGACTCGCTGGACCTCGTGGCCGCCGCCGCGCTGCCCGAGGCCCTCGCGACGGTGTGGTCGAACCTCGTCGACCTGGTCGGCCTCCGTTCCGGGGAGCACCTCCTGGTCCACGGCGGAGGCTCGGGGATCGGCACGACGGCGATCCAGGTGGCCAAGCTGCTCGGCGCGCGCGTCCTGGTCACCGCCGGTTCGCAGGCGAAGCTCGGCATCTGCCGCGAGCTGGGCGCCGACGTGGGCATCGACTACCGCACCGAGGACTTCGTCGCGTCCGTGCACGAGCACACGGGCGGCCGGGGTGTCGACGTCGTCCTGGACATCCTCGGTGCCGACTACCTGTCCCGCAACGTGGCGGCGCTGGCGACCGGCGGCAGGGTCGCCGTGATCGGGCTGCAGTCGGGGTCGGTCACCGACCTGGACCTGCGCGACGTCCTGCGCAAGCGGGCCGTGCTCACGGGCTCACTGCTCCGCCCACGTCCCGCGGAGGAGAAGGCGCAGATCCTCGAGGCGGTCGCCACCCACGTGCTCCCCGCGATCGCGGACGGCCGGGTCCGCCCCGTCATCGACTCCCTCATCCCGCTGGCCGACGCCTCGCGCGCACACGCGCGCCTGGAGGCCTCCGAGCACGTCGGCAAGATCGTGCTGGTGCCGTGAGCCGGCCAGCCCGCACCGAGAGGACACCCACATGAGCGCCTACGTCGCACCTGACCTGAGCGAGCTGGGACTCGACCGGCTCACCTCCCTCGCAGGCCGGGGCGCCCTCGTCACCGGAGGCGCCCGCGGCATCGGGGAGGCCGTCGCCGCCCGCCTCGCCGAGGCCGGCGCCCGGGTCGTGATCGCCGACCGTGACGGCGCCGAGTCCACCGCTCGCCGTATCGCCGAGCGGACCGGGCAGCAGGTCACCGGGATCGCCATGGACATCGCCGACGAGGCGTCGGTGCGGTCGGGTGTCGCCGCCGCGGCGGAGCAGGGCTCGCTCGACGTACTGGTCAACAACGCGGCCGTCCTGACGCCGACCGGCGATCCGCTGACCGCGACCGCGGAGCACCTGCGCCAGATGCTCGAGGTCAACGTGATCGGCACGTTCCTCGTCACGCGGGAGGTCGCGGCCCGGATGGCGCCGGGCGGCAGCATCGTCAACGTGGTCTCGACCTCGGGGCTGCGCGTCTCGAAGGGCACGATGGCGTACGCCGCCTCGAAGCACGCGCTCACGGGCCTGACCAAGAGCCTCGCGCTGGAGCTCAGCGACCGCGGCATCCGGGTCACCGGGGTCGCCCCCGGGCTCACGACCACCCCCGGGGTCGACGAGATCGCCGGCAACCTCGCGGCGGCGGGCTACGGCAACGGCCGTCCGCCTCTGATGCCCTTCGGTCGGCACGGGGTCCCCGACGACATCGCCCGAGTCGTGTACTTCCTGTGCACCGACCTCGCATCGTGGGTCTCCGGATCGGTGATCGGCGCCGAGTCCGGCCGGCTCGAGGTGCTCGCATGAGCCGCCCGGTGCTGATCACGGACACGGTGGAGGCGGTCGCCGACGGCCGGGTCCTGCGCATCGAGATCAACCGTCCAGCGGTGCGCAACGCGATCGACCTGCCGACCGCCCGCGCGATCGAGACCGCCGTCGACGCCTTCGAGGCCGACGACGACCTCAGCGTCGCAGTGCTGCACGGCCGGGGCGCCAACTTCAGTGCCGGGATGGACCTCAAGGCGTTCAGCGCCACCGGGGAGCGCCCGGTCACCGAGCGCCGCGGGGCGATGGGGATGGTGGCGGCGCCACCGAGCAAGCCGATCATCGCGGTGCTGCACGGCGTCACGCTCGGCGGAGGCTTCGAGCTCGCTCTCGCCTGCGACCTGATCGTGATGGAGGAGGGGTGCGAGGTCGGGCTCCCCGAGGTGACCCGCGGGCTCGCCGCCGGCGGGGGAGGGGCGATCCGGCTGCCGCAGCGGATCCCGCACCACGTGGCCCTGGACCTGATCCTCACCGGTCGGCGGATGCCGGCCGCCGAGGCGGAGCGGTGGGGTCTGGCCACGCGGCTGGTCGCCGCCGGAGAAGGGTTGCAGGCGGGTCTCGACCTTGCCGCCGCCGTGGCCGCCAACGCCCCGCTCGGCACCCAGGCCTCCAAGCAGATCGCGGTGCAGAGCCGCACGCTGGCCTTCGACGAGGCGCTCGCCGCGCAGGAGCCGCTGATGCAGGTCGTCCGGACCTCGGAGGACGCGGCCGAGGGCGCCCGCGCCTTCGTCGAGCGGCGCGCCCCGCGCTGGAGCGGGCGCTAGGCGCCGTACTCCTCCGTCACGTGCTCGAGCCAGGTGACGATCTCGCCGGCTTCGTCGGCCTCGTTGAGGGCGACGTGGGCCATGAACCGGTCCGGGGTGGCGCCGTGCCAGTGCTCCTCGCCGGGCTCGATCAGCACCACGTCGCCGGGGCGGATCTCCTGGACCTCGCCGCCGCGGACGCCGACGTACCCGATGCCATCGGTGACGTAGAGCGTCTGGCCCTTCGGGTGGGTGTGCCAGGCGGTCCGGGCGCCGGGGGTGAACCGGACGTGCCCGCAGCTGATCGAGGTGGTGCCGTCGGGGGACCGGATGCCGTCGATGTAGACGGTGCCGGTGAACCAGTCGGCCGGGCCCAGGGTGCTGGTGCCGCCGCTCTTGACGAGCTTCATGGTGCCTTCTTCCTGGTGGACTTCGGGTCAGCGGTCGCTGACCCGGAGCAGGGACTTGATCGTGGTCCGGTCGTCCATCGCGGCGTACGCCTCGGCGACGTGGTCGAGGTCGGTGGTCAGGGTGAAGACCTTGCCCGGGTCGATCGAGCCGTCGAGGACCGAGGAGAGCAGCTCGGGCTGGTAGGCCCGTGCCGGAGCGGGGCCGCCGCGCATGCCGACGTTGCGGAAGAACGTGCGCTCCGCGTCCACCATCGTGCCGTGCGGGACCCCGACCCGCCCCACGACGGCGCCGGCCCCGGCCACGGCGAACGCGGCCTCGGTGGACTCCATCGTGCCCACGCACTCGAGCACGGCGTCCGCGCCGTACCCGTCGGTCAGGTCCCGCAACGCCTGGACCGCCTCGTGGTCGCGGACGGTGATCACCTCGCTCGCGCCCCACTCCCGGGCGAGCGCGTTCCGGTCGTCGTAGGGGCTGCCGAGCATGATGATGCGCTCGGCTCCCAGCATTTGCGCGGAAAGTACGCCGCACAGCCCGACCGCTCCATCACCGACGACCGCCACCGTGTCGCCGGGCTTCACCCCGGCGCTGACCGCCGCGTGGTGGCCGGTGCACATCACGTCGCTCAGCGCGAGCAACGAGGCCATCGTCTCCTCGGAGAATTCGCCGCCCGGGATCTTCACCAGGGTCCCGTCCGCCTGTGGGACCCGGACGAACTCGGCCTGGGCGCCGTCGCCGTCGCCGCCCTGGCCGAAGAAGCCCGCGTTGACGCAGGCGGTGTGGAAGCCGCGGCGGCAGTTGCGGCAGGTGCCGTCGCTCCACGAGAACGGCGAAAGCACGAAGTCGCCCACCGCCAGGTCAACGACCTCGCTGCCGACCTCGTCGACCACGCCGATGAACTCGTGGCCGACCGAGCCGTGCGGGATCTCGGAGATGCCGCGGTAGAACCACAGGTCGGAGCCGCAGACGCACGCCAGGACCACGCGTACGACGGCGTCGGTCGGCTGCGCGATGGCCGGCCGGGGCCGTTCCTCGACGGTGATCAGGCCCTTGCCCCGGAAGATGGCTGCCTTCATGGTGGGTCTCCCGTTCCGGTCGCTCGACCATGAGGGGCCACCGGCGGGCGGACCCACCTCTTCGAGGTTAGGAAGCCGTTCGACGCAAATCAAAGGCCGGCCCCTAGGCTGCTTGCGGCCGGGATCTTGCCGGCCGATGCTGCACCCGATCCTCCTCGCGCAGGAGATGCCCCTGCGGCGAAGGCTCCCGTTCCACCCAACGACCCGTCAGTGAGGCAAAACCATGTGCCGAGTACTCGCCTACATCGGGCCGGAGATCCCAGTCGAGAACCTCCTGCTCAAGCCCGAGAACAGCCTGGTCAACCAGACCCTCGACCCGGAGCGGCACCCGCTGCTCCAGCTGGCCGGATGGGGCTTCGCGGCCTGGGGCGAGCACCTGCTGAAGCAGGAGGCGCCGTTCCGCTACCGGCGGCCGATGGCTGCCTTCTACGACGACAACGCCGAGGGGATCATCCCGAGCCTCCAGGCCAGCACGCTGCTCGCCCACGTGCGGGCAGCCGACTACAACGCGGGCACGGTGCTGGCCGACGAGAACTGTCACCCGTTCGCCTACGAGGAGACGCCCTGGATCGTCGCCCAGAACGGCGACCTGCCGAACTGGATCCAGCTGCAGCGAGAGCTGCTGCAGCACTGCAAGGACGTCTACCTCACGCAGATGCGGGGCACCACCGACACCGAGTTCCTCTACATGCTGCTGCTCTCGCTGCTCGAGGGTGACAGCGACGAGGACGTGCAGCGTGCGTTCGAGAAGATGCTCGGGCTCATCGTGGACGCGATGAAGAAGCTCGACCTCGCGGCGCTCGCCAAGCTGAAGATGGCTCTGGTCTCCCCGAACCGCATCATCGGCGTCAACTTCGGGTGTGGGCACCAGGGCGAGACCGATCCCTCCGGGGACTGGAAGGAGCTGCTGAAGTCCGAGCCGGGCAGTGACGACCACGCCCTGGCCATGCTCCTGGAGCCGATGTACCTGCTGATGGGCCGCAACTTCGAGGAGAACGCGACGACGTACGACTTCGAGGACTGCGGCGAGGACGAGGCGACGGCGGTCATCTTCGCCTCCGAGCCCCTGACCGAGGCCGACGAGTGGCTGAGCCTGGAGTTCGGGGAGATCGTCTTCCTGGAGAGGAAGGGCGACAGCATCTCCAAGCGCGTGAACAAGCTGAAGGTGTAGCGCCCGCGGGGTGGGTTCAGTCGAGGACCCGGACGGTCGGCTGGTGGCGCACCGGGAAGTTGACGCTGTTGGCGATGAAGCACAGCTCGTTGGCGCGGTGGTGCGCCGCCGTGGCCGCCTCGACCATGCCCGGGTCGGTGACCGTGACCTGCGGGTGCAGCACCACCTCGGTGAACCGTCCGCTGCCGTCCGGGTCGGTCGTCATCGATCCGGTCGCCGTGTCGGCGTACTCGGTAACCACGACGCCAGCCTCGACGCACACATGGAGGTAGGACAGCATGTGGCACTGCGCCAGCGAGGCGACCAGCAGCTGCTCGGGGTTCCACCGCTCGCGGTCGCCGTGGAAGGTGCGGTCCGCGGACCCCAGGAGCTCACCCGGACCCTCGGCGGTGACCGTGTGGGCGCGGCTGTAGCCCCGGTAGGAGGCGGTGCCCTCCCCGTTGTTGCCGGTCCAGGTCACGGTCAGTGCATAACCGTGATCCATCGTCAGCCGATCGAGGGCGTCGCCTTGCGCACGGCCTTCTTCGAGCTCTTCAGGCCCGACTTCACGCCCGACTTGGCGGCGCCGAATATGCCCTGGGTGAGCAGGGTGAGGCCGGCACCGAGGAGCCACACGTCCTTGGCCACGGCGATGCCGTCCGGGGTGGGGCGGATGCCGTCGTCGAGGGTCATCCCGGGGGACTTGAGGTACATCCGCACCAGGCTGCCGCCAAACCCGGTCAGCGCGGCACCGGCGACGGTGGAGGGCACCATCGGGGCGAGCAGGGCGGTGCCCACGGCGATCTCGCTGTAGGCGAGCAGCTGGGCGAAGCTCTGCGGCTGCATGTCCTTGAACAGCCCGGGGTAGGTCCGCGCGGCGGCGCTGTGCAGGAACTCGGCCGTGCCTTCGTCGGCGCCGAGCTTGCCGATGCCGGAGTTGAGGATGAACGCGCCGGTGGCGACACGGAGCGGGATGTGGGTGGGGTGCACGGGGAACTCCTCGGTAGGGAAAGCACTTGGTTCGACCATAGTCAGGCGTTCCAGACAGGGGAACCCGTGGACGCGTTCAGCCTGCGGTCCTCGACCCGACCGGAGCCTCCCGCCCACGGCGTACGACGGCCAGGGCGACCGCCGCGAGCACGACCGTGAGTGGGACGACCCCGAGGGCTGCCTCGAGCGAGGTCGCGTCCGCCAGGGCGCCCACCGTCAGCGGCGCGAGCAGGATCGCCGCCGAGGTCATCAGCACGATCCGGCCGCTGGCGGCCGTGGACCGGCCGGGCGCCAGTGAGACGGCGACCGAGAGGCCCATCGGGAACAGGTTGCCCAGGCCGATCCCCAGCAGGGTCAGGCCCGCCGCCGCCTGGGCCGGTCCGCTGGAGGGCCACAGCACCGCGAACCCGACCAGCGTCAGGGCGAGCGCCCCGGCGAACAGGGAGGCTGCGTCGTACCGCCGGGCCAGGCGACTGCCGAGCACGCGGCCGAGGACGACCCCGGCGAAGTAGCCGCCCATCGCCCCCACCGCCGTCTCCGGGGAGGAGCCCGCCACCTCCTCGACGAACGTCGCGCCCCAGGCGGTGACGCACCACTCCGCGGCCACCGAGCACATCAGCATCACGACCGCGACCCAGAACACCGGCGGCAGCCGCCCCTGCTCGTCGCCGGCGGCAGCCGGGGCGGCGTCCACCCGCAGTCCCCGGTTCGCGCCCCAGGTCATGACCGGCACGACCAGCGAGGCGAGCAGGGCCACCCGCCAGTCCACCCCGAGGGCGCTCGCGAGGGACAGGGCGCCGACCAGCACCAGGTAGGACAGCGCCGCCGCCACGTTGGCCTCGGCCAGCGCCACGCTGCGCCGTTCGCCGTGATGGTCGGCCAGCCCGGCCTGGACAGTCGCCAGCACCAGTCCGCCACCCGCACCCATCACCACGATCGAGCCGATCGTCGCCGGGGCCGTCGAGCCGAGGGTGAGCCCCACAGCGCCGAGCGCCAGCACCGCTGCGGCCAGCCACAGCAGGTGGGCGCGGCCCAGGGCTCGCTCCATCCGCGCCGCGAACAGCCCGGCCACGGTGCTGCCGGCCGCGAACGCCGCGACGTGCAGGCCGCCGACGGCATAGCTGAAGTCGAGCTCGTCGCGCAGGCGCGGGACGACCAGGCCCGGTGAGGCCTGCAGGAAGGCGAACCAGGCGAGCAGGACGTAGAGCACCCAGGTCTGGCGGTCACGGACGATCCCCGGCATGTTGTGTAACGTTACACAGTAGGCTCCAGGGCATGGCTGGAGATCGGCCCGTCCGGGTGACCCTCGCGCAGGTGGCCGAGGCCGCGGGGGTCTCGGTGATGACCGCCTCCTACACCTACAACCAGCCCGGTCGCGTCTCCGCGCAGTCACGGAGCCGGGTCCTGGAGGCGGCCGCGAGCCTGGGGTACGCCGGACCCGACCCCAGCGCGCGGTCCCTGCGGCGGGGCTCGGCCAACGCCCTCGGCGTCGTCCTGGGGGAGCACCTCAGCTATGCGTTCGAGGACCCCGGGGCCGTCTCCTTCCTCGCCGGCGTCGCGGAGGTGTGCGCCGGACAGGGGGCCGGCATGCTGATCGTGCCGATCACCGGCGCCGAGCACGACGTCGCCCGGGTGAGCGAGGCCGCGGTCGACGGGTTCATCGTGTGGACCACCGCCGACGACGACCCGGTCCTGGCCGCGGTCCGGGCCACCCGGCGGGCCGCGGTCCTGCACGGCAGCGCCGGCCCACCCGGGCTGCCGGCGGTGAGCATCGACAACCGCGCGGCCGCCCGCGCCGTCGGCGCCGTGGCGTTCGCGGAGTCCCGCCGCCCCGCCGTGCTCAGCCAGCCCCTCGACCGCGACCGCGAGGCCGGCGTCGGTCCCGGCCCCGACCTGGCCGAGGTCACCTTCCCGGTCACCCGGGAGCGGCTGGCGGGCTTCCGCGACGCAGCACTCGGGGCCGGGATCGCCTGGCGCGACGTGGTGGTGGCGGCCTGCGGCCGGAACAGCGCCGAGGAGGCCGAGTTCGCGGCTCGCGCGCTGCTCACGAGCGAGGAGCCGCCCGATGCGATCGCGGCGATGAGTGACGAGCAGGCGATCGGCGTACTCCGCGCGGCCCGGTCGCTGGGGCTGCGCGTCCCCGAGGACCTCGCGGTCACCGGCTTCGACAACCTTCCCGCCGCCGCAGAGGCCGGCCTGACCACGGTCGCGCAGTCGCTGCGCGAGCAGGGGGCGGCCTGCGCCCGGGTGGCGCTCGGGCTCCAGGCCGAGGTGCCCGAGCCGGAGTGGTCGGTGGTGGTCCGGGACAGCACGCGTCGACCCGGGTGACCTCTCAGCCCCACGCTCAGGTGCTGGGGACCTCGACGCGATGGCGCCCGATCGGCAGCATCAGCGGGCGTCCGGAGAGGGGGTCGGTGATCACACTGCAGGGGAGACCGAAGACCGCGTTCACCATCTCCTCGGTGAACACCTCGTCCGGGGCGCCAGCGGCGTAGAGGCGGCCGGCGGCGAGGGCGATCAGGTGGTCGGCGTACCTCGCGGCGAGGTTGAGGTCGTGCAGGACCATCACGATGGTGGTGCCGCGGCTCTGGTTGAGGTCGGTGAGCAGGTCGAGCACCTCGACCTGGTGGCTGACGTCGAGGTGGGTCGTCGGCTCGTCGAGCAGGAGGACGTCGGTCTGCTGGGCCAAGGCCATCGCGATCCACACCCGCTGACGTTGACCTCCGGAGAGCTCGTCGACCGGCCGGTCGGCCAGCTCCTCGGTGCCGGTGGCGTCGAGCGCCGCGGCCACCGCGGCGTCGTCCTCGGCGTTCCACCGCGACATCAGCCGCTGGTGCGGGTTGCGGCCGCGCCCGACGAGGTCGCTGACGGTGATGCCCTCCGGAGCGATCGGCGTCTGCGGCAGCAGGCCGAGCGTCCGGGCGAGCTGCTTGGCGGGGAGCTTGTGCACCTGCTCGCCGTCGAGGAGCACCTGACCGGTGCGGGGGCGGAGCAGTCGGGACATGGAGCGCAGCAGCGTCGACTTCCCGCAGGCGTTGGCGCCCACGATCGCGGTCACCTGGCCGGGCGGCACGATCAGGTCGAGGTGCTCGATCACGGTGCGGTCGCCGTACCCCAGCTCGAGGTTCTCGACGGTGAGAGTGTGGCGGTCGGTCACAACGAGCCTCCGGCGCGGTTGGTGCGGACGATCAGGTAGATGAGGTACGGCGCACCGAGGACGCCGGTGACGACGCCGACCGGGTAGCGGTGGCCGAACGCGTACTGGCCGCACAGGTCGGCCACCAGCACCAGCAGCGCACCCACGAGCGCCGAGGGCACCAGCAGCGACGCACCCGGACCCACCAGCCGCGCCGCGATCGGCCCGGCGAGGAACGCGACGAAGGCGATCGGTCCGGCGGCCGCGGTGGCGAAGGCGATCAGGCCCACCGCAGCCACGATGACGATCACCCGGGTCAGCTCGACCCGGACGCCCACCGCGGAGGCGGTGTCGTCGCCGAGCTGCAGCATCTCGAGGTCGCTGGCCCGGCTCAGCAGGATCGGACCGAGCACCACCAGCGCCAGGAGCGTGGGCAGCACCTCCTCCCACCGCGCACCGTTCACGCTGCCGGTCAGCCAGCGGGTGGCCTCCTGGAGGTCCCAGGCGGCGGCGCGGCTCAGCACGTAGGCCGTCACGCTGTCCAGCATCGCGGCGATCCCGATGCCGATCAGGATCAGCCGGGTGCCGGCGACGCCGTCACGGTAGGAGAGCAGGTAGATCAGCACCGCGACGCCCAGGCCCGCGCCGATGGCCACCACCGAGACGGCCGTCCCGGAGAGGCCGAGGGTGATGATGGCGAAGGCCGCAGCCGCACTGGACCCGGCGCTGATGCCGATGATGTCGGGGCTGGCCAGCGGGTTGCGCAGCATGGTCTGGAACGTGACGCCACCGAGGCCGAAGCAGAGCCCGACCAGCAGCGCGAGCACCGCGCGCGGCAGCCGCAGCCGACCCACGGTGAACGAGGCCCCGGGCACGTCCTGGCCCTGGATGACGGCGAGCACGTCGCCGATGGGGTAGAACGTGTGGCCCACCATCAGGCTGGTGACGAACACGGCCGCGACGAGCACCGCCAGGACGATCAGGACGGTCCGGCGCCGGGCGGAGCGGCGTACCCGGCCCCGCGAGACGCGTTCGATGGTCTGGACGCTCACAGGCCACGCACCTTCTTGCGGCGTACGACGTGGATGAAGAACGGGGCGCCGATCACCGCGGTGATGATGCCGACGTCGATCTCGCTCGGCCGGGCGACGATGCGACCGACGACGTCGGCGGCGGTGAGCAGCGCCGCTCCGCCGATGGCCGAGAACGGCAGCAGCCACCGGTGGTCGACGCCGATGAGCATGCGGCACAGGTGGGGCATCACCAGGCCGACGAAGCCGATCGGTCCGGCAACGGCCGTGGCCGCCCCGCACAGCAGCACCGCCCCGATCGCGGCGGCTGCGCGGGTGAGTGCCACCCGCTCGCCCAGTCCGGCGGCGACCTCGTCGCCCAGGGCCAGGGAGTTCAGCCCGCGGGCCGAGGCCATCGAGACCAGGAACCCGACGGCCAGGAACGGCAGCACCAGCGTGGTGGAGTCGTACGACGCACCGCCGACGCCGCCGATCTGCCAGGACCGCACCCCGCCCGCGATGTCGGTGCGCGGGAGCACCACGGCGGTGATGAAGGACGCGAACGCCGCGGAGGTGGCGGTGCCCGCGAGGGCGAGCTTGAGAGGTGTCGCGCCGCCACGGCCCAACGACCCGACGGCGTAGACGAAGACAGCGGCCAGCGCCGCGCCCGCGATGGCGGCCCACACCTGGCTGGCCGGGGCGGAGAGGCCGAACCACGCGATGCCGGTGACGACCGCGAGGGAGGCGCCCATGTTGACGCCGAGGATGCCCGGATCGGCCAGCGGGTTGCGGGTGACGCCCTGCATCACCGCACCGGCCAGGCCGAGCGCTGCGCCGACCGCGACCGCGAGCAGCGTGCGGGGGATCCGCTTGGTCACCGCGGCCTCCTCGTGCGTCTCGCTCGACCCGAGGAGTGCGCCGACGATGTCGGACCAGGAGACCTCGCGCGAGCCCACGGCCACGGACACAGCCATCAGGGCGGCCAGGACGGCGATCCCGGCCAGCAGCCAGAGGGCATGCCTACGCCCCGGATGCCGGGTGGTGCCGGCAGCCGGGGCGGAAGCAGTTGCGACGACGGTCGCAGTGGTGTCCTCAGGCACCGGCCGCGTCGGCCAGCATGGTGACGTACTCCTCGAGCACGTAGGAGATCGAGAGCGGAGTCGGGTTGGCGGCGGTGCCCAGCGGGTTGTTGGGCAGCAGCACGATGGCGTCGTTCTTGACCGCGGGCATCTTGGAGAGGAGCGGGTCGGACTTGAGCGTCTTGACGAGCTTCTCGTCGCCGTAGGTGACGATCACCTCGACGTCGTCGAGGGTGTCGATCTGCTCGGAGCTGAGCGTGCCGGAGAACTCGTCGGTCTTCGCCGAGGCGGTCGCGATGCTCCCGGGGGTACCCAGCCCGAGGTCCTCGAAGAACTTCGCCCGGGTGTCGTGGGTCGTGTAGTAGCTGACCTCGCTCAGGTCGGCGGGGTCGACGTGGGTCAGGAACATCGCCTTCTTGCCCTTGAGCTCAGAGCGCTCGGCAACGGTCGAGGCGATCTCCTTCTCGAGGTCGGAGACGAGCTCCTCGCCCTCGGTGGCCAGGCCCATCGCCTTGCTGCTCTGCAGGATCATGTCGCGCCACTCCGTCGACCACGGGGCCTCGGGGTAGGCCACGACGGGGGCGATGTCACTCAGGGTGTCGTAGTCCTTCTTGGTGAGGCCGGAGTACGACGCGAGGATCACGTCGGGGTCGGTGTCGGCCACGGCCTCGTAGTCGATGCCGTCGGTCTCGTCGAAGAGGACCGGGGTCTTCGCGTCGAGCTCCTCGAGCTTGTCCTTGACCCAGGGGAGCACGCCGTCGCCGTCGTCATCACCGAAGTTGGCCGACGCCATGCCGACCGGCACCACGCCGAGGGCCAGGGGCACCTCGTGGTTGGCCCAGTTGACCGCAGCGACCCGCTTGGGCTTCTTCTCGATCGTGGTGGTGCCGAGCGCGTGCTTGATGGTCATCGGGAACTCGGCGGAGGAGTCGCTCTTCGCGGCGCCACCGTCGGAGTCCTTCTCCGAGGAGCCGCATCCGCTGAGGACGAGGGCCATGGCTGTGAGGGAGCCGGCCAGGAGGTTGAGTGAACGCACAGGGGGCCTTTCAGTACGAGCGGACGGCAGAGCGCCCGGAACAGGAGGGGGAAGGCAGCTGGAGGATGCGAAGACATCACTCGGTGTTGGTGAGGCTAACCTAAGTTCATTCAGTGTTCAGAGGAGGCCCCATGCATGCACGAGTGATGTCAGTCACCTGGCTGACCCCCGCGATGGTGCGCGTCGAGCTCGGCGGTGAGGGGCTGCAGCAGTTCCAGATGTCCGACTCGACCGACGCCTACGTCAACATCGCGGTGCCGCCCCCCGGCGCGCCGTACGGACCGGTCTTCGAGCCGGCCGAGGTGCGCGAGACCCACGACAAGGCCTGGTGGCCGGCGCGCCGCCGGTTCACCGTGCGCTCCTGGGACCAGGTCGACCGCCGGCTGACCATCGACTTCGTCGTCCACGGCGACGAGGGGGTCGCGGGGCGCTGGGCCGCGGGCGCTGCACCTGGCGACGTGCTGGTCCTCGAGGGCCCCGGCAGTGGCTACCGTCCCGATCCGACCGCGGACTGGCACCTCATGGTCGGCGACGAGTCGGCTCTGCCCGCGATCGCGGCTTCCATGGCCGTCGTGCCGGCCGGTTCGCCCGTCGTGGTGCGGCTGGTCTGCGACGACCCCACCCAGGAGCTGCCACTCGAGAGCCCCGGACAGCTGGACCTGCGCTGGCTGCACCGAGTCGGCTCGGAGGATCCCGCCACCCTGCTGGTGGCCGAGCTCGAGCAGCTGGAGTTCCCTGCGGGGCGGGTGCACGCCTTCGTGCACGGTGAGGCCGAGGAGGTCCGCGCGATCCGGCGCCACCTGCTCGGCGACCGTGGGCTGAGTCGCGGCGACATGTCCTGCTCGCCGTACTGGCGCCGGACGATGACCGACGACGCCTGGCGGACAGTGAAGGCCGACTTCGTGGCCGCCATGGAGGCCGACGTCGCTCCCGCCGCGAGCTGAGTGGCTCCCCGGCTGTCGGCCCGCGGCACCACCGAGGCTCCCGGATGAAGATCGATGAGATCGCCCGCGAGTGAGGTGAACGCGTGTGCCGAGGTCTCGCCCACCTCGGACCCGAGATCCGGGTGCAGAACCTGCTTCTCAACCCCCGGTGAACAGTCTGGTGACGACTGGCTGCACCTGGAGCTCGGCGAGATCTCTCCTGAAGGAGGCCGGCGACAAGATCACCAGGACCGTGAACAGGCTGAAGGTGTAGGGCTCCTGTTCACGCGAGGAACTGCGTGACCAGTCCCGGCACCGCCTCGTCGGCGAACCCGATGGCCATCGACTCGGGGATGTCGATCGCGGCGTACTCCTGGCGGCCCGCGGCCGTGGTCGCGACCAGGGTGGCGAGGCCGGCACGGCGCTGGAACCACGACTGCTGGACGTTCCAGCCGATGATCCCCGAGCGTTGAAGGACGTCTCGACGCCCGCGCAGGCTGCCGGAGCGGACCACCAGGTGGTCGCCGCTCAGAGCGTGGCCCAAGCGGCGCGAGCGGTCGGCGGCCAGGGCGACCCCGACCGGGAGCGCGAGCAGGGCCGGCAGCAGGACCCACCAGGGGAACGCGCTGAGGAGAACCAGCCCCAGCACGACCGCGGGCACGACGGCCGAGCCCGCCAGCGCGCGGGTGTAGCGGCGTCTCCGGGCGAGTGGCCCGTGCGGGACCAGGGGAACGTGCAGCGGGTCGCGGTGCCCGAGCACCGCCTCCCCGGTGGCGTCGATCACCTCGCGCGGTGCCGGCGGCACCAGCTGGGAGCTGCTGGACTCGTCGCGGGAGACCCCGGTGACGATCGCCGCCAGCCGGCCCGCGCCGACCAGCCGCAGCCCCAGCGGCTCCAGGACCTCGAGGCCGCGCAGGCGCTCGCGCTCGAGGCTGACCTCGGTGGTGGTGAGCAGCCCGCGGCGTACCCGGAACGTGCGTCCGCGGGAGTCCCGGGAGAGTGTGAACCCCCAGTTGGTGATCAGGTAGCCGGCCACCGAGAACACCGCCCCCAGGATCAGGAACGCGACCACGAGCCCGACCGTGACCAGCGGGACCAGCGTCTCGACGGGGCGCTCGGCGAGCCAGCCGAGCACGTCGACGTCGGCGAAGAACCGGTCCCCGACGCTGTCGAAGAACTGCCCAAGCACCGCCATCAGGCCGGCCGCGATCACGTTGCCCGACGAGGTGAGCGGGGCGTACCGGACCCAGCGCTTGTCGAAGTCGAGCAGCACCTCGTCCTCGGCGTACGCCGCCCGCGGGGCCGCCTCCCGGGACGGTGCGTCGCCCGTGAGGTCGACCCCCGGAGTGAGTGCATCGGGCGTCGGGGGAGGCCGGTCGTCTGCCCGGTGCAGCAGCGAGACCCGCAGCTCGCGCGCCTGCGGGAGCGCCAGCCCGTCCAGGGCGAACTTGTCCTCGCCCTGGGCACCGCCGCTGGCGGTGCCGATCTCGACCTTCGCCAGGCCGAGGACGCGGTGCATCGGGGACGCGGTGACCTCGACGGCACGGACGCGGTCGAGGCGTGCGGTGGACACCTTCTTGCCGATCAGTCCCCGTTCGAGCTCGATCTGGGTGGGCGTGATCCGGTAGCGGGTGGTCAGGAACTGCAGCACGCCGAGCACGATCGGGATCGCGATGCCGGTGAGCTGCCACCAGCTGCCGCGGGTGCTGCCGAGCACGACGATCCCGACCAGCAGGGGCAGGAACCTGATCAACTCGGTGACCGGGTGGACCAGCAGCATCCGTGGGTCGAGCCGCCGCCACGGGTAGGGCTCCAGCGCCACCGGTGGCTGGGTCATGTGGCGTCCCCGGCCTCGGCCTCGGTACGACGGGTGAGGTCGTCGACGAGCCGGTCGGCCACCGGCTTGTCGATCATGCTGATCTGCACGGGCCCGGCCGCCGACGCGGTGGTGACGGTGACCGAGGCCAGCCCGAACAGGCGCCCCAGCACGGTCTGCTCGAAGTCCACGGTCTGCACCCGCGACATCGGCGCGATCCGGCGCTCCCGGGACAGCCACCCCGTCTGGGTGTAGACAGCCGTCTCCGTGCTCTCCCAGCGGTGGGTGCGGTAGCGCAGCGTCGGCATCACCGCGACGTAGCCGACCGAGGCCACGGCGTACACCGGCCACACCCACACCGGCACGTCCCACCAGCCGATCAGCTTCACCCCGATCAGCACCGCCAGGAAGAACAGTCCCTGGAGCGTGGCGCTGACCGCCCACAGCGCCGGCGCCCGCGGCGAGACCTGGTGCGCGGGCTCGCGCAGCATCCGGCGGGCAGGCAGGCTCTCCGGGGTCTCGGGGAGGCGCTCGGGTGCAGGGTCGGTCACCGGCCCAGCCTCCCATCCCGCCTGTGAGGATCACCGCATGGATGCAGACGTCGTCGTCGTCGGGTGCCGGGTGCCGGGTGCACCGGGGGAACCGGGTGATCCCGATCGTTCCGCAGGTCTGAGGTCCGGTTTCGCCTGCGAAACGACCGGGACTACCCGTTCGCTCAGGTCGGCTCCGTCGAAACCGCCCGCACACTCAGCTCTTCGCAGGCTTGGCCTTCGCTCGCGCCACCGCGGGGCCGACCCAGGCGTTGAGGGACTCGGGGTCGGGGAGGTCGTCGGCGGCGACGAGCACGACGCCGCCCATGGTCCGCTCGCCCATCGTGGCCGGGCGGGCGCCGTTCGCGAGCGCGTCCGCGACACCGTCCGTGCCGACGTGCACCATCAGGTCACCCTCGCCGGCACCGACGGCCATGTGGGTGTTCACGGTCCAGCAGAGACCGCCGAACATCTTGATCTCGCGGTAGCCGTCCGGCCCGGCAGCCTCGTCGACCGCTGCACGGATCCGCTCGGCCAGGCCCTCGTCGTACGCCATGGCTGGTCTCCAGTCGCTCGCGGCCAGCGTAGCCGCGCCCGGCCCCGGCGGGCGGGCCGGAGACTGGTCGGGCTCGTACCCGTGCAGGTGCTGGGTCGTTGCCCACGCATGAGCCTGCACCGTCGTACCGTCCCCGGCGCCGCGCCCGCAGGTGTTCGTGCCCTGTCACCACGACAACTGGGCCTCGCCGATCACGGCCAACGCCGCCACCTACGAGCGACCGCTACAGCGAGCCCTCGACCGGCTGGGCACGGCAAGGCCCCGACTGGTGATGCTGCACGATCCGGACGACTACGTCCGACCCGACCGCCTCACCTTCCGGCTCTGAGTCGAGCCCCGCGCGAGCTCGCGAATCTGCCGATCAGTGGTGGAACATGTGCGACGCCTGCTCACGCGGCAGCGGTCCCGGCAGGCTGTCGAGGTAGCTCACGCTGCTGCGCACGCTGTCGAGCAGCCGGTTCGCGAGGTCCATGGACAACCCGTTGCGGACCACGACACGTTGCACGATGCGCTCCTCGAGATCGGCCGGCAGCGGATAGGCCGGCACCAGCCACCCTCGCTGGCGCAGCTGGTCGGAGAGGTCGTAGAGGTCCCAGTTGGAGGTGTAGTCCTTCTTGATCTCCCAGGCGAAGACAGGGATGTCCGAGGCGTCGTTCCACAGCGTGAACGGCCCCATCTTCTCGATCTCCTTCGCCAGGTGCTGGGCGACGTTGAGGCTCTCCTGCTGCACCCCGGTGTAGCCCTTCCGGCCCAGTCGCATGAACATGTAGTACTGCAGCAGCACCTGGGCGCCGGGTCGGGAGAAGTTCAGCGCGAAGGTGGGCATCTTGCCGCCCAGGTAGGAGACGTAGAAGATCAGCTCCTCGGGCAGGAACTCCTTGTTCTTCCACACCACCCAGCCGATCCCGGGGTAGACCAGTCCGTACTTGTGGCCGCTGACGCTGATCGAGTGCACCCGGTCCTGGCGGAAGTCCCACTTCAGGTCGGGCTGGACGAACGGCGTGATGAATCCGCCGGAGGCCGCGTCGATGTGGATCGGGATGTCGAGACCCGTGTCCTTCTGGATCTGGTCCAGGGCGTCGCTGATCTTGCCGACCTCCTCGTACATCCCCGTGTAGGTCACGCCCATGATCGGGACCACGCCGATGGTGTTCTCGTCGACGTACTTGTCCAGCTCGAACCCGTCCATGACCTTGTGCTCGTCGCTGATCGGGACCGTCCGGGTCTCCACGTCGAAGTAGTTGCAGAACTTCAGCCAGCACACCTGCACCGCGGAGCTCATCACCAGGTTGGGTCGCTCGGTGGACTTCCCCTCGGCGCGCCGGGCCTGCTGCCAGCGCCGCTTTAGGGCTAGACCACCCAGCATGCAGGCCTCCGAGGACCCGATAGTGGACGTCCCGATGGACTGCGCCGGGTCGGGTGAGTTCCACACCTCCGCGAGGATCCGCCAGCAGCGCTCCTCGATCGCCGCGGTCTGCGGGTACTCGTCCTTGTCGATCATGTTCTTGTCGAAGGTCTCGGCATAGAGCTTCGAGGCCATCGGATCCATCCAGGTGCCGACGAACGTGGCCAGGTTGAGCCGGGCGTTCCCGTCGAGCATGGCCTCGTCATGCACGAACTGGTACGCCGTCTCCGGCAGCATGGGTTCCTCCGGCATGGAGAACTGAGGAACGTCCTGGGACTCTCCGGGGCGGGTGAACAAGGGGTTCAAATTAAGTCGCTCGGCGTCGCTCACGTCGGCGGTCCTTCCAGGTCCAGCCATTGCGCAGCCCGAGGGAGTGCGTCGACGGACAGACGGACTCGACGCAACGACGACGATCAGGAGCACTCCACCGTCAACTGTGACACCGGTCACCACGCCGGCCTGGCCGGAGATCTCCCACGCGGGACGTGCGCGGCAGTGCCGGGAGATCCGTCTTGAGTGCCCCGTCTATCATCCCGGCATGAGTGGAAGAGTCGTGCACTTCGAGATCCCCTTCGACGACGCCGAGCGAGCACACAAGTTCTACTCCGAGGCCTTCGGGTGGTCGATCGAGGAGATCCCCGGGCTGCACTACTCGATCGTGCAGACCGGGCCCACCGGTGACGGCGGGTTCCCGACCAAGGCCGGCTACATCGGCGGCGGGATGCTCAAGCGGGAGAGCCCGGCGGACCGCCCGGTGATCACCATCGACGTCGAGGACATCGACGCGGCGCTCAAGCAGATCGAGGCGCTGGGCGGGATGACCGTGCTCGGGCGCCAGGACGTCGGCGACATGGGCTGGGCGGCGTACTTCAAGGACGTCGAGGGCAACCTGATGGGGCTGTGGCAGGCCCGCGGCGAGTGAGGCTCGCCCAGCTGCCCTGGCCGCAGATCCTGCTGCTGATCAGTGCCTGCCTCAGCGCTGCCGCCGGCGTGGTCCTGGTCGCGGGCGGGGAGTCCGCCGGGTACATCGTGGTCGCGGGCAGCGTGGTGCTCGCGGGTTTCGTGGTGGTCGAGCTCACCCGCGGGGCCGGTCGCCGAGAGTGAGCGACCGGACTGTCGGACCCCTGCGTTAGGTTGACCGGGTTCTGACAGCTTGGCGGGGGAGGCACGTGCGGTGAGCCTGATCGTCCACCGTGCTGCCCGGGCCGACCAGCTCGTCGAGGGCCTCGCCGGGCTCCTCCAGGACCCGTTGCCCGACCCGTTCGCCCAGGAGCTCGTCCTGGTCCCGGCCAAGGGGATCGAGCGCTGGCTCAGCCAGCGGCTCTCCCACCGGCTCGGCGGCGGCCCGGGCCGCGACGACGGCGTCTGCGCGGGCGTGCAGTTCCGCTCCCCGGGCAACCTGATGGCCCAGGTCCTCGGCACCACCGACCGCGACGTGTGGGCCCCCGACCAGCTGGTGTGGCCGCTGCTGCGGGTGATCGACGCGGTCGCCGCCGAGCCGTGGGCGAGGGTGCTCAGCGAGCACCTCGGCCACGGGATCGAGGACGAGGAGGAGTGCCGGCTGCGCCGAGGACGGCGGTACGCCGTGGCCCGTCGCCTTGCCGGGCTGTTCGCCGGATACGCCCTCCAGCGCCCCCAGCTGCTCATCGACTGGGAGAGCGGCGGGTCCGGCGACGGCACCGGCGGAGCGCTCGAGCACGACCTGGAGTGGCAGCCGCCGCTGTGGCGGGCGCTGCTCCAGGAGGTCGGCGAACCCAGCCCCGTCGTCAGGCACGCCCGTGCCGTGGAGGCCCTGCGGGCCGGGACCCTGGAGCTGCCGCTGCCCGAGCGGCTGTCGCTGTTCGGGCACACCTGGCTCAGCGTGACCGAGGCCGAGACGCTCAGCGCGCTCGGTGCCCACCGCGACGTCCACCTCTGGATGCCGCACCCCTCCGAGGCGCTGTGGCAGTCGCTGAAGGACGCCACCCCGACGCCGCGGCGCAGCGACGACCACTCCCACCTCGGGATCGAGCACCCGCTGCTGGCCGCGATGGGTCGCGACGTGCGCGAGACCGAGGCGGTGCTGCTGGGAGCCGGCGCCGTCGACGGCGGGGCGCTGCCCGCCCCCGAGCTGCCGACCACGGTGCTGGGCCACCTCCAGGCCGACCTCGCCGCCAACCGGGCACCGCGCCCCAGCGGCGTCGAGGACGACACCGTCCAGGTGCACGCCTGCCACGGGCCCTCGCGGCAGGTGGAGGTGCTCCGCGAGGTGATCCTCGGCCTGCTCGCCGACCACCCCGACCTCGAGCCCCGCGACATCCTCGTGATGTGCCCCGACATCGAGACTTACGCCCCGCTGATCACCGGGGCCTTCGGGCTCGGTGAGGCCGTCGCCGGCAGCCACCCCGGCCACCGGCTGCGGGTGATGCTCGCCGACCGGTCACCGACCCAGACCAACCCGCTGCTCGGGGTGCTCGCCAAGCTGCTCGACCTCGCCGACGGCCGTGCGGAGGCCAGCCGGGTGCTGGACCTGCTCGCCTCGGACGCCGTGCGCCGCCGGTTCGGGTTCAGCGAGGACAACCTGGAGACGATCACCCGGTGGATCACCCGGGCCGGAGTCCGTTGGGCCTGGGACCAGACCGGACGGGAGCGGTTCGGGCTCGCGGCCTTCCAGCAGAACACCTGGCGCTTCGGCCTCGACCGGGTCCTGGCCGGGGTCGCCCTCTCCGACGACTCCCACCTGTGGCTCGGCCCGACCCTGCCCCTCGATGACGTCTCCACCACCGACATCGCCCTGGCCGGGCGTCTGGCCGAGGCCGTGGACCGGTTGCAGGCGCTCACCGCCGAGCTCTCCGGGACCCACCCCGTCGACCACTGGCTCCAGGTGCTCCGCGACGGCGTCGAGCAGCTGGCTGACGTCCCCCGGGGCGAGGAGTGGCAGGTTGCCCAGCTCCACCGCGAGCTGGCCGCGCTCACCGGCTCCGCCCAGGGACCCACGCCGCTCGAGCTGCGGCTGCCCGATATCCGGGTGATGCTCGACTCCAAGCTGGCCGGGCGACCCACCCGCGCCAACTTCCGCACCGGCACCCTGACCGTCTGCACGATGACCCCGATGCGCTCGGTGCCGCACCGGGTGGTGTGCCTGCTCGGCGTCGACGACGGGGTGTTCCCCCGCGGCGGCTCCGTCGACGGCGACGACGTGCTCGCCCGCGCCCCGATGGTCGGCGAGCGCGACGTCCGCAGCCAGGACCGCCAGCTGTTCCTCGACGCGGTCCTCGCCGCGCGCGAGCACCTCGTCGTCACCTACACCGGGTTCCACGAGGCGACCGGCCAGCGCCGGCCCCCCGCGGTCCCCGTGCGCGAGTTCCTCGACGTGGTCGCCGAGACGACCACGGCCGTGGTCGAGCACGAGCACCGCTCCCAGGCGTTCCACCCCGACTACCTCGCCGCCCCGACACCGTTCTCCTTCGACCCCGACGCCGCCTCGGCGGCCCGTGCCGCGGCCGGGACCCGGGTGCGGCCGCAGCCGCTGCACGAGCTCGACCTCGGACCCGCCCCCGCCAGCGACACCATCGAGCTCAGCGACCTGATCGACACGGTGACCAGCCCGGTGCGCGCGTTCCTGCGCCGACGCCTCGAGCTGGACCTGCCGCGCGAGCAGGACGAGGTCGCCGACTCGATGCCGGTGTCCCTGGACGGGCTGGAGACCTGGCAGGTCGGCGACCGGATCCTGCAGGAGTTCCTCCGCGGCCGCGCCCTCGACGACGCCCTCCAGATGGAGTGGCGGCGCGGCACGATGCCCCCGGGCCGGTTCGGCTGGGAGCAGACCAAGACCGTCGCGCGGGCTGCCGGCCCGCTCGCGGAGATGTTCGAGACCTCCACCCAGGGCGCGCCGGCCCGGGTCCGCGAGATCAGCGTCGACCTCGGCGACGGCCGACGGCTGATCGGCGGCGTGCCAGGCCTCTACGACACCCGGCTGGTCCGGGTCGGCTACTCCCGGCTCAGGGCCAAGCAGCGCCTCGAGGCCTGGGTGTCCCTGGTCGCGCTCGCCGCGGCGGGGCCGGGCCCGTGGGTCTCGCGCGCCATCGGCCGGGCGGCCAAGGGCGACGCCCCGTCCCGCGCGACGTACTCCGCCCCGGCGGACCCGCACGCCGTGCTGCGCGAGCTCGTCGCGATCCACGACCAGGCGCTGACCCGGGTGCTGCCGCTGATGCCGGACACCGGTCGCCTGTGCGCGCAGACCAACAGCTCCTCGCGTCCGGGCTGGATGGTCGAGCGCGATCTGCAGGACTCCTGGCGCCAGGAGAACCGCGCCGTGGAGCTCCAGGTCGCCTGGGGCCGCCGCCCCAGCTGGCAGGACCTCACCGCCGCCCCCGCCGAGGGGTCCTGGCCGCACCTGTTCGGCGAGCTCTCCGAGCGACTGTGGCGCCCCGCGCTCACGGCGGAGGTGGAGTGATGGACACCTTCGACCTGCGGGCGGCGCTGCCCGCGCGCGGCGTCACCGTCCTGGAGGCGAGCGCCGGGACGGGCAAGACGTACGCCGTCGCCGCACTCGCCGCTCGCTTCGTCGCCGAAGGCGTGGCACCGCTGGACCGATTGCTGGTGATCACGTTCAGCCGGGCCGCCACCCAGGAGCTGCGCGACCGGGTCCGGGCGCTCCTGGTGGAGGCCGCGGAGGCGCTGCGCACCGGCAACCCCGGCCCGCACCCGACCCTCTACGAGGCGCTCACCACCCTCGACGGAGCGCCGGTCGACGACTCCGAGCGGGCCACCCGGCGGCAGCGGCTGCTCGACGCCGTCGCCAACTACGACGCCGCGACGATCGCCACCACCCACGAGTTCTGCCACGCGGTGCTGCGCTCGCTGGGCGTGGCCGGCAACTCCGACCCCGCGGAGCGGCTCCAGGACGACATCTCCGCGCTGGCCGGCGAGGTCATCGACGACCGCTACCTCGCGTCGTACGCCGACGTGCCGACCGCCGTCGTGGAGTTCAAGGAGGCCCGCCGGGCCGCGACCGCCGCCCTGGACAACCCGCACGCCCAGCTGCGCCCGGTCGGCGAGCCGGCCGACTCGCCCGCCGGGGCGCTGGCCGGGTTCGCGGCCGGCGTACGCACCGAGGTCGAGGTGCGCAAGCGCCGCACGGGCGTGTTCACCTTCGACGACGTGCTCTCCCGGCTGGCCACCGCCGTGGACCCGGACCGGTCGTCGGGTGGCCGCTCGTTCGCCGCCGAGCGGATGCGCGCGCGGTGGGACGTGGTGCTCGTCGACGAGTTCCAGGACACCGACCCGGTGCAGTGGGACGTGCTGCGCGGCGCCTTCGCCGAGCACGCCCGGCTGGTGCTGATCGGCGACCCCAAGCAGGCGATCTACGCCTTCCGCGGCGGCGACATCCCCACCTACCTGCGTGCGGTCGACGGCGCCACCATGAAGACCCTCGGCGAGAACTGGCGCAGCGACCCCGCGCTGGTCGACGCCCTGCAGGTGCTCACCCGCGGTGCCCGGCTCGGCGACGAGCGGATCACGGTGCACCCCGTCGCCGCCCGGCGGGACAAGACCTCGCTCACCGGCGGCGGCGAGCGGCAGGCCGGCGGCGTACGCCTGCGACAGGTGCGCCGCGACGGCTTCCGGGTGAACAAGTCCGGTGGCATCGGGATCGGCGTGCTGCGCGACCACATCGCCGCCGACCTCGCGGGCGACATCGCCGCGACCCTCGACTCCGGGGGGGTCTACGAGGCCCCCGACGGACCGCGTCCCCTCTCCGCGGGCGACATCGCCGTGCTGCTGCACTCGGTCAAGGAGGAGGCGCCCCGCATCCAGGCCCAGCTGGCCGCCCGCGGGATCCCCTCGGTGATCAACGCCGCGGAGAGCGTGATGCTCAGTCAGGGCGCGCGGGAGTGGGAGCGTCTGCTGGAGGCGATGGAGAAGCCGCAGCTGTCCGGTCGCGTCCGTGCAGCGGCGCTGACCTCGTTCTTCCCGACCACCCCGGCCGAGCTCGACGCCGGCGGCGACGAGCTCACCGACTCGCTGGCCGAGCGCGTCCGCAGCTGGCTCGACCTGTTCCGCTCGCGCGGGGTGGCCGCGGTGATCGGCGCCGCCCAGGCCGCCGGGATGGCGGCCCGGGTGCTGTCCCAGCCCGGGGGCGAGCGGTTGCTCACCGACCTCCACCACGTCGGCCAGCTGCTCCACCAGGCGGCCCAGCGCGAGCGCCTGGGACTGACCGGTCTGCTGGCCTGGCTCCGCGAGGCCGTCGAGGAGGGCAACCGCAACGACTCCCGGCGTCGCCGCCTCGACGTGGACGCCCAGGCCGTGCAGTTCGTGACCATCCACGGGTCCAAGGGTTTGGAGTACCCCGTGGTCTACCTGCCCCAGCTCTTCGACCGCGCGGTCAAGGACTGGCCGACCATCCACGCCTACCACGAGGGCGACCAGCGCTGCCTCGACGTCGCGGACTCCCCGGCGGCCAAGCGGCAGGCCCGCCGCGAGGAGGCCGAGGAGGAGCTCCGGCTCGCCTACGTCGCGATGACCCGGGCCAAGGCCCAGGTGGTGATGTGGTGGGCGCCGACGTACAACGGTCCCAACGCCGCGCTCACCCGGCTGCTGTTCGGCCGCCAGCCGGACACCCCCGAGGTGGAGACCCGCGCCGCCTTCGGCGAGACCGACGAGGAGGTCGACGGCGTACTGCGGCGCTGGGCCGACGCGGGCGCGTTCCGGCTCGAGACCACCCAGGTCGTGGACGCCCACGTCGACCCGCCCCCGCCGCCCCCGTCGCTGAGCGCCCGGCGCTTCGACCGCGGCATCGACACCGAATGGCGCCGGACCTCCTACAGCGGACTGATCCGGGTGGAGGAGCAGGTCGTCGGTGGTGCCGTCCAGGGGGCCACGAGCGAGCCCGAGCAGGCCGGCAAGGACGACGAGGACGACCTGGACACCACGACGGACGCCGAGCCCGACGCAGGCGTGGCCGACGACCTCGCCGACCTCGCCTCCCCGATGAACGGGCTGGTGGCCGGCGCGACGTTCGGGTCGCTGGTGCACGCCGTGCTCGAGCACGCCGACCCGCAGGCCGACGACCTCCGCGCCGAGCTGCTCGCCCGGGTCGAGGAGGAACGGCGCTGGTGGTCGGTGCCCGGCACGTCGGAGGAGCTGGCCGACGCGCTGCTGCCGATGCAGCACAGCCCGCTGGGACCGCTCGCCGACAACCGCACCCTGGCCGACCTGCCGCTGAGCGACCGGCTGCGCGAGCTCGACTTCGAGATCCCGCTCGCCGGCGGCGACCTCGGTGCTGGCGAGGGCCGGCTGCTCGGCGAGATGGCCGACGTCCTCGAGCAGCACCTGCCGGCCGAGGACCCGATGCGCGCCTACGCCGAGCGGCTGCGCAGCCCCTCCCTGGGCGGGCAGGCGCTCCGCGGCTACCTGAGCGGCTCCATCGACGTGGTGCTGCGCGTGGGCGAGCCCGGCCGGCCGCGCTACGTCGTCGTGGACTACAAGACCAACACGCTGGGGGAGCCGGGCCGCCCGCTGACCGCGCTCGACTACACCCCCGCCCTGGTCACCGAGGCGATGCTGCACTCCCACTACCCGCTGCAGGCGATGCTCTACTCGGTGGTGCTGCACCGCTACCTGCGCTGGCGCCAGCCGGGCTACGACCCCGAGGTGCACCTCGGCGGAGTGCTCTACCTCTACGTCCGCGGCATGGTCGGCGAGCAGACCCCGGTCGTCGACGGGCACCCGTGCGGCGTGTTCGCCTGGCAGCCCCCCACCGCGCTGGTGCTCGCGCTTTCCGCTCTGCTCGACGGCCGGACCGGGGAGGCGTCGTGATCGAGGACCCGACCAGCCGCCACCTCGCGCTGCGCGCCGAGCCCGAGCTCGCCGAGCTCAACCGGGCCGGTGTGCTCGACGCGGCCGACATCCACGTGGCCACCCGCGTTGCGGCGCTGACGGACGAGACCTCCCCGGACGTCCGGCTGGCTGTGGCGCTGGTGGTCCGGGCCGCCCGGCGTGGGGCCGTGTGCGTCGACCTGCTCGACCTGCCCTCGCCGGCGGAGCTGGCCGAGGACCCCGAGCTGATGCTCACCTGGCCCGACCAGGAGCCGTGGCTGGAGGCCGTACGCCGCAGCACGCTGACCGCCCGCGGGGTGCTCCGGCTCGAAGGACCGCTGCTCTACCTCGACCGCCACTGGCGCGAGGAGAAGCAGGTCTGCGACGACCTCCTCGCCCGGATGGCGCTGCGTCCTCCCGAGATCGAGGAGCTCCCGCTGCGCGATGCGCTGACGCGGATGTTCCCGCCCGGGTGGGAGGAGCAACGCGACGCCACCG
The DNA here is from genome assembly GCF_058215735.1 of Nocardioides sp. Z30_9. Classification (NCBI taxonomy): domain Bacteria; kingdom Bacillati; phylum Actinomycetota; class Actinomycetes; order Propionibacteriales; family Nocardioidaceae; genus Nocardioides; species Nocardioides sp. Z30_9. Next base: position 461,814 of record NZ_JBZAJF010000002.1, read on the forward strand.
AACGGGCGACCCGGCAGTGGACCACCGTGCTCACCGGCGGCCCGGGCACCGGCAAGACCGCCTCGGTCGCCCGGCTGCTGGCCGTGCTCAGCGAGCAGCACGAGGCCTCGGTGGGACGGCCCCCGCGGATCGCCCTCGCCGCCCCGACCGGCAAGGCCGCCGCCCGGCTCCAGGAGTCGGTCGCCCGCGAGCGGGAGAGCGGGCAGATGCCGCCCGAGGATGCCGCCCGGCTCCTCGGCATCGGCGCCAGCACCGTGCACCGGCTGCTGGGCTGGCGCCCCGACAACAGCACCCGGTTCCGGCACCACCGGGCCAACCCGCTGCCCTACGACGTCGTGGTCGTCGACGAGGTCTCGATGGTCTCGCTGACCCAGATGGCCCGGCTGCTGGAGGCGGTGCGGCCCACCACCCGGCTGGTGCTGGTGGGCGATCCCGACCAGCTGGCCTCGGTCGAGGCAGGGGCCGTTCTCGCCGACCTCGTCGCCGGTTTCGGCGAGCGCACCGACTCACCCGTCGTACGCCTGCAGACCACGCACCGCACGGCCAAGGACGACGGCGGCCGGGCCCTGGACGCGCTGGCCCGGGCGATGAGGGAGAGCGATGTCGAGGAGACCCTGGCCCTGCTCCGCTCGGGCCAGGAGTCGGTGCGGCTGGTCGCTCCCGAGGACCAGGTGGCGGCGGGCGTGCGGGCCGGCGTGGTGGAGCGGGCGGTCGCGATCGCCGACCGGGCCCAGGAGTCGCACACCGAGGAGGCGATGGAGCTCCTGGAGGAGCACCGGCTGCTCTGCGCCCACCGTGAGGGCACCTACGGCGTCTCCGGCTGGAACCGGCAGGTCGTCCACCACCTCGCGGAGAGCGCGGGGGTGGCCCACCTCGACGAGTGGTACGCCGGACGACCGGTCCTGATCACCGCCAACGACCGCGGACTGGGCCTGTCCAACGGCGACCTCGGCGTCACCGTGCGCGCCGAGGACGGCCGGCTGCGGGTGATGGTGCGAGTGGACGGACAGCTGAAGTCGTTCGCCCCGACCAGGCTGACCGGGGTGGAGACGGTCTACGCGATGACCATCCACAAGAGCCAGGGGTCCGAGGCGCGTGCGGTCACCGTGGTGCTGCCGCCGGAGGACTCGCCGCTGCTCACCCGCGAGCTGCTCTACACAGCCGTCACCCGGGCGCGCCAACGCGTCACGATCATCGGCACCGAGGACGCCGTGCGCGCGGCGGTCTCCCGCAAGGTCCAGCGGGCGTCGGGACTCGCACGACGGCTGCAGCCCTGACCCGCGCGGGCTGCGGTCCACATGCTGGTCCCGGGTGCACACTCTCAGGGTGACCGTCGACGACCCCGCTGCTGCGCCTGCAGAACGCCCCAACGTCCTGATCCTGATGTTCGACCAGGTCAATCCGAGCGCGCTGGGCTGCTACGGGAATCCGGTGGTCAAGGCCCCCACGATCGACCGGCTGGCCCGCGAGGGAGTGGTCTTCGACGCGGCGTACTCCAACAGTCCGCTGTGCACCCCGGCGCGCTACTGCATGATGACCGGCCAGCTGCCGTCCGCGACCCGCGGCTACGACAACGCCGCCTACCTGCCGAGCACGGTCCCGACCTTCGCCCACTACGCGCGCTCGGCGGGCTACCGCACCGTGCTCGACGGCAAGATGCACTTCGTCGGGCCCGACCAGCTGCACGGGTTCGAGGAGCGGCGGACCACCGACATCTACCCCGCTGACTTCGGCTGGACCCCCAACTGGCTGCAGCCCGACGAGCGCATCGACTGGTGGTTCCACAACATGGACGCGGTGAAGAAGGCCGGCACCGCGGAGGTCACCAACCAGCTGCTCTTCGACGACGAGGTCGGCCACCAGGGCGTCCGCGCGCTGCACGAGCTGGCCCGCGACTCCGACGAGCGGCCGTGGATGCTGGTGGTCTCCTTCACCCACCCGCACGACCCCTACGTCACCCGCAGCCGGTTCTGGGACCTCTACGACGGCGTCGACATCCCGATGCCGGTCCTCGGCGCCGACGACGTCGCCCTCGACCCGCACACCCAGCGGCTGCGCCAGGTGAGCGCGATGGACGAGGTCCAGATCACCGAGCGCGACGTACGCCGGGCCCGGCGCGCCTACTACGGCAACATCTCCTACCTCGACGAGTGGACCGCCCGGCTGATGGCCACGCTGAAGTCGCTGGGGGTGGCCGACGACACCGTGGTGATCCTGCTGGCCGACCACGGCGACATGCTCGGCGAGCGCGGGCTCTGGTACAAGATGAACTTCTTCGAGGGCTCAGCCCGGGTGCCGCTGATCGTGCACAGTCCGACCCGGTTCGCCCCCCGACGGGTCTCCGCACCGGTCTCGCTCGTCGACGTGCTCCCGACGATCACCGAGCTCGCCGGGGAGGGGGTCCCGGAGAGCGTCGACCCGCTCGCCGGCCGCTCGCTGCTCGACCTGTGCCGTACGCCGGCGGCCGATCCGGTCGAGCGCGAGGTGATCGGGGAGTACATGGGCGAGGGCGCCGTCGCGCCGATCGTGATGATCCGCCGCGGTGACCTGAAGTTCGTGCACTCCCCGGTCGACCCCGACCAGCTCTACGACCTCGCCGAAGACCCGCACGAGCGGGTCAACCTGGCCGAGGACGCCGACTGGTCGGCCAAGGTCAAGGAGATGCGGCTGGAGGTGGAGCGCCGCTGGGACCTCGAGGCGATCACCGCCGACGTGATCGACGACCAGGCGCGGCGACGACTCGTGGGAGCGGCGCTGCGCACCGGCGTGGTCACGCCGTGGGAGTACGAGCCGCCGGCCGAGGGACGCAACCACTACATGCGCAACCACCTCGACCTCAACGAGGTCGAGCGGCTGGCGCGGTTCCCGCTGCCGATCGAGGAGTAGCCCAGGATCAGGCCGGGCCTACTTCAGGCCCGACTCCGCGTCGGTGATCGCCGCGAACTCCTCCTCGGGGGCGCTCGCGACGAGGTGGTGGCGGCTGTAGAACCAGAAGTACGCCAGCGCCGCGACGAACACGGCGGCGGTGATCCCGGCGGCCCGCGGGTCGACCACGAACGTGGCGATCACCGCGACCACGCTGAGCACCAGCGCGACCCCGGTCGTGGCCACCCCGCCCGGCGTTCGGTAGGGACGCTCGAGGTCGGGCTCGCGGCGGCGCAGCATGATGTGGCTCAGGTTGAGCAGCACGTAGGAGACCGTCGCGCCGAAGACCGCGATGTTGATCAGGAGCGCACCCGCGTCGGCGCCCATGTTGGCTTCGAGGACACCGGCGAGGATGAAGCCGATGGTGCCGGGGACCAGCAGCGCCACCCACGGGGTGTTGCGCGAGGAGGTCAGCGAGAGGGCGCGCGGGAGGTAGCCGGCGCGGGAGAGCGCGAACAGCTGCCGCGAGTAGGCGTAGATGATCGAGAAGAAGCTGGCGATCAGGCCCGCCAGACCTGCCCAGTTGACGAAGTCGGCCAGCAGCGAGTCGTCACCGCGAACCGCGCGCAGCGCCTCGGGCAACGGGTTGTCGCTGGCGCGGATGGTCTCCGAACCCGCCGAGCCCGGCAGGATCAACAGGATCAGCGCCGCGAACAGCAGCAGCGTCGCCATCGCCGCGATGATGCCGCGCGGCATGTCGCGGGCGGGGTCGTTGGTCTCCTCGGCCGCGAGTGGGACGCCCTCGACGGCGAGGAAGAACCAGATGCCGTAGACCAGCGCCGCGACCACGCCGGCGAAGCCCATCGGCAGGAAGTCGCTCGCACCCGCCGCGCCCGTGGGGGTGATGTCGAACAGGTTGTCGGTCGAGAACGACGGCAGCAGCCCGACCAGGGCAGCGATCAGCGCCACCACGGCGATCGCGGTGATGGCGAACATCAGCTTCAGCGCCTCGCCGACGCCGTAGAGGTGGATGCCGATGAACACCACGTAGGCGATCGCGAACACCAGCCAGCCGCTGGTCAGGCCGAACAGCCCCAGCGCCTCGACGTACCCGCCGATGAAGACCGCGATCGCCGCGGGCGCCACGGCGTACTCGATCAGCACGGCCATGCCGGTCGCGAACCCGCCCAGTGGTCCCATCGACCTGCGGGCGAAGCCGTAGCCGGCCCCGGCGACCGGGAGCGCCGAGGACATCTCGGCCAGGCCGAACACCATGCAGGTGTACATCAGGCCCATCAGGAGCGTGGCGATCAGCAGGCCGCCCCAGCCGCCCTCGTCGAGGCCGAAGTTCCAGCCCGCGAAGTCTCCGGAGATGACGTAGCTGACGCCGAGACCGGCCAGCAGGATCCAGCCGGCCGCTCCCCTCTTCAGGGTGCGGTGCTCGAGGTAGTCCTTGTCGACGTTCTGGTAGTCCACACGAGATCTGGCCATGGTGTCCGTCCTCGGATGCGTCGGGTGGTTGGAAGTCTGGGGTGGCCCCTGCCCCCCGTCAAGGAATAGGGTGCGTGGCTAAGTAGTTACATCGTCAACTACTTCTTGGAGGAATCATGGAGTTCGGCATCTTCACCGTGGGTGACGTGACGACCGATCCGACGACGGGGCACGCTCCGAGCGAGCACGAGCGGATCAAGGCGACCATCGAGATCGCGCTCAAGGCCGAGGAGGTGGGCCTCGACGTCTTCGCGACCGGGGAGCACCACAACCCGCCGTTCATCCCGAGCGCGCCGACCACCACGCTGGCCTACATCGCGGCGAAGACCAGCCGGATCAAGCTCTCCACCAGCACCACATTGATCACCACCACCGACCCGGTGCGGATCGCCGAGGACTACGCGACGCTGCAGCACCTCTCCGACGGCCGGATGGACCTGATGCTGGGCCGCGGCAACACCGGCCCGGTCTACCCGTGGTTCGGCAAGGACATCCGCGACGGCATCCCGCTGGCCATCGAGAACTACGCGCTGCTGCGCCGGCTCTGGCGCGAGGAGAACGTGGACTGGGAGGGCAAGTTCCGCACGCCGCTCCAGGGGTTCACCTCCACCCCGCGTCCGCTCGACGGCGAGCCGCCGTTCGTGTGGCACGGCTCGATCCGCAGCCCCGAGATCGCCGAGCAGGCGGCCTACTACGGTGACGGGTTCTTCTCCAACCACATCTTCTGGCCGGCCTCGCACACCGCGCGGATGGTCGACTTCTACCGCTCCCGGTTCGAGCACTACGGCCACGGCAAGGCCGAGGACGCGATCGTCGGGCTCGGCGGACAGGTCTACATGGCCCGGACCCACGAGGAGGCCGTGCGGGAGTTCCGCCCCTACTTCGACAACGCCCCGGTCTACGGCCACGGGCCCTCGCTGGAGGAGTTCACCTCCCAGACCCCGCTCACGGTCGGCACGCCGGCCGAGGTGGTGGAACGCACGCTCTCCTTCCGGGAGTACGCCGGCAACTACCAGCGCCAGCTGTTCCTGCTGGACCACGCGGGCCTGCCGCTGAAGACGGTCCTGAACCAGCTCGACCTGCTCGGTGAGGTCGTCGCAGAGCTGCGCAAGCACGACGAGGAGGTCGCGGCATGAGCCTGCGTCTCGCCGGAGGGGCCGATGGCGGGCGGGTCGACGACGTACGCCGGATCGCGGTCGTCACCGCCGGCCTCTCCGAGCCCTCCTCGACCCGACTGCTCGCCGACCTGCTCGGAGCTGCGACCAAGGCCGCGCTCGTCGACGGCGGCCGCCAGGCGGAGGTCGAGGTGATCGAGCTGCGCCCGCTGGCGCACGCGATCACCGACGCCCTGCTCACCGGCTTCCCGGCCGGCGACCTGGAGGCGGCGGTGGCCACGGTCGCCGACGCGGACGCGGTCATCGCGGTCACGCCGGTGTTCAGCGCCTCGTTCTCCGGGCTGTTCAAGACGTTCTTCGACATCCTCGAGCAGGGCACCCTGGACGGGAAGCCGGTCCTCGTCGCCGCCACCGCGGGATCGGCTCGCCACTCGCTCGTCCTCGACCACGCCCTGCGCCCCCTGTTCGGCTACCTGCACGCGGTCGTCGTACCCACCGGCGTCTTCGCCGCCAGCGAGGACTGGGGCATGACGCACGGGGGCACCGGCGGCGCCGACGGTGCCGCTGGGGAGCTCCGCACCCGCATCGACCGCGCCGCCCGCGAGCTCGCCGACCTCGTCGCCGCCCGCCCCGCCCTCCACCGCGTGGACCCCTTCGGGGACGTGCCTGACTTCGCGAGCCTGCTGGGGTCGTGAGGGGCGTCCGGTTTCCCAGGTTATGAACCCGAACTGCCTCTTCACGCACCTCACGCCGTGTGTGAAGAGGCAGTTTGCTGTGTGAGGAGCGGGGCACAGTCCGTCTCGCGCCCGATCCCCTCGACCAGGAGACACCCACATGAGCCAGCCCTCAGGAGACTCGGGAGACGTTGCTCCGCCGAAGGGCGCGAGGGAGGAACCCGAGCTCGAGGAGACCTACGACCGGCTGGTCGAGGAGGGCCACGAGCGGCTGGACCGGCCGCTGCTCCCGCTGCTGAGCACCGGCTTCCTCGGCGGCATCGACGTGGGGATCGGGGTCCTGGCCTATCTCGTGGTCAAGGCCGAGACCGGCAACCCGCTGCTTGCGTCGCTCGCCTTCACCATCGGTTTCGTGGGCCTGCTGCTGTCCAAGAGCGAGCTGTTCACCGAGAACTTCCTGGTGCCGGTCATCTCGGTGGTCGCCAAGGTCGGCACGCTCGCCCAGCTGATCCGCCTGTGGGTGGTCACGCTCGCGGCGAACCTCGTCGGCGGCTTCGTGATGGCCGCGATGATCGTGGTGGCCCTGCCGCAGGTGCAGGAGGTCGCGCTCGAGTCGGGTGCTCACTTCGCCCACCTCGGGGTCTCGTGGAAGTCCTTCTTCCTCGCGGTGCTCGGCGGCCTGGTGATCACGCTGCTCACCCGGATGCAGACGGCGACCGACAGTCTGGGCGTCAAGCTGGTGCCCGCGGTGCTGTTCTCGTTCGTGCTCGTTGCCGGGCAGCTCTTCCACTCGGTGCTCGACTCGATCCTGATGTTCGCTGGCCTGCTCACGGGCAAGGCCGACTACGACTGGCTCGACTGGCTCGGCGCCCTCGGGTGGTCCACGTTCGGCAACCTGATCGGCGGGCTCGTGCTCGTCACCGGGGTCCGGCTGCTCCGGGTGCCGCACCGCGTCGCGGAGAGTCGCGAGGAGGGTCAGACCGGGTGAGCGGTACGCCGTACGCCTGACCTCACACAGGAAACTGCCTCTTCACACACCGCGTGACGTGTGTGAAGAGGCAGTTTGGGTTCATAACCTGGGAAACCGGACCGGGTACGCCGCCCCGCGTCACCGGCCGTTCGCGGAGAAGTGCTGGTAGTCCTTCAGGGAGTTCCAGGCGCCGCCCCACTGCCAGCCGATGTCGGCGAACGCGCGCACGACGGGGTCGCCGGCCGTGACCATGCCGGGGCGGACCCACCCGCGGTCGAGGTAGGACGACGCGAGCTCGGGCAGCACCACGTCGCCCTTCTCGTAGGGGTTCTGGAACGGGTTGAGGTCGATGGCCAGGCCGTAGGCGTGCTGGGAGTACGACGACCCGCCCGTCGTCGGCCGACAGGCGAGAGCGCCGGTGTTGTTGCCGTCGCCGGTCGGCGGGGCGTCCAGCTCGTCGCGGCGGGTGACCCGCAGCTCCTCGATCGGGAACTGCATGGCGTAGAGCCGGCGGAACACCCCGACCAGGTCGGTGGCCGCGGACCGGTTCACCAGCAGCTCGCCGGTGTGCCGGGCGCCGTCGAAGCCGTGGAAGGTGAGCCGGATCCAGGACAGGTCCGAGCGGGCAACGGGGCACCCCGGTTGCCAGGTGGACCGGGCGAGCACAGATCGAGGCGCGGGAGTCGTGATCCGGGAGGCGAACCCGCGACCGGGAAGAGCCGGGAGCTGGTCGGGCAGGGTGAACCGCCGCTGCACTAGCTCGGCTGGGGTACGCCGCACCTCGCCGTACCCGCCCGCGGTGCGGGGCAGCACCCGCTTGCCCAGCCAGGGGGGCGGTGCGCCGCCGAGGACAGGTCGTCCGCTCAGCGCTGGCCCGCTCGGGCTGGGGGTCGGGCTCGGCGTCGCGCTGGGCCGTGTGCTGGGTGGTGCGCTCGGGGCGGGTTGCGTGGCCGTCACCGAGGGCTGGGCGCCGGGCTTCGCCTGGACGGGCTCCTTCTCGCCGGTCGAGCCGCAGGCGACGAGGATCAGGAGCACCGGGGTCAGCGCCGCCGTACGCCGCAGCCGGTGCAGTCTGCCTCGATCACGGTCCATGTGGCTGACTCTAGGAGTCTTCACACAGGAAACTGCCTCTTCACACAGGGCGTGAGGTGTGTGAAGAGGCAGTTCGGGTTCATCACCTGGGAAACCGGACCACCGGACCCTCAGCCCAGCAGGGCCCCGGCGTGCGGCGGCAGGTGCAGCTTGCCGTCGGTGAGGGTGGGGGCGCTCGGCGTGCGGAACACCAGGTCGAGGTCCTCGTCGACTGCCACGGTGGCCGGTTTGTCGCCGAAGTTCACCGCCATCAGGACCCGGGTCTCGCCGGTGCCGCGCTGCATCGTGAACACCCGGGGGTCCTCGTCGACGGTGCAGGACACCGACCCGAAGGCGGGGTCGGTGAGCGCCGGCAGGGAGCGGCGCAGCTCGGCCAGCCGCTGGTAGGCGGCGAGCACGGTGGCGTGGCGGCCGGACGTGAGCTCGTCCCAGTCGAGCTTGGAGCGGTGGAAGGTCTCCGGGTCCTGGGGATCGGGTACGACGGCCGGGTCCCAGCCCATCGCCGCGAACTCCCTGATCCGGCCCTCCGCCGTGGCCTTGCCCAGCTCCGGCTCGGGGTGGGAGGTGAAGAACTGGAACGGCGCCGACGCCGCCCACTCCTCGCCCTGGAACAGCATCGGGGTGAACGGGCCGGCCAGGGTGAGCATCGCGGCGCAGACCAGCTGGTCGTCGTCGAGGTGTTCAGAGAGCCGGTCGCCGACGGCGCGGTTGCCGATCTGGTCGTGGTTCTGGTTGGCCACCACGAGTCGCCAGGTCGGCATCGTCGCGGTGTCGATCGGCGCGCCGTGGTCGCGGCCGCGGAAGCTGGAGAAGGTGCCGTCGTGGAAGAACCCGCGCTCGCACACCTTCGCGAGCGCTTCCAGCGGCTCGAAGTCGGCGTAGTAGCCGCTCGTCTCGCCGGTGAGCGCGACGTGCACCGCGTGGTGGAAGTCGTCGCTCCACTGCGCGTCGATGCCGGTGCCGCCCGCCTCGCGGGGGGTGACCATCCGGGCGTCGTTGAGGTCGGACTCCGCGATCAGCGTCAACGGTCGGCGCAAATGCGCGGAAAGTGCGGCCACCTCGACCGCCATCTCCTCGAGCAGGTGCACCTCGGAGTCGTCGGAGAGCGCGTGCACCGCGTCGAGGCGCAGGCCGTCGACGTGGAAGTCGGTGAACCACATCGCGATGCTGTCGAGGATGTAGCGGCGTACCTCCGCGGACCCCTCGCCGTCGAGGTTGACCAGCGATCCCCAGGTGTTCGCGCCCTCGGTCTTCAGGTAGGGCCCGAACATCGGCAGGTAGTTGCCCGACGGGCCGAGGTGGTTGTGCACCACGTCCTGGACCACGCCGAGGCCGGCGGCGTGGGCGGCGTCGACGAAGCGCTGGTACGCCGCCGGCCCGCCGTAGCTCTCGTCGACCGCGGACCACAGCACTCCGTCGTAGCCCCAGTTGTGGGTGCCGTTGAACGCGTTCACCGGGAGCAGCTCGACCAGGTCGACGCCGAGCGCGACCAGGTGGTCCAGCCGCTCGATCGCCGCGTCGAGGGTGCCCTCGGGCGTGAACGTGCCCAGGTGCAGCTCGTAGATCACCGAGCCGGCCAGCTGGCGCCCGGTCCACGCGGTGTCGGCCCATGCGTGGGCGCCGGCGTCGAAGGTCCGCGACCGGTCGTGCACCCCGTTGGGCTGGCGCCGTGCGCGGGGGTCGGGCAGCGGCGTCTCGTTGTCGTCGACCAGGTAGCCGTAGTCGACCTCTGTCAATCCGGGGCCCGACGGCACCGGCCCGGCCGGGGTCCACCAGTCGTCGTCGCCACGGGTCATCTCCACCACGTCGTCGCCGACGCTGAGCCGGAGTCGCTGGGGTCGGGGGGCCCACACGTCGAAGCGTCCGCGCATCAGTCCTCCTTCACCAGCAGGGCCACCGGCAGCTCGGCCAGCAGGTCGGCCACACGTACCTCGCCGGCGACCGGCGCCAGGTCGGCACCGAGCAGGTTGGTCCAGTCGCCCGCGGGCAGCGGGATCGTGGTGTCGCCCCAGCCACCGAGCTCGGCCAGCCCGACCGGCAGCCGGGTGACCACGGTGACCGCTCCGCCGCGGTCGAAGGCCAGCACGTGCTCGGACGCGGAGCCACTCGCCACGAGTGGGTCGTAGCCGGTGAACAGCTCCGGCTGGTCGCGGCGCAGCTGCAGCGCCTCGTGGGTGACCAGCAGCTTGGCCAGCCCCTCGTCGTCGACGGTCATCGGCCGGCTCACGGCCAGCTCGCCCGCCTCGAGGCCACCGAGCAGGTCGGCGCGCTGGTCGAAGTCCACCGGCCGCCGGTTGTCCGGGTCGACCAGGCTCTGCTCCCACAGCTCGCTGCCCTGGTAGACGTCGCACACCCCCGGGGCGGTGATCGCCACCAGCTTGGCGGCGAGCGCGTTGCTCCACCCTGCGGCCGCGACCCGGTCCGCCAGCTGGGTGAGCACGGCGTTGGTCCGGGTGTCGTCGAGGACCGCGTCCACCGCGGCGTGCACGGCTTCCTCGTACGCCGCGTCGGGCTCGGTCCACGTGGTGTTGTCGCCGGCCTCGCGCATCGCCTTCTCGGCGTACCCGTGCAGCCGCTCGCGCAGGTCCGCCGGCAGCTCGCCGTCCACGGAGGCGGGCCAGGCGCCGAGCACGGCCTGCCACAGGAGTGCGGCGAAGCCGGCGTCGGGCAGCGGGACCAGGGCGAGGAGGGCGTCGAGTGCGTCGGCCCACGCGTCTGGGAGCTCCGCTAGAGCGGTGATCCGGGCGCGGACGTCCTCGCCGCGCTTGGTGTCGTGGGTGGACAGCGTGATCATCGCGTGCGGCCACTCGCGCTGCCGGGTCGCCATCGCGTCGTGGAACTGTTCGGGGGTCACCGAGAAGACGCTCGGGTCGGCGCCGACCTCGTTGAGCGAGGTCAGCCGCGAGCTGCGGTAGAACGCGCAGTCCTCGACTCCCTTGGCCATCACCATCCCGCTGGTCTGCTGGAACCGGCGCGCGGCGGGTGCCTCCGGGTCGCCGAGGACCGGGGCGAGCTCGTCGAGGGTGGCGGCCAGGTCGGGCCGGGTACGCCGCGCCGCGCTCAGCGCCTCCTCGAGGTGCTCGCGCCCCTCGGGCAGGTAGGAGCGGTAGACCCCGAAGCACGCCAGCAGCTCGGCCACGGCGTCCTCGAGCGAGGACACGTCGGCGGTCAGCGCCGGCAGCTCGCGGACGATGCGGCGGGTCTCCGAGCGCAGGATGCCGTCGGCGACCTCGCGCTTGCGGTCGTGGACCATCTGCTGCCAGTCCAGGGGGGCGCCGCGCAGCCGGGTCTCCAGGGCGTCCAGCGGCTTCTCGCCGGAGGGGTCGGTGAGCACCCGGTCGAGCAGGGCGAGCACGTCGTACCCGGTGGTGCCGTCGGTCGCCCACGAGGTGGGCAGCTCCTCGCCGGGCTCCAGGATCTTCTCGACCAGCACGTAGGCGCCGCCGGTGAGCTCGGCGAGGTCGTCGAGGTAGGCCTTGGGGTCGCGCAGCCCATCGGGGTGGTCCACCCGGAGGCCGTCGACGAGGCCCTCGGTGAACCAGCGGCGGATCTCGGCGTGGGTGGCGTCGAAGACGGCACGGTCCTCGACGCGTACGCCGGCCAGGGTGTTCACCGCGAAGAAGCGGCGGTAGTTCAGCTCCGCGTCCGCACGGCGCCAGCCCACCAGCTCGTAGTGCTGCCGGTCGTGGACCGTGTTGGCGTCGGCCCCGTCGTCGGCCCAGTCATCGGCAGAGCCGGGAGCCAGGGGATAGCGGTTGTCGTGGTAGCGCAGCTCGGGCTCCTCGCCCGAGGTGTCCACGGTCAGGTTCTCGATGCGCCCGTCGGGGCCGAGGTCGTCGTCGCCGACCACCGGCACGCGCAGCCGCCCGCCGCCGAAGTCCCAGTCGATGTCGAACGCGTCCGCGTGCGGGGACTCGCGGCCCAGCCGCAGCACGTCCCACCACCAGGCGTTCTCGGCCGGGGTCGCCACCCCGACGTGGTTGGGGACGATGTCGACGAGCACCCCGAGGCCGAGGCGGCGGGCCTCGGCGGAGAGCGCGGCCAGCCCGGCCGCACCCCCGCGGGACTCGTCGATCCCCTCGAAGCCGACCACGTCGTACCCGTGGTTGCTGCCGGGCTCCGCGGAGAGCAGCGGCGAGAGGTAGACCCAGTCCGCGCCGAGGTCACGCAGGTAGGCCAGTCGCCGGGTTGCCTCGAAGAGGTCGAAGTCGGCGCTGATCTGCAGGCGGTAGGTGCTGGCGGGGACCCGCTTCCCCTTCGGTGACGGGCCGGGTGGACCGGGGCTGTCCTGCGGCGGGGGTACTGGGTGACTCACTGCGATCCTCCGTTGTAGCCGGCGAGCGAGGCCGCGACCGAGTGGTCGACGTCCTGTTCGGGCTCGCGGTGCTCGCGGAGCACGACCGTCGACCGGTGCTGCAGCACCAGGCGCTCGCCGGGGGCGTAGGACCGATCGTCGTCGGCCACGCCACCGGTGTCGATGATGACGTCCCAGCCGGCGGAGTACTCCTGCGGCGGAAGGGTCACCTCGATCTGGTCACCGACGTTGAAGTACAGCAGGAAGTGGTCGTCGACGATCCGGTTGCCGCGGGCGTCGCGCCCGGCGATGCCGTGGCCGTTGAGGTACATCCCCAGTGTCCGGCCGCCACCGTCGTCGTAGGGGCCGTCCCAGTCGCCGTTCTCCATCGCGCGGCCCTCGGGGTGCAGCCAGACGATGTCGTCGAGGCGTTCGCCGCTGCGCACCGCCGTACCGGTGAAGAACTGCTTGCGCCGGAAGGTGGGGTGCTCCTTGCGCAGCCCCATCAGGGCGGCCGTGAACTCGATCAGCGGCCGGTCGGCCTGCTCCCAGTGCACCCAGGAGATCTCGGAGTCCTGGGCGTAGGTGTTGTTGTTGCCGTCCTGGGTGCGGCCCATCTCGTCGCCGTGCAGCAGCATCGGCACGCCCTGGCTGAGCAGCAGTGTCGCCAGCAGGTTGCGCTGCTCGCGGGCTCGCAACGCCTGGATCTCGGGGTCGTCGGTGGGTCCCTCCGCGCCGTGGTTCCAGGAGCGGTTGTGGCTCTCGCCGTCGTTGTTGTCCTCCCCGTTGGCCTCGTTGTGCTTCTCGTTGTAGGAGACGAGGTCGCGCAGGGTGAAGCCGTCGTGGGCGGTGACGAAGTTGATGCTGGCGAACGGGCGCCGCCCGGAGTTCTCGTAGAAGTCCGAGGACCCGGCCAGTCGCGAGGCGAAGGCGCCCAGCGACGGCTCGCCGCGCCAGAAGTCGCGGACCACGTCGCGGTAGTCGCCGTTCCACTCGGTCCACTGCGGCGGGAAGTTGCCGACCTGGTAGCCGCCCGGGCCGACGTCCCACGGCTCCGCGATCAGCTTGACCTGGCTCACGACCGGGTCCTGCTGGACGAGCTCGAAGAACGTCGCCAGCCGGTCCACCTCGTAGAACTCGCGCGCCAGCGTGGAGGCGAGGTCGAAGCGGAACCCGTCGACGTGCATCTCGGTGACCCAGTAGCGCAGCGAGTCCATGATCAGCTGCAGGGAGTGCGGGTGGCGGACGTTGAGGGAGTTCCCGGTGCCCGTGTAGTCCATGTAGTACTGCGGGTCGTCCTCGACGAGGCGGTAGTAGGCCTGGTTGTCGATCCCCTTGAAGCTCAGCGTCGGACCGAGGTGGTTGCCTTCGGCCGTGTGGTTGTAGACCACGTCGAGGATGACCTCGATGCCGGCGGCGTGCATCGCCTTGACCATCGACTTGAACTCCTGGACCTGCAGGCCGAGCTGGTTGGGCTCGCTGGCGCTGCTGGCGTACGCCGCGTGCGGGGCCAGGAACGCCAGGGTGTTGTAGCCCCAGTAGTTGCGCAGGCCCTTCTCGAGCAGGGTGTTGTCCTGGACGAACTGGTGCACCGGCATCAGCTCGATCGCGGTCACCCCGAGCTTGGTCAGGTGCTCGGTGACCGCGGGATGGGCCAGTCCGGCGTACGTCCCCCGGAGCTCCTCGGGCACGTCGGGGTGCAGCTGGGTCAGGCCCTTGACGTGGGCCTCGTAGATGATCGTCTCGTTGTAGGGGATGTCCAGCGTGCGGTCACCCTCCCAGTCGAAGAACGGGTTGATCACCACGCCGTGGGTCATGTGCGCCGCGGAGTCCGCGTCGTTGCGCGAGTCCGGGTCGCCGAACTCGTAGCCGAACAGGGACTGGTCCCAGTCGATCTCGCCGGCGGTCGCCTTGGCGTAGGGGTCCAGCAGCAGCTTGTTGGGGTTGCACCGCAGCCCGTTGGCCGGGTCCCAGGGCCCGTGCACGCGGTAGCCGTAGCGCTGCCCGGGCTGGACGCTGGGCAGGTAGCAGTGCCACACGTAGGCGTCGATCTCGGTGAGCTCGACGCGTGTCTCCTGCATCCCCCCGCGGGGACCCACCTCGAACAGGCACAGCTCGACGCGCTCGGCGACCTCGCTGAACAGGGCGAAGTTGGTCCCGCTGCCGTCGAACGTGGCGCCGAGCGGGTAAGCCTTGCCGGGCCAGATCTCCACGGCGGTTCTCCTTGCGATGGTGAGTTGTTGGAACGATCAAACTACGGGGATATCCATACCCCGCGCGCGGCAGTCCACGCCTGCAGGCGGGGTGTACTCAGCAGTAATGTCCGTCACTAGGATGGGCGGCATGAAGCGCACGCTCTTTGACGACGACCACGACGCCTTCCGTTCCTCCGTCCGCGGGTTCCTCGACCGCGAGGTCACCCCGCAGTGGGAGAAGTACATCGAGAACAAGCAGTTCCCGCGAGAGATGTGGCAGGCCTTCGGCGAGCAGGGCCTCCTCGGCCTCGAGATCCCGGAGGAGTACGGCGGCTCCGCGGCCGGCGACTTCCGCTACAACGCCGTGCTCGCCGAGGAGCTCGCCCGGATCTCGATGGCGCTGGGCTCCTGCCACGGCATCCACGCCGACATCGTCGCGCCGTACCTCGTCGAGCTGACCACCGAGGAGCAGCGCGAGCGCTGGCTGCCCCGCTTCGTCACCGGCGACCTGCTCACCGCGATCGCGATGACCGAGCCCTCCGGCGGCTCCGACCTCGCCGCGCTGAAGACCACCGCGGTCCGCGACGGCGACGACTGGATCCTGAACGGCTCCAAGACGTTCATCACCAACGGCTACTCCGCCGACCTCGTCATCGTGGCCGCGCGCACCTCCCCGGAGAAGAAGGCCAAGGGCATCTCGCTGTTCGCGGTCGAGACCGGCATGGAGGGCTTCAGCCGCGGCCGCAAGCTGGACAAGGTCGGCCAGGACGAGTCCGACACCGCCGAGCTGTTCTTCGAGGACGTCCGGGTGCCGGGCAACAACCTGATCGGCGAGCTCGATCGCGGCTTCATCCACATGATGAACTGGCTGCCGCAGGAGCGGCTCTCCAACGCCGTGGGCAACCTCGCCCAGGCCGCGCAGATCCTTGACGAGACGCTGGTCTACATCAAGGAGCGCAAGGCCTTCGGCCAGCCGATCGGGTCGTTCCAGCACAACAAGTTCCTCGCCGCCGAGCTGGTCACCAAGATCGAGGTCACCCAGGCGTTCGTGGACCAGGCGGTGCTCGCGCACACCCAGGGCAAGCTCACCTCGGTCGACGCCGCGAAGGTGAAGTGGTGGGCCGCGGACATCCAGAACGACGTCCTCGACCACTGCGTCCAGCTCTACGGCGGCTACGGCTACATGAACGAGTACCGCGTCGGCCGCGCCTGGCGCGACGCCCGCGTCTCGAAGATCTGGGCCGGCTCCAACGAGATCATGAAGGAGCTCATCGGGCGCGAGCTCGGCCTCTAGCCACGCTGACCGGGCAGTTCCGTCACGCCGTAGCCCGCTGACCGGGCAGTTGTGTCACGCCGTAACGCGGTGAGCGGGCAGTTGTGTGCGGTCGGCCCATGCCCGCAGGCGACGGTGCCGGTGCGCGAACAGGGTGCTGACCAAGGGGCGCGCGATGCGACGTACGACGGGACGCTCGGCGAGCACCCGGGGCACGAACGTGAGCCGGTCGCTGACGAGACATTCGTCTGCAGCGAGGGGCCGGACGGTCCGCTCGTGCTCCCAGTGGGAGAGGGCGAGCATGTTCGAGCGTTCATGGAACGAGCGCCCGTCCTCGACGGCGACGAGCACCATGTCGTCGTACTCCACGGGGATCACGCCGAACAGCAGCAGCCAGGCCTTGCCGAGGGGCTGTCCCACCAGTTCACCGGCGTCGCTGATGGTGCGGCCGCGCAGTCGGGGCGGCATCGTCATCGACAGGAGTGGCCGCAGCTCGTCGCGGATGCCGGCGGGCGTGGTCACCCGGTCCCAGACGACAGCAGCGGCTACGGGCACGCGGGATGTCTGCTCGACGATGATCGGCTGCACGAAGGGGATCGTACGGACGTAACTGCCCGGTCGACGCCGTACGGCGTGACGGTTGTGCCCGCTCGGCGCGCTACCGCGAGACGCAATCGCCCGGTCAGCGTGCCACGGCGGTGGGGTGGAATGGGGGGATGCAGCGGATGTTCGTGGCGGTGGTGCCTCCCGAGGGCGCGATCGAGGACCTCGAGGAGTTCCTCGCGCCGCGACAGGAGGCGGCGCCGTTCCGGTGGACCTCCGCGGCGCAGTGGCACCTGACGCTGGCGTTCGCGGCGGGCGTCCCCGACCGGGCGTACGACGAGATGGTGGCCCGGCTCGCGGCGGCCGCTGCCAAGCGGCACCCGGTCACGGCCCGGATCGCCGGGGGAGGGGCGTTCCCCCACGTCGGCCGGGCCAAGGTCCTCTTCGCCGGCATCGAGACCGAGACAGACCCGCACACAGGCCCCGAGCTCGACCGGATGGCCACCGGGGCCCGGAACGCCCTGACCACGGCCGGGGTCGAGGTCGACGGCCAGCGGTTCCGGCCGCACCTGACGCTCGCCCGGATGGGCCGCCCGGTCGAGGCGACGAACTGGGTCCGCGTGCTGGACACCTACCGCGGGCCGCAGTGGCGCATCGAGGAGCTCGCCCTGGTCGCCTCGCACCTGCGGGAGGGCCCGCGTCGCGGCCCGCGGCACGAGGTCGTCGAGACGTTCACCCTCGGCCCCGCTGGTAGCGGTCCAGGGCGACCTGACGCTCCTCCGCGTGGTCGATGATCCGCCTCGGGTAGCCGTGCGCGTAGCCGTCCTCGGCGTCCCACGGCATGTGCACCGCCTTCCCCGCCAGGTGCGCCAGCTCGGGCACCCACCGGCGGACGTAGTCGCCGCTCGGGTCGAACTTGACCCCCTGCGTGATCGGGTTGAACACCCGGAAGTAGGGCGCCGCGTCGGTGCCGGTCCCGGCCACCCACTGCCACCCGTGGTTGTTCGACGCCAGGTCGCCGTCGACGAGGTGGTCCAGGAAGTGCCGGGCGCCCACGGGCCACCACACGTGCAGGTCCTTGGTCAGGAAGCTGGCAGTGATCATCCGCACCCGGTTGTGCATCCAGCCCTCGCTGAGCAGCTGCCGCATCCCCGCGTCCACGACCGGGAAGCCGGTTGTCCCCTGCTTCCAGGCCTCGATCGCGTCCTGCGGGTCGTCGTAGGTCAGCCCCGGCACCGGCCTGAGGTCGTTCCACGCCGAGGCGGGCTCGCGGAAGAGCACGTCGGCGTAGAAGTCGCGCCACGCCAGCTCGGTCTCGAAGGTGCGCGCGCCCTGGCTGCGTGAGGCAGACGTCTCGGCGAGCAGCTGCCGGGGGTGCACCACGCCCAGCTTGAGGTACGGCGAGAGCCGGGAGGTGCGGTCGGCCCCCGGGTCGTCGCGCTGCTCGGCGTACCCCGCGAGGTCCTGGTCCAGGAAGTCCCGGAACCGCTTCCAAGCGGCGTCCTCGCCCGCGACGGGCATCTGCTCGGGCGCCTCGCGCAGCGCGACGTCCAGAATCTCCGCGACCCGGGGATCGTCCTCGGCCCGGAGCCAGTGCACGTCGTCCGGCGCGGCCACGGGGTCCTCCCAGCCGTGCGCGCGCCAGGCCCGGCTGTACGGCGTGAACACCCGGTAGGGGTTGCCGGACCCGTTGACCACGCTCCCCGGCGGCACGGCGTACGGCGTCCCGGTGGCCACCCCGGCGACGCCCTCGGGCAGTGCTGCCACGACGGCGTGGTCACGGGCTCGGGCGTAGGGAGTGAACTCGTTCGCGACGTGCACCGACTCGGCGCCGGACTCCCCGACCAGCTCCGGCACCACGGCCGGGGCGCGGCCAATCCGCACGCACAGCCGTCCGTCCATCGTCTCGTCCAGCGAGCGCAGCGAGGCCGCCAGCCAGGCACGGCGAGCGGGACCGGCCGCCGCCCACAGCCCGGGATCGAGCACGAACACGCCGAGGACGGGCCCGGCGGCAGCCGCCGCCAGCAGGGCAGGGTTGTCCCGCAGCCGCAGGTCGCGCCGGAACCACATCAGCGATGCCATTCCTCGACCCTATGAGCCGGGGTGTGAAACAGGCCACGCCCAGGTTTGGCTGGTCCCGTGCAGGGCTAGCCTCATGCAGATGCGACGCCTCGCCCTCCAGATGCGCCACGTGCTCTGGGACATGACCCCGCGGGACCACCGACAGTCCGAGCGCGACTTCCGGCGCCGGCAGGTGGTCAGCGTCGTGGTCCTGGCGGTGGGAGCGGTCGCGCTGGGGTTCTCGCTGCGGATCGAGCCGGGGAGCCCGTGGTTCTACCCCGCCACCGGCGGTCTCGCCGTGATCTGGGCCGTGGGGGCGTTCGCCTCCGGCCCCCTCCACCTCGGCCGGGTCGGCCAACCCGCGGCTCCCGACCTCACCGCCCCGAGGCCGTTCATCCAGCCGGTCCTGGTCGGCGCCGCGCTTGCGGTGGTGTTCGTCCTCGGCGCGTTGGTCGTGCGGGAGATCCCGTGGATGGAGGTGACAGGCGGCCGGTTCGACCTCACCGAGCAGGTGCGCACGATCCTGCGGCACGCCCAGCAGGGGCACGGGGCGATCCTGCTGCTGGTCACGGTGCTCAACGGCATCGCCGAGGAGCTGTTCTTCCGGGGCGCGATGTACGCCGCGATCCGCAAGCACCAGGTCGCGATCACCACCGTGGCCTACACCGTGGCCACGCTCGCCACCGGCAACTTCATGCTCGGGTTCGCGGCGATCCTGCTCGGCTTCGTGGTGGGGCTGCAGCGCCGCGCCACCGGGGGCATCCTGGCGCCGATCATCACCCACCTGGTGTGGTCGGTCTCGATGCTCTACGCGCTGCCCGCGATCTTCCTGGGCCAGCCGACCTGACCGAGCGGCTCAGCTGTCCGCGGCGAGCGCGCGGCGAACCGCCTCGCTGTACCCGATCGGCTCGCCCGGCACGATCTCGCGGATCCGCTGCTCGGTGACCAGCACCTCGACCCCCATCGAGTCGATCAGGTTGCGCCCGGTGGTCACGTCGACGTCGGTCACCAGCGCGAGCCAGTACGACGACAGGCGCGGCGTGAGCACCGGGACCTCGAGGATCCTCGAGCCGCGCCCGGCGCCGGCCTGGGCAGCGATCTTCAGCATCTCGACGTAGGTGAGCTGGTCGGGGCCGCCGATCTCGTAGATCTGGCCGTACGCCGCCTCCTGCCCGCACACCCCGACGAGGTAGCGGACCACGTCGTCGACCGCGATCGGCTGGGTCTTGGTGCTGGCCCACCGCGGCACCACCATCACCGGGAGGTTCTTGACCAGCTGGCGGGTCAGCTCCCAGGAGATCCCGCCGGCGCCGACCACGACCGCGGCCCGCAGCACGGTGACCGGCACTCCCGCCTCCGCGAGCAGCGACTCCACCTCCCGGCGCGAGCGCAGGTGGGCGGAGAGGTTCTCGTCGGCGCCGAGCCCGCCCATGTAGACGATCTGGCGCACCCCCTGCTCGGCGGCGGCGCTGGCGAACGCGCGCGCCGCCTCGGCATCCTTGCGCTCGAAGTCCGCGTCGTCGAGCGAGTGGACGAGGTAGTAGGCCACGTCCACGCCCTCCAGCGGCCCCAGCAGCGAGTCCCGGTCGTCGACGTTCCCCGCGACCGGGTCACCGGGTCCGTCGTACGCCTCCGGGCGGCGGGTCATCGCGCGTACGTCGTGGCCCTCCGCGATCAGGGCGGGGACGAGGCGACGGCCGATGAAGCCGGTGGCGCCCGTGACGAGGATGCGGCTCATCTGCTCACCCTAGACACCGGCTGCACGCGCGTAGGGGCTCGTTTCCGGTGGTGCGACGTCATCGGGGAGAAACACCGGTTGGTTATGGTCAGCACATGTCCTATCTGCTCCGCGTCGAGCTTCCCGACGTCCCGGGCTCGCTGGGGCGCCTCGCCTCGGCGATCGGTTCCGTGGGCGGCAACATCGACGCGATCGAGATCGTGGAGCGGTACGACGGCCGCGCCATCGACGACGTCTTCCTCGCCGCAGAGCAGGGGGTGATGCCCGACAGCATCGTCTCCGCGTGCACCTCGCTCCAGGACGTGCAGGTCCTGTGGATATCGCACTACGGCGCCGGCTCCAACCTCACCCGGGACCTCGAGGTGGTCGAGGCGATGACCTCCGACCCCGGGGCCGCCTTCGACACGCTCGTCGACCTGCTGCCTGCGACCTTCGTGGTCGACTGGGCGGTCCGGGTGCAGCGGGTGGGCGACGGGGCCAAGATCCTGCACGGGTCCCCGGCGGCGCCCTCGGAGATCCCCGACGACCTCCACTGGCCCCTCGACCTGGACCGCGGCCGCAGGATCGAGGTGCCCGAGCGCATCTCGGACCTGCTCCTCGCCGGCTGCTCGATCGAGGCGGACCAGATGATCGTGATGGCCCGCCGCGGTGGCCCCGAGATCCTCGACTCCGAGATCGCCCGCCTGTGCCACCTGGCGGCGCTGGCCTCCTCGATCTCGCGCTGACCGGCCGGCCCCATCCTCGGTGAACCTCTTCGGGGCGCACCGAGGACGGTTCAGTCGATCGGGGTCAGCTTGAAGACCGGGATCTCGCGATCGGTCTTCTTCTGGTACTCCGCGTAGGTGGGCCAGGTGTCCACGGCGTACTGCCAGAGATCGGCGCGCTCCTCGCCGTGCACGATCTCGGCGCGGTAGGTCTTCTTCACGGCCTTGTCCTGGAGGTCGACCTCCGGGTGGGCCACGAAGTTGTAGTACCACTCCGGGTTGTCGTCGGCGCCGCCCTTGGAGGCGATCGCGACGTAGATCCCGTCGCGCTCGACCCGCATCACCGGGTTCTTGCGCAGGTTGCCCGACTTGGCGCCGCGCGAGGTGATCACCACGATCGGGTAGTCGGTGCCGGGCAGGGTGTCGGCCTCGGCGCCGTCGGTGGCCTCGTAGGTCTCCACCTGGTTGCGGACCCACTCGGACTGGCTGGGGACGTATTCACCTTCAAGACTCATGGCTCTAGAAGACCACGGCGGTGGTGGCGAACGCACCCTCACTAGGGTTCGACTCATGAGTGCCATCGACGGAGTCAGCGAGATCTTCGACCCAGCGGACTGGGACGAGGTCCCCGGTTTCGAGGACCTGACCGACCTCACCTACCACCGCGCCCGCGCCCACGGAACGGTCCGGATCGCCTTCGACCGACCCGACGTGCTGAACGCGTTCCGGCCGCACACGGTCGACGAGCTGCTGAGGGTCCTCGAGCACGCGCGCACGTGGAGCGACGTGGGCTGCGTCCTGCTCACCGGCAACGGCCCGAGCGAGAAGAACGGCAAGTGGGCGTTCTGCACCGGCGGCGACCAGCGGATCCGCGGGCGTGCCGGCTATCAGTACGCGGAAGGGGAGACCGCGGAGACGGTCGACAAGGCCAAGCTCGGCAGGTTGCACATCCTGGAGTGCCAGCGGCTGATCCGGTTCATGCCCAAGGTGGTGATCTGCCTGGTCAACGGCTGGGCCGCCGGCGGCGGTCACTCGCTGCACGTCGTCTCCGACCTGACTCTGGCCAGCGCCGAGCACGGCCGGTTCAAGCAGACCGACGCGGACGTGGGCAGCTTCGACGGCGGGTTCGGCTCGGCGTACCTCGCCCGGCAGGTGGGCCAGAAGTTCGCCCGCGAGATCTTCTTCCTCGGCGAGGAGTACTCCGCCGAGGAGGCCCAGCGCATGGGCGCGGTGAACCGGGTGGTCCCGCACGCCGAGCTGGAGAAGGTCGCCCTGGAGTGGGGCGCCAAGATCAACGGCAAGAGCCCGACGGCCCAGCGGATGCTGAAGTACTCCTTCAACCTGATCGACGACGGGCTCGTCGGCCAGCAGCTGTTCGCCGGGGAGACCACGCGGCTGGCCTACATGACCGACGAGGCCCAGGAGGGCCGCGACCAGTTCCTGGAGAAGCGCGAGCCGGACTGGTCGCCGTACCCCTGGTACTACTGAGCCGCCGCGCGGCCCCGGCGGCTCAGGTGCTGCTCGGGCGGGACTCCGCCCGCAGCCGCACCCAGTCACGCACCGCCCGGTCGAGCAGCCCGGTCACCTCCTGCGCCTGCTGGAACTGCATCACCTCGTACTCCACCGGGGCGGTGTAGCCGGCGGCGTGGAGCTGGTGCAGCAGCCCGCCCACGTCGACGGATCCAAGCCCGAGGTCGGTACGACGCGGGGGAGTGCCGGGCTCGGCGGTCACCCCGCACACCTGGACGACCAGCAGGTCCTCGACCGCGTCCGCCACGGTGGTCTCCAGGTCCGCGTCCCACCAGGAGTGGAACAGGTCGAGGGTCAGGCCGGCGCCCGGCAGGCCCGCGATGGCGCTCCGTGCGGCCGAGAGCTGGTTGATGCACCCCTTGTCCGGCAGCCCGAGCGGGTGGATCGGCTCCAGCGAGAGCCGTACGCCGAGGCTCGCGGCGCGGTCGGCCAGCGCCTCGAGGGCGGACTGGGCGGCTCGTCGCGCCTCGGCCACCGTCACGGCCTGCCCGGTCGCGCGCGCGTCGTCGACCCCGCCCGGGATCACGTTCAGCGGCACCTGCAGCTGGCTCGCCCACTCCAGCAGCCGGGAGTCGAGCTCCCGCTGGGCGCGGGCGCGATCGAGGTCGGCGTGCAGGAAGTAGCCGGCGCTGTTCAGCGAGGTGGCCACGAGGTCGTGCGCCGCCAGCAGCGAGCCCACCTGCGCAGGCGTCCGGTCCACGAGTGCGCGCGCGGTCAGCCCGATGCCCCCGATGCCGCGCTCGGCGAGCATCGCGCAGAAGCGCTCGAGGCTGCAGTCGTCGGGAGCGGCGTAGAAGCTCACGGCGAGACCGCGCAGCACCGCGTCAGGAGAGGTCACGACTCACCGCCGACGGCCGGGTGCGCCGGTCCGGGCGGCGCCGCGACCGCGCCCGTGGCGGTACGCCGCGCAGTGAGCCCGATGCCGATCGCACCGAGGACCGCGATCACGGCGGTGACCCGCCAGGCCGCGTCGTAGCCGGCCGTCCCGGCGAGGTAGCCGAACACGCTCGGACCCACGACGCCACCGCAGTAGAGGCCGGCCTGCGTGACCCCCGTCGCCGCGGCAGGCGCGCTCGGGTTCGCTCGCACGATCGCCAGCGTGAACACGCCGTTCCACCCCCAGATCCCCAGGTACGACACGACCGCGGCCACGGCCACGAGCGCCGGGTCCGCGGTGACGGAGAGGCCGACCAGGCCGGCGGCCCCGACTGCCAGCATCATGCTGACAGCAGGCAGCAGCGGGAAGCTGCGGGCGTCGACCAGGGAGCCCACGGCGACCCGCACGAAGACGCTCGACAGGCTGCCGACCGCCAGCAGGATGCCGGCGCTCGCCGGCGAGAAGCCGTCGGAGACGGTCGCGTCGACGAGGAACGCCGCCAGGGTGTTGGCCGCGAAGGTGCCGAGCGCGGCGCTGAACGCGAGCACGGCGAGGGCGCGCAGCGTCATGTCCGCGCGTCGGCGAGGACCCTGGCGCCGCGTGCGAGCGGGGGTGCTCGAGCGCAGGCCCGGTGTCCGTGCCGCCCACACCCCGAACGCCAGGGGCAGCACGGCACCCGCGAGGAAGGCCCACCGCCACCCCACGGTCAGCCCGGCGAGGGGTACGGCGAGACCGGCCACGACGGTCGCGCCGGGGACGGCTGCCTGCTTGATCCCGAAGGCGATCCCCTGGCGCCGGGCAGGTACCGCCTCGGCGAGAGCGAGGTTCGAGGCGACCTGGCCGATCGCGTTCGCGAGCCCGCCCAGGGCGACCCCGGCTGCGATCCCGACCCAGTGGGTGGCCAGTCCTGCGACCGTCAGGGAGAGCGCACCGGCGAGTGCGCCCAGCGCCATTCCCCGCCCGGATCCAACCCGTTCGACCAGTCGCCCGGCCGAGGGTGAGGCGAGCGCGGAGAGGGCGAAGAAGCCGGATACGCTCACACCCAGAGCGACCTTGCTGAGGGGGACATCAGCACGGACCTGGACCACCAGGGCGCTGAGCAGGTAGACCGGCAGCACTCCCAGAGCGGTGGCAGCGGCGGCGGCAGACACGGCTGCCACGGGGTGCAACGAGCGTGATTCGCGCCGTTTCACGGGGCTCGCACGACCACTCATCTGACTTGGCCGGGTGCCGTTGACCTCACAAAACATATCGTATACGTTATCGAAACATATCGTATACGGTATCGAAATACGGGCTGCGTAACGTCCCCGGACAAGCCCGAACCACCCCCCGTGAGGAGTCCGATGTCGCCCGCTGAGACTGGAGAGCCCGCCGCCTCGTCCGGCATGCGCATGCACCACGTGGGCTGGGCGGTCGAGTCCCTCGACGCACACGCCGACCACTTCTCCCGTCAGCTCGGCCTGCCCTACCAGGGGGTCGAGGAGTTCCCGACCGTGAAGGTGGCCTTCTACGACGCCGGCGGCTGCCTGGTCGAGCTGCTCGAGGCCACCGACGAGAGCGACGACGTGGCGGAGTTCATCTCCCGCCGCGGCGAGGGGATCCACCACTTCGCCTACGAGGTGCCGGACGTCGCCGCGGCCCTCCGCGACGCCGAGGAGCGCGGCCTCACCCTGCTCGACCGGGTGCCCCGTCCCGGGGCGCGCGGCACCCTGATCGGCTTCGCCGACGGGGGCCGTCCCGACGGCGTGCTCGTCGAGTACGTCCAGCTGCCCACCACCGAACTCACGGGAGACAACTGATGGTGGCATCGCCGACGGTCCTGTCCACGCTCACGGAGAAGATCGACCCGGACCGCACCGCGCTCGTGATCATCGACATGGTCAACGACTTCGTGCACCCGGAGGGCAAGACCGCTGTGCGGGCCGGTCGCAAGGTCGAGCACGCGCACCGGGCCATCCCCCAGCAGCAGCAGCTCCTGGCCGGCGCCCGCGCCGCCGGAGTGCCGGTGATCCACGTCCAGCACACGACGCTGCCCGACCACGCCAGTGACTCCGGCGCCTGGCTCGACGCGCGCTCCCGGGCGACGTACTCCGTGGTCGACATCTGCATGGACGGCACCTGGGGCCAGGAGATCGTCGAGGAGCTGCAGCCCGCACCCGGGGAGACCGTGGTGAAGAAGTACCGCTACAGCGGCTTCGCGGGGACGAACCTCGACCTGGTGCTCCGCAGCATGGGACGCGAGAGCGTCATCTGCTGTGGCGTGTCCACCAACGTGTGTGTCGAGGCGACCGCCCGCGAGGCCTTCAGCCTCGACTACTACGTGGTCATCCCCGAGGACGCCTGCGCGTCCTGGGACATGTCGCTGCACGAGAGCGCGCTCGCCTCTGCCGGACACCGCTACGCCACGGTCTGCTCGACGGCGGACCTGATCCAGACCTGGGAGGCCGGTCATGGATCTACAGCTGGCTGACGCCCTGGTCGTGGTGACCGGGGGAAGCGCCGGCATCGGCCGCGCGACCGCCCTCGAGCTCGCCCGCGAAGGTGCCCGCGTCGTGGTCGGCGCCCGCAACGAGGAGGCGCTGGCCACCCTCGCCGAGGAGCTGGCCGGCATCGGCGGCGGGCACCTCACCGTGCCCGGCGACCTCACCACCGTCGAGGGCGTCACCGCGCTCGTCGACGCGGCGCGCTCCCACGGCGGACGCATCGACGGCCTGCTGGCGACCGTGGGATCGACCCCGGTGGGCCACTTCGACGAGCTCGACGACGAGACCTGGCAGCGCTCCTTCGACGGCAAGTTCCTGGCCTCGGTCCGCGCGGTCCGGGCCGTGCTGCCGGACATGCGCGCCCAGGGCACCGGCCGGATCGTCGTCGTGGCCGGCAACAGCGCCCACGGGCCCGGCTCCACGATGTCCACCTCGGGCGCCATGAACGCGGCCTTGGTGAACCTTGTCGCCAGCACCGCCCAGCACGTGGCACCGGACGGCATCGGCATCAACTGCCTGAGCCCCGGCCCCACGGCCACCGCGCGCTACGAGGGCCTGCGGGCGAGCGTGATGCGACGTGAGGGCGTCGACGAGCAGGGTGCCGGTGACCACATCGTCTCCGGGATCCCGGCCGGCCGCGTCGCCGAGCCGGACGAGGTGGCCCGCGTCGCGGCGATCCTGCTCAGCCCCACGACCGCGCACGTCAACGGAACCAACGTCGTCATCGACGGCGCGCAGACCTCGTTGAGCTAGCCCTTCCGACGAGGCACGACCCCACAAGCAACCAAACCAACATCACTCAACCCCCAAGAGGAGCACTCGATGCGGACACGACGGACCAGCCTGGTCGCGGCAATGGCGACGGGCTGCCTGCTGCTCGCCGGTTGCGGCGCCATCTCTTCTGAGAACGACAGCGGGTCGAGCTCGTCCCGCGACAAGAACGACGCGCTCGAGATCGGAGCCGTGCTGCCTCTCGCCGGTCCCGCGGCGTACTTCGGGGTCGCTGCGCGGAAGGGCGCCGAGCTCGCCGTCGACCAGGTCAACGCGGACGGCGGGATCAACGGCAAGCCGATCAAGGTCAACTTCTCCGACAGCCAGTGCACCCCCCTCGGGGCGAAGCAGGCCGCCGAGAAGGTGATCGCCGACGGCGCCAACGCCATCCTCGGCGACGAGTGCTCCAGCTCGACCCTCGGCATGATGCCCGTCCTCACGCAGGAGGAGATCCCCGGTGTGACCCCGGGGTCCTCGGCGAAGGCTGTGACGGACCCGGGTGACCCCTGGATGTTCCGGATCATGCCCAACGAGGTCATGCAGGGCGCCGACATCGCGTCCCAGGCCATCGAGAAGATGGACGCCAAGACCGCGGTGATCCTGCACGAGAACACCGACGCCGGCATCGGCAACGCCGAGGTCTTCAAGGAGTTCTTCGAGAAGGACGGCGGGAAGGTCCTCGACACCATCGGCTTCGACCGCGAGGTCCAGGACTTCACCTCCATCGCCACCCGGGTCGCCGCGCTCGGTGACGTCGACGTCATCCCGACGTACACGATCGAGGGCCAGGGCGTGAACATCACCAACTCGCTGGCGCAGGCTCGCGTCACCAAGGGCGGTGGCGGAAGCGCTGTGCAGATCAGCACGATCTGGCTGCCGATGGGCTTCGAGGACAAGGTCGCGAAGGGTGCGGCCGAGGGCTTCGTGCGCATCGTGCAGTTCGACCCCAACGACCCGAACGCAGCAGCGACGCAGTTCCTCAAGGACTTCAAGGCGAAGTTCAAGGAGGTCCCCAACCACATCTCGGCCCACACCTACGACGCGGTCATGGTCATCGCCGAGGCGGCGAAGTCCCAGGAGAGCACCGCGCCCGCCGACATCCAGGCCGGCCTGCTGGAGCTGGAGGGTTTCGAAGGGGTGACCGGCACGGTGACCTTCGAGAAGAACGACGAGGACACCTGCTCCTGCCCGAACGAGCAGCAGAACATCGAGATGGACACGATCCACTACGTCCAGACCAAGGCGGACGGCTCCCTCGTCTCGCTCGACTGGTGACCGCGTCCTTCCCCGTCCGGTGACCTTGGAGATTCCATGACGACCTTGTTGCAACAACTCCTCAACGGCCTGATCCAGGGCAGCCTGTACGTCATCGTGGCCCTCGGGCTCACGCTGATCTACGGGGTGCTCGTCCAGATCAACTTCGCCCACGGCGAGTTCCTGATGCTGGGAGCCTTCGCAGGCTTCCTCGGCGTCGACCAGCTGAACCTGCCGTATGCACTCTCCGTGGTGATGGCGACGGTCGTCGGCGGCCTGATGGGCGTGCTGATCGAGTTCTCCATCTTCAGACCGCTACGAAAAAAGAAGACCGACCAGCTCAGACCCTTGGTCGCCACGGTCGGGGCCTCGATCCTGCTGCAGAACCTGGCGCTGCTGTTCTTCGGCCCCAACCCGAAGCAGTACGCCAGCCCCTACACGCAGTCGACCATCGAGATCGGTGGGCTCTACCTGAGCTACCAGCGGGCCATCATCTTCGTGGTCTCGGTCTCCGCCATCGTCGCGCTGTTCGTCTTCCTGCGCTCCACGGCGACGGGACGAGCGATGCGGGCAGTCAGCCAGGACGCTCCGGCGGCCTCGCTGATGGGGGTGAACGTCTCCCGGATCATCTTGATGACGTTCATCATCGGCTCGGCGCTCGCCGGCCTCGGTGGCAGCCTGCTCGGTCCGCTGCTGGTGATCGAGCCCCTCGTGGGCGCGAACATCATCGTGCTGGCCTTCGCCACCGTCATCATCGGCGGCTTCGGCAACGTCAACGGCACCATCATCGTCGGCCTGCTGGTCGGCGTCATCGAGTCCCTGGTGACGGGATACCTGCAGGCGGGGCTGTCCAGCCTGGTCATCTTCAGCATCCTGCTGCTCACCCTGGCCGTCCGGCCGACGGGACTCATCGCCGAGAGGGTGGACGAGAATGTCTGAACTGCTGTCACGCCACGCCTGGATCCGCAGCTCGCTGCCGATCATCGGCGCGCTGGTGATCGTCATGGCCCTGCCCTCGCTGATCACCGGCTCGTTCTGGCAGCAGGTGGTCATCATCGCCCTGCTGAACGTGACCCTGGCGATGTCGCTGAACCTGGTGGTCGGCTACACCGGCCTCCTCGCCCTGGGGCACGGCGCCTTCTTCGGCGTCGGCGCCTACACCTTCGCCATCCTCACCACGACCTACGAGTGGTCCTTCTGGGCCGCGTTCCTCGTCGGTGGTCTGGCAGCGGGGGTGTGTGGCATGGTCCTGGCCGCGTTCACGCTCCGGCTCAAGGGGCACTACCTGGCGATCGCGACCATGGGGTTCGCCGTCATCGTGTACTCCACGCTGATGAACTGGATCTCGGTCACCCGTGGCCCGCAGGGCATCCCCGGCATCCCCGGACCGCCGGACATCCCGCTGGGCGGTGGCATGTCACTCGACTTCGGGGTGAAGGCCGCCTACCTGCTCCTCGCCGGGGTCTTCGCGATCTTCTGGTACGTCGTGATCCGGCGGATGATCAAGTCGCCCATGGGTGACGCGCTCACCGCGATCCGCGAGGACGAGGTCTCGGCCCTGTCGCTCGGGATCCGCAGCTTCGCCTGGAAGAGCTTCGCCTTCACCCTCTCCGCGGTCATCGCCGGACTCACCGGCGGCCTGTACGCCGGGTACGTCGGGATCCTCGAGCCGTCGTCGTTCATCCTGACCGTCTCGTTCACGCTGCTCGCGATGGTGATCGTCGGAGGCTCCGGGACGCTGGTGGGCCCGGTGCTGGGTGCACTCGTGCTGACCATCGCCCCCGAGGCGCTCCGCGAGGTCGGGACGGAGTACCGGCTGATCGTGTTCGGCCTGGCCCTGACGCTCACGGTGCTCTTCTTCCCCCAAGGGCTCGCCGGCATCGGCGCCCTGGTCCGCTCGAAGCTCGGCTGGTCACGAGCCGGGGCCGACGACCTTCCACCGCCCACCTTCAAGAACACCGAGGAGGTGTCCTATGGGACTCCTTGAGGTCTCCGAGGTCAAGAAGCGCTTCGGTGGCGTGACCGCCATCGACGGGGTCTCGTTCACTGTGGACGAGGGCCAGGTGCTCGCCCTGATCGGTCCCAACGGCGCCGGCAAGTCGACCATGTTCAACCTGGTCAGCGGCACCTACCAGCCCACGGCCGGGACACTGCGGTTCGACGGCCAGGACGTCACCGACGCCAACGCCATCGCGATGAGTCGTCGTGGCGTGGCCCGCACGTTCCAGAAGATCCGCCTGTTCAAGGCGCTCTCGGTGATGGACAACGTCGTGATCGGCGCGCAGTCCTCCGCGACACTGCCGCCGTGGCGGCACCTGTTCGGCGGACGGGCGGTCCGTGAGGCTGTCGCGGAGACGCGGGAGTCCTCGCTGGCCCTCCTGGACCTGGTCGGCCTGCGGCACCTCCAGGACGCCCAGGCCGACACCTTGTCCTACGGCCAGCAGCGCATGCTCGAGATCGCTCGGGCGCTTGCCACCAAGCCCAAGCTGCTCTGTGTCGACGAGCCGGGTGCGGGGCTGAACCTCGCCGAGGCCGAGCACCTGGTCGACCGGCTGCGGCAGATCCGCGACATGGGGATCACGATCATGCTGGTCGAGCACAACATGGACCTGGTGATGGACGTCGCGGACAAGATCGTCGTGATGAATTTCGGCAAGAAGCTCGCCCAGGGGACCCCAAGCGAGATCCAACAGGACCCGGAAGTCATCCGGGCCTACCTGGGCGAGGAGGTCGTCGGATGAGTCGGCTACTGACGGTCGAGGGTGTCACCCTCGCGTACGGCAACGTGGTGGTCTGCGAGGACATCACCTTCCACGTCGACCAA
Organism: Nocardioides sp. Z30_9; assembly: GCF_058215735.1. NCBI lineage: Bacteria > Bacillati > Actinomycetota > Actinomycetes > Propionibacteriales > Nocardioidaceae > Nocardioides > Nocardioides sp. Z30_9. The sequence goes on from NZ_JBZAJF010000002.1 coordinate 492,571, forward strand.
GGTGAGGTCGTCACCCTGATCGGCTCCAACGGAGCCGGCAAGACCACCACCATGGCCGCGGTCGCCGGGCTGATCCCGGTCAAGTCCGGCCGGATCACCTTCGACGGGACGGACATCACCCACCTCCCCACGCACAAGCGGGTCGAGCTCGGCCTGACCCTGGTGCCCGAGGGGCGGCACGTCTTCCCGTTCATGAGCGTGCGCGAGAACCTGATGATGGGCGGATTCAGGCACCGGGAGAACCGGAAGACCCTGACGAAGGCCGCGAACGAGGTGCTGGAGCGCTTCCCGCACCTCGGTCGCCGGGCCGACTCCAACGCCGGGACGATGAGCGGTGGCGAGCAGCAGATGCTCGTCGTGGGCCGCGCGATGATGTCGCGTCCCAAGCTGGTCTGCCTCGACGAGCCCTCGCTGGGACTCGCGCCGCTGATCGTGGCCGAGATCTTCGACATCATCAAGGAGATCAGCGCCCAGGGGACGACCGTGCTGTTCGTGGAGCAGAACGCGCAGTACGCACTGCGCACCGCCGAGCGCGGCTACGTCCTGCAGACCGGGAAGATGATGGCGGAGGGCACCTCCGAGGAGCTCCACCACGACACACGTGTCCGGGAGGCCTACCTCGGCAAGGCGCGCGGGTGAGCACCTCGTCCGCAGCCGGACCCGCTGCCGGGAAGGCGATCGAGCACGCGCTGGCCGGTGACCTGCCGGCGCTGCCCGAGCTCCGGGGACGGCGCCTGGTCATCTGCCCGGTCATCAACGTGGAGACCTGGCCGTTCGACCGGCCGATGCCGCGCAAGATCATCTCGGCCCCGCACGGCACGGAGAACATCCCCGACGTGCCGAACTTCAGCTGGGTCGAGTACGGCATGCGGGCAGGTCTGCCGCGGATGCTCAAGGCCTTCGCCGAGCGCGGCCTGCCGGGCGGCATCAGCATGAACGCCGCGGTGGTGCAGGACTACCCCCGCGCCTTCGAGGTGCTCCTCGCCAGCGGCTGGGAGTTCATCGGGCACGGCGTACGCCAGGAGTCCCTGCACGGTGCGGCGGACGAGCGCGAGGTCATCGAGACCTCGCTGTCGATGCTGGCCGAGGCCACCGGGGTGCGTCCCCGAGGGTGGCTCGGGCCCGGGCTGCAGGAGACGTTCCGGACGCCCGACCTGCTGGCCGAGGCCGGGATCGACTACGTGCTCGACTGGTGCGTCGACGACGTACCGACGGTGGTGCGCACCGCGTCCCGCCCCCTCGTCGCGGTGCCCTACAACCTCGAGCTCAACGACAGCGTGGTCTTCGCGGTCGAGAAGCAGACCGCCACCGAGTGGGCCCAGCGGGTCCGGGACACGTTGGACGTGCTCACCGCGGAGCTGGCGGACGGTCCCCGGGTGCTCGCGCTCCCGCTCCACCCGCACCTGCTGGGCGTGCCGCACCGGTTCCCCTACCTGCTCCAGGTGCTCGACGCCCTGCAGGCCAGGGACGACACCGTCTTCGCCACGCCTGGCGAGGTCTACGACTGGTACGCCGCGGCGTCCTCGCTGGACTGACGCTCGTCGGCCGCCCGCAGCACTGCTGTCAGGGCGGCCACGGGCGCACCGGCGAGCAGCTCGTCGACGGCCCCCGCCAGCGCTGCCGGGAGAGTGGCGTCGTCCGACCAGGCTGCGAGCAGCCGTGCGGTCTTGCGTCGTACGTCGGACAGCGACAACGGCCGCGCCGGGTCGCCGAGCGCCTCGTCACGGGCCACGGTCAGCGTGCGCGTAGGGGTGGTCACGACGACCGTGGCGCCCCAGGCGACCGGGTAGGCGGCCTCGAGCGCCGGGTCGACCCGCAGCACTACCCGCTCGCGCAGCGCGGCGACGTCGGGGCGGGACAGCAACGGCTCGTCGAAGGCGGGCAGCTCCAGCTCACCGTCGAGCAGCGCGCACGCGATCACGTGCTGCAACGAGAACCGGGCCTCGCCGCTGGTCGTGGGCACCGGCCGGTCGCAGAAGGCCAGGGCGTCGGCGTACCCGGAGACCTCGACGTGCTCGATCGGCTCGCCGGCGAGGCCGGTGCGGAGCTCCAGGGCGGCGTCGATCGCCGGGTGGGCGTGGCGGCAGCAGGCCCAAGGCTTCAGCGACGACTCGTGGATCAGCCAGGGACCGTCGGGCGCCGCGGTGATGGCAGCGGGGTCCGCGTCGGGTGCGGTCGCGGCGTACAGGCCGCGCTCTCCCTCGAGCACGTGTGCCGGTGCGGTGAGCCCGGCAGCGGCGAGCCGTGCCGAGGTGATCCCCGCCTCGGCGGCGCGACCGGCGTGCGCCAGCTTCGCCGTCGCCTGCTCCATCCGGACCTGCCAGAAGCCGCCGGCCGTGGTGCCGGCGAGGCCGAGCGCGTGCGTGGTCTGCTCCTCGTCGAGGCCGAGGAGCGACGCAACCGCCGCCGCTGCCCCGAACCCGCCGCACGTCGAGGTGTTGTGGAAGAAGTGGTAGTGCCCGGGGCCGACCGAGCGGCCGACCCTGACTGCGGCCTCGTAGCCGCGCACGATCGCGTCGAGCAGCGCCGTCCCGCTCGCCCCGGTCGCCTCGGCGGTCGCGAGGGCAGCGGCGATCACGACCGGTCCGGCGTGCAGCTTGCCCTCGCGGTCATTGGAGTCGAGCTCCAGGGCGATCGCGAGGGCCCCGGTGTGGAAGGCCGCGCTCGCCTCGCTCGCCTCCCCGGCGCCGAGCGCCGTCGCTCCCGCCCCGCGCTGTGAGCGGGTGTAGGCGACGACGGCCTGCCCCTCGGGGCGAGTCAGCGCAGCGGCGACGGCACCCACCCAGTCCTCGAGGTGCACGGCAGCGAGGGCACGGTCCTCCGCGCTCACGGGTCGGGCGAGTACGGCGGCGAGCTGACGGGTCAGCGAAGGGAGGTCCGGCATGTCATATGTGATATCACATCGGACCGCTGTGGCGCGTGGTCGCCGTCAGGCCAGCACGGCCGCGAACCGCCAGTCGAGCACCGGTGTCTCGTCTCCGCCGGGCTGCGACCGGCCCGTCACCCGGGAGCGGAGCTGGACCAGCCGGCCGTCGGGCAGCGGCGAGACCTCCTCCACCTCGACCGTGCTCGTCAGCGTGTCCCCCTCGTGGACCGGGCCGAGGTGGTCGCAGCTGCGCCAGCCGACCACCGTGACGAGGTCGGGCAGGGCGCGCAGCACCTGGTTCAGGGCGATCCCGATCGTGTGCCCGCCGTAGACGAGCCGGCCCTCGGGGCCGGCGGCGTCGTCGTGGTGCGTGCGGGCGACGTTCGTGGTCAGCCGGGCCAGCTCGGGAGCACTGGAGACGACGTCGCCCCCGGCCACCTCCCAGACGTCGCCGGCGCGGACCTCGACCTGTCCCTGCGCCGGCACCGCGTCCCGGAACGCGTCGAGACGCCAGGCCGCGGTGGGACCGGTCCACTCCGATCCGCCGGGCACGACCGCGTCGGACCCGACCAGGGCCAGGTCGTCGGCGTACCCGGTGACGACCTCGGGGTCGCGGAGCGGGAGCATCGCGCAGCGCCAGAAGTCGAGCACCAGGCGGTCGTGCTGGTCGACGGTCGTGATCCGCAGTGCGGCCAGCCCGGTCGGGCGGCGCCCGGGCCGCACGGTGTTCTGCCGCAGCGCGACGACCTCGGTGCGGGTGTGCAGGGTGTCGCCGAGCAGCGGTGCCCGGCGCAGCACGAGCCCGCGGTAGAAGAGGTTGGCGACCACGTGGTGCGTGACGGTCGTCGAGGAGCCGATCGCCACGTCCCAGACCAGTGCGGGCGGGGCGAGCGGCTGCGTCTCGCCGGTCACGCGGCGGCTGAGGTCGTGGTCGAGCGCCAGGCGCATCCGGCTGCCGACGACCGCCTGGTGGGCGGCGGCCAGGCCGTCGGTCAGGGTGACGGCCGGTGCCCGGTCGAAGACCTGACCGGGGCGTAGCTCCTCGAACCAGGGCCCCTCGGCGACGAGGCGCGCGCCGGCGGCGCTCATGCCGGCACTCCGGCCGAGGCGAGCACGCGGCGCGCGGAGACGGCGAGGGCCTCGTCGAGCATCTGCCCGTCGAGGGCGACGGCTCCGGCGCCGTCCTGGTCCGCCGCCTCCAGGGCTGCGATGACCGCCCGCGCGTGCGTCACCTCCTCGGCCGAGGGGGAGAGCAGCTCGTTGATGGCGGGTACCTGCGCAGGGTGGATCGCCCAGCGCCCGTCGAAGCCCAGGGCACGGGTCTGTCCGACCGCGGCGCGGAAGGGCTCGTCGTCGCGGATGCCGAGGTGGGGGCCGTCGATGGCCTGCAGCCCCGCCGCGCGCGCCGCGACCAGCACGGCGGACTGCACGGGCAGCCACAGGGCCGCGAGCTCGTCTCCCTCGGCACGCAGGCCCAGGGAGGCGGCGAGGTCGGCATAGCCCAGCAGCAGCGCCTCCAGCCGGCCGCCGGCTGCGGCGATCTCCGACACCCGGGCCACGCCGCCCGCGGTCTCGACGAGCGCCTGCACGCCGATCCGGTGCCCGGTACCGGCTGTCGCCTGCGCGCCGTCGAGCAGCCGCTCGACGAAGGCCAGGTCACCGGCGGACTCCACCTTGGGCAGCACCACGCTCCCGGGCGGGCGCGTCAGACCGGCCACGGCCAGCAGGTCGAGGTGGCACCACGGCGTGCCGGGCGCGTTGACCCGCACCGCGATCTGCGCCGGGTCCCGCAGCTGCTGGCTCTCGAGGATCTCCACCACTGCGTCGCGGGCACTGTCCTTCGCGCCCACCGCCACGGCGTCCTCGAGGTCGATCACCACCTCGTCGGCTTCGGAGGCGAGCGCCTTCTCCACCTTGCGCGACTCGCTCCCGGGGACACACAGGGACGAACGGCGACGACGGGGGAGCAGTGGTCCGGTGGTTGCCACGGCGGGCTCCTTCGGCGGGTGTTGGGCGGGTTGACACATCTACAATCAGATATATTATACAGAAATGCCTACGACCTGTACTCACGCATGACGAGTCTGCCGCTGGCCGGCATCACCGTGGTCAGCCTGGAGCAGGCCGTCGCCGCTCCCTTCGCCACTCGTCAGCTGGCCGATCTCGGCGCCCGAGTCATCAAGGTGGAGCGGCCCGGGGTGGGCGACTTCGCCCGCGCGTACGACGAGACGGTCGGCGGCGAGGCCAGCTACTTCGTGTGGCTCAACCGGTCCAAGGAGTCCGTCACCTGTGACGTGAAGTCACCGGGCGGGCGGGCCATGCTGGAGCGCCTGCTCGGGACCGCGGACGTCTTCGTGCAGAACCTCGCCCCCGGCGCCACCGAGCGCCTCGGGCTCGACGCCGCATCGCTCGCCACTCGGTTCCCCGACCTCATCGTCTGCGACGTGAGCGGCTACGGCAGCGACGGGCCCTGGTCGGACCGCAAGGCCTACGACCTGCTGGTCCAGTGCGAGGCCGGACTGGTCTCGCTCACCGGCACTCCGGAGCAGCCGGCCAAGGTCGGCATCTCCGTGGCCGACATCGCGGCGGGCATGTACGCATTCAGCGGCATCCTCACCTCCCTCTACGCCCGCGCGACAGCCGGAGCGGCCCGCCGGGTGGAGGTCTCCCTGTTCGAGTCCCTCGCCGAGTGGATGGGCGCCCCGGCGCACTACACCGCGGGCTCGGGGACGCAGCCGGCGCGCGTGGGGATGGAGCACGCCACCATCGCGCCGTACGGCCCGTTCACCACCGGCGACGGCTCGACCGTCCTGCTCGCCATCCAGAACGAGCGCGAGTGGGTCTCGTTCTGCGCGACCGTGCTCGAGGACCCGGCCGTCGCGGTCGACCCCCGCTTCTCGCGTGGATCGGCCCGCGTGGCCAACCGGGTCCCGCTCAACGAGCTGATCAGCCAGTGCTTCGCCGACCTCGAGGGGTCGGTGGTGCTCGAGCGGCTGGAGCGCGCGGCGGTGGCCTCGGCTCGGGTCAACGACGTACGCGGCCTGCTGGACCACCCCGTCCTGGAGGGCCGCGACCGGTGGCGCACGGTGCAGACGCCGAGCGGCCCGGTGCAGGCCCTGCTCCCGCCCGGTTCCACGCCTTCGGCCGAGGCCCGGATGGACCCCGTGCCGGCCCTCGGTGAGCACACCGACGCTGTCCTGACCTCCCTGGGCTACACCGCCGAGCAGGTCATCCGGCTCCGCGAGGTCGGCTCGGTGTGAACCGACGCCCGCCGCCGGGCCTCGCCCGCGGCCACCACCGCTTCTCCTGCATCACCACGTCCTGAGCACGCTGCCACCACCACCCGGAGGAATCCCCATGACCGACCTCAATGAGGAGGAGCAGGCCATCCTCGCGACGGTCCGCGACTTCGTCGACCGCAAGGTGCGCCCCATCGCCTCGGAGCTCGAGCACGCCAACGAGTACCCCGAGCAGCTGATCGAGCAGATGAAGCAGCTCGGCATCTTCGGCCTCGCCATCCCGGAGCCGTACGGTGACGTCGAGGTCTCCACCGTCTGCTACGCGCTCGTCACCGAGGAGCTGTCCCGCGGGTGGATGAGCCTGGCCGGCGCCATGGGCGGGCACACCGTCGTCTCGAAGCTCCTGCTCGCCCACGGCACCGAGGAGCAGAAGCAGCGCTACCTGCCGAAGATGGCGACCGGCGAGATCCGGGCCACGATGGCGCTCACCGAGCCGGGTGGCGGATCGGACCTCCAGGCGTTGCGCACGGTGGCGGCCAAGGACGGCGACAGCTACGTCGTCAACGGCTCCAAGACCTGGATCACCAACGCCCGCCGCTCCCAGCTCGTGGCGCTGCTGTGCCGCACCGACCCCACGGCCGTTCCGGCCCACCGGGGGATGAGCATCCTGCTGGTCGAGAAGGGGCCGGGGTTCGCCGTCTCCCGCGACCTGCCCAAGCTCGGCTACAAGGGCGTGGAGAGCTGCGAGCTGTCCTTCGACAACTTCCGCACACCGCTCACCTCGCTTCTCGGCGAGGAGGAGGGCAAGGGGTTCACCCAGTTCATGAAGGGGCTGGAGGTGGGCCGCATCCAGGTGGCGGCACGTGCCACCGGCGTTGCCCGGGCCGCTCTGGACGACTCCTTGCGGTACGCCCAGGAGCGGGAGAGCTTCGGCAAGCCCATCTGGAAGCACCAGTCCGTCGGCAACATGCTCGCCGACATGGCGACCAAGCTCGTCGCCGCCCAGCAGCTGGTCCTGCACGCTGCCCGCAAGTACGACGCCGGTGAGCGCAGTGACCTCGAGGCCGGCATGGCCAAGCTGTTCGCCTCGGAGGCGGCTGCCGAGATCACGCTGTCGGCGATCCGGGTGCACGGCGGCTACGGCTACTCCACCGAGTACGACGTGGAGCGCTACTTCCGCGACGCCCCGCTGATGCTCGTCGGCGAGGGCACCAACGAGATCCAGCGCAACGTGATCGTCAACCAGCTCGTTGCCCGCGGCCTGGGCTGAGCGGGCCGGGAGGGACGCCTAGCGTCCCTTGCGGACAGGCGGCTCCGGCTTCTTGTCCGCCTCGGCCCGGAAGTGGTCCGCGAGCAGGTTGCCCGCGTTGAGGATGTGCTGCCGCATGCCTTCGCGGGCGGCCTCCGCGTCGTTGGCCTCCATGGCCGAGAACACCTTGTCGTGGTCGTGGACCGCGGCCGAGACCCAGCCCTCGATGGTGTTGAAGAACGGCTGTGGCACGTAGCGCACCGCCACGCTCAGCAGGAACGACAGCTTGGGCGCGGCCGCGAGCACGTTGATGGTGCGGTGGATCTGGTGGTTGAGGTCGACGACGTCCTCGCTGCGCCCGTCGGAGGTGGCCTGGTCGAGCTGGGTCTGGAGCCGTCGCAGCTCCTCGACCACCTCGGGGGTCGAGGCGACGGCTGCCCGTGCGGCCAGCTCCCCGGCGATGTCGGCCTGGACGAGGAACAGGTCCTCGATGTCGTCGGGGGACAGCGGCGCCACCACGAAGCCGCGCCGTGGCTCGAAGTCGAGGAAACCCTCACCGCGCAGGGCGTGCAGCCCTTCGCGCACCGGGGTCGCGCTGATCCCCAGGTCGTCCGCGACCTTCTCCAGCCGGACGAACTCCCCGGGCTGCAGCTGGCCGGACATGATCTGCGCCCGGACGTGGGCGGCCACCTCGTCGCTCAGCGGCAAGCGGTTACGACGCCGTGCGGCGGAGGACGTGTTCGGTGGCATTGGCCAGCCTTCCTCAACATCATATATCGTGTGTACAGTACGACTTGAGGTCATCGTCTCATGGGAGCACCGGAGCGCCAACCGGCGTCTGGCTCCCGACTTCCCCATCCAGCCCACGGAGGCACAGCCTTGTCGACCCCGGAGCAGCCATGACGACCACCCGAGAGCTCGCCCGCGGGCTGACCCAGCTGAGCAGGTCCGGACTGAGTCCGACGGTTCGCGACGAGGCCACCCGGTCCCTGCTGAACGTGCTCGGCACCTCGATCGGGGCGTCGGGCTACGAGGCGATCGACATCCTCGTCGCGACGTCCCTGGGCACCGACACGACGCAGCGCAACTGCCCGGTGCCCGGCCGGCGCGAGCGGCTCGACGCCATGGGCGCAGCGCTGGCGACAGGCTCGGCCGCCCACCTCGACGACTTCGACGACACCCACCTCGCGACGGTCGTCCACCCCGCTGCGGCCGTGCTGTCCGCCGCGCTGCCGCTCGTCTCCCGCCAGGACGTGCCGGGTGTCGAGCTCATCGACGCGGTGGCGCTCGGCATCGAGGCCCAGCTGCGGGTCGCCGTCGCGATGACCCCGTGGCACTACGACCAGGGATGGCACATCACCGGCACCGTCGGCGGGATCGGCGCCGCCGTCACCGCCGGCCTGTTGCTGCACCTCGACGACGAGCAGCTCGGGCACGCGATCGCCATCGCGTCGAGCCTCTCCCTGGGCCACCGCCAAGGGTTCGGGACGATGGTCAAGCCCTTCCACCCGGGCAAGGCCGGCGCCAACGGGCTGCTCGCCGCGAGCCTGGCCGCCGAGGGCTTCACCGGCTCGCCGACCGCCCTCGAGGGCCCGCGAGGCTACTACGCCTGCCTCACCCCGAAGGTCGACCTGACCCGGCTGACCGACGGCCTCGGCGAGCGCTGGGAGCTCCTGGACAACACCTACAAGCCCTACCCGTGCGGCATCGTCAGCCACCCGGCGATCGAGGCCGCCGAGCGGCTGCACGCCGTGCTCGATGGCGCGGAGCCCGTCGCTGTCCGGGTGCGCTGCCACCCCCTCGTCGTCGAGCTCACCGGCAACCCGACGCCCGAGACCGGGCTCGCTGCGCGGTTCTCCACGATCCACGGCGTCGCTGCCGGACTGGTCGACGGCGTCGTCGGCCTCCGGCAGTACGACGACGAACGAGTCCGCGCGGACGAGCTCGTCGAGATGCGCTCGCGGACCACCCTGGTGCCCGACGAGAGCACTGCCCGCGCAGCCGCGACCGTCGAGGTGGACCTCGCCGACGGCCGGGTCGTCGCCGAGAGCGTCACCGACGCGCGCGGCAGCCTGGAGCGGCCGATGACCGATGCCGAGCTGGACGCCAAGACCACGGCGCTGGTCGACCAGGCCATGCCCGGGTGCGCACCGCAGATCATCGAGGCGACCCGCTCCCTGGTCACCTCTTCCACCGTCACCGCCCTGCTGACCGCCATCACCCCGGAGGACTCATGACCGACGCACGAGCGGTGACCGAGGAGCTGGCCCGCTTCGCCAGCGAGCTGACCTGGGACGACGTCCCGGAGACGACCCGGGCAGCGGCGCGCCGTACCGCGGGCAACGTGGCCGGACTCGCCGTTGGCGCCAGCCGCCACGACGCGGTGGAGCGGACCCTGCGCACCCTGGCCGGCCTCGGCCTCCAGGGGAACAGCTCGGTGCTGGGTCGCTCCGAGCGGCTCGGGATCACCTGGGCGCCACTGGTGAACGGTCAGGCGATGCACGTCGAGGACTTCGACGACACCCACCTGCGCACGGTGCTGCACCCCGGTGCGCCGGTCGTCCCCGCCGCGCTCGCCGTCGCCGAGCAGCAGGGCCGCTCGGGGCAGGACGTCCTCACCGCCGTCGTGGTGGGCGTGGAGGTCGCGAGCCGGGTCGGCAACGGGCTGGGCACGCCGCACTTCGACCGCGGCTGGCACGTCACCGGGACGATGGGACACCTCGGGGCCGCCCTCGCCGCCGGCCGCCTGCTCGGCCTGGACCCGGAGCGGATGGGGCACGTCCTCGCCCTCGCCGCGACCCAGGCATCGGCCCACACCGAGCAGCTCGGCTCGATGACCAAGTCGCTCCACCCCGGCAAGGCAGCCGCCGACGGCGTCGAGGCCGCCCTGCTCGCGGCCGGCGGCTTCACCGGTCCCGACGCCGCGATCGAGGGCCGGCGTGGACTCGCTGCCCTGATGTCGCCGAGCTTCGACCTCGACGAGATGGTGCGCGACCTCGGCACCACCTGGGAGACCGACGACAACGCGTTCAAGCCCTACAGCTGCGGGATCGTGAGCCACCCCGTCATCGACGCAGCCGTCGTCCTGCGCGACCGTGGGATCGATCCCTCGCGGATCGTGTCGGTGGAGGCAGTGGTGCACCCCGTCGTGCTCGACGTCATGGGGGTCCAGGAGCCCGAGTCCGGCCTGCGCAGCAAGTTCTCCGTCTACCACTGCTTCGCCATCGGACTGCTCGACGGCGCGGCCGGACCGGCGCAGTACACCGACGAGCGGGCCGCTGACCCGCAGGTGGTCGAGCTGCGCCGCAAGGTCAGCGCCACCCTGGACGCCTCGGTGGCCAAGGATGCCTGCACGGTGCGGGCCGAGCTCGTCGACGGCACCATCGAGGAGGTCGTGATCGAGCACGCCACCGGCAGCACCGCGAAGCCGATGACCGACGAGCAGCTGCGGGCCAAGCTGGACCTGGTGGTGCGTCCCGTCCTCGGCGACCGGACCGACGGCTTCGCCGACCTCGCGTTCGCGCTCGACCAGCAGGAGACGGTGGACGGCCTGTTCGCCGCCTCCCGGCCCGCCTAGACATCAGCCTTGGGCGCGGCAGCCGCGCGGGCTCGCGCCGTAGGCTGCCGGGCGTGAGTCGTCGAGGCAACGGTCCTGTCCCCGGCCGGACCGGTGACTGGCTGGTCGCGGTCTCCTGCGCGGTGATCTCGGTCGCCGCGCTGGCGGCCGCGCCCGTGCTCGACGCGGCGGACCCCGTGTCGGCGCTGGTGCTGCCCGAGACCGGTGGGCTCGGCTGGTGGCTGGGGGTGGTGACGCTCCTGGTGCAGGGCGCCCTGCTGCGGTGGCGGCGTACGTCGCCCCGTGCCGTGCTGCTCGCCGTGGCCGCCGGCGTCCCCGTGGCCGCTGCCTGCGGACTGGGTGACGCGACCGGCGTGGCCACGTTGGCGGTGCTCGTCGGGGTGCTCTCGGTCGGGCTCCGGTACCCGGTCTCCAAGGCCTGGCCCGTGCTCCTCGGCGCCGCAGCACTCGTCGTCGCCGGCGTCACGGCGGCCGCGCTGCGGACCGGGGACGGTCCCGGCGCCGCCATCGGTGCGGGTCTGCTCCAGGGGCTGAGCACGATCGGCCTGCCGCTCGTGGTCGCGGTCCTCCTCGTGGCCCGCCGCGAGACCCGGCTGGCGCGGGAGAGCCAGGTCGCTGCGCTCGCCCGCGAGCGGGACGCGCTGGTGCAGGCCGCGGTCGCCCGGGAGCGCACCGCGATGGCCCGCGAGCTGCACGACATCGCGGCCCACCACCTCTCCGGGATCGCGGTGATGACCGCGGCCATCGGCACCCAGATCGACTCCGACCCCGCCGGCGCCAAGGACGCGGTCGCGCAGGTACGCCGGCAGAGCACCTCCGTGCTCCGCGACCTGCGGCGGCTGGTCGGCCTGCTGCGGGAGCAGGACGCCGACTCCACCGACCCCACCCGGACCCGCCCGGAGTCGCTGGCCGGCGTCTCCGCGCTCGTCGAGGACGCCACCGCGGCCGGCCGTGACGTCGGCCTCACCGTGCTCGGTGACTCCAGGACGACCGGTGTCGGCCCGCTCGCCCAGCTCGCCGCCTACCGGATGGTCCAGGAGGCGCTCTCCAACGCCGCGCGGCACGCACCCGGCGCACGCGCCGAGGTCGTGGTCGACCACCGCGACCCGCACGCGGTGCTGGTCTCGGTGCGCAACGAGGCCCCCGACGTGGCCCCGGCCCCCGCGAGCAGGGAAGGATTCGGGCTCGTGGGGATGCGCGAGCGGGCCGAGCTCACCGGGTCGAGCCTGGAGCACGGCTCCACGGCCGACGGCGGCTGGCAGGTCACGCTCCGGATCCCGCGGGAACACGACTTCGAGGCCGGCCCGGACGGGCCCGAGCGGGAGAGCGAGGACGCATGATCCGGGTCGTGGTCGCCGACGACCAGCCGCTGGTGCGCGCCGGGCTGGGCACCCTGCTGGGCGCCGAGTCCGACATCGAGGTGGTGGCGCTCGCCGCCGACGGGCACGAGGCGGTCGCGGCGGCGCGCAAGTGGCGTCCCGACGTCGTGTGCATGGACGTGCGGATGCCCGGGCAGGACGGCATCAGCGCCACCCGGGAGCTGTGCGGGCCGGGCGTCGCGGACCCGGTCCCGGTGCTGGTGCTCACCACCTTCGACATCGACGACTACCTGTTCGGTGCGCTCGAGGCCGGTGCGTCCGGGTTCCTGCTCAAGGACGCCGAGCCGGAGGTGCTGGTCGCCGCCGTACGCACCGTCGCCCGTGGCAACGGCACCCTCGACGACGCCCTGACCAAGCGGGTGCTGCGCGAGGTGGTCACCCGACGCGAGACCCGGTCGGTGACCGCGGGGCGCGCCTCCGAGCTGCTCACCGCCCGCGAGCTCGACATCCTGCTGCTCCTCGCCCAGGGCATGTCCAACGACGAGATCGCCGCAGAGCTGTTCCTGGAGACCTCCACGGTGAAGTCCCACCTGGCCCGGATGATGCCCAAGCTGGGCGTGCGTTCCCGGCTTCAGGCTGCAGTCTGGGCCTACCAGAACAAGGTCGCAGCAGTCCCCGACTGAGCCGCTTGCATCGAAGGATGCAACCTCACGATCTCCATCCAACGGCTCTCGCGGGACACCGGTGCGGATCCCTAGCGTCGAAGGCGTACCCAGACCTCGACCCAGGAGTCCCCGATGACTGCCTCCACCCCCGCCCACACCGGCACCACGGCCGGCACCCAGACCGGCACCCAGACCGGTGTCAGGACCGGCCCACCACCCACGTCAGGTGTCGCCGTCCGGCTGTTCGACGTGCACAAGCAGTACGACGGGGCCGCCGAGCCGGTGCACGCCCTGCGCGGCGTCTCGCTGAGCCTGCCCACCGGATCGTTCACCGCCGTGATGGGCCCCTCCGGCTCCGGGAAGTCCACCCTGCTCAACTGCGCCGCCGGCCTCGACGTCCCCACCAGCGGCCGGGTGGCCGTCGGCGAGCGCGACATCAGCACGCTCTCCCCGGACGCGCTGACCCGCTTCCGCCGCGAGCACGTCGGCTTCGTGTTCCAGTCCTACAACCTGGTCGCGCACCTCAGCGTCGCCGACAACGTGCAGCTCCCGGTGATGCTGGCCGGTCACGAGCCGGACCTGCGCTGGCAGGCAGAGCTGCTCGACGCCGTCGGCCTGTCCGGGATGGAGGACCGACGCCCCGGCGAGCTCTCCGGCGGGCAGGCACAGCGGGTCGCGATCGCACGGGCGCTGTTCTCCCGGCCGACGGTCGTCTTCGCCGACGAGCCGACGGGCGCGCTCGACTCGCGCACCGGCACGGTGGTGCTGGCGCTGCTGCGCGAGACCGCCCGCCGGCTGGGGCAGACCGTGGTCGTGGTGACCCACGACGCGCAGGTCGCCGCCACCGCGGAGCGGGTGCTCTTCCTCGCCGACGGCCACCTCGTCGACCAGCTCGAGGACCCGACCGCCGAGCAGGTCACCGCCCGCATGCTCGGTCTGGGGCGGTGAGCACGATGTGGCGTCTGGCTCGCTCCGGGGCCCGGGCACATCTGCCCGCGCTGGCCGGAACCTTCCTGGTCCTCACCCTCGCCGGCCTCCTGCTCTCGGGCACCGGTGCCCTGATCGAGGCCGGCACCCGCGCCGGCGAGGACGGCGCGATGCTGGTCGCCCTGGCCACGTCGTTCTCCGGGACGGCGGTGCTGCTCGTGGTCTTCGTCGTCTCCGCGACCGTCTCGCTCAGCCTGCGCCAGCGGCAGCGTGACTTCGCCCTGCTGCGCGCGGTCGGTGCGACCCGCCAGCAGGTACGACGACTGGTCGGCTACGAGGTCGTGCTGATCACCCTGGTCGCCGCACCCCTCGGCGCCGTACCCGGCCTGCTCGGGGTCCGGCTGCTCACCCCGATGCTCGCCGACGGCGAGATCGTGGACCCCGGCTTCGAGATGGCCATCACGCCCATCCCCGTCCTGGGGGCGACGCTGCTCCTGCTGCCGGTCGCATTCGTGGCCGCCCGGCTCGCGACCCGCGAGACGCTGCGCACCCCGCCGACCACAGCCGTCCGCCAGAGCGTGGTGGAGCCGGCCGGCATCGGGCCGGTCCGCCGGACGGCGGCCGTCGTCGTGGCGGTCAGCGGGCTCGTCGCCGCGTTCAGCCCACTGGTGGTGCCCGGCGCGATCGGCAGCGCCGCGGCCGCGGTCTCGGCGTTCCTGCTGGTCGGCGCCGCCGCCCTCGGCGGGCCCGTGCTGGTGGCGTGGGTCCTCGGCGCCACCGGCAGGGTCCGGGGCCGACCGGCCACCCGGCTGGCCCTGGCCAACACCCGTGGCTTCTCCCGCAGGCTGACCACCGCGGTGGTCCCGCTCGCCCTGGTGATCTCGGTGGGTGCGGTGCAGAGCACGGTCGACGACACCGTCTCGGCCGCCGCTGTCCGGCAGCTCCAGGACGGTCTGCGCGCCGACCTGGTCGTCACCGGCGGCGACCTCGAGGACCGGCTTCCCGAGCTCACGGCGCTTCCCGGCGTCACCTCGGTGGCCCCGTTGGCGACGGTCCCCGCGGAGGTGCGCGTCGATGACGAGGACGTCCCCGGGTTCTCCGCACTCTCCTGGGAGGCCGTGCAGGCCCGCGCCCTGCCCGCCGAGGGCGTGCACAAGACGCTCGACCCCGGGGTCGTCGAGGGCGACCTCGACCGCCTGGACGAGAAGGACACGGTCGCGATCAGCCGGGACGCCCGCCTGGAGAGCGGCAAGGACGTCGGCGAGAAGCTCATGCTCCGCTGGGGCGACACCGAGTCCGCAGCGACGGTGGTCGCCGTCTACGACCGCGGCCTGGGCTTCGGTTCCTACCTCGTCGGCGAGGGCACACCCACGGCCCACGGGGTCGAGGTGCAGCCCGACACGGTGCTGGTCCGCACGAGCGGCCCCGGCGCCGGAGCCGCGGTCGAGGACCTCGGGCTGACCGCACTCACCGAGAGCCAGTACGTCGACGCCGCGACCGTCGAGGGCGACGCCGGCCGCGACCTGTCCACGTTCCTGCTGCTCGCGCTGCTCCTGTTCGTGGGCATCGCCGCCGCGAACGCCCTGGTGCTGACCACGGCCGGACGGCGTGCCGAGCTCGACCTGCTGCGGCGCACAGGCGCCACCCGCCGCCAGCTGCTGGCGATGGCGACGGTCGAGGCGGTGGTCGCAGGCCTGGCGGCGTGGGTGATCGGCACGGTCGCCGTCGTACCCGCGGTCCTCGGTGTCAGCGGCGGGCTGCTCGGCGCCGCGGTGCCGCCGGTCGACCTGGTGTCCTACGCCGTCCTGACCGGAGCGGTCCTGCTGATCCCGCTGCTCACCGTGGTGCCGGTGGTGGCCCGAGCCGTTCGCAGCTAGGGCGATCAGGGTCCGGGCCGCAGGGGATCCGACCTGCCGGCCCGGACCGATAGCCTGCGCTGGTGAAGGTCGTCGTGCTCACCGGTGCCGGGATCTCGGCCGAGAGCGGCCTGCCCACCTTCCGCGACGCCGACGGTCTCTGGCACGGCCACGACCCGATGACGGTGGCCACCCCGGAGGCCTTCGCGTACGACCCGGAACTGGTGCAGCGGTTCTACGACGAGCGCCGGGCGGTGCTCGGGCGGGTGCAGCCCAACGCCGCCCATGTCGCGCTGGCCCGGCTCGAGGAGCACCTCGGTGAGGACCTCTACCTGGTCACCCAGAACATCGACGACCTGCACGAACGGGGTGGCTCCCGCCAGGTGCACCACATGCACGGTCGGCTCCGCGCGGCCTGGTGCAGAGCGTGCGACCGGCGCTTCGACTGGGACGGCGACCTCGGGAACCGTCCCCCTTGCCCCGCGTGCGGAAGCCGGTCCCTGCGGCCCGACATCGTCTGGTTCGGGGAGGTCCCCTACGGCATGGACGAGCTGCAGCAGGCGGTCTTCGACTGCGACCTGTTCGTCGCCATCGGCACGTCCGGGACCGTCTACCCCGCAGCCGCGTTGGTGCACTACGCGATCGGCAACGGGGCCGACACCCTCGAGCTCAACCTGGCGGCCGACCCGTTCAGCGACTTCGCCCAGGTGCGGCAGGGACCTGCCACCGAGCTCGTGCCGGCCTGGGTCGAGGAGATGCTGGCCTGACCCGTCCGGCCTGACCCGTCCGGCCTGACGAGCCCGGGGGTTCGGGCCGGAGTGAGTGGAGCCTCGCCTTCGTTGCGGGGCCTCCTCCGGGGCGGGAGCATGGTGGTCATGTCTTCCCCTCCCGCCGTACAGGTCCCGCCCATCGGTGGGCACGCGGACGAGCCACACTCGGAGTCGGTGAGCGGCAAGCTCAACGCGCTGCGCGCGGCGGTGCTCGGCGCCAACGACGGGATCGTCTCCGTCGCGGGACTGGTGATGGGCGTCGCGGGCGCCACCACCGACCGGCAGACCATCTTCGTGGCCGGGCTCGCCGGGCTCGTCGCGGGCGCGATGAGCATGGCAGCGGGGGAGTACGTCTCGGTGAGCACCCAGCGTGACGCCGAACGGGCCCTGATCGAGAAGGAGACCCGCGAGCTCGCCGAGGAGCCGGAGGACGAGCTGGCGGAGCTGGCCGAGCTCTACCGCCAGAAGGGGCTCAGCGCCGACCTCGCGAAACAGGTCGCCGTCGAGCTGACGGGCGGTGACGCCCTGCGCGCGCACCTGGACATCGAGCTCGGGATCGACCCGGACGAGCTGACCAACCCGTGGCAGGCGGCCTGGGCCTCGTTGATCTCCTTCACCCTCGGCGCCATCCTCCCGCTCGTCACCATCCTGCTGTTCTCGCCCAGCCTGCGTGCGGTGGTGACGGTGGCCGCGGTGACCGTCGCGCTGGCCCTGACCGGCTTCACCAGCGCCAAGATGGGCGGCGCCAGGCTGCGCCCGGCCGTGGTCAGGAACGTGTGCGGTGGGGTGCTGGCGATGGCGATCACCTACGGCATCGGGCACCTCGCCGGCGTCGGGATGGCCTGAGGCCGCACCGACCGGTGAAGTTTCCGGTGTGACCGCGATCTCAAAGCCCGGAACGGTCACTGCGGTCCACTAGGTTCTGACGCGTGAAGATCGCTGTGGTGAGGGAAGTCCGTGACGGTGAGTCGCGGGTCGCGATGGTCCCTGAGCTGGTCGGGAAGCTGACCGCTCTCGGCTACGAGGTGCTGGTGGAGCCCGGTGCGGGTGTCCGCGCGGAGTACGCCGACGAGCTCTACGCCGACGCCGGCGCCGTGCTCACCGACGACGCGCTGACCGAGGCCGACGTCGTGCTCGGCGTGAACGCGCTCAGCATCGACCGCGCCCGGCGGCTGCGTGAGGGGACCGCCGTGCTGTCCTTCCTCCCCGTCGGCTCCTCCCACGACCTGGTCGTGGACCTGCGCGACCTCGGCGTCACCGCCTTCGCCCTGGAGTTGGTGCCGCGCATCTCACGGGCGCAGTCGATGGACGCGCTGTCCTCGCAGGCGCTGGTCTCCGGCTACCGCTGCGCGATCGTGGCTGCCGGGCTGCTGCGCCGCTTCTTCCCGCTGAACATGACGGCCGCGGGCACCGTGCAGCCGGCGCAGGTGGTCGTGCTCGGCGCCGGTGTCGCCGGCCTGCAGGCGATCGCGACCGCCAAGCGCCTCGGCGCGGTGGTGCAGGCCTACGACGTACGCGCGGCCGCGGCCGAGGAGATCCGCTCCATGGGCGCCAAGGCGATCGACCTGCAGCTCGAGACCCTCGAGGGCACGGGCGGCTACGCCCGGGAGATGAGCGAGGACCGCGCGCAGCGCCAGATGGACGCGCTCGCGCCGTACATCGCCGACGCGGACGCGCTGATCACCACCGCCGCCGTCCCCGGACGGACCGCGCCGATGCTGGTCACCGCCGAGATGGTGGAGCAGATGAAGCCCGGTTCGGTGGTGGTCGACCTCGCGGCCGAGACCGGCGGCAACGTGCAGGGCTCCGTGCCCGGCAAGGTCGTCCGGATCGGCCACGCGCAGGTCTGGGGCGGGGCCAACGTGCCCTCGCAGATGCCCGGCCCGGCCTCCAAGCTCTACGCCCAGAACCTCGTCAGCCTGCTCACCCTGATGACGCGCGACGGTGGGTTCGACCCCGACTTCGAGGACGAGGTGGTCGCCGGCTCCGCGGTGACCCATGCCGGCCGGATCGTGCACGAGCCGACCCGGGAGGCCATCGAGGGACCGCTCACGCCCGTGACGGAGCCGTTGCGGGCTGAGTCGTCCGGGCCACCCGGGAGCGGCCTCGGCAGCGAACAGCTCGATCTCCCCTACGACTCCGAGGACGACAAGTGAACGACGCCACTGTCTGGCTGACGATCTTCATCCTCAGCGTCTTCGTCGGTGTGGAGGTGATCTCCAAGGTCTCCTCGACCCTGCACACCCCGTTGATGTCGGGGGCGAACGCCATCCACGGGATCATCCTGCTCGGCGCCATCATCGTCACCGGTACCACCGACAACACCTTCGCCCTCGTGATCGGGCTGATCGCGATCGTGCTCGCGGCGGTGAACATGGTCGGCGGGTTCGTGGTGACTGACCGGATGCTGCAGATGTTCGTGCGCAAGCGGAAGAAACCGGTTTCGACAGGCTCGACCGGCGGAGCGAACGGTTCGACCGGCGGAGTGAACGGGGTGACCAGGTGAGCACTCCTCCGATCTGGGTCCAGCTGGTCTACCTGGCCTGCGCCGTCTGCTTCATCCTCGCGCTCAAGGGTCTCTCCGGCCCGAAGACCGCCCGCACGGGCAACCTGATCGGTGCCGCTGCTGCCGTGGTGGCGTGCGTGGTGCCGTTCCTCTACCTCGACCTGGACCACGTCCCGCTGATCGTGGGCGCGATCGCGGTCGGCACCATCGGCGGTGTCGTCGGCGCCCGGCGGGTGCAGATGACCCAGATGCCGCAGATGGTGGCGCTGTTCAACGGCGTCGGCGGCGGGGCTGCGGCCCTGGTCGCGCTGCTGGAGCTGCGCGAGATCGTCGAGCACGGCAGTGACGTCAACTGGTTCGTGCTCGCCGCGACGGCCTTCACGATCTTCGTGGGCTCGGTCTCCTTCTCCGGCTCGGTGGTCACCTTCGCCAAGCTGCAGGAGCTGATGTCCTCGGCGCCGCTGGTCTTCCCCGGCCTCGCGCTGGCCTTCGGCGTGGGCCTGGTCGCCGGGGTGGGCCTGTCCACCCAGCTGGTCCTCGACCCGGCGATGTGGGTCGGCGTCGTGCTGGGCCTGGTCGGCCTCGTCTTCGGCCTGCTGCTGGTGCTGCCGGTCGGCGGTGCCGACGTACCGATCGTGATCTCGCTGCTCAACGCGTTCACCGGTCTCACCGTGGCCGCCGGCGGCTACGTGCTCGGCAACGTCGTGCTCCTCGTCGCGGGCACGCTCGTGGGTGCCTCCGGCACGTTCCTGACCATGCTGATGGCCCGGGCCATGGGGCGCTCGGTGGCCAACATCCTCTTCGGCGCGCTGAAGGGTGGCTCCACCCTCGGCGCTGGCGAGGCCTCGGACCGCCCGGTGAAGTCGGCGAACCCCGAGGACGTCGCGATCATGCTCGGGTACGCCGACCGGGTCATCGTCATCCCCGGCTACGGGCTGGCCGTCGCCCAGGCGCAGCACACCCTGCGCGAGCTGGTCGACGTGCTCTCCGAGCGCGGTACCGAGGTCGACTACGCGATCCATCCCGTCGCGGGCCGGATGCCGGGTCACATGAACGTGCTCCTGGCCGAGGCGCAGGTGCCCTACGAGCAGCTCAAGGAGATGGACGAGATCAACGGCGACTTCAAGGACGCCGACGTCGTCCTGGTCGTGGGCGCCAACGACGTGGTCAACCCCGCGGCGAAGACCAGCCCCGGCGCGCCGATCTACGGGATGCCGATCCTCAACGCCGACGAGGCCAAGCAGGTCGTGTTCATGAAGCGGTCCATGCGGCCCGGGTTCGCCGGCATCGAGAACGAGCTGCTCTTCGAGGAGAACACCACCCTGCTCTTCGGTGACGCCAAGGACTCCATGGGCAAGCTGCTGAACGCCGTCAAGGCCCTCTGAGCCCGGGCGCCCGGTACTGCCCGGGCGCCTTGCAGAGCCCTAGTGGGCCAACCCGTACAGCCGGTCGCCGGCGTCGCCGAGCCCCGGCACGATGTAGCCGCGCTCGTCGAGGCGCTCGTCGAGCGCGGCGGTCACGACCGTGACCGGCACCTCGAGCCCGTCCAGCTCGTTCTCCAGGTTCTGCACGCCCTCGGGGGCGACCAGCAGGCAGATGCAGGTGATGTGGTCTGCTCCGCGGTCGGTGAGGAACCGGATGGCCGCCGCGAGGGTCCCGCCGGTGGCCAGCATCGGGTCCAGGACGTAGCACTGGCGGCCCGAGAGGTCGGCCGGCAGGCGCTCGGCGTACGTCGAGGCCTGCAGCGTCTCCTCGTTGCGGACCATGCCCAGGAAGCCGACCTCGGCCGACGGCATCACCCGCATCATCCCCTCGAGCATGCCCAGACCGGCCCGCAGGATGGGGACCACGAGCGGGCGGGGCCGGGAGAGGCTGACGCCCTGGGTGGGTGCGACAGGGGTGTGGATCTGCACCGCCTCGACGCGGACGTCGCGGGTCGCCTCGTAGGCCAGCAGGGTCACCAGCTCCTCGGTGAGGCGCCGGAACTCGGGCGAGGCCGTCTCCTTGTCACGCAGCATCGTCAGCTTGTGGGAGATCAACGGGTGGTCAACGACGTGCAGGCGCATGCGTACACGGTAGTGGTCCGCGTGCTGGCGTTGGTCTGCGCGCTGTGGTCTGCGAGGATTGCAGCGAGCATGAACTGCATCCGGAAGGTGGTGCGCCATGGCACAGGTGTCTGACGCCGGGGCTGGCGAGGTCGACCTCGCCGTCGTCGCCTACCGCGACGAGGGCACCTGGAACCTCGCCGAGCTTCCGGAACGTTCTCTCGACGACGTCGAGACGATCGCGAGCGAGCTGCGTCGCTACCCCGGTGAGAACGGCGCGCTCGCGCTGATCTCGGTGGCCGAGGACTTCGTGCTCCTGGTGCGCGCCCAGGGGTCGCTGGTCCGGGTGCTGCTCTCCGACGCGACGGCCGCGACCGACTGGAGCCTGGCCCGCTCGGCCGTCGACCACCTCGGCGTGCACGTCGACGACGAGGACGACCAGGAGCCCGCCGGTGACCTCGGGATCTTCGAGGACATGGGGATGTCGGCGCGGGAGATGGGCGCGCTGCTCGACGACTACGACCTCTTCCCCGACGAGATCCTCAGCGACCTCGCTGCCACGGCGGGCTTCGGAGCGAAGTTCGACGAGCTGGTCGGCATCGACGGGTGAGCCCGACCCTGGGTCAGGGCGCCTGGGAGCCCGCGATGCGCGCCGCCCTGGCGCAGGCACGGCTGGCGGCCCCCTCGGGCGACGTGCCCATCGGCGCGGTCGTGGTCTCGGACACCGGTGAGCTCATCGGTAGCGGGCACAACGTCCGCGAGCGCGACGGTGATCCCGCCGGGCACGCCGAGATCCTGGCGCTCCGCGCAGCGGCAGCCGCACGCGGCGAGTGGCGCCTGACCGGCTGCACCCTGGTGGTCACGCTGGAGCCGTGCACGATGTGCGCCGGAGCGGCGGTCCTCGCCCGCGTCGACCGGGTCGTGTTCGCGGCGTACGACGAGAAGGCGGGCGCGGTCGGCTCGCTGTGGGACGTCGTACGGGACCGTCGGCTGAACCACCGCCCCGAGGTGATCGCCGGAGTTCTCGCCGAGGAGAGCACCGCCCTGCTGCGCGGGTTCTTCGACGCACAGCGCCAGTCGCCCTGATTTCAGCCGCACCGAGGGCGTCCGGTAGCCTTCCCGGCGGTGGCGTGTCCGAGCGGCCTAAGGAGAACGCCTCGAAAGCGTTTGTTGGCGCAAGTCAACCGAGGGTTCAAATCCCTCCGCCACCGCCAATGTGATGTCGCAAGACGTCGCGGACTCCCGAACTCACGACCTGGGTTCGGGAGTCCTTGGTTTTCAGGGGGTCGAGCGTTCGCCCCGGCGCCAGGAGTCGAGCACCATCAGCGTCTTCGTGCCGATCACGTTGCCGTCGCGCCGGACCTGGTCGATGAGCCGGTGCAGGTGCTGGAGGCTGGCGATCCGGAAGTGGACGATCGCGTCCGGGTCCCCGGCCACCGTGTAGATCGCGATCACCTCCGGGATGTCCTTGGCCGACGCGGTGATCGCCTCGACCTCGGTGCTCCCGGTGAACCGCAGCTCGGCGAAGGCCTCGATCGTCTCTCCGAGCTGGCTCTCGTCGACCAGTGCCGTGTAGCCGGTGATCACCCCGCGTCGCTCGAGCCGCTCGATCCGTCGCCGGACCGGGCTCGGCGAGAGGTTCACGATGTCCGCGATCTCGCGCACTGTGCGGCGCCCGTCCTCGATCAGCAGGTCGAGGATCTGGCGATCCACGTGGTCGATCTCCAGGGACGGCATGAGGCCGATCCTAACGCTCAGAGGGCGGAAAGATGCGTGGAAAGAATTCTCAGCGCTTGAAAGCGGCAGACAATGGCGTTTTGGGTTCTCACATATTGCGCACGATCCGGCGACGTACGACGTTGAGCCGTGAACCCCACGCCGATCGGAGCACCCATGGCCTCGCTGGACACCTCGACGCTGCACTCGAGCCTTCGCACTGCGGACCCTGCCTCCGCCGACCTGGAGGCCCTCCAGGAGATCGCCAGGCGGGTGCTCTGGCTCTCCACGGCGATCGTGGACGCGGCCAACCGCGGCAGGCCGAACGAGTCCGGCGTGAAGGTGGGCGGGCACCAGGCCTCCAGCGCCTCGATGGTCGACATCATGGTCTCCCTGTGGTTCTCCGAGCTCACCAACCTCGACCGGGTCTCGGTGAAGCCGCACGCCTCGCCCGTGCTGCACGCGATCAACCACCTGCTGGGCGACCTGGACGCGAAGTACCTGCCGACGCTGCGGACCAAGGGCGGTCTCCAGTCCTACCCGAGCCGGCGCAAGGACCCCGACACCGTCGACTTCTCGACCGGGTCGGTGGGCATCGGCGCGACGGCGGCCCTGTGGGCGGCGATGTCGCACCGCTACGTCAGCTCGCACTTCTCCAGCGCCCCCGCGGCCGGCCGGTTCGTGAGCCTGCTGGGAGATGCCGAGCTCGACGAGGGGGCGATCTGGGAGGCCGTGGCCGACCCCTCGGTGGCACGGCTCGGTGAGCTGCTGTGGATCGTGGACCTGAACCGGCAGTCGCTGGACCGGGTGGTGCCCGACGTCCAGATCCACCGCCTGATGGGGATGTTCGAGGCCGCCGGGTGGCAGGTGATCACGCTGAAGTGGGGCCGGGCGATCGCCGAGCTCTTCGGTCGTCCCGGCGGCGAAGAGCTCCGCCAGCGGCTCGAGGAGATGCCGAACGAGGAGTACCAGCGGCTGCTGCGGGTCGACGCCGGCGAGATCGCCGAGCGGATCGCCGGTGCGCACGCGGGGGAGGGGCTGCGCAGCCTGCTCGCCTCGCTGCCGGCCGAGGAGCTCGCCCACGCCGTCCGGGACCTCGGTGGTCACGACATCGGGCTGCTGCTCGACACCTACCGGACGCTCGACGAGACGCGGCCGAGCGTGATCTTCGCCTACACCGTCAAGGGCCGCCGGCTCCCGACCGAGGGGCACCCCAACAACCACTCCGCCCTGCTGACCGGTGACCAGATGCAGGAGCTCGCCCGCGCCTGCGGCACCGACCTCGACGACCCGTGGGCGAGCCTCCCGCCCGGCTCAGCGGCCGCGCGGCTGTGTGCGGCACGCGGCGAGGTGATGGCCCGCCCGCCCGTCGTGGCCCGGCCGACCGTGGCGGTCCCGAGCCGGCTCTCTCGCGCGCACAAGGCGCCCATCTCCACCCAGGCCTCGCTCGGCCGCTTCCTCGGAGACCTCAAGCGGGCTGCGCCCGAGGTCGCCGACCGGGTGGTGACCTGCAGTCCCGACGTCGCGTCCTCCACCAACCTCGGCGGCTGGATCAACAAGACCGGGGTCTGGTCCGTCGCGGACCGTCTCGACTGGTTCGCCGACGACGCCGAGCGGGTGCTGAAGTGGTCCGAGGTCACCAGCGGGCAGCACATCGAGCTCGGCATCGCCGAGGTCAACCTGGTGAGCCTGCTCGGCGAGCTCGGCGCCACCTGGTCGCGCTGGGGTGAGCGCCTGATCCCGATCGCGACGCTCTACGACCCGTTCGTGGCGCGGGCGCTGGAGCCCTGGTCCTACGGCATCTACTCCGGTGGCCAGTCGATCATCGTCGGTACGCCGTCCGGGGTGACGCTCGCGCCGGAGGGTGGGGCCCACCAGTCGATCACCACCCCGTCGATCGGCCTGGAGCAGCCCGAGTGCATCGCCTGGGAGCCGGCCTTCGCGCAGGACCTCGAGTGGACCATGCTCGCCGCGATGTCCAGGGTCGGCATCGAGGGCGGGACGTCGTCGTACTTCCGGCTCTCCACCCGCCCGATCGACCAGGCACTGGCCGCCGTACCCGAGGACGAGCTGCTGCTCGAGCGACGGCGCCAGCAGGCCGTCGCGGGCGGTTACCGCATCACCGGCCACGACCCGGCGACGGAGCAGGTCACGCTCGTGGGCGTGGGCGCGATGATGCCCGAGGTGATCGAGGCGGCCGCGGCACTGGAAGGCCAGGGCGTGCGCGCCGGCGTGGTCTGCCTGACGAGCCCGGACCTCCTCTTCCGCTCGTTCCAGCAGCGCGGCACCGTCGGGTCGGCCCGGGGCGACGACATCCTCGGCACGCTGTTCCCGAGCAGGTTCCCGGCGCCCATCGTCACCGTGATGGACGGCCACCCGCACACGCTCTCGTTCCTCGCCGGTGCCCGTGGGGACCGGATCCGGTGCCTGGGCGTCAGCGACTTCGGGCAGTCCAGCAGCCTCGACGACGCCTACCGCATCCACGGGATCGACGTCGGTTCCATCGTCGACGCCGCCCTCACGATCACCGGTCGCTGACCGCCACCCGGCCTCACGGCCCGGCCCGGTGCGGTCGTGGCCAGGTGGAAGAGACGGTCGCGGTCTCGCATCATCACCCGCCCCGGTGCTGATTGCCGGCGACGCCCGCTAGGGTGCTCCCCACACCACGGCCGGGTCCCCTGGTCGAGGCCGCCCCCCGCACCCTCGAAGTGAGTTCGTCATCCAGTCCCCCACCGGCCCTGAGTCGCCGTCGCCGAGCGACGGCTCATCGCGACCTGCGGACGCCATGCCGGACCTGATGGTCCACCTGACCGAGACGATCACCTCGAACCTGGACCTGCGCGGCGTCCTGCAGACCGTCACGGACGCGGGCACGAGGCTCTCCGGCGCCAAGTTCGGCGCCTTCTTCTACAACGAGGTCGACGCCAGCGGCGCCAGCTACCACCTCCACGTGCTCTCCGGGGCCGACGGCGAGCAGTTCTCGGCGATGCGCGCACCCCGCATCACCGCGCTCTTCGAGCCCACGTTCACCGGCACCGGCACCGTGCGCATCCCCGACCTCGCCCTCGACGAGCGCTTCGCCGGCCTCCCTCCGGGCCATCTCGCGCTGCGCAGCTACCTGGGCACCCCCGTGGTCGGGCGCAACGGTGCCCCGATCGGCGCCCTGCTGTTCGGGCACCCGGAACCAGACGTCTTCGGTGAGCAGATCGAGCAGGCGATCGCGGTGGTGGCCGCCCACGCCGCGGTCGCGGTGGAGAACGCCCGCCTCTTCGAGGCCGAGACGGCCGCACGCCAGCTCGCCGAGGAGCGCGCCCAGAGCCTGGAGCTGCTGCAGGAGATCACCTCCCGCCTGGCCATGGCGCTGAGCGAGGACGAGGCCCTGGACGCGATGACCGACACCTTGAAGCGGCTGCTCGGGATCGAGCGGATGGGCGTCTACCGGCTCGAGGGGGAGGGCTTCCGAGCACTGCGCTCGAAGTACCCCAACGGGATCCCGGCGGCGGTCCAGGAGGACCTCGCCAACAACGCCCACTTCGGCTGGGTGCCGCTGACGGCCCCGAGCCTGGGGCGCGACGCCGTCCTCACCGGCGAGATCGTCACCGTCTCGGACCGCGCCGAGCTCGCCGAGCGCTACCCGACCCTGGTCGGCGACCTTCCCGGGATCGAGGCGGCCGCGGCGCTGCCCCTGCGGATCAGCGACTCCCGGATCGGGGCGATCGCGCTCACCTGGACCCGCGCGAAGCAGTTCAGCGACAACGACCTGAGGATGCTGTCCGCGGTGGCCGAGCAGCTCGCCGGCACCCTGGAGCGCACCCGCCTCTACGCGGCGGAGAAGCGTGCCCGGGTCGAGCTGAGCCAGCACGTCTCCGCCCTGACCGAGGCCTCGCGGACGCTCCAGCGCTCGCTGCTGCCCAGCGAGCTCCCGCCGTCCGAGCACGTCCAGGTCGCGGTCCGCTACGTGCCCGGGGCAGCGGACGCGGAGGTCGGCGGTGACTGGTACGACATGGTCGTCTCGCCGAGCGGCCGCGTCACCCTGGTGATCGGGGACGTTCAGGGCCACAGCTTCTCCGCGGCGGCGGTGATGGGCCGGGTCAGCACCGCCCTGCACGCCTACCTCCTCGAGGGCCACCCGCTCGACGTCGCGCTGCGCCGGGTCAACCCGATGGTGGAGCAGTCGGGGCTGCTGGTGACCTGCTGCCTGATGTCGCTGGACCCGGTGACCGGCGAGGTGCACACCGCACGCGCCGGCCATCCGCTGCCGATCTTCGCGCGCGGGGAGCGGGTCGGCGAGGTCGGATCGGAGTACGGCGGCCCGCCCCTGGGGGTGTCCACGGACCATGCGGAGTGGACCGTCGACGTGGGGATCGCATTGCCCGGCGACCGGCTGGTGCTGTTCACCGACGGGCTGGTCGAGCGCCGGGACTCCGACATCGACGTCCAGGTCAAGGAGCTGGTCTCGGTCGTGGCGGACGGCCTCGACGTGGGGACCGAGGCGGCCGCCGACCTGGTCCTCTCCCAGATGCGGCCCCACCACGGCGACGACGTCGCCCTGCTCGTCGCCGACTACGTCGGGTCCGAGCCGACGGCCTCGGCCTCGTTGGCCGTCACCGGCGCCGAGCACGTCGCCGCTGCCCGTGCGTTCACCCGCGAGCAGCTCAGTGCCTGGGGGGTGGTCGGGCACAGCGCCGACACCGCGGTGCTGCTGGTCAGCGAGCTGGTCACCAACGCGCTGCTGCACGCTCGCGGACCGGCGTACCTCGAGCTGTTCCGCTCCGCCGACGTGGTCCGGCTGGCGGTGACCGACCTGGTGCCGCACGAACCCACCAGGGAGAGCCCGGACGACCAGTCCACGCACGGCCGGGGGGTCCTCCTGGTCGAGGAGCTGGCCCAGCGGTGGGGCGTGGAGCCGTCGGGGCCGGGCAAGACCGTGTGGGCCGAGCTGACCTGCAGCTGAGCGGCTGCCTTTCACCGGCGGCGCGGTGGCAGCCAGCGGGATGCCACGATGGGGCCCATGGACAAGTCGAGGATCCTGGCCATCATCCAGGCAGGCGGCGCCGGCGGGCGCATGGACGTGCTCACCCTGGAGCGGGCCAAGCCCGCGCTCCCGTTCGCCGGCAGCTACCAGCTGCTCGACTTCCCGCTCTCCAACCTGGTGAACTCCCGGATCGACGACGTCTGGCTCTCGGTGGCCTACCAGGCCTCGGCGCTGCAGGACCAGGTCTCCAACGGGCGCCCCTGGGACCTGGACCGCACCCGTGGGGGCTTCCGTCTCCTGGTGCCCCAGGAGGGCACCGGCTCCCTGGACGAGGAGGGCTTCGCCAAGGGGAACGCCGACGAGCTCTACCGGCTGCGTGACCAGATCCGCAGCGCCGACCCCGACCTCGTCCTGGTGATGAGCGCCGACCACATCTACCGGCTCGACTATCGCGATGTCGTGGACACCCACCGGGAGAAGGGTGCCGAGGTCACGGTGGTCACCACCGACCTGGCCGGGACCTTCGGTGAGGATCCCGGCGAGCACGCCGTGGTCGAGGCGAACCGTCTGGGCCGGGTCACCTCGTTCGAGTACAAGCCCGAGAAGCCGGCGTCCACGACGGTCGCCACCGAGGTGTTCCTCTACGAGCCGGACGTGCTCATCGAGGTCCTCGAGACGCTGCACCGGGAGCAGTCGGACGAGCCCGACGAGGGGGACGACGGCGAGGGCGACTCCGGGCTGGGTGACTTCGGTGACCTGCTGCTCCCGCGCCTGGTCGAGCGGGGCAAGGCCTACGTCCACCAGCTCGACGCCTACTGGCGCGACCTCGGCCAGCCGCACCACTACCTCAACGCACACCTCGAGCTGCTCGACGGGGACGCCGGGCTGTTCCGGCGGGACTGGCCGCTCGCGACCCAGCAGCCGCAGCGCGAACCTGCCCGGGTGCTCGAGGACGCTCGGCTGTCCCAGGCCCTGCTCAGCTCCGGGTGCGTGGTGGCCGGTGAGGTGTCCCGAAGCGTGCTCGGCCCCGGGGTGGTCGTCGAGGCCGGCGCCAGGGTCAGCGAGAGCATCATCTTCGCCGACACCGTGATCCGCAGCGGCGCCAGCGTCACCCGCTCGATCGTCGACTCCGGCTGCGAGCTGCTCGACGGTGCCGACGTGGGTGATGAGTCGGTGGAGCTCGAGGACCCCGACGCCATCCCGATCGTCGGCCGCGACAGCCGGGTCAGCGTCTCGCTCCCCTCGGGGTCGCGGCTGCCCCCGGGCACCACCGTCTAGGTGGCCGGGGCCGGCGCGCGGCGCCGGCCCCGGACCGGACTCAGCGCCAGTGGGCGCGGGTGTACTGGTCGGGCCAGGGTGCGTCCGCGGCCGCGACGCCGAGCTCGTGCGCGGCGCGCAAGGGCCAGGCCGGCTCCCGCAGCGCGGCCCGGGCAAGCAGTACGACGTCTGCCTCGCCGTTGGCCACGATCTTCTCCGCCTGCTCCGGCTCGGTGATCAGGCCGACCGCGCCCGTGGGCACCCCGGCCGTCCGGACACCGGCGGCCAGCGGGACCTGGTAGCCCGGCTCCACCGGGATCGACGCGGGTGCGTTGCCGCCCGAGGAGACGTCGACGAGGTCGACCCCCCGCTCCTTCAGGAGTACGCCGAGCCGGGTGCTCTGCTCGAGGTCCCAACCACCTTCGACCCAGTCGGTCGCGGAGATCCGCACCAGCAGCGGGGCGGTGTCCGGGAGGACGCGGCGCACCGCCTCGACGGTCTCCAGCAGCAGCCGGACCCGGTTCTCGAACGATCCGCCGTAGGAGTCGTCGCGGCGGTTCGAGAGCGGCGAGAGGAACTCGTGCAGCAGGTAGCCGTGCGCGGCGTGGATCTCGACGGTGTCGAACCCGGCATCGATCGCGCGCCCGGTGGCGGCGGCGAACGCGGCGACGACGTCGTTGATCTCCTCGACCGAGAGGGCGGCCGGCTCGTCGTACCCGGGGAAGGGGACGGCCGAGGGGGCCACGGTCTGCCAGCCGCCGTCGGCGACGGGGACCGATCCGGAGGTCTCGGCCCAGGGACGGTAGGTGGAGGCCTTGCGGCCGGCGTGCGCGAGCTGCACGCCGATCGCGGCGCCCTGTCCGTGCACGAAGTCCACGATCCGCCGCCATGCGGCGACCTGGGTCTCGTTCCAGATCCCGGCGTCCTGCGGGGAGATCCGCCCCTCGGGCACGACCGCGGCCGCCTCGGTGAGGACCAGGCCGAACCCGCCGGTCGCGCGGGCGCCGAGGTGGACCAGGTGCCAGTCGTCGGGGACGCCGTCGGTCGCGGAGTACTGGCACATCGGTGCCAGCCAGACGCGGTTGCGGACGGTCAGTGAGCGCAGCGTGATCGGGTCGAACAGGGTGGACAAGGGGTTTCCTCCAGAGGGTTGGATGTCTTGGACAACCAACTGGCCCGGATTCCTGTTCCCTCCCGGCGTGGTGATGGTCGTCTAGCGTGCTGGTATGGAAACCGGACCGTTCGGCGACTCGGCACTCGGACCCGTCCAGCTGCTCACCATCGGGACCGAGCCCGGCCCGGTGCTCGAGCTGCTCGATCTCGGCGCCACCGTGCACCGGCTGTGGGTCACCGGCGGCGACGGCGTACGTCGCAACGTGGTGCTGGGCCACGCCTCCGTCGAGGAGCGCCTCGCCTCGACCGCCTACCTCGGCGGCACGATCGGCCGCTACGCCAACCGGATCGCCCGGGGCCGGTTCTCGCTCGACGGGAAGGACCACGAGGTCGGCACCAACGACCGGGGCAACAGCCTGCACGGAGGCCCTGACGGGTTCGACCGCCGGATCTGGTCGGTCGCGGACGGCTCCGAGCGGCACGTCACCCTGCGGCTGGTGAGTCCCGACGGCGACCAGGGCTTCCCCGGCCGGCTCGAGGTCTCGGTGCGGTTCGAGGTCATCGAGGACCGGGTCGAGGTGCGATTCGAGGCCACCACGGACGCACCCACCGTGGTGAACCTGACCAGCCACGCCTACTTCAACCTCGAGGGGGAGGGCTCCGGCACCATCGACGACCACCGGCTCGGCATCGACGCCGACGGCTACCTCCCCGTCGACGAGACCGGTGTCCCGAGCGGCGTGCTCGAGCCGGTGGCGGGCACCCCGTTCGACGTACGCCGCCCCACGGGTCTGGCCCGGGTCGTCCGCAGCCGGCACCCCCAGCTCGTCGCCGCCCACGGCATCGACCACAACTACGCCCCGCGCGGCGAGGGTCACCGGGTCGTGGCCACGCTCGACTCCCCGCGCACCCGGACCCGCCTCGAGCTCAGCAGCGACCAGCCCGGGCTGCAGGTCTACACGGGCAACGCGCTGGACGGCGTGCTCGGCTCGACCACGGGCGGGCTCTACCGCCAGGGGGACGGGATCGCCCTGGAGCCGCAGCTGTTCCCGGACAGCCCGAACCGGCCCGACTTCGACTCCCCGGTGCTGCGCCCGGGGCAGACCTACCGGGCGGCCCTGGACTGGCGGTTCCGCGCCCTTCCCTGAGGCCTGCGCCCGCGAGGTTTCCCGGTCAGCGTCCGGCCCGCGCCCGCTTTGGCCGCGTTTGATGTGAGCGATCACATTTCCCAGGTCACAGGATGGTCACGCCGGTCAAGAAGTTCTCTTCACGTCCTTGACCTTCGCGAATGTTAACGCTCACACTCGCAAGAAGTGACGTGCGTCACACACGGGCTGGGACCCGACGAACCGAGAGGACAACACCGTGCTGAAGAAGAGTCTGGTCGCCGCGTGTGCGATCACCTTGAGCACCATCTCGCTCACCGCATGCGGCAGCTCCGACTCCGGGAACAGCGCAAGCGGCGGCGGGGACAAGATCACGATGGGCTTCGCGCAGGTCGGCGCCGAGAGCGGCTGGCGCACCGCGAACACCAAGTCCATCAAGGAGACCGCCAAGGCCGAGGGCATCGACCTGAAGTTCTCCGACGCCCAGCAGAAGCAGGAGAACCAGATCAAGGCGATCCGGTCCTACATCCAGCAGAAGGTCGACGTGATCGCGTTCAGCCCCGTCGTCGAGACCGGCTGGGACACCGTGCTCGTCGAGGCGAAGCGCGCCAAGATCCCGGTGATCCTCACCGACCGGTCCGTGGACAGCAAGGACGACTCCCTCTACGAGACCTTCCTGGGCTCCGACTTCATCGAGGAGGGCCAGAAGGCCGGTGACTGGCTGGTGAAGAACGCTGCCGACGCGGACGGGAACGGCGACGGCAAGATCAACGTCGTCCAGCTCGAGGGGACCACCGGCGCCGCCCCCGCGATCGACCGCGGCGAGGGCTTCGCGGAGAAGGTCAAGGCCGACCCGAAGATCAAGGTGATCGCCTCCCAGACCGGGGACTTCACCCGTGACGGCGGCAAGAAGGTGATGGAGTCGTTCCTGAAGTCCCAGAAGGGCATCGACGTCGTGTTCGCGCACAACGACGACATGGGACTCGGCGCCATCGAGGCGATCAAGGCGGCCGGGCAGAAGCCCGGGACCGACATCAAGATCATCACCGTGGACGCCGTCAAGGACGGGATGATCGCCCTGTCCAAGGGGGAGATCAACTACATCGTGGAGTGCAACCCGCTCCTCGGTCCCCAGCTGATGGACCTGGCCAAGAAGGTCGTCGCCGGGGACGACGTCCCCAAGCGGGTCGTCACCAAGGAGTCGGCGTTCGACCAGGCGTCCGCCACCAAGGTCCTGGCCGACCGTCAGTACTGACGACCGCCAGCAGGAGCCGCTGGGCCCGTCCCGGAACGACCGTGGCGGGTTCGGCGCTCACGGCACCCCATGGGTGCCCGGGACCGAGGAGAAAGCGTTGACCCAGATGGACCTCCAGCCGACCGTCGCGAAGGACGAGTCCGCACCCGCCCGCAACGGGGACGGTGGGACCGGCGTCCCTCCCGTCGTGGAGATGCACGACATCCACATCGCCTTCGGCGGCGTACCCGCGCTTGCCGGCGTCGACCTGCGTCTCTTCCCGGGGGAGGTGCATGCGCTGATGGGGGAGAACGGCGCTGGCAAGTCAACGATGATCAAGGCGCTCACCGGGGTCTACAGCATCGACCAGGGCTCGATCGAGGTCGCCGGCTCCCGGCAGAGCTTCTCCTCGCCGGCCGCCTCCCAGGCGGCCGGCATCAGCACGGTCTACCAGGAGATCAACCTGTGCACGAACCTCTCCGTGGCCGAGAACATGCTGCTGGGCCGCGAGCCCCGTCGGTTCGGGGGCATCGACGGCAGGGCGATGAACCGGCGTGCCCAGCAGACCCTCGACCGGCTGGGCCTGGACATCGACCCGGCCTCGGAGCTCGGTGAGCACCCGATCGCGGTCCAGCAGCTGGTGGCGATCGCGCGGGCGGTCGACGTGGACTGCAAGGTGCTGATCCTCGACGAGCCGACCTCCAGCCTGGACGCCGACGAGGTCGCGAAGCTCTTCGAGGTGATGCGGACGCTGCGCGAGCAGGGAGTCGCCATCGTGTTCGTCTCGCACTTCCTGGACCAGATCTTCGAGATCAGCGACCGGCTCACGGTGCTGCGCAACGGCGCCCTTGTCGGGGAGCGGATGACTGCGCAGGTCACCGAGCTCGAGCTGGTGCGGATGATGATCGGGCGCGAGCTCGAGGTCCTCGAGCGCATCGACCGCGGGGCCGCGGCCAGCGACGTGCAGGAGTCCGGCGTACCGGTGCTCAAGGCGCTGCACCTGGGCCGCAACGGCTCGCTGGAGGCGGTGGACCTCGATGTCTACGAAGGGGAGGTGATCGGGGTCGCCGGGCTGCTGGGCTCGGGTCGGACCGAGCTCGCGCGGCTGCTGTTCGGAGCCGACACCGCCGACAGTGGCGAGCTCGAGGTGCATGCGCGACCGAGCCGGTTCCGGAGCCCCCGCAACGCCATCGACCACAAGATCGCCTTCTCCAGCGAGAACCGCCGGGCCGAGGGAGTGATCGAGGACCTGACCGTCGCCGACAACATGCTGCTCGCGATGCAGGCCACGCGGGGGTGGCTGCGGCCGATCCCCGCCGCGACCCGGACCCGCCTGGTCTCGCAGTACCTCGAGGCGCTCGACATCCGGCCCCCCGACCCCGGCGCGATGATGCGCACCCTCAGCGGCGGGAACCAGCAGAAGGTGCTGCTGGCGAGGTGGCTGATCACCGAGCCCGAGCTGCTGATCCTCGACGAGCCGACCCGGGGGATCGACATCGGCGCCAAGGCGCAGATCCAGGGGCTGGTCGCCGACCTGTCGCGCACGGGAGTGGCGGTGGTGTTCATCTCCGCCGAGCTCGAGGAGGTGCTGCGCCTCGCCGACCGGCTGGTGGTGATGCGCGACCGCCGCAAGATCGACGAGCGTCCGAACGACGACCTCAGCGTCAGCGACATCCTCGAGATCATCGCCGGCGAGGCCCGCAGCGAGGAGGCCAGCCATGCCTGAGACGACGCCCACCGTCACCAGCAGGGCCGCGTCCCTGGCGAGCAAGCCGCTGCTGTGGCCGGTCCTGGCCCTGGTCGTGCTGCTCGTGGTCAACGTGGTCGCCACCCCGTCGTTCTTCGACATCCGGATGCAGGACGGCCACCTCTACGGCAACCTGGTCGACATCCTCCGCAACGGAGCCCCCGTGCTGCTGGTCGCGCTCGGGATGACCCTGGTGATCGCCACCCGGGGCATCGACCTCTCGGTCGGTGCCGTGGCCGCGATCGCGGGCGCCGTGGCCTGCGTCTACATCGCCGGCGCCCGGGACCAGGCGTCGGCGGCCACCGCGATCGTCGCCTGCACGATGGCCCTGGGGGTCTGCGTCCTGCTCGGGCTGTGGAACGGCTTCCTGGTCGCGGTGCTGGGGATCCAGCCGATCATCGCGACGCTGGTGCTGATGACCGCCGGGCGCGGCCTGGCGATGCTGATCACCGACGGCCAGATCACCACCGTCAACAACGACACCTTCGCCGCCCTCGGCGTCGGTTTCGTGGCCACGCTGCCGGTGGCGATCCTGGTCGCGCTCGCCGTCTTCGCGATCACCGGCGTGGTCACCCGGCGTACGGCGCTGGGGATGCTGATCGAGTCCGTGGGGATCAACCCGGAGGCGAGCCGGCTCGCCGGCGTCCGCGCCCGCACGATCATCTGGACCGTCTACGTGTTCGCCGCCCTCTGCGCCGGGCTGGCCGGCCTGATGATCGCGGGCAACACCAGCGCCGCCGACGCCAACAACGCCGGCCTGTGGATCGAGCTCGACGCCATCCTCGCGGTCGTCATCGGCGGTACGTCGCTGGCCGGGGGACGTTTCTCCCTGACGGGGACCCTCATCGGTGCCATGCTCATCCAGACGCTGGCGAGCACGATCCCCAACATCGGCATCCCGGCCCAGTCCAACTACCTGTTCAAGGCCGTCGTGGTGATCCTCGTGTGCCTGGTCCAGTCGCCGAAGGCGCGGGCCGCGCTGAGGGTCCGGCGTACGACCTCCGCCCCCCTGACCGCGAACGGAGGTGCGGCATGAGTGCCGCGACCGCCACCGGGACCAGCACCTGGGACCGGGTCCGCACCTACTCCCCGCCCTCGCAGTACCTCCCGGTGCTGGGCACGTTCGCCTTGTTCGTCGGCATGTTCGCCGCGGGCGGCGTCCGCTACGAGGGGTTCGCCTCGCCGCAGGTGGTGCTGAACCTGCTTGTGGACAACGCGTTCCTGATCGTTCTGGCGGTCGGGATGACCTTCGTGATCCTCACCGGGGGCATCGACCTCAGCGTCGGGTCCGTCGTCGCCCTCTCCACCATGGTCGCTGCCCGGACGCTGGAGGCGGGCTGGTCGCCGGCACTGGCGATGGGCGCGGTGCTGCTCATCGGCACCACGATGGGGCTGGTGACGGGCCTGGTGATCCACTACTTCGACATCCAGCCGTTCATCGCCACCCTGGCGGGGATGTTCCTCGCCCGCGGGCTCTGCTACCTGATCAGCATCGAGTCGATCCCGATCCGCAACGAGACCTTCATCAGCATCGCCTCGGGGCAGATCTCGCTGCCGGGAGGTCTCTACACCACGTCCGCGGCCGTGCTGGCCCTGGCGCTGGTCGCGGTCGCCGCCTGGGTGCTGCACCGCACCAGGTTCGGCCGCACCGTCTACGCCATCGGCGGCAGCGAGAGCTCCGCGACCCTGATGGGCCTGCGGGTCGCGTTCACCAAGGTGATGGTCTACGCGATCAGCGGGTTCTGCGCCTCGCTGGCCGGGCTGCTGTTCTCCCTCTACATGCTCTCCGGCTACAGCCTGCACGCCGTGGGCATGGAGCTGGACGCGATCGCCGCCGTGGTCATCGGCGGCACCCTGCTCACGGGTGGGCGGGGCCTGGTGATCGGCTCCCTTCTCGGGGTGCTGGTCCTCGGCACGATCCAGACGTTCATCTCCTTCGACGGCACGCTCAGCTCGTGGTGGACCAAGATCACCATCGGGGTGCTGCTGCTGGCCTTCGTGGTCCTCCAGCGGTTCATCACCAGGCGTCAGGCATGAGCGCCACCGAGCCGCGGGCGGTCAGGCCGCTCGCCGGACGTACGCCGGTGATGGCCGACGTGGCCCGCCTCGCGGGGGTCTCGCACCAGACCGTCTCGCGGGTGATCAACGGGCACGACAGCCTGCGCCCGGAGACCCGGGCCCGCGTCGAGGAGGCGATCCGGCAGCTCGGCTACCGCCCCAACACGGTCGCCCGGGCGCTGGTGACCCGACGCTCGGCGACCATCGGCGTGATCGCCACCAACGGCGGGCTCTGGGGACCCTCCACGGTGCACCGGGCGATCCAGGCCGCTGCCCGCGAGTCCGGCTACTTCGTCAGCTCGGTCAACCTGCCGGACGTCACCCGGGAGGACCTCGCGGCCGCCGTCGAGCACCTGCGCGACCACAACGTCGAGGGCATCGTGATGATCGTCGCCACCGACGAGTCGCTGGACATCGCCCGGCACCAGGAGACCGGCGGCGTACCGGTCGTGGTCGTCGAGGGTGACCTGTCCCGGGCCCCGTGGACCGTCGGGGTCGACCAGGTCGCCGGTGCCCGGATGGCCACCGAGCACCTGCTCTCGCTCGGGCACACGCAGATCATGCACGTGGCCGGCCCGCAGCACTGGGAGGAGGCGCGGGCACGCGTCACCGGCTGGCGCGAGGCGATCCATGCCGCCGGCCTGCAGCCGATCGAGCCGCTGCTCGGCGACTGGACCGCCGCCAGCGGTCACGCCGTGGGCCAGGTCATCGCCGGGCGCCGGGAGGTCACGGCGGTCTTCGTGGCCAACGACCACATGGCGATCGGGGTGCTGCGCGCCCTCTCCGAGGCGGGGCGCTCGGTGCCCGACGAGGTCAGCGTCGTCGGCTTCGACGACATCCCGGAGTCGGGGTACCTGATCCCGCCCCTCACCACGGTCCGGCAGGACTTCGACGCGGTGGGACGTCTCGCGATCGACACCCTGAACGTGGCGATGCGCCCCGAGGAAGACGCAGGCGACGACGGCGGAAGCTCGCGCCGCGGGCTGCTGATCGAGCCGGAGCTGGTCCGTCGCGCCAGCACCGCGCCGCCACCGAGGAGTCGAGGATGACCACTGCGGCCGACCAGAGTTCCCACCCCGGAGACGTCGTCGTCGGCGTCGACTTCGGCACCCTGTCCGGCAGGGCTCTCGTCGTACGCGTCGCGGACGGCGCCGAGCTGGGGACCGCGACCCACGAGTACGCCCACGCGGTGCTGGACGAGGCACTTCCCTCCGGTACGCCGCTGGCACCCGACTGGGCCCTGCAGGTGCCCGACGACTACCGCGACGTGCTGCGCAACGCGGTGCCGGCCGCCCTCGCCGCAGCCGGGGTCGACCCGGCGCGGGTGATCGGCATCGCCACCGACTTCACCGCGTGCACGATGGTGCCGGTGCTCGCGGACGGCACCCCGCTCAACGAGGTGGACGGGTTCGCCGACCGCCCGCACGCCTACGTGAAGCTGTGGCGCCACCACGCCGCCCAGCCGCAGGCCGACCGGATCACGGCCCTGGCAGCATCCCGCGGGGAGAGCTGGCTGCCCCGCTACGGCGGCCTGATCTCCTCGGAGTGGGAGTTCGCCAAGGCCCTCCAGCTCTTCGAGGAGGACCCCGAGCTCTACGAGCGCACCGAGCACTGGGTGGAGGGCGCGGACTGGATCGTGTGGCAGCTGTGCGGTCGCTACGTCCGCAACGCCTGCACGGCCGGCTACAAGGGGATCCTGCAGGACGGCCGCTACCCGGGCCCGGACTTCCTCGAGGAGCTCGCGCCGGGGTTCGGGTCCTTCGTCACCGACAAGCTGGAGCACCCGATCGGCCAGCTCGGCGACCGCGCGGGCTCGCTGACCGCAGAGGCGGCGGGGTGGACCGGCCTGCCCGAGGGGATCGCGGTGGCGGTCGGCAACGTCGACGCCCACGTCAGCGCGCCCGCGGCGCAGGCCGTGGAGCCCGGGCAGATGGTGGCGATCATGGGCACCTCGACGTGCCACGTGATGAGCTCGGACCGGTTGCGCGAGGTGCCGGGGATGTGCGGCGTGGTCGACGGCGGCATCGTCTCGGGCAGCTGGGGCTACGAGGCCGGGCAGAGCGGTGTCGGCGACATCTTCGGCTGGTTCGTGCGGACGGGGGTGCCTCAGGCCTACGCGACGCAGGCCGAGCGCAACGGCGAGACCGTGCACGAGCTGCTCACCCGCCTCGCCGCGGCTCAGGAGGTCGGCGAGCACGGGCTGGTGGCGCTGGACTGGCACAGCGGCAACCGGTCGGTGCTGGTCGACCACCAGCTCTCCGGGCTCGTGGTCGGGCAGACGCTCGCGACCAGGCCCGAGGACATCTACCGCTCCCTGCTCGAGGCCACGGCGTTCGGGACCCGGGTGATCGTGGAGACGTTCCGCGACGCGGGCGTGCCGGTGACCGAGTTCATCGTCGCGGGCGGACTGGTCAAGAACCCGCTGCTGATGCAGATCTACGCCGACGTCCTCGCGATGCCGCTGTCGGTGATCGGCTCCGACCAGGGCCCTGCCCTGGGGTCCGCGATCCACGCGGCGGTCGCCGCCGGGGCGTACGCCGACGTACGGGCTGCCGCGAGAGCGATGGGCCGGGTCCGCCCCGACAGCTATCGCCCGGACCCGGCCCGGGCCCGTGCCTACGACCGGCTCTACGCGGAGTACCTCGAGCTGCACGACCACTTCGGCCGAGGATCCTCGGCGATGCGGCGGCTCAAGGGCATCCGTCACGACGCGGTGGCGCGACGTCGCGGTCGCCGGTCAGCCGAGGACCCGGCGCAGGCGGACGCCGAGTCGTTGGGCACGAAGCCGCTGGGCAGCGACCGGCAGGCGAGCCCGGAGATGTCGGCATGACCGCCGTCGCCGAGGTCGACGCGAGCGTCCGGTCGCTGCGTCGCGAGGTGTGCGCGCTGCACGAGCAGCTCACCCGCTACCGGCTGGTGGTGTGGACGGCCGGCAACGTCTCGGCGCGGGTGCCCGGGCAGGACCTGCTGGTGATCAAGCCCAGCGGCGTCTCCTACGACGAGCTCACCCCCGAGAACATGGTGGTCTGCGACCTGCGCGGACGCGTGGTCGAGGGGGAGCACGCGCCGTCCTCGGACACCGAGGCGCAGGCCTACGTCTACCGGCACCTGCCGCAGGTCGGCGGCGTGGTGCACACCCACTCCACCTATGCGACCGCCTGGGCCGCGCGCGCCGAGCCGATCCCGTGCGTGCTCACGATGGTCGCCGATGAGTTCGGCGGCGACATCCCGGTCGGGCCGTTCGCGATCATCGGCGACGACTCCATCGGGCGCGGCATCGTGGAGACCCTGCGCGGGAGCCGGTCGCGCGCCGTGCTGATGCAGAACCACGGGGTGTTCACGGTCGGGCCGACCCCCCGGGCGGCGGTCAAGGCCGCCGTGATGTGTGAGGACGTGGCCCGGACCGTCCACGTCGCGCGCCAGCTCGGCCAGCCGATCCCCGTCGAGCCGGCGGCCGTCGACGAGCTCTACGAGCGCTACCAGAACGTCTACGGCCAGCGCTGACCGTGCGGTCGACCCGCGCAGCGACGCCCTCAACGAGAGATCCCGGAGGCCCACCATGACCAGCACCGCCCCAGTTCCGGCGACAGTCCCGGCCCCAGCGTCGGACCCAGCCCAAGGGTCAGCCCCGGGGTCAGCCTCGGGCGAGGTCTGGTTCCTCACCGGCAGCCAGGCGCTCTACGGCCCCGAGACGCTGGACCAGGTCGCGGAGCAGTCCCGCGTCATCGCCGAGCGCCTCGACGCAGCGCTGCCGGTGCGCGTGGTGTGGAAGCCGGTCCTGCTCGACTCGGTCTCGATCCACCGGCAGATGCTGGAGGCGAACACCGCCGAGGACTGCATCGGCGTGATCGCGTGGATGCACACGTTCTCGCCGGCCAAGATGTGGATCTCCGGGCTCGACGCCCTGCAGCAGCCGCTGCTCCACCTGCACACGCAGGCCGGGATGGCGCTGCCGTGGTCCACGATCGACATGGACTTCATGAACCTCAACCAGGCCGCGCACGGTGACCGGGAGTTCGGCTACATCCAGACCCGTCTCGGGGTGCCCCGCACGACGGTGGCCGGGCACGTCGAGTCACCGCAGGTGGCTGCCCGGATCGGGTCGTGGGCCAGGGCGGCGCTGGGACGGCACGAGCTGCGCCGCCTCCGGCTGGCCCGCTTCGGGGACAACATGCGCGACGTCGCCGTGACCGAGGGCGACAAGGTCGAGGCCCAGCTCCGGTTCGGGGTCTCGGTGAACACCTACGGCGTCAACGACCTCGTCTCCGTGGTCGACGAGGTCTCCGACGACGAGGTCGACAAGCTCGTCACCGAGTACGCCGACACCTACCGGGTGGCGCCCGAGCTGCTGCCGAACGGCGAGCGGCACCGGTCGCTGCGCGACGGCGCCCGGATCGAGCTCGGCCTGCGGGCGTTCCTGACCGAGGGATCCTTCGACGCGTTCACCACGAACTTCGAGGACCTCGGTGGGCTGCGCCAGCTCCCGGGTCTCGCGGTGCAGCGGCTGATGGCCGACGGCTACGGGTTCGGCGGGGAGGGGGACTGGAAGACCTCGGTGCTGCTGCGGGCGACGAAGGTGATGGCCGCGGGGCTCCCGGGAGGGACCTCGTTCATGGAGGACTACACCTACCACCTGGTCCCGGGCGAGGAGAAGATCCTCGGAGCGCACATGCTCGAGGTCTGCCCGAGCATCACCACCCAGCGTCCCTCGCTGGAGGTCCACCCCCTCGCGATCGGGGGGCGCGAGGATCCCGTCCGGCTCCGGTTCGTGGCGGACCCGGGGCCGGCGGTGGTGGCGGGCATCTGCGACCTCGGTGACCGGTTCCGCCTGACCGTCAACGAGGTCGACGTCGTCGAGCCCGACGAGGACCTCCCGGCGCTGCCGGTCGCCTGCGCGGTGTGGGAGCCGCGCCCCTCGCTGTCCACCTCGGCCGAGGCCTGGCTGATGGCCGGGGCGCCGCACCACACGGTGCTCTCCAAGGCGATCGGGGTCGAGGTGCTCCAGGACTTCGCCGAGATGACCCGGACCGAGCTGGTGGTGATCGACGCGGACACCACGGCGCGCGGGTTCCAGCGCGAGCTGCGCTGGAACGCCGCCTACCACCGGCTGGCCGAGGGGCTGGGCGCCTGAGCGGCTGGTGCTCCCGCCGCCGCCTTGGTCAGGGCCTCAGGCCTCGGTCGCGAGCAGCTCCTTGAGGTGCTGGTCGACCTCGTCGAGATAGGTCTTCTCGAAGCCGAACAGCCCGAAGTGACCGGCGATCGAGTGCAGCATCCGCA
Organism: Nocardioides sp. Z30_9; assembly: GCF_058215735.1. NCBI lineage: Bacteria > Bacillati > Actinomycetota > Actinomycetes > Propionibacteriales > Nocardioidaceae > Nocardioides > Nocardioides sp. Z30_9. The sequence continues at coordinate 534,073 of NZ_JBZAJF010000002.1, forward strand.
GCTCGCTGCCGGGCGTGAGCTCCTGCTCGATCCGGCAGTCGCCGGGCGGGAAGAACATGTCCTGCTCGATCGGCATCACGAAGGTCTTCGCGCGCACCCGGCCCAGGGCCGCGGCCAGGTCGCCGCCGGTGTTGCGGGCGACGTCGCCGCGCTGCCACTTCCAGCCCATGGTGAGCAGGGCGTTGGGATCCATCATCCGGAAGAGCGCGCGCAGGAAGTTCTCCTGGAACTCCTCGAAGGTGTCCCAGCCCATCGCCTCCTCGAGCGGCTCGATGCCGCGCCAGAACTCGGTCCGCCAGAACTCCGTGGTCAGTCCCATCACCGCCCAGATGTCGGCGTGCCGTCCCAGGCCTGCGGCGACGTCCGCGGCGGCGGCGTACTCACCGCCGTTCCAGCCGGGGTCGGAGGTGATCGCGTCCATCAGGGTCTGGGTGAACACGAAGTCGTGCGGGGTGTTCTGCGCGGTCCCGGCGATGGGTGCGGCTCGTCGTACCTTCTCGGGGAAGCGCACCGCCCACTCCCAGGTCTGCTGGGCGCCCATCGAGCCGCCCACCACCAGGGCGAGGGTCTCCACGCCGAAGGTCTCCCGCAGCAGCTGCTCCTGGGCGCGTACGTCGTCGCCGATGCGCACGTGCGGGAACTTCGACATCGCCAGCTCGCGGTCCTCGACCGTGTGCGGCGAGGTGCTGAGCCCGTTGCCGATCTGGTTGACCACCACGATGAAGTACTGCGAGGGGTCCAGCGCCCGGCCCTCGCCGATGTAGACCTGCTCCCAGGTCTGGTGGGTCCCGGAGAACCACGTGGGCACCAGGATCACGTTGTCCTTGGCGTCGTTGAGCTCGCCGTAGGTGGCCACCGCGAGCTGCAGGTCGGGGATCACCCCGCCGTCCTCGAGCTCGAACCGGCCCACCGAGTGCAGCTGGTAGTCCCCTTGCGTCTCGGCGGTGTAGAACGGATTGGCGAGCGGCATGGGAACCTCCGAGAACGGGTAGTGGTGACGTGCGTCACACGCTATCGCGGGAATCCCTCACGATCCTGGGCTGCCGAGCCCGGCACCCGGACGAGGCCCGCACCTGCAGCAGCGATGAGAGAAGAGGCCCGCATGGAGCAGCGACTACTGGGACGGACCGGCCGCGAGGTCTCGGTCGTGGGCCTGGGCACCTGGCAGCTGGGCGCCGACTGGGGTGAGGTCAGCGAGGACGACGCGCGTGCCGTGCTCGAGGCGTCGGCGGAGGAGGGAGTGACCTTCTACGACACGGCCGACGTCTACGGCGACGGTCGCAGCGAGCAGATCGTGGGCCGGTTCGCCGCCGCCCACCCCGACGCGGGGTTCACCGTGGCCACCAAGATGGGCCGGCGGATGGACCAGGTGCCGGAGAACTACTCACCCGACAACTTCCGCGCCTGGATCGACCGCTCGCGCAGGAACCTCGGCGTGGACCGGCTCGACCTGGTCCAGCTGCACTGCCCGCCGTCGGAGGTGATCGACGCCGACGCGACCTACGACGCGCTGGACGCCCTGGTCGAGGACGGCTCCATCGCGGCGTACGGCGTGAGTGTGGAGACCGCTGCCCAGGCGCTCTCCGCGATCGCCCGCCCGCACCTCGCCACCGTGCAGATCATCCTGAACGCGCTGCGGCTCAAGCCGCTGGAGGAGGTGCTGCCCGCGGCCGCCGAGGCCGGCGTCGGGATCATCGCCCGGGTCCCGCTGGCCTCGGGCCTGCTGTCGGGCAAGTACGACGAGACCACCACCTTCGCCGACGACGACCACCGCAACTACAACCGCGACGGCAGCGCCTTCGACGTGGGCGAGACCTTCTCCGGCGTCCCCTACGAGGTGGGGCTGCAGGCCGCGGCCGACTTCACCCGCCTGGTGAAGACCTCCGCCCCGGGCGGGCTCACCCCCGCCCAGGCCGCGATCGCCTGGATCTGGCAGCAACCCGGCGTGACCACCGTGATCCCCGGCGCCCGCAACGAGCAGCAGGCCAGGTCCAACGCCGCCGCCGGCAACGCGAACAACCTCGGTGTGGAGTTCATGGACGGCGTCCGCTCGATCTACGACCAGCGGGTCCGCGGGCTGGTGCACGAGCGCTGGTGACGGGGTCACCGCCCACGACAGGCACAATGGCCACGTGACCCAGACGCCCTCATGGTTCGAGTCCCCGGCCGACGCCGAGAAGCAGCTGGCCGCGGTCGGGTACCTCGCCGACAACGCCACCGCCACCACCGCGTTCCTGGCCGGTGCACTCGAGAAGCCGCTGCTGGTCGAAGGGCCTGCGGGGGTCGGCAAGACCGAGCTGGCCAAGGCGATCGCGCGCGCGAGCGGGGCCGAGCTGGTGCGGCTGCAGTGCTACGAGGGGCTCGACGAGGCGCGGGCGCTGTATGAGTGGAACTACAAGAAGCAGCTGCTGCGGATTCAAGCAGCGGGTGAGCAATCGTGGGACGAGACCCACGACGACATCTTCACCGAGGAGTTCCTGCTCACCCGGCCGCTGCTCACCGCGATCCGGCGCCAGGAGCCGACCGTCCTGCTCATCGACGAGGTCGACAAGAGTGACGTCGAGGTCGAGGGGTTGCTGCTGGAGGTGCTCAGCGACTTCCAGGTGACGATCCCGGAGATGGGCACGATCGTCGCCGTACGCCGCCCGCTGGTCGTGCTCACCTCCAACGCCACCCGCGAGCTCTCCGAGGCGATCAAGCGCCGCTGTCTGTTCCTGCACATCGACTACCCCGAGTCCGAGCGCGAGCGCGAGATCGTCGTCTCGCAGGTGCCCGGCATCGAGGAGTCGCTGGCCGGCCAGATCGTCGAGGTGGTGGCCAGGCTGCGCGGCCTGGAGCTGCGCAAGGCGCCGTCGATCGCGGAGACCATCGACTGGGCACGCACCCTGATCGCCCTCGGCACCCGGACCCTCGACGAGGCCGCGATCGACCAGACCCTGGGCGTGGTGCTCAAGCACGCCAGCGACCACGACCGCGCGGTGCGGGAGCTCCGGCTCCGCACGCGGTGAGCGAGACGAGCCCCGGATGACCCTGCTGGACCGGCACATCGAGTTCGTGGAGGCGCTGCGCTCCACGGGCCTGCCGGTCTCGCTGTCCGAGGGGCTCGACTCGATCCGTGCGATCGACGCCCTCGGCATCGGCGACCGCGAGACCCTGCGGGCGGCGTACGCAGCGACCCTGCTCAAGCGGCACAACCACCGCACCGGCTTCGACCAGGTCTTCGACCTCTACTTCCCGGCCCTGATCGGGGACGGGTACGTCGCCGGTGACGGGGTAGTCCCGAACGAATCGCAGGATCTGGACCCCCTCGAGGATGCCGAACGGCCGGGACTACCCGGAGCGTCAGCATCACCCCCTCCCGAGGGTCCCCAGGCCCTCGCCGACTTCCAGGAGGCGCTGGCGACCGCGATGGCGATGGGCGACCCGGACGTGATGCAGTCGCTGGCGCGGGAGGGCGTGGCGCGGTTCGGCCTGATCAGGGGGCGCGGGCCGGGGGAGCAGCGGTGGTCGTCGTACAACGTGATCAACCGGGTCTCGCCCGAGGAGCTCGTCGCCAAGGCCCTCGCCGGCCTCGGTGCCTCGCCCGACGGGAGCGACGACCCCTCGCTGCGCCGGCTCGTGGAGGCGCAGGCGCAGGAGTTCGAGCGGCTCGTGGACGTGGAGGTACGCCGGCGCGCGGCCGAGGTCCGCGGTCCCGAGCACGTCGCGCGGCACACGGTGCGGCCGGCGATCGAGCTGGTGGACTTCACCTCGGCCCGCCGGGCCGACCTGGAGCTGATGCGCCGCGAGATCCAGCCGCTGGCCCGCCGCCTCGCCACCCGGCTCAGCCGGGAGCAGCACGCGCGCTCCCGGGGACCGCTCGACTTCCGGCGTACCGTCCGAGCCTCGATGTCCACCGGCGGCGTGCCGATCGAGACCCGGCACAAGCCCCGGCGGCCGGCCCGCACGGACCTCGTGGTGCTGTGCGACGTCAGCGGCTCGGTCTCCAACTTCGCCAGCTTCACGCTGATGCTGGTCTTCGCGCTGCGCGAGCAGTTCAACCGCGTCCGTGCGTTCACCTTCGTCGACGAGATCCACGAGGTCACCGACCGGTTCACCTCCGGCCGGGATCCCGCGGAGACGATGACCGAGCTCGCGGCCAGCGCGCGCTACGCCTCGCTGTGGGGCCGCACGAACTACGGCCGCGCGTTCACCCGCTTCTCCGAGGGGTACGCCGACGCGCTCACCCCACGGACGAACCTGCTGGTGCTCGGCGACGCCCGCTCCAACCACACCGACCTCGCGCTGCCGGTCGTCAAGGAGCTGGTGCACGCCTCCCGGCACGCCTGGTGGCTCAACCCCGAGCACGTGCGCAACTGGGACACCGGCGACTCGGCCGCCCGCGACTACGGCCGGCTGATCCCGATGGTGGAGTGCCGCAACCTCACCCAGCTCGGCGAATTCGTGCACGACCTGGCCTGAGCGGCGCTCTCCCGGGTCGCGGGACGCCGGTAGTCCGGATCCGGGACTTGCGGGGGCGAGCCCTGACCCTGCGCGGTAAAGTTGTCGATTCGCTGAGAACGACTTGCTCCTACGGAGGACACCCGCGTTGAACACTGACGTCGCTGCACGCGAGGTAGCGAGCGAGCAGGCCTACGTCGACACCGTCTACCGGCAGCTCGAGAAGGCGGCGCTCTCTGCGCAGGAGCTCGCCAAGGAGGGCCTCGCCCGCGGACGGATCGGCAACGAGGGCGGTCTCGTCGAGCGCGACGCGATGGTGTTCCAGGCCGCACGCCGGATCGCCACGCTGGACGCCGCCCACGAGGGACTGGTCTTCGGTCGTCTCGACATGGGTGCCCAGATCAGTGACGTGCCCCGCTACATCGGCCGGATCGGCCTGCGCGACGACAACTACGACGTGCTGCTGATCGACTGGCGGGCCCCCGCCGCGGCGGTCTTCTACCAGGCCACCCTGGCCGATCCCCAGGGCGTCGTACGCCGCCGGATCCTGCAGAGCAAGGGCGTGCACGTGCTCGGAGTCGAGGACGAGCTGCTCGACGCCGAGGATCCCGCGGCCGAGACCTTGCCCATCGTCGGCGAGGGCGCGCTGCTCGCCCAGCTGTCCAAGGCGCGCGACCGCTCGATGCACTCCATCGTCGCGACCATCCAGGCCGAGCAGGACAAGGCGATCCGCGCGCCCAACAAGGGCGTCGTCTCGATCACCGGCGGTCCCGGCACCGGCAAGACCGTGGTGGCGCTGCACCGTGCGGCGTACCTCCTCTACGCCGACCGCCGTCGCTACGAGCGCGGCGGCGTCCTGGTCGTCGGCCCCTCGGGTGTCTTCATGCGCTACATCGAGCGGGTGCTGCCCTCGCTGGGTGAGACCGCGGTCGCGCTGCGCTCGCTGGGCGAGGTCGTCGACGGCGTCAAGGCCAGCCGTCGCGACGAGCCCGCGGTGATGCAGATCAAGGGCTCGGCGGCGATGGCCGAGGTGCTGCGGCGTACGTCGCGCCAGGCCGTGCCCGACGCCCCCACGGAGTTCCGGGTCTTCTACCGCGACGACGTGATCCGGCTCGGTCACCGCGAGCTCGGCGCCCTGCGCCGCCAGCTGCTCGCGATGGGCAGCCGCAACCGGTCCACCACCCGGGTCGCCTCCACCCTGATCGACGCGATGTGGCGCCAGGTCCGCAGCGAGCGCGGCCGCGAGCGCACCAAGGAGGAGTTCTCCGAGGAGATCCGCACCAACGACGACTTCCTGGAGTTCGCCGCTGCGTGGTGGCCGGTGCTGGACGCGGCCACCGTGCTCGGCTGGCTGCGTGACCCCGACTTCCTTGGACGGGTCAGCGAGGGCGTGCTGGACGACGAGGCGGTGCGCCTGCTCTCCAAGACCTGGGGCGACTCGCTGTCGGTCGACGACGTGGCGATGCTCGACGAGCTGCGCTACCTGCTCGGCGACCCGCCGCTGGTGAACACCGGCTCGGTCGACGACGAGCACCTCGGCGCCGAGGACGCGTCGCTGCAGGAGCTGTGGACCGCTTCGGACCGGGAGTACGCCGGGCCGCGCGGCTGGGCGCCACCGACCAACCGGGTCGAGGACGACGCCTTCGCTCACGTCCTGGTCGACGAGGCGCAGGACCTCACCCCGATGCAGTGGCGGATGGTCGGTCGCAGGGGACGTGGAGCGACCTGGACGATCGTGGGCGACCTCGCCCAGTCGTCGTGGCCGGTGCCCGAGGAAGCCGCTGCCGCCCGTGCCGCGGCGCTCGGCGACAAGCCGCGCCACGACTTCCACCTCTCCACCAACTACCGCAACTCCGCGGAGATCTACGACTTCGCCGCGGCCTACGCCCAGCGCGTCGGCCTCGACGCCGACCTCCCCGACGCCGTGCGCTCCACCGGCATCCCCCCGCTGGAGCTGCACGTGGACGACCTGGAGCAGGCGGTCCACGAGCACCTGACCGAGCTCGCCGGGACGCTTGCGGGCACGGTCGGGATCGTCGTACCCACCGCTCGGCTCGGCGAGGTCTCCCGGTGGGTCTCCTCCTGGCCCGAGTTCGCCGAGGAGACGGGCACTCCCGAGTCGCGGATCGTCGTACTCGCCGGGCTGGACACCAAGGGCCTCGAGTTCGACGGCATCATCGTCGTGGAGCCCCAGGAGATCGAGGACGAGGCCCCCACCGGCCGCGCCGTCCTCTACGTCGTCTACACCCGCGCCACCCAGCGGATGGTCACCCTCACCTCCAGCTGAACCCCGCCGACCGGGCACTTACGACCCGCCGTAGCGCGTCGAGCGGGCAATTGTGTCCCGCCGTAGGTCGCCGAGCGGGCAATTGCGTTCAGCAGCGTGGACACAATTTGCCCGGTCACCGTCCTGCGGCGTGACGTTTGTGCCCGGTCGGCTGACTACGACGTGACAGAAGTGCCCGGTCGGCCACCTAGTAGCGTTCCCGGCATGTCCTCCCCGACCCCTGAGCCGTCCTCCGCCAGCGCTGCACTCCAGGAGCTGATGGGGCACGAGGCGTGGGCGGTGATCCGGTTGCGGGAGAGCTCGACGGTCACGCTGGTCGGGGGGCCGGTGAGCCACCTCGAGACGCTGCGCGACATCCCGTTGGAGGAGGGCGTGCCCGAGGAGGGACGCCGCTTCGACCGGCTGGTCGCCGTACCGTTCCGCCAGGTCACCGAGCGTGGGTTCGTCGCGCACGACGACGAGACCCCGCTGGCGGTGGTCGCGATCGAGACCGAGCGGGAGGTGCCGCTCGAGGAGCTGATCGCCGCGCTCCCCGAGGAGGAGATCTCCATCGAGGGCGAGGGTGGCTTCGAGACCTCCGACGAGGAGTACGGCGCTGTCGTGGACCGGATCATCCGCGAGGAGATCGGCAACGGCGAGGGCGCCAACCTCGTGATCGGGCGTCACTATCGCGCGCAATTGCGCGACTGGGACGCTGCGAAGGCGCTCACCGTGCTCCGCCGGCTGCTGACCAGCGAGCGCGGCGCCTACTGGACCTACTGCTTCTGGACCGGCGACCGGTTCCTGATCGGCGCCTCGCCCGAGCGGCACGTGAGCGTGCACGGCGGCGACGTCCGGATGAACCCGATCTCCGGGACCTTCCGCCTGCGCGGACTCGAGCCGGCGCAGCGCAAGCAGAAGCTGCTGGACTTCCTCGCCGACGAGAAGGAGATCTTCGAGCTCTTCATGGTCGTCGACGAGGAGCTGAAGATGATGTGCGACATCTGCCACGAGGGCGGCCAGGTGCTCGGGCCCTTCCTCAAGCCGATGACGCACCTCGTGCACACCGAGTACCTCCTCGCCGGCCGCACCCGCCACGACGTGCGCGACGTGCTGCGCGACACGATGTTCGCCGCGACCGTCACCGGCGCCCCCGTGGAGAGCGCCTGCCGGCTGATCCACCAGTACGAGTCCGAGGGACGCGGCTACTACGCCGGCGCGCTCGCCCTGATCGGCCGCGACGCCGAAGGCGCCCCCACTGCGGACTCCCCGATCGTGATCCGCACCGCCGACGTCTCCCCACAGGGCGCGATGAAGGTGACCGCGGGAGCGACCCTGGTCCGCGACTCCGACCCGATGAGCGAGGTCGCCGAGACCCTCGCCAAGGCGGGTGGCATCCTCACCGCGTTCGGTCTGGTCCCCGGAGCGACGGGCGCTCCCTCGGACATCGCCGACCTCACCCAGGACGAGGACGTGCTGATCGCCCTGAACTCGCGCAACCAGCGGCTCGCGAAGTTCTGGCTCACCGACCAGGCGGGCGCCGCGCCGGCGCCGTCGCTGGCGGGTCGGCAGATCGCGATCCTGCACGGCGAGGACGACTTCGTGAACATGCTCGCCCACGTGTTCTCCGTGCTGGGCATGGGGTCGCGCGTGGTCCGGCACGAGGCCTACGAGGACGGGGTCTTCGACGACGTCGACCTCGTCGTCATCGGCCCCGGCCCCGGCGACCCGCGCGACGCGGCGCACCCCAAGATCGCCGCCTACCAGCGGGCGATCGACGGTCTCCTGGCCACCCAGAAGCCGTTCCTCGCGGTGTGCCTGGGGCACCAGGTGCTCTGCGACCGCCTCGGGATCCCGCTGGACTACAAGGACATCGTCTTCCAGGGCACCCAGTCGCTGGTCGAGATCGAGGGCCGCGACGAGCGGGTCGGCTTCTACAACACCTTCGTCGGGCGGCTCGGCGAGGGCGCCCTGCCCGAGGGCGTCCGCGCGGAGTCCGACCCCGCCACCGGAGACGTCCATCTCGTCGCCGGACCGAACTTCCGCGGCGTGCAGTTCCACGCCGAGTCGATCCTCACCGAGAACGGCTTCGCGCTGCTGCGCGGGCTCCTGCTGGAGCTGCTGGGGTGACCACGGGGGTGCTCGTGGTGGACCACTACGACTCCTACACCTGGAACCTCGTGCACCTCGTCGCCACGGTCACCGGCACCCTTCCCGAGGTCGTCGAGCACGATGCTCCCGGAACCCTCGAGCGTGCCCGCGCTGCCACCCACGTGGTCCTCTCGCCCGGACCCGGACACCCCGGCGTCCCGGCCGACTTCGCCCTCGGCGCCGCGGTGTTCGGCCTCGGCGTACCGGTCCTCGGCGTGTGCCTGGGGATGCAGGCCCTCGTCACGGCGTACGGCGGAACGGTGACGCGCGTGCGCCCGGCGCACGGCGAGGTGGCCGTGGTCGAGCACGACGGGGATGGCCTCTTCGCCGGGGTGCCCGACCGGTTCCGGGCGGTGCGCTACCACTCGCTCGCAGCGGTGGAGCTGCCGGCGACGCTGCGCCGCACGGCCGTCGACGAGCTCAGTGGCGTGACGATGGCGGTCGCCCACCGGGACCTGCCGCACACCGGCGTGCAGTTCCACCCGGAGTCGATCCTCTCCGAGCACGGCGCCGCCCTGGTGAGGAACTTCCTCTCGTGAGCCACCCGACCACCTGCCCGGCCTCCGAACCCGTCGTCGCGGCCGTCCGCGACGGCCTGGCCCGCAGCGACCGGGTGTTCTGGCTCGACGGGGGCGGGGCACGCGAGTGGTCGGGCCGCCGGTCCCTGGTCGGCGTGCTCGAGGACGACGACGTCTCGCTGAGCTTCGACGCGGGCCGGCGCGAGGTGACCCGGCACCAGGGGACCCGGCACGAGGTGGTCGGCACGGACGTCTTCGAGGTGCTCGAGGCCGAGATCGCCCGCGACGAGGGCGATCCCGACGTGCACTGGGTGGGCTGCCTGGGGTACGCCGCCCGGCCGGACCTGCCCGCCCGCCCCTGGCCGCACGGCCCCGACGCCGTCTGGATGCGCTCGCGCGGCGTGCGGTTCTTCGACCACGGCCCGTTGCCGCAGGCAGGCCCGCTGCCCCCGGTGGCGCACCCCGGCACCGCGCCCGCGTGGTACGCCGACGCCTTCGCGCGCGTCCAGGAGCAGCTGCACGCCGGGAACACCTACGAGGTCAACCTGACCTTCCGCGACGAGGTCGGCCGGGTAGGCGAGGTCGGAGCGGCCACCGACCCCCTGGCCACCTACCTGCGGCTGCGCGCGAGCAACCCCGCGCCGTACGCCGGTCTGCTCAGCCACCGCGGGACCCACCTGCTGAGCAGCTCCCCGGAGCGCTACGCCACCGTCGACGCCGACCGCTGGGTCGAGACCAAGCCGATCAAGGGCACCACCCCGCGCGGCTCCACCGAGGCCGAGGACGAGCGGCTCCGCGAGGAGCTCGCCAGCGAGCCGCGGTTCCGCGCGGAGAACCTGATGATCGTCGACCTGCTGCGCAACGACCTCTCGATGGTCTGCGAGGTCGGGTCGGTCGAGGTGCCCAGCCTGATGGCGGTGGAGTCCTACCCGAGCGTGCACCAGCTGGTCTCCACGGTGCGGGGCCGGCTGCGCGAGGACGTCTCCACGCTCGGCGCGCTGCGGGCGCTGTTCCCGGCCGGCTCGATGACCGGTGCCCCGAAGCGGCGCACGATGGCGATCATCGACGAGGTGGAGGCAACCTCCCGCGGGCTCTACGCGGGGGCGTTCGGCTGGGTGTGCGCCGACGGCCGCGCCGACCTCGGCGTGGTGATCCGCTCGCTGTACGCCGGACCGGACCGGGTCTGGCGCATCGGCACCGGCGGCGGCATCACCGTGCACTCCGAGGTGGAGCAGGAGTGGGCCGAGACCGGCTGGAAGGCCGAGCGGATGCGCGCGAGCGCCGCCGGACCGGGCTGACAACAGTCGGATCACGCGTTCCCCGCTTCGCCGGACGCGGGGGCCGCGCCCTCGTATCTTGGCCGGACGAGGTCCCGGCGGAGGGTGTGACATGGCGACCAGCCAGAGCGTGGTCAAGCCCGGGACCCGTCCCGTCGCAGCCCCGGAGGCAGCCGGGGCGCCGGCCCCGCGGCGCGCCGGGCCGCGGACCCTGCTGTTCGCCACGACGGCCTTCCTGGGTGCGGCGCTGCTGTTCGTGGTCCAGCCCCTCGTCGCCCGGCTGATCCTGCCGTCGTACGGCGGCTCCGCGACGGTGTGGAGCACCTCCTCGCTGTTCTTCCAGGTGCTGCTGCTCGCGGCCTACGGCTACGCGCACTGGTCGACCTCGAGGCTGGGCGCGACCTGGCAGCCACGGGCCCACCTCGTGGTGCTGCTGCTGCCGCTGGTGGCCCTGCCGCTCGCGATCCCCGACGACGTCGCCCCGGGGGCCGACACCTCGCCGGTGCTCTGGCTGCTGCGCACCCTGCTCCTGGTGATCGGGCTGCCGTTCGCCGTGGTGGCGACCACCGGGCCGCTGCTGCAGCGGTGGTACTCCTGGGGCGACCACCACCGCTCCGAGGACCCCTACTTCCTGTTCGCGGCCAGCAACCTGGGCAGCTTCGGGGGACTGCTCGCCTACCCGCTGCTGATCGAGCCGAACCTCGCGCTCGCCGACCAGCGCGCGTGGTGGTCCGCGGGCTTCCTCGGCTTCGTGGTGCTCACCGGGGCGTGCGCGCTCTCGGTGCGCGGCGCGGGACGCACCCGCGACACCACGGCCACCCGGGTCCCGGCAGGGCCGCGGCCGGGACGCAGGCAGGTCCTCGGCTGGATCGCCCTCGCCTTCCTGCCGTCCTCGCTGATGCTGGGGGTCACCTCGCACATCTCGACCGACATCGCGGCGATCCCGCTGCTGTGGGTGGTGCCGCTCGCGATCTACCTGGCTACGTTCGTGCTCGCGTTCGCGCGCACCTCGCGGGTGCCGCCGCGACGGGTCACCCAGCTGGCTGTCGGGCTGGCCTTCGCGTGCGGCGGTGCGTCCGTGCTGGGCGGTGGCGTGTCGGTCGCGGGATCCATCGCGCTGAACCTCGCCATGCTCGCGCTGGTCGCGTACGCCGCCCACGCCCGCCTGGCCGCCGAGCGTCCCTCGCCCGACCACCTGACCGCGTACTACCTCGTGGTCTCCACCGGCGGAGCGCTGGGCGGGCTGCTGAACGGGCTGATCGCCCCGATGCTCTTCGACCGGGTGCTGGAGTACTGGCTGGTCCTCGCGGTGGTGCCGCTACTGCTCGTCGGGCTCGCCAAGGCCACCCCCGTGGCCGGTCCGGCGGGCTCCTCCCGTCGTCCCGGCGGCCTGACGATCGCCCTCCTGGCGGTGGCGGCGCTCGCGGTGGCAGGCCTGCTGTGGCTGGTCTCTGTGTACGCCGCGGTCGTGCTGGTGCTCCTGTGCGCGGCAGTCGCGCTCGGCACCGGGATGGCCCGGATGCCCCGGGCGATGGCCGGCATCCTCGTGGTGTTCTTCGGCTTCGCCGCCTTCGGGCAGTCCCAGGGCCAGCTGTCCCAGAGCCGCACCTTCTTCGGCAGCTACTCGGTGGTCAACGACCGCGGGGTCACCGAGCTGGTGCACGGTACGACGGTCCACGGCACCCAGTTCCGGGACCCGGACAAGCGCGGCATCCCGACGAGCTACTACTCGCGCACGGGCCCCCTCGGCGACGTGTTCACCGCGCGCAAGGGCGGCGACGTGGCGGTGGTCGGACTGGGTGCGGGCACCGTGGCGGCGTACGGCCAACCGGGCCAGCGGTTCACGTTCTACGAGATCGACCCGGAGATCGTGCGGATCGCCCGGGACCCGCGGCTGTTCACCTACCTCGACGACAGCGCCGCCACGGTCGAGACCGTGGTCGGCGACGGGCGGCTCGGGCTCGCGGAGGCCGCACCGGGCAGCTTCGACACGATCGTCCTGGACGCGTTCAGCTCGGACTCGATCCCGGTGCACCTGCTCACCGAGGAGGCGATCGCCACCTACCGCGAGCGGCTCGCGCCCGGTGGCGTGCTCGTCGTACACATCAGCAACCGGGTCTTCGACCTCGAGCCGGTCCTGGTGGGGGCGGCGGAGGAGCTCGGGCTCTCGATGGCCGTCGGCAGCGGCGAGGGCGACGCCGACGGCGGCGTCAACAGCGTCTGGGTCGCCCTGGGTGCGGAGCGGCAGGACCTCGCGCCCCTGCTGGAGCGTCCCGGTTGGCGCGAACCCGGCTCGCGGGCGATCCGCTGGACCGACGACTACTCCTCGATCCTGTCGGTGCTGGAGTAGCCGGTCCCGCGAGGATGGTCCGGGCGTGAATGGTCCGGGCATGGATGGTCCGGCGACAACCGTCCGGCGTGGACCCCGGCCAGGACGGGGGACCTGGTCGTGGTCGACGCGCGGAGCGGATGCCCTGCCGAGACGTCTGGCTCCCCCCGGATGCCGGGCAACCGCACCGCGCGCCGCGTCCCGCCATGCTTGTCCCGCACCCGCCGGGGGCACAAGGCCTGTGGCCGAGTCCGTAATTCAGGCCTAGACCACCGTCCCGCTTCGGGAACGCGCCGGAGCAACGCGCCGGGCGGAGTGGCCCCGCGTCAGGACGTCTGGCTGTTGGCGTCCGAGCCCAGGGTGGCCGTGGTCGTCTCGGTCTTGCCGTCGCGCAGGTAGGTGATCTTCACCTTGTCGCCGGGACGGTAGCCCCGGATCGTCGCCACCAGCGACTCCGACCCGTCGATGACCTGGTCGCCGACCTTGGTGATCACGTCACCCTCCTCGAGCCCGGCCTTGGCCGCGGCGCCGCCTCGCTCGACCGCGCCGAGCTCGGCGCCCTGCACCGAGGGGCTCCTGGCATCGGAGACCGAGACCCCCAGGCGTGCGTGCGTCGGCTTCTCGCCCTTGATGATCTGCTCGATCACCGGGCGCACCTTGTCGACCGGGATCGCGAAGCCGAGGCCGATGGAGCCGCCCGAGTCCCCGGAGAGCCCGCCGCTGGAGGCGGTCCGGATGGAGGAGTTGATCCCGATGACGCGGCCGGCGAGGTCGACCAGCGGCCCGCCGGAGTTGCCGGGGTTGATCGCGGCGTCGGTCTGGATCGCGGGGTACGTCGTGCTCAGCGAGCCCTGCTGCTGGTTCTGCTGCCCGCCGAACGGGTTCTGCTCGGACTCGTCCTGGGTGGACACCGAGACGGGCCGGTTCAGGGCACTGACGATCCCGGCGGTCACGGTCGCGTTCAGGCCGAACGGCGAACCCACCGCCACGACCTCCTGGCCGACCCGGACGTCGTCGGAGTTGCCGAGCTCGGCGGGATCGAGGTCCGTGGCGTCCTTGGCCTTGATCACGGCGATGTCGGTGAGCGGGTCGGTGCCCACGACGCTCGCCGGCTTGGTGGTGCCGTCGTTGAAGCTCACCGAGATCGACCCGCCCTGCGCGCCGGCTACCACGTGGTTGTTGGTGAGGATCTCGCCGTCCTTGGTGAGCACGATGCCGGAGCCGGAACCGGACTGGTTCTGGCCGGTGACGTTCACCTTGACCACCGAGGGCAGCACCTCGGCGGCCACCTTCTCCACCGTGCTGGCGGGGGCGGGGTCGGCGTCGTCGCCGGAGGAGCGCAACGGGCTCGACGACGTCGAGGAGGAGCTGTCGTTGCCGTTGTCGAGCGCGTCGTAGGCGGCGGCGCCGCCGAGACCGGCGAGCCCACCGAGGACCAGTGCGCCGACCAGGACGCCTGCGGTCAGGCCGTTGCCGCGCTTGGATCGCGCGGGCGTCGACGGCATGGGAGAAGCGGCGGGGTGGTCCTGGGACCGCGGCAGCGGCTGGGTGTGCTCGGGCCCAGCGGGGGGCCCAGCGGGACGCCCGGCACCAGCCGGGTCTTGTGGGTCATGCGGGTAACGATTCTGCTCATCCATGTTCATAGAATCCGCCGTCATCCTGAGAGAGACCTTTGGAAAGGCTACGCGCGGTCCAAAAGGTCTGGAGGCGCCATTGTGCCCGGCACGTGGAAGGAGAAGCAGGCTCCGGTGCCGCCCGGACCCGAGGCTGCCTGCACCGATCCTCCGTGCCGGTCGGCCACCGCCTGGACGATCGAGAGCCCGAGCCCGGAGCCGGGCATCCCGCGCGACTCCGCGGATCGGTAGAACCGGTCGAAGACGTGCGGGAGGTCCTCGTCGGAGATGCCCGGCCCCTGGTCGGTGACCACGACCGTGCCCTGCGAGAGCGCGACGGTGACCCGGCCGTCCTCGGGACTCCACTTGGCCGCGTTGTCGAGCAGGTTGGTGATCGCGCGCTCGAGTGCGGCAGCGTCCCCGGTGAGCCACCAGGGCTCGGTGGTCACGTCGAAGTGGACGGTGGGCGCGCGTCTGCGGACCCGGGTGACGGCTTGGCTGACCACCGCCGCGAGCTCCACCGGCTCGACGGGCGACGGTGCCGAGGGGTCCTCGCGGGCGAGCTCGACGAGGTCGACGATCAGCGTGGTCATCTCCGAGATCTGGGCGCGCACGTCGTCGAGCAGCTCGCGGCGCGACTGCGCCGAGAGCTGGGTGGAGGCGTCGGCCTGGGCCAGCAGGTCGAGGTTGGTGCGCAGGGACGTCAGCGGCGTACGCAGCTCGTGGCCCGCGTCCGCCACGAGCTGGCGCTGCCGCGCCTGGGAGGCCGAGAGGGCGGTGAGCATCGCGTTGAACGACATCGACAGGCGCGCGACCTCGTCGCGGCCCTCGACCGGGATCGGGTCGAGGCGCTCGGTGCGCGCGATCTCCTCCACGGCCGTGGTCAGCCGCCGGACCGGCCGCAGGCCGTTGCGGGCGACCCCCCAGCCGGCGAGCGCGGCGATGATCATCCCGGCGACGCCGAGCAGCAGCATCACCAGGCCCAGGCGGCCCAGCATCCTGTCCGTGGACTGCAGCGACTGGGACAGCACCAGGGCGACGCCCTTCTGCACCGGCACGGCCACCGCGCGGTAGCGGTCGCCGTGGACGAGCACCGTGCGGGCACTCCACTCCTTGCTGCCGGTCGCCACCTCGTACTCCGTGCGGCCGACCTCCTCGGCGGCGTCCCCGTCGGTCCAGGCGACCGGTCCGGCCTCGTCGATGAAGACCAGGTTCACGTCGGCCGCACCCAGTGCCCACCGGGGCACCTCCTGGCGGGCGAGCGCGGTCAGCGTGGCCGGCTTCGCGGCCTGGGTCGCCCGCACGTGCAGCGAGCGGTCGATGCTCTCCATGCTCTGCATCCGCACCGTGGCGTACGCCGCCAGCGCGACCACCGTGACCGCGATGCCCACCGCGAGGGTGGTGAGCAGGATGACCCGGCTCGCCAGCGACCTGCGGTAGTGGAAGGAGTTGCGCCAGTGTGTCGCCGGGCGCAGTGCGGGATGCACTACGGGGCCTCGCGGAGGACGTAGCCGACGCCTCGGACGGTGTGGATCAGGCGGGGCTCGTCGGAGGCCTCGGTCTTGCGCCGCAGGTACCCCACGTAGACCTCGAGGCTGTTGGCGGTCGTGGGGAAGTCGAAGCCCCAGACCTCCTCGAGGATGAACGAGCGCTCCAGCACCCGGCGGGGACGTCGCAGGAACAGCTCGAGCAGGTTGAACTCGGTCCGGGTGAGGTCGATCAGCCGGCCGCCGCGGCGTACCTCGCGGGAGGCGAGGTCCATGGTCAGGTCGGCGAACGCCAGCTGCTCCTCCGGGTTGCCCGGGGTGGGCGCGACGCGGCGCAGCAGGGCCCGCAGCCGGGCGAGGAGCTCCTCGAGCGCGAACGGCTTGGTGAGGTAGTCGTCGGCGCCGGCGTCGAGGCCCTCCACCCGGTCGCCGACCGCGTCGCGGGCGGTCAGCACGAGGATCGGCACGCTGTTGCCGACCTTGCGCAGGGCGCGGGTGGTCTCGAGGCCGTCGAGGCGCGGCATCATCACGTCCATCACGACGGCGTCGGGGTTGAGCGCGCCGATTCCGGCCAGCGCCTCGGCGCCGTCGGAGGCGGTGGAGACCTGGTAGCCGTTGAACTCCAGCGACCGGCGAAGCGACTCCCGCACCGCCCGGTCGTCCTCGACCACGAGGACGTGCTGGGGCGCCGCGGAGGGCGAGTCGGGGGCGGTCACGGGCACAAGAGTGCCATCTGGGCCTTAACGATCGCTGAGACGCCGTCGGGGTCAGAGGCGGCGCGCGACCTCGCCGGCCCGCTTGCCGTAGCTGCCGCCGAACAGGGCCGCGTGCACCAGGAGCGGGAACAGCTGGTGCAGCGGCTGGCGGTCCTCCCAGCCGTCGGCGAGCGGATGCACCTCTTGGTAGCCCTCCATCAGCCGCTGCAGCTGCGGGAGCCCGAACATCGCCAGCATCGCCAGGTCGGTCTCGCGATGACCCCCGTGGGCGGCGGGGTCGATCAGGGTGCCGTGGGTGGCGGACCAGACGACGTTGCCGCCCCACAGGTCCCCGTGGATCCTGGCGGGGGGCTCCGGCGGCCCGGCCAGGTCGGTGATCCTGCCCAGCAGCGCCTCGACGTCGCCGGCGTCCTCGGGGGTGATCCGGCCGCGGTTCAGCGCCCGCCGCAGGTAGGGCAGCACCCGGCGGGTCGCGAAGAACTCCGCCCAGGTGGGCGCCGGCCGGTTCGGCAGCGGCATTGATCCGATGAACCCGTCCTGCTCGGCCCCGAACCTGTCCGCACCGCTCGCGTGCAGCGCGGCGAGCGAGCGGCCCAGCGCGGCGGCGGTCTCCGCCGAGGGCCGGGCCGGCTCGATCCAGCGCAGCACCAGGCAGTCGTGCTCGACGGCCAGCACCTCCGCGACGTCGACGACGCCGGGCTCCGCGAGCCACCGTAGGCCGCGGGCCTCGGTCTCGAAGAACCCTTCGGGGGCTCCGGGGAGCGTCTTGACCAGGGCCGAGCTGCCGTCGCTGAGCCGGACTCGGGTGCAGGTGCAGATGTCGCCGCCGGCCACCGGGCTCGTGGAGACCACGGACTGGGGCAGCAGCTGCTCGACCCGACCGGCGATCCCTCGCATGTGCGCCACAGCTCAACTGTGCACCCCGGCTCCGAACCGGTGCCGGGTCCCGGGGATCAGCCGCCGCCGCTGCGTGGTGCCGACCACGCGGGATCCCGGCCCAGGTGGGCCAGCAGCCGCGCGCTGGCGGAGGCACGCGGCGCCACCTCGACGGGCGCCGCGAAGCGGTGCCCGCGCTCGCGCGGTGTCACCACGACCAGGGCCAGGGCGTGCAGCCGCTCGGCGAGGTCCGCGGGCAACGGTCGGTGGTCACCGCAGGCCGCGGCGACGTCCCACCCGTGCACGGCGATCTCCAGGGCGCCGACCAGGACGGTGGTGTCGCGGCCCAGGACGAGCTCACCGACGGTCACGGGCGCGGAGGTGAGCCGCCGGCGCCACGCGGCGAGCGTGGCGCAGCCGCGCTCGACGATGCGGTCCACCAGGTCGCCGGAGTCCCCGGCGCCCCGGCTGCCCTCGATCGGGACACGTCCCTGCTCGGCTGCGTCGCCCAGTGCCGTCAGCGAGTCCTCCATGTGCAGGAGCAGGTCCCCCAGGGTCCAGGCGCGGCAGGGGGTGGGCGAGGGCAACGCTGCGTCGCGGGCCGCCTCGAGGCAGCCGAGGGCCCAGACGACGGAGTCCTCGAGCACCGCCACCGAGGTCGGCGGCGGGACGACGGACATCTCAGGCCTGGGCGTACGACGCGGGCAGGCTCGGCGGCAACCCGAACTTCTCGAACAGCCCGAGCCCGCGGAACGCGACCACGTGCTGCACGCGCCCCTCGACGAGCTGGAGGACCTGGAGCTGGAACGGCTCGAAGTGGCCCTCCGGCTGGCGCATGTAGAGGCCGAAGGCCGGCTGGCCGTTGGCGGTGGTCCGGATCATCGGCATGTCGTTGGCGCCACCGGGGCACTGCGTCCCGATCAGGTCCGCGATGTTGCGCGACCCGGCGTACCACCCGGTGAACGGCGGCATCTCCCAGATCGCGTCGTGGGCCAGCATCGTCACCAGTGCGTTGACGTCCTTGTCCCAGAACGCCTGGACGTAGCGCTCGAGCATCGCCTCGAGCTCGGGGGTGAGGTCGTCCTCGACCGTCCCCTGGGTCAGCTGCCTCTCGGCGAGCTGCGCGTGGGCACGCTGCAGGGCGCTGTTGACCGCCGCGGTGGTGGTCTCCAGCGCGACCGCCGTCTCCTTGGCGGACCAGCGGAGCACGTCGCGCAGGATGAGCACGGCGCGCTGGCGGGCCGGCAGGTGCTGCAGCGCCGCCACGAACGCCAGCCGGATGGAGTCGCGATTGCCCACGACGTGGGCCGGGTCGACGTTGGCGACGTCCACCATCACGTCGGGCAGCGGCTCCAGCCAGGGGACCTCGGTGGCCTCGACCAGCTCGTCGTGCGCCTGTGCCCCGGGCAGGCCGAGCCCGGTCGGCAGCGGGCGACGGGCCTTGTTCTCCAGGTTGGTCAGGCACACGTTGGTCGCGATGCGGTAGAGCCAGGTGCGGACCGAGGAGCGCCCCTCGAAGTCGTCGTAGGCCCGCCAGGCACGCAGGTAGGTCTCCTGGACCATGTCCTCGGCGTCGTAGACCGACCCGGTCATCCGGTAGCAGTGGGCGGTCAGCTCGCGGCGGTACTGGTCGGCGACCTGCGGGAACTCCTCGGGCAGGGGCGGGGCAGGGGGCGACCCCTGCTGGTTCGCAGCCTGCGATCCGGTGTCGAGCGACGTCATGGGAGCTCCTCTTGTTCCGACTCTAGACACCGCTGCTGACCAGCGGGGACCGGAGAACTCATCGGAGGGGCGCCGCGCCGCGTCCTACAGACCCAGCTCCCTGAGCTCGTGCACCAGTGCCCGGCAGGTGCGCTCCACGATCCGGAGCACCTCCTCGAAGCCGTCGTCGCCGCCGAACCACGGGTCCGGCACGTCGAGGTCCTCCGGAGCCGGGTCCGCGGGGAGGCGGGGGTCCAGGGAACGGAACATCCGGACCCGGTCGCTCGGACCGGCGCCCCCGGTGATGTCGGCGAGGTTCTTGGCGTCCATCGCCAGGACCAGGTCGAGGTCGAGCCAGCCGGGGTCGAACTGCTGGGCGCGGTGGCTGGCGCCG
Source organism: Nocardioides sp. Z30_9 (assembly GCF_058215735.1). Classification (NCBI taxonomy): domain Bacteria; kingdom Bacillati; phylum Actinomycetota; class Actinomycetes; order Propionibacteriales; family Nocardioidaceae; genus Nocardioides; species Nocardioides sp. Z30_9. The sequence goes on from NZ_JBZAJF010000002.1 coordinate 553,841, forward strand.
TCGTACCCGCTGGCGACGAGGTGTGCGGCGGCGCGCGGGTCCATCGGCTCGCCGACGTGCCAGTCGCCGGTGCCGCAGCTGCTCACCTCGACCTTCTCCGCGAGCCCGGCCTCCTCGAGCATGGCGCGCAGCACCACCTCGGCCGTGGGGGAGCGGCAGATGTTGCCCAGGCACACGAACCCGATGCGGTACGGCGTGCCGGTCGGCGAGGGGAGGCTCACGGCGCGATCAGCGCCGATCGGGCTCGGGGAGGATCGCCTCGAGGATCGTCGAGGCCACCGAGATCACGAGGGCCCCGAACAGGGCCACCCAGAATCCGTCCACGTGGAAGCCGAGGTCGAAGCTCCCCGCGATCTTGCTGGTGAGCAGCAGCATCAGGGCGTTGATCACCAGCAGCATCAGCCCCAGCGTCAGGATGATCAGCGGCAGCGAGAGCAGCTTGACCACGGGCCGCACGATCGAGGTGACCACCCCGAAGATCGCGCCCACCACGACCAGGGTGACGACCCGGTCGGTCTCGGTGGCCCCGGTGAGGGTGATCCCGTCGAAGAGCCACACGGCGGCACCGAGGGCAAGGGTGTTGACGACGAGCCAGACCAGGAACCTCATGCGTGCACCCTAGTGGGGTCCCAGCGGACCTCCGTGGAGGCGGCTTCGCCGACATACGACACGCGATTGCCTGAAACAGCACTGAAACGACGGCTGGTTAGACAGGTCTCCTCCTCGTACGCCGAGACCCGGGAGGGCCGATGATCTCCGGCACCGAGCTCCAGTGGGGCCACGACTACCTGATGGTCCAGCCCGACCACTTCCGCATCGACTACGCGATCAACCCGTTCATGGACGTCCGCGACCAGCCCGATCCGGGACTCGCCACGGCGCAGTGGTGGGGGCTGGTCGCTGCGATCGAGACCGCCGGCGGCACCGTGCAGGTGGCGCCGCAGCTGCCGCAGGCCCCCGACATGGTCTACGCGATGAACCTCGGCCTGGCCCTGCAGGGTCCCGGGCCGCACGCGCGCCAGGTGGTGCTCTCGCACATGCGCTACCCCCAGCGCCAGGTGGAGACCCCCGGCGCGGACAGGTGGTTCGCGGGGCGCGGCTTCGCTCGGCGCAGCACCGGTCGCGACGGCGTGGGGGCCCACTTCGAGGCCGGCGACGCGTTCGCGTGGCGTGGTGAGCTCCTGGTCGGCCACGGCCCGCGCACCGAGGAGCTGGCGCTCAAGCACCTCGCCGGCGACCTCGGCGTGAGCGTCCGTGGCCTGCGGATCGTCCACCCGGCGATGTACCACCTCGACCTGGCCTTCTGCCCCCTCGACGACGCCCGGGCGATGGTGTGCCCGGACGCCTTCGACACCGAGTCGGCGGCTGCGCTGCTCGCGCTGGTGCCGGATCCGCTGGTGATCTCCGAGCAGGAGGCGCTCACCTTCTGCGCGAACTCGGTCGTGGTCGGCCGGACCGTGGTGATGCCGGCGTGCCCGAACCGCGTCCGGGCGCAGCTCGAGACGTGGGGCTTCGAGGTCGTGCTCGCCGACGTGGGGGAGTTCCTCAAGGGCGGCGGGGCGATGCGGTGCCTGACCAACCCGCTCGACGTACGCCTCGGTCGCGACCTCGCGCCTGTCCCCGGTGGTCGGGTCGCGCTGCCCTGAGGGCCGGTCGCCGGTCGGGCCTGCTCGCGCGGCCGTAGGGTCGGCGCGTGAGTTCCCAGGTCCCCCCGAGCCCCCGCGCGAGCCTCGCCGACATCCCGGCCTACGTGCCGGGACGGCCGCCGGCACACCGCCCGGGGCGGCAGGTCTACAAGCTGTCCTCGAACGAGAACCCGTTCCCGCCGCTGCCCTCGGTGCTCGAGGCGGCCGAGTCCGCGGCCGCGCAGATGAACCGCTACCCCGACATGGGCAACGCCGCGCTGTACGACGCCCTGGCCCGCCGTCTCGGCGTACCCACCGAGCGGCTTGCCGCCGGGACCGGGTCGGTGGCGTTGGTCTACCACCTGCTCCAGGCGTTCTGCGAGCCTGGCGACGAGGTCGTCTACGCCTGGCGCTCCTTCGAGGCCTACCCGCTCGCGGTGGCGACCGTCGGCGGGGTCTCGGTCCAGGTACCGCTCACCGCGGACGGCCGCCACGACCTCGTCGCGATGGCCGAGGCGGTGACCGAGCGGACCAGGGTCATGTTCGTGTGTACGCCGAACAACCCGACCGGGCCCGCGGTGGACCACGCCGCCCTCACGCAATTGCTGGCAAATGTCCCCGACCGGGTCCTGGTGGTCGTCGACGAGGCCTACCGGGAGTTCGTGCGGTCGCAGGACCCGGTCGACGGGATCGCCCTGCAGGAGGCGCACGCGAACGTCGCGGTGCTGCGCACCTTCGCCAAGGCCTACGGGCTGGCCGGGTTCCGGGTGGGCTACCTGCTCGCGCACCCGCAGGTGGCTGCGGCGGTCCGGGCCTGTGCCCTGCCCTTCGGGGTCTCCACCGTCGCCCAGGCGGCGGCCGTGGCGAGCCTGGCGGCGGAGGCCGAGCTGATGGAGCGCGTCGAGGCGATCGTCGCCGAGCGCGACCGGGTCGTGGCCGGACTGACCGGGCAGGGCTGGGACCTTCCCGAGCCCCAGGGCAACTTCGTCTGGCTGCCGCTCGGGGAACAGACGCCCACGTTCGTCGCGGCGGCGGAGGCGGCCGGCATCAGCGTGCGACCCTTCGCCGACGAGGGAGTGCGGGTCAGCATCGGCGAGCCTGCGGCCAACGACGTGTTCCTCACGGTCGCGGCCGGTCTCGCGCGACCCGCAGGCCGGCAAAAGTGATTGAAAGTTGATCTACCGAGGCACAATGGGGGAATGGTGGAACGCAACTCGACGTACGTGGAGCAGGGCAAGTCCTTCGACCGGGACATGAACTACATCCCTGACCGGATCACCCGTGACTCCGAGCAGTGGCCCGTCGAGCCCGGGCGCTACCGCCTGATCGCGGCGAAGGCCTGCCCATGGGCCAACCGCGCCATCATCGTGCGCAACCTGCTCGGCCTCGAGGACGTGATCTCCCTGGGGATGCCGGGGCCGGTGCACGACAAGGACAGCTGGACCTTCGACCTCGACCGCGGCGGCGTGGACCCGGTGCTCGGCATCCACAAGCTGCAGGAGGCCTACTTCAAGCGCTACCCCGACTACCCGCGCGGCATCACCGTCCCGGCGATCGTGGAGGTGGAGAGCGGCGAGGTCGTCACCAACGACTTCCCGTGGATCACCCACGACTTCTTCTTCGAGTGGAGCGACCACCACCGCCCCGACGCCCCGGACCTGTGGCCCGAGGACGTGCGCGAGGAGATGGAGACCGTGATGAAGCGGATCTTCACCGAGGTGAACAACGGCGTCTACCGCTGCGGGTTCGCCGGTTCCCAGGAGGCGTACGACGACGCCTACGACCGGCTCTGGACCGCGATGGACTGGCTCGAGGAGCGGCTGGCCGAGCGGCGTTTCCTGATGGGGGACTCGATCACCGAGGCCGACGTACGCCTGTTCACCACGCTGGTCCGCTTCGACGCGGTCTACCACGGGCACTTCAAGTGCAACCGCAACAAGCTCACCGAGATGCCCAACCTCTGGGGCTACGCCCGCGACCTGTTCCAGACCCCCGGCTTCGGCGAGACGATCGACTTCGACCAGATCAAGCAGCACTACTACGTGGTGCACCTCGACGTGAACCCGTCGGGCATCGTCCCCAAGGGCCCTGACACCTCGGTCTGGACGACCGCGCACGGCCGGGAGTCGCTGGGCTGACGCGGCTCAGGCGCCCACCCATCTCGGCCCGACCGAGGTGTGGACGTACGGCGACCTACGGAGCGGTCACCCGGCTCGCCAGGCTGCGCATGCTCGGGGCCTTGCGGAGGTCCGCGTCCTCGTCGGTGGCCAGCTCGACCCACTGGCGGCCGTTGACGGTGTTGAGCACGCCGACGCTGATCAGGCTGACGTCCCCCTCGCCGTTGTTCATCGCCGCCACGAACAGGATCCGCTTGGCCTTGGTCCGGACGCTCACGGTGGCGCCGGGCGCCACAGTGCGCTGAAGCAGGGGACGCTTCGCCTTCGGGCTGCCGGCGACGAGGACCACCCAGCGCCGGTTGGTGTTGGTGAACGCCACGACGGCCCGCTTCTTGACCTTGTGCTTCTTCACGGTCAGCTTGCGGACCAGTTGCGCGCGGACCGGCTTGACGCCCTCGACCGCGATGGTGACCTTCGCCGTGCGGTAGAGGTCGCCGTCGGTGACGCCGTACGTCAGGGTCTCGGTGTAGTTGGCGGCGCTGAGCGCGGGCGAGTACACGATCGTGCTGTTGGGCTGGATGCAGACCTCGCCGCGGCCCTGGCTGAGGTTCGTCACGTAGAGCCGGTCCCCGTCGGGGTCGGAGTCGTTGGCCAGCACCTTGACCGTCACGGACCCGCCGGAGATGACCCGTGCGGTGTCGTTGGCCAGCTCGGGTGCCCGGTTGGCCACGCGTGTGTTCGCCGGCGCAGGCACCCCGGAGCAGGAGCGAGCGGCGTTCGCGGTCCCCGCGGAACCCACGAGGGCCAGTCCCGCGAGCAGGACGAGCGTGGTGGTGGCGGCAACCTTGCGTGTCGCACTGAGCATGGGCAGATCCGATCCAGAGACGTATGAGGGCTGCAGTGTGCCGGAACCTCCGCCGCCGCGACTGGGTTTGCCGAATCTGTCCACGCCGGGACTACCCGAGTTCTGGGCTCACTTGATCTCCGAGCGCAGCAGCGCCCACATGCCCACGGTCAGGGGAAGGACCAGCCAGATCAGGGTGGTCGCACCGAGCTGCAGCCACTGGGTTGCGGCGAGTGAGCCGTTGAACAGGGCGTCCTGGAAGTAGTTCGGGTCCACCCAGGGCTGCACGTCGCGGAACCACTCCTGGTTGGCCGCGAAGACCACGAACACCGTCGGGAGCAGGAACGTGTAGACGAAGTAGGCGACGATCGCTCCCGCCGAGCTGCGGATCAGTACGCCGAGCATGAACCCGATCAGCAGCCCGACGACGTTCACCAGCACGATCTGCAGGAGGCCGACCGCGTTGTCGTCCCACACCACCTCCACGCCGGTGACCGCTGCCCCGGCCAGGGTGCCGATGGCGCCCAGGATGAAGGCGAGCAGCATCGAGGCCACCGCGACCGAGACCGCGACGATGCCCTTGGCGAGGACGATCCGACCGCGGTGGGGGACCAGCGTGAAGGTCGTCAGCCCGCTGCGCTGGCTCCACTCCCCGGTGACCGAGAGCGCTGCCACCATCGGCAGGATCACTGCCATCGGGAAGATGATCGCCTGCGTGAACAGGTGGAAGGTGAGCTGCTCCGCAGGTGCGAAGGCGATCACCGCGACGGTGGCCAACGCGGCGGAGATCGCGATGCTGCACAGCAGCCAGAAGCCGGCTCGGGTGTCGAAGGACTTGCGCAGCTCGACCGAGACGATCCGTGCGAGCGGGATCCCGGCGGGTGCGTGGCGGCGTACTGGGGCATCGATCTCGATGGTGGTCATGCCGCTGCTCCTTCTCGTTGGGTGTCCGCGGTGAGCTCGAGGAACATCTCTTCGAGCCCGGCACCCTCGGCGCCGCGCAGCTCGATCAGGGTGGCGCCGGCCCGATGGGCCAGGTGGCCGACGAGCTCGGGCTCGGCCTCCACGCGAAGGGCGCCCTCGCGCCCGAGGGGGCCGCTGCGGGTGAACGGCACGCCGGCGAAGGTCAGTGCCTCTTCCAGGCCGGCGACGTCGGTGGTCCGCACCAGCGTGCCGGCCGTCCGGAGGAGGGCGGCCTTGGTTCCCTGGGCGACGATTTGGCCGTTCCCGATGACCACGAGATCGTCCGCGACCACCTCGATCTCGTGGAGCAGGTGCGAGGAGAGCAGCACGGTCGCGCCCCGGTCGGCGTAGTCACGCAGTAGGTCCCGCATCCACCGGATGCCGGCCGGATCGAGTCCGTTGGCCGGTTCGTCGAGGATCAGTACCTCGGGTTCCCCGAGCAGGGCGCTCGCGATTCCGAGTCGCTGGCGCATTCCCAGTGAGTAGTGCCGGACCCGTCGCCCCGCCTCGGCGGGAGTGAGGCTGACCAGGTCGAGCATCTCCTGGACCCGGCGTGCGGGCAGGCCCATCATGCGCTGTCCGAGGGTCAGGATCTCGCGCCCGGTGCGGCCGGCGTGCTGAGCCGAGGCGTCGAGCAGGACCCCGACGTCCAGGCCCGGGTTCGCCAGGTCGACGAACCGCTGCTGGCAGATCTCGGCGGTGCCCGCGGAGGCTGGAGTCAGCCCCACGATGATCCGCATCGTCGTGGACTTGCCGGCGCCGTTCGGCCCGAGGAAGCCGGTGACCCGACCTGGAAGCGCGGTGAAGCTGACGTCGTCCACGGCGGTGAAGCCGGCGTAGTTCTTGGTGAGGGAGTCGACCTTGATCATCACGATCACGCTTTCCATCGGGTGGGGGTGTTTCGCGGGGTATGCGGTTGCGCTCAGGCGTCGTACGTCGTGGGGGCGATGCTGATGCCGACCTTCCCGCGGGCCCGGCCGGCCGCCAGGTGGCGGATGGCGTCGGAGGCCTGGGCCAGCGGATAGGTCCGGTCCAGGCGCGGGCTGACCTCGCCGGCTTCGACCAGGGAGGTGAGCCGGTCGAGGTCGGCGGAGTTCTCCCTGCACAGGAACATGGTCAGCCGCTGGCGAGTCGCCGCGGACACGGCGAGTGCGCGTAGCTGGCGGTTCATCCCTCCCGAGAAGTTGCCGCCCTCCTCGCCGCCGACGATGACCGCGGTCCCGGCCGGGGTCAGTGCCTGTCGCAGCCGGGTCAGGCTCGGGTTGCCCGCGATGTCGATGATCAGGTCGTAGCGGCGTACGCCGTCGGCGAAGTCGTCGCGGTTGTAGTCGATGACGTGGTCGGCACCCAGGGACCGCACCAGGTCGAGCTTGCCGGTGCTGGCGGTGCCGGTGACCTCGGCGCCGTAGGCCTTCGCGACCTGGACGGCGAAGCTGCCGACGCCGCCCGAGGCCCCGGTGACCAGGACCTGTTGCCCGGCCTGGACCCGGCCGGTGTCACACACGGCCTGGAGCGCGGTGAGACCGGAGACCGGGACCACGGCTGCCTGTTCGAAGGTCAGGTTGGCAGGCTTCACGACCAGCTTGGCCTCCGGTGCCACGGCGTACTCCGCGAACGAGCCGCGGCCGATGCCGAACACCTCGTCCCCCTGCGCGAACCGGGTCACGGCCGACCCCACCTGCGCCACGGTCCCGGCGAGGTCGCCGCCCAGCACCGGCTGCCGCGGGCGGCGTACGCCGGTCGCGAGCCGCATCAGGTACGGCTTGCCGGTCATCAGGTGCCAGTCGCTGCTGGCGAGACCGGCCGCGTGCACCCGGACCAGCACCTCGTGCTCACCGACCGTGGGGCGTGGGACCGACTCGACCCGGACCACGTCCGCGGAACCGTAGGTGTGCCGGACGACTGCCCGCATCGTCTCCGCGCAGGGACGGGAAGGGAATCGGGTCGGTGACTGCTGGTCTCGGGTTCCCATGGCTGCTCCAACCGGTGGACGAGGTCTTCGTACTTAGTACGGTTACGTTAACGTACTAAGTACGGAAGCGCTACCCCCAAGGAGTGAGATGCCGAGAACGGGCCCCCAGAGCAGCCCGGGACGGGCTCCCCTGAGCCGCGACCGGGTGCTGCGTGCCGCCGTCGACGTGGCCGACCGGGGCGGGCTCACGAGCCTGACGATTCGGTCCCTGGCCGAGGAGCTGGGCGTGAAGCCGATGTCGGTCTACCACCACGTCGCGAACAAGGAGGAGATCATCGACGGCATCGTCGATCTCGTCTTCGGCGAGTTCGAGCTGCCCCGACCCGGCGGTGATTGGCGCGAGGAGATGCTCCGACGCGCGCTCTCGGTGCGGGCCGTGCTGCGGGTCCACCCGTGGGCGATCCCGCTGCTGCAGGCGCGGACCTCGCCCGGCGCTGCGACCCTGACCCACCTCAACGCCGTGATCGGCACCCTGAGGGAGGGCGGCTTCTCGGTCGAGGCGACCGCACACGCCTACGCGCTGCTCGACAGCTACATCTACGGCTTCGCGATGTCGGAGGCCTCACTGCCCATCAACGGACCGGAGACGGTCCATGAGGTGGCCGAGTCGATGAACTTGAACGAGCTGTTCGGCACGGGCGCGTTCCCCTACCTCGTGGAGTTCTCGACCGAGCACGTGCTCAAGCCGGGCTACGACTTCGGCACCGAGTTCGAGTTCGGGCTCGACCTCGTCCTGGACGGCTTGGCCGTCTCGTTGCCTGCAGACCGGTGACTTTGCCAGCAATTGCTGGCGAATTCCCGTCTCGAGTGGCGACAGGACTGACTTTTGCCAGCAATTGCTGGCAAGCAGCCCTGCAGGCTCAAGAAGCCCGGCGGGCGTCCGCCTCCGCGGCCTCCTTCAGGTTGACCAACGTGCCCTCGATCCCCTTGCGGTTGCGGGCGGGGAAGCCGGTGAGCTCGATCAGCAGGCGCTGCGGAGCGCCGTACATGCTGTAGTCGAAGGACTCGGTGACCCGGGTCCCGCTCGGAGTGGGCTCGAGGACGTAGCGCCAGCGGTGGCCGCCGAAGTGGCGCCAGGCGATCCGGCGGCCCTCCTCGAACTCCACGACGGTGTTGCGGATCTTGTACGGCAGCCCGAACAGCTTCATGTCCACGCCGAACGTCGCGCCCTTGCTCAGCCGGTCGGGGCCCTTGAGCAGGCCACGGACCGAGCCGGAACCGTCGATGCGGGACTGCTGGCGCGGGTCGGCCAGGATCGCGAACACGGTCTCGGGAGGCGCTGCGACCTCGATCGACTCGGAGACCACACGAGGGGTATCTGATTGCTGACGACTCATCCGTCGAGTCAAGCAGATCTAAGGTGGGGCGACACCCTGCCAGCCCACGGAACGGGAGACCGATGGCCAGCACCCGGCACCTCCCGTTCCTGCCCGCGGCCGGGTTCGTGCTGGTGTGGTCCTCGGGCTACATCGCCGGGCCGTACGGCGTGGAGGCGATGTCCCCGCTGATGCTGGTGGCGGTGCGGTTCCTGCTGGCGGCGGTGATCGCCTGGGCGCTCGCCCGGGTGCTCCGCGGACCGGTGCGGGTCACCAGGGCCGATGCCGTGCGGATCGGGCTCTCCGGCTTCGTGCTCAACGGGGTGCAGTTCGCCGCGATGTACATCGCCTTCGACGCGGGCCTGGGAGCCACGCTCGCCTCGTTGATGCACTCGCTGAGCCCGGTCCTGACCGCCCTGCTGGCCGCCGCGTTCCTGGGGGAGCGGCTCAGCCGGGTGCAGGTCCTCGGGTTCGTCATCGGTGTCGCCGGGGTGGTGCTCGTGCTGGGCCCCGACGTGGACCAGGCGGGCGGCACCGTGGGGATCCTGTGCGGGGTGGTGAGTGTGCTCGCCCTGAGCGCCGGCACGCTGGGGCAGCGCTGGATCGGGTACGCGCCGGACCCGCTGTGGTCCGGCGCGATCCAGTTCGGCGCGGCGGCTCCGCCGTTGCTCCTGCTCGCGGTGCTGGTGGAGGGGACCGGCGTCGTACGCGATCCGGCAGCGGCCGGGATCGCCCTGGTCTACCTGGCGGTGGTGAACTCGATCCTCGGTCTCGGGCTGCTCGGGATCCTGGTCCGGGCCCGTGGCGCCGGGGCGGCGGCGAGCGTGTTCTTCCTGATGCCGCCGGTGACGGCCGTGCTGGCCTGGCTGCTGCTCGGCGAGACGCTGAACACCCGGGAGGTGGTCGGTCTGGTGATCGCCGTCGTCGGCGTCGCGGCCGCCACCCGCAGCCGCCGGCCGCGGAAGTTCCAGCCCGCCTGACCGGGGGCGCTGGGTCACGGTCCGGATCGTCCGTTATCTTGTCGGGGGCGGTGTGGCCTGGGTCACAGTGCTCCCACCCAATCAATGGGCCGTCGGCCGCGCCATCCCTGCGACCGCCGACCCGCTGCACGTCGCGATCGCGGAGACCCCGCACTCGCCCGGAGACAGGAGTGTGTGATGCCCGATTTCGGTCCCGACCTCGTGGAGGCCTTCGGCCCCTCGCTGGCCGACGGCGGCCCGGAGCTGGTCCAGCTCCTCACCCCGGAGGGTGAGCGCGTCCACCACTCCGACTTCGACCAGGACTTCAGCGGCGACCAGCTGCGGGGCTTCTACCGCGACATGGTGATGACCCGCCGCATCGACACCGAGGCCACCGCCCTCCAGCGTCACGGCGAGCTCGGCATCTGGGCCCAGCTGCTGGGCCAGGAGGCCGCGCAGATCGGTGCCGGCCGCGCGCTGCGGCCCCAGGACCACGTCTTCCCCACCTACCGCGAGCACGGCGTCGCCTGGTGCCGCGGCATCGACCCGCTCAAGCTGCTCAGCCTCTTCCGCGGCGTCGACCACGGCAGCTGGGACCCCAAGGAGACCAACTTCGGCCTCTACACGATCGTGATCGGCGCGCAGACCCTGCACGCGACCGGCTACGCGATGGGGGTGCAGCGCGACGGCGCGGTCGGCACCGGTGACCCGGACCGGGACACGGCCGTGGTCGCACACTTCGGCGACGGCGCCAGCAGCCAGGGCGACGTCAACGAGGCGTTCATCTTCGCTGCCTCCTACAACGCGCCGGTCGTGTTCTTCTGCCAGAACAACCAGTGGGCCATCTCCGAGCCGATCGAGCGGCAGAGCCGGATCCCGCTCTACCAGCGGGCGCTGGGCTTCGGGTTCCCCGGCGTCCGGGTCGACGGCAACGACGTGCTCGCGACGTACGCCGTCACCCAGGCCGCCCTGCAGCGGGCCCGCGAGGGCAGCGGGCCCACGCTCGTGGAGGCCTACACCTACCGGATGGGCGCGCACACGACCACCGACGACCCCACCCGCTACCGGCTCTCCGACGACGTGGAGCGGTGGAAGCTCAAGGACCCGATCGCCCGGCTGGAGGTCTACCTGCGCCGCAACGGCCTGGCCGACGACGCCTTCGTCGCGGACCTCAAGGGTGAGGCCGACGACCTCGGGCACCGCCTTCGTGAGGGGTGCAAGGCGCTGCCCGACCCGGCGCCGCTGGACCTGTTCGACCACGTCTACGCCGAGGAGACCGTCGAGCTGCGCGAGCAGCGCGCCGGCTACGCCGCCTACCTGGAGAGCTTCGAGGGGGCCCAAGGATGAGCCCAGGGATGAGCACCCAGAAGATCACCCTCGCCAAGGGCCTGAACATGGGCCTGCGCAAGGCGATGGAGGACGACCCCAAGGTCCTGGTGATGGGCGAGGACGTCGGCAAGCTCGGCGGGGTCTTCCGGATCACCGACGGGCTGCAGAAGGACTTCGGCGAGGACCGGGTGATCGACTCGCCGCTGGCCGAGTCCGGCATCGTCGGCACCGCGGTGGGGCTGGCGCTGCGCGGCTACCGCCCGGTCGTAGAGATCCAGTTCGACGGGTTCGTCTACCCGGCGTACGACCAGATCGTGTGCCAGGTCGCCAAGATGAACTACCGCTCCAAGGGCAGGTCACCGATGCCGATGGTGATCCGGATCCCGTTCGGTGGCGGCATCGGGGCGGTCGAGCACCACTCCGAGAGCCCGGAGGCACAGTTCGCGCACACGCCGGGCCTGAAGGTGGTCGCCTGCTCGAACCCCGTGGACGGCTACTGGATGATCCAGCAGGCGATCGCCTCCGACGACCCGGTGGTGTTCCTCGAGCCCAAGCGGCAGTACCACGCGGACAAGGCCGACCTCGACGACTCCGCCACCCCCGAGCCGCTGTTCACCAGCCGCGTCGTGCGGCGGGGCACGGACGCGACGGTGCTCGCCTACGGCCCGATGGTGAAGATCGCGATGCGGGCCGCCGAGGCGGCCGCGACCGAGGGCCGCTCGCTGGAGGTGATCGACCTGCGCACGTTGAGCCCGCTCGACCTCGAGCCGGTCTTCGCGTCCGTACGCCGCACCGGCCGCGCCATCGTCACCCACGAGGCCCACGTCAACCTCGGCATGGGCGCCGAGGTGGCCGCGCGCATCCAGGAGGAGTGCTTCTACTCCCTGGAGTCGCCGGTGCTGCGGGTCGGCGGGTTCGACACCCCCTATCCGGCCTCCCGGATCGAGGAGGACTTCCTGCCCGACCTCGACCGGCTGCTCGACGCCGTCGACCGGTCGCTGGAGTTCTGAGATGGCCGACTACCTGCTGCCCGACGTCGGCGAGGGGCTCACCGAGGCGGAGATCGTGTCCTGGCGCGTGCGCGAGGGCGACGTCGTGGAGATCAACGACATCGTCGTGGAGATCGAGACGGCCAAGTCGCTGGTCGAGCTCCCTTCGCCGTACGCCGGGACGGTGACCGCCCTGCTCGTCTCCGAGGGCGACACCGTCGAGGTGGGAGCCCCGATCATCTCGATCGGCGAGGCCGCCGAGCAGCCCGCGGGGCCGGCCGACCTCAGTGGGATGGACCTCTCCAACCCCGCCGCCAGCGGGGGCGGTGAGGGGGAGAGCCTGGTCGGGCGCAACAAGGCCGACCGCGGGCCGGTGCGCCGTGCGCGCAGGGGTCCCGCGTCGCCGCCGACCGAGGCGGGCGCCGCGGCCCAGCTGCAGCTCCAGGGGGCGTTCGCGCCCGGCGGCGCCGAGTCCGCGGCCGTGGTCGAGGCGGACGAGCCGGCCGTCCCGGCGCACAGCGTGGCGCCGGCCGAAACGAGCCCCGAGCCGAGCCCCGAGCCGAGCTCCGGCCCGGATCGTCCCCGCGCCAAGCCCCCGGTGCGCAAGCTCGCCAAGGACCTCGGCGTGGACCTCGCCTCGCTGACCGGGACCGGCCCGGACGGGACGATCACCCGCGACGACGTGCAGGCCGCGGTCGCGGGGAGCGAGCCCACAGGGGTCGATCCTGCCGAAACCCCTCCGGCTGCGCGCGGGGGCGGGGTTTCGACAAGCTCGACCACCAGATCGGGCGGCGGGGAGCGGCGGGAGCCGGTGAAGGGCGTGCGCAAGGTGATGGCGCAGGCGATGGTGTCCTCCGCGTTCACCGCACCCCACGTGACCGAGTGGGTCACGGTCGACGTCACCCGGACGATGGAGTTCCTCGACCGGTTGCGGGAGCACCGGGAGTTCCGCGACGTGAAGGTGTCCCCGCTGCTGGTGCTCGCCCGGGCGGCGATGCTGGCGATGCGGCGTACGCCGGAGATCAACTCGTTCTGGGACGAGGCGGCCCAGGAGATCGTGTTCAAGGACTACGTCAACCTCGGCATCGCCGCGGCCACCCCCCGCGGGCTCGTCGTACCCAACATCAAGGACGCCGGCCGGCTCGGCCTGCTCGACCTCGCCCGGTCGCTGAACCAGCTCACCGCAGTCGCCCGCGAGGGGCGGACGCAGCCGCCCGAGATGGCGGGCGGGACCTTCACGATCACCAACGTCGGTGTGTTCGGGATCGACGCCGGCACGCCGATCGTCAACCCGGGGGAGTCCGCGATCCTGTGCCTGGGTGCGGTGCGGAAGATGCCGTGGGTGGTTTCGGCAGGCTCGACCGACGAGATCGTCGTACGCCAGGTCACCCAGCTCGCGCTCAGCTTCGACCACCGCCACGTCGACGGGGAGAAGGGGTCGCGGTTCCTCTCCGACGTTGCTGCGATGATGCAGGACCCAGCAGCAGCGCTGATCTACTGACGCTGCGACGAGTCCAAGGAGCAGCGTGGCGGCCGGAGCCCGGATCGAGATCACCAACCTGACCAAGAAGTTCGGCAGCTTCACCGCAGTCGACGACCTCACCTTCACGGTGGAGCCGGGGCGGATCACCGGCTTCCTCGGCCCCAACGGCGCGGGGAAGACCACCACCCTGCGGATGGCGCTCGGGCTGGTCCGGCCCACCTCGGGCGGCGTCACCATCGACGGCCAGGCGTACGCCGACCTCGGCAACCCGCTCGCCACGGTCGGTGCTGCGCTCGAGGCGACGAACTTCCACCCGGGCCGCTCCGGGCGCGACCACCTGCGGGTGATGGCCTCGACCCACGGGATCCCGGACACCCGCGTGGACGAGATGCTCGAGCTCACCGGGATCCCCGCGTTCGCGCGGCGCCGGGCCGGTGCGTACTCGATGGGCATGCGGCAGCGGCTCGCCCTCGCGGCGGCACTGCTCGGCGACCCGAAGGTGCTGATCCTCGACGAGCCAGCCAACGGGCTCGACCCCGAGGGCATCCGCTGGCTGCGCGGGTTCCTCTCCCGGCTCAGCCGTGAACAGGGCAAGACGATCCTGGTCTCCAGCCACCTGCTCCTCGAGGTCGCCCAGACCGTCGACGACGTGGTGATCCTCGCCAACGGCAGGCTGGTCCGGCAGGGCAGCATGTCCGAGCTGAGCGGCACCGCCACGGCGCGGGTGCGCACCTCCGACCCGGTCCGGCTGGCCGAGGCGCTGCTGGCGGCCGGGCTCGGCTCGACCACCGCCGCGGACGGCCTGCTGACCGTCGAGACCGACGACCTGCGTCAGGTCGGCGACGTGGCCCTGACCGCCGGGCTGCCGGTCTGGGAGCTGCGTGCGCAGCGTCCCGACCTCGAGCAGCTGTTCCTGTCCCTCACCGAGGGCACCAACCGCAACCAGGTGGCCTGATGAACGTCTCCTTCCCCCGCGTCGTGCGCTCCGAGCTGCTCAAGTTCTTCACCACCCGGCTGTGGTGGGGGATGGCGATCGGCATCTTCCTCGCAGGCGCTGCGTTCGCGCTCCTCTTCGGCATCCTGTTCACCTCCGACGCCGCCACCACCGCGGGCGGGCAGGCCGGGATGCCGACCGGTGACGACCTGCAGATCGCCAACAGCGTCTACACCGCCGGGATCAGCTTCGGCTACCTGCTGATGCTGACCATCGGGGTGATCCAGATCGGTGCCGAGTACCGGCACAGCACCATCACCACGACCTTCCTCGCCGTCCCGCGCCGCGCGACGGCGATGCTCGCCAAGGTGGTGGCACTGCTGATCATCGGTGTCGTCTACGGGGTGATCAGCCTGTTGGGCTCGGTGTCGGTGGGCGCGCTCACGCTCAGTCTTCGTGGGGCCGACGCGTTCCCCTCCGCCGAGGTGCTGCGCACGCTGGCGCTGAGCCTGCTCGTGCTCGGGCTGTGGGCACTGATCGGGCTCGGCATCGGCATCCTGATCCCCAACCAGGTCGCCGCCCTGCTCGTCGGCATCGGCGTGGCCTGGATCGTGGAGCCGCTGGTCGGCCTCGCGATCAGCGCCTGGGACTTCGGTGCCGAGCACATTGCGCCGTTCATGCCGACCGAGGCGACCAACGCCGTGGTGAACGCGGTGCAGAACTCCCCGGACGCCACCCGCCTGAGCTGGTGGGCCGCGGCCATCGCGCTCGGGTGCTGGGCAGCGGCGCTCTCCGGGATCGGGGTCCTGCTCACCACGCGGCGCGACGTGAGCTGAGGCCGGCCCCCTTTGGCCCGGCGGCTTACGTAGGACCCTGTGCGCACCCCGGTGTCCAGAAGACTCGAACTCGGGGGCCGTACAGGGTCATGCCTGATGGGATATTCGCCCGCGCGGGCCTAGCGTTGGCACATGACCGAGCCAGGCAGGGTCACGGCCGACCCGTCGCGGGAGCGACTGCAGACGCCGGCGACCATCGTGACGATGGTCCGCACCGTCGCCTCCGTGGCGCTCGCGGCGACGGCCGCGGGCCAGGAGAGCCTGACGCTGCTGGTGATCGCGCTGGTCGTGCACTGGGTCGGTGACTCCCTCGACGGCCTGGTGGCCCGCGTCCTGGACTGCGAGACCCGTACGGGCGCGGTGATCGACATCTTGTGCGACCGGCTCTGCGTGGCCGGCTTCTACGTCGGGCTGGCCTGGCTGGAGCCGCACCTCGCCCCGGCGATCTTCGTCTACCTGACCATGTTCATGGTGGTCGACTGCTTCCTCTCGCTCAGCTTCCTCGCGTGGCCGATCACCAGCCCCAACTACTTCTACGTGATCGACCGCGGGCTGTGGCTGCGGAACTGGTCGCACCCCGCCAAGGCGGTGAACTCCGGCCTGTTCGCGATCCTGCTCCTGACGACGGGGTGGATGTGGGTGGGACTGGCGATCGCGACAGCCCTGCTCGTGGCCAAGTGCTGGTCGGTGGTCAGCCTGCTCCGCATCGGGATGCCGGTCCCGTCCGACCCGGAGGGGGTCCTGGGGCAGCCACGGGCGGGCAACCTCGCCCGCCCGTGAAGCTCGTCCTGACCACGCTGCTGGTGGCCTTCGGATCGGCGCTGCTGCCGTTCGTCAACATCGAGGCCTACCTGGCGGCCGTCGGCGCGGCGATCCGCGACGTCGGGGTG
Organism: Nocardioides sp. Z30_9; assembly: GCF_058215735.1. Classification (NCBI taxonomy): domain Bacteria; kingdom Bacillati; phylum Actinomycetota; class Actinomycetes; order Propionibacteriales; family Nocardioidaceae; genus Nocardioides; species Nocardioides sp. Z30_9. Next base: position 570,098 of record NZ_JBZAJF010000002.1, read on the forward strand.
TGGCAGGTCGCCGGTGCCGCTGCCATCGGGCAGACGGCCGGCAAGGTGCTGCTGTACTCCGCGGCCGACTGGGCGATGAACCTCCCCTGGCTGCGCAGGAAGATGTCCTCCGCCAAGTGGACGAGGTCCTACGAGCGGTGGCGGGCCTGGATCGCCGACCACCCTCGCGGGACGGTCGCCCTGCTGTTCTTCTCGGCCTCGGCCGGCATCCCGCCGCTCTACGTGATCGCCGTGCTCGCCGGACAGTTCCGGGTGAACTTCTGGCTGTTCCTGAGCACCTGCCTCGTCGGCCGCTACCTGCGCTTCCTGGTGCTGCTCGGGGCGGCCGACTGGATCGTCGTACGCCTCACCTGAGCCGGGGCAGGTCAGGGCGAGCGGAGCGCCTTGAGCTTGGTGACCGCACTGCTGATCGCGTCCATCGCGCCCAGCGCGATCTTGGGGACGTTCATGCCGGCGGGCTTGAGCGGGTGCAGCAGCGCGTCGGTGCCGCCGTCGGCGAACACCACCGAGCCGACCATCAGGCTGGCCTCCTCGGAGAGCAGGAACGCCACGATGGCGGCGATCTCCTCGGGGCGACCGGGGCGGTTCAGCGCGGTGGGATAGGCGTCGGCGAACACACCGAGCTTGGGGTCCTTGCGCAGCTGCTCGGTCATCGGGGTGGCGATCATCCCGGGCGCGACGGCGTTGACCCGGATGCCGGCTCCGGCCCACTCGGCCTTGATCCCCTCGCGGCGGGCCCAGTACGCGAGCGCCGCCTTGGTCGCCGGGTAGATGTTCACCGCGTCCTCGCCGGAGGCGAGGCGCCGCGCCTTCTCCTCGTCGTCGGCGAGGCACGCGGCGGTCACGTCGGCGTTCCAGCCCGGCTGGGCGGTGACCGAGTTGGAGCTGATCAGGACCACGCTGGAGCCATCCCCCATCTGCGGCCGCAGGGCCGTGACCAGGCCGATGGCGCCGAAGAAGTTCAAGGAGACCACCAGCTGCGGGTCGACCCCGGTGAGGCCGGCGACCCCCGCGCACGGGACGACGCCGTCGACCTTGTCGGTCAGCCGGGCCACCTCGGCGGCTGCGCTGTCGCGGCCCGACTGGGTGGCGAGGTCGCCGATGACGTCGGTGTCGCGCAGGTCGACCCCGATCACGGTGTGGCCGTCGTGGCGCAGCCGGGTGGCGATCGCGGCCCCGATGCCCGAGGCGGCGCCGCTGACGACGTACGTGCTCATCAGGCCGCCTCGGTCGGGCGGTTCAGTGAGGCGCCCAGCCGCGCGATGAACGCGACCACGTCCTCGGCACTCCGGTCCGGAAGTCCGAACATCACCTCGTCGACTCCGAGTGCTTCCCAACGCTCCAGCTGGCCCGGCTCGAGCCGGCTGGTCAGGAGTACGACGATGCGCGGGTCGCCCGCACGGCCTGCGTCGGCCCATGCCTGGTTGAGGGCGGCGACCCGGTCCTCGATGTCGGTCTCGATCGGCGTGGTGATCCACCCGTCGGCGTTCGCGACGATCCAGTCGAAGTTCTTCGGCGTACCGCCTGCACCGACGAGGATCGGGATCCGGGGCTGCTGGACCGGCTTGGGGTAGGCCCAGCTCGGCTTGAGGCTTGCGAACTCGCCCTCGTAGGAGGCCACCTCCTCGGTCCACAGCCGCTGCATCAACTCGAGGTACTCGCGCAGCACGGTGCGCCGTTTCTTGCCGGGGACGCCGTGGTCCTCGAGCTCCTCGACGTTCCAGCCGAAGCCGACGCCGAGCGTGACCCGGCCGCCGGAGAGGTGGTCCAGGGTGGCCAGGGTCTTCGCCAGGGTGATCGGGTCGTGCTCCATCGGCAGCGCGACCGCGGTGCCGAGCCGGATCGTGCTGGTCACCGCCGCCGCGGTCGCCAGCGAGACCCACGGATCGAGGATGCGCAGGTAGCGGTCGTCGGGGAGCTCACCGCCGGTCCCGGGGTGGGCCGAGTCCCGGCTGGTGGGGATGTGCGAGTGCTCCGGCACGTAGAAGCCGTGGAATCCGGCCTCCTCGGCGGCGCGGGCCGCGTCCGCGGGAGTGATGCCGCGATCGCTGGTGAAGAGCACGACAGATTTGTCCATTGGGTCATCAAAACTGAAACACGTTCTATTGTCGAGTGGCGTGGGCGAACTCGGCTCACACGAGGATCGTGTGCCAGTCGTCGAGCAGGTCCTGCTCCTCGGCGCGGGTCAGGCCGGTGCGCGGCGCGTCCGGCGCCGCGCGCAGCCACGCGAGGGTGTCGCGGGCCGTCTCCTCGACGGGGCGTGGGCGCAGCCCGGCCGCCAGGGTCGCGGTGACGTCGTGGGTGGTCATCCCGCGGCTCTCCTCGGGCAGCCACAGCGGCAGGGAGCGCGGGCCGGCCCAGTAGGTGACGTTGCGCTCGAGCAGGAAGTCGGCGGGCGCCCAGGTCACGGTCGCCTCCGCGCCGGCCGGGCCGACGGCCAGGGCCACGGCGTCGACGAGGTCGCCCAGGCGGCTGGTGGGCCCGGTGGCGTCGTACACCCCGGTGCGGCGCTGCTCGGCGCAGGAGACGATCCAGGCGGCGAGGTCGCGTACGTCGATCGCCTGGGCCTCGCGGTCCGGGGACTCCGGCGCGAGCACGTCGCCGCCCTCGGCGAGCCGCTCGACCCAGTAGGTGAACCGGCCGCTCGGGTCGCCCGGGCCGATGATCACCCCGGGGCGGACCACCAGCGCCTCGTGGGCCCGGGTCCTGACCAGCTGCTCGCAGGCCACCTTGTTCGAGCCGTGCTGCTCGGGGGAGTCCTCGTCGAGGTCGCTGCCGGCCGCCGGGAGCAGGGCCGGGAGCAGGGCCGGGAGCAGGGGGAGTGTCTCGGGCGTGCCGCCGGGGGTCGACTGGTCGGCGTACACGCTGATCGTGGAGACGAAGGTCCAGTGCGGGACCCGGTCGGCCAGTGCCTCCAGCGCCGCCGCGACCCAGGACGGCGTCCGGGCCACGTCGACGACCGCGTCCCACTCGCCCTGCAGCGCCGACCAGTCCGGGCGCTGCCGGTCCAGCGGGACGTGCCGGGCGCCGTCGGGAACCGGGCCGGAGAGCCCGCGCGCGGCGCAGGTGACGTCGTGCCCGCGGGTGACGGCCTCCGCCGCGACCGCCCGGGAGAGGAACTGGGTGCCGCCGAGGACGAGGAGTCGCATTCGCTCAACCTGCTACGAGTCCGGTGCAGCGCGCAAGGACGAGGGGACGCCTCAGTAGCCCGGGATTCGGATCACCAGCTCGTCGCCGCGGACCGCGATCGTGCCGGAGAAGGCGAACGGGACGGTGTCGGTGACCTGCTCGGTGGCACCGGTCTCGCGGTCACGGACGACTCCGGTCATCCGTCCCAGCGGCGGGTCCGGGGTGCTCAGCTGCCAGTCCGCGGCGCCCGCCTCGACGCTGGTCCGGGGGTAGGAGTCCAGCGTCCACTGCGAGGACTCGAGCCCCCCGACGAACGCCTTGCGGGCGGGACAGCCGGCCGGGCGGTTGCCCCGCAGCGGCTCCGTGCAGCGCTTCACGAAGGACCGCGCCGCCCGGTCGACCTGCGCCCGGCCAGCAGGACGCAGCCGGGCCGGGAACTCCAGCCCGTCGCTGCGCAGGCTGCGGGTGTCGACCCGCTGGGTGGGGCCGTGGTCGACGTAGCGGTCCGCGCCACCGACGCCCACGTCGTACTCGCCCGGTGGCAGGTAGAACGACTGCCCCTCGCCGGGCAGCGGGCCGACGTCCACCTGCACCCCGCTGATGGACACCGACGTCACACCCGGACCACGCAGCTTGATCGTGGGCAGCGCGGAGCCGACGAACTCCCCGGAGCGACGCAGCTCGGGCTCGAGCCACGGCCTCGACTCCTGGTCAGGGAGGCGCAGGGCGTAGCGCACCGAGTCCAGGTCCGTGTCGGTCCGCTCGAGCTCGACCTCCTGGCCGGCCAGGGCGCCACGCTCCAGCACGGCGTCGGTCAGTAGGGCGGTGGAGACGGCGTACCGGCGATCCTCGACGAGCTCGATCGCCGCGGCCGAGTCGGCGTCCACCAGCGCGCGCTCGAGGGCCTCCACGCGTCCCTGGGCGCTGCCCGGATCCGGCGCGGAACCACCCGGGCCGCACGCCGCGGACACAGCGAGGGCGGGGCCGAGAAGCCACACCAGTGCGCCCCGGGCCCGCGTCATCGGGTGAGCATGGCAGACGTTTCGCCCCGCCGGACGTGACCTGCGACCTAAAATCGGGAGGGTGCACAGACTCCTGGCTGCGGCCATCTCCTTGCTGGTGATCGGCGCGGCCCTGGTCGTCGCCGCCCCCGCCGGATCGGCTGCCTCACCCTGGCGAGCCGTGGTCACCTTCGACAAGTCCTGGCAGAACCCGTCCAGCTCGCGCCTGGTCTGGGAGCTCCAGCAGCGCCGGGCCGGTGCCTGGAAGACCGTGGAGACCCGCAGCTGGCGGGCCGGCTCAGGAATGCTCGGCCGCGCGGGGGTCAACTCCTGCGCCAAGAACAAGGGCTGGCTGCCCAACGGCACCTACTCGATGCGCCAGCACGACAACTACCCCGGCAACCTGATCAAGGGCCGTGCCTTCCGGATCGACGACAAGACCTGCCCGAACGGCACCCGCCGCGTGGACCTGTTCATCCACACCGAGCAGGGCCGGGGCAACCGGCAGTGCCGTGACCGCCGTGGCGACCAGGTCTGCCGCTGGGAGGTGCCCCGCATCAACGACTACAAGTCGGCCGGCTGCATCAAGCTCGCCCCCCGAGACCTCGCCGAGCTGGTCCGCCTCTACCAGCGCCACTTCTCCGCCAACGTGAGGTACTCCAAGAACCAGGTCGTCCTCCGCGTCGTCAACTGAGCACGCCGAGCGGGCAATTGCGTCCCGCCGTAGCGCGCCGAGCGGGCAGAAATGTCTCGCGAAAACGTCTCGAGCGGGCAGTAATGGTCGGCCGAGATCGGCGGGTGCGGACACAATCGCCCGCTCAGCGGCCACGGCGCGACGTTTGTGCCCGGTCGGCGGGCTACGGCGTGACGTTTGTGCCCGGTCGGCGAGCTACGGCGGGACTCAGGTGGGGAGGGTCTTGAGGAACATCGAGACGAGGTGGCCGGCGGAGACGCGTTGGCCGACCTCGGCGAAGCCGCGCGCGTGGTGGAAGGTGAGGGAGGCGTGGTTCGGGGGATCGAGGTTGACCTCGAGGGCGAACAGCGGGCGCCCGCAGGTCGACTCCAGCTCGTCGTAGACCTGGGTGCCGAGCCCGCGGCGACGGAAGTCCTCGTGGATGACCACCCGGTCGAGGTAGCAGAAGTTGTCGAAGCGCCGGGAGAACCAGCCGAAGTTCTCCCCGTCGTACGCCGAGCCGGAGGCGAACGTGATCACGAAGCCCGCGAACTCGCCGTCCACGTCGATGACCGCCGCCGTGTCGGCGAGCTCCACGAGCTGCTCCAGCCGGGGCTCGTCGAGCGGGGCGAGCACCTCCACGTTGCGCTCGTTGAGCGCCAGCACGTCAGCGTGGTCGGCAGCGGTGATGGGTCGCAGGATCACTGGTCGAGGAACCTCACGCCGGTGGCCTCCTCGCTGATCTCCCACAGCCGGCGCTGCGCCTCCCGGTCGGTGGCCAGCTTGCGCGGGTTCACGATCCGCGGATGGCCCTTCATCTGCAGGACGCCGCTCGGGCCGACGTAGGTCGACCCCGGCAGGTCGGCCGTGGCCGCCATCAGGGTGGGCAGCGCTCCCAGCTCCGGCGGCTGCCCGGCGACCTCGAAGACCGCCTGCATGATGGTGGCGCTCCACCGCAGCCGCTGCTTGGTGTTGCCGTGGTTGCGACCGGCGCCCATCAGTCCGGTCGCGGAGTAGCCGGGGTGGGCGGCGAGGCCCTTGACCGGCACGCCGAGCTCACGGGCACGGCGGTCGAGCTCGAGCACGAACATCAGGTCGGCGAGCTTGGACTTCGCGTAGCCGCGGTAGCGACCGTAGTGGCCGCTCTCGTCCCGGGGGTCGTCCAGCGGCGGGGTCCGGGTTAGCCGGCTGGCCTGCGAGGCGACCGCGACGACCCGCCCGTCGCCGGAGGCCGCGAGCTGGGGCAGCAGCAGCCCGGTGAGCGCGAACGGCCCGAAGTAGTTGGTGGCCATCTGGAGCTCGAAGCCGTCGTCGGTGCGGTGGTACGGCGTGGCCATCACGCCTGCGTTGTTGATCAGGATGTCCAGCGGCCCCTCGACCTCGGTCACCGCCTTCCGGATCGAGGCGAGGTCGGAGACGTCGATCGACAGCGGATGCAGCTGCGCGCTGGGAGCCTCCTCGGTGATCGTCGCGATGGAGGCCTTGAGCTTGTCGGCGTTGCGGGCGCCGAGGATGACGTGCGCGCCGTGGCGGGCGAGCTCGATCACCGTCTTCTCACCGATGCCGCTGGTGACCCCGGTGACCAGGGCGCGCTTGCCGGTCAGGTCGGGGATGTCCTCGGGGCTCCAGGGCCTCGCGCTCACGGGGTCACCGCCAGCGAGGCGAGCAGGCGGCGGGCCAGGTCCTCGTCCCCCTCGATCCGGGCCTGCACGGACTCCGGTCCCCGTCGGCCGCCCGCGAGCACCACGAAGTCCTCGGGGGTCAGGGTCACCGAGACGTCCGGCGCGGCCGCGTCGTCAGTCGCGGTGGCGCGGCCGTCGGCGCCGACGCGCACGGTCCAGTCGAGGCCTGCCTCCGGTACGGCGAGACGGACCGTCGTGCCGATCGGCGGGGCGAGCCGCTTGCCCACCACCATCGGCAGGGCCCGGCCGAAGACCGCCAGCACGTGCCCGGCCGCGGGGGAGTCGTAGCCTCCCGGGCGGTCGACGGCGCGGCGTACGTCCTGGTCGTGCATCCACACGTCCAGCGGGCGGTTGCTCAGCAGGGTCTGGTTGTCCCACGGCATCCCGGCCGGGGTCAGCGGTGCGGCCGCCGCGGGATCCGTCGGCGGCTCGTCCTGCAGCTGCGCGTAACGGGTCGCCACGGCGTGCTCGATCTCGTCGGCGAGCGCTGACAGGTCGTGACCGCGGCGGGCCTCGACCCCCTGCTCGGTGTAGTAGCCGAGCAGCCCGCGCATGTGCGGTGCCTCGGCGACCTCGATCGTCTCCTCTGGGGTCCCGGCGAGCACTGCCTCGAGGTGGGCGATGTGCGCGACGACGTCCCGGACGGTCCACCCCGCGAGGTCGGTGGGGAGGTCCGCCTGGTCCGGGGAGATGGTGCGCACGAGGGCGACGAAGTCCGCGCACGCCCCGTGCCACAGGTCGACGAGATGGCCCAGCCGGGCGTCGGTCGGGGCCTGCGGGGCGTCAGTCATGGCGGACAGCGTACGGCTAGGCCGGCGGGTCGACCCGGCGTTCCTCGACCACGTGGGTCGAGCGTGAACGCTGCCGGTTCATGACCAGCGCCAGCACGATCGCGAGCGCGCCCAGGAGGATCAGGATCCACCCAAGCGTGTCGGTCGCGACGACGTCGTCGACGCTCGCGGGCAGGTCAACCACGTCCAGGGCGAGGATGAGGCCGACCAGCAACAGGACGACTCCGAGTCCGATTCCCATGGTGATGCTCCCTTCGGTTGCGGCGAGTGTCCCCCATCAGGGGCCCGCGAAACCGGGAATCAGGTCACGCGCGTCATGCGTGGACAAAGAAACTAAAACCTATCGACTTGCTACCTTATTGGCATGAGCTTGACCTTCCACTGGTTCCTGCCGGCGTACGGCGACCCTGGTTCCCCGGCTCCCGGCAGGCCCGGCTCCTCCGGCGGCGAGTCCCGGCCCGCCACGCTGCAGCACCTCAAGGCGGTGGCCGCGGCCGCCGAGCGGTCCGGCTTCGAGTCGGTACTGGCCCCGGACGCACCTTCGGGCGAGGACGCCTGGCTGACCGCGGCGATGCTCGCCGAGGGGACCGAACGGCTGAAGTTCACCGTCACCGTGCGCCCAGACCTGCTCGGCCCGGTCCTGGCCGCACGCATGGCCGCGACCTTCCAGCGGTACTCCGGTGGCCGCCTCCTGCTGAACGTGGTCGCGGGCGGGGACTCACCCGACGAACGGCAGCGTCAGGCCCACACGGCGCAGCTGGTCACCGGCCTGCGCCGGGAGTGGGCGAGCGACGTGCCCCTGCCGCAGGTCCTGCTCGGCGGGACCTCGCCGCAGGCCGGGGTGGTGGCGGCCGAGCACGCGAACACCTACCTGACGCCGGGGGAGCCCGCATCCGCGGTCGCCGGCAAGATCGACTGGATCCGCCGGCTGGCCAGCGAGCGCGGACGTGCCCTGTCCTACGGCATCCGCCTGCACGTGGTCGCGCGGGAGACCAGTGCCCGGGCCCGCGCCGAGGCCGAGCGGCCGGGGCAGTGGCTCCACGGTGACGCCGGGCCGGCCCTGGTCGGGTCCTACGAGGAGGTCAGCGAGCGGATCAGCGAGTACGCCGACCTCGGCATCGACCACTTCGTCGTCTCCGGCCACCCGGACCCCGAGGAGCCGGCGCGGTTCGCCGAGGGCGTCGTACCCGCGCTGTCTCGTCGTGGCCTGGTCACCGACGAGGCGGACGAGGCAGGCGAGCGCGAGGAGACCGGCGCGCGCGCCGGGGAAGGAACCGGCCGGCGAGCACCGCTGGCGGTGCCTGCAACCTCCTCCTGACCCGTCCGCACGGCGCCGCTGATCGACCGATCCCGCTCGATAGGCTCGCGCGGGTGTGGACCTATCGCCCGGCACTGGACGGCCTGCGCACCGTGGCGGTCTACCTCGTCCTCCTCTTCCACGCGGACCTCCCCCAGGTGCCCGGCGGCTTCATCGGCGTCGACGTCTTCTTCGTGCTCTCCGGCTTCCTGGTCAGCAACGTCATCCTGAGCGAGTTCGACCGCACCGGCACGCTGGGCCTCGGCGCCTTCTACGGCCGGCGCATCCGCCGGCTGCTGCCGGCAGCGGTGCTCGTGATCGTCTCGACGGTCGCGCTGTTCCTGATCATCGCCTCGGTCGTACGCCGGCTGCCGATGATCGGCGACGCCCAGGCCTCCCTGCTCTACGTGGCGAACTGGCACTTCCTGACCACGGCCAACGACTACTTCGCGGCGGAGAACGACCCGAGCCCGTTCCTGCACTTCTGGTCGCTCTCGATCGAGGAGCAGTTCTACTTCTTCTTCCCGGCGCTGTGCCTGCTCCTCGCCCGGACCGGGGCCCGCTGGGAGCGCCACCTGACCCGGGTCGTGGTGGTGCTCGTCGTGGCCTCGGTCGCCAGCCAACTGGTGTGGTCGCAGGTGAGCGCCAACCACGCCTACTACGGCACCGACGCCCGGATCTACCAGCTCCTCGCCGGCGTGCTGCTGGCGCTGGTGCTGCGCCGCTGGGCCTCCTCGGGCCAGGTCCCGCAGGCGGTGCAGGGAGCGCTCGCGATGGCGGCGACAGCCGGGGCGCTGGCGCTGGCGCTGCTCGCCTTCGGCCTCGCCGACCTGACGCCGACCTGGCGCGGGCTAGGCGCGACCGTCGCCACGGTGGCGGTGATCGCCGGGCTCAGCCTGGTCCCGGGCGCCGGGCTCACCCGGCTGCTGGCCCGGCCGACGCCGGTCTACCTCGGCAAGATCAGCTACGGCACCTACCTGTGGCACTGGCCGGTGATCCTCGTGCTCAAGGAGTTCCTCGCCGTGAGCCCGGCGACGATCGCCGTCATCGCCTTCGGGCTCAGCACCGGTCTCGCCGCCCTGTCCTTCCAGGTCTTCGAGTCCCCGATCCGGCGCGCCCCGGCGCTGAACCGGTTCGGCTGGAGGGTGCTCGGCGTCGGGGTCGTGACCAGTGCGCTGGTCGCCGTGCTGGTGCCCGGGGTGCTCGACAGCCCGCGCAAGCCCTCGTTGGTCGCCTCGGGCGGCACCGAGGCGACGCGACCGGTCGACGCCACCGCAGAGGGACGCCAGCCGGTGCCCGACATCGACTTCGAGCAGGTGTCCAAGGACGTGGGCACGATCCGCACGTGTCCCGCGGACCAGCCCGAGCAGTGCACCGTCGTACGCGGCAAGGGCCCGCACCTGCTGGTGGTGGGCGACTCCCAGGCCGAGATGTTCGGGCCGATGATGGCGAAGCTGGCCGAGGAGCACGACTTCACCTACTCCGAGAACATCCTGTTCGGCTGTGCCTGGACGGTCGGCCTGGTCAACAAGAGGGTCAGCGAGAAGCTCCAGCAGCGCTGCGCCCAGAACCGCGACGACTGGTACGAGAAGGCGTTGCCCAAGCTCCAGCCCGACGTGGTGCTGCTGGTGCAGAAGCCCCGCGAGACCAAGATGTGGGAGAAGCTGCTCGTCAACGCCGACGACACCAACGACACCCTGGAGCAGCGGCAGGCCCGCGCCACCGAGCGCACCCTGGCGATGCTCGCCGAGGGGCCCTGGAAGGTGCTCGTGCTGGAGTCGGTGCTCACCCCGGGCACCTTCCGGGCCGTGGAGTGCCTGGCCTCGGCGAAGATCATCGGCGAGTGCGCCGTACCCCTGCCGCGGAGCGCTCCCCGGGCTGACTCCTACTACCGCGAGGTTGCGGCGCAGCGCGACGACGTGTGGACCGCCAACGTCAACCCGGTGATCTGTCCCCGGGGGCCGCTGTGCCTGCCCGTGCGCGACGACACGGTCGTGTGGCGCGACCGGGACCACCTCACGGTGAGCTTCACCCAGCGCTTCCGCGACGAGATCTGGGCCGAGCTGAAAAAGTCAGATGCCCTCCGCGGCTTCGAGTGAAGCGCGGAGGGCACCTGAGGTACTGCGAGCCAGGCGGGGCCTGACCTAGAAGGCGGCTTCGTCGAGCTCCATCAGGGAGAGGTCGACGGCCTCAGCGATGGCCAGCTCGGCGCTGAGCTTCGGCAGGTTGTACTGCGCGAAGAACTGCGCAGCCGCGACCTTGCCCTCGTAGAAGGCCTTGTCCTTCGCGGAGACCTCGCCACCCAGCTTCTCCAGCGCCACCTCGGCGCCCTTGAGCAGCAGCCAGGCGCAGACGACGTCGCCGAGCACCATCAGCAGGCGGGAGGTGTTCAGGCCCACCTTGTAGATGTTCTTGATGTCGCCACCCTCGGCGGACTCGTCCGCGCTCATCAAGGTGTTGATCATCAGACCGACCAGCGCCTGGGCGTCCTCGAGCGCCTTGGCCAGGAGCTCGCGCTCGGCCTTGAGCCGCCCGTTGCCGCCCTCGCTCTTGAGGAAGCCCTCGATCTCGCCCGCGAGGTAGCCCAGGGCCTTGGCCTGGTCCTTGACGATCTTGCGGAAGAAGAAGTCCTGGCCCTGGATCGCGGTGGTGCCCTCGTAGAGGGTGTCGATCTTGGCGTCGCGGACGTACTGCTCCACGGGGTACTCGGTCAGGAAGCCGGAGCCGCCGTAGGTCTGCAGGGACTCGGTGCCGAGCAGCACCCACGAGCGCTCCGAGCCGTAGCCCTTCACGATCGGCAGCAGCAGGTCGTTGACCCGCATCGCCAGCTCGTCGGTCTCGCCGTTGTGCTCGGCGATCTGCACCCGGTCCTGCCAGGAGGCCGTGTAGAGCACCAGCGAGCGCATCGCCTCGGAGAACGACTTCTGCACCATCAGCGAGCGTCGTACGTCGGGGTGGTGGGTGATCGTGACGCGCGGGGCGGTCTTGTTCGCGGACTCGGTCAGGTCGGCGCCCTGCACGCGGGTCTTGGCGAACTCGAGCGCGTTGAGGTAGCCGGTGGAGAGGGTGGCGATGGCCTTGGAGCCGACCATCATCCGGGCGTTCTCGATCACCTGGAACATCTGGGCGATGCCGTCGTGGACCTCGCCGAGCAGCCAGCCCTTGGCGGGCTCGCCGCCGCCGACGCCGGGGTCGCCGAAGGTGAGCTCGCAGGTGTTGGACACCTTGATGCCCATCTTGTGCTCGACGTTGGTGACGTAGGCGCCGTTGCGCTCGCCGGTGAGCTCACCGGTCTCGTGATCGAAGTGGATCTTGGGGACGATGAACAGGCTCAGGCCCTTGGTGCCCGGCCCGCCCTTGCCCTCGACGCCCTGGGGACGCGCCAGCACCATGTGGATGATGTTGTCGCACAGGTCGCTCTCGGCGGAGGTGATGAACCGCTTCACGCCGGTGATGTTCCAGGACCCGTCCTCGTTGAGGGTCGCCTTGGCGCGGCCGGCGCCGACGTCGGAGCCGGCGTCGGGCTCGGTGAGCACCATGGTGGTGTTCCAGCCCTTGTCGATGATGATCTGGGCGATCTTCTTGTCCCGCTCGTTGCCGTTGCGGTGGATGATCGAGGCGAAGGCCGGGCCGGCGCCGTACATCCAGATCGGGGCGTTGGCGCCGAGCACCATCTCGCCCAGTGCCCAGACCAGGCTGGCGGGGGCGGGGGTGCCGCCGAGCTCCTCGGGGAGCTGCAGGCGCCAGTACTCCGCCTCGTGCCAGGCCTGGTAGCTCTTCTTGAACGACTCGGGCAGCGGGGCGGTGTGGGTCTCGGGGTCGAAGACCGGGGGGTTGCGGTCGCTGTCCTCGTAGGAGTCAGCCAGGTCCTCGCGGGCGAGACGCTCCACCTCGGTCAGGATCGAGCGGGCGGTCTCGGCGTCGATCGCCTCGAAGGGACCGGCCCCCAGGACCTCGTCACGCCCGAGCACCTCGAAGAGGTTGAACTCGATGTCGCGGATGTTGCTCTTGTAGTGGCTCACGAACCCACCTGCATCTGTGTTGGTCGGAACTCGGCCGTGCGGTTGCTACTGGCCGGTAACAACCAGTATCTGCCGCGGGAGCGCCGCACGCAAGCGCTTCCGCATTTTGTGACCGGCGCCATGCCCGGATCCGGGCGCGCCGAGGTCGCTGGGCGGTCGGGTGAGTCGTGCAGGTCCGGTAAATGAAGCGATCTGACAGACTTCGGGCATGCGAGTCTCCGCCAAGGCTGATTACGCCCTCCGGGCACTCATCGAGATCGCGAACCGCGACGACGGGCGGCCGGTGAGCGCGGAGGAGCTCGGCAAGCTCCAGGAGATCCCGCACGGCTTCCTGCAGGCGATCCTGGCGGACATGCGCCGCGCCGGCATCGTGGTCAGCCAGCGCGGCCAGTCCGGCGGCTGGCGGCTGGCGACCAAGCCGTCCCAGGTCAGCGTCGCCGACGTGATCCGTGCGGTGGACGGCCCCCTGGTCAGCGTCTACGGGCTGCGCCCCGAGGCGGTCTCCTACAACGAGTCGGCGCAGATCCTGCAGCACGTGTGGATCGCGGCCCGCAGCAGCCTGCGCGAGGTGTTCGAGAACGTGACCATCGAGGGCCTCGCCGCCCGCACGCTGCCCGACGACGTCGAGGCGCGGACCAAGGACGACGACGCCTGGCAGCCGCACTGAGCCGTTCCGCAGGCCTGGGAGCCAGAACTGGAACACGTTACAGTTCGCCGATGATCGAATCCGAGTTCATCTCCTGGGAGGCGCCCGACGGCGACCACCCCGTACGCCGCCTCTCCCAGCGCTCCTACGACCTCGTCTCGCGCAAGCAGAAGGACGAGTGGCTCACCCTGTGGGCCGAGGACGCCGTGGTGGAGGACCCGGTCGGGCCGTCGTTCTTCGACCCCGACGGCAAGGGCCACCACGGGATCGAGGCGATCAGCGCCTTCTGGGACCTCGCGATCGCCCCGGTGAAGACGTTCCGGTTCACCATCCGCGACTCCTTCGCCAACGGCAACGCCTGCGCGAACATCGGCACCTTCAGCACCGAGCTCGAGGACGGCAGCCTCGCCGACACCGACCTGATCGCCGTCTACCGGATCGACGACGAGGGCAAGCTGGTCTCGATGGCCGCCCACTGGGAGGTCGAGCGGACCCTCGCGACGTTGCGCAAGCCGGAGTAGGCCGGGCGGGGTGGGGCGGCGTACGCGGGCGCGAAGTTCGCGCGGGTCTCAGGCTCGCGCCGACCCAGGTCCCGCATTTGCTGGCAAATGTCGGTCGGATCGCGGCGCGGGATGCATTTTCCCAGCAATTGCGTGGCCCGGGTCGCCTCAGCCGATCGCGTCGACGCGGGCGCGGATCCACTCCACGAGGGGGCGCAGGGCGCGCCAGTCGTCGCGGACGCGGTCGAGGAGGTCGGGGGTGTTCAGGTTCTCGAAGCCGTAGGACTTGGTCATCGACAGTGACTTGTAGCGGAGCAGCTCGATGCGGGGGTGGTCGGCGGCGTACCCGCGGGGCGTGGTCTTGAGCTGGTCGCCACCGATCTCGAAGCCGTCCTTGGCGAGGTCACGCAGGATCCGCTCGAGCTCCATCCCGGAGTGCTCCACGTCGATGGCCGTGCGGATCCGGCTCAGGTCCGGGGCTGCCGCGTGGTAGTAGCCGCCGCTGACCCGGACGCCGGGGGAGCCGACCTCGACGTAGTAGCCCGTGGCCGGCCCGACGGCCACGATCGCGCCCTGGTGGTTCTTGTAGGGCGTCTTGTCCTTGGCGAAGCGGACGTCGCGGTAGGGCCGGAACACCTTGGCCGGACCGAACTCCTCGGCGAGCTCCGCGGTCAGCGCGAGCATCGGCTGGCGCACCGAGGAGTCGTAGACGTGCTTGTGCGCCTCCCAGAACGACTTCGTGTTGTCCAGCTCGAGGTCGTCGTAGAAGTCAAGGGCGGCGTCAGGGAAACCGGTGAACGTCACGCCAGCCACCATATGTTCGACGGCCGCGGTCACAATCGCGCGGTGCCGGACACTACCGGGCATGGACTCCTCGCAGGAACGATTCACCGAGCTGTGGCACGAGCAGGGGCCTCACGTGCTGGCCTTCGCTCGGCGTCACGTCGGTCCGGAGGCCGCGAACGACGTGGTGGCGGAGACCTTCATGGTTGCCTGGCGGCGCTGGAACGACGTGACCGATCCCCCGATCGCCTGGCTGCTGGTGGCTGCCCGCAAGGTCATCCAGAACCGAGCCCGGACGGTACGGCGTCACCGCGCCCTGGAGGAGCGGGTCGCACTGCTCGACGGGGTGGCTTCCTACGCCGCCGACTCGGCCGACATGGCCCTCACCCGGCGCGAGGCCCTGGAACGGCTCGCTCGACTCGACGAGAAGCATCGCGAGGCGCTGCTCCTCGTCAGCTGGGACGGGCTCTCGAACGACCAGGCAGCAGCCGTCCTGGGCGTCAAGCCGGCAACGTTTCGCCGACGACTCAGCCGCGCGCGGGCAGCCCTGCTCCACGGGTCGACGCCGCCGCGACCAGAACTCCGACCGACGCCCCTGAAGGAGCTGCCATGAACATCCTCGAGCGGATCCGCCCGGAACCGCAGCCTCTCGACGCCGCCTGGTCGGCCGCCACGCTGCAGCACATCCTCACCAGCGGTGAGCCTGCTGTACGACGCTCCCGCGCCACCGTCCGACGCCGGACTCTCGCGAGTGCCCTGGCTGCCGCCGTCGCCGTCGCCGCTGCAGTGGTCGGTGCCACCACCATCGGCACTTCACCCGCCTTCGCCGTGGAGCAGCGTGAGAACGGTGACGTGGTGATGACCATCAACCGGCTCACGGATCCCGCAGGCCTGGAGCGGGCGCTGGGCGATCACGGCATCGAGGCGCAGGTGACCTACCTGTCCACCCAGATCCCCTCCGACCTCGACGACGGCTCCGAGCCGTCGCCCTGCGGGTCAGGCGAGGGCGTCGGGGCCACGGTCGATCCGTCGGACGCCGGTGGCTTCGCGGTCACGTTCGAGCGGGCGTACCTCGAGGCGCATCGCGGGGCCGAGCTCTCGCTCACGGCTGCGGGAGGAAGCTCGGCAGGCGACTGGGCCGGGCTGAAGCTGGAGTGGAGCGACGGTCGCTGCTGAGACTGCGACCCACATGGAGCGGATGACGAGATTCGAACTCGCGACATCGACCTTGGGAAGGTCGCGCTCTACCAGCTGAGCTACATCCGCACGCCGGGCCCGAGTGCTGCTTCGGACGCCGACGCAGGAGAGGTTACCCGAAAGCTCTGCCGGATCAGATGGGGCCCAGCTTCGGACGCTTCGGGGAGACGCTGTCGCCCGAGGAGCGCCCCGTGACGCGGCGGTGCACCCAGGGCGCGAGGAACTCCCGGGTCCACTCCGCGTTGGCCCGCAGCTGCTCGCGCCGGCTCAGGACCGGGAGCGGGGTCCGTTCGAGCTGGACCTGTTCGTGCGGGACGCCGAGAGCGTCCAGGACCGCGTTCGCGATGTGCTGGTGCCCGGCGGGGTTGAGGTGCATCCGGTCGGTGTCCATCACCTCCGCGAGGTCCTGGTCGCGCATCCGCCACATGTCGACGAGCAGGGTGCCGTGGCGATCGCTGATCTCCCGGACGAACTCGTTGTAGAGCGCCATCCGTCCGCGGACGGCCGCGTAGATCTTCGACTTGCCCGGGTCGAAGATCGTGAACATCACCACCTGGGCGCCGGTGGCGCTCAGGCGGGCGATCGCCCCGTCGTACGCCGCTGCCAGGCCGTCGAGGTCGACCCGGGGGCGGAGCACGTCGTTGGCCCCGGCGTAGATCGTGGCCAGGTCGGGCTCCAGGGCCAGGGCGGGCTCGAGCTGCTCGTCGATGACCTGCTGGAGCTTGCGGCCGCGGATGGCGAGGTTGGCGTAGCCGAAGTCGTCGCTCCGGGTCGCGAGCACCTCGGCGACCCGGTCGGCCCAGCCGCGGAGACCGTTGGGTCGATCCGCGTCCGGGTCACCGACGCCCTCGGTGAAGGAGTCGCCCAGGGCGACGAAGCGGGTGAACGGTCCAGGTGACGTCATGGGTCACCATTCTCCGGTGCCGATGCCCTGGCCGACGTCGCGGGGTAGGTTGTCCGCGTGCTTCTCTCAGACCGCGACATCCTGGCCGAGATCAAGGCTGAGCGGGTCGTGGTGGAGCCCTATGACGAGGCGATGATCCAGCCCTCGAGCATCGACTTCCGGCTCGACCGCTACTTCCGCGTCTTCGAGAACCATCGCTACCCGCACATCGACCCGGCGGCCGACCAGTCGGACCTGACCCGCGAGGTCGAGCCCGACGGCGACGAGCCGTTCATCCTGCACCCGGGCGAGTTCGTGCTCGGGTCCACCCTCGAGGTGGTCACGCTGCCCGACGACCTCGCCGCGCGGGTGGAGGGGAAGTCCTCCCTGGGCCGCCTGGGCCTGCTCACGCACGCGACCGCCGGTTTCGTCGACCCCGGGTTCAGCGGTCACGTGACGCTGGAGCTGGCCAACGTGGCCACGCTGCCGATCAAGCTCTACCCGGGGATGAAGATCGGCCAGCTGTGCTTCTTCCGGCTCAGCTCCCCGGCCGAGCACCCCTACGGCTCGGCCAAGTACGGCTCGCGCTACCAGGGGCAGCGGGGGCCGACCCCCTCGCGTTCCTACGCGAACTTCCAGCGCACGCGGATCTGAGTCTCGCGTCCCGCTCCGGGACCTCCCTCGCCTTCGTGTGGCGAGACCCTTGGACGGCAGTGCCGAGTAGAGGTTAGGCTGGCCTAACTCTCGACCGGCGCACTGGCGCGGTCGGGGGTCCACGACCGGAGGACCGCCATGACCACCATCCAGGACACCGAGGCACCCAGCGTTCTGCTCACCGAGGCGAGCGTGCACTCCATCACCCGGATCAGCCCCGCCTTCGTCCGCGTCCAGCTGGCCAGCCCCGCCTTCGCCGACCTCGCCGAGGAGGGCTTCGACACCCGGTTCAAGATCGTCTTTCCCGGTGGCACCGGGCAGCTCCCCGTGATCCCCGAGTCCCCGGACGACTACTACCAGCGCTGGATGAGCGCCCCGGACGAGGTGCGTTCGCCGATGCGCACCTACACGATCCGCGAGGTCGTCCGAGAGGGCCTCGACGTGCGCCTGGTGGTGGACTTCGTCGTACACCCCGACACCGGGCACGGTCAGGGACCTGCCTGCCGCTGGGCGCTGACCGCGACGCCGGGCGACGTCGTCCAGGTCGTCGCGCCGCACCGGCTCACCCAGTACGGCGGCACCGAGTTCGACCCCGCGGGCCGCAAGCACCTGATCCTCGTCGGCGACGAGACAGCCCTCCCGGCCCTGACGCGGATCCTGGAGGACCTGGACCCCGGCTACACCGGGGAGGTGTTCATCCAGGTCCCCACGAGCGCCGACATCCTCACCCTCCGGATGCCGGAGGGGTTCGAGGTGAAGTGGTGCCCCCGCAACGACGACGCCTGCGGCCGCCGCCTCGTCCAGGACGTACGCCGCCACCTGGGCCTGCCCCCCTCCAGGGACTTCGAGGCCCTCCCCGACCTGCCCAGCGACCTGGACATCGACGTCTGGGAGACCCCGCGGTACTCCTCGGCCGGCGAGGACGTCGAGGCGCAGCTGCACACCCACTCCCTGGGCCACGACCTCGACGACACCTACGCCTGGATCGCCGGCGAGTCCTGGATGGTCAAGGCCCTGCGCCGCAGCCTGGTCACCGAGCTGGGCATGGAGCGCGCCCAGGTCGCCTTCATGGGCTACTGGCGCGAGGGCGTCGCGATGAAGTCCTGACCCTTCGTGGGTCGGCTCTGGTCCGGTTTCCCAGGTTATGAACCCGTTCTGCCTCTTCACACACGGCGTGGTGTGTGTGAAGAGGCAGTTTTGGTTCATAACCCGGGAAACTGCGCCCGGTCGTCGTACCGGCAGCGCACCCTCGCCCCGGGCCTGAGACGTGCCGTGGTCCCGTCGTACGACGCCGCGCAGCCGGTTGGGCCGGCACAGCCTGGCTCGGCTCTCCCGACCTGATTCTGGCGCCTGTGAAGGTGCCGGAACGCAGAAGATCCCCGGCACCAGGTGCCGGGGATCTTCTTGCTACTGCCGAACGGGTGACTCAGAGGTCGAAGAGCGAGCCGCCTTCGCCGATCTGGGCGTCGGTGCGGGGCTGGTGGGCCTCGCCGGAGGAGGCCGGCTTGGGCTTCTCCTCCTCGGGCTCCTCGTCCTTCGCGGCCGGTGCGTCCTCGTCGGGCGCGGCCTCCGCCTCGGGTTCCGACGACTCCGAGAGGACCGCTGAGCCGCCCTCGTCGGACTGCGCCGAGCCGCCCTCGTGCTTGGCCTTGATGTCACGCAGCGAGGTCACCGGCGCATCGTCCGAGTCCGCAGCGGGCTCCGCGGCAGCCTCGGGCTCCGTCTGGTCCGCTTCGGGGGCGACGTCGGTGTCGGCGTCGTCCTGGCTGCGGTCGGTGGGGCCGTCGGTGGTGGAGTCGGCTGCGGCGTCCTGGTCGGCGGGGGTCTCCGGCTGGGAGGCCGCGGGTGCGGGCTCCTCAGCGGGGGCCTCGATGTCGAACAGGGAGCCGCCCTCGGGGATGGAGCTGGCCGGGGTGGCCGCCGTACCGCTGGATGCGGCCGGCTTCTCCGCGACAGCCTCGGGCTCCGCGGCAGCCTCGGGCTCCGTCTGGTCCGCTTCGGGGGCGACGTCGGTGTCGGCGTCGTCCTGGCTGCGGTCGGTGGGGCCGTCGGTGGTGGAGTCGGCTGCGGCGTCCTGGTCGGCGGGGGTCTCCGGCTGGGAGGCCGCGGGTGCGGGCTCCTCAGCGGGGGCCTCGATGTCGAACAGGGAGCCGCCCTCGGGGATGGAGCTGGCCGGGGTGGCCGCCGTACCGCTGGATGCGGCCGGCTTCTCCGCGACAGCCTCGGGCTCGACCTCGGGCTCCGTCTGGTCCGCTTCGGGGGCGACGTCGGTGTCGGCGTCGTCCTGGCTGCGGTCGGTGGGGCCGTCGGTGGTGGAGTCGGCTGCGGCGTCCTGGTCGGCCGGGGTGCCGGCGTCGGAGGCTGCGGGTGCGGGCTCCTCGGCCGGTGCCTCGATGTCGAACAGCGACCCACCCGAAGGGACGGTCTCGGCCGGTGCCGAGGAGCCGTTCGAGGAGCTGGCAGCCGGCTTCTCGGCCGGAGCCTCCGAAGCCGGGGCCTCCGAAGCAGGCGCCTCCGCCTCCGAGGTCGAGGAGTCGTCGAGGTCGAAGAGCGAGCCGACGGTCGTCGACTTCGCCTCGGGCGCCTCGTCGTACTTCGAGGTGTCCTCCTGGTGCATCGCCTCGTCGCCCGACGGCTCGTCGCCGCCGAGGTCGAACAGCGAGCTGCCGCCGCTGGCCTTGGCGCCCGGACCGACGTCCGCGGTCTTGGTCACGGTGTCCTCGGTCTGCGTGACGTCGCCCGCGTCGGGCTCGGCCTTGGTGGCCTCGTCCTCGCGCTCGATCGTCGCGGTGGCGGTGCCACCGGCGGCAGCGCCGGCGCCGGCCTTCGCGCTGCTCGCGGCCGCCTTCTTCGCGGGCCGCGCGCTCTCGCCCTTGACCGAGGCCAGCAGCATCTGCGCGACGTCGAGGACCTCGACCTCCTCGCGGGCCTTGCCGTCGCTCTGCGCCGAGGTGAGCCCGTCGGAGAGCATCACGCGGCAGAACGGGCAGCCGACGGCGATCTGGTCGGCGCCGGTCTCGACGGCCTCCATCGTGCGGGTCTCGTTGATCCGCGTGCCGATGGTCTCCTCCATCCACATCCGGGCGCCACCGGCGCCACAGCAGAAGGACCGCTCGGAGTTGCGCGGCATCTCGGTCAGCTCGGCGTCGGGGATCACGCTGAGCAGCTCGCGCGGCGGCGAGTAGACGCCGTTGTGGCGACCGATGTAGCAGGGGTCGTGGTAGGTGATCGAGCGCTTGGGGCTGTTGGAGTCGGTGGCCACCGGGGCGAGCTTCTTCTCGCGCACCAGCTGGTTGAGCAGCTGGGTGTGGTGCACGACCTCGAGCTCGATCCCGAGCTGGCGGTACTCGTTCTTCAAGGTGTTGAAGCAGTGGGCGCAGGTGGTCACCGCCTTCTTGACCTTGTACTCCTTGAAGGTCTCGATGTTCTCCGCGGCCAGGCCCTGGAAGACGAACTCGTTCCCGGCGCGGCGAGCGGAGTCACCGGTGCAGGTCTCGCCGTTGCCGAGCACGGCGAACGAGACCCCGGCCATGTCGAGCAGCTCGGCGACCGCACGGGTCGTCTTCTTGGCACGGTCCTCGTAGGCGCCGGCGCAGCCGACCCAGAACAGCCACTCGACCTCGTCGAGGGACTCGATGTCGTCGCCGACGACCTTGACCTCGAACGGCAGGTCCTTGGCCCAGTCCATCCGCGCCGTGGAGGACATGTTCCAGGGGTTGCCCTTGTTCTCCAGGCCCTTGAAGAGGCCGTTGAGCTCGGCGGGGAAGTTGGACTCCACCAGCACCTGGTAGCGGCGCATGTCGACGATGTGGTCGACGTGCTCGATGTCGACCGGGCACTGCTCGACGCAGGCGCCGCAGGTCACGCAGGACCAGAGCACGTCGGGGTCGATGACGCCGGAGCCGTCCTCGGGCATGTAGAACCAGTCGTCGCCGGTGTCGCCGACCAGCGGCCGCTCGACCTCCTTGGCCAGCTTCGGGTTGTTCTCGAGGAGGTTCTCGCGCTTGCCCTCGTCGGCCATCACGTACGGCGCCTTCGACAGCGAGTGGTCGCGCAGCGCCATGATCATCAGCTTGGGGGACAGCGGCTTCTCGGTGTTCCACGCCGGGCACTGGTCCTGGCAGCGACCGCACTCGGTGCAGGTCGCGAAGTCGAGGATGCCCTTCCAGCTGAAGTCCTCGGAGGCGCCGACGCCGAGCTTGGCGTCCTCGTCGAGCTCCTCGAGGTCGTCGAGGGTCAGCGGCTTGCCGTCGCTCATCATCATCTTGGCCGAGCCCAGCGCCTTGGGGGTGCGACCGAAGAGCACGTTGAGCGGCGCGAGGAAGATGTGCAGGTGCTTGGAGTTCAGCACGAAGATCAAGAACACCAGCATCACGCCGATGTGCAGCAGCAGGCCGATCCCCTCGATCACCTCGAGGGCGGTGTGGGAGAGGCCGTCCATCAGCTTGCCGAGGCCGATCGAGATGAACGCGCCGTCCTTGTAGGGCAGGTTGCCCAGCGCGGCCGAGGCGCCGCGGAACAGGAACATCGTCCAGATGACGTTGAAGATCATGAACAGCGTGATCCACGCGCCGCTGAGGTGCGAGCCGAAGAAGCGGGACTTGCGGCCGAGCTTCTTGGGCTGGTTCCGCATCCGGATCATGTAGAACGCGAACAGGCCGAACAGCGCCATCATCGCGATGAAGTCCTGCAGGAAGCCCAGGACGGCCCAGTGGCCGACCAGCGGGATGGCCCAGTCCATCGGGCCCTTGCCGCCGGTGAACAGGAGCTTGAGCAGCGAGCCGTAGGCCTCGACGTACACCGTGGCCAGGATGAAGAACGCCCACATCACGAAGAAGTGGGCGGTGCCGGGCACCGTCCACTTGAGCAGCTTCTTCTGGCCGAGGACCTCGACCAGCTGGCGCTTGAGCGCAGTGCCCGCGCGCTTGGTGACGCCCTCGATCCGGTCCGGGGCGGGTTGCCCGGACGTGATCGCGCGGTAGAGGAACAACACTCTCCGAGCGGCCAGTGGCAGGGCCACCGCGTTCATCACAAGGCCGAGGATCAGCACCAGCACCAGCACGAGAACTCCCAACTGACCGGCGAGATCGCCGGAAGTGTCTTGGTATCGGCGTCGAGACTACTGGCCGCCCCGGGGTCGGGGCAGGCCGCATCGACACGCAAAGGCTACCCTCCGGTAACACGTCGTCGGTCCCGGCCTCGGTAGCCGTGCACGGCGTGTCTGCGGGCGGGTCGGCGGCCCGGGTCCCGGGCCGCCGACAGTCCGGTTCAGAACCGGATCCGGCCCCCGATCAGGCCCGGACGATCCGGCTCACGCGACCGGCTCCGTCGAGCTCGACGCGCAGCGCGCCGTCGGTGGCGCAGTAGCTGAAGCTGTTGCCCAGCCGGCGGTCCGGCTGGCCCACGGCCTTCAGGGTCGCCCAGGAGGTCATCCCGGCCTTGACCCGCGAGCGGAACGTGGCAAAGGAGAGCTTCGAGGCTGGGTTGGAGCAGGCGTTGGGCTTGATCCCGTAGGCGCGCTCCCACGTCTGCAGGTAGGCCTCGGAGCCGCGGGCCATGTCCTTGACGATGTCGTCACCGGCCTGCACCTTCAGGTCCTGGATCCAGTCCGGGTAGAGCCCGTAGTGCGCCACGCCGTCCTTGTTGATGTCGTAGACGCGCTGGCCGCTGGTCTGCTTGTCGACCTTGACCCCGCCCAGCGTGGTGAAGGGGTACTTCACCGGGTTGGCGGCGGCGTCGGGCCGCGGGTCGCCCTGGGCGCCGAGCCCGTTGATGTCGGCGCCGAAGCCGAAGCCCCAGTAGGTGCTCGGGTCGGCCCAGGTCAGGTGCTTGCGCCACTTCTCCACGAAGCCCTTGCTGTCCCCGGCGTACGGCGTGATGAAGCCCTTGCTCTTGTAGATCCGCGGGTAGGCGTCCGGGGTCGACCAGGAGTGGCTGGACAGTACGCCGCTGTAGTTCATCGACTCGATCAGGTCGAGGGAGGCCTTGCGGGCCTTCACGCTCATGTGGTCGGGGTCGAAGAGCATGTTCCGCTTGGCCAGGCCGCGGATCGTGTGCTTGCCCAGCTCGGTCAGCCCCATCGCGTTGCAGTGCTGCGGAGCGGGGTAGATCGGCAGCGAGGGCAGGCTGACCCCGGAGACCTTCGCGATCGCGCCGAACAGGGCGTCCTGCGCGGGGATGTCGTTGGAGTCGATCGGCAGGGCCAGGCCCTGCTCGCGGTCGTGGACCTCGGGGTCGTTGGGCTTGCAGGTCTGCATCCGCCAGGCGGAGCCGGTCTCGAGCAGGTTGGCCGCGTTCACCAGGTAGCCGGTGGCTCCGGTGTCCCCGGCGACGCCGGAGAGCGCGTTGTCGAACTTGTTCACCAGCTCCATCTGGGAGACCCCGAGCTTGCGGACCTCGTCGAGCTGGCGGTCGATGGACGCCTTGGAGCAGCGCAGGTCGGGCACGCCGAGCTTCTGGGTGCAGTCGAACGGCACCGAGGTCTCGATGCCCATCACCACCGCGAGCTTGCCGGCGTTGATGACCCGGCGGGCCTCGTCGGGCGTGGTGACGATGCGGTACCAGCCCTTGCCCGGTCCGCCGTGCTGGGCGTCGACGTAGCGCTCGAGCGCGTGCATCTGCTTGGCCTGCAGCCGGATCGAGTCCATGTCGTTGCAGGAGTTCCGCTTCAGCGGGTAGATCTGGCACAGCTGGTTGTTCTCCACCAGCAGGTTGACCAGGATCCGCTGGCCGGCGCGCCAGGAGCGCTCCATCCACTTGTAGTAGGTGCCCTCATGGGTGAGGGACTCCGGGGCCGGCCAGTCCTTGAACGTGGGCCACGCCACCGGGTCGTGGGTCAGGTTGCCGGACAGGAGGGCCTCGGCGAGGGCGCCGTACCCGCCGGTGAGCTCGTGGTCGGGGCAGTCGCGCAGGGCGGTCGTCACGCCGTACGGCGACCAGGGCCGCCCGCAGTGCACCTGTCCGCCGAGGAACTCGAAGGCCATCCCGTGGGTGTGCGCGTCGATGAACCCGCGCACCTCCTGGGTGCTGCTGACCCCGGAGAAGGGGTTGCCGGTGACGTTGGTGGCGATCTCGGGGAACTCCGCGCACCCGCTGCGGC
This sequence comes from Nocardioides sp. Z30_9, assembly GCF_058215735.1. Classification (NCBI taxonomy): domain Bacteria; kingdom Bacillati; phylum Actinomycetota; class Actinomycetes; order Propionibacteriales; family Nocardioidaceae; genus Nocardioides; species Nocardioides sp. Z30_9. The sequence goes on from NZ_JBZAJF010000002.1 coordinate 594,455, forward strand.
GCTGGAGCCGGAACGTCGTGCCGGTGCTGGTCAGCGTGGCCTTCCCGGCCTTGTCGGTCAGGAACCGCTTGCCGATCGCGAACTTGAACTGTCCCTTGGCCGGCATGGTGACCACCCAGTCGCTGCTGGGGCCGGGCTTGGCGGCGTAGGTCGCGAGCGGGAGCAGTCCGTTGAGGTAGGTCTTGGCCCGGCCGTAGAGCAGGTAGCTGCCCAGCGTGGTCGGCTTGAAGTAGAAGGGCTCGGCCGCCGCGAGCGAGGCGGCGCCGAACGCGGGCAGCTTGCTGCCGGCCAGCCAGCGGCCGGTGGGCACCGACTGCACGCCGTAGCAGGCGTTGAACATGTTGTAGCGGTCCGTGGGCGAGCTGCCCTGGGGGGCGCTCACGGGCACGTTCGACAGCGGCGGCTCCACCTGCTTGCGCTGCGCCGCGGCGGACTGCGCAGCGCTCTTGGCCTGGGTGGGCGTGGTCGGGTCGGCGGTCTCCTTGGTCGCGGGGGTGCGGGAGATGGCGTTCTTGGTCTTCGGGTCGTTGTGGTCGTGGTCGTGACCGTCGCTGACGCCGTCGGGGTGCAGGTGGGAGCCGTCGGCGGCGTACACCGTGTCGGATCCCTGGGCGGCTGCGGTCTTCGTCTTCACCTCAGCGGCGTACGCCTGCTTGTAGCCGTCCGGCTGCTTCGGGGTGGAACCGGGGAGGGCGCCGGTGGGGATCACGAAAGTCACGACGACGGCGCCGACGGAGAGCACTGCTGCGGCGGCCAGGCGGCGCCCAGCGCCGGAGGAGGTGCGGCTCGCGCGGGGAAGGAGACGACGCATGGGAGTCCTTTGCTCTGGGGTCAGCAGAGCAACGACCCAGGCGGCGATCCGTCACGCGCTCCCGGTGCCGGCGAGGGGCTCCTCGGGACTGCGCTGGTCGTGCGCGGGGACGAAGGCGCAGGCGAGGGCGGGGAACAGCGCGGAGAGGCCGAAGGTCGCGGCGTACCCCCACTCGCTGATCGCCAGCCCTGCCACGGGGGCGACGGCTGCGGCCGCGAGGTACTGCGCCGTGTTCTGTACGCCGAGCGCCCGCCCGGACCAGTAGGAGCCCGCCCGCTCCGCGACGCCGGTGAACGCCAGGCCGTTGTCCGCGACCGTCACGGTGGAGGCCACCACGAGCAGCGCCACGGCCACCCCGAGCGGCTCGGTGAGCGCGAGGAGCAGCATCGTGCCCGCGGCGGCGATCGTCACCCAGCGCAGCGGGCGCACCCGGGACCCGACGAGGTCGGAGAGCTGGCCGACCGCGATCCTGCCGAGGGCCCCGGCCAGGTGCGTGCACGCGACCAGGGTGCCGGCAGCGGCCGCCGACCACCCCCGCTCCTGCACCAGCCAGGTCAGCGAGAACGTCCACACCAGGAACTGGGGGACCACGAGCAGCACCGAGACGCCGTGGATCCGGAGCAGGAACCCGTCGGCGCGGTAGGGGTTGGCGGTCAGCGCCGCGGTGGCCGCCGGCCGTGGCGGGTCGAGCACGATCGCCGCGACCGCGACGAAGGCGACCGTGACGGCGATGACCGGGATCCACAGCGCGGCCTGCAGGCTCACGTGCGCGGCGGTGACGGCCATCGTCGCGGCGGCGACGGCGACCCCGAGGGGCTGGGCCATCTGCCGGATCCCCATCGCCAGCCCGCGGCGGTGCGGCGGGAACCAGCCGACGACGATGCGGCCGCTCGCGGACCCCGTGCTCGCTGCGGCCGTGCCGACCGCGAACAGCACGAGCATCAGCGGCAGCGTGCCCTCGACCAGGGCGGCCAGCGCTCCGAACACGGCGGTGGCGCCGAGGCCCGAGAGCAGCACCCGGCGCTCGCCGATGCGGTCCACGAGCAGGCCCCACCCGAACAGGGCGAACATCACCCCCAGGATCGGCATCGCGGCCACGGTCCCGGCCTGGGCCAGGGACAGGCCCCGCTCCTCCTGCAGGGTGGGGATCAGGAACGCGGGCCCGTTGATGGCCACCGAGGCGGTGCCCTGCGCGGCGACGCTGGCTGCGAGCATCGCCCACCGGCGGCTGGTCCCGATGGGCATGTGGCCCACTATGACCCCGCCGCAGCCGCCCGCGGTCGGCGGGAGTGGGCTGATGACCTCGTGCTCGGGGCCGTCATGGCGCAGGATGGTGCCGACGACCGGGCGTCGGCCAGACGCTCGCCCCGAGCGAGATGGAGCGTTCCCCGTGATCCGAAAGACTCTCACCGTGGGCCTGCTGGCTGCGGTCCTGGTGATGTCCGTGCTGGTCGCTCCCGCCCAGGCCGGACCGCCCGGGAAGAAGAAGTGGCTCAAGGACACCCGGTCCGCGATGTACGGCTCGCGCGCCTTCGTCGAGCGGCGGGTCGAGAAGCGTCGCAGTGGCACCCGGCTCGCGGTGAACCTCGACATCGACAACACCAGCCTGGCCACCTACTACCGGTCCCGCAAGGCGGTCCCCGTGGTGCTCCGGTTCGCGAAGTTCGCGAAGCGGCGCGGGGTCGCGGTGCTGTTCAACACCGGCCGCAAGCAGAGTGCACTGGCCAAGCCGCGGGCCTGGCTGCGGGCGGCGGGCTACCCGGTGGCGGGGATGTGCGGGCGGCGTACGGGCGAGAGCGTCGTCGCGAGCAAGCAGCGGTGCCGGCAGCAGTACGCCGCGGCCGGGTACACGATCATCGCCAACGTCGGGAACCGCAGCACCGACTTCGTCGGCGGCAACTACGAGCGGGCCTTCCGGCTCCCGAGCTACGGCAACCGGCTGGGCTGACCGCCCGCCGGGTCCTCAGTACTGGTGGAACCAGCGGCCCATCTGGTTCGAGGTCCCGGGGCAGGTGTAGTTCTGGTCGCGCTCGTCCTCGACCCACTGGCTCAGCACGGCCTTGCCGCCCTGGAACATCCGGTCGGGCTTGCACCGCTCCAGCGCCTCGGCTCCGGAGGTCTGGCCCGCGGCACGCCACTCGGGGATGCCGAGCTCGAGGTCGCCCACGACCCCGGACCACAGCGACTGGGTGGAGTAGGTGCCGATCTTGAAGCCGGAGTCGGTGTAGCCGCGTGCGGCACCGCGCACGACGGCGGAGTTGGCCGTGGGGTCCTTCGGCCAGTCGAACTCCGGCACCGGCTCGACGTCGAGCCACACGATGGGCGACTCCAGCCCGGCGGCGCGCATCGTGGCGAGGTTGAACTTCGCCTGCTGGTAGCCGACGTTGCTCAGCGCTCCCAGCTTGGTGCTGCCGTCGTAGGGCCCCTTGTCCTTGTAGGCCTCGAAGTGACGCTTCTCGGGATAGCTGAGCACCGAGTACGCCGCCGCCATCAGTCCCCGGCTCTTGACCCACTCGGTCTGGCTGGCCAGGCAGGGGTTGGGGTAGAACGCCGGGCCGTTGGTGAGGCCGATGATCACGTAGCGGGCCTCGGGGAGCGGCATCGGTGAGCCCTGGCCACGCTTCTTCGGGATGCCCATCCCCTTGGGGCACTGCGGCCAGCTGATGTCGGCGCCCAGGATCGGCCCGGGGTCGCGGGGCACCTCGGTGACCCTCGGCACCTCGGGGGCCTCGATCGACGGCGGTTGCTGGGGGGCCGGGGTGCCCTGCGGCGCGGCCCCACCTGACGGGGAGGTCGAGGGCGCTGCCGGGGTCGAGGGAGTCGAGGGGGTCGAGGGGGTCGCGGTGGGGGTGCTCTCGGCGCGCTTGCGGGACTCCGGCTCCAGGGGGGCGTCGCAGCCGACGCCGACGAGGGCGATGACGAGCAGCAGTACCAGCAACACGTTCCTGCGCATGGTCAACCTTCCCGGGCGCCTCGGTCGTGGGGTCATCGTGCCATGCGGTACGACGTGCGGCTCGGGGACGAGCCACCCCGGTCAAGCGCCCTCACACGGTCGGCGACGCGAACCAGATCGTGCGGTTCTCCCAGTTGCCGGGCCCGAGGCGACGTCCGGAGCACACCACGATGGCGAGCTGTGGACGACCCGTGGTCGCGTAGTACCTCGGCAGACCCTGTGCCGCGGCGACCTCCACCTTCTCGGTCACCCGGTAGCAGAGCTTGGCCGAGGTCCCGCGTACGACGATCCGGTCACCGCGGTCCAGTGTACGGAGGAGGGCGTTGCCCAGGGCGGTTCCGTCGGGCCAGGTGTGCGCGTTCAGGAGCACGTTGCCCTGCTCCGCGCCGGGGGCGATCCCCTGCTCGCGGTCGTAGGCGAAGACGTTCTTCCCCCCGCCTGAGAGGGGCGGCACGCCCGGGATCCCGTTTGCGTCGCGGGGCGGTGCGATCACGTCGAGTCGTCCGGGGAGCCCGGCCACGGAGATCGACGTGGGGGCGAACGGCCGGGTGGGCGCGGCCGGGCACCGGGGCGCGGGAGCGGGTGCGGTCGGGGAGGCGGAATCAACGATGGGAGCAGGCGTGGCCGGGGTGGTCGCGGGGGTGCTCGTGGACGGGTCGCTCCCGTCGGGGGAGAAGGGCCACCACGACCGGCCGGCGGCCGTGACCAGCAGGACGAGCAGCACGCCGAGGACCCCGAGCACCGCCAGCACGGGCGGCACCCGAGTGGGACGGCTCATCCCCGGTTCCTGTGGCGTCGTCGCCTGGCGAACCAGGGGGCACGCTGCTCGGTCGCGGCGGCGGACGACGCCGCCTGCTGACGCCGCGTGCGGAGCCGCTCCTGCCAGCGTTGCACCTCGGCCTCCACCTCGCGGGTGGGCGTGACGACCGGCGGGCCGCCCTGGAGCTGGCGGCGCGCCTCGACCACCCGGCGGTTGAAGTCCTCGAGGTGCTCCCGGACCAGCTTCTCGCTGGTCTCGCGGTCCAGCCGCGCGTCGAGCTCGGCGTCCTCCTTGCGCAGCTGCAGCGCGGCGGGGAGGACCCCGGTGATCTGCTCGCGCTCGATCAGCTTCCGCAGCCACCAGTCGCGATCGCCGAGGTCGCCGAGGTCACCGAGCGGCTTGCCCTTGCCCGGGAGGTCGTCGAACTCGCCACGGTCGATGGCCCGCTGCACCTGGAGCTCCACCCAGCGGGCCTGGTGCTGGGCTCGCGCGGCGGCCGCGTCGGAGCCGGTGCGTGCGTCCCGGGCCCGCTCCCGCGGGGGCGCGTGCTGCTGTGGCTGGGACCTCCCCCTGCCGTCCGGGGTCCTCGGCATGACGCATCACCTCGTCACGAGCCTACAAATCCCTGCAACCCCGATCAGCCCCACAGGCCGAGCACGTCGCCGCCGATGCGTACGACGAACCCGGAGACCACCACGATGAAGAAGACCCGGACGAAGCCCGACCCGCGGGCCACCGCGACCCGGGCGCCGAGGTAGCCGCCGACCAGGTTGCTCGCCCCCAGCACCAGGCCGACCTTCCAGAGCACGACGCCCTGCGGGACGAAGACGCACAGGGCGCCGAAGTTGGTCGCCCAGTTGGCCATCCTGGCCTTCGCCGAGGCGTCCAGGAAGCTGTAGCCGAGCAGCCCCACCAGCGCGATCACGAAGAAGCTGCCCGTCCCGGGGCCGAGGGCGCCGTCGTAGAAGCCCACGGCGACGCCGGTGCCCATGGCCGCGGCCGTGTGCCGGTGCCCGGCGAACCGGAGCTGGCTCGTCTGTCCCACCGAGGGCTTGAGCACCACCCAGGCGCCGACCAGGACGAGCGCCACCAGCACGATCGGCTCGAACGCCGACCTCGGGATGTGGCTGGCCACGAACGCACCCGCCACCGAGCCGAGGAAGGCGAACAGCATCAGCGGCGCGAACGTGCGCGGGTCCGGCTGCACCCGGCGGTAGTAGGTCAGGCTGCTCACGCTCGTCCCGCAGATCGAACCGAGCTTGTTCGTGGCGAGGATCTGCGCCGGGGAGGCGCCGGGCAGGCCGATCAGCAGGGCCGGGAGCTGGATCAGCCCGCCCCCGCCGACCACGGCGTCGACGAAGCCGGCGGTCAGCGCCGCCAGCGCCAGGAGGACCAGGACCTGCCAGGTGGGATCTGTCATGGCTCAGTCCGCGAACGCGCCCTTGGGCACGACGAGCAGGCTGGCCGCCGCGACCAGGGCGGTGACCGAGCACACCGCCCACACGGTGAGGTAGCCCGAGAGCGGGGCGTGACCGGCGTCCACGTCGGCGATGGAGCCGGTGGAGGCCAGCGCGATCGCGAAGATGCTGGACGCGATCGCCCCGCCGATCGTCTTGGTGGTGTTGGTCATCCCGGTGACGAACCCGGTCCGGTCGGCGGGCGCAGCGGCTGCCGCGGCCGCCGGGAGCGCGGCGACCAGCGCGCCGGAGCCGATCCCGGCGATCGCCATGTTCGCCAGCGTCTGGGCCGTCGAGTCGTGCAGGGGCAGGAACAGGCCGTAGCCCAGGGCGACCAGCAGGCAGGCGCCGAGCATGGTGCGACGGGTGCCGACGTACCGGGCGACCACGGGGAGCAGCAGTGCGCCGACCACCATCGAGAGCACGTAGACGGCGATCAGCGTGGAGACGAACCCGGCCGACGCACCCAGGCCGTAGCCGGCCTCGTCGGGATCGGTGCGGGCGAAGGTGGACAGCGGGATCTGCGCCCCCAGCACGGACATGCCGAACAGGAACGCGGTCAGCTGGACCGGCCACTGGGCGGCGCTCGCCATCAGCCGGACGTCCACCAGCGGCTCCTCGACGCCCAGCTCGTAGCGCGCGAACGGCCACAGGACGAGCAGCCCGGCCGCCAGCACCAGCCAGGGCAGCGGGGACCCGGGTCCCTCCAGCCGCACCAGGATCAGCCCGCCCATCACCAGGCCCAGCGACAGGGTGACCAGCAGGAAGCCCGTGACGTCCAGGCGCCCGGTCGAGACGGGGGGTGTGTCCGGCACGCCGTACCAGATCACCGCGAAGCACGCCGTGACCGCGAGCGCCGGCACCAGGAGCAGGAAGGTCATCGAGGTCGCCTCGACCAGCAGCCCGCTGGTGACCGCTCCCAGGATCACCCCGGCCTCGAGCGCGGCGACCAGGAAGCCCGCCGCCCGGCGGGTCAGCCGCGCCTGGGCGCCGGTGCCGGCGGTGCGCCGATGGATGATGCTCACCTCCAGCGGCAGCCAGACGACGTAGAACCCCTGGATCGCCCAGGCGACCAGGAACAGCGAGAAGTTCGGCGCGAACGCGAGGGCGAAGGAGGCCAGCGCGGTCACCGCCGTGGTGATCAGCAGCACCTGGCGGTGCCCGATCAGGTCGCCCAGCCTGGCCAGCACGGGCACGGCGAGCGCCGAGACGACCAGCTGGGCCGCCTCGAACCAGTTGACGTCGGCATCGGCGATGGAGAGGTGGTCGGCGATGTCGCTGAAGATCGGCGTGTAGTAGCCCTGCAGGATCCCGCTGGCGATCTCCACGCAGACCAGGAAGCCGACGATCTTCGCAAGGCCCGGGACCACGCCCTGGCGCTGACCGGTTCCTCGTGGCCCGTCTGCGGTGGTGGTGGTCATCTCGTCAGCCTCTCGATCAGCCGGGCGTACCAGCGGACGCCGGCGAGGAAGTCCTCCACCGCGATGTGCTCGTCGAAGCTGTGGATGCTCTCGCGCTGAGCCTTGGTCATCCGGAACGGGGTGAACCGGTAGACACGCCCACAGATCGCGGTGAAGTAGCGCGAGTCGGTGGCCGCCATCATCACGTACGGCGTGGGCACCGCGTCGGGGAACTGCTCGGAGATCGTGGTCGCGATCAGCTCGAACGCCGGGTCGTCGTGCGGCGAGACCGCGCTGGGCTCGTTGACGTCGAGGAGATCGAGGGAGATCGAGTCGTCCGCGATCGCCCGGCGGACGTGCTCGGTGGCCGAGGCGACGGTGTCGCCCACGAGGATCCGCAGGTTCACCGCGGCCGTGGCGGTGCTGGCGATCACGTTGTGCGCCGGCGAGCCCGAGAGCATGGTGACCGCCATCGTCGTACGCACCAGGGCGGCGGGCTCGGGGCCCGCGGCCAGCAGGGCGCGCCGCAGCAGCGGCTGCACCCGCCGGGCGTTGGCGAACAGCGGCCGCAGCGCCGCCGGGGCGTGCGGGGCGATCCGGGCGAACAGCTCCAGGGTCGGCTCCGGCAGCGAGGACCCGAACTGCCGCTTCTCCAGCCGTACGACGGCCCGGGCGATCCTCGCGGTCGGGCCGTTGCGCGCGGGGGTCGAGGAGTGCCCGCCGCGCCCCTCGGCCCGCAGCTCGATGGTGGTGGTGCCCTTCTCGCTCACGCCGATCACCCCGAGGGGCGGCTGCACCCCGGGGAAGGCCTGGTGGGCGATCGCACCGCCCTCGTCGAGCACGAACCAGGGCGTCACGCCACGGCTGCGGAACTCCTCGACGGCTGCCGGGGCATCGGGACCGGAGACCTCCTCGCGGGCGCCGAAGGAGAGCCACACGTCCCGCTCGGGGGTGAAGCCCGCGGCCAGGAGGCGCTCCACCGCCGCGCAGATCCCGACCAGGGACCCCTTGTCGTCCAGGGTCCCGCGGCCCCAGAGGACGCCGTCGTGGATCTCGGCGCCGAACGGGGGATACCGCCAGGGGGCCGACTCGTCGACGGGGACCACGTCGATGTGTGCCATCAGCACCACCGGGTCGGCCGGGGAGTGCCCCGCCCAGTGGAACAGCAGTGAGTGCTCGAGCACGCGGTGCAGGGTCAGGCGGGCGTGCAGCAGGGGGAACTCCGCGGCGAGGACCGCGATGAACTCCTCGAACGGCCCCGGGTCGGTGTCGGACTCGCCTGCCCGCGAGACCGTGGGGATCCGGACGAGCGCTCGCAGCTTCTCGACGACCTCGTCGTCCTCGGGCGTGTGATCCACCCGGGGAACGTTAGATGACTCCGCCGGGCGCCGATGACTTCGGCCGGACTCGGTTGTCGGTACTCCTCGCTAAGGTCGGTGAGCGGTGGGTGTGACCCAGATCACCCCGCCACCGCCAGCAGTGAGGAGACACCAGAATGGGCAGCTCAGCCGCAGGCCTCGCGATCCGGGCCACGGGTCTGAACAAGCACTACGGGTCGGTCACGGCCCTCGACGGTCTTGACCTGGAGGTCCAGTCCGGGACGGTGATGGGGCTGCTCGGGCCCAACGGCGCCGGCAAGACCACCACGGTCCGGGTGCTGACCACCCTGATCAAGGCCGACTCGGGCACCGCCGAGGTCCTCGGCCTCGACGTGGTGCGGGACGCCCGCGAGCTGCGCTCGCGCATCGGCGTCTCCGGGCAGTACGCCGCGGTCGACGAGCACCTCACCGGGTTCGAGAACCTCGACATGGTGGGGCGGCTCTACCACCTCGGCGCCTCGGCGAGCAGGAAGCGGGCGCGCGAGCTGCTCGAGCGGTTCGACCTGACCGAGGCCGCCGACCGGCAGGTGAAGGGCTGGTCCGGCGGCATGCGCCGGCGCCTGGACCTCGCGGGCGCCCTGGTCGCCGAGCCGCCCGTGCTGTTCCTCGACGAGCCCACCACCGGCCTCGACCCGCGCGGGCGTGCGGGGATGTGGGACGTGATCGAGGACCTGGTCCGGGGCGGCACCACCCTGCTGCTGACCACCCAGTACCTCGAGGAGGCCGACCGGCTCGCGGACCGGATCGCGGTGATCGACCGCGGCACGGTGATCGCGCTGGGGTCGGCCGACGAGCTCAAGTCGCAGGTGGGCGGTGAGCGCATCGAGATCCGGGTGCCGGACGCCGGCCAGCTCGACCGGGCGCGCGCAGAGGGGATGGGCATCGGTCTCGGGCCGCCGCAGATCGACGAGCGGGAGCGGCGGCTCACCATCCCGGTCGCGGGGGGTGCGCGTGACCTGGTGGAGTTCCTGGGGCGATTGGACCGGGCCGGGATCGAGGTGACCGACGTGGGCCTGCGCCGTCCCACCCTGGACGACGTGTTCCTGCAGCTGACCGGGCACGGCGCCGAGGAGGCGGGATCCACCGAGGACGAGTCGGTCGAGGCCGATCTCGCGGCAGGGAGGCCGTGATGAGCACGATGCTGTCCGACGCCGTGACCGACACGGTCACCATCACCCGGCGCAACCTGAAGAAGATCCTGCGGGTCCCCGACCTGCTGGTGTTCACGCTGCTCTCGCCGATCATGTTCGTGCTGCTGTTCGCCTACGTCTTCGGCAGCGCGATCGGCTCCCAGGACACGGGGGTGAACTACCGGGAGTTCCTGATCGCGGGCATCTTCGCCCAGACGGTGGTGTTCGGGTCGACCTTCACCGGTTACAGCCTGGCCGAGGACCTGCAGAAGGGCATCGTCGACCGGTTCCGCTCGCTGCCGATGTCGCCGGGGTCGGTGGTGCTCGGCCGCACCATCTCCGACGTCGGCATCAACGTGCTCAGCCTGCTGGTGATGGCGGTGACCGGGCTCCTCGTCGGCTGGCGGATCCGCTCCTCGGTGCTGGAGGCGGCAGCGGGGTTCCTGGTGCTGCTGGCGTTCGCCTACGCGATCTCCTGGGTGATGGCCTACGTCGGCCTGCTCGTCCGGAGTCCCGAGGTGGTCAACAACGCCTCGTTCATCGTGATCTTCCCGGTCACGTTCATCGCGAACACGTTCGTCTCGATCAACAACCTCCCGGGTCCGCTGAAGACCTTCGCGGAGTGGAACCCGGTCTCCACGGTGACCCAGGCGGCGCGGGAGCTGTTCGGCAACACGGTGCCCGGCACCGCCCCGGACGGACCGTGGCCCCTGGTCCACCCGGTGGCCTACACCCTGATCTGGGTGGTGATCATCATCGTGGTGTTCGCGCCGCTCGCGATCCGGCAGTACCAGCGAGCCGCCAGCCGGTGACCCTGGCGGGTGGTGGCGGCCGGAACACGCCGAGAGCCCCGGGACCAGTTCGGTCCCGGGGCTCTCGCTTGCGGCTCTGGTGTCTCCAGCCCGTCGGCTAGAAGACTCTGCGGCGGGTACCGCCGATCGGAACCAGGTTCAGGATCAGCCCCACGACGAGCAGGATCGCTCCGATCGTGGTGAGGATCGAGATGCCCGCCACCAAGCCGATGATCAGCAGAATCAGTCCCAGGACAACCATGTCCTGTCTCCCTTCGATTGACATTCCCTCGTGACCCGCAAGGTCTACCCGCTGATAATCCTGTCCAAACCGCGATTCGCCGGGGGATTTCGAGACCCATCGGTCTCTTTCGGTACTCGCGCGACTCAGGCGGGTCCGGAAGGGTTCACCGCGTGTCAGTCTCCGGTGCGTCCCCAGCCGCCGCGGTGGACGACCTCCTCGGCGGGCTTGCGGCGCCTGCGGCTCGGCGAACCGGCCGCTCCGGGACGCGGGGCGGGGTGCCCGAGCGTGATCGCCCCGATCGGGTCGAACTCCGCGGGGATGCCGAACTCCTCCCGCAGGGCCGGCGCCCTGCCGGGCGGGACGCCGAAGAAGCAGCCGCCGATCCCGGCATCGACCGCGGTCTGCAGGATGAGCAGGGAGGCCATCGCGGCGTCCATGTGCCAGAACGGGACCGGCCAGCGGGCCTCCTCCTGGTCGGTCCAGCCCTTGTCCGGCTCGGCGTAGCGGCCCAGATAGGCCGCCTTGCTCGAGCACGGCACCACCACGACCGGGGCGCGCATCATCCCCGCGAGCCACTCGTCGGGGTCCGCCACCGTGTCGGCGGTGGTGGTCCAGTAGCGCCGTACGTCCTCTGGGGTGTCGAGCACCAGGAAGCCCCAGCCCTGGCTGAAGCCGGCGCTCGGCGCCCGGGTGGCGTTGGACAGCGCGCGGTCCACGATCGCGGGATCGACCGGCTCGTCGGTGTAGTTGCGGACCATCCGGCGGCGGCGTACGACGTCTTGGAACTCCATGGGGGGAGCATGCCCTCATGACCTCGCTGCTGCTGACGGGAATCGCCGAGCTCGTCACCAACGACCCCACCCACGACGGAACCCCCCTCGGGCTCGTCCACGACGCCGCCGTCGTGCTCGAGGGCCGCCGGGTCGCCTGGGTCGGGCCGCGGCTGCGCGCGCCGGAGGCCGACGACGCCCGCGACCTCGGCGGGCTCGCGGTCGTCCCCGGGTTCGTCGACTCCCACTCCCACCTCGTCTTCGCCGGCGACCGCGCGGCCGAGTTCGCGGCGCGGATGGCGGGGGAGGCCTACACCGCCGGAGGCATCGCCCTCACCGTGGCGGCCACGCGCGCCGCCAGCGACGAGCAGCTGCGGGCCGGGGTGGCCCGGCTGGTCGCCGAGATGCGCCGCCAGGGCACGACCACGGTGGAGATCAAGAGCGGGTACGGGCTCACCGTCCTCGACGAGGCGAGGAGCCTGGCGCTCGCCGCTGAGTTCACCGCGGAGACCACGTTCCTCGGCGCGCACGTGGTGGCCCCCGAGTACGCCGAGGATCCCGCGGGCTACGTCGAGCTGGTCACCGGGCGGATGCTCGAGGCCGCTGCGCCGTACGCCCGCTGGATCGACGTGTTCTGCGAGCGCGGCGCCTTCGACGAGGACCAGGCCCGCGCCGTGCTGTCGGCCGGAGCGGCGCACGGGCTGGGTGGCCGGCTGCACGCCAACCAGCTCGGTCCGGGCCCCGGCGTACGCCTCGCGTGCGAGCTCGGCCTCGCCGCGGTGGACCACTGCACCCACCTCGTCGACGCCGACGTGGCGGCCCTGGCCGACTCCGGCACGGTTGCGACCCTGCTGCCGGGAGCGGAGTTCAGCACCCGGTCGCCGTACCCCGACGCCCGCCGCCTGCTCGACGCCGGCGCGGTCGTCGCTCTGGCCACCGACTGCAACCCCGGCTCCAGCTACACCACCTCGATGCCACTGTGCATCGCCCTGGCCGTCCGCGAGCTGCGGATGACCCCGGCGGAGGCGCTCTGGTCGGCCACCGCCGGCGGCGCCCGAGCCCTGGCCCGCGACGACATCGGCGTCCTCGCCCCCGGCAAGCGCGCCCACCTGACCCTGCTCGACGCCCCGTCGTACCTCCACCTCGCCTACCGCCCCGGCGTGCCCCTGGTCGCCGAGGTCATCGCGTGAGCGGTGGGTTGACGGGGGTTGGTGGTGCGGGCCCGACCTACCCGCCAGCCGCCCGGACCAGCGCGTCGAAGAGCCGCTGGTCGCGGCCCATCTCGGGGTGCCACTGCACGCCGAGGCAGAACCTGCCCTCGCCGGTGGCGCGGGGGGTCTCCAGGGCCTCCAGGGAGCCGTCGGCGGCGTGGGCGGTGGCCACGTAGCCGGGGTGGGAGCGCACGGACTGGTGGTGGTGGCAGTGCACGGTGACGCCCTCGCCGAGGATCGAGCGCACCAGGGAGTCGTCCGCGGTGCTCACCTCGATGTCGCCGAAGACGCCGGGCTCGGGGTTGTGGCCGGTGTGGCCGACCACGTCGGGGGTGTGCTGCTCGAGGGTGCCGCCCGCGGCGACGGCGAGCAGCTGCATGCCGCGGCACACACCCAGGGTGGGCAGGTTGGCCGCGGCCGCCGAGGTGAGCAGCGCGAGCTCCCACGCGTCGCGGTCGGGGCGGATCACGACGGTGCGCTCCTGGGGCTGCTCGCCGTACTGCGCGGGATCGACGTCGGCGCCGCCGCTGACCACGAGGCCGTCGAGGCGCTCCACCACCGCGGCGGCCGCCTCCGGGTCGTCGGTGGCCGGGGGCAGCAGCACCGGTACGCCGCCCGCGCGCACGATCGCGTCGGAGTAGACCGCGGGCAGCAGGTCGGCGCCCTGCTTCCACACGCCCCACTGGGCGTGCTCGCGATAGCTGGTCAGCCCGATCAGCGGCTTCATGTCACCGGCCTCAGAGCGGGGTCACGTAGGCGCCCGAGATGCCGCCGTCGACCAGGAACGTGCTCGCCGTCATGAAGCTCGACTCGTCGGAGGCCAGGAACAGCACGGCGTTGGCCATCTCCTCGGGCTCGCCGAAGCGACCCATCGGGACGTGCACCAGCCGGCGGGCCGCTCGCTCGGCGTCGCTGGCGAACAGCTCCTTGAGCAGGGGCGTGTTCACCGGCCCCGGGCACAGCGCGTTGACCCGGATGCCCTCCCGGGCGAACTGCACGCCGAGCTCGCGGCTCATCGACAGCACGCCGCCCTTGGACGCGGAGTAGGAGATCTGGCTGGTCGCCGCACCCATCACCGCGACGAACGACGCGGTGTTGATGATCGACCCGGACCTCTGCTCGCGCATGTGCCCGAGCGCGGCCTTGCAGCACAGGTAGACGCTGGTCAGGTTGACCTCCTGCACCCGGCGCCACGCGTCGAGGTCGGTGTCCAGGATCGAGTCGTCCTCGGGCGGGGAGATCCCGGCGTTGTTGAACGCCACGTCGACCGAGCCGTAGGTGTCCTTGGCGGTCTGGAAGAGCGCGTCGACCTGCTCCTTGTCGGTGACGTCGACGTGGACGTACGTCGCGAACTGCTCGCCGCCCAGCTGGCCCACGAGCTCGTGGCCGCGCTGGTCGTCGATGTCGCCGATCACGACCTTCGCGCCCTCCTCGACGAACCGGTTCACGGTGGCCAGGCCGATGCCCGAGCACCCCCCGGTGACGACCGCGACCTTGCCCTCCAGGCGTCCAGACATTGCTCTCCCTCTCCTGTGCACGAATCGGTTGCTCGAGTAGCCGCCCCGGGGCCTGCGTAGGTGTGCGGCCCCGACGGACGCCCGGCCCTAGTGGGCGATGAAGACGTTCTTCTCCTCGGTGAACGCGTTCGGGGCGTCCGGCCCCAGCTCGCGCCCGAGACCGGACTGCTTGTAGCCGCCGAACGGCGTCCAGTAGCGCACCGCCGAGTGGCTGTTCACGCTCAGGTTGCCCGACTCCACGCCGCGTGCGACCCGCAGCGCCCGGCCGAGGTCGTTGGTGTAGATCGACCCGGACAGGCCGTACTCCGTGTCGTTGGCGAGCCCGACCGCCTCGTCCTCGTCATCGAAGGCCATCACCGCGACGACGGGGCCGAAGACCTCCTCGCGCCACACCGGCTCCTGCGTCGAGGTGGACTCCACGACCGTCGGCGCCAGCCAGAACCCGTCGCCCTCGGGGCGGGACCCGGTGAAGGCGACGTCGGCCGCGTCGATGTAGCGCTGCACCGAGTCACGCTGCGCGGCCGAGACCATCGGGCCCATCTCACTCTGCTCGTCGGCGGGGTCGATCACGCGCAGCCGCTTGACCGACTCCTCGAGCCGGCCGACGAACTCGTCGTACGCCGAACGCTGCACGAGGATCCGCGAGCGGGCGCAGCAGTCCTGGCCGGCGTTGTCGAACACGGCGTACGGCGCACTCGCGGCCGCCGCGGCGATGTCGGTGTCGGCGAAGATGATGTTCGCGCTCTTGCCGCCGAGCTCGAGGGTCACCCGCTTCACCTGCTCGGCGCACCCGGCCATGATCTGCTTGCCCACCGAGGTGGAGCCGGTGAAGCACACCTTGCGCACGTCGGGGTGGGTGACGAACCGCTGGCCCACGACCGACCCCTTGCCGGGGATCACGGTGAGCACGCCCTCGGGCAGGCCCGCCTCGATCGCGAGCTCGCCGATCCGGATCGCGGTCAGCGGGGTGATCTCCGCGGGCTTGAGCACCACGGTGTTGCCCGCCGCGAGGGCGGGAGCGAAGCCCCACGCCGCGATCGGCATCGGGAAGTTCCACGGCACGATGATCCCGACGACCCCCAGCGGCTCGTGGAAGGTCAGGTCGACTCCGCCGGGGACGGGGATCTGCCGGCCGAACATCCGCTCGGGGGCGGCGGAGTAGTAGTTCAGGCAGTCGCGGACGTTGCCCGCCTCCCAGCGGGCGTTGCCGATGGTGTGCCCGGAGTTGCCGACCTCGATCTGCGCGAGCTCCTCGAGGTGCAGGTCCACGACGGCGGCGAACGCGCGCAGCAGCCGGGCCCGTTCGCCGGGGGCGAGGTCGCGCCAGGGTCCGAACGCCTCCTGGGCACGCGCGATGGCGGCGTCGGTCTCCTCGACGCTGGCCGAGCCGACCTCGGCGATCTGCTGGGTGGTGACGGGGCTGATCACCGGGCTGGTGGCAGTGACGAACGGTGAGGTGGTCACCTGCTCACATCCTCTCGAAGGTCCGGCCGAGCTCCCAGTCGGTGACGGCGGCATCGAAGGCCGCGAGCTCGACATCAGCCATGTTGACGTAGTGGTCCACGACCTCCTCACCCAGGGTTTGCCGGGCGATCTTCGACGTGGCGAAGGCCTCCCGGGCGGCACGGAGGGTGTGCGGCACGTGCGGCTTGTCCGAGGCGTAGGCGTTGCCGACGAGCTCGTCCTCCAGCGTGAGCTCGTTCTCGATCCCGTACAGCCCGCCGGCCAGCATCGCCGCCAGCGCGAGGTAGGGGTTCACGTCGCCGCCCGGGAGCCGGTTCTCCATCCGCGCGGAGGGTCCGTGGCCCACCAGGCGCACGGCGCAGGTGCGGTTGTCGGTGCCCCAGGCCACCGCGGTGGGGGCGAACGAGGCGGAGGCGAACCGCTTGTAGGAGTTGATGTTCGGTGCGTACAGCAGGGTGAAGTCGGCCATCGTCGCGAGCACGCCGGCCACGAACTGGTCGTAGAGCGGCGAGCGCTCCTTGCCCTCCGCGAACACCACCTCACCGTCTGCCCCGCGCAGGGAGAGGTGGATGTGGCAGGAGTTGCCCTCGCGCTCGTCGTACTTCGCCATGAACGTCAGCGACTTGCCGTGCTGGGAGGCGATCTCCTTGGCGGCGGTCTTGTAGACGGCGTGGTTGTCGGCGGTGACCAGTGCCTCGGCGAACAGGAAGCCGATCTCGTGCTGGCCCAGGTTGCACTCACCCTTCGCGCCCTCGACGTCCATGCCGGCGGCGTACATGTGGTTGCGGATGTCGCGCAGCAGCGGCTCCACCCGGGAGGTGCCGATCAGCGAGTAGTCGACGTTGTACTGGTTGACCGGGGTCAGACCGCGCCACCCGCGGTTGTGGGCGTCCTCGAAGGTGTTCTCGAAGGCGATGAACTCCAGCTCGGTCCCGGCCAGGGCCACCATGTCCATCGCGGCGACCTTCTCCAGCTGGGCCTTGAGGATCGTCCGCGGCGACTGCGGCACCGGGGCGTGGTCGAGCCAGACGAGGTCGCACTGCACCAGGGCCGTGGCGGGCAGGTGCGGGAGCCGGCGCAGGGTGTCCCAGTCCGGGATGAACTCCATGTCGCCGTAGCCCTTCTCCCACGAGGAGATGGTGTAGCCGGCCACCGTGTTCATGTCGATGTCCACGGCGAGCAGGTAGTTGCAGCCCTCGGTGCGGCCCTCGAGGGCGACGTCGAGGAAGTAGCGGCCGTGGAGCCGCTTGCCCTGGAGCCTGCCCTGCATGTCGGTGAAGGCGAGTACGACGGTGTCGATCTCGTCGGACTCGATCAGGGTGCGCAGGCGGTCCAGGGTGAGGTAGCGGTCGTTGGGTGTGCTCATCGGTGTTCTCCCGTGGGTGGCGTTCGGAGCGGGTCGCTGGTCTGGTCTCGGACAGGGGCGAGCTGGTCGGTCAGGTGAGCAGGCCCCTCAGCAGGGCGGCGGTGTCGTCGCAGTGCTCCGCCATCGCGCGCCGGGCCAGGTGGCCCCGTCCGGTGAGGATGGCGGTGACGATCCGGGCGTGCTGCGCGTCGGAGTGGGCGATGTTCGCCTCGAGCACCGGGATCGCGCTGAGCATCTCGTGCAGGCTCGACTGCACGGCGGTGACGGCCTCGACGACGCGGGGTGAGCCACTCAGCGCGGCCACGGTCAGGTGGAAGCGTGAGTCGGCCTGCCGGTGCATCGCCGGGCCGTTCGCCTGGGCGACCGACGCGTGCGCGGCCTCCAGCCGCTGGCGCCGTGCGGCGTCGAGGGGCTGGCGGGCTGCCAGCGCGGCGGCGCCGGGCTCGACGATGCGGCGGAAGTCGAGCGCGTCCACCCAGTCCGCGCGGGTCGCCCCGGACCGGCGCGACGCGGCGCGCGCCGAGGGCGTGGCGGGACGCATCGTCACCACGGTCCCGCCACCGCGGCCGCGGGTGGTCTCGACGAGTCCTGCCTGGCGCAGCGCGGCCATGGCCTCGCGCAGCGTGGCGCGGGAGACCACGAGACGTTGCGCCAGCTCGCGCTCGGGCGGCAGGGTGGAGCCGCGCGGGTAGACACCGAGGCGGATCAGGGTGGCCAGCTGCTCCACACAGGCCTCGAAGGCGTGGTGCCCGCGCACCGGCCGCATCACCTCAGCAGGCAGGGCGGCGTCGTGCGACGTGGTCAACACCCGGCCCAGTCTCGGAGCCAGGCCCACGGGTGTCAATGGTCTGGACTCAAACCTTTGTGTCCTCGGTCTCTGGACGGGACTTCTGCTCGGGTCTAGGTTTTCTGCCACGGGCGTCGGGCACTGGATCGGGCGGTGGCAAGATGCCGTACCCGGCTGGAACCTCCGGCCACCACCAGCACATGACGATCTCGGGCTCCACAAGGGGCTTGTGGAAGGACTCAAATGCGACGCTCAAGGCTCATCATCTCGGCTCTGACGGTCGGCCTGCTGACCGTGGCCGGCTGCGGATCCGACTCCCTGGACTCCGGGGACAAGAAGGGCGGCGACGTCAAGACGAGCGTCGACGAGAAGGCAGCGGCGCTGGTCCCGGCGGAGATCAAGGACAAGGGCACGCTGACGGTCGGCACCGACGCCAGCTACGCACCCAACGAGTTCCTCAGCGGCGACGGCAAGACCATCGAGGGCTTCGACATCGACCTGTTCACCGCGGTCGCCAAGAAGCTCGACCTGAAGGTCGAGTTCACCAACGCCAAGTTCGACTCGATCATCACCGGCGTCCAGGGTGGCAAGTACGGCGTCGGCGTCTCCAGCTTCACCATCAACCCCGACCGGTTGAAGCAGGTGAACATGGTCAGCTACTTCAGCGCCGGCACCCAGTGGGCCTCGGCCCCCGGCAACCCGAAGAACGTCGACGTCGAGAAGCCCTGCGGGGCGACCGTCGCGGTCCAGCAGGGCACCGTGCAGCAGGAGGAGGACCTGCCGCCGAAGCAGAAGGAGTGCACGGCCGCGGGCAAGCCGATCAAGGTGCTGACCTACGAGGGGCAGGACGAGGTGACCGCCAACGTCGTCTCGGGCAAGGCGGACGCGATGCTCGCCGACTCCCCGATCGTCGCCTACGCGGTCGAGCAGTCCAAGGACAAGCTCGAGGCCCTCGGCGAGATCTACGACGCGGCCCCCTACGGCTACGTCATCCCCAAGGACCAGACCGAGCTCGCCGAAGCCGTCCTGGCGGCCCTGAAGTCGCTGGAGGCCGATGGGGACTACAAGAAGGCGCTCGAGGCCTGGGGCGTGCAGTCCGGGGCCATCACCGACTTCGCCGTGAACCCCACTCCCTGAGATGACCATGACGATGCCACCCACGTCTGCCCCGGAGAGTGCAGACGACCGTCCCGGGATGATCGACGCGGTTCCGGTGCGTCACCCGGGGCGGTGGGTGGTGATCGTCGTCATCGCCGTGCTGGTGGCGATGTTCGTGCACCTCCTGGTCACGAACCCGGCCTTCAACTGGCCGTTCGTGCTCGAGGCGATGGTGCAGTCCCCGGTGCTTCGCGGGCTGGTGATGGGCACCCTGCTCGGTACGGCGGGCGCCATGCTCATCGGTGTCACGCTCGGCATCACCGTGGCCGTGATGCGGCTCTCCGACAACCCGGTGCTCTCCACCGTGGCGTGGGTGTTCACCTGGTTCTTCCGGGCGGTGCCCCGCCTGGTGCTGCTCACGATCATGGGAGCCCTCGGGCTGCTGTTCCCCGAGGCCACCGGCGGCCTCGGCATCGGGGTGCCGTTCGGCGAGCAGATCATGGACCTGCTCGGTCTCGACGGCAACCTGCGGTTCTTCAGCCTCGACGCCAACCAGATCTTCACCGGGATCCTCGGTGGCATCATCGGTCTCGGGCTCTCCGAGGCGGCGTACATGGCCGAGATCGCGCGGGCCGGCATCCTCTCGGTCGACCCCGGCCAGCGTGAGGCCGCCTGTGCGCTGGGGATGAGCAGCGGCAAGGCGATGCGTCGCGTCGTCCTCCCGCAGGCGATGCGGGTGATCGTCCCCCCTACGGGCAACGAGACCATCGCGATGGTCAAGGACACCTCGCTGCTGATCGCGATCCCGGTCAGCAACGAGCTGTTCTTCCAGCTGCGCTCGATCGGGTCCCGGACCTACGAGGTCTTCCCGGTGCTGGTCGCGGCGGTGCTGTGGTACCTGATCGTGTGCAGCGTGCTGATGGTGATCCAGTCACGGCTCGAGGCCCGGTTCGGGCGCGGCTTCGGCATACCGGGGCAGCCCGACTCCAGCTGGCGGGCGAAGATGCTCTCGATGATCGGCGGCAGCAAGTGAACGCGTCCCCCTCCCCGGCTTCCTCCGGCCAGGGCTCCTCGGCGATGCCCCTGGTGCGTGCACTGAACGTGCACAAGTCCTTCTACGGCAACGAGGTGCTCAAGGGCATCGACGTCGACGTGGCGGCCGGCGAGGTGGTGTGCCTGCTGGGTCCGTCCGGGTCGGGCAAGACGACGTTCCTGCGCTGCATCAACCAGCTCGAGACCATCCAGGGCGGGCGGATCTGGGTCGACGGCGAGCTCGCCGGCTACGAGGACCGGGGCGGCAAGCTGCACCGGCTCAGCGACAAGCGGATCGCGGCCCAGCGGCGCGAGATCGGAATGGTCTTCCAGCGGTTCAACCTGTTCCCGCACATGACCGCCCTGGAGAACATCATGGAGGCCCCGATCCAGGTGGCCGGGGTGAAGAAGGCCGCCGCCGAGAAGCGTGGCCGTGAGCTCCTGGACCGCGTCGGGCTCGTCGAGCGTTGCGACAGCTACCCCTCCCAGCTCTCCGGTGGCCAGCAGCAGCGGGTGGCGATCGCCCGCGCCCTGGCGATGGACCCCAAGCTGATGCTGTTCGACGAGCCGACCTCCGCGCTCGACCCCGAGCTGGTCGGCGAGGTGCTCTCGGTGATGCGTGAGCTCGCCGACGGCGGCATGACCATGATCGTGGTGACCCACGAGATGGGCTTCGCGCGCGAGGTGGCCGACCGGGTCGTGTTCATGGACAGCGGGGTGGTGGTCGAGCAGGGTCCCCCCGACGACGTGATCAACCACCCGCAGCACGAGCGCACCCAGAGCTTCCTGTCCCGCATCCGCGAGGAGCACGAGGACCACGCCGCCGCGCTCCTCCAACGGGCGGAGTCCGAGAAGCTCTGAGCCGTCGCCTCTGGGGCCGCGACCTTTGGTGGCGCGATGCGGTTCAGAACGTGCAGGATCGGGCACGACTACGTACGGCGCGACGTGTGCCGAACACTCACAAGGAGGCAGCAGATGACGACGACTCCAGACCAGCCGCTCGGCGACGACGAGATGGACACCACCGCAGGTGGCGCGGAGGCCGTGCCCTCGGGCGACGCGGACGGCACCGACGGCGACTCGACCGACAGCACCGACGGTGACTCGACCGACGCGGACGGCACCGACGGCGACTCGACCGACGCGGACGGCACCGACGGCGACTCCAGCGACGCGGACGGCACCGACGGCACCGACGGCTGAGTGAACGCCCTCACGCTGCTAAGCGGGGACGCCCAGGACTTCGTCGAGAAGATCTGGGCGTCCCACGTCCACGTCCACAAGGCCGACCCGGCGGAGCTCGTCGGCCTGCTGTCCTTCGACGACGTCGACCACCTGCTGACCGCGACCGCGATCCGCACCCCCGCGGTGCGCCTCGCCCAGGACGGGTCGGTGCTGCCGGCGTCGAGCTACACCCGCAGCGGAGCCACCCTCGCCGGGCAGGCCCTGAGCGGGCTGGTGGACGCACGCAAGGTGATCGACCTGTTCGAGGGCGGCGCGACCGTCGTACTCCAGGGACTGCACCGGTACTGGCCGCCGCTGACCCGGCTGGTCGCCGAGCTCGAGCTGGCCCTGGGGCACCCGTGCCAGGCCAACGCCTACCTGACCCCGCCGGGCTCCCAGGGGTTCGCGGTGCACAGCGACAGCCACGACGTCTTCGTCTTCCAGACCCACGGCTCCAAGCTGTGGGAGGTCCACCCCGCCCCCGGTGAGGCCGGCCGGGACGCGCGCGAGGTCCTGCTGGAGCCCGGCCTGAGCATGTACCTGCCGACCGGTACGCCGCACGCCGCCCGGGCCCGCGACACCGTCTCCCTGCACGTCACGATCGGCATCAACCAGCTCACCTGGCGCACCCTGCTCGACCGGGCCGTCCAGCAGGCCCTGACCAGTGTCGAGGCCGACGCCCACCTGCCCGCGGGCTACCTCGAGCGTCCCGAAGAGCTCGCCGAGGGCCTGGCGCAGCGGCTGCAGGACCTCGGGTCCGCGCTGGCGGCGACGGACCCGGCCGCGGTGGCAGCAGCCCAGACCCAGTCGTTCCTGGAGAGCCGGGGCGGCAACCTGCGTGGCGGGCTGGTCGACCGGATGCAGCTGGACGGCATCGCCGGCGACACCGAGCTGCGCCGCCGTCCCGGCAAGCCCTGCGTGCTGCAGCCCGAGGGCGACCGGCTGAACCTGCTGCTGGGCGACCGCCGGCTCAGCGTGCCCGCGCGGCTCCTCGACGCGGTCGAGCGGGCGCGCACCCTGGAGGTGTTCACCCCGGCAGACCTGGGCCTGGACCCCCAGTCCGCTCTCGTCCTCACCCGCCGGCTCGTCCGCGAGGGTCTGCTCGAGGTCCTCCGCTGACCAGGCAGGACATCGGTGACTTCCGCTGCGCCGTGTCGGCCGAGCAGCGGCAGGACGACCTGGCAGGCACGGCGACGCACCTGCGCGCCTTCCTGCTGCTGGAGAACCAGGGCCCGTGGGGCGCCAGCGCTCCCCGCGACAGCCGGCTGCCCGACGCGGTCAAGGCCCATCTGCGCACGCACGGCAGCATCCGCGTGCTGATGGCACGGCGCCACCATCGGGCCCATCGCGAGGCGGACTTCCGGATGTTCCTCGCCTTCCCGGCGCAGGGCCGCCTGTTCACCACGACCTTCCTCGATCCCGAGGAGCTGCTCGCGGTCGACCTCGACGCCATCGCCCGGGGCGAGCCACCGGCGGGCTGGTCGCCGGCAGAGGGGCCCCTGTTCGGCGTGTGCACGCACGGCCGGCACGACCCGTGCTGCGCCGAGCGGGGCCGTCCGGTGGCGGCCGCGCTGACCGCGTCCCACCCGGCGCAGACCTGGGAGATCTCGCACGTGGGTGGCGACCGGTTCGCGGCCAACATGGTGGTGCTCCCCGAGGGCCTCTACTACGGCCGGGTGGAGCCCTGGGCCGCCAGCGACCTGGCAGGCCTCCACGAGCAGGGGCGGCTGGACATCTCCCGGCTGCGCGGGCGCTCGTCGTACCCGATGGCGGTGCAGTACGCCGAGATCGCGCTGCGCCGCCACCTCGAGGACGACCGGCTCGACTCGCTGAGGCTCGTGCGCAGCAACGGCCCGACCACGGTGTTCCGCCGCGAGGGCGTGGACTGGTCGGTGACCCTGCGGCAGGGGACCCGGGGCGAGGCGCAGCTGACCTGCGGGCTGGAGCGGCTCAGCCCGCTGCCGGTCTTCGAGGTGACCGACCTGCGCCGGGTGCCCACCGCGTCCACGCCGGAGTCCGGGACCTGATTGCACCGCGCTCCGCGGGGCATACTCCGCGCATGTCGACTGCCGAGGTGACCGAGCGCCGTTTCGCCAAGATGCGTCCCGCGCCCTCCGACGCGGGGCCGCTGAACGCCCGCGACCTGCCGCCGGGGCCGCGGATGCACGTCCTGCTCCAGAGCATCGGCGTGCTGCGGTTCCGGCACCGCTTCATCCCCGCGCTGCAGCGCCGCTACGGCGACGTGTTCACGATCCGGATCATGCCCGAGGGCCGCCACATCGTGTTCTTCAACCGTCCCGAGCACGTCCGGGAGATCTTCGCCGGCGACCCCGAGGTCTTCCACGCGGGCAAGGGCAACGCGATCCTCGGGCCCGTGATGGGCGAGCACTCGCTGCTCCTGGTCGACTCCACCCAGCACAAGCGGGCCCGCCGGCTGCTGATGCCGGCCTTCAACGCCCGGGCGTTGAAGGGCTACGAGTCGCTGGTCACCCGACTGACCCGCGAGGAGGTCGACCGCTGGCAGGCAGGGGAGCCGTTCGAGTCCCTGGCCCGGATGAACGCACTCACCCTCGAGGTCATCCTCCAGGTCGTCTTCGGGGTCACCGACGAGGACCGGCTCGCTGAGCTGCGTCCGCTGGTCAACAAGACGGTGGACATCCCGCCGCTGGTGTTCCTCGGGTGGGGGTACCCGCGGCTGCAGAAGTACGGTCCCTGGCGGCGCACCATCGAGAACCAGGTCGAGCTCGACCGGGTGATCTTCGCCGAGATCGACGAGCGCCGCCGGGCCCCCGACCTCGCCGAGCGCACCGACGTGCTCTCCCAGCTGCTTCTCGTGGAGGACGAGTCCGGGGGCGGGCTGAGCGACGAGGAGCTGCGCGACCAGCTGGTCACCCTGCTGCTCGCGGGTCATGAGACCACGGCGACCGCGCTCGCCTGGGCGCTGCACGAGCTGGGCAGCAACCCCGCCGAGGAGGCCAGGGCACGCGAGGCCGCCATCTACGGGGACACCGACCACCTCGAGGCGGTCCTCAAGGAGTCCATGCGGCTGCACCCGGTGATCCCGATGGTGGTGCGGCACCTGACCGAGCCTGCGACGGTCGGCGGGATCGACCTGCCCCGCGGTGCCAACGTCGCTGCCTCGATCATCCTGGCCCACGAGTCGGAGAGCAGCCACCCCGACCACACCCGCTTCCGCCCGGAGCGGTTCACCGAGGGCGAGGTGGCCATCAACACCTGGATCCCGTTCGGCGGCGGCGTACGGCGCTGCATCGGGGCGGGGTTCTCGCTGATGGAGGGCGTCGCCGTACTCCGCGAGGTCCTGCGCGCCTACGACGTGGCCGTCCCGCCCGGCTCCACCGAGACCCCCAAGGTGCGCAACATCACCAGCGTCCCGCGCCACGGCGCCCGGATCGTGGTGACCCGGCGCGAGCAGGCACCCGCCTGACCGGCCCCGGCCCGGCGCGCCGGGCGCGGGCGCATACGCTTCCGGGGTGAAGCTGGAACGCAAGCACGCCCTGGTCCTGCTGGCCGTCGCCGTCTGGAACGTGCTCACCTACGCACAGTTCACCAAGGCCCTGGTGCAGACCGAGGAGGACCGCCCGGTGGGCTACTTCGTCGCGCACTCGGTACTGATCGTGGTCAACATCGCCATCGCCGGCGTACTCGGCTCCTGGGGCCTCCGCGCCCTTCGTGCCTCCCGCCGGGCCGGATAGTCCGAGACCTTTCCGTCGTGAAAACGGCCGTTCGGCAACGGAATCGTCTCGGACTATCCGGAATGCTCGGCGAACGCCGCGCGGACCTCGTCCTCGGTGAGCCCGTAGTCGGCCAGGTCGTAGCGGTGCGACGGGCGCCTGCCGCCCTGGCGTGACTCGGCGTCGAGCCGGGTGACGGCCTCATCGACGCCCGCGGTCCACTCCAGGCCGAAGGAGTCGTAGATGGCTCGCGTGGTCGCCACCGGGTCCTTGACGAACTCGGCGTAGTCGAGGTCGATGAACTGGTCCGCGGGGTGGTTGGCCCGTTCGCGCTCGAAGCGGGCCACGGCCTTGCTGAGCATGTCGAGCTGGGTCCGCCCGATCGTCTCGCCGACGAACGTGGTCGACCAGCCCTTCGTCGCCTCCGCGGAGAGCGAGCACGCGGAGGCGATCGCGACGACGGGGTCGCGCTTCGGCTGCACGATCAGCGCGTCGGGGTAGACGGACATGATCGCGTCGATGCCGACGAGGTGCGAGGGGTTCTTCAGCACCCAGCGCTTCTCCGGGTCGTTGAGCCCGATCAGCTGCAGGTTGGCCTTGTGCCGCTCGTAGGCGTCGGTCCAGTCCTGCTTCTCCAGCCAGGCGGAGTACGACGGGACGTGGGCCAGCGACTCGAACCCGATGGACTTCCCGGACTGGCGCAGGATCCGCCAGCACTCCTCGACGCTGCTCGCGTCCATGAAGTGGATCCCCATGAACTCCGGGTTCTCCACGTGGTGCTCCGAGAACGCCGCGTTCAGGGCCGCGTAGATCGGGTTCTCCGGCCACGTCTCTCGCGGGGGACGCGGCTGCGGAACCTCGGTCAGCCACAGCTCGAGCCCCTGGTGGGCGGGGTCTGCGTTCAGCAACCGGTGCAGGGCCGTCGTACCGGTGCGCGGCAGGCCGCAGACGAAGATCGGTCGCACGATCGGCACCTCGGCGTACGACGGGTGCTCCTTGAAGCCGTGCTCGGAGAGCAGCCGCCCGACCAGTGCGCTCTTGATGAACGTGCGCTGCATGTAGTTGCCCTCGGGGGTCAGCCCCCCGTGCTCGACCAGGTCCTCGCACAGCAGGCGCAGGCCCTCCTCGTGCTCGGTGCCGCCGAAGTCGTCGAGCCCGGTCGTGCGTACGGCGGCCGCGGCGATGTCCTCGAAGGAGCCGAGGTCCTCGCGTGTGCGCGTCATGATCGCTCACCGCCGGTCGAGGGACAGGGGCGAGCAGCAGCGGACGGTGACCGAGCCCAGTCGAGATCAGTAGCCATGGAACTCACCGCAGCTCACGTCGAGGGTGACCCCGCTGACCGCCGAGGCCAGGTCGGAGGCGAGGAAGAGGGTGGCCCTCGCGACCTCCTCCGGCGTCGCGAGCCGCTTGAGGTCGGTCCGGTCGGCGATCTCGCGGTAGATGTCGTCGTGGGTGAGGCCGCGATCCTCGGCCATCCAGTCGAAGTACGCCTTGTTCACGTCCTCGTAGATCCAGCTCGGCGCCACCGTGTTCACCCGGATCCCGCGCAGGCCGAGCTCGGTGGCCAGCGCGGAGGCGATGTGCACCAGGGTGCCCTTGCTGACCTTGTAGCCGCCGAACTCCAGCTGCGACTGCCGCAGCACCGCCGAGTTGACCATGATCACCGAGCCGCCGGTCTTGTCCGGAGACTCCGCGAGCGCGTCGGCGAAGAGCGTGGAGAGCCGCAGCGGCGCGAACGCGTTGGTCTCCAGCGAGTCCCGGAGGGCGTCGTGCTTGATCGTGCTCAGCGGCTCCATCGGCGGGATCGCGAACGCGTTGTTGATCAGGCAGTCGACGCGCCCGTACTCCGCCAGGGCGGCGTCGACCAGCCGCCGGCACGCGTCCTCGTCGTTGATGTCAGTGGGTACGACGAGCGCCCGGCGGCCGTGGGAGCGGACCACCTCGGCCATCTTCTCCAGCCGCTTCTGCGTCCGGGAGACGAGGACGAGGTCGGCACCCATCCGGGCCGCCTCCTCGCCCAGCGAGCGCCCGAGGCCGGGCCCGACTCCGGAGAGCACGACCACCTTGTCCTGCAGGAGCTGGGGGGATGCGGTCACGGGTTCCTCGTCTCCTCGGTGAGCGGGCAGTTGCGTCTCGTCGTACGACGGTGAGCGGGCAGTTGTGTCCCGTCGTACGACGGTGAGCGGGCAGTTGTGCTCGCCGGGCTGGGACACAACTGTCCGGTCGAGACATCTGGACGAGACGGGAGTGCCCGGTCGGCGCGTTTCCGCGGGACACAAGTGCCCGCTCGGCGGGCTACGGCGGGACGTTCGTGCCCGGTCGGGGTCACGAGATCATCCGGCGGGCGATGCCCACCTGGCGGTCGGCGATCCGGGTCCGGTAGTCCTCGGCGGAGATCTGGTTGGCGTGGAAGTGGGGCAGCCGGTCGGGCAGCGACTCGAACGGCACCACCTCGACCTCGGGGCCGTCGGCGGCCGTGAGCACGCGGGAGACCCGCTGCCAGCGCAGCATCATCACGCCCTGGGGGTGGCCGGTGGTCTCCAGCCAGTTGGCCAGGCCCGGGTCGCGCTCGCTGACCACGTAGCGGAACTTCCCGTCCGGGTCGGCGTGCGACTGTGCCTTGCTCAGCGAGGTCTGGTGATGCTCGTAGTCGGTGGAGACGTACCACCGCGACCCGATCTGGATCGCCTGGTAGGCGCACTCGGAGACCGGCACCGTGACGATCATCGCCTCGTCGGGCTCGAGCGAGTAGTGCCCGATCGAGGAGTACTGCGAGGCCAGCCCGCCGGGCGTCGACCTCGGCACGGTGAGTGTGTTCACCGGCTCCTTGTAGGTGAACCACTCCGGGAACGCGAACCAGGTGTTGATCCGCCCGATCAGCATCTTGGCGGCCACGCCGTACCGCTTGGCGACGCGCTCGGGGGTCAGCGGTCCCCGCGGCGTCCCGGCCGTGTCGAGGCGCTGGATCCGCAGGGTGCCGCGGTCCTCGGCGTTCCAGTCGTCGTACACCTCGCGCACGATCAGCGTGGATCCCTTGGTGAGCCCCAGCTCGGGCCCGAAGCGCCACTCGAAGGAGCCGTCCTCGGCGATCTCGAGGTCACGGTCGTCGAACGCGGCGACGCTGTCGGGCGCGCCGTCGGCCGAGTAGGTCCCGGACATCAGCTGGAAGGACAGGTCGGCGGTGGTGCCGCGCACACCCGAGACGACGTACGACGCACCGGGCGCCAGGTAGGCGTTGAAGTAGATCGCGTCGGGGTTGTCGAGGCCCTGGCGGGCGTACTGGTGCGTCGGGTTGATCAGCACGGGGTGCTCGAGGTCGTAGTCGAAGGCCATCTGCAGCGAGGACCGGATGCTGCCGGCGAGGTAGTCGTAGCCCTCGGCGAGGTCCTGCTCGGAGACCGGGAACGGCGGGTTCGCGATCAGCTGCTCCGCCTCGCGGACCGCCTCCGCGAACGCGGCCGTGACACCGCCCCCACCGCCGGTCGAGCCGGTCGAGACCTCGCTCACAGGCTCACCTTGCTGATGATCGAGTGGGCGTACTTCTCCAGGTTGTCGATCTTGGTCTGCAGCGGCTCGGTGTCGGGACCCTTGATGTAGGGCACCCGGAACCCGACGATGCAGTCGGTGACGCCCTTGTCCTGGAGCCGCTTGATGCCGTCGAGGTCGTAGGCGTCGTAGGAGATGACGTGCACCTCGAAGTCGTCGCGGGTGTCGCCCTCGGCCTTGCGGATCTCTGCGAGCCGGGCGAGCAGCCGGTCGAGCTCCTCGCCGTCACCGCCGGCGTGCATCCACCCGTCGCCCTTGAGCACGGCGCGTCGCAGGGCTGCGTCCGCGTGGCCGCCCACCAGCAGCGGGATCCGCTCGGTGGGCGCAGGCGTCTGCTTCATCTCCTGGAGGGTGAAGAACTCCCCGTCGTAGCCGAAGAACTCCCCGCTGGTCAGGCCGCGCAGGATGTCCATGCACTCGTCCATCCGCTTGCCGCGCCGCTCCCACGGCACCCCCATCGCCACGAAGTCCTCCGGCCACGGCGAGAGCCCCACGCCGAGGCCGAGGCGGTTCCCGCTCAGGCACGCGATCGAGCTGATCTGCTTGGCCACCAGCACCGGCGGCCGCACCGGCAGCTTGAGCACGAACGGCGTGAACCGCAGCGTGCTGGTCACCGCGGCGAGGTGGGTCACCAGCACCATCGTCTCGATGAACTCCTTGTCCTCGAGGAACTCCCGGTCGCCGGTGTCGGTGTAGGGGTACGTCGAGTCGGACTCCCGGGGGTAGATCAGGGAGTCGGCGACGGTCATCGAGGTGTAGCCGGCCGCCTCCGCCGCCTGGGCGAGCGGGGCGTAGTACTCCACGTGGGTCATCGCCTCGGCGTAGGTGAACCTCATGATCGGGACCTTTCGGTTATTGAGCTGGTCGAAATATAGAACGTGTTTCAGTTCTCTGCCAGAGTGCAGCCTGTGGACCTGACCCAGATCTCCGACCGCCTCGAGATCGAGGCACTGCTCACCCGCTACACCCGCGCGATCGACACGGGGGAGTGGGACCGACTCGACGAGGTGTTCACCCCCGACGCCGAGATCGACTACACGGCCAGCGGCGGCATCGCGGGCACGTACGACGCCGTGAAGCCCTGGCTCGCGGAGATGCTCCCGATCTTCCCCAGCCGGATGCACCAGCTCGGACAGGTCGACAGCCAGGTCGACGGCGACGTGGCGACCGTGGCGGCGTACTTCTACAACCCGATGACGCTCCCGCAGCAGGACGGCACCGAGCTGGTGGTCGAGTTCGCCGGGATCTACCACCACCACCTGGTCCGTACGCCGCACGGCTGGCGTTCGCGCTCGCTGGTGGAGCAGGTCGTCCTCAAGCGCGGGCTGTAGCGGCCGGTGGACACCAAGCCCGAAGGACTCGACGGCGAGCTCGCCCGCAAGGTGATCAAGGTGCTCGCGGCCGGCAACGTCCGGGTCTACCGGCTGACCCGCGGCCGGATCGGCGGCACCTGGCGCGTCGGGGCCGCCTGGCGCAACCCGGTCCCGATCTGCCTCGTCGAGCACCGTGGGCGCAGGACCGGCCGGCTGCGGACCACGCCGTTGGTCTACCTGCGCGACGGCGACGACCTGGTGGTGGTCGCCTCGCAGGCTGGGCGCCCCCAGCACCCGCTGTGGTACCTCAACCTGCTCGCGGACCCCGACGTGACGGTGCAGGTGCGTGGGGAGCGCCTGCCGATGCGGGCCCACACCGCCGACGAGCAGGAGCGCGCGGTGCTGTGGCCACGGCTGGTCGAGCTCTACAGCGACTACGCCAGCTACCAGTCCTGGACCGAGCGGGAGATCCCCGTCGTGGTGCTCAGACCCAGATAGTTCCCGGTTCGCGTCACGATTCGGCAACGGCAGGCACGGCCTCTTGACCCGTCGCGGCGACGGGAGAAGGTTGTAATCGGCCACCGCACGGGGGGCTGCTGAGCCGCTTCCTGGGAGGTCACCCTGAGCACGTTGGACGACCCGAGAGCGGGCCAAGCCGATCCCGAGGCAGTGCTGGTCGGGGAGAAGGCGATCGAGGGCCGCTCCCTGACCCAGATCGCGTGGGGCAGGCTGCGCCGCGACAAGGTCGCGTTGGCCGGCGGTGTGTTCATCGTGCTGCTCGTGCTGGTGGCGATCTGCGCGCCCCTGATCGTCAAGATCACCGGCGGTCCGCCCAACGAGTACCACCAGGACCTGCTCGACCCGTTCATCCCCAACATCCCGGCCGGCAGCTTCGGCGGGATGAGCTGGGAGCACCCGATGGGCCTGGAGACGGTCAACGGTCGCGACATCTTCAGCCGGGTCATCTACGGCGCCCGCATCTCCCTGCTGATCGCGATCCTGGCCACGTTCGTCTCGGTCGCCATCGGCACCACGGTCGGCATCGTCGCCGGGTTCTTCGGCGGCTGGGTGGACGCGGTGCTCAGCCGGATCATGGACATCTTCCTGGCGTTCCCGATCCTGGTCTTCGCGATCGCGCTCTCCGGTGTCTTCCCCGACAACGCCTTCGGCATGTCGGGACTGACGCTGCGGCTGGTGCTGCTGATCTTCGTGATCGGCCTGTTCAACTGGCCCTACATCGGTCGCATCGTGCGGGGGCAGACCATCTCGCTGCGCGAACGGGAGTACGTCGAGGCCGCCCGCAGCCTGGGAGCGCGGCGGCCCTACATCCTGTTCACCGAGCTACTGCCCAACCTGCTCGCGCCGATCCTCGTCTACTCGACGCTGATCATCCCGACCAACATCCTCTTCGAGGCGGCGTTGTCCTTCCTCGGGGTCGGCGTACCGCCGCCGACGGCGACCTGGGGCGGGATGCTCTCGGACGCCGTCGGCTTCTACACGGTCCCGCACTTCATGCTCTGGCCCGGGCTGGCGATCTTCGCCACCGTGATGGCCTTCAACCTCTTCGGGGACGGGCTGCGCGATGCCTTCGACCCCAGGAGCCGGTGACCCGTCCGGTACCAGAACTGCCGCAATCCCGCGGTCGACAGAAAGGTAAGTGAATGCGGATCAAGCACAGGAGAGTGATGGTGGCCCTGGCCACCGTCGCGGCACTCGGACTGAGTGCGTGCGGCAGCGGTTCCGACGACGGCGGCGGCAGCTCCGCGCCCAAGCTGGACAACAAGGGACTGGACTCCGTGGTGAGCCCGTCGGACGCCAAGGGCGGAACCCTGAAGATGGGTCTGGGCTCGGAGTGGGGCGACAGCACCATCGACCCCGGTGAGACCTACTACGGCTACTCGTGGGACATGGTCCGCAACTTCGCCCGCACCCTGGTGATGTTCAAGCCGGCGCCCGGCAAGCAGGGGCTCGAGCTTGTTCCCGACCTCGCCACCGACCTGGGCAAGTCCTCCGACGGTGGCAAGACCTGGACCTACACCCTCAAGGAGGGCCTGAAGTTCGAGGACGGCTCGCCGATCACATCCAAGGACGTGGCGTACGCCGTGCTCCGCTCGACCGACACCACCACCTTCAAGACCGCGCCGCAGTACTTCAAGAGCATGCTCGACCTGCCGAAGGGCTACGACGGGGTCTACCGCAGCAAGGGCGCGGACACCACCTCCGCGATCGAGACGCCGGACGACTCCACGATCGTGTTCCACCTCAAGGAGGCGTTCGCCGGGTTCGACTACATGGCCCAGCTGCCGCAGACCGCTCCGGTCCCGCAGGCCAAGGACACCGGCGCGAAGTACAAGTCCCACGTGATCTCCTCAGGCCCGTACATGTTCGACGGCAACTTCGACGCGGCCACCGGCTTCAAGCTGGTGCGCAACCCGAACTGGGACCCCGCGACCGACGAGAACCGCAAGGCGCTGCCTGACGTGATCGACGTCAAGACGAGCATGGAGCCCGACGACCTGGACAACCAGCTGATCGCGGGGACCATCGACGTCGACGTGGCCGGCACGGGTGTCCAGCCCGCCGCGCTGCCCAAGGTCCTCAAGGACAAGGACCTGATGGCGCGTGCGGACAACCCCACGATCGCGCGTCTCTGGTACACCTCGATCGTCCCGACGGTGGCACCCTTCGACAACATCGACTGCCGCAAGGCCGTCATGTACGCGATGAGCCCCACGTCGTACCAGAACGCCTACGGCGGCAAGTTCGCCGGCGGCGAGCTCGCTACGACCGTGATGCCTCCGATGATCCCGGGCTACGAGGACGTCGACCTCTACGGCCAGAAGAAGAACCCCAACGGCCAGGCGGACAAGGCCAAGGCAGCTCTGAAGGACTGCGGTCAGCCCGACGGGTTCGAGACCACGATGGGCTACCGCGCCGAGCGTTCGAAGGAGAAGGCCACGGCCGAGGCCTTCCAGGACTCGCTGGGCAAGGTCGGGATCAAGGTGTCCCTCAAGCCGCTCCCCGAGGGCGACTACTTCTCCTCGACCTGCGGCCTTCCGTCGTACCTGGTCAAGAACAAGATCGGCCTGTGCACCAACGGCTGGGGCGCCGACTGGAACGACGGCTTCGGCTTCCTGTCCCAGATCGTCGACAGCCGGGTCATCACGCCCACGGGTGGTTCCTCGAACCTCTCGGTGCGGATCCCCGAGGTGGACGCGCTGCTGGACAAGGCATCGGTCGAGCCCGACGAGGCCGCTCGCAACAAGATGTGGGGCGAGATCGACAAGCGGGTGATGGAGGAGGCAGTCATCTACCCGGGCGTCTACGCCAAGGCGGTGCTGCTGCGGTCGAAGAAGGCGACGAACGTGTTCGTCAACGACGCCTTCGGCTACTACGACTACACCGCCATGGGTGTGAAGCAGTAACCGTTCCACCTCCGCACCCACGACACCGAGAGTTGGTGAGGGCGTAGGAGGGCGGTCCCGGCCCGGGCACGACCCGGGTCGGGACCGCCCCTCCCAGCCGAGAACGTGATCAGCTACATCATCCGGCGCCTGGTCGCCGCGGCCGGTCTCGTGATCGTGATCAGCATGATCACCTTCGCGATCTTCTACCTGATGCCGCGGCTCGCCGGCGCGACCCCGGAGACCCTTGCCGCGCGGTACGTCGGCAAGGCGCCCAACACCGGCACCATCAGCGACGTGGCGAAGAGCCTCGGCTTCTACGACCCCATCCACGTGCAGTACTGGAACTGGATCAAGGGAGTCGTCGGCGGCACCACCTACAACTACGGCGCCGGCGTGGAGAACTGCCCGGCTCCGTGCCTGGGCTACTCCTTCCGCAGCAGTGAGGCCGTGCTCCCCGACATCCTGCGCCGGTTCCCGGTGACGCTGTCCCTGGCCGTCGGTGCCGCGATCATCTGGGTCGTGGTCGGCGTGGCCACCGGCGTGCTCTCCGCGCTGCGGCGCGGTTCGGTCTTCGACCGGGCCGCGATGACCGTGGCCCTGGCCGGCGTCTCGCTGCCGATCTTCTGGACCGGCCTGATCTCGCTGGCCTTCTTCAGCTACAACCTGGGCTGGACGCCGCCGGGTGCGTCGTACACCAGCCTGACCGACAACCCGCTCAAGTGGGCCCACGCACTGCTGCTGCCCTGGATCACGTTGGCGCTGCTGTTCTCGGCCCAGTACGCCCGGCTGACCCGCGCCGGCATGCTCGAGGTGATGGGCGAGGACTACATCCGCACCGCCCGGGCCAAGGGCCTCCCCGAGCGCACCGTCGTGGTCAAGCACGGGCTGCGCTCGGCCCTGACCCCGGTGCTGACGATCTTCGGCCTCGACTTCGGGCTGCTCATCGGTGGCGCGGTGCTCACCGAGACCGTGTTCGGCCTGCCCGGCCTCGGTCAGCTGGCGATCACCTCGGTGAAGAACAACGACCTCCCGCCGGTGCTGGCCGTCGTCCTGGTCACGGCGGTCTTCGTGGCACTGTGCAACCTGGTCGTCGACCTGCTGTACGCCGTGATCGACCCGAGAGTGAGGACCCGATGACCACCCTGACCCCCCAGCTCTCCGGGACGGACGGCGCCATCGACCGGCCGTACCTCGACGTGAACGACCTGCAGGTGCACTTCGCCACCGACGACGGGGTGGTCAAGTCGGTCGACGGGCTCTCCTTCAGCGTCGAGCGCGGCAAGACCCTCGGCATCGTGGGGGAGTCCGGCTCGGGCAAGTCGGTGACCAGCATGGCCGTGATGGGCCTGCACACCGCGAGCAACGCCCGCCTCTCCGGCTCGATCAAGCTCGACGGGCAGGAGCTCGTCGGCGCCGACACCGAGACGATCCGGCTGCTGCGCGGCAAGAAGATGGCGATGATCTTCCAGGACCCGCTGTCCTCGATGCACCCGCTCTACACGGTCGGCAACCAGATCATCGAGGCCTACCGGATCCACCACAAGGTCTCGAAGAAGGTGGCCCGCGCCCACGCCGTCGAGATGCTCGACCGGGTCGGCATCCCCGAGCCGCACCGGCGCGTGGACGCCTACCCGCACCAGTTCTCCGGCGGGATGCGCCAGCGGGCGATGATCGCCATGTCGCTGTCCTGCGATCCCGACCTGCTGATCGCCGACGAGCCGACCACGGCGCTCGACGTGACGGTCCAGGCGCAGATCCTGGACCTGCTGCGGGACCTCCAGAAGGAGTTCGACTCCGCCATCGTGATCATCACCCACGACCTCGGGGTGGTCGCCGAGCTCGCCGACGACATCTTGGTGATGTACGCCGGCCGCGCCGTCGAGTCCGGCACGGCCGAGCAGCTGTTCAACGAGCCGCAGCATCCCTACACCTGGGGGCTGCTCGGCTCGATGCCCCGGTTCGACAAGGCCCCGACCGAGCGGCTGATGCCGATCAAGGGCACGCCCCCGAGCCTGATCCGGGTGCCGCAGGGCTGCGCCTTCAGCCCCCGCTGCGACTACGCCGACCAGGTCGGCTCGGTCACCAGGATCGAGCGTCCCGAGCTGCTCGACGCCGGTGACGGCCATCTCGTCGCCTGCCACATGACACCCGCCGAGCGCCAGCGAGTCTGGGCTCAGGAAATCTCGCCGAGGATCTCGTGACCACTCCGACAGACCCCACCGCCCCGGACGCCCACGTCGTGCCCCGGCACGCGGCACGTACGGCCGACCGCCCCCAGGACGACCTGCTCGTCGTGGAGAACCTCGTCAAGCACTTCCCGATCAAGAGCGGCCTGCTGGGCCGGTCGAGCAGCGCGGTCCAGGCGGTCGACGGCGTCAGCTTCGCCGTACGCCGCGGGGAGACGTTCTCGATCGTCGGGGAGTCGGGCTGCGGCAAGAGCACCACGGCCCGGCTGGTCACCCGGCTGCTCGAGCCGACCTCGGGCGAGATCGCCTTCGAGGGCCGCGACATCAGCCATCTCTCCGACGGCAAGATGCGCCCGCTGCGCCGCGACATCCAGATGATCTTCCAGGACCCGTACTCCTCGCTGAACCCGCGGCACACGGTCGGCAAGATCGTCGGCGCCCCGTTCCGGCTCCAGGGGGTGGAGCCCGAGGGCGGCCGGAAGAAGGCGGTGCAGGAGCTCCTCGAGACCGTCGGGCTGAGCCCGGAGCACTACAACCGCTACCCGCACGAGTTCTCCGGGGGCCAGCGGCAGCGCATCGGCATCGCCCGCACCCTGGCGCTCAAGCCCAAGCTGATCGTGGCCGACGAGCCGGTCTCGGCCCTCGACGTCTCGATCCAGGCGCAGGTGGTGAACCTGCTCGAGGACCTCCAGGAGGAGCTGGACCTCACCTACGTGATGATCGCGCACGACCTCTCCGTGGTGCGCCACGTCTCGGACCGGGTCGCGGTGATGTACCTCGGCAAGATCGTGGAGATCGGTGACCGCGACGACCTCTACGAGCGGCCCCTGCACCCCTACACGGTGGCGATGCTGTCGGCGGTCCCCGTCCCCGACACCCGGCGCCGGCACCAGCGCGCGCGGATCCGCCTCGAGGGGGACGTGCCGAGCCCGATCAACCCACCACCGGGGTGCCGGTTCCACACCCGCTGCTGGAAGGCGCAGGACATCTGCCGCACCCAGGAGCCGCCGCTGCTGCAGATCGGTGCCGCGCCGACCAGCGAGCACCGGGTGGCCTGCCACTTCCCGGTGGACGAGCAGGAGAGCACGGCAGCGGTCGGCATCTCGGGGTGAGGATCAGGCCGCGGGCCCGTCGGGCGGGACCGTGGTCGAGTGCCGCAGCACGAGCTGGGTCGACAGCACCACCTCCGCCTCGGGTGGCTGGCGCCCGCCCATCAGGTCGACCAGGATCTGGGCGCCCCGGCGACCGAGCTCCTGGGCCGGCTGGGCCACGGTGGTGAGGTCGAAGAAGCCGGACATCTCGTGGTCGTCGATCCCCACCACCGACATGTCCTCGGGCACGCTGACCCCGTGGGTGCGCAACGCGTGGATGGCGCCGATGGCCATCTCGTCGGAGGCGGCGAAGACCGCGGTGGGCCGGTGCTTCGCCGCCAGCAGCTGGGGACAGGCCTCCAGCCCGCCCCGGGCCGAGAAGTCGCCGGTGACCTCCCAGTCGGGGTCGATCGCGAGCCCGGCCCGTGCCATCGCCGTCCGGTAGCCCTCGAGTCGTTCCCGGGGCGCGGCGAAGGCCAGTCCCTGGTGCTCGGGGTCGGGGGTGCCGCCGAGGTGGGCGATCCGCCGGTGGCCGAGGTCGATCAGGTGCTGCACCGCCGTGCTCGCAGCGAGCACGTCGTCGATGCGCGTCGAGGGCCAGCCGGGCACCGCCCCGCCGACCGCGACGGTGGGGGACCCGGACCGGGCCAGGGACGCGATCTCGCTCGGCGTCGGCCGCAGCGCCAGCACCATCACCGCGTCGACCCGCTTGCTCGACAGGTGCGTGGTGAAGAGCCGGTGACGCATCGCCGGGTCGCCGGTGATGTCGTAGAGCAGCAGGTCGTAGCCCTCGTCGCGCAGCAGCTCCTCGGCCCCGTGGATGACCGAGCCGAAGAACCAGCGCGTCACGTTCGGCACCACCAGCCCCACGGTCCGGCTCTGGCCGCCGGCAAGGCTCGCCGCGTGCGGCGAGGCGGTGTACTCCATCCGGTCCGCGGCCGCCAGGACCCGAGCCCGGGTCTCCTCGGAAACGCGGGGGAGTCCGCGCAGGGCCCGCGAGACCGTGGCGGTGGAGACGCCGGCCTCACGGGCCACGTCCTTGATGCCGGTCATCGCCCCGGCGCCGACACAGCGGCCGGTCTCCTCGGTG
This sequence comes from Nocardioides sp. Z30_9, assembly GCF_058215735.1. Lineage (NCBI taxonomy): Bacteria > Bacillati > Actinomycetota > Actinomycetes > Propionibacteriales > Nocardioidaceae > Nocardioides > Nocardioides sp. Z30_9. The sequence continues at coordinate 632,174 of NZ_JBZAJF010000002.1, forward strand.
ACCGGCCCGGGCCGGTCATCGTCCCCGCTCGGAGACGACCTTCGCGAGCCAGCGGTAGGACTGCTTCGGCGTACGGCGCAGCGACTCGCGGTCGACGTGCACGATGCCGAAGTTCTGGGTGTAGCCGTGCGACCACTCGAAGTTGTCCATCAGCGTCCACACCACATAGGAGCGTACATCGGCACCCGCCTCGCGGGCCGCGTCGATCGCTGCGAGGTGGGTGCGCAGGTAGTCCACCCGGTCCGCGTCGTCGACCGTCCCGTCGGCGAGCCGGTCGGTGTCGGGGAAGGCGGCGCCGTTCTCGGTGACGACCAGGGGCAGCTGCGTACGACGATGGGTCTCCACCAGCAGCTCGGTGAGGCCTGCCGGGTCGATCTCCCAGTCGATGGAGGTGCGGGGCTCGCGCGGCGTGAACCGGACGCCCTCGACCCCGGGGAACGCCTCGACCTCGGCGTCCCCGCCGCCGTCGACCTCTGCCGGGGCGTCCGGGTCCAGCACGTCCACCCGGGCGGGGGTGTAGTAGTTCACCCCGAGCCAGTCGGCCGAGCCGCGCACCAGGTCGAGGTCACCGGGACGGACCAGCTCGGGGTCCGCGAGCGACGGGGCGACGCGCAGCGTGCCGGCGTCGTAGGCGCCGTCGACCAGGGGGCCGAGCCAGATCCGGTTGCGGATCGCGTCCACGCCGTCGGCTCCCTCGGCGGCGGCCTCGCTGTCGGGCCAGACCGGGGTCAGGTTGAGCACGATGCCGACGGTGTCGGCTCCTGCCTCGCGCATCCGGGCGGCTGCCAGGCCGTGGCCGAGGAGGAGGTGGTGGGCGGCGCGGTGCGCCTGCGCGCCCATCGTCTTCCCCGGCGCGTGCCGCCCCGAGCCGTAGCCCAGGTAGGCCGCGCACCACGGCTCGTTGTGGGTGGCCCACACGGGCACGCGGTCGCCGAGGCGGTCGTGGACGAGCATCGCGTAGTCCGCGAACCGCTCGGCCGTCTCCCGCACCAGCCATCCGCCGCGGTCCTCGAGGGCCTGGGGCAGGTCCCAGTGGTAGAGCGTGGCCATCGGGGCGATGTCGCGGCGCAGGAGGTCGTCGACCAGCCGCTCGTAGTAGTCCAGGCCGGCCTGGTTGGCCGGTCCGGTGCCGGTCGGCTGGATCCTGGGCCAGGCGATGGAGAACCGGTAGTGGGCCACCCCCAGGCCCTCGACCAGGTCCACGTCGGGAGCCGGGTCGGGGTAGGAGGCACACGCCACGGTCCCGTCGGAGCCGTCCTGGATGGCACCGGGCACCTGGGTGTAGGTGTCCCAGATCGAGGGGCCCTTGCCGTCGGCGTCCGTGCCGCCCTCGATCTGGTACGCCGCGGTAGCGACCCCGAAGGTGAGGCGGCGGCCGTCGTCGAGTCCTGTGACCACGCAGCTCAGCCCTTGACGCTGCCGGCGAGCAGCCCGCGCAGGAAGAACCGCTGCAGGCTGAAGAAGACGATCAGCGGGACCACCAGCGACACGAAGGCCCCGGCCGAGAGCAGGTGCCAGTCGGCGCCGCGGGTGCCGGAGAGCTCGGCGAGCCGCACGGTCAGCGGCGAGACGTCGAGGTTTCCGCCGCCGAAGACCAGCGCCACCAGGAGGTCGTTCCAGACCCACAGGAACTGGAAGATGCCGAACGCGGCGATGGCAGGGACCATCAGCGGCAGCATGATCCGGGTGAAGATCCGGACGTGCCCGGCTCCGTCGACCCGGGCTGCCTCGACCAGCTCAGCGGGGATCTCGCGCATGAAGTTGTGCAGCAGGTAGATCGCGAGCGGCAGCGCGAAGATCGTGTGCGAGAGCCAGATCGTGTAGAAGCCGCCACCCGGTGCCTCGGAGCCCGCCAGCGGCGGCAGGCCGAACGGCGGGGAGACGTAGAAGCTGAGCAGGGGGATCATCGTCACCTGGATCGGCACGATCTGCAGGGCGAAGACGGCGACGAACAAGAAGTTGCGGCCCGGGAAGTTCATCCACGCGAACGCGTACGCCGCCATCGAGGCCAGGGTGATCGGGATCAGCACGCTGGGGATCGTGATCACGATCGAGTTCATGAAGAACGTCGCCAGGTCGGTGTCGCTGCCGGTGAGGACCTCGCGATAGTTGTCCAGGGTCACCGCCGGGTCGGAGAAGAACGTCCACCACCCGCTGCCCTGGACGTCGGCCTCCGGCCGGAACGAGGAGATGAACAGCCCCAGGGTCGGGATGGTCCACACCGTGGCGATCACGATCGCGGCGAGGGAGGCCCACGGGGAGCTGAGCTTCTTGTGCGCCGTGTCGGCCGCAACACTGGCCCTGCCGGTGAGGGTCAAGGGCTCGGACGTGGCAGTCATCGTGCCTCCACCTGGCGAAGCTGACGGATGTTGTAGATCACGATCGGTGCGACCAGCAGGAACAGCAGCACGGCCAGCGCGGCACCGAGTCCGCTGTTGAACGAGCGGAAGCTCTGCACGTAGAACTCGTAGGCCACCACGCTGGTGTCGAAGTTGCCGCCGGTCGTGGTGCGGACGATGTCGAAGACCTTGAGGGTGGCGATGCTGATCGTGGTCAGGACCACGATCAGGGAGGGCCGGATCATCGGCACCGTGATGTGCCGGAACATCCGCAGCCCGCTCACGCCGTCGAGGCGGGCGGCCTCGATGATGTCCTCCGGGATGGCCCGGATCGCGGCCGACAGGACGGTCATCGCGAAGCCGGCCTGGACCCAGATCATGATCACGATCAGGAACAGCGTGTTCCACGGCTCGGTGAGCAGGAACCGGTAGGTGTCGAGACCGACCAGCTTGAGCAGCTCGTTGAGCAGCCCGATCTGGGCGTTCTCCGAGGCGCGGTAGTCGTAGACGAACTTCCAGATGATCGACGCGCCCACCAGCGAGATCGCCATCGGCAGGAAGATCAGCGCCTTGGCCACCTTCTCGAAGCGGGACTTGTCCACGAGGATCGCGTAGACCAGGCCGATCAGGGTCGCCAGCACCGGCGTCACCACCACCCACACGGCGGTGTTGCGGAGCACGCCGAGCAGGTTCTTGTCGGTGAAGATGGCCTGGTAGTTCTCCAGGCCCACGAACGCGGTGGAGCCCGAGTCGCGGAACGACTCGTAGATCGTGCGCAGCCCGGGGTAGAGCAGGCCCAGGGCGATCATCAGGACCGCCGGGAGGATGAACGCCGCGGTCTGGAACCCCTCGCCGCGACGGCTCTTCACGCGGTCGGCGATCACCAGCACCGCCAGGACGACGCCGAGGAACAGCGCGATCACGATGACGAGCTGTAGGAACTTCTCAGCGGTCGACATGGGACGTCCTTCGGGATGCGGGGCCGGGCGGGCGAGGGGAACGATCGTGCGGAGCGAGCGTCAGGGCCGGGCGCGGGGATGCCGGCCCGGCCCTGACGTGTCAGCTCACTTCCAGGAGGACTCGATGTTGTCGAGGGTCTCCTTGGTGCTCTGCCCGGTGATCCAGGCAGTCATCTCCTTCCAGAAGGACCCGGCGCCGACGGCACCCGGCATCTGGTCGGATCCGTCGAAGCGGAACACTGCGTCCTTGTTCTGCAGCGTCTCGGCCGACAGCTTGTCGATCGGGCTGGCCAGGTTGGCCACGTCGAGGCCGGTGTTGGCGCTGACCCAGCCGCCCTCCGTGGTCGCCTTCGCCTTCTCGTTGGCCCACGTGTCGGAGGACAGGTAGGTCTGGAACGCCGTGACCTCGGGCCGGTCGCTGAACGCCGCGACGAACTCGCCACCGCCGAGCACGGGGGAACCGAACTCGTCGCTGGTCGGGGGCAGGTAGAACGCGAACGCGTCGCCGTTCTCCGAGACGTCGGTGCCCTTGGGCCAGTTGGCCGCGTAGAAGCTCGCCTGGCGGTGCATGGCGCACTTGCCGTCGAGGATGGGCAGGCCGCCGGCCTGGAACTCGGTGGTTGCGATCGACTTCACGTCGCCGATGCCGCCGTTGACGTACTTGTCGTTCTTCAGGATCGCGCCGACGCGGTCCAGCGACTCCGCCAGGGCGGGGTCGTTGAACTTCGTCTTGTGGTTGACCCAGTCGTCGTAGGCGTCGGGGCCGGCGTCGCGCAGGACGACGTCCTCGAGCCAGTCGGTCAGCGGCCAGCCGGTGGCGTCACCGGATCCGATGCCGGCGCACCAGGGCTTGACCCCGCTCGCGGCGATCGTGTCGCTGAGCTTCACCATCTGGTCCCAGGTGGTGGGGACGGTCCAGCCCTTCTCCTTGAACATCGTGGGGGAGTACCAGACGAACGACTTCACGTTCGCGCCCAGGGGAGCGGCGTAGAACTTGCCGTCCACGGTGCCGTAGGTCTTCCAGTCCTCGCCGAAGAACTCGTCGACGTTGGTGCTCACGGTGTCGGGCGCCTCGACGACCTTCTTGGTGTCGGTCACCAGGGTCTTGAGCAGACCGGGCTGGGGCACGTAGGCGATGTCGGGCGGGTTGCCGCTCTTGACGCGGACGACGAGCTGGGCCTCGAACTCCTTGGAACCCTCGTAGACCACCTCCGCGCCGGTGCACTCGGTGAACAGCTTGTAGGAGTCCTTGTGGGACTTGTCCTCGGGCGCGACGATCGAGGTGTAGACCTTGACCTTCTTGCCGCTGAGGTCACCGAAGCTGGTCAGGCCCTCGCACTCGGCCTTGCCCTCGCCCGGCGACTTCCCGCTGGCGGACTTGCTGTCGCCGTCGTCACTCCCGCAGGCCGCGAGGCCCAGGCCGGCAGTGAGCAGCAGCGCCAGGGACGCGGCCCCTCGACGTGCAGTGGTTGTTCGCATGCTGGTGGCTCCTTCTCGGCAGTACGCCGGTCCGTCAGCCTGTCCGCTGCCCGTGTCCCGGCCCATCTCGTCGCCTAGGTGTAAGCGTTTACGCATGGACCAGTCAACCGATTGCAGTCACGGTTGAATAACGAAACTCCGCAGGACTTGCGAGTGGACAGAATGTGATCGCCGCCACTAGGGTCACGCCACCGCTCCCATACTCGGATCGTCCGGCACGTTCCTGCCGGTGAAGGAGATTCGCATGACCACCGTGACCTTCGACCACGCCACCAGGCGCTTCCCAGGGGCCGAGCGCCCCGCCGTGAACCGCCTCGACCTCGCCATCGAGGACGGTGAGTTCCTCGTCCTCGTCGGGCCCTCGGGGTGTGGCAAGTCCACCTCGCTACGGATGCTCGCCGGGCTCGAGGACGTCAGCGAGGGACGGATCCTGATCGGGTCCGACGACGTCACCCGCAAGGACCCCAAGGACCGCGACGTGGCCATGGTGTTCCAGAACTACGCGCTCTACCCGCACATGACCGTCGGGGACAACATGGGCTTCGCGCTCAAGATCGCTGGTGAGTCCAAGTCGCGGATCCAGGAGCGCGTCCTCGAGGCCGCGCGGATGCTCGACCTCGAGGAGTTCCTCGACCGGCGGCCGAAGGCGCTCTCGGGCGGGCAGCGCCAGCGCGTGGCGATGGGCCGGGCGATCGTCCGCTCGCCGCAGGTCTTCTTGATGGACGAGCCGCTCTCGAACCTCGATGCCAAGCTCCGAGTCCAGACCCGGGGCCAGATCGCAGCGCTGCAGCGTCGGCTCGGCACCACCACCGTCTACGTCACCCACGACCAGGTCGAGGCGATGACCATGGGCGACCGGGTGGCGGTGCTGAAGGACGGCATCCTGCAGCAGGTGGGCACCCCGCGCGACCTCTACAACGACCCCGAGAACGTCTTCGTGGCCGGCTTCATCGGATCCCCGGCGATGAACCTGCTCGAGGTCGCGGTGACCGAGGACTCCGTGGTCTTCGGGTCCGCGAAGGTGCAGGTCCCCCGGGCGGCCGCCGCCGTGGCGAGCAAGGCGGGGGAGCGGGCCGTGATCGGGCTGCGACCCGAGGACATGCGACTGGTCTCGGAGGGCAGTGGCCTGCGGACCGTGGTCAACGTCGTCGAGGAGCTCGGCGCCGACGCCTACGTCCACGGCGAGGCCGAGCTGAACGGCGAGAGCTACGCCGTGATCGCCCGGGTCGACGGTCGCAACCCACCCCAGAAGGGTGCGGTGATCCACCTCGCGCCCGTCGAGGACAGGATCTACCTCTTCTCCAGCACGACCGGGGAGCGGCTGCCCACCTGAGTCCGGACAGGGGCGCTCGCCCGGTGCCGGCACGGCGCAGGGGTCGCGACTGCGGCTCGTCCATCGGACGTCTTCCCCGCCCGAAGGGCGGACTGGGTAGATTCGGTGGCGAGAACCCACGTTGAACCGACGCTCACGGGAGTCTGGATGGACGACGAAGACCGCTCCGCGCAGGTGCGCGCTGCCTTGATCAAGGCCGTGGTCCTGGTCGTGGCCATCGGTGTCGTGATCGCCCTCGGCACGACGGTCGTCGTACGTGCCCTGGGTCTGAACGAGGGCGACTCCGACCCGGTCTCGACCGAACCCTCCGGCCCCGCGAAGACGCTGCCCACCACGGCGCTCCCCGTTCCGGGTGAGGAGAAGGAGGCCGAGCCGACCAAGGAGCCGAGCGCCTCGGCCACCCCGACCGAGGACGAGGAGGCCGCCACCGGCAAGATCCAGCTCCAGGTCTCCCCGGTCGCCGCCCGGCCGAACGAGCGGATCAACCTGACCGGGACCTACAAGGGGGCCGACAACCAGGGCCTCGAGGTGCAGCGGTTCGAGGACGGCGAGTGGCGCAGCTTCGGCGTGGACGCCACCGTCCGCGTCGGCACCTACCGCACCTGGGTGAGCACGGGACGAGCCGGGGAGCAGCGGTTCCGGATGTACGACCCCGCCACCAAGCAGGCGAGCAACGTCGAGCTGGTCACGATCGGCTGAGCCCTCCCCTGACCCGGCCGGAGGTCGGGATCAGGCTCCGATGTCGTTGGGGTCGCGCCAGCCCCGCTCGAAGGGCAGCCGCCAGCCCCGCGGCGCGATCAGCTGGTGCACCCGGTTCGGTCCCCACGACCCTTGCGGGTAGGGGCGTACGACGGGCGGGTTCTCCAGCAGCGGCGTGGAGATCTCCCACAGCCGCTCGATGCCCTCCGCGGTCGTGAACAGGGTCCGGTCCCCGTGGGCGGCGTCGTAGATCAGTCGCTCGTAGGCCTCCAGCGCCGCGCCCGCCCACCCGGTCTCGTGCATCGCGAACTGCATCGACAGCTTCTGCAGCCGCATGCCGGGGCCGGGCCGCTTGCCGTAGAAGGACAGCGACATCCGGGACTGGTCGGCCAGGTCGAAGGTCAGGTGGTCCGGGCCGTTGTCGCCCACCCCCGAGCCCTGCGGGAACATCGAGCGCGGTGGCTCCCGGAAAGCGATCGAGATGATCCGGGCGCCCTCGGCCATCCGCTTGCCGGTGCGCAGGTAGAACGGCACCCCGGCCCAGCGCCAGTTGTCCACGTAGCACTTCAGGGCGATGAACGTCTCGGTCTCGGAGTCCGGTGCGACCCCGTCGAGGTCGCGGTAGCCGGCGTGCTGGCCGCGGACCACGTCGGAGGGATCGATCGGCAGCATCGAGCGGAAGACCTTGTTCTTCTCCTCGCTGATCGCGGCCGGTTCCAGCGCGGTGGGCGGCTCCATCGCGGTGAACGCCAGGACCTGGAACAGGTGGGTCACCACCATGTCGCGGTAGGCCCCGGTCGCTTCGTAGAAGTCTGCTCGCTGGGCGAGCCCGAGCTCCTCGGGCACGTCGATCTGCACGTGGTCGATGTGGTTGCGGTGCCAGATCGGCTCGAAGAGCCCGTTGGCGAAGCGGAACGCCAGGATGTTCTGCGCGGCCTCCTTGCCGAGGAAGTGGTCGATCCGGAAGATCTGCTCCTCGTCGAAGACCTCGTGCAGCTCGCTGTTCAGCTTCCGGGCCGAGGCGAGGTCGGTGCCGAACGGCTTCTCCATGATGATCCGGCTCCGGTCGACCAGGTCGGCGTCCTTGAGCAGGTGCACCACCGAGAGGGCGGCCTTCGGTGGGACGCTGAGGTAGTGCACCCGGCGGAGCTCGTCGGTGCCGAAGTGCGTCTCGGCCTCGATCACCGTCGACCGCAGCGTCTCGGCGCCCCCGGCCCCCGGGGCCCAGTGCAGCCGCTTGGAGAACTCCGCCCAGCCGGCGGGGTCGGGTCCCTCCCCGCCGAACTCCACGATCGACTCGTGGGCGAGCTCGATGAAGGAGTCCCGGTCGTGCTCGTCCAGGGAGGTGCCCACCACCTGGACCTCGGGCAGCAGCCCGGACTCGAAGAGGTGCAGCAGCCCGGGAAGCAGCTTGCGCCGGGAGAGATCGCCGGTCGCACCGAACAGGACGACGGTCGTGGGTGTCGGCATGGCTCCAAGCGTGCCCCGGCGGGCGCCGTTTGAGAACTTCCGGCGCCATTTGTTAACGCGCCGGGAACACAGCAGTGCCGAGGCGGACCCGGCCGGAAGGGCTTGCGCGGGCCGCGCACGGCCACGTGAGGAGTCCTGGAAATTCCCTCCTTGACGCGGGAACAACCCCGGGTGTCCGGCGGTTGTGACGATCGTGCAGACTTGAGTCAATCTGGCTCAAGATGTTTGACAGCCAAAAGATAAACAGACCACCATGCGACCCGGGTCCCGGACGGACCCACCAGACGCACCCATCACGGAGGTACACACACATGGCACGAGCAGTCGGTATCGACCTCGGCACGACGAACTCCGTCGTGTCCGTACTCGAAGGTGGAGAGCCCACCGTCATCGCCAACGCCGAAGGCAACCGGACGACTCCGTCGGTGGTGGCCTTCGCCAAGTCGGGTGAGGTCCTCGTCGGGGAGGTCGCCAAGCGTCAGGCGGTCACCAACGTCGACCGCACGATCCGCTCCGTCAAGCGCCACATGGGCACCGACTGGAAGGTGAAGATCGACGACAAGTCCTTCACCCCCCAGCAGATCAGCGCCTTCGTGCTCCAGAAGCTCAAGCGCGACGCCGAGGCCTACCTCGGGGAGACCGTGACCGACGCCGTGATCACCGTCCCGGCGTACTTCTCCGACTCCCAGCGCCAGGCCACCAAGGAGGCCGGCGAGATCGCCGGCCTGACCGTGAGCCGGATCGTCAACGAGCCCACCGCGGCAGCGCTCGCCTACGGGCTCGACAAGGGCGACGCTGACCAGACCATCCTCGTCTTCGACCTCGGTGGCGGCACGTTCGACGTGTCCCTGCTCGAGATCGGCGAGGGCGTCGTCGAGGTCAAGGCGACCAGCGGCGACAACCACCTCGGTGGTGACGACTGGGACAACAAGGTCGTCGAGTGGATGGTCAAGAAGTTCAAGGACAACAACGGCGTCGACCTGAGCAAGGACAAGATCGCCCTGCAGCGCCTCAACGAGGCCGCCGAGAAGGCGAAGATCGAGCTGTCCTCCTCCAGCGAGACCACGATCCACCTGCCTTACATCACCCACGGCGAGTCCGGCCCGCTGCACTTCGAGGAGAAGCTGACCCGCAGCGAGTTCCAGAAGCTCACCGCGGACCTGCTCGAGCGCACCAAGGCGCCGTTCCGCCAGGTGATCAAGGACGCCGGCCTCGACGTGAGCAAGATCGACCACGTCGTGCTGGTCGGTGGCTCCACCCGGATGCCGGCGGTCGCCGACGTCGTCCGTGAGCTCACCGGGGGCAAGGAGCCCAACAAGGGCGTCAACCCCGACGAGGTCGTGGCCATCGGTGCCGCGCTGCAGGCCGGCGTGCTCAAGGGTGAGGTCAAGGACGTGCTGCTCCTCGACGTCACCCCGCTGAGCCTGGGCATCGAGACCAAGGGCGGCGTGATGACCACCCTGATCGAGCGCAACACCACGATCCCGACCAAGCGCTCGGAGATCTTCACCACCGCTGACGACAACCAGCCCTCGGTGGAGATCAAGGTCGCGCAGGGCGAGCGCCAGATGTGGGCGGCCAACCAGCCGCTCGGCAACTTCGAGCTGACCGGCCTTCCGCCGGCCCCGCGCGGCGTGCCGAAGATCGAGGTGACCTTCGACATCGACGCCAACGGCATCGTGCACGTCTCGGCGAAGGACCAGGGCACCGGCAAGGAGCAGTCGATGACGATCTCCGGCGGCAGTGCGCTGTCCAAGGACGACATCGACCGGATGGTCCGTGACGCCGAGCAGTACGCCGAGGAGGACGCCAGGCGTCGCGAGGCCGTGGAGCTGCGCAACCAGGCCGACTCGCTGGTCTACTCGACCGAGAAGTTCCTCTCCGAGAACGACGAGAAGCTGCCCGAGGACGTGAAGACCGAGGTGCAGGGCGACGTCGACGACCTCAAGAAGCTGCTCGAGGACGAGGCCACCGAGAACGACACCTTCACCGCGGCCATCAGCAAGCTGGGTGAGTCCAGCCAGAAGATGGGCGCCGCGATCTACGCCGCCAGCGAGGCCGCAGGCGCGGCCGAGGGCGCTCCCGGTGAGCCGGGTGCCGCCTCCGAGGGCGACGAGGACGTGGTCGACGCGGAGATCGTGGACGAGGACGGGCCGGAGAGCGGGGAGTCCAAGTGACCTCGACTCCCGACGAGTTCGCCGAGGAGACCGCCGTCACCGGGGAGCCGCAGGACACTGCGGCTCCCCGCCCGGGGTCGCCGGGCGACCAGGCCGACTCTGCCGCCGCTGCCGACCCGGTCGAGCAGGCCGGCGGCACGGCACCCGACGCCGAACCGACCCAGGAGCAGCCCGCCGGCGAGGCCGACCAGCCGGTCAGCGACGAGCTGAGCCTGGCCCGGACCGCGGTGGCCGAGCTCACCCTCGACCTGCAGCGGATCCAGGCGGAGTTCCTCAACTACAAGCGCCGGGTCGAACGCGACCGGGAGCTGGTCAAGGAGAACGCCACCTACTCGGTGCTCAGCGGTCTCCTGCCGGTCCTCGACGACATCGACCGGGCCCGCGAGCACGGCGAGCTCGAGGGTGGCTTCCGGGCCGTGGCCGACTCCCTGGAGCGAGCCGTGGCCGGACTGGGCCTGACCAAGTACGGCGTCAAGGGCGACGAGTTCGACCCGCACCTGCACGAGGCGCTGATGCACGGGCACTCGCCCGACGTCACCACGACCACGGTCGACGTGGTCGCCCACGCGGGGTACCGGATCGGTGACCGCGTGGTGCGTGCGGCGAAGGTCACCGTGCTGGATCCTGAGAGCTGACGCTGCCTACCAACGACCACCGGATGCCGGAAGGAGGGGTGAGTGATGAACAACGCTGACTGGGCGAACAAGGACTTCTACAAGGTCCTCGGGGTGGCCAAGGACGCCGACCAGGCGGCCATCAAGAAGGCCTACCGCAAGCTGGCGCGCGAGAACCACCCTGACGGGCACCCGGGGGACAAGGCGGCCGAGGACCGGTTCAAGCAGGTCGCCGAGGCCTACGACGTGATCGGTGACGCCGACAAGCGCAAGCAGTACGACGAGATGCGCTCGATGTTCGCCGGTGCCGGAGGCGGTGGCGGCGCAGGCGGGTTCGGCGGCGGCTTCGGTGGCGGCGGCTTCCGGGGCCAGGGTCCCGGGGCCGGCGGGTTCGATGTCTCGGACCTGTTCGGCGACCTGTTCAACCGTGGCGGGGGCGGAGGCTTCGGCGGTCGCACGCAGACGCCTCGGCCCGCGCGCGGCGCCGACCTGGAGACCGACGCGACGGTGTCGTTCACCGACGCCATCGAGGGGTCCACGATCAGCCTGCGGCTGAGCTCGGACGCCCCGTGCCCGACGTGCAACGGCACCGGCGGCAAGCCCGGCACCCGGCCGCACATCTGCGGCACCTGTGACGGTGCCGGCGTGGTGGTCAGCTCGGTCGGGGGCGGGTTCTCGATGAACGAGACGTGCCCCGAGTGCCACGGCCGACAGCTGGTCTACGACGAGTCGTGCCCGACCTGTCACGGGTCGGGGCGCGGACTGTCCTCGCGGACGGTCTCCGCGCGGATCCCGGCCGGGGTCAAGGACGGCCAGCGGATCCGGCTCCGGGGCAAGGGCGCTGCCGGCGAGAACGGCGGCTCCAACGGCGACCTGCTCGTCACCGTGCACGTCGGCAGCCACCCGCTGTTCGGCCGCAAGGGCGACAACCTGACCCTCGACGTGCCGGTCACCTTCGACGAGGCCGCGCTCGGTGCGGAGATCAAGGTGCCCACGCTGATGGGCTCGCCGGTGACGCTGCGCGTGCAGCCGGGCACGCCCAACGGACGTGTGATGCGGGTGCGCGGACGCGGCGCGCCACGCAAGGACGGCTCGAAGGGCGACCTGCTGGTCACCATCGACGTGCAGGTGCCCCAGACGCTCGACGACGAGCAGCGCGCCGCCGTCACGGCGTACCGCCAGGCCCGCAAGGGCGCCGACCCACGTGCCCGCCTCTTCGAGGGGCGTACGTGATGCCCGGCTCCCAGGGTGGTCAGGGCCGCAGCTCACGTGGACCGGGACCCACCGTCCCGGTCTACGTGATCAGCGTGGCAGCTGAGCTGACCGGCCTGCACGCGCAGACCCTGCGGCAGTACGACCGGCTCGGCCTCGTCTCCCCGGGGCGCACCGCGGGCGGTGGCCGCCGCTACTCCCTGCGCGACATCGAGCTGCTGCGCGAGGTGGCGGAGCTGACCGCCTCGGGCATCGGCCTCGAGGGGGTACGACGCATCCTCGAGCTCGAGCAGCAGGTCGCCGCCCTGCGGGCCCGCAACAGCGAGCTGCGCGGCCAGGTGGCCGAGCTGCAGGCCGCCCTCGAGCAGACGCTGAACTCGCTGCGCGAGCGCCGCCCCAACCTGCCCGCGCTGCGCCGTCCGCAGCAGGGCTTCGACCTCGGCACCCCGCGCCGCGACTTCCGTTCCTGACCCTCGCCGGGGTGACCAGCGTCCGTGCGGCCAGGCGGAGTGACCTTCCCTGCGCACCGCTCGACCAGACCCCATGACTTCCGCAGCGCCGAGCCGTTAGTCTCAGCGACGGTCCGCCGGGGCCGCTTGAGGGCAGGGGAGCGATGGCGCTGGAGGTCGACTGGTTCTTCCAGCACGTCGACTGGCTGCACCTGGTCTCGGTCCCCGTGTTCACCGGTGTCGTCGGTTGGCTGATCAACTGGACCGGACTGATCATGCTGTTCTCGCCCGTGGCCTTCCGCGGGGTGACCGTCCCCGGCATGCGCCAGCTCTCGCGCGTGCTCCCGCGCAAGCTCCAGGAGGTCCCGGGCCTGCTCCAGGGCGGCATCGGCTGGCAGGGGATCGTGCCGGCGCGGGCCGCGAAGATGGGCAGCATCGCGGTGGACAAGGCGATCGCCAAGCTCGGTACGCCGAAGGAGTTCTACCAGCAGCTCGACCCGGACCGGATCGCCGAGCACATCGTGCAGGTCTTCGAGCCGGAGATGCCGGCGATGATCGAGGAGATCATGCGGCGGGAGTCCCCCGACCTGTGGCGCGACCTCCCCGAGCGCGGCCGGCGAGCCGTCGTCGCCCGGGTCCAGGCACAGCTGCCCCGGGTGGTGCACCGGGTCACCGACGAGATCGGCGAGCACATCGACCAGCTGCTCGACCCGAAGATCATGGTGATCAACCACTTCCAGAAGAACCCGGCGCTGGTGGTCCGGATCTTCCGCGACTTCGGCCAGCACGAGCTCAACCTGATGGTGGCCTTCGGGTTCATCTTCGGCTTCGTGCTCGGCATCCCCGTCGCCGTCGTGGACCACTGGTTCGCCCAGTGGTGGCTGCTGCCGGTGCTCGGGGTCGTGGTCGGCTGGGCGACCAACGCCCTGGGCATGTGGCTCATCTTCGAGCCGCCGGAGCCGCGCCGGATCCTGGGGATCAAGGTGCACGGACTGTTCCTGCGCCGCCAGGACCAGGCCGCCGAGGTCTACGCGCAGATCATCGCCGACAACGTGATCACCCTGGAGAACATCGGGGACTTCCTCCTCGACGGCCCGCGGGGCGACCGGACCCAGCAGATGCTGGCCGACGCGATGCGGCCGGCGATCGACAACGCGGCAGGTCCCCTGCGCGGGGCGGTCCGGGTCGCGGTCGGCAGCCGCAGCTTCGACAACATCCGTGAGGCCGTGGCGCTCGAGGCGGTCGACCGGACCATCGAGCCCTTCAAGGACCCGGAGTTCAGCAAGGCGCAGTCGGAGAAGATCTACCAGCTCATCGTCACCCGGACCAAGGGGCTGCCGCCGCGTGACTTCGTGGAGATGATGCGATCGGCGATCCGGGAGGACGAGTGGATGCTCTACGCCCACGGCGCGATCATGGGCTTCGGCGGCGGGCTCCTGCACCTGGCGATCTTCGGAGTGGGAGGAGCAACATGAGCACCGACGAGATGGAACCCGACTCGGTCCCCCGGCCCCGGGCCGTGCCCGGACCAGGAGCTGGACCGGGAGCCGGAGCCGGACCGGTGCCGGGTGCGGGCCCCGCACCGGCGCCCGGGGCCGGACGGCGGCACTCGCCGGCGCTGTGGGACGAGGCCGCCGAGGCGCTGCCGGGCGTGGCCCGGATCGCGAGCAGGGCAGCGCTGCGGTCCGCGGCGTGGGGCCTGGGGTCGGGTGTCCGGACCAGCCGCCTCTTCGTGCGCGCCCTGACCGACCCGCAGACCGCCGGTGAGCTGGTGCAGGAGGTGGCGCGGGACGTCTCCGAGGCGAGCCGCACCGTCAGTGACGTGGCGCGCGCGGTCTCCACCGGGGTGCCGATCCCCAAGGCGCTGCTGGACGCCACCGTCTCGCTCTCCTCGGTAGTGCTGGCCGATGTCACCCCGAAGGAGCCCGAGCCGGAGGAGACCCTGCGCGAGCGCGGGGAGAAGCTGCTGCGCCGCTCCCGGGACGTGTGGAGCCAGGAGGAGACCCATCCTGCCTACGCCCGGATCCTGGAGGACCTCGCGCCCGACGAGGCCCGGATCCTCCTGCTGCTGCTCCGGGGAGGTCCTCAGCCCTCGGTCGACGTCCGCACCGGCGGCCCTGTGGGCCTGGTCAGCTCGGCCCTGGTCGCGCCGGGGATGTCGATGATCGGTGCCCGCGCGGGCTGCCGCTACCTCGACGAGGTGCCCGCCTACCTGAACAACCTGTTCCGGCTCGGCCTGGTGTGGTTCTCGCGCGAGCAGCTCGAGGACCCGATGGAGTACCAGGTGCTCGAGGCCCAGCCCGACGTGCTGGAGGCGATGCACTCGGTGCGGTTCCCCAAGGTGGTACGCCGCAGCATCCACCTCACCCCCTTCGGCACCCGCTTCTGCGCGGCCTGCCTGGTTGATCCCGAGGAGACCCCCACCTTGCCGGTGCACCAGATCCCGGAGGAGTGAGCGACCCCGTCGGACACGCACCAGCGCCCACCGAGACCGGAGTCTCGATGGGCGCTGGGCTGCTGCGCTGAGGTTCGCTCAGCGCCGCAGGATGGCCGCGGAGGCGGCCGGCGCCCAAGCGGAGAGCGCCGTCGCTGCGACCAGCGAGGTTCCAACAACGGTGGCAACGCGAATCCGAATCCTGCTCATGTGATGCTCCTTGTGTAGTTACCGGGGGTGGTAGGTCATTTGTATGGGACTGCCCGCGCGGAAAGCATGGCTATTTCGGACTATCTTTAAGTTGCATGTCCGGAATAAGTGGACAAACCTGAGTCGACGAGGCTCAAGTCTTCCCGCTGTTTGGCTCCGTCCCGAGGGAATCGTGACGCCGACGGCCTTTTGTGCACGATGGGCGACTTGTAACCACTGGGACTGGTGAGACGCAGGTGACCTCTGGGTGGGCCCTGGAGCCCGCTCGGCCCTGGGCAGAAATGCCAAGCGCCCGCCGGAACCCGAAGGTCCCGGCGGGCGAGTTGCAGCTGCGAAGTGGGGAGTCCCCTAGCGCAGGATCGCCTTCTTGAGGATGGCCTTCCGGAGGATGGCCTTCTGGGTGGGGGCGCTCTTGAGGATGGCCTTCTTCAAGATGGCCTTCTTCAGGATCGCCTTCTGGGTGGTCGCGGTGGCGGAGGCCGCGGAGGCGGCCGGCGCGACAGCGCCCATCGCCATGACTGCGACCAGTGCGCCTGCGACACCGGTGGTGACGCGAATCCGAATCCTGCTCATCTGTTACTCCTTGGGGTAGTTGCCGGGGGTAACCCCATTTGTACGCCCCCGACCGGGCACAAATCGATGGTTATTCCGGACTATCTCACGAGCGCATGTCGGGAATAAGGTGACAAACTTGAGTGGAGCCGCCTCAACTCTGATGTGGTTGATGGTGAAGCGAGGAGAACAACCCCGCTCACCCCGCTTGCGGCTAATGCCTGACTTCTGCAACGAGAGTGGCGGGCGGGGTTGGTGGGGCCCGCTCACTCCGGTGGTTCCTCGGCGGCGGCAGCCGGGAGCCGCAGAGTGAACACCGATCCGTGGGGGGTGCGCGGGGCGTAGGTGACGCCGCCACCCTGAGCCTCGGCCAGGGCCCGGACCACGAACAGCCCGAGTCCGGTGCCGCGTGCGGCGGTGCCGGGAGCCCGTGAGTACTCCTGGAACAGGCGCGGGACGAACTCGTCGGGCACGCCCTGGCCGTTGTCCTCCACCTCGATGCGTACGTAGGCACCCGAAGGGCTGATCCGCACCAGGTACGGCGCCTCGCCGTACTTGCGGGCGTTGCTGAGCAGGTTGCTGAGCATCTGCTGGAACCGGAGCGGGTCGGTGAGCACGTGCGAGGGCGTCTCCTGCTCCACCACGAGGTCGAACCCGTCGTCGAGGACCGAGCGCACCAGCGTGGTCGTGTCCACCTTCTCCAGCTGCATCGCCAGGGTGCCGTGCTGGGCCTGGCCGGCGGCGAGCAGGTCCGCGGTGATGTTGTCGAGCAACCGGGTCTGCCGCTCGATCACCCCGAGCATGCGCTCCTGCTGGCGTTGGCCGAGCTCCTCCCCGTGGAGCATCAGCGTCTCCGCCACCCCCATCAGGACCGCGACCGGGCCCCGTACCTCGTGGGCAGCGGTCGCGATCGCCCGCCTGAGCAGGTCGGCCTCGTCCTCGGCCTGGGCCGAGAGGTAGATCGCGTGGTCCTCGCCGGCGCGGCGCACGCTGGCCTCGACCCGGCGAGGGGGCTCGCCGAGGCCGAAGACCAGGGCACTGTCGGTGTCGGGCTGCTTGACGAGGTGGGTGGCGAGCTCGGGAGCGACCTGTGCCAGGGGTACGCCGGGATGGGGCAGGTCGCCGATGAGCCGGGCCGCCTCCCGGTTCGAGCGGACCACGCGACCTCGGCGCACCAGCAGGAACCCGAAGGGCGCCAGCTCCAGGGGGTCGGGCGCGGCCGGCTCGTCCATTCTGCTCTGTGCCCGGTCCTGGTGTCGGCCCCCACCCTGGGCCGGCACCGAGAACGGGGCCGCCGCGGGGACCTGTGACTGGCGCTGCGGCTCGGGCTCGGGCAGGACGCCCCGGGCGATGGCTCGGCGCGACACGATCACGCGCACCTGCGCCAGCAGCGCACTGAGGGGCTGCCCCTTCTGCACGTAGCCGTCGGCGCCCCCGACGAGAGCTCGTCCGGTCATCTCGGAGGCCCCGAACCCGGAGAGCATCACGATCGCCGCGGCCGGGCACGCCTGGCGGATCAGCGGGAGTGCCTCCAGGCCGTCCATCACCGGCATTGCGACGTCGAGGAAGACCACGTCGGGCTGCTGCCGGGCCGAGACCCTGACGCCGGAGAGGCCGTTGTCCGCCTCCCCGACCACGACGAACTCCCGGGTCCGCTCCAGGGCGATCCGCATCAGCTCGCGCAGGTCCGGGGTGTCGTCGATGACCACCGTGCGCAGCGGCGTCGCGGGGGTGGTCGCGCCGCTCACCGGACCGGTCCCGGTGTCTCCGGCCGCTCGCCCGCCCACACGACCGGTCGCTCGCGGAGCTGGGGGAGCAGCAGCGCCACGCCCGCCGTCCCGCCGAGGACGAGGGCACGATGCAGCCCGTGGGCGAGAAGCCCCAGCATCGAGGCCTCCCTTCGTGGACGTCCGAGACGGACAGGGTTAGACCTTAGGAGGGATCGCGTGCCACCGCTCGTGCTCTGCGATGAGACGCGCACTGGTCTAAACGGTGGTCTGGTTTCGGGGTCGGGTACCTGTGGGCAAAGTTGAGGGGAATACACTCAACTTTGTAGCCGTTGGGCCGAGCAGGACCGACCGATCTCAGGAGACGACGTGGACGCATCCAAGCTGACCTCGCGCAGTGTCGACGTGATCAACGCTGCCAGCACCCTGGCCGTGAACCAGGGCAACCCCCAGGTGGACCCGGTGCACCTCGCCCTGGCGCTGATCCGCCAGGAGCAGGGCGTCGCGCCCTCGCTGCTCGACCGCAGCGGAGCCGACGTCGCCGGGCTGAGCGCCGCCCTGGACCAGGCCCTGTGGAAGCTGCCCAAGGCCTCCGGGAACACCGTGCAGACCCCGTCGCCGTCGCCGGCCCTGACCCGGGTGCTGGCGAAGTCGCTCGAGCTGATGACCGAGATGAAGGACGACTACGTCGCCACCGAGCACCTCCTGCTCGCGCTGGCCGTGGTGGAGTCCCCGGTCAAGGGCCTCCTCGCCGAGGCCGGCGTGCAGGAGCCCGCGCTCCGCGATGCGATCGCGGCCGTGCGCGGCAACCGCCGGGTGACCAGCCCGGAGGCCGAGGACAGCTACGAGGCCCTCGAGAAGTACGCCGTCGACCTCACCGCCGCCGCCGAGGAGGGCAAGCTCGACCCGGTCATCGGGCGCGACTCCGAGATCCGCCGCGTGGTGCAGGTGCTGTCGCGGCGTACCAAGAACAACCCGGTCCTGATCGGTGAGCCCGGCGTCGGCAAGACCGCCGTCGTCGAGGGCCTGGCCCAGCGCGTGGTCGCCGGCGACGTCCCCGACTCCCTCAAGGGCCGCAGGGTGCTGAGCCTGGACCTGGCCGCGATGGTGGCCGGTGCGAAGTACCGCGGCGAGTTCGAGGAGCGCCTCAAGGCGGTCCTCGAGGAGATCAAGTCCGCCGAGGGGCAGATCATCACCTTCATCGACGAGCTGCACACCGTCGTGGGTGCAGGCGCCGGCGGCGACGGCGCGATGGACGCCGGCAACATGCTCAAGCCGATGCTGGCCCGTGGGGAGCTGCACCTGATCGGCGCCACCACGCTGGACGAGTACCGCGAGCGCATCGAGAAGGACCCCGCCCTCGAGCGGCGGTTCCAGCAGGTGTTCGTCGGCGAGCCCAGCGTCGAGGACACCGTCGCGATCCTGCGCGGGCTGCAGGAGAAGTACGAGGCGCACCACGGCGTGAAGATCACCGACGCCGCGCTCGTGGCCGCGGCGATGCTCTCCGACCGCTACATCCCCGGCCGCCAGCTCCCCGACAAGGCGATCGACCTCGTCGACGAGTCGGCCTCGCGCCTGCGGATGGAGATCGAGAGCTCCCCGGTCGAGATCGACCAGCTCCGTCGTGCAGTGGACCGGATGAAGATGGAGGAGCTCGCGCTCGAGCGCGAGACCGACGCCGCCTCCCAGGACCGGTTGGAGCGGCTGCGCGGCGACCTCGCCGACCGGGAGGAGGAGCTGCGCGGGCTCGAGGCCCGGTGGGCGCGCGAGAAGTCCGCCCTCGAGGGGTCGGGCGCGCTGCGCAAGCAGATCGACCAGCTCCGGGTGGAGGCCGAGCGCAGGCTGCGCGAGGGCGACTACGCCGGTGCCAGCGAGATCAACTACGGCCGGATCCCCGAGCTGGAGAAGCAGATCGAGTCCGCCGAGTCGGCCGAGGTGTCCACCGAGGCCCGGATGGTCAACGAGGAGGTCGGTCCCGAGGAGATCGCCGAGGTGGTCGAGGCGTGGACCGGGATCCCGACGGGCCGGCTGCTGCAGGGCGAGACCGCCAAGCTGCTCCAGATGGAAGACATCATCGGCGAGCGGCTGGTCGGTCAGCGTGCCGCGGTCGAGGCGGTCTCCGACGCCGTACGCCGCAGCCGGGCCGGTGTCTCGGACCCGAACCGTCCCACGGGGTCCTTCCTGTTCCTCGGTCCCACCGGTGTCGGCAAGACCGAGCTGGCCAAGTCGCTTGCGGACTTCCTCTTCGACGACGAGCGCGCGATCGTGCGCGTGGACATGAGCGAGTACTCCGAGAAGCACTCGGTGGCGCGGCTGGTCGGCGCCCCTCCCGGCTACGTCGGCTACGACGAGGGCGGGCAGCTGACCGAGGCCGTCCGGCGCCGGCCGTACTCGGTGGTGCTGCTCGACGAGGTCGAGAAGGCCCACCCGGAGGTCTTCGACATCCTGCTCCAGGTCCTCGACGACGGCCGCCTCACCGACGGCCAGGGTCGCACCGTCGACTTCCGCAACACGCTGCTGATCCTCACCAGCAACCTGGGCTCGCACTACCTGGTGGACCCGCTGCTGGACCAGGAGAAGAAGCACGAGTCGGTGATGTCGGTCGTGCGCCAGTCGTTCAAGCCGGAGTTCCTCAACCGGCTCGACGAGATCGTGATGTTCGACGCGCTGGGCAAGGACGAGCTCGCCCACATCGTTGACCTGCAGCTGGCCCAGTTCGACCGCCGGCTGGCTCCGCGGCGGATCACGGTCACGGTCACGGACGCGGCGCGGAGGTGGCTCACCGACAACGGCTACGACCCGGCGTACGGCGCCCGGCCGCTGCGCAGGCTCGTGCAGACCGCTATCGGCGACCGCCTGGCCCGGATGCTCATCGGCGGCGAGGTCACCGACGGGCAGACGGTGGCGGTCGACCACCTCGAGGATGCGCAGGAGCTGACGCTCACACCGGTCACGTGACGCGACCGCCGTGCCCGTGGGGTGAGATGCCCCTCGGGACACGGATGCGGTGATCGTCAGGTCGGGTTGGTTCAATGTCCCCATGAGTGAGACCGAGAGACCTGCGCGACCCCGCCAGCTGATCATGGCGGGCGGGTTCGTGATCGGCGGTTCGGTCTTCCTGGTGCTGTCGGTCTTCGACTCGATCACCGGGCTGCGGTCGGTGGAGATGCGCGACGAGATCACCCGGGTGCTGTCCTCGCCGACCGGCAAGGGCCTGGGGATCAGCGTCAGCCAGGCGACCGAGCTGATGCGGGTCGGGCTGATGGTCGCCGGGGCGTGCGCCGCCGCCACGGCGGTCCTCGGGTTCTACGTCTTCCAGCGCAGCCGCCCGGCCCGGCTCGCGCTCACCGTGCTCGCGGTGCCGATCCTGCTGACCTCGCCGATGACCGGTGGGCTGGTGGGGCTGCTCGTCGTGCTGGCCATCTCGATGCTGTGGAGCGGCCCCGTCCGGGACTGGTTCGACGGCCGGCCCATCCGCCAGCCCGAACCCCGGCCTGCCCCCCGGCCCGACCCGCCGGCCGGTCCGACCTTCGACAACCGCGCGCAGGGTGGCCCCGGAGACAGTGGCCAGGGACAGGGAACCGGGTCGTACCCCGAGCAGCCTTCCGGTCACTCTTCCGGTCACTCTTCTGGGCACTCTTCTGGGCCGGTCGCCCCCGCTTCCTCGCTGACCGCGGTGGTCTCCTCGGACCAGCCGCGACCGACGTCGGGCTTCGGTGACCCCGTCGCCGCTCCTCCCGGGGTCCCCGGCCCGTCCGCGGGGCCCTCGTCGTACGCCGACATCGGACGCCGTTCCGCCCCGCCGGTGACCGTCAAGGTCGCGTGCATCCTGACCTGGGTCTTCGCCGGCATGGTCTCGCTGCTCTACCTCGCGATGACGGCGGCCCTGATCGTGAGCCAGGACCAGCTGGTCGACCTCGTCGTGGAGACCCCGGAGTGGAAGCGCGCCGCGCTCGACTCCGACATGGTCCTCCCCTTGATGTGGGTCGGCTGCCTGATCTTCCTGGCCTGGTCCCTCGGTGCGTGCGTGCTCGCCTGGTTCACCTGGCGCCGGCACAACTGGGCGCGCTGGCTGCTGGTGGTCAGCGCCGTGGCCACCCTCGCGATCGCCTTCGTCGCCTTCCCCGTCGGGATCCCCTACCAGTTCGCGGCCGCCCTCACCATCGGTGGACTCGTGGGCACCGCCGCCCAGAAGTGGTTCGCCGGGCACGAGCCCACCGGTCCGTCCGGGCCTCCCGCCCCCGGCTGGCCCGAGGGCCAGCACCCCGGTCCGTACGCGGGCCAGCAGGGTCAGTACCCCGGCCAGCAGGGCCAGCCGCAGGGTCAGTACCCCGGCCAGCAGGGCCAGCCGCAGCACCAGGGAGCACCCCACGGTCAGCAGGGACCCGACCAGCAGCCGCCGCCGAGCGGCAAACCGCCGGTGTGGTGAGCGCGCGGCTCAGGAGTGCTGCAGGTCGACCCCGCGCAGCCGCTCGATCCCCTCGGTGATCACGTCCTGCTCCTTGCAGAACGCCCACCGGATCAGGTGCCTGCCCCAGGGTGAGCCGTCCTCGTAGAAGACCTGTGTGGGGATCGCCACCACCTTGGCCCGTTCGGCCATCGCCGCGCAGAACGCCCGGCCGTCGGGGTGCCCCAGGGAGCTCACGTCGGTGGTCACGAAGTAGGTGCCCTGCGGGACGTGCACCTCGAGGCCGAGTGAGTCCAGCCCCTCGCACAGCAGGTCACGCCGGTGGGCGAGGTCACGCCGCAGCTCCTCGTGGAACGCGTCCTCGTGGTCCAGCGCGTGCGCGACAGCGGGTTGCAGCGGAGCACCGGAGGCGTAGGACAGCCAGTTCTTGGCGCCCTCCACGGCGGCGACCAGGTCGGCGGGCCCGGTGGCCCACCCGATCTTCCAGCCGGTGAAGGAGAAGGTCTTCCCCGAGCTCGAGATCGTCAGCGTCCGGTCGAACATCCCCGGCAGGGTCGCCAGCGGGACGTGGTCGTGGTCGTCGAAGGTCAGGTGCTCGTAGACCTCGTCGGTGACCACCACCAGGTCGTGGCGCAGCGCGACCCGGGCCACGGCGTCGAGCTCGGAGCGGTCCAGGACCCGACCGGTCGGGTTGTGCGGGCTGTTGAGCAGGATCACCCGGGTCCGGTCGGTCACGGCCGCCTCCAGCTCCTCGGCCACCAGGCGGTAGTCGGGTGCCCGCAGGGTCACCGGGCGGCGTACGCCGCCGACGAACTGGATCATCGCCCGGTAGCTGTCGTAGTACGGCTCGCAGACCACCACCTCGTCGCCGGGGTCGACCAGGCCGAGCATCGCCGCGGCGATCGCCTCGGTCGCCCCCGTGGTGACCACCACCTGGTCGCGCGTGAGGTCGAGGTCGTAGTGCCGCTTCTGGTGGCGCCGGACCGCCTCCACGAGCTCGGGGGTCCCGTGGCCGGGCGGGTACTGGTTGCGGCCGGCCCGCATCGCGTCGTACGCCGCCTCGACCACCGAGGAGGGGCCGCTGCGGTCGGGGAAGCCCTGGCCCAGGTTGACCGACCCCGTCGAGACGGCGAGCGCGGACATCTCGGCGAAGATGGTGCTGCCCACGCCGTCGAGGCGGGCGGCGGCCCTGCCGCGGCCTCCGGGTGCAGGCGCGGTGGACTGGGGGCTGGTACCGGGAACGGTCACGATCCCGAACCTAGCCGCTGGTCCGCCCCGGGGCGATCCGCGCTCGGGGTCACCCCCGATCCCGCACAATGGTCCCCGTGTCAGCCAAGCCGTCCCGAGGACGCCGCATCACCTGGTGGGTGGGGGTGGCGATGATGACGGCTGGGCTGGCGATGCTCGGCTGGGTCGGGTGGCAGTTCTGGGGCACCAACTGGGTCTCGCAGCGCGACCAGGCGCAGGTGCGCGACTCGCTGCGCACCGAGTGGACCCGCGCAGGTGCCGCCGAGGGGACCAGGCTCGCGCCGAAGTACGTCCCCGAGGGCAAGGCGTCGGCGCTCGTGCGGATCCCGAAGTTCGGCAAGTCCTTCGTGGTCCCGGTGCTCGAGGGCGTCTCGGACCGGGTGCTGGCCCGGGGGCTCGGCCACTTCCGCGGCTCGGCGAACCCCGGTGAGGTGGGCAACTACGCGCTGGCCGGCCACCGGGTCACCCACGGCGAGCCGCTGCGGAAGATGCCGCGGCTCGAGCCGGGCGACGAGGTGATCGTGGAGACCGTCGACGCCACCCACGTCTACCGGCTCGACACCGATCCCAAGGAGCTGGTGATCCCGTTCACCGGGGTGTGGGTGCTCGACCCGCTGCCGAAGAACCCCGACCGCGGCGGACCGCAGCCCGAGCAGAAGGCCGGCCAGCGGCTGATCACGCTGACCACGTGCTCTGAGCTCTTCCACACCGACGACCGGATGATCGCCTTCGGGCACCTGGTCAGCACCACCAGCAAGGCCCGGTAGCCTCCGGGACATGGTTCCCACCCCCGACGACATCGGCACGAGCGACCCCGACCTGGCCCGCGACGTGGACCGGTGCTGCCGGCTGACCGGCGAGTTCACCCTGCGGTCGGGCCAGGTGGCCTCGGAGTACTTCGACAAGTACCTCTTCGAGGCGGACCCCGCGCTGCTCGCGCGAGTGGTGGACCAGATGGTCGCGCTGGTGCCGGAGGGCACCGAGCTGCTCGGCGGACTCGAGCTCGGGGGCGTGCCGATCGCCACCGTGCTCAGTGCGCGCACCGGCCTGCCCGCGCTGTTCGTGCGCAAGCAGGCCAAGGAGTACGGCACCTGCAAGCTCGCCGAGGGCCCCGACGTAGCCGGGCGGAGGGTCACGCTCGTGGAGGACGTGATCACCACCGGCGGCGCCGTGCGCGACGCCACGCGCGCCCTGCGTGAGGCGGGCGCGATCGTCGAGACCGTGATCTGCGCGATCGACCGCAGCGCGGCGGGTGCCAACCCGCTCGAGGACGTGGGCCTCGAGGTGCTGCCCGTGCTCACCAAGGCCCAGCTGGACGCTGCGCGCGCCCGCTGAGCCTGGGGTCGCTGGCCCTTCTTGCTGGGCCTGTCTTGCTGGGCCTGGCTCGCTGAGCCTCAGTCCCGGTCGGCCTGCTGGGGCCGGGGGTCCACCGGCATCCCGGCGATGTCGATGTCCGGGCGCCCGTCGTGGTCGTTGTCCTCGGCCTCCGGGCTCGAGGTGCGCCGGTGCCGCCACCACTCGTAGGCGATCGGGACCACGGAGAAGGCCAGGATCGCGAAGACGGCGTAGTCGATGTTGTCCTTGAGCCAGGGGAACGTCTGGCCCAGGAAGTAGCCCAGCAGGGTGATGCTGAAGACCCAGCCGACCGCTCCGATGGCGCTCCACAGGAAGAACCGGTGCCGCGGCATCCGGGTGACCCCGGCGACGACGGTGATGTAGGTGCGCACGAACGGGACGAAGCGACCGATCACCAGCGCCTTGTTGCCGTGCTGGTCGAAGAACGCCGAGGTCTGGTCGAAGTACTTGCGCTTGAGCACCTTGCCGTCGCGCTCGTAGAGAGGTGGACCGATCGCCCGGCCGATCTCGTAGCCGATCACGTTGCCCGCGAACCCACCCACCGCCAGCGCGACGAGCGCGAAGAGCAGGTTGGCGGTGTGGCCTCCGGGGACGATCTCGATCTGCCCGCCGGCGATGAACAGGCCCATCGCGAACAGCAGGCTGTCACCGGGCAGGAACGGGAAGAACAGTCCGCACTCGATGACGATGATCGCCAGGCTCACCCAGAAGAAGCTGGTGCCGAACTGCTCGAGGAGCCACTCGGGCTCCATCCACTTGATGCCGAAGAGCAGGGGCTGCAGGCCAGTCACCCTGCGAGGATATCGGGGTGACCTGTGAGCAGGCTGAGCGCCCACGGGAGCACGCCTAGGCTTGCGCGGTGAAACCAGAGGATCTCTCCGACGACGAGCGGCGTGCGCCGTACGACCCGATGCCGAACGGTCCTGACGAGGTCGGGGTCGGCCCGTGGGTCGGGGAGCCGCCGACCGGGCCGCAGTACGACGCCCGGCTGCTCGCCGAGGGCGACCGGCGCAACGTGGTCGACCGCTACCGCTACTGGACGGTGGAGGCGATCGTCGCCGACCTCGACACCCGGCGCCATGACTTCCACGTCGCCATCGAGAACTGGCAGCACGACTTCAACATCGGCACGATCGTGCGCACGGCCAACGCCTTCCTCGCCCGCGAGGTGCACATCGTCGGCAAGCGCCGGTGGAACCGGCGGGGCGCCATGGTCACCGACCGCTACCAGCACGTCCGGCACCACCCGACCGCCGAGGACCTCGCGGCGCACCTGCACGAGCAGGGGGTGCGGCTGATGGGCATCGACAACCTCCCCGGCTCCGAGCACCTCGAGACCTGGGAGATGCCGCGCTCGGTGTGCTTCCTGTTCGGGCAGGAGGGCCCGGGGCTCTCCGAGGGGGCCCGCGAGGTGTGCGACGGCACCTTCTCGATCGCCCAGTTCGGGTCGACCCGGTCGATCAACGCCTCGGCGGCGGCTGCGATCGCGATGCACTCCTGGGTCGAGCGGTACGCCGACCTGGGGAACGCCTGGCGCGGCTGACCGGTCTCAGGAGTCGGGTAGCAGGCACCGGACGAACCGGTCGCCGGAGCGCCACCCGGCCTGGCTCGGGGGCTGCCAGAACCCGCCGAAGCCGCCGACGAGCTCGCGGCACCGGTCCCGGGCGACCGGCGTGTAGGTCTGCGGGTCGGGGTAGGCCTCGCCCACGACGCGGAACACCGAGGCGGTCCTGAGGGCGTGCGGCCGCGCGCAGGACACGTCGGTCCCCTCCTTGGTCTGGCAGACCTGCAGCGCCTCGGGGACTCCGGACTTGAGCAGCGGCCGTGCCGCGGGGAGCTCGATCAGCTCCCGGCCGCTGCGGGCGAGGACGTCGCAGCGCAGCCATCGGGCTCCCCGCTCGAGCTGTGCCTGACCCGGCGTGAACAGGGTCCAGGTCAGGATCGAGGACGCCCGGTCGGCGAGCGTCCCGCCGGCGAGCCGGCGGAAGGCGGGCGCGCAGAACCGGTTGCCGAGCTCGCGGCGCTGGGCGATCGGCGTCTGGGGGGTGACCGCCGTGGGCAGGTAGCCGACGTAGGCGACCACCGTGTGGTGCGGACCGCGGCACGCGATGGGGGTGCCGGCCGCCACCGAGGCGCGCGACTGCCGCGGGGTCATCCGGTAGCACTGGCCGAGCTTCGGCGCCCCGAACCCGGGATCGGCCGCCGGCTCCTCGGGGGTGGTCGGGCTCTCGTCCTCGCGGGAGGAGGACGACGAGCTCTCCTTCTCCGGGGACTCCTTGCCGCCGCATCCCCCCGCCAGCAGGACCAGCGCCACCGCGAGAGCCAGGGCGCGCAGGAGCGCGGGCAGCCCGGGGTGCCGCTGCAACGGCGAGCGTCGGAGGCGGTGAGCAGACATGTCACTCCGGTGCTGGTGCTGACGTGCTGGGAGACGAGCGGCGGGCACCAGGATCCTTGCACGGTTCCGCCGGGACCGTCGGGACAACAGGGCCGCTTGGTCCTCTAGGGTTGGCGGCATCACCTGTCGTACCCCCTGAGGACTCCCGAGGAGACCGCCACCATGCCCATCGCCACGCCTGAGAAGTACGCCGAGATGCTCGACGCCGCCAAGCGGGACGCCTTCGCGTTCCCCGCGATCAACGTCTCGTCGTCGCAGACCCTCAACGCAGCGCTGGCGGGATTCGCGGAGGCAGGCAGCGACGGGATCATCCAGGTCTCCACCGGCGGCGCGGAGTACCTCTCCGGTCCCACGATCAAGAACATGGTCTCCGGCTCGGTCGCGTTCGCGGCCTACGCCCACGAGGTGGCCAAGCAGTACCCGGTGAACATCGCGCTGCACACCGACCACTGCCCCAAGGACAAGCTCGACGGCTTCGTCCGCCCGCTGCTCGACATCTCCCTCGAGCGGGTCCGCAACGGCCAGAACCCGCTCTTCCAGTCGCACATGTGGGACGGGTCCGCCGTACCCCTGGAGGAGAACCTCGAGATCGCCCAGGAGCTGCTCCGCAAGGCTGCCGAGGCGCACATCGTGCTCGAGGTCGAGATCGGTGTCGTCGGCGGCGAGGAGGACGGCGTCGAGGGCGGTGGCGGCGAGCAGCTCTACAGCACCACCGAGGACGCGCTGGCGACCGTCGCGGCGCTCGGCACCGGCGAGAACGGCCGCTACCTGACCGCGCTCACCTTCGGCAACGTGCACGGCGTCTACAAGCCCGGCAACGTCAAGCTGCGCCCGGAGATCCTGCAGAAGGCCCAGGAGGCCGTGAACGAGAAGCTCGGCCTGCCCGCCGGCTCCAAGCCATTCGACCTGGTCTTCCACGGCGGCTCTGGCTCCACCGCCGAGGAGATCGGCGCTGCCGTGGACTACGGCGTGATCAAGATGAACGTCGACACCGACACCCAGTACGCCTTCACCCGCCCGGTCGCCGGCCACATGATGACCAACTACGACGGCGTGCTGAAGATCGACGGCGAGGTCGGCAACAAGAAGCAGTACGACCCCCGCGCCTGGGGCAAGGCCGCCGAGGCCGGCATGGCCGCCCGCGTCGTCGAGGCCTGCGAGAACCTCCGCAGCACCGGCCACTCGGTCGGCTGAGGCCGGCCGCTTCTGGCTTGCCCCGCGGCGCGCCCCCTCAGCGGGTCATGTGCTTGGGGCGGGCGAAGGCGAGCGCTGCCGCGAGACCCACCAGGAGCACCAGGGGCGACAGCAGCAAGGACTGCGCCATCGCCTCGCTGAACGGGGCCAGGGCCTGCTCGGGCAGGTTGCCGCCACCGGCCTCGCTCGGGGAGAAGTTCAGGCCCTGGGCCGCCAGCCGGGCGTCCATCAGCACGGCGATGGCCGCGGATCCCAGCACCGCGCCCACCTGACGGGTGGCGTTGTAGATCCCGGCCCCCGCTCCGGCCTGGTGCATCGGCAGGTTGCGGGTCGCGGTCGCCGAGGTGGGTGCCCAGACGAAGGCGTTGCCGATCCCGAGGAGGGCCATCGGCAGCAGGATCTCCCAGGTGGCCGAGTCCGGGGTCAGCACCCGGCTGAGCCAGATCAGGGAGCTGCTTGCCGCCGCGAAGCCGAAGGCGGTGATCACCCGCGGGTGCACCGCGTCGGTGAGCTTGCCGACCCACGGCGCCAGCAGGATCGACATCAGCGCCATCGGCACCAGCAGCAGCGCGGCGCCGGTCGGGGAGAGGCCCCGCACCAGCTGGGCGTAGAGCATGATCGGGAACGACATCGCCGTTATCGCGAAGCCCATCGAGGAGATCGCGACGTTGGCCATGCTGAAGTTGCGGTCGCGGAACAGCGGCAGCGGCACCAGCGGCTCGCGCTTGTTGCGCGCCTGCCACCAGATGAACAGCGCGAACAGCACGATCCCGGTGACGATCAGCAGCGGCACCGAGATGAACCCGGTGATGGTGCCCCAGTCGAACTGGTGGCCCTCCTGGATGCCGAAGACGAGCAGGAACATCGCGGCCCCGGAGAGCGCCACCCCGAGCCAGTCGAAGCGGTGGTTGTTGGTCGGCAGCGAAGGGACCAGGCGCCAGGCGAGGACGAAGCCCACGATCCCGACGGGGATGTTGATGAAGAAGATCCACTCCCAGCTGAGCGCGTCCACCAGGACGCCGCCGAGGATCGGCCCCACCAGCGTCGCGACACCGGCGGTCGCGCCCCACAGGGCCATCGCCTGCCCGCGGCGCTCGGAGGGGAAGATCCGGGTGATGATCGCCATCGTCTGTGGCGTGATCATCGCCGCGCCGAGGCCCTGGAAGACCCGGGCGATGATCAGGCCCTCGATGGTGCCGGTGAGCCCGCACCACAGCGAGGAGAGGGTGAAGACGGTCAGGCCGAGCAGGTAGAGGTTCTTGGGCCCGAACCGGTCACCGAGCCGGCCGGTGATCAGCACCGGGACGGCGTACGCCAGCAGGTAGGCGCTGGTCACCCAGACGACGGCGTTCACGTCGGCGTTGAGGTCGCCGATGATCGCGGGGGTCGCCACGGAGACGATCGTGGAGTCGACCAGGATCATGAAGAAGCCCAGACAGAGCGCGAACAGCGCTGGCCACGGGTTCACGTCCGAGGGTGCTTCGGTGCTCTGTGGCGCGCCCGGCTGGGTGGGCGGCTGCTTCGTCTGGGCCATGACCGAACTCAACACCAGAGGCGTGACGATCCATTCCGCCCGCGGCCGTCTTCAGCGCAGGTTCAGCCACGCCTTGCGACAATGGGTCCACCTGACCCCGGAGGTGGCCATGCGTGTGCTCGTCGTCGAGGACGAGGTACGGCTGGCCCGGTCCATCCGCGTCGGCCTCGAGGCCGAGGGCTTCACCGTCGACCTCGCCGGGGACGGCACCTACGGCCTGTGGATGGCTCGGGAGCACGAGTACGACGCGATCGTGCTCGACCTGATGCTGCCCGGGATCAACGGCTACAAGGTGTGCGAGACCCTGCGCAAGGAGAAGATCTGGACGCCGATCCTGATGCTCACCGCCAAGGACGGCGAGTGGGACCAGGTCGAGGGGCTCGACACCGGTGCCGACGACTACCTGACCAAGCCGTTCTCCTTCCCGATCCTCGTCGCGCGGCTGCGCGCGGTCGCCCGGCGCGGCGCGCGGGAGCGTCCCACCCAGATCGAGGTGGGTGACCTGCGCCTGGACCCGGCCGCCCGCCGGCTGTGGCGCGGGGAGACCGAGATCGAGCTGACCGCGCGGGAGTTCGCCCTGTTCAGCTTCCTGGTCCGGCACCCGGGCGAGGTCGTCTCCAAGCTCCAGATCCTCGATGCGGTCTGGGGGATGGACTTCGAGGGGGACCCGAACATCGTCGAGGTCTACGTGCGGCACCTGCGCAACAAGGTCGACCGGCCGTTCGGCCGCGAGGCGATCCAGACCCTGCGCGGCGCCGGCTACCGGCTGAGCAGTGACGGTGGCTGAGCGCGGCGGGGGCCGGATGCGGCGCGCCTCGCTCCGGGTGCGTACGACGGCCGCGGCCGTGGTCGTCGTGGCGGTGGCCCTGCTGGCCGGGGCGGTGGCGCTGGTGGCCCTGCTCGGCGACTCGCTGCGCGACGGCCTCGAGACCGGGGCCGAGGAGCGCGCCTCCAGCCTGGCGGACCAGATCGAGTCGTCGGGGCTGCCTGCGCAGCCGCCGCGCGAGAGCGACGACTCCCCGGAGGAAGACGAGGAGCCGGACGAGCAGCTGTGGCAGGTCACTGACGAGTCGGGTGCCGTCGTACGCAGCTCGGAGCCGCTCGCTCGGCCGCTGCCGACCAGCGACTCCGACGGGGTGCGGGTGGCCGGCACCGACCAGGACTACCTGGTGGTGACCGAGCGGGCGCGCTCCGGCGGCCAGGAGTACGTCGTCTCGGTGGCCACCTCGCTGGAGGAGGTCGAGGACTCCCGGGCCGCGCTCGTGCAGCTGCTGCTCGTCGGGGTGCCCCTGGTGCTGCTGCTCGTCGGGGGCACCACCTGGGTGGTGGCCACCCGGGCCCTGGCCCCCGTGGAGCGGATCCGCCGCGAGGTGGAGCAGATCACCGGGGACCGCCTCGACCGGCGGGTCCCCGAACCGGGCTCGCGCGACGAGATCTACCGCCTGGCCCGGACGATGAACCAGATGCTGGGCCGGCTGCAGGGCTCGCACGACCGGCAGCAGCAGTTCGTCGCCGACGCCTCCCACGAGCTGCGCTCGCCGATCGCGAGCATCCGGCAGCACGCGGAGGTCGCCCGTGCCCATCCGTCGGCACTGCCCGACGGGGAGCTGGCGGAGTCGGTGCTCGAGGAGGCCATCCGGATGCAGCGCCTGGTCGAGCAGCTGCTGCTGCTCACCCGGGCCGACGAGGGGGTGGTGGTGCGCGCGTCGCGCGAGGTGGACCTCGACGACCTCGTGCTCGACGAGGCCCGGCGTGCCGGGCGCTCCGGCCTCCACGTGGACACCTCGGGCGTCGGAGCGGGCCGGGTGCGCGGGGACGGGACCGCGCTGGGCCAGGTCGTGCGCAACCTCCTCGACAACGCCGTGCGGCACGCGGAGTCGCGGGTGGCGGTGAGCGTGCGCGAGGAGGGTCCCGACGTGGTGCTCACGGTGGAGGACGACGGGCCAGGCGTGCCGGAGGGGCAGCGCACCCGCATCTTCGAGCGGTTCGTGCGCCTCGACGAGGCCAGGGCCCGTGACTCGGGTGGCAGCGGGCTCGGCCTGGCGATCGTCGCGGAGATCGTCGCAGCGCACGGCGGCTCGGTCGCCGTCTCGTCCTCGCCGCTGGGCGGTGCGGCGTTCGTCGTACGCCTCCCCGCAGAGGGCGAGTCCTCGTCGACGACCTCCTGAACGCGCGTTCAGACACGTTCAGTGAGGGTTCAGCGAGGCGGCCACAAGATGGTGACGTACCAGCCGGGCACCATCGAAAGGACTGAGAGATGAACACCAGGAAGCGCGTCCTGATCCCCACCGCCGCTGCCGTCCTCGCACTCGGGATCGGAGGTGCCGCATGGGCCTCCACTGCCTCCGCGGGCGACTCGGACCTCAAGGGCAGCGAACGCGACCGCGTCTCCGAGGTCGCCACCAGGACCGTCGGCGGTGGCATCCTCGTCGAGGCCGAGTCCAGCGACGACACCGGCCGTGCCTACGAGGCCGAGGTGCGCAAGGAGGACGGCACCGTCGTCGAGGTGACCCTCGATGAGAACCTCGCCGTGGTCCACCAGCGCACCGAGCGCGACGACGACGACCGGGCCCTGGCTTCCGCCGAGCGGGTCTCCGCCGAGAAGGCCGCACTGGCGGTCGTGGGCAGCGGCACCGTCACCGACGTCGAGGCCAGCGACGACGGCCCCGAGGCCTACGACGTCGACGTCCGAGCGGCCGACGGCACGGAGTGGGACATCGAGCTCGACGCTGACTTCAAGGTGCTGGAGAAGAAGGCCGAGCGCTGACCTCCCGTCTCCCACGACCAGCCGTGTCCGCGCGGCGGCCTGCTGAAGGAGCCTTCCGACGCGTTCGGGAAGGGTTCAGGCGGGTCGTTGCAGGCTTGTAGCCATAACCCGTGACCGAAAGGTTCGCCATGAACACCAGCAAGCTCAAGAGCAAGCAGTTCCTGATCCCGGCGGTCGTGGTCGTCGTCGCCATCGCGATCGGCGCTGCCTTCTACGCCTGGATGAACGACTCCGACCTCCGCGGCAGCGAGCGTGACCGGGTCTCCGCAGTGGCTCTCGAGGCCGCCGGCGGCGGCAAGGTGATCGACGCCGAGAAGAGCGACGACCCGGGCGAGGCCTACGACGTCGAGGTGCGCACGACCGACGGCGACGAGGTCGACGTGCACCTGGACAAGGACCTCGACGTGGTCCGGATCGACCGCGACGGTCACCACGACACCGACGACCGCGGCCGCCACGAGGACGACGACCGCGGTCACGCCGGTGGCCCCGGTGAGCCCGGCCGCCCCGACAGCGACGACCGGCTGACCGGCCAGGAGATCGCCAGCGCCGAGGAGGCAGCCGTGGCCGCAGTCGGCGGCGGCACCGTCGTCGACGTCGACCGCAGCGACGACCCGGGCGAGGCCTACGAGGTCGAGGTCCGCAAGGGCGCCACCGAGTGGAACGTCGAGCTCGACGCCGACTTCAAGGTGCTCCGCAAGGCGGTCGACAACTGATCGGAACTGCGGATCCGGGTAGTCCCGGTCGAACGGCATCCCGAGCACGGGTCCAGGCCTGCCGGACGACCGGGACTATCCGTCTCCGCGCGACCGACCACCCCATGACACGATCGGGAGCATGAGCGACTCACACCTGCGCCGTGACCTGATCGCCGGTCCGCCCCCCACCCTGCTGCCCGTCGACCCTGCCGAGGCCGAGCTCGAGGCGGGCGAGCAGGCCCAGGACGTCGTACGCCGGCACCCGGAGTCGCCCTTCGCCTGGGCGACCCTGGCCGAGGAGGCGCTGGCCGACGCCGATGTCGACGACATCACCGCCTACGCCTACGCCCGGGTCGGCTACCACCGCAGCCTGGACCTGCTGCGCCGCAACGGCTGGAAGGGGCACGGCCCGGTGCCGTGGGAGCACACCCCCAACCGCGGCTTCCTGCGGTCGCTGGCCGCCCTGGCCCACGCCGCCGGACGCATCGGGGAGCACCACGAGAGCGCCCGCTGCGACGAGTTCCTGCGCGACTCCAGCCCGGAGGCGCACGCCGAGCTGAGCTGAGGCGCGAAAACCGGTGGGACGCGTCGTGAGACGGCACTGTTCTAACCGATGAGACCTGCGTCACACCGGTCTAGAGTTTTCTGCCATGGCAGAACTCGACGACCGCTCGACCGCGCCTGAGGTTCCTCCCACCAACAGGCCCCTGCTCGTCCTCGCGGGGGTCCTGCTGCTGATCCCCGTGGTGGCCCTGCTCTGGGTGAGCACCTATGCCCGTGAGACCCCGAGGCTGTGGGGGTGGCCGTTCTTCTACTGGTACCAGTTCCTCTGGGTGTTCCTGTGCGCCGGGCTCACCTACTCCGCGCACCGCCTGGTGCTGGCCGCCCGCCGCCCCCTGCCGACTCATCGCCGCGACCGTGAGCGTCGGGGCAACGGTGACGCGGCATCCCCGGGCGCGGGGGAGTGAGCATGAACCCGCTGCTCGTCCCGCTCGCGGCGCGCACCGAGGTCGACTGGGTCGCGCTGGGCGTGCTCGTCCTGCTGTTCGTGGTCGTCACCGTGCTCGGCTTCATGGCCACCCGGTTCAAGAAGGGCGACTCGCTGGAGTCGCTCGACGAGTGGGGGCTGGGAGGCCGCAAGTTCGGCACCTGGGTGACGTGGTTCCTGCTGGGCGGCGACCTGTACACCGCCTACACCTTCGTCGCGGTCCCCGCGGCGATGTTCGCGGCTGGATCGGTCGCCGGGTTCTTCGCGGTGCCCTACACGATCATCCTCTACCCGATCATCTTCATCTTCATGGCGCGGCTGTGGTCGGTGAGCCACCGGCACGGCTATGTCACCACGGCCGACTTCGTCCGCGGGCGCTACGACTCCCGGGTGCTGTCCCTGGCGGTCGCGGTCACCGGGTTCGTGGCGACGATGCCCTACATCGCCCTGCAGCTGGTCGGGATGCAGGCCGTCCTCGACGTGGTGGGCCTCGGCGGTGGCGGCAACTGGCTGGCCAAGGACGCGCCGCTGCTGATCGCGTTCGTGCTGCTGGCGGCGTACACCTACACCTCGGGGCTGCGCGCCCCGGCGGTGATCGCCTTCGTCAAGGACGCGCTGATCTACCTGGTGATCATCGTCGCGGTGATCTATCTCCCGACCACGATCGACGGCGGCTGGGAGGGCGTCTTCGGTGCGGCCAAGGAGAAGATGGCGGCGACCAACGAGGCGACCGGGAAGCCCAACGGCGCGTTCATCCCCGGCAGCGGGGAGATGTGGGCCTACGCGACGCTGGCACTGGGCTCGGCGATGGCGCTGTTCATGTACCCGCACTCGGTCACCGCCACCTTGTCCGCGGAGAGCCGGGTCACGATCCGGCGCAACACCGCGATCCTGCCTGCGTACTCCTTCGTGCTCGGGCTGCTGGCGCTCCTGGGCTGGGTGGCGATCGCGGCCGGGACCCAGCCCATCGGCGTCGACGGCGAGCCGAACGCCCAGCTGGTGATCCCGCAGCTGTTCGAGGACTCCTTCGCGAGCTGGTTCGCCGGGGTGGCGTTCGCGGCGGTGGCGATCGGGGCCCTGGTGCCGGCGGCGATCATGTCGATCGCGGCGGCGAACACGTTCACCCGCAACGTCTACAAGGAGTGGGTCAACCCGCAGGCGACGCACGCCCAGGAGGCCAAGATCTCCAAGCTGGCCTCGCTGGTCGTCAAGGGCTTCGCGCTGGTCTTCGTGCTCACGATGGACAAGCAGAACGCGATCAACTTCCAGCTCCTCGGCGGCATCTGGATCCTGCAGACCTTCCCGGCGATCGTGTTCAGCCTCTACACCCGGTGGTTCCACAAGTGGGCGCTGCTGGCCGGGTGGGCCGTGGGGATGGTCTACGGCACGATCTCGGCGTACCGCGTGGTCAACCCGGCCACCGGCAAGCACTTCGGTGGCTCGCTGGCCGAGATCCCGGGCCTCGGCGACCTGGGGTACGTCGCGATGACCGCGTTCGTGATCAACCTCGTCGTCGCCGTGCTCCTCTCGGCGGCGCTGAACGCGGCCAAGGTCGAGAACGGCTCGGACGAGACCCGGCCCGGGGACTACTTCGCGGACGCTGGGGACCCGCGGGTGGAGAAGGACAAGGCGGTGCGGCAGCAGACCGGCGGCGCCGGCGCGCTCGCGGACTAGGGGGCCCGCCGGTCAGCTGGCGGGCACGACCATCGAGTACGCCGCCTCCTCCAGGTGCCAGGAGCGGCGCCGCTCCGGGCCGCTGATCTCGCCGTCGGCCGAGAGCCAGAAGTCCTCGCCGGAGACGGTCACCTGGTTGGCCCGCAGGGTGAGCACGTCCTCGCGCTCCTCGTGCTCGCCGTTGCGCAGCTGCCAGACGTAGTGGAGCCGCTCGAGGGGACCGGTGGCGAAGGACACCATCACGTCGAGCTTGCCGTCCGTGGGGTCGGCGTCGGGGGTGAGCTCGGTCCCGCCGCCGACACTGGCGCCGTTGCTCACGGCGATCATCAAGATGTGCTGGTCCATGTCGGAGACCACCTCGCCGTCGGCCTCGATGCGCAGCCGCACGAACGGCGGGCGTACGGCGGCCATCACGGCGCCGATCGGGTAGCCGAGGATGCCGAAGCCGTAGGGCCCGAGCCGCTTCTTCCACCGCTCGCCGCGACGGCTGGCCTGCGCGCTGGCCCCCGCGTGCACGCTGTTGACGACGATGCCGCCGAGCTCGTCGACGATGAGGTCCATCTCGCGCACCTCGCCCTTGATCAGCGACCGGGCCGCCTCCTCGGGGTCCAGGGAGATGTCGAGGGTGCGGGCGAAGTCGTTGCCGGTCCCGAGCGGGATCAGGCCCAGTGTCCGCTGGTCGAGCTCGTGGCGCCGGTGCAGCGCGGACACCACGGCGTGCAGGCTGCCGTCGCCGCCGGCGACGACGACCGTCCGGCTCCCGGCACGGTGCAGCACCCCGTCGAGCTCGCCGGGGTTCGAGGTGGAGGCCACCTCGACGTCGGCGACCTCGCGCAGGACCGCCAGGGCGCGCTCAAGACCTTCGTCGCGACCGCCCCCGGCGTCGGCGTTGGTGATGAGCAGGAGGGGATCCACGGCGACACACTAACCGGGCCTGTCCCATTTCTTCCCCGGACGCCCTCCGCGGAGGACACCTGTCCGCGCCCACCGTTAGGATGGGGCCCGCGGCCCTGACGGCCACGAACTGACGTCCAGCCGCGACTCGGCTCCGCACTCCACGCGAGGCGGCGTCGCGCCGACTAGGAGAGATATGCCTGCGATCGTTGTACTCGGAGCCCAGTGGGGGGACGAGGGCAAGGGCAAGGCGACCGACCTCCTCACCACCGAGGACTCGATCGACTTCTGTGTCCGCACCAGCGGCGGCCACAACGCCGGCCACACCATCGTGGTCAACGGCGAGAAGTTCGCCACCCACCTGCTGCCGAGCGGCATCCTGACCCCCGGCTGCACCTCGGTGATCGCCAACGGCGTGGTGGTCTCTCCCGAGGCGCTGTTCCGCGAGCTCGACGCCCTGATCGCTCGCGACGTCGATCTCGGCAAGTTGGTGATCAGCTCCAACGCGCACGTGATCGCCTCCTACCACTCCACGATCGACAAGGTCTCCGAGCGCTTCCTGGGCAGGAACAAGATCGGCACGACAGGGCGCGGCATCGGCCCGGCGTACGCCGACAAGATCAGCCGCGTGGGCATCCGGATCGCCGACCTGTTCGACGAGAAGATCCTCACCCAGAAGGTCGAGGCCGCCCTGGAGTCGAAGAACCACCTGCTCACCAAGGTCTACAACCGCCGCGCGATCACCGTGGAGGAGATCGTCGAGGAGCTGCGCGGGTACGCCGACCGGATCGAGCCGATGGTCGCCGACACCTCGCTGCTGCTGAACCGGGCACTGGACGACGGCCAGACGGTCCTGTTCGAGGGTGCGCAGGCGACCATGCTCGACGTCGACCACGGCACCTACCCGTTCGTCACCAGCAGCAGCCCCGTCTCCGGCGGCGTCTGCGTCGGCGCCGGCGTCGGCCCCACGCGCATCGACCGGGTGATCGGCGTGATCAAGGCCTACACCACCCGCGTCGGCTCGGGCCCGTTCCCCACCGAGCTGTTCGACGAGGACGGCGCCAAGCTGTGGGAGATCGGCGGCGAGGTCGGGGTCTCGACCGGCCGCGACCGTCGCTGCGGCTGGTACGACGCGGTCATCGCCCGCTACTCCGCCCGGGTCAACGGGCTCACCGAGTTCTTCATGACCAAGCTCGACGTGCTCAGCGCCTGGGAGCAGATCCCGGTCTGCGTCGCCTACGACATCGACGGCGTGCGGCACGACGAGATGCCGATGACCCAGTCGATGTTCCACAAGGCCAAGCCGATCTACGAGCACCTCGACGGCTGGGGCGACGACATCTCCGCCTGCCGCACCTTCGAGGAGCTGCCCAAGAACGCCCAGCGCTACGTCCGCGCCCTCGAGGAGATGTCGGGTGCGCCGTTCTGGGCGGTCGGCGTCGGACCGGGTCGCGAGCAGACGCTCGTGGTCAGCTGAGGCTCGCGCCGGAGAGGCGCTCGGTCAGGGCGGGTAGGCCCGGGCCGGCCAGCTCGGGGAGTGCGGCGTCGCGCCCGGTGACGAGCAGCAGTTGCGCTCTGATCGGCCCCTCGACGACCGGACCCTCGCCCACCTCCCACTCGGAGTCGGTGGCCCTGAGGGTGAAGCCGGCGAGCCGCTTGCCCGCATGGAAGGGCATCCCCATCGACCAGGCCCGCTGGGTGGCCGCGGTGGCCGCCTCGACCGGCATCTCGCGCCGGCGTCCGAGCGGGACCACCATGTCCTGGCCGTGCACGAGCGCGTCCATCAGGGGATCGGTCGCCGCGACGCCGGGGACCTTGCGCCGGGAGCCCACCATGGCGCGGAGCAGGCCCGGGTAGTCCTCGACCGGTCGCCGAGCCTGTCGTACGGCGGTGTCGTGGATCATCCGGTCCAGGCTGCCCCGGGCCCTGACCAGGGAGACCACCGCCGAGAGCGGGCCTGTGTGCGCGAGGGTGAGGTGGGCGGCGACGTCGCGGACCGTCCAGCCCCGGCACAGCGACGCCGTCTCCCAGTCGGCCGGGCCGAAGGTCTCGATCAGGTCGGCGAGGCCGGTCCGCTCCCGATCGATCGCCTGCCACACCTCGTCCAGGTCCATCGCCAGCTCCTTGGTACGATCTTCGAACCATATTGGTTCGGAAGACTGACGATTGTCAAGAGGTGTGATGACCACGGAACCGCAGGGCGAGCTCTCCTTGGGGGTGCTCTGCTTCGTGGCCCACCGGGCCGTGGAGACGCGGGTGCTGGCCGCCCTGGCGACGGCCGGCTTCGACGACCTCACCGCCGCGCAGGGCCGGGTGTTCGCGCGGATCGCGCCGGACGGCACCCGGATCGGGGACCTCGCCGAGCAGGCCCACGTCACCAAGCAGACCGCGAGCGCGACGGTCGACCAGCTCGAGCGGGCCGGCTACGTCCGTCGCGTGCCCGACCCGGCCGATGCCCGGGCCCGTCTCGTGGTGATCGCCGAGCGCGGCCTGCGCGCCGTCGAGGTCGCCCGGGTCGCGGAGCAGGAGGTGGAGGCCGAGTGGGTACGCCGGATCGGCCCGGCCGCGACCCGGCGGCTGCGCGCGGCCCTCGAGGGCATCCGCGAGGTCGCGGACCCGTACCGCTGACGATGGAGTGGAACCGGCACCCTCAGGTGCGGCGCCCCAGGGATACGAACAGGTCGCTGGCGGTGGTGGTCAGCTGCTCGGCGGTGAGGTCGACCTCGCCGGTGAGCCAGGAGGCCACCAGCTCCGCGAAGCCCGCGACGTAGACCAGGCCCTGGATGCGGGCGCGGTCGGCGGGCCAGGCGTCCTCGCCGTACAGCACGGCCGCCTCCTCGGCGACGAGGTCGGCGAAGGTGCCGATCAGCTCGTGCCGCCGGGCGCGCAGGGTGGGGGTGGCGCTGGAGTGCACCACGGCGACCAGTCCGAGCGCCGGGTCACGGCTGACCAGGTCGACGAAGGAGGCCATCACCGCGTGCACGCGCTGCTCCGGTGAGCCCGGCGCCTGCGCGATCACCTCCCGCGCAGCCTCGGCGATCTGCTCGCTCACGTGGTCCAGCGCCGCCAGCAGCGCGTCCTCGCGGTGGGCGAAGCTCTCGTAGAAGTACCGCTCGGTGAGGCCGGCGCGCGCGCAGATCGCGGTCATCGTCGTCCCGGCCTCGCCGTGGGTGGCCAGCAGGGCGATGGTGGCCTCCACCAGCCGGGCACGGCGTCCCTGGACGCGCTCCTGCCCGGTCTTGCCGCCATAGCTCCGGACCGGTGTTCCCACGTGTGCATCTTGACGCGCCGCCGCCTTTTGTACAAACTGACAGGCATTCCTGTCAGATGAGTTCGAGGTTGGGGGAACGATGAGTGCACCCGAGCAGGTGGCTCCACGACGACGCCGGATCCCGCTGGTCGGGGCGACCCTGGACTATGTCCGTGACCCGCTGCGGATGCTGCGCGAGCAGTACGACGACCACGGACCCGTATCGGAGATCACGCTCCTCGGCGCCCGGTGGACGCTGCTGCTCGGGCCGGACGCCTGCGGGGCGGCGCTGCTGAACGCGGACAAGGCGCTGGCCAGCGGACCCGGCTGGGGCCGGCTGGTCGGCCCGTTCTTCGACCGCGGCCTGATGCTGCTCGACTTCGAGGAGCACCACGGGCACCGCCGGCTGATGCAGGCAGCTTTCACGCGGCCGCGGCTCGCCGGCTACACGGCGGCGCTCGGTCCGGCGGTGGCCGCCGGGCTGGACGCGTGGGAGCCCGCTGAGGACTTCGAGGTCTACCCGGCGCTCAAGGAGCTCACCCTCGGCCTGGCGACCGAGGTGTTCATGGGCGGGGCCGACCTCGCCACCCCCGACGAGCTGGAGGCGGTCAACGAGGCCTTCATCGCCTGCGTCCAGGCGGCCACGGCGCTCGTGCGGCTGCCGGTCCCCGGCACCCGGTGGGGCCGGGCGACGGCCGGGCGGCGGCTGCTGGAGGACTTCTTCGGCAGGCACCTCGCGAGCATCCGGGCCGGCACGGCTCAGGGCGACGGCGACGACCTCTTCTCGGTCCTCAGCCGGCTGCGCGACGAGGACGGGTCGGGCCTCAGCGACGCGGACGTCGTCAACCACATGATCTTCCTGCTGATGGCCGCCCACGACACCTCGACGATCACGGTGAGCACGATGATGCGCCACCTCGGGGCGAACCCGCAGTGGCGCGAGCGGCTCCGCGAGGAGGCCGCCGACCTGCCCGACTGCCCCGACCTGGACCAGCTGGACGCGCTGGAGTCCTTCGACCTCGTGATGAAGGAGTGCCTGCGGCTGGTGCCACCGGTCCCGGTCGTGGCCCGTCGTACGGTCAAGGCGACCGAGGTCCTCGGTGTGCACGTGCCGGCCGGCCGGCTCGTCGCCGTGGGGCTGCACCTCGGCCACCACATGCCCGAGCTGTGGCCGGACCCCGAGCGCTTCGACCCGGAGCGCTTCGCCGCGGACCGGCGCGAGGACAAGGTGCACCGCTACGCCTGGGAGCCCTTCGGGGGCGGGGTGCACAAGTGCCTCGGGATGGCCTTCGCCGGCGCCGAGGTGAAGCTGATCGTGCACCAGATGCTGCGCCGCTTCGACTGGACCGTGGACGCGGACTACCGCGATCGACTGAACTACCACTCTCTTCCGTTCCCTGCAGACGGCCAACCGGTCGACCTGCGCCCCCGTGAAAGGACTCCTGTCTGATGAGCAAGCGCGACATCTCCGGTCTCACCGTCATGATCACCGGCGCCGGGCGTGGGATCGGTGCCGCGACCGCCGAGCTGCTGGCCCGCCAGGGCGCCACAGTGGCGCTCGGCGACCTCGACACCGAGCTGGTGCAGGGTGTTGCCGCGAAGATCGGCAAGGGCGCGGTGGGTGCGCACCTCGACGTGACCAAGCCCGAGTCCTGGGCGCAGTTCGTCGCCGCGGTGGGCGAGGTGGGGCCGATCGACGTGCTGGTCAACAACGCCGGGATCATGCCGCTCGGGTCGGTGCTCAAGGAGCCCGACTCGGTGGCCAAGGCGATCCTCGACGTCAACGTGCACGGGATCATCAACGGCACCAAGGCGATCGCACCGGGCATGGTCGACCGGGGCCGTGGCCACATCATCAACATCGCCTCGGCCGTGGGCCGGATCGCGGTCGCCGACGGGGCCACCTACTCCGCCTCCAAGTTCGCGGCCGTGGGGTTCAGCGAGGCCACCCGGGCGGAGCTGAAGCCCTTCGGGATCGACGTCAGCGTGGTCCTGCCGACGGTGGTGATGACCGAGCTCGCCGCCGGCGTCCCGTCCACCCGTGGGGTCAAGTCGGTCGACGCCGAGGACGTGGCGGCCGTGGTCGCCTCCGCGATCCGCCGGCCGCGCGCGGAGCTGTGGGTGCCGCAGTGGCTGCAGGCGATGACCCGCACCTCGAGCCTGCTGCCCCGTGGTCTGCAGGAGGCGATCGCCAAGGCGTTCAAGGCGAACTCGATCCTCTCCAGCGCAGACCACGCCGCGCGGGCGGCCTACGAGGCACGGGTGCGCCCGCCCTCTGCCTGACCGGCGCCGCAGGGTCGGTACGTCGGCGTCGATAGGATTCGCGAACGTGAAGACCCTCGTGATCGGCTCCGGTGGACGTGAGCACGCGCTCGCCCTCGCACTTTCCCGCGACCCGTCCGTCAGCGAGGTGCACGCGGCCCCCGGCAACCCCGGGATCGCCGAGTGCGCCGTGCTGCACGACGTGGACCCGATGGACGGCGCCGCCGTGGCCGACCTCGCCGTGTCCCTGGGCGCCGACCTGGTCGTGATCGGTCCCGAGGCCCCCCTGGTGGCCGGGGTCGCGGACGACGTCCGCGCGCGCGGGATCAGCTGCTTCGGCCCGTCGGGGCAGGCGGCCGAGCTCGAGGGCTCCAAGGCGTTCGCCAAGGACGTGATGGCGGCGGCGGGAGTCCCCACCGCGCAGGCGCACGTGTGCACCTCGGCCGAGGAGGTGGCGGCCGCGCTCGACGACTTCGGCCCGCCGTACGTCGTCAAGGACGACGGGCTCGCCGCCGGAAAGGGCGTGGTGGTCACCGAGGACCGCGACGAGGCCGTGGCCCATGCCGCGCAGTGCGAGCGCGTGGTGATCGAGGAGTTCCTCGACGGACCCGAGGTGTCCCTGTTCGCGATCACCGACGGCAGCACCGTCTACCCGCTGCAGCCCGCCCAGGACTTCAAGCGCATCTTCGACGGCGACGCCGGCCCCAACACCGGGGGCATGGGCGCCTACACGCCGTTGTCCTGGGCGCCGGACAGCTTAGTGACCGAGGTGCAGGAGCACGTGCTCGAGCCCACGGTCGCCGAGATGGCCCGGCGCGGGAAGCCGTTCGCGGGACTGCTCTACGCCGGACTGGCCCTCACCTCGGCCGGGATGCGCGTCGTGGAGTTCAACGCCCGCTTCGGTGATCCCGAGACCCAGCCGCTGATGGCCCTGCTCGACTCGCCGCTCGCCGAGCTGCTCAAGGCCGCGGCCGACGGCAACCTGCACGAGGTGAAGCCGCCGCGCTGGAAGTCCGGAGCGGCCGTGGCCGTGGTGATGGCCAGCGCGGGCTACC
This sequence comes from Nocardioides sp. Z30_9, assembly GCF_058215735.1. Classification (NCBI taxonomy): domain Bacteria; kingdom Bacillati; phylum Actinomycetota; class Actinomycetes; order Propionibacteriales; family Nocardioidaceae; genus Nocardioides; species Nocardioides sp. Z30_9. The sequence continues at coordinate 675,551 of NZ_JBZAJF010000002.1, forward strand.
CGGAGACCTCGAGCAGCGGCGACGTGATCACCGGGACCGAGACGCTGGCCGAGTGGACCGACGTGGACGTGATCCACGCCGGGACGGCCCGTCGAGACGGTGACCTCGTCACCGCCGGAGGCCGGGTGCTCGCCGTGACCGCCGTGGGCGCCGACGTCGCCGACGCGCGGGCCAGGGCCTACGAGGGAATCTCCTCGATCAGCTTCGACGGTGCGCAGTGGCGCACCGACATCGCCGCCTCGGTGGCCGAGCAAGGAGACCAGTCGTGACCGTCCCCAACGTCCTCGCCACCCGGTACGCCGGGGCCGACCTCGCCGAGATCTGGTCGCCCGAGCACAAGATCGTCCTCGAGCGCCGGCTCTGGATCGCCGTGCTCGCCGCGCAGAAGGAGCTCGGCGTGGACGTGCCCGACGGGGTGATCGCCGACTACGAGGCGGTCGTCGACCAGGTCGACCTCGCCAGCATCGCGGCGCGCGAGCGGGTCACCCGCCACGACGTGAAGGCCCGGATCGAGGAGTTCTGCGCCCTCGCGGGCCACGAGCACATCCACAAGGGGATGACCTCGCGCGACCTCACCGAGAACGTCGAGCAGCTGCAGGTCAAGGCGTCGCTGGGCCTGGTCCGGCAGCGCGTGCTCGCCGCCCTCGCCCGGCTGGCCCGGCTGGCGGCCGAGCACGAGTCGCTGGTGATGGCCGGCCGCTCGCACAACGTGGCCGCGCAGGCGACGACGATGGGCAAGCGCTTCGCGACGGTGGCCGACGAGATGCTGGTCGGACTGGGCCGGCTCGACGACCTGATCGCCCGCTACCCGCTGCGCGGGATCAAGGGGCCGATGGGCACCGCCCAGGACATGCTCGACCTGCTCGACGGATCCCCGGAAAAGCTGGCGGAGCTCGAGCAGCGGATCGCCGCGCACCTCGGGTTCGAGCAGGTGCTCACCAGCGTCGGCCAGGTCTACCCGCGCTCGCTGGACTTCGACGTCGTCTCCGCGCTGGTGCAGATCGTCGCCGGTCCCTCCAACCTCGCCACCACGATCCGGCTGATGGCCGGCATCGAGCTGGTCACCGAGGGCTTCAAGGAGGGCCAGGTCGGCTCCTCGGCGATGCCGCACAAGATGAACACCCGCTCCTGCGAGCGGGTCAACGGCCTCGCCGTCGTGCTCCGTGGCCAGCTGTCGATGGTGGGGGAGCTTGCCGGTGACCAGTGGAACGAGGGCGACGTCTCGGACTCCGTCGTACGCCGCGTCGCGCTGCCGGACGCGTTCTTCGCCGCGGACGGGCTCTTCCAGACCTTCCTCACCGTGCTCGACGAGTTCGGGGTGTTCCCGGCGGTGGTGCAGCGCGAGCTGGACCGGTACCTGCCGTTCCTGACCACGACCAAGGTGCTGATGGCGGCCGTGCGCAACGGCGTCGGCCGCGAGGAGGCGCACGAGGCGATCAAGGAGCACGCGGTAGCGGTCGCCCTGGAGATGCGCCAGGGCCTGGTCGTCAACGACCTGTTCGAGCGGCTCGGCGCCGACCCCCGGCTGGGGCTGGACCGTGGCCAGATCGAGTCCCTGGTGGCGGAGCCGATCGAGTTCACCGGCGCGGCCCGCGACCAGGTCGCTGCCGTCGTACGCCGGGTCGAGGCCGCTCTTGCGACCGACCCGGAGGCCGCGAGCTACACGCCGGGCGCGATCCTCTGACGGACGGCTCTCCTGCGGTCGGCGCTGCGCGAGGCGGTCCGAAATCGAAGATGGCCCGTAATTGTGGCCGAACGGGGGTGGTGCTCGTCCCTGACGTCCCTTACCTTCGGGGCTGCTTGATTCCAGCAGCGACTCGGCCCCGACTGTCGGTGGGCCATTCTTGAGGAGAAAAGTGCACCTGGCTCGAAGTGCTGACTTGGCCGTCGTGGCGTGCAACGCCGCCTCGGGGTGGGCCGAGCGCGAGCCTCGGTGGAGGTCCTGGAACCGAGCAGCAAGGGGGGCGGTGCGCTGAGTCTGCCCAGCGCGCACGTGCCTGAGGGCCGCTCCGGGGACCGGAGCGGCCCTCTCCCTCTTTCACCACCCTGAGCAGTGTCCGGTTTATGTACAAATCAGGGCGTATGTCATAGGCTGGCGACAGGAGCTCGGGCCATCGGGGCCCGAACCGAGGGGGAGGGAAACCCATCATGTCTTTCAACAGCCGCATCGTCCGAGGCGTAGTCGCCACCGTCGCCGTTGCTATCGCGGTCGCGTCCGTCCCCGCTTCCGGCATCGCCTCTGCGGCCGCCGGCGGGAAGTCGTCGGTCACCCGCGCGATCCTCAGGTAGGTCTGTGACCCGAGGGTCTTCGTGGGGTGTGTCGGCGCAAGCCGACACACCCCACAGTCGTCTGCGGACCGGGTGGACCTGACCGCTTTGTAGGGTGGCACCGTGCACAACATTCCCCCGGCGCCGGAGATCGAAGGCGCGGTCCACGTCCACTCCGGCAAGGTCCGTGACCTCTACCGGTTGCAGGACGGCAGTCTGCTCATGGTCGCCAGCGACCGGATCTCGGCCTACGACTTCGTCCTCGACACCACCATCCCCGACAAGGGCGAGATCCTCACCCGGATGTCCCTGTGGTGGTTCGCCCAGCTCGCGGACCTCGTGCCCAACCACGTGAAGTCCACCGACGTCCCCGAGTCGGTCAAGGGGAGGGCGATCGTCTGCGAGGAGCTGGCGATGTATCCCGTGGAGTGCGTGGCGCGGGGCTACCTGACCGGGTCGGGCCTGCTCGACTACCAGTCCACCGGCCAGGTGTGCGGGGTCCCGCTGCCCAAGGGGCTGGTCGACGGGAGCCGGCTGCCGTCCCCGATCTTCACCCCGGCCACCAAGGCGGCCCTCGGTGACCACGACGAGAACGTCTCCTTCGACAGCGTCGTCGGCGACATCGGTGCGGCCGCGGCCGAGGAGCTGCGCGACCTGACGCTCGCGGTCTACGCGCGCGCCGAGGGCCTGGCCCGTGAGCGGGGCATCATCCTGGCCGACACCAAGCTGGAGTTCGGGTCCCGGCTCGGACCGCAGGTGGGGGACAGCGCCGCGGTCGGCACCACGGTGCTCGCCGACGAGGTGCTCACCCCCGACTCGAGCCGGTACTGGCCGGCCAAGGACTGGGCGCCCGGGCGCACCCAGGACTCCTACGACAAGCAGATCGTGCGCAACTGGCTGCTCTCCCCGGAGAGCGGCTGGGACCGGTCCTCGGGCGAGGCGCCGCCGCCGCTGCCCGCCGAGGTGGTCGAGCGCACCCGCGCCCGCTACGTCGAGGCGTTCGAGAAGCTCACCGGCGAACGTTTCTGATGCGGCCATGAGCCGGGACGGCGCCCTGAGGACCACGGTCGAGTACGACGTGCCGGTGGCGGTGGCCTACGAGTACCTCGCGGACCCGCGCAACCGGCCGCAGTGGCAGTCCTCCCTGCGCGCGGTCGAGCTGATCGACGAGGGCGCGCCGAGAGTCGGCATGCGCTGGCGAGACCTCACCGCGGCGCGGATCGCGCCGGAGATGGAGATCACCGAGATGGTTCCCGACCTGCTCTGGGCCGAGACCGGACGCTGGCACGGGATCGAGGCGGACCTCGAGCTCGGCTTCGCTGCGAGCCCGGCTCCCGGCGAGACCGGCTGCCGGGTGACGGCCTCCTTCAGCGTGCACGGTCGCGGTCCGCTGCGACCCGTGGGCTGGGTGGCGACCCGGGCCGGACTGCCCGCCGTACGCAGTGATCTGCGGCGGGCCGCGCGCCTGGTCTCGGGGAGGGCGGGCTGATGGGGCGGATGATCGGGATCGCGCTGAGCCTGCTGATGGTGGTGGCGGGCATCGTGTTCACCCTGCAGGGCCTCGGGGTGTTGGAGGGCAGCCCGATGACCGGGGTCGAGTTCTGGGCGATCGTGGGCCCGGCGATCGCCGGGTTCGGCATCGCGCTGGCGATCGTCGTACTGCGTGGACCGTCCTCGCGCTGATCGACGGCAGCTCCCAGCCCGCACACAGGTTCTGCACGCCGTCGGCCCAGATCCGGTGGGCATCGTGTGAGGTGACCCGGTGGAGGTTCACCGGGCGATCCGAGCACTTGGAGGTTGCCAGATGAACGAGAACACCAACCCGTCCCCGAAACGCGAGCGGTCGCCGCGCAGGCGGACCATCGTGCTGACCTCGGCGGTCGGCGTGGCCGGGCTCGTGATCGGTGGCGTCACCGCCGGGGCCATCTCGGCCGCGTCCGCCGACTCCGGGAGCCCCCGTGAGAACGCGTCGTACTCCGCCAACCACCACGGTGGCCAGGACCGAGGCGAGGCGCGGGGCCCGCACGGAAACGAGGAGCCGCTCACCGGCACGAAGAAGACCAAGGTGGAGGACGCGGTCAGGGCGAAGTACCCCGACGCCACCATCGAGCGGGTCGAGACCGACTCTGAGGGCGTCTACGAGGCGCACATCGTCGACGACGACAAGCCGCTGGTCGTGAAGCTCGACAAGGACTTCAAGATCACCGGCACCGAGGAGCTCGGCGGCCCAGGCGGTCACGGACGCCCCGGCCGCGGTGGCCCCGGTGGTCCCGGCTGTGACGAGGACGGCGCCGGTCCCGGTGGCCCCGGGAAGCAGCAGGGCGAGCCCGGGGGCCCGAAGGACGGCCAGAAGGACGGCCAGAAGGACGGCCAGAGCGGGGCCCGCACCCCGGACGCCCCGTCCGGTGGCTCCACCGCGCTGAACTCGTGAGCGCAGGCGGCGCCGCCAGGGTGCAGGCACGCGCGCAGGTTTCCCCGGTCCGTCCGGGGAGACCTGCGCACCGTCGTTAGACTGGCGCCGCCCCGTACCCCGAAGCGAAAGGGGCCACCCGTGTCCCGTGTCGTCGTCGACGTCATGCCCAAGCCCGAGATCCTCGACCCGCAGGGCAAGGCGGTCCAGGGTGCCCTGCCCCGGCTCGGCTTCGAAGGGGTCAACGAGGTGCGGCAGGGCAAGCGCTTCGAGCTCGAGCTCGAGGGCGAGGTCACCGAGGCGCGGCTGGCGCAGGTGCACGAGATGGCCGCCACGCTGCTCTCCAACCCGGTGATCGAGGACTACGAAGTCCGGGTCGTCCAGTGAGGATCGGCGTCGTCACCTTCCCCGGCTCGCTCGACGACGTCGACGCGCAGCGCGGCGTACGCCTCGCCGGCGCCGAGCCCGTCGCGCTGTGGCACGGCGACCACGACCTCAAGGGAGTCGACGCGGTCGTGCTTCCCGGGGGCTTCTCCTACGGCGACTACCTGCGCTGCGGCGCCATCGCCCGGTTCGCGCCGGTGATGACCGAGGTCATCTCCGCGGCGAAGGGGGGCCTGCCGGTGCTGGGCATCTGCAACGGCTTCCAGATCCTGTGCGAGTCCCACCTGCTGCCGGGGGCGCTGATCCGCAACTCCAGCCGCAAGTTCGGCTGCCTCGACCAGGTCGTGCGGATCGAGAACAACACCACCGCCTGGACCACGGCGTACGACGCCGGCCAGGAGGTCACCATCGTGCTCAAGAACGGTGAGGGCTCCTTCGTGGCCGACCAGCACACCCTCGACGTGCTCGAGGGGGAGGGGCGCGTGGTCGCGCGCTACGTGGGGGCGAACCCCAACGGCTCCCAGCGGGCGATCGCCGGCATCACCAACGAGGCCGGCAACGTGGTGGGGCTGATGCCGCACCCCGAGCACGCGATCGAGGAGCTGTGCGGTCCGGGCACCGACGGGCTCGGGTTCTTCGCCAGCGCCGTCGCCGCCCTCCAGGACGCCTGAACCTGACCCGCCCCGGCCCGGCCTGACAGACCAGACGGGCCCGGCGGACCAGCCGGGCGAACCGGCTGGGCCCCGGGCCCTGACTGAGGACTGCCTGGGCTCAGGCGCGTCCGGCCCGCAGCGCGGCCCACGTCTTGGTGGCCGTGACCTTGGTCGAGCTGATGCCGTGGCGCCGCTGGTAGGCGCCGACGGCCTTCGCCGTGGCCTTGTTGTAGCGGCCGGTGACCTTCAGGCGCGGCTTCCCGGCTGCGTTCAGGGCACGCTGCACCCGGATCACGTCGGAGCCGAGGTTGCCGCGCTTGAGCACCCGGCCCTGGCCGCCGGCCGAGAGCAGCCGCACCCAGTCGCTGCGGGAGACGTACTTGCGGGCGGAGGTGCCGGCACTGCGCTGGAAGGCGTGCAGCGCCGAGATGGTCTGGGCGTTCCAGCGGCCGGTGACCTGGTAGCGGTAGAACCCACGCTGCTTGAGCAGGCACTGCAGCGGGACAGTGAGACCCGTGGCGACGGTGCTGCTGCTGGCGACGTAGGAGCGCCGGTTCATCGACTTCACGGTGCACTTGGCGTCGGTGGTCGCGGTGCCCGTGTAGCGCAGGCCGTTGGCGACCGGTGCCGCCGGGGCGGGCGCCGGTGCCGGTGCGGCGACGCCGGGGATGCGCGGCGTACGCAGGTCGAGGTAGTTGCGGTCGATGTTGATCTTCACGCCGCCCCAGGTCTCGTTGTGGCCGCCCTGGAACTGCTTCGCGCGGCCGTAGGGCTTCCACCCGTCGCTGCGGATGTAGGTCGAGGTGGTGTTGGCCTTGCCGTCCCAGTCCGCGATCCAGATCTGGTCGGGCATCACGATCTTGTTGCCGGCCTTGACCCGGGCGTCGTCGAGCATCTTGATCCCGGACGCGGCGCTGGAGTAGAAGCCGGAGGCGTACTTGTAGCGGTGCAGCTCGGTCGTCCAGGCGCTGGTGAACCACAGCGCGGACTGCATGCACGCCGAGGTGGTCTTGGCGCTGAATGCCTCGAGGTCGTAGAAGATCGTGCTGCCGGGGACGATCCCGAGCTCGCGTGCCCGGGTCACGGCCCGGCGTGCCTCGAGGGCGCCCTGGGCGCGAGCCGCCGCGTAGGTGTTGGTGGTGCTCGGGTTGATCGTCGGGTCGATCTTCTTCCCGTAGCGCGGGTAGCGGTGCGAGCAGGAGGCCTGCGGGCCGAGGGTGATCGGCATCAGCCGCCACCCGGCGGCGAGCTGGTTCTTGACCCAGGTCGGCGTCAGGTTGGTCTGCCGCTGGCAGGCGCGGGAGGCCCCGGAGATGTAGATGCCGGCCGCGCGGAAGGGCGACTTCTTGATCCAGGTGCTCATCGCGGCCTGGCTCGGCGCCTCGCACTGGTCGAACCCGAGTCCGCGGTAGTTGCCCGGGGTCACCGGGTTCGCGGCGTGCGCGGGGACGCTGAGCATGGTGCCCGACACGGCCAGCGCGACAGCGGTGGCAGACACGGCCACCAACCAGCGGCGTGCCCGAGTGGCGGTGCTCCGGAGTGGGGCAAGGGGAAGCATCAGAATCTCCTGGAATGTCGGAAAACTTCGTCACCCTAACCCCGCTCGTCACACCAGTAACAGGCATTCTTGTGAATTACAAATATGTAATTCATTTCCGGAAAGAATGTCGCAGGCACCCATTTCCTGGTGGTCGCCGCGGGTCGGCCGGGCACGGATCCGGCGTAGCGGTCACGGCCGCTGCCTCCCGCATCCGGTCCCGTGGCGGGCCGGCACCGCCGGCCCGGACAGGTCCGGCGAAAGGCGGATGGCCGGCGCTCATAGGATGAGCCGGTGCAACTGGACACCGTCACGACCGCCGCCAAGGACCCCGAGCGCGACCAGCCATGGGCGGAGCTGGGCCTCAAGGCCGACGAGTACGGCCGGATCCGCGAGATCCTCGGCCGCCGTCCCACCAGCTCCGAGCTGGCGATGTACTCGGTGATGTGGAGCGAGCACTGCTCCTACAAGTCCTCCAAGGTGCACCTCAAGCAGTTCTCCGAGATCCCGCAGGAGACCCGGGCCGGCAAGATGCTGGCCGGCATCGGCGAGAACGCCGGGGTCATCGACGTCGGCCAGGGCTACGCGGTCACCTTCAAGGTGGAGAGCCACAACCACCCCTCCTACGTGGAGCCCTACCAGGGCGCCGCGACCGGCGTCGGCGGCATCGTCCGCGACATCCTCGCCATGGGCGCGCGCCCGGTCGCGGTGATGGACCCGCTCCGGTTCGGGCCGCTGGACGCTCCCGACACCCACCGGGTGCTGCCCGGGATCGTCGCGGGCGTGGGCGGGTACGGCAACTGCCTCGGCCTGCCCAACATCGGCGGCGAGGTCGTCTTCGACGCGACGTACGCCGGCAACCCGCTCGTCAACGCCCTGTGCGTCGGCGTGCTGCGCCACGAGGACCTCCACCTCGCGAAGGCGAGCGGCGTCGGCAACCAGGTGATCCTGTACGGCGCCCGCACCGGCGGCGACGGGATCGGCGGGGTGAGCGTCCTCGCCAGTGAGACCTTCGACGAGTCCGCCGACGGCAGCTCCGGTCCGGCGAAGCGGCCCAGCGTGCAGGTGGGGGACCCGTTCCAGGAGAAGCTGCTGATCGAGTGCACCCTCGAGCTCTTCCACGCCGGCGTCGTCGCCGGCATCCAGGACCTCGGCGGTGCCGGGCTGTCCTGCGCGACCAGCGAGCTGGCCAGCGCCGGTGACGGCGGGATGCACATCGAGCTCGGCCTGGTGCCGCTGCGCGACTCATCCCTGGTGCCCGAGGAGATCCTGATGAGCGAGAGCCAGGAGCGGATGATGGCGGTCGTGGAGCCCGCCGACGTGCAGCGCTTCCTGGCGATCTGCGAGAAGTGGGACGTCGAGGCCACCGTGATCGGCGAGGTCACCGACGGCGATCACCTGCAGATCGACTGGCACGGCGAGCGCGTGGTCGACGTACCCCCGCGCTCGGTGGCCCACGACGGCCCGACCTACAACCGCCCGTTCGCGCGGCCTGACTCTCAGGACGCGCTGCAGGCCGACGCGGCCGAGCTCCTCCCGCGCCCGACCACGGGCGCGGAGCTGCGCGAGACCCTGCTGCGCCTGGTCGCCAGCCCCAACCTGTGCGACAAGTCCTGGGTCACCGACCAGTACGACCGCTACGTGCAGGGCAACACCGTGCTCGCCCAGCCCAGCGACAGCGGGATGATCCGGGTCGACCCGTCCACCAACCTCGGGGTCGCGGTCTCCACCGACTGCAACGGCCGGTTCGCCCGCCTGGACCCGTACGCCGGCGCGCAGCTCGCCCTCGCCGAGTCCTACCGCAACGTCTCGACCGGTGGCGCCACCCCGATGGCGATCAGCGACTGCCTCAACTTCGGCTCCCCCGAGGACCCCGCGGTGATGTGGCAGTTCGCCGAGGCCTGCCGCGGGCTCAAGGACGCCTGCGTCGAGCTCGGGATCCCGGTCACCGGCGGCAACGTGAGCCTCTACAACCAGACCGGCGAGACCGCGATCCTGCCGACGCCGGTGGTCGCCGTCCTCGGCGTGATCGAGGACGTCACCCGACGCACGCCCACCGGGTTCGGTGCGGCCGGCGAGCGGGTGCTGCTGCTCGGCGCGACCCGCGAGGAGCTCTCCGGCTCGGAGTGGGCCAACGTGGTCCACGACCACCTCGGTGGCCTGCCGCCGGTGGTCGACCTGGCCGCGGAACGCGCGCTCAGCGAGCTGCTGGTCGCGGCGACCGGCGTGATCTCCTCGGCCCACGACGTCTCCGACGGCGGCCTCGCCCAGGCGCTGGTGGAGTCCTGCCTGCGCAACGGCGTCGGCGCCGAGGTCGACCTCACCGAGGTGGCCGGCGGGGATCCGTTCCTGGCCCTGTTCAGCGAGTCCGCGGCCCGCGTGGTCGTGTCGGTCTCGCTGGAGGACGAGGAGCGCCTCTTCGAGCTCGCCGCCGAGCACGACGTACCGATCACCTCCCTGGGCCAGACCCGCGGCGACTCCCTGGTCGTGGCGGGCGCGTTCGACGTACCCCTCGAGGAGCTGGGGACCGCCTGGCGGCTCACGCTTCCCGCCGCGATGGCCTGAGCACCCCGGATAGTCCGAGACCTTTCCGTCGTACTCGAAGGCAATTGACGACGGAAACGTCTCGGACTATCCCGGCTTGGCGCTTTCTAGCTGGAGCGGTCCATCGCGCGCAGGCCCACGAGCAGGCCGAGTACGGCGACCACCGCGGCGCCGAGGAACCCGTAGGCCACGGTGTCGACCGGGAAGGTGCCGGCGAACAGGGCCCGCTCGGCCTCCACGACGTACTTCAGCGGGTTCAGGTCCGCGGCCGTCCGCAGCCAGCCCGGGGCGCCCTGGAGCGGCAGGAGTACGCCGGCCAGGAGCAGCAGCGGGAAGATGCAGGTCTGCTGGACCGTCCAGAACAGCCAGTCCTGGTCCTTGGAGACCAGCGCCAGGGCGAAGGACAGCGCGCCGACGCCGATGCTGAACACGGCCAGCAGCGCCATCCCCACCAGTACGCCGCCCAGGTGCAGCTCAAAGCTGAACGGGGTGACCACCAGCAGGATGATCGCGGTCTGCATCAGCATCGGCACGACCTCCTTCATCGCCCGGCCCACCAGCAGCGAGGACCGGCTCAGCGGCGAGACCAGCAGCCGTTCGTGGGAGCCGGAGACGATCTCCTGCATCAGGTTGGCGCCGGTGAACGAGGCGCCCATCAGGGCGGTCATCGCGACGATGCCCGGCACGAACCACTGCAGCGCCGAGCCGCTCCCGACCTCGGGCAGCAGCGGGGCGAACAGTCCCAGGAAGACGAGCGGCTGGACCATCGCGAACAGCACCGAGGCGGGCTCGCGGAAGACCGGCTTCAGCTCGCGGACCATCACGTTCCAGGTGTCCTGCAGGAAGCCCGGGTTCGTGGACCGCTCGGCGAGGTCCTCGACCCGGTGGGTCGGTGCGGCGACGGTGCTCATGCTGCTGCTCCTTCGGTGACGGGGGCCGTGCCGGGCCCCTCGGTGACGTGGTTGCTCTCGCGCAGGCTGCGCCCGGTCAGGTCGAGGAAGACGTCGTCCAGGGTGGGCCCGGCCACCTCGATGCGCTGGACGGGAGTGCCGGTGCGGGCGAGGTCCTGCACCAGCGCCGGTGCGTGCTCGGCCCCGCGGGCGGAGCGGACGGAGACCGTCGCCCCGGTGCGCTCCACCGTGGCCGTCGCATCCGGCTGGGCGCTCACTCGCCGGGCGGCTGCCGCCGCCTGGTGCTCGTCGCCGAAGCCCAGCGTGACCAGGTCGCCGAGACCGGACTTGAGGCCGGCGGCGGTGTCGTCGGCGATCACCAGCCCGTGGTCGATCACCACGACCCGGTCCGCGATGGCGTCGGCCTCCTCGAGGTAGTGGGTGGTGAGCACGATCGTGGTGCGGAACTCCGCGTGCAGCCGCCGGATCTGCTCCTGCAGGTTGGCGCGGTTCTGCGGGTCGAGCCCGGTGGACGGCTCGTCGAGGAACAGCAGCCGCGGGGTGTGCACCAGGCCGATCGCGACGTCGAGCCGACGCCGCTGGCCTCCGGACAGGGTGGAGACGGGGCGTCTGGCGTGCTCGGTGAGGTCGAAGGCCTCCAGCAGCTCGTCGGCCCGTCGCCGGGACGCAGTCCGGTCCATGCCGTGCGCCCGTGCCTGGCTGACGAGCTCGTCACGGCCGCGTTGCTGGTGGCCGGCGCCGTTGCCCTGTCCGACGTACCCGATGCTGCGGCGTACGTCGCGGCGCTGGGCCACGACGTCGTACCCGGCGACCGTGGCGGTGCCCGAGGTCGGCGCGATCAGCGTGGTCAGCATCCGCAGCGTGGTCGACTTGCCCGCTCCGTTGGGGCCGAGGAACGCGACGAGCTCGCCGGGCGCGACCTCGAGGTCGAGGCCGCGCACCGCCTCGACCGTCTTCTTGTGCCGGGTGAAGTGCCTGGTCAGGCCCTGGGTCCTGATGACTGTTGTAGTGGTGTGTTCGCTCATGGATCCCACGCTAGGAACCATTGCGGCCAGATCCTGACCGCAATCGGAATTAGTCTGGGCAGATGAACCCGAGCGCGCGGATGCTGCGACTGCTCTCGCTGCTCCAGACCCACCGGCACTGGCCCGGCGACGAGCTCTCGGAGCGGCTCGCGGTCAGCCCACGCACGCTGCGACGCGACGTCGAGCGGCTGCGCGAGCTCGGGTACGACGTGGACGCGACCCGGGGCGTGGCCGGCGGCTACCAGCTCCGGCCCGGCGGCTCGCTGCCGCCGCTGCTCCTCGAGGACGAGGAGGCGGTCGCGATCGCGGTCGGGCTGCGCACCGCCGCGGCCGGCGGGGTCACCGGGATGGAGGAGACCTCGGTGCAGGCGCTGACCAAGCTCATCGCGCTGATGCCGCCGCGGCTGCGCCGCAGGATGGACGCCGTCCGGTCCCAGACCGACAACCCGGTGTGGGGCGGTGGACCGGTGATCGACGCCGACGTGCTCACCACGCTGGCCCAGGCCTGCCGCGACGACGAGCTGGTCCGCTTCGACTACACCGCACGCGAGTCGGAGACCACGCAGCGGCGGGCGGAGCCGTTGCGCCTGGTCTCGCTCGGACGGCGGTGGTACCTCGTCGCCTACGACCGGGACCGGCAGGACTGGCGCTCGTTCCGGCTGGACCGGATCGCGAACGTCGTGGCGACCGGGCAGCGCTACCGGCCGCGCGAGCTCCCCGCGCAGGACGCGGTGGCCTTCGTGCAGGGTGGGATCCGCCGGATGCCGCAGCGCTACGAGGTCAGGGTGCGCTTCGCGACCTCCCCCGAGAAGGTCGCCGCCGCGGTCGGACGCTGGGGAGAGACGGAGCCCGACGGCGACGGCTGCCTGCTGACGATGCACGTGGACTCGTTGCAGTGGCCGCTGATGGTGCTGGCCGACCTGGACGCCGAGTTCACCGTCGAGCACCCCGAGGAGCTGCGCGAGCTGGTCGCCCGGGTGGCCGGGCGGTTCGCGGCATCGGGATAGTCCGAGACGGAACCGTCGTACTTCGGCCCGATCGGCAACGGAAACGTCTCGGACTATCCGGTCGGGTCCCGGGTCCCCGGCGCGGATACCGTGGTCCAGTGCCCACGCATCTGCAGCTCCAGGACCCGGTGGCCGTCGCGGAGGCACTGGGGCGGGAGGAGCGGACGCGGGCTGACCTGAAGCTGTTGAGCAAGCACTTCCTCGCGGTGCTGGCGGAGCGGGCGCCGGGGAAGTCGGTGGAGGTGCGGGTGCCGCCGTACGCCGCGGCGCAGGTGATCCCGGGCGTCCGCCACACCAGGGGTACGCCGCCTGCGGTGGTCGAGCTCGACGCGGTCACCTGGATCGGCCTCGCGACCGGCACTGTCTCCTGGGCCGACGCGATGTCCGAGGGCAGGATCCGGGCCTCCGGGCAGCGGGCGGACCTGTCGGCCTACCTGCCGCTCACGAGCCCGCCGGCCGAGGACTGAGGCGCCGCCCCGGCGGGTGCGCGTTGTGGGCCGCTGGGCCTGCCTGACACCCTCGGGTACATGAGTGCGAAGGATCGGGCCGTGTCCGAGACGACAGTGCCCGCGGCCGCCGACCCGCCCGGGCTGAAGCAGCGCGAGCACGTGATCGGGGACGGGATCGCCTGGACCGCCCGCTGGAGCCTGCGCTGGGTCTCGATCGCTCTCGGCGTCGTCCTGCTGGGCCTGGTGATCCAGAGGACGTGGGGGATCGTGCTCCCGGTGCTGCTGGCCCTGGTGATCACCACCGTGCTGGCGCCCCTGGCCGCGATGCTCCGGGACCGGTTCCGGTTCCCGGCCGGCCTCGCGGCCGCGGCGGCGCTGCTGGGCACCATCGCGGTCCTGGTCGGCGTCGGGTTCGCGATCGCGCCGTCGGTGGTCGGCCAGTCCGACCAGATCGTCTCCGACACCACGGCGGGCCTGCAGCGGCTGGGGGACTGGGTCAAGGAGAGCGACTTCGTCTCCGCCGCGCAGGTGAACACAGCCCTGGAGAGCCTCCAGGAGAAGGTGACCGGGTCGGCGGGCAAGATCGCCTCCGGCGTGCTCACGGGGGTCTCCGCGGTCGGCAACGCCGGCATCACCCTCGTGATCAGCCTGATCCTCACCTTCCTGTTCCTCAAGGACGGACGTCGTTTCATCCCCTGGCTGCGCCGGCTCGCCGGTCCCTCCGCCGGCCCCCACCTCGCCGAGGTCGTCACGCGCGCCTGGTCCACGCTGGGCGGCTTCATCCGGACCCAGGCGCTGGTCTCGGCCATCGACGCGGTCTTCATCGGGACCGGGCTGCTGATCGTCGGAGTGCCGCTCGCGATCCCGCTGGCGGTGCTCACGTTCTTCGGCGGCTTCGTGCCGATCGTGGGCGCGTTCGTGGTCGGCGCCGTGGCGGTGCTGGTGGCACTCGTGTCCAACGGGGTCACCGGGGCGCTGATCATCCTGGGCGTGATCGTCGTGGTGCAGCAGCTGGAGGGCAACGTGCTCTCCCCGTGGCTGCAGTCGCAGTCGATGAACCTGCACGCCGCCGTGGTGCTGCTCTCGGTCACCCTGGGGTCCACGCTGTTCGGCATCACCGGCGCCTTCCTGGCCGTGCCGGTAGTCGCCGTCGCGGCCGTGGTGGTGCGCTACCTCGACGAGCAGGTCACCAGTCGCAGCGCACCGCCCGCGGGGCCGCCACCACCTCCGGAGCAGGAGGAGAATCCCATCGGCGACGCCGCCGATGAGGTCCCGGGCGAACCCGCGACCTAGGCTCGGAGCATGGAGAGAGACGACCTGCGCTCCCGAGTGAGCGCCGAGCTGCCCCGCATCCGGCAGGACCTCGAGGACCTGGTCCGGATCCAGTCCGTGAGCGCGGACCCGGCGCGAGCGGCCGAGGTGAGACGCAGCGCCGAGGCCGTCGCCGAGCTGTTCCGCGGCGAGGGCTTCCAGGACGTGCAGGTCGTCAGCGCCCACGAGGACGGTCGCGCGCCCGCCGTACTGGCCCGCAAGCCCGCGCCCCCCGGGAAGCCGACGGTGCTGCTCTACGCCCACCACGACGTGCAGCCCGAGAACGACCCCGCCGAGTGGGACTCGCCGCCGTTCGAGCCGACCGAGCGCGGGGACCGTCTCTACGGCCGCGGCGCCGCCGACGACAAGGCCGGGATCGCCGCGCACCTCGCCGCCGTGCGCGCGCTCGGCGAGGACCTCGACGTGGGCGTGACGATGTTCGTCGAGGGCGAGGAGGAGGTCGGCTCGGAGACGCTGCCGGCCCTGCTCCAGCAGCACCACGACTTCCTGCGCTGCGACGTGATGGTGATCGCCGACTCCGCCAACTGGGACGTCGGCGTCCCCGCGCTGACCACCAGCCTGCGCGGCCTGGCCACGATCGACGTCGGGGTACGCACCCTGACCCACGCGGTCCACTCGGGCATGTGGGGCGGGCTGGTGCCCGACGCGCTGATGACCCTGACCCGGCTCCTCGCCACCCTGCACGACGACGAGGGCAACGTCGCCGTGGCCGGGCTGCACGCGGGCCCGGCGGCGGACGTGGACTACCCCGAGGAGCGGCTGCTGGCCGACTCCGGGATCGCGCCCGGCGTGCAGTTCATCGGGTCCGGCACCGCGGTGGAGCGGTTGTGGACCAAGCCCGCGCTGACGATCACCGGTCTGGACGCCCCCAGGGTGGACGGCGCCAGCAACACCCTGAGCCCGACCGCCCGCGCCGCGATCTCGGTGCGGGTCGCACCGGGGGACACCTCGGCGAACGCGATCGAGTGCCTGCGCCGGCACCTGGAGGCCCACGTCCCCTGGGGCGCGGAGCTCTCGTTCTCGGTGACCGACAAGGGGGAGCCCACCCTGATCGAGGCGGTCGGGCCGGCGTACGACGCGGCTCGCGACGCCTTCGCCGAGGCCTGGGACGGCGTCCGCCCGATCGACATGGGGGTCGGCGGCTCGATCCCGTTCATCGCGGAGTTCCTGCAGAGCTTCCCCGACGCCAGCGTGCTCGTCACCGGCGTCGAGGACCCGGACACGCGGGCGCACGGCGCCAACGAGGGACTGCACCTCGCGGAGTTCGAACGCGTCTGCCTGGCCGAGGCGCTGCTCCTCGCCGACCTGGCCACCCTCGAGGTCTGAGGTGGCACTCACGACCGAGGCGGTCCTCGAGCTGATGCAGTCGGTCGCCGCCGAGGTGATCACCCCCCGGTTCCGCTCGCTCTCGGACGCCCAGATCGACGAGAAGAACCCCGGCGACCTGGTCACGGTCGCCGACCGGGAGGCCGAGGAGCTGATCACGCAGGCCCTGCTGGAGGCCTACCCGGACTCCGTGGTGCTCGGCGAGGAGGCCTACTCCGAGGACAAGGACCTGCTGCGCCGCTTCCGGGAGGCCGGGCACGGCTTCACCGTGGATCCCGTCGACGGCACCAAGAACTTCGTGCACGGCTCTCCCGACCACGCCGTGATGCTCTCCGAGGTGGTCGACGGCGAGACGGTCCGCGGCTGGATCTGGCAGCCCGAGCACAAGATCGCCTGGGTCGCCGAGCACGGTGCCGGCGTACGACGCAACGGCGAGCCGCTCCACCGCGCCCCTGCCGGTGACCAGCCGCAGGGCGCCACGTCGATCTGGTCGCGCCGTGGCCGCCAGCCCGCGGGCCTGCCCGCCCTGATCGGCTCCTGGGTGTGCTGCGGGATCGACTACCCCAAGCTGATCGAGGGGGACACCGACTACCTGCTCTACGGGCACACCTTCCCGTGGGACCACCTGCCCGGGACCCTGATGGTCCGGGAGGCGGGCGGCGCCAGCGCCCACCGGGACGGCACGCCGTACGACGCCCGCTCCGGCGGGGCGGGCCTGATCGTGGCCGCCGACCCGGCCACCCTGGAGGCCGCGCGCGAGGCCTGCGACGGGCTCTGGCCGCAGTCGTAGGACCCCGGACCGCGACGTCGTCGGCCTCACCGGGTGGCCGACATCGCGCCCACCGACGAGGTCACCGACACGGACCTCGATGAGATCCGCAACGTGTGCCGCTGCGGCACCCACAACCGGATCCGCGAGGCGATCAAGGCCGGCGCCGAGAACAGGTGACCTGCTCGCCCCGCCCCCTCTGGCACCCTGTCGGTCGTGCCCCCGAAGAAGAAGAAGAAGACCCCGAAGGCAACGGCGGCTCCTGCGCTGCTCCAGGTGCGGGGGCTGGTGCGCAACTTCGGGGACGTCGAGGTGATCACCGGGCTCGACCTCGACGTGCACGCGGGGAGCGCGGTCGCGCTGGTGGGGCGCAACGGGGCCGGCAAGTCCACGGTGCTGCGCTGCATCACCGGGGCCGACAAGCCCACCGCAGGCACGATCGAGCTCGACGGCGAGCCCCTCGACGAGCGCTCGCCGCGGGTGCGGTCGGCGTTCTCGGTCGTGATGGACGACATGGACTTCTTCCCCGACCTGAGCGTGGTCGAGCACCTCGACCTGTTCGCCAAGGCCCACCGGGTCCCGGACGCCGAGCAGGTCGTCGACGAGGTCCTCCACGAGCTCGGCCTGATGCCGCAGTCGGGCCAGCTCCCCGGCACCCTGTCCTCGGGCCAGAAGCGTCGCCTGGCACTGGCCAGCGCCTTCGTCCGGCCGAGGCGGCTGCTGGTCCTCGACGAGCCCGAGCAGCGCCTGGACACCGCGGGCCTGGAGTGGCTGGCCGCCCGGCTCAACCGGGAGAAGGCCGACGGGCTCGGCGTCCTGATGGCCAGTCACGCGCCGGAGCTGGTGGAGGCGGTCGCCGACCGCGTGGTCGTGATCGGCGAGCCCGCGTGACCCCGGCACGCCGATGAGCGCCGCGAGCAAGGAGGTCAAGGACCTCCGCGGCGACATCCGGCACTGGCGGCGCGGGCGGGTGGACACCAAGATCAGCGAGGCGATCGAGGACGCCTACGTGATGATCTTCTCCGCCCTGGTGCTGGGCTCGATGGTGGTCAGCGTCATCGTCAACCTGCGCCTGGTCACCGAGGAGGCGTGCACGGTCGGCGGCTGCCAGGAGGCGCGCGCCGCCCTGCCGTGGCTGGTCGCGCTGGGCGTCCTGGTGCTCGTGCTCACGCTCTCCCGGATCTTCGGCCCGGTCTTCGTCCCCCCGGCCGTCGGGTCCTGGCTGCTCAGCGCCCCCGTGGACCGCGCCAGCCTGCTGCGCCCCCGGCTGCTGCGGACCACGGCGATCGCGGCGGTCCTCGGTGGCCTGTTCGCCGCCGCGGCCAGCACGCTCGGCGGGTTCGGCCTGCACCCGCTGCTGGCGTTCAGCGTCGCGGCCGCGCTGCTCTCGCTCGCCGTGGTCTGCCTGGCGGCGCTGTCCCAGTCGGGCTCCGGCACCGGCGCGCGGCTGCTCACCTGGGTGCTGGGCGTCCTCGTCTGGACCGGCCTGGTGCTGGTGGCCGCGGGTGCGTGGCCGCGCTGGTCGCCGCCCACCGCGATGGACACGGCCTCGTGGTCGGGGATCGCCGTGATCGGGCTCGTGGCTGCCGCTGCGCTGGTCCTCGCCGTACGACGGGTCGGTCGCCTCGGCCGGCACGCCGTGGCCCCCGGCGGCTCCCTCGCCCCCGGGCTCTCCGGTGCCCTGGCGACCCTGGACCTCGCGCTGTTCTACGACGTGCTCCTCGCGCACCGCTGGAACCGTCACGACGCCGTCCGTCCCCGTCGGGGCGGGCCCAGCGGCCCGGCGGCGCTGGTGTGGTGCGACCTCAGCCGGGTGCGCCGCAGCCCGCAGACCCTGGTGCTGCTGGCCGGCGCCGTCGCCCTGCCGTACGCCGCCGAGACGGCCGGCGCGGGCCGGGTGCTGCTCCTGCTCGGCGCCCTCGCCGGCTTCCTCGCCGGGCTGCCCCTGCTGGCCGGGATGCGGGTGCTGACCCGCACGCCGAGCCTGGTCCGGGCAATGCCGTTCCCGGACTCCACCACCCGGTCGAGCACGCTCGTCGTACCCGGTGTCGCCCTGCTGCTGTTCGGCCTGGCCACCGCTCCCGCACTGCACCGCGGCCTCGACGTCCTCTGGGCCGACGCGGTCGTGCTGGGCCTGACCATCGGCGCGTGCGCGCTCGCCGGGGCCGTGCGCTGGGTCACCGGGCGCCCACCCGACTACTCCCGGCCGCTGGTCTCGACGCCCGCTGGTGGCGTGCCCACAAACCTCTACGGCAGCGTGGTCCGCGGCTTCGACATCCTGCTGCTCACCGCGGCGCCGGTGCTGTTCTCACCGACGCTCACAGGGGCGTTCGTCTCGGTGCTGCTCGTCGTCGCGGTGCTGTCCTACCTGACCGGACGCGAGTAACCCGGACCGTCGGCGCGAGCCGGGGCCGTGGGCACGTACACTCGGCGACGTGGTCAGCCCAGCGAACCCCGGGGCACGCCGTCGTGGAGACGGACGCCTGAATCACGACCTCGATCCGGCCGAGCGCGGACCACAGGACGCCTGCGGCGTCTTCGGTGTCTGGGCCCCGGGTGAGGACGTCGCCAAGCTCACCTACTACGGCCTCTACGCGCTGCAGCACCGTGGCCAGGAGTCGGCGGGCATCGCGGTCAGCAACGGTCGCCAGATCCTGGTCTACAAGGACATGGGCCTGGTCTCCCAGGTCTTCGACGAGTCCACCCTCGCGGCCCTCCAGGGGCACCTCGCGATCGGCCACTCGCGCTACTCCACCACCGGCGCCAGCATCTGGCACAACGCCCAGCCCACGTTCCGGCCCACGGCCGACGGGTCCATCGCGCTGGGCCACAACGGCAACCTGACCAACACCGGCGAGCTCCAGCAGCTGATCGCCGACCTGCCGGCCGAGGGCAACGAGCTCGACTTCAACGCACACAAGCTGCAGACCAGCACCAACGACACCTCGCTGGTGACCGCGCTGCTGGCCTACCACCCCGACACCACCCTCGAGGACCGCGCGGCGGAGCTGCTGCCCAAGCTCAAGGGTGCCTACTCGTTCGTGTGGATGGACGAGAACACCCTCTACGCCGCCCGGGACCCGCAGGGCATCCGGCCGCTCGTGCTCGGCAGGCTGGAGCGTGGCTGGGTGGTGGCGAGCGAGACGGCGGCGCTCGACATCGTCGGAGCCTCCTACGTCCGCGAGATCGAGCCCGGTGAGATGGTCGCCATCGACGACCAGGGCCTGCGCACCCGTCGCTTCGCCGAGGCCGCGCCAAAGGGCTGCCTGTTCGAGTTCGTCTACCTGGCCCGTCCGGACACCCGCATCTCCGGACAGCGCATCCACAGCGTGCGCGTCGAGATCGGCCGCCGGCTGGCCCAGGACTTCCCCGCCGACGCGGACCTGGTGATCCCGGTCCCGGAGTCCGGCACCCCCGCAGCCATCGGGTACGCCGAGGCGAGCGGGATCCCCTACGGCATGGGACTGGTGAAGAACTCCTATGTGGGGCGCACGTTCATCCAGCCCAGCCAGACGATCCGCCAGCTCGGGATCAGGCTCAAGCTCAACCCGTTGCGCGACGTGATCGAGGGCAAGCGGCTCGTGGTCGTCGACGACTCCATCGTGCGTGGCAACACCCAGCGTGCGCTGGTGCGGATGCTGCGCGAGGCGGGTGCCCGCGAGGTGCACGTCCGGATCGCCAGCCCGCCGGTGAAGTGGCCGTGCTTCTACGGCATCGACTTCGCCACCCGGGCCGAGCTGATCGCCAACGGCCTCGGCACCGAGGAGATCCGTTCCTCGATCGATGCCGACTCCCTGGGCTACATCTCGCTCGAGCAGCTCATCGAGGCCACGACCGTGCCCGCGGAGAAGCTGTGCCGGGCGTGCTTCGACGGTGTCTACCCGGTGAAGCTGCCGGAGCCGGAGTTCCTCGGCAACCACCTGCTCGAGAGCGCCCCCCTGCTCGACTCCGACGGCCTCGCCACCTCCCTTGCCGGTGGCGGAGCCCCTGACGCACTGAGGCGACCATGAGCGGTACGACGTACGAACAGGCCGGTGTCTCCATCGATGCCGGTGACAAGGCTGTCGAGCTGATGAAGGTGTGGGTCGAGCAGGCGCGGCGACCCGAGATGATCGGCGGGATCGGCGGCTTCGCAGGCCTCTTCGACGCCACCCTGCTCAAGGCCTACGACCAGCCGCTGCTGGCCAGCTCGGCCGACGGCGTGGGCACCAAGGTCGCCATCGCACAGGCGCTGGACAAGCACGACACCATCGGGTTCGACCTCGTCGGGATGCTCGTCGACGACCTGGTCGTCTGCGGCGCCGAGCCGCTGTTCCTCACCGACTACATCGCCACCGGCCGGGTCGTGCCGGAGCGGATCGCAGCCATCGTCAAGGGCATCGCCGAGGCCTGCGTGGTCGCCGGCTGCGGCCTGATCGGCGGCGAGACCGCCGAGCATCCCGGCCTGCTGGGTCCTGACGAGTACGACGTCGCCGGGTCCACCACCGGAGTCGTCGAGGCCAGCCAGCTGCTCGGCCCCGGGCGGGTGCGCCCGGGCGACGTGGTGATCGCGATGGCCTCCAGCGGCCTGCACGCCAACGGCTACTCCCTGGTGCGCCACACGCTGTTCCCCGACGGCCTCTCCGGCCCCTCGCAGTGGAAGCTGGGTCAGCACGTCGACGACCTCGGCCGCACCCTCGGCGAGGAGCTGCTGGAGCCCACCAGGATCTATGCGAAGGCCTGCCTGGACCTGGCGCGGGAGACCGAGACGCACGCGATGTCGCACATCACCGGCGGTGGCCTCGCGGCCAACCTGGAGCGGGTGCTGCCGGTCGAGCTCGCCGCGACGCTGGACCGCACCACCTGGTCGCTGCCCCCGGTGTTCCGCCTGGTCGCCGAGGCCGGCGACGTCCCGCGCGACGACCTCGAGCGCACGCTGAACTGCGGTGTCGGAATGGTCTCCCTCACCGCTGCGCACGACGTCGACCGGGCGATCTCCCTGCTCGCCGGGCACGGCATCGAGGCCTGGGCGGCAGGCACGGTCGAGCTGGCCGAGAGCACCGCGGACGAGGACCAGGCACGCGTCACGCTGCACGGCAACCACGTCTGAGGTCCGAGACTTTCGCCACGCCGGCAGCGGCGCGGAGAAACTTCAGGCTGCCCACTTCGCGGGCCGACGTGCGGGAATCACCACCGGCCGGTTAGGGTTGTCAGACGAACAGACAACTCCGACCGGCAGCCCTCGGCGGCGCCGGCCAAACGTGCGAGGGGGCCACCCATGGGGCGCGGCCGGGCAAAGGCGAAGCAGACCAAGGTTGCTCGCGAATTGAAGTACCAGACCCACGAGACGGACTTCGCGTCTCTGGCTCAGGAGCTCCACGGGAGCGAATCGGCACCGGCCAGGCGTACCGAGCCGGTGGATGCCGTCGACCCCGACGAGTACGACAAGTGGGCGGACTACTCCGACACCACTTCGCGAGACTGACTCCAACCAGCCGTCACCCTGGTCCCACCTAGGCCCGTCCTCGACGACGGGTGTGGGGCCCGGGTGACGGACTCGCGCTGAGGAGACTCTCTCCGGAACCCGGGGACCTCGGGACCTCCTGCGTTCCCCGGACCCCCGAATCCGCGGCGTTCGATGCCGCCTGCCCGGCCCTGTGCCCGAGGCGGGCCGGACGCGACCTGCGCTGCTCCGGTGCTATACCATGAGATATGTCGGTCTTGGGCCGATTGCACGGTTTAGGTAGCTCAGTCAAGGGTGGATCCTGACTGGTCTAGACTGGATCGCCCGATTTACGGCCGTTTTCGGGAATCCGGACATTTCATGTTTCACGCCATCAGGCCCGATGGCACACTCGAACCAGAGCAGAGAGCTCCGATGTCAAGTACCAAAGGGGAGCGCCGTGGTAACGCGACCGACCGAAACAGAATCCCTCCTCACACCTGCTGAGGTGGCTGCAATGTTCCGCGTGGACCCGAAGACGGTCACGCGCTGGGCCAAGGCAGGCAAGTTGAGCGCCATTCGCACGCTGGGCGGCCACCGCCGCTACCGCGAGTCCGAGGTCAAGGAGCTGCTGGGCGACGTCATCCCGGCTCAGCGCAGCGCACGCGACTGATCGAGCCGTTTGCTCGGTCTCGATCAGTACGTACTTTTCTCGGGTAGGAGTCACCCCTCGGCCAGGCGGCCGGTCCTCGTGCCGGCCGCACCACGGTCGGATCGGGTGGCTCCGGCGAAGGTGTGGAACCCAGTGAGACCCGCTCGTGGGGAAGCTCGCGCGATCGTCGTGATCTCCTCCTAGGGGCACCACTCCTCTCGCCGGCCGGACAGCCGTATCTCCGGGTCGGCCCGATCGCACCGCCACCGTCGGGACGACCCGGTCGTCATGTCCGGGGGCGGTCGACCGGCTCGCTCCTGGCGTGCGGTGACCGGCGCTCAGACGAGCTTGCGACGGTCCCAGAGCCGCAGGGCGGGGCGTCGGGGTGCCACCGGTGGCTCGACCCGCACCTCGCGGGTCTCGGCGATCTGGTCCAGCACCCGCATCGCGGCGGCCCGGCCGTCGGCGATGTGCCGTGCGGTGCAGGAGAAGTCGGTCATGCGCACGCCCCGGTCAGGGGTCCGCATCCGGTGCACGGCCACGTGCAGGCCCAGGTCCGGCTCCGGGCGCACGCGCGTCGCCACGCCCAGGCTGGCGACGAGCACGTCCACCGGCGTACGCCCGCTGGGCAGCCGTGCCGGAACGCTCGCGTCCAGGACGAACACGCGCGTCGGCGCGAGGTCGGCGGCGCCAGTGACCGGGACGAGGTCGGCCACGCCTCCGTCCACGTGCGGTCCGGGGTGTCCACAGCTGGCGGGGAGCACGACCGGCGGGAAGACTGCGGGCACCGCAGCCGAGGCAAGCAGCAGCCGGTCGAGCCTGCCGTGCCGGTGATAGACCGCCGCGGAGCCGCCCAGGGGCGTGGTCACCACGCGGACCGGTGTGGCGAGGTCCTCCAGGTTCCTCGCCGGCACCCACTCGGCGATGAGCCGGGCCAGGGCGGCGGAGGAGAACAGGTAGGGGCGCTGTCGCAGCAGGTGGCCCACCCGGGTGAGGGTGCCTCCGGGGAAGATGTCGCGGGTGCCCAGCGCGAGCCAGCGCGAGGTGAGCTCGCGAGTCCGGTCGTGGTCGGCGCGGTAGCCGAGGAAGGCGGCGTTCAGGGCGCCGACCGAGGTGCCCACCAAGGCGTGGGGGACGATCCCGTGCTCCAGGAGCACGGCCAGCATCCCGACCTGGACGGCGCCGCGAGAGGCTCCTCCGGAGAGGACGAACACGTTGCGTTCGGTGGGGGACGGGTCCTGCGGGCACGCGTCCTTCGACGGGGAACCGCTGGAGCCGGGCCAGGTCCTCATCAACGCCTCCCCGCGTAGTCGACCGCTGCCGCCCCCCGGTCTCGCCACTATGACGTAAACCATGTCCGGTATGAGGCGAAATAAGGGAAGTAGTGGAGTTGGGGTTGATGTGACACCTGCGAGACTGCGCAGGAAGAGAGGTGGTCCGTGCGCATCGTCTACAACAGCTTCCATGGCCGGTACTCCGACAGCCCGCGAGCACTCCACGAGCGGCTCCGGTCCAGGCAGGACCTGGAGCACGTCTGGCTGGCCGACCTCGAGCACCTCGGTGCCTTCCCCGAGGACGTCGAGACCGTCGACATCGACGGACCGCACGCACGGAAGGCCCTGGAGTCCGCGGACCTGGTGATCGCCAACACCCATACCGAGGTGGAGTGGTCCAAGCCCCGGCACGCGACCTACCTGCAGACCTGGCACGGCACGCCGCTCAAGCGCATCCACTACGACGTCCTGTGGGCTCCGCCCGGCAGGCTGGACCGGCTGGACCAGGACATCGCCCGGTGGGACCTGCTGCTCTCGCCCAACCCGGTGAGCACCCCGCGGCTGCGCGGCGCGTTCGGCTACACCGGCGAGGTGCTGGAGTCGGGCTACCCGCGCAACGACCTGCTCGGCTCGCCGGACCTCGCGCAGATCGGCGCCCGGGTGCGGGCCGAGCTCGGCATCGCCGAGGACGTCACCACGGTGCTCTACGCGCCCACCTGGCGTGACGACCAGGTCTTCGGCGACCCGACGAGCGAGCTGCCGTTCGCGCTCGACCCGGCCGCGTTCGCGGCCACGCTGGGGCCGGGTCAGGTGCTGCTCGCGCGGGCGCACAACCTGGCGACGGGCCGCTCGCGGATGCCCGAGGTGGCCGGCGTGCACGACGTCTCCTACTACCGCGACGTGCGCGAGCTGTACGCCGCCGCCGACGTGCTGGTCACCGACTACTCCTCGGTGATGTTCGACTTCGCGATCACGGGTCGCCCGATCGTGTTCTACCCCTATGACCTGGACCGCTTCCGGGACTCCGTGCGCGGGTTCTACTTCGACCTCTTCGAGAACGCCCCGGGGCCCGTCGTACGCACGCAGGAGGAGCTGTTCGAGACCCTGCGGCGCCTGCCCGTCGGCCTCGAGGCGCACGCGGAGAGCTACGCCGGGTTCAGGGACACCTTCACCGCGCTGGAGGACGGTCACGCCACCGACAGGGTCTTGGCCCACCTCGGCCTGTGAACCTCTGATGTGACCTTCGCCGCGTGCTCTCGCGGCGTGCTCCCCGGCTGCTGGGGTACCCACCCCGCCATGACGACTTCCTGGTTCCTGAACGGGGACTACGACTCCACGGGTGAGGTGGACCTGGCGGGGTTCACCGGCACGATGGCGACCTACGGCACCGGGGTGCTGGGGCTCCTCCTCCTCGCCCGCGCCAGCGGTCGCGAGCTGCCGGAGCGCTACTCCGTCCAGGACCTGCTGGTCGGCGGGGTGGCCACCCACAAGCTGAGCAGGATCCTGTCCAAGGCCTCGGTGACCAGTCCGCTGCGCAGCCCCTTCACCGAGTTCCAGGGACCGGCCGGCTCCGCCGAGCACGAGGAGACCGCGCGCGGCTCCCACGGGGTCCGGCACACGATCGGTGAGCTGCTCACCTGCCCGTTCTGCCTCGGCGTGTGGGTGGGGACCGGGTACGTCGCCGGGCTGGCGGCGGCGCCGCGGCACGCGCGGGCCGGGGCCGCCGTCCTGGCCGTCGTCGCCCTTTCGGACGCCCTGCAGCAGGCCTACGCACGGCTGCGGGCCGACTGAGCCGCACGTGACCGCTCAGGTGCGGTGCTGGGCCTCGTGGTGCTCGGCGACGGCCGCGAGCACCTCGGGCAGCAGGGCCGAGGCGATCACGGCGTAGCCGGCGCTGGAGGGGTGGAATCGGTCCGCGGAGAACAGCGACGGGTCCGCGGCGAAGGCGACCGAGGTCGCACCGACCGAGTCGGCCACCCGCCCACCCTCGGCGAGCACCGCCTCGGCCTGCAGGGCCCTGAGCACGTTGCTCGCCTTGCTCACGGCCGGGCGCAGGACGGTGGGGACGTAGGGCACCGAGCTGAGGTCGGGAGCCGGTGCCACCACGACCTGTGCGTCGGCGTCCCGGAGGCGGCGTACGGCGTCGCGGAGCTGCTGTGCCGCCAGCTCCGGGGGCACCCGGTGGCTCACGTCGTTGGATCCCACCACCACGACCGCCACGTGGGGCGACCACCGCAGGGCACGGTCGACCTGCTCCGAGAGCCAGCTGCTGCGCGCACCCGAGCTGGCGAACACCCCCGCGGTCGCCTCCACGTCGTGCTCGGCCAACCCCGCGACCAACCGGGGGCCGAGGGTGTCGGCGGGGCGGGTAGCGCCCTGGCCCGCAGCGATGGAGTCGCCGAGCACGGCGAGATAGACGGACACGCCGATGAGTACCCCTACGGGTGGGCGCTCATGCGCGGTGTCGCTGCGGGGCCTCCACGGGACGGAGGTCCCCGGTGGCATGCCGGCATCGGCCATGGGTACGACGGCTGCATCCCGACCCTTCGCGACCCCGGACCGTTCTCATCCCAGGAGGCAGGGCCCATGCAGCAGTACCCCGAGGGCCGCAGCGCGCCGCGCGGCACGTCCCTCGCCGACCAAGACGAGGCCCAGCTCGGTGGACCCCTCAGCGTCCTGGTGCGGCAGAAGCGGGAGCACATCAGGCTCGAGTGCCTGCTGACCCGGCTGGAGGCCGCCAGCGGCGCCGAGGAGGACCGGATCCTGATCCGCATCCACCGGCTCGTGTTCCCGCACGCCTTCGCCGAGGAGTACGTGCTGTGGCCGGTGATCCGCCGGGTGCTCCCGGACGGTGAGGCCCTGACGCTGCAGGTGGAGCAGGAGCACCAGGAGGTCAACGAGCTCGTCACCCAGCTGGACGGTGGTGGGCTGGACGGTGGTGGGCCGGACGGTGGCGGGCTGGACCCCGAGGCGCGTCGCCGGCTGATCGACCGGCTGGTCGCCGTGCTGCGCGAGGACGTCCGGGACGAGGAGGACACCCTGCTGCCGGGCCTCCAGGAGCGCCTGAGCGTCGTACAGCTGCGCCGGCTCGGTGTCGCCTGGGAAGCGGTACGCCGGACCGCACCCACCCGGCCGCACCCAGTGGTGGCCCGGCGCCCACCCGGGAACGCCATCGCCGCGCTGCCCCTCACCGTGCTCGACAACCTGCGCGACCTCTGCGAGGTCACCGCCCACCGGGCTCCCCGGTCGGCACCCACCCTGAGGCGGGCCAGCAGAGCCCTGGGACGGGCAGCGGGCCGGGTCGAGCAGGTCCCGGTGATGCGCCACGGCGAGCACCCCAGCACCCGCGTCCCGGAACCCTCCCTGCACTGACGACGCGTGAGCATTCCGGGACTACCCGTTCCAGCACGATCCCGTCTCGGCCCGGAGCTGCTCGTCACGCGGGTGGACGCACGAAACCCGCTGGCCAGGTGTCTGGCCAGCGGGTTTCTCGGTGGTGGCCAGGCGCGGGGTCGAACCGCGGACCTTCCACTTTTCAGGCGGACGCTCGTACCAACTGAGCTACCTGGCCGTACCTCTTCCTGCACCCCGGCCGGAGCCGCGGAACAGGTCAGCCGCTGTTTCCAGAGGCGAGCGAAACCCTACCGGACAGGTTCGGCACCCGCGAACCGGGACTGCCCGAGGGCTCATGGCGCCGACGTGCGCTCCCGCAGCCAGGACAGCGTCCCCGGAGCCAGGCCGCGCAGCTTGGGCGTGGCCGCGAGGGGGGCGACGAACAGGGGTGCGTCCTCCTCGGGCAGCGCCCACTTGAGCTCGTGGAAGACCCGGGAGAGGGTGTCGTCGCTCTCCACGAGGAGGAGCCCCGGGGCGGCCTCGCGGATCTCGGTCCACGGGCCGGGCAGGTCCTCCTCGGGCAGGGCCGTGGTCCAGGCGACGTAGACCGTCATCCCCGCCGTCCGGTGAACCGGCGTACCCGGTGGTGCGCCAGCGCCGCCCGGGCCGCGTTCATCCCGGCAGCGCCGTGCACCCCGCCACCGGGGTGGGCAGACGCCCCGCCCAGGTAGAGGCCCGACACCCCGGTCTCGGCCCGGCCCAGCCCGGGGACGGGCCGGAAGACCAGCTCCTGGTGCAGCTGGGAGGTGCCGCCGTTGATCGCTCCGCCGAGCAGGTTGGCGTCCCTGCTCTCCAGCTCGGCCGGACCCAGGATCCGGCGCTCGGTCACCAGGGAGCCGAAACCGGGCGCGAGCCGCTCGAAGCGGTCCTGCATCCGGTCCGCGAACCGCTCGAGGTCGTCGTGGCCCCAGGCCCCGTCCAGGCCCTCGTCGCCTGCGTCGCCGTCGGTCTTCTGGGGCACGTGGGTGTAGGCCCACATCGACTCGGTGCCCGCCGGGGAGCGAGTGGGGTCGGTGGTGGTCATCTGGCCGGCCAGCATGAACGGCTTCGCGGGCACCAGACCGGTCGAGACCTGGCCGAGCGAGGCTGCCATGTCGGCGACGCTGTCGGCGATGTGCAGGCAGCCGGGGTCGGCCGCCGGCCGGCCCTGCCACGGGACGGGGCCGCTGAGGGCCCAGTCGACCTTGATCGTGGACGGGTCGAGCTGGAAGGTCTTCATCCCGCGCTGGACCCGGTCGGGTACGTCGGATGGCGCCAGCAGGTCGCCGTACAGCGTGGGAGCCACGACGGTGGCCACCACGGCCCGCCGGGCGTGGACCGTCTGGCCGTCGGCGGTGCGCACGGTGCTGGCTCGCCCGCCAGAGGTGCCGATCCGCTCCACCGGGGCCGAGCACCGGATCTCCCCGCCGTTGGCCCGCAGACGGCGTGCCAGGGCCTGGGTGAGCTCTCCGGCGCCGCCCTCGGGGGCCGGGAAGCCGACCGTCTGCCCCATCATCGTCATCAGGATCGCGAACAGGCCCGAGCCGGGGGAGTCCAGCGGGATGTCGCTGTGCCCGGCGTTGCCGGCCAGGAGCAGCCGTGGGCCCTCCCCGCCGAACCGGTTGCGCCCCAGCTCGATCACGGGCATCAGCAGCGTCCTCACGAGGTTCAGCCCCCCGGCCCGGGGCAGGCGGAGCAGGCCGGACAGGCCGGCGCGCACCGGTGGGAACGGGGACAGCAGTCCGCCGATCAGCTGGTCGCCGATGACGTCCCAGACCCGGCACAGCTCGAGCCAGGCCTCTCCGTCACCGGGGTGGTCGTCCTCGAACCTGCGCGCGGTGAGCTCCCGGTCGCGGTCCAGCAGCGCCCACGCCCCGTCGGGACGCGGGTGGCCCAGCACGGCGGGTGCGTGCCGCCAGGTGAGGCCGTGGTCCTCGAGGTCGAAGGACTTGATCGTGGGGGAGGCGGCGGCGAGGGGGTAGAACGCGCTGAAGGTGTCGTGCACGAAGTCCGGGTGGACGTCGCTGGCGCTGCGTACGGCGCCGCCGAGGTCCGGCTGGGCCTCCAGCACCAGGACCGACCACCCTGCGTCCGCGAGGTGGTTCGCGGCGACGAGGCCGTTGGGCCCCGAGCCGATGACGACGGCGTCGTACGACGTCACCGACGCCGCTCGGCGACGTAGGCCAGGCGGCGCAGGCTCTCCACGTTGCGCCACTTGATGCCCGGAGCGCGGGCGGGCATCGGGACGAGCTTGCCGGGGCCGGAGACGGCGTCCTCCTCCATCACCACCCGGGTCCCGCCGCCCTCGGCGGACAGGTGCATCCGGACCTGGGCCTCGCCCAGGAGTGGCCACCCCTTGGCGCGCATGCCGAGCGTCTTCATCGGCTCGCAGTCGGTGACCTCGGTGTCGTCGTTGATCAGGCCGGGCCAGACCCCGACCGAGTGGTGCAACTGCGATCCGACTGCCGGCCAGTCCTGGTCGACGTCACGCATCCGGGAGGCGCCGACGACCCAGAGGGGGTAGAGCCAGCCGTCGCACAGGACGTCCCACACGCGTTCGGGAGTGGTGTTGATGACACGCTCGACACTGATCATGGCGGGACCGTACCCGCGGCCCGGGGGACCCACACCCGAGCTGCGTCGATGAGGCGAAGGCCACGTCGACCACACCCCGGAAACGCAGGAAACCCCCACCGGGTGGTGGGGGTTTCCTGTTGTCTCTGCGACCCCGACGGGACTCGAACCCGCGGCCTCCGCCGTGACAGGGCGGCGCGCTAACCAACTGCGCTACGGGGCCTGGTTTTGGTGCGTTGCTCGCACGTTTGCGCAGCCCCGGAATGCTAACCCACAAGGGGCTCTCATTCCGAATCGGCACCCCCAACGGGATTCGAACCCGTGCTACCGGCGTGAAAGGCCAGCGTCCTAGGCCACTAGACGATGGGGGCTTGTCGCCCGCGGAGGATCCCGCGAGCAACCGGGACAGCATAGGCGAGAGGGGACGTTCAGGCGTAGCCGAGGTCGTGCAGCGCGGCGTCGTCGATGCCGAAGTGGTGCGCGATCTCGTGCACGACTGTGATGCGGACCTCCTCGACCAGCTCTTCGGGCGTCTCGCACATCCGGGTCAGCGGCCCGCGGTAGATGAAGATCCGGTCCGGGACGTGGAAGGTGTAGTTGCTGTCCCGCTCGGTCAGCGGGATCCCGTCGTACAGCCCCAGGATCTCGGGCTCACCGGGGGGCGGCTCCTCCTCCACCAGCACGACGACGTTGTCCATCAGGTCCGCCAGCTCTGTCGGCACCCCGTCCAGCGCGACGGCCACCAGCTGCTCGAACTCCGTCTCCTCGATGTCCATGGGCTACAGCCTGCCCGAGACGTGGGTGGGGGTCGCTCCAACCCCACAAATGTTGGATCGGGACGTCGAGATGCGCGATCTGAACGTCCCGACCCAACATTTGTGGGGGTTGCGGCTGCGACCTCAGGCAGCCAGCGACTGCTCCACGGGCTTGGGCTCCCGCGGCGGGGTGGCGTTGGTGCCCATGAAGTTGTTGGGCAGCGAGAGACGGATCACCTTGTGCCAGGCCGAGGCGACCTGGCGGGGGAGCGAGCCCTCCTTGTAGTCGAGGCCGTAGCGCTCGAAGAGGTCCCTCACCTTCGGGGCGATCTCCTGGTAGCGGTTGCTGGGCAGGTCCGGGAACAGGTGGTGCTCGATCTGGAAGGACAGGTTGCCGGTCGCGATGTGCATCGCCTTGGAGCCGGAGATGTTGGCCGAGCCGAGCATCTGGCGCACGTACCACTCGCCCTTGGTCTCGCCCTCGATCGAGTGCTTCTCGAAGGTCTGCACGCCCTCGGGGAAGTGACCGCACATGATCACCGAGTGGGTCCACAGGTTGCGGGCCAGGTTCGCGGTGAAGTTGGCGCCCATGGTGTGCAGGAAGGACGGGCCCGACAGCAGCGGGTGGATCAGGTAGTCCTTCTTGAACTGGTTGCGGATCTTGCGCATCGTCACCGCGGCGCGGGCCTTGAACTCCGGCGACTTCAGCGTCTTGCGCTTGACGTTCTTGCCGATCTCGAGGTCGTAGGCCGCGATGCCGTACTCGAAGAAGCAGGCGTTGATGAAGTTCCACAGCGGCTGCGCCAGGAAGACCGGGTGCCAGCGCTGGTCCTCGTCGACGCGCATGATGCCGTAGCCGAGGTCATTGTCCTTGCCCACGACGTTGGTGAAGTTGTGGTGCAGCTCGTTGTGCGAGTGCTTCCACTGCTCCGAGGGGGAGGCGTTGTCCCACTCCCACGTCGAGGAGTGGATCTTCGGGTCACGCATCCAGTCCCACTGGCCGTGCATGACGTTGTGGCCGATCTCCATGTTCTCGAGGATCTTCGCGACGCTGAGGCCGGCGGTGCCGACGATCCACGCGGGCGGGAACAGCGAGAACAGCAGTACGGCGCGCGAACCGAGCTCGAGCTTGCGCTGGGTGTCGATCACCTTGCGGATGTACTTCGCGTCGCTCTCGCCTCGGACGGCGATGACCTCGGCGCGGATCGCGTCGAGCTCCTTGCCGATGTTCTCGATGTCCTCGGCGGTGAGGTGGTCGATCGGGCTGACGGGCTTGCGCTGTAGGACGGTCATGGTGACTCCTTCAGGGGGTCTGTGCGGGGTCGGTGTGCAAGTGGTCGAGCTCACAGCTGCCGGCGGCAGCGTTGATGCAGGTCTGGATCTTGACGCCGTCGCCGTCGACGGCCGTGGTGATCTCGCCGGTGCGCAGGTCGCGCACGCTGCCCTCACGCATTGGCAGCACGCAGCCGTAGCAGATGCCCATCCGGCACCCGCTCGGCATCAGTACGCCGGCCTCCTCGGCCTCGTCGAGGATCGAGCGTGCGCCGTCCGCCTCGACGATGGTGCCGTTGGCGAACTTCACGGTGCCGCCCTCGCCGGTGACGATCGTGGCCACCCGGAACTGCTCGGTGAGCAGGGTGAGCCCGCGCTCGTCGTGGTGCGCCTCGAGCGCGTCGAGGAGCCCGGCCGGACCGCAGGCGAACGTGGTCCGCTCGGACAGGTCGGGGACGAGGTCGGCGAGGTCGGCCACGTCGAGGACGCCGTGCTCGTCGTCGTAGCGGGCGACCAGGTCGATCATCCCGGCCTCGTCGAGCTCACGCAGGTTGGCCAGGAAGATGGAGTGCGGCTCGCTGGGGGCGACGTGCACCACGACGATGTCGTACGCCGCACTGCGATCGAGCCTGACAACGCCGGAGTCGGCGACCGGGAACAGGTTGCGCAGCATCCCGATCACCGGGGTGATGCCGGAACCGGCGGTGACGAAGAGGAACTTGCCGCCCTCGGTGGGGAGCACGAACTCGCCGGCCGCCTGCTCGAGGTGGACCAGGGTGCCGACCCGTGCACGGTGGACGAGGTGGTTGCTGACCTTGCCGTCGGGCACCGCCTTGACCGTGATCGAGATCCGGCCGTCGGCGCGGGGGCCGTGGGTCAGCGAGTAGGCGCGCCAGAGGCGGACGCCGTCGACATCGATGCCGATGCGGAGGTACTGGCCGGGCACGTGGCCGGTCCAGTCGGCGCCGGGCCGGATCACGATGGTGGCGGCGTCGGCGGTCTCGGGGTGGATCTCCTCGATGCGCCCGCGCAGGTCCGCTCCGGCGCGCAGGGGGCTGAACACGTCGAGGTAGTCGGCCGGGACCAGGGGGGTCGCGGCCAGCTCGGCGACGCGCAGCAGGCGCTGACGCAGCGACTTCTTGAGCACGCCGGGTCCACGCTTCGCGGGAGCTAGGAAGGTCGTCGTGGCCATGTATCAACACTGATGTGTCTTCCGGCTAAAGTCATGACCGCAGGGCGTGAATCCCCAGCAGTGTTTTGTTCGCAAAGGATGAAAAAGTGACTCTCTCGTCTCCGCAGTCCCCCAAGTTGCAGCTCAGCAGCTCCACGATCAGCGACCTGCGCGACATCCTGCCCGAGGTGGCCGGGAAGACGGTGTCGGCGATCACCGACGACGTACCCAGCTATTCGGACGCCCTGAGCGGGCCGATGGGGGAGACGATCCGCAACGCGGTCGAGCTGGCCCTGGGCGGGTTCATCTCGCTGGCCGGCCGGTCCCGGGGCGGGATCTCGCAGTCACCCACGGCCCCAGCGGTGGACGGGGCCTACCAGCTCGGCCGGGGCGAGGCCCGCAGCGGCCGCTCGGTGGATGCGCTGCTCGCGGCGTACCGGATCGGCGCCCGGGTCTCCTGGCGGGAGCTGTCCAAGACCGCGGTGCGCAACGACGTCGACGCCGCCACGCTGGCCCGGTTCGCCGAGCTCGTCTTCGCCTACATCGACGAACTGTCCGCCGCGAGCGTCGCCGGCCACAACGACGAGCTCGCCACGACGGGACGGGTCCGGCACCGGCTGCTCGAGCGGCTGGCCGCGCACCTGCTGGACGGTTCCTCCCAGGAGACCGTCGAGGCGGCCGCCGAGCGCGCCGACTGGACTCCGCCCTCCACGCTCACCGCCGTGATCGTCCCGGAGTCACAGGTGCGCACGGTCTACAACTCGATCTTCGGTGAGACCCTGCGGGCGAGCGAGACCCCGCCGATCGAGGGGGGCGAGGGGATGGTGCTCCTGCTGGTGCCGGACGCGCACGGCAGGACCCGGACCACGATGCTGAGCGCGCTCGCCGGCATCGGCGGGATCGCCGGCCCGGCCCGCCCGTGGCTGGACGTGCGGTCGTCGTACCAGCGCGCGCTGCGGGTCCGCGGACTGGGCCGCGGCCCCGACACCGAGGAGCACCTCGTCGAGCTCGTGCTGACCGCGGACGCCAGCGCCCTGGCCGACCTGCGGGCGCGGGTGCTCGCGCCGCTGGACGAGCTGAGCCCGACGAGTGCCGAGAAGCTCACCGAGACGCTGCGGTCCTGGCTGCTGCACCACGGGCGCCGCGACGCCGTGGCGGCCGAGCTGTTCGTGCACGCCCAGACCGTCCGCTACCGCCTCGGGCAGCTGCGCGAGCTCTACGGCGACCGGCTCGAGGATCCACGCACGATCCTGGAGCTGACGATCGCCCTGGCCTGAGGGGTGGCTGGGGCTGCGGCAACTCCACAAATGTTGGGTTGGAACGTCCAGACGGGCCGTGCGGACGTCACGATCCAACATTTGTGGGGATCGGGCACGAGATGGGGCCACGAGATGGGGCACACCCCCGACCTCACAGATCCTGGTGCGCGATCCGGCCGTCGACCCAGGTGGCCGCGACGTGCATCGAGCGCAGCGCGGCGGCCTGCTCCTTCGACGAGCCGCGGGGCAGCGGGTCGGCGTCGAGCAGGGCGAGGTCGCCCGGGTGGCCCACCGCGACCGTGCCGAGGCCGTTGGTGCTGGCCGCCAGCGCCTCGTGGACGGTGAGCGCCTGCTCGGGGTGCCAGGGCTCGCGGTCGTCGGCGCTGCGGTGCACCGCTGCGGCCATCGCGTCCCACGGGTCGAGGCGGGAGACCGGTGCGTCGCTGCCGAAGACCACCTCGACGCCGTCGTCGTGCAGCCAGCGCAGCGCGAAGCAGCGGTCGGTCCGGTCGGGCCAGAAGGCCTCGCTGACGTCGCGGTCGTCGAGCAGGTGGGCCGGCTGCACGCTCGCGCGGATGCCGAGGCGCGCCATCGTGCGGCTGTCCTCGCGGCTGATCAGCTGCGCGTGCTCGATGGTGCCGGTGGCGCGGGTCTCCTCGTAGGCGGCCAGCGCCTCGTGCGCCGCGGCGTCGCCGATCGCGTGCACGGCCACCTGCAGGCCGTGCCGGGTGGCATGGGCCATCAGCACCCGCAGGCCCGCGGGTGGCAGGTTCGCGGAGCCGTAGTCGCCGGTGTCGGCGTACGGCGCGCAGCACCAGGCAGTGTGGGTGTTCAGTGACCCGTCCGAGATGATCTTCAGCGGTCCCATCGTGACCAGCGGGCCGCAGCCGGGCAACGGATCGCCGCTCTGCAGGCCCGCCGCGAGGAACTCCGGGAGGGTGTCGGAGTACGCGCCGACCTTGATCCGGAGCAGCTCGGCACCGGCGGCCTCCCGCTCGGGCCACGCGTCCAGGGCCTGGTCGAACTCCAGGTCCACGAGCCCGACGAGGCCCTTGGCCGCCGCGGACCGCAGGGTGCGCAGGTAGGCCTCCGGCGAGGTGCCCTCACTGCCGGTGACGTCCACCAGCCTGGGGTAGGTCTGGAACCACTCGGCCTCCGCCACCACGCCCTCGCGCAGGGGCAGGCGCAGGTCCCGCAGCGCAACGGAGTTGAGCCACGCGTTGTGCCCGTCGCCGCTGATCAGCACCACTGGGCGTGAGCCCGAGACGGCATCGAGCTCGGCGACCGTGGGCTGACGGGTCCATCCGGCGGAGCGGTGACCCCAGCCCATGACCGGGCCCTCGGGCCCCTCGGCGATGCGACGGGTGACCCGGTCGAGGACCTCCTCGACCGAACGGGTGCCGGTGAGGTCCAGCCGCTGGGAGACCATCGTCCACTGCCCCAGGTGCACGTGCTGGTCCCACAGGCCGGGGATCAGCCAGCGACCGTCGGCGGCGTACTCCTCCATGCCGCTGGGCCGGGAGAGCCGCTCGCCCACCTCCACGACCCGGCCGTCACTGACCAGCACGTCCATCGGGGTGTCGCTCGGGATCTCGATCGGGGTGCCGGGGCCGGCGTGGCTCGCACTGCCCAGGATGGGGACAAGACGCGCCTGGCGCACCAGGAAGCTGGCCACCGATGCGGGTCGGCGTCGCGATCGCATTGCACTCCTCGGTCCCGGTCCTCACCGCTGGCCGCGGCGCCCGGCGCACCCGGACCCGTCCACACTAGGACAGCCGCGGGCACCGGCCGCCCGAGGGTGGCGCTCACCCGGAGCGTGAGGCGAGGCCCACGGCGTACGCCGTCGCGCGGCTCAGCCGGCTGACGGCATCGAGGTCGGACCGGTCCAGGGCAGGGGCTCCTCGCCCCGGCCCTGCCGCTCGAACTCGGTGAAGTACCAGGTCTCCAGCTCCACGATCAGGTCCGGCGGCCGCAGCGCCAGCAGGTGGTCGTCCGAGAGCGCCCGGTAGACCTCCGCGAGCAGGTCGCGGATGGTGGCCATCGTCTCGGCCGCGGTGACGGGGACGTGGTACTCGAGGTCGACCCGTTCCACGCCGTCGGCGATCGCGCGGTCCAGCCGGGAGATCCCGGCGCTGGAGCGACGCTCGCGGTCGGCCTGGGAGCTGATGTCGGTGAACTTGTTGGCGAGCGGGTACTCGTCGGGTGCCGTGATCGCGAGCAGGCGGAGCTCACGGCGTACCTCGAAGTGGTAGCGACGCATCTCGGCGAACAGCTGCGCCGGCAGCCCGATCAGCTTCAGCAGCCTGCGCCGGGAGTCAGCGATCGCCGGACCGTCGGCGAGCTCGGGGTCGAACTCGAAGATCTCGCCCTCGAGATGGCTCTCGTAGCGCGCCTTGCCGCTGGGCTCGAACCACACGGACTTGCTGCGCCCGTCGTGGGCGAGATCGGAGCCCCACCGCCGCGACATCATCGCGACCAGGTCCAGGCCGCGGCCGAACGTGGTGACGTTGTAGTCGTCGACGTCGTCGATCTCCGGGGCCACCGACGCCCGCTGCGGCGGGACGGGGGAGGAGTCGACCACCTCGATGCGCGGGTGGTCGACCGTTCCGCGGACGCGCACCGACAGGGGTGGCTCGGAGTGGATCAGGGCATTGGTGACCAGCTCGGAGACCCCGAGCTGGGCGGCGTCGACGAGGTCGTCGCGGCCGATCTCCTCGAGCACCTTGGAGACCCAGGAGCGGGCGAGCTTGACCGACGGCGGGCTCGCGGGAAGGACGAGGGAGCGCTTGGTCAAGGGCACCTTCCCTCGCTCTAGAGCCGGAACGACGAGGCCTGACGGAACAGTTGTGCACTCGTCTGCGGATGAGGTTAGGGGAATACGGACTCGCTGACACTCATTTCGGGACCATTTTCAGCAAGGCGTTCTCCACCACCTCCGCGAGGGAGGGATGGATCCAGTACTGCCCGCGGGCCATCTCGACCGGGGAGGTGCCCAGGCTGATCGCCTGCACCAGCGGCTGCAGCAGCAGGCTGGCCTCCGGCCCGATGATGTGCGCGCCGAGGAGTCGCTGCCCCGTCGGGTCCCCGAGGAGCTTGACGAAGTGCTCTCCGGGAGCACTCTCCAGGGCCCATCCGTAGGCGACCTCGGAGTAGTCGTGATAGCTCTCGAGGTGCTCGACGCCCTGCTCCCTGGCGGCCTGCGAGGTGAGCCCGACACTGGCGATCTGCGGTGAGGTGAACACCGCCTGGGGCACGAAGCGGTGGTCGCTGGCGACGAGGTGGTCCGGGTGGAGCAGGTTGTGCTGCACCGTCCTGGCCTCCAGGTTGGCCACGTGCTTGAGCTCGTACTCGCTGCTGATGTCGCCCAGGGCCCAGACACCCGGCGCGCTGGTGCGCTGGAACTCGTCGACCAGGACGCGGCCCCCGGTGCTCTCGATCGTGGTGTTCTCCAACCCGAGCCGGTCCCCGTTGGGGATCCGGCCGGTGGCGATCAGGAGCACGTCGGTCTCGATCTCCGAGCCGTCGGAGAGGACCAGGGCGATCTCCTGGCCGCGGGGGCCGACCTCGGTGACGACGGTGTCCAGCCGGAGGTCCCACTGCCTGGCCGCGGCTCGGGTGAACTGCTCGGAGACCGCCTCGTCCTGGTCCCGCAGGAGTACGCCGCTGCGCTGGACCTGGATGACCTCGGTGCCGAGCGCGGAGAAGACGTGCGCGAACTCGGCGGCCACGTAGCCGCCCCCGACGATCACCATCCTGCGCGGGAGGTCGGGGAGGTGCATCACGGTGTCGCTGGTGTGGAACTCGACCTGGTCGAGGCCGGGGATCGGGGCCACGTCCACCCGGCTGCCGGCGGCGATCACGATCTGGTCGGCGGTGAGCTCCGTGTCCGGACCGCCGTCCGGCGACGCGACGGCCAAGGTGTGGTCGTCGAGGAAGCGCGCATGCCGGGCGTGGACGTCGACGTTGGGCTGGCGTTCGCGGTAGCCCCGACCGGACGCGGCGATCGGGTCGATCCTGGCGAAGATGCGGTCCCGGATCTCCGGCCACCTGGCTCCGCCGTACGCCAGGTCCACGCCGAGGGCGCGGGCATGCGCCGCCTCCCGAGCGAGGTCAGCGGGGTGGACGAACATCTTGGTCGGGATGCAGCCCACGTTCAGGCAGGTCCCGCCGAAGGTGCCCTCCTCGAGGATCGCGACCCGCCAGTCCACGAACCTCTCGTCGAGGATGCTGTTGCCCGAGCCGGTGCCGATCACGGCGAGGTCGTAGTGGGTCACTGCTACATCGTGCCGGATGCCCTCACGGGCCCGGGAGTCGTCCGTGTGACGGAAGGAACGGCCTGAGATGTCTCAGCGGGGACGGAACCGGGGAGAATACTGGTTATGTCTGCCGTGAACACGAACAGCACGCCTGTCAAGGATCCGAGCCGGCACCAGGTAGTGGTGATCGGCTCCGGTTTCGGCGGCCTCTTCGGGACCAAGGCCCTGAGGCGGGCCGACGTGGACGTCACGATGATCGCGCGGACGACCCACCACCTCTTCCAGCCGCTGCTCTACCAGGTGGCGACCGGCATCCTCTCCGAGGGCGAGATCGCCCCCTCCACCCGTGAGGTCCTGTCCAAGCAGGACAACGCCACGGTGATGCTGGGCACGGTGCAGTCGATCGACCTCGAGGCCAGGACGGTCACCCACCACGTGCTCGGACGCGAGTCCGTGACGCCGTACGACTCGCTGATCGTGGCGGCCGGGGCCGGCCAGTCCTACTTCGGCAACGACCACTTCGCCGAGTTCGCCCCCGGGATGAAGAGCATCGACGACGCCCTGGAGCTGCGTGGCCGCATCTTCGGCGCGTTCGAGCTGGCCGAGAACCTCGCCGCCAAGGGTGAGGACGTCAGCCACCTGCTCAGCTTCGTGGTCGTCGGCGCCGGCCCCACCGGTGTGGAGATGGCCGGGCAGATCGCCGAGCTCGCCCACCGGACCCTGCGCCGCGACTTCCGGTTCATCAACACCCAGCACGCCCGCGTGATCCTCGTCGACGCCGCGCCCCAGGTGCTGCCGCCCTTCGGCGCGAAGCTGGGCGAGAAGACCAAGGAGACGCTGGAGAAGCTCGGTGTCGAGGTCCAGCTCGGCGCGATGGTCACCGACGTCGACGAGCGCGGCCTGGTCGTCCAGGACAAGGACGGCACCAAGCGCCGCATCGAGGCCGTCACCAAGATCTGGGCCGCCGGGGTCCAGGCCAGCCCGCTGTCGAAGACCCTCGCGGAGCAGTCCGGGGCCTCGCTCGACCGGGCCGGGCGCATCGGGGTCAACCCCGACCTCACGCTGCCGGGTCACCCCGAGGTGTTCGTGGTGGGCGACATGATCGCGCTGAACAACCTGCCCGGGGTCGCGCAGGTGGCGATCCAGGGCGCGAAGTACGCCGCCAAGGAGATCCGGAACCGGGTCGAGGGCAAGGCCCCGCAGGAGCCGTTCAAGTACTTCGACAAGGGGTCGATGGCGACCATCTCCCGCTTCGACGCCGTGGCCATGGTCGGGAAGCTGCGTCTCAGCGGGCTGATCGCCTGGCTGATGTGGCTGGCGGTCCACCTGCTCTACCTGACCGGGTTCAAGAACCGGGTCACCGCCCTGCTCCACTGGGCGGTCACGTTCCTGAGCAACGGCCGTTCCGAGCGTACGGCGACCGAGCAGCAGATCTTCGCCCGGAGGGCGCTCGAACTACTGCCAGGCGGTGCCACCGAGCTGGTGAGCTCCGCCGAGCCGGAGGCCGACCGGCGTGCGGAGCTCGAGGAGATGGCGGCCGAGCAGTCCAGGCTCACCGACACCGGTCAACGCGGCAAGGTCTCCGACCACACGGCCTGAGCCGGCCGACACGCGGCCCGGAGGCCCTAATCGGGGTGATCCACTTGCGACCGTGTGAAACTCCCCGGTCATGAGCTTCTTCCCCCGTGCGGCTCGCGTGTTCGTCGTGCTCGCACTCGCCGGCACCGTCGTCGTGCTCCCCTCGACCGCGGTCGCGTCCCGGGAGAAGAAGGCCCAGCCGCGGACCCAGCAGCCGCAGGCAGGCCGGGCAGCCGTGGCGGTGAGCGGCGCGGCGCTGCTGCGGATCCGGAAGAACAAGCGGATCCCGAAGCGGGCCGTGATCGAGTTCGACAAGAACTGGAAGAACCCGTTCGACTCACGGATCACGTTCCGGGCCTGGGCGAAGGTGGGCCCGAAGAAGGCGAAGCGCTGGGTGCGCATCGAGGAGGCCTCGTGGCGCGCCGGGTCCGGCCTGTCGCGCAAGGTCGCCACCGACGAGTGCCGCCGCAACAAGGGGTGGCTGCCGAACGGGAGCTACTCCTTCGTCCAGCACGACCGCCGGAAGGCGCCGATGATCAACGGTCGAGTCTTCGAGCTGGAGTCGAAGCTGTGCCGCAACGGCACCCGGCGCCAGCTGTTGTTCATCCACACCGAGCAGACCCAGTTCAACACCCAGTGCCGCAACCGCAAGGGCGACGACCGGTGCCGCTGGGAGGTCCCGGCCTACAACGACTACCGCTCCAACGGCTGCATCAAGATGTCTCCGACCGACCTGCGCGACCTCACCAGGCGTTTCCACCGGTACTTCAAGGCCGGGGTCAGGTACCCCACCAGCGTCGTGAAGGTGCGCGTCCGGAGCTGAGCAGGGCGGTGGCCCCGCCTCCGCTCACTCGAAGCGGTGCCGGGCCGACGTCTCGTCGATCGCCTCGCGCGCCCAGCGCGGCAGGATGAAGACGCCCTCGGCGATGGCAGTCGTCTCGCCGTCGGCGCGGCGCAGCTCACCCTTGACGAAGGTCTTGATCCCCTCGACCCGGTCGATCCACGCCTCCGCCGAGCAGGCGCCGAGGGGGGTGTTCTGGGTGTAGCGGACGCTGAGCGTGCCGGTCATCCCCGGAGCGCCTCCCGCGGCCGCGGCCTCGCCGAGCATCTGGTCGAGCACCAGGGCGGCCACGCCTCCGTGCACCATCCCGGGCGGTCCTTCGTAGACGGCTCCCAGCTCGAAGGACGCCCACGCCCGCCCCTCGGGCGCACGCTCCACCTCCAGGGGAGGGGCGATCGGGTTGCGCATCCCGACCACGGCATTGCCGTGGCCGCGCACGGTCCCGCCCGATCCGATGGTCACCCCGAACGAGCCGGGGATCTGCTCCGCGCGCAGACGTGCGGTGAGGCGCTCGATCTCGGCGTGCACCTCCGTGACCACGTCGGCCGGGACCGTCGTACGCAGGGACGCGTCGGCGAGCTCTCGCACGCTCTGCGCGAGACCGCCGAGGAGGACGCGCTCGGCCTCGAGCTCCTCGGGGGTCATGTCGACGACGGTGTAGTTCATCGGCGGTGCCATGTCCGCAGACTAGGTCAGGGTCGCCGTACGCCGTCGCGCTGGGTCAGCGGTCGACGTACGGAACCGGCGCGCCCGCGACGCGCAACCGCACCACGCACGCCGTGGCGGCCACGACGGCGCACACGATCGCGCTCGCCAGGACGAGGAGCCACCCGGTCAGCAGGAAGCCGATCACCGACAGGCCGGACAGCCCGGTGCTGATCACGGCAGTGCGGAACGCGCTGCGGCCGACGTCGGAACGGCGCATCACCCGGGCGAAGTCGATCTCCGGCGCCGGGGGGCGAACGAAGGTGGGCTCCGGCTCGTCGTCGTCGTGGTGCGGCACGGGCTGGACGGGCACGTCGGTCTCCTCCGATGGGGTCACGGGGAGCACGAAGGACTTCTCCAGCCAGGCCGGGGTCTGGAAGCCGTCGCTCTCCGGTGGCGCTGCGGGGTGCAGTCCACGAGCGGAAACGCGCATCCGCTCGCGACGGTCGCCGCGAGTGGTCTCGTTCCTCGACCCCTGTTCCATGGGCCCTCCCTGGAGTGCTCGG
Source organism: Nocardioides sp. Z30_9 (assembly GCF_058215735.1). Taxonomy (NCBI): domain Bacteria; kingdom Bacillati; phylum Actinomycetota; class Actinomycetes; order Propionibacteriales; family Nocardioidaceae; genus Nocardioides; species Nocardioides sp. Z30_9. Next base: position 717,803 of record NZ_JBZAJF010000002.1, read on the forward strand.
GAGGAAGTCTGCACCCCGTGGACGCCGGATGGACAGAGTCGGAAGAAAATGTTCCCGAGGACTCAGAGCACGGTGTACCCGGCGGGGAGCTGTGACCGGCCGGTGGTGGCGAGCAGCAGCGGCAGCACCCGGCCGGTGAGCGTGGCGAGCTCTGCCACCGTCCCGAGGGTCTGGGTGGCCGCCGACGCGGGGATCTCGAGGCTCTCGCCGAGGGCGGTGGCCAGGTCGGCGCTGTGGACCGTCAGCTCGAAGGTCCGGGTGGGCAGGTAGTCGCGCAGCCGCATCCCTCCCACGACCGTGGTCAGCAGCTCGTCCCCGTGCCGGGTCGCGATCATCGCGATCACCCGGGCGCTCATCTCCGCGACCTTCTCCGCGGGTGCCGGCCCGAGGGCGCGCCCCGCCTCGCGGCCGCGCTCGGCCACGTCGGGGCCGGCGGCGATCGTGCGCGCCGCGCGGAAGTAGCCGGCCGTGGTGGCCACCTCCACCTCCGCGGCGGGCTGGTCGAGGTAGGTCTCCACCGTGAGGAACGAACGGCTGGTGTGTCCCACCAGCGCGCGCACGTCCCACTCGCCCAGGCCCGGCAGCTCCCACCGGTCGCCGACCCGCGCGACCAGCCCCACGAAGGCGTCCCCGGCCTCAGCGAACGCACGGCGAGACTCGTCCCAGTCGAAGCTCATGCTTCGAAATCTAGCCAGCAACGGTGGGCCCCGTGGGACTCGAACCCACAACCCGCGGATTAAAAGTCCGCTGCTCTGCCAATTGAGCTAGAGGCCCCGGGGAATCTGGGGTTTGGTCCGGAGAACCGCCTGGACACCAGCGTGGCTTCGCGGGCATCCCAGACCGCCAAGACGAGAGTCTAGGGGGCCACGGTCAGTGTGTGGGGACCGCGTCGATACGACCGTCAGGGCCCGGAAGTATTGCGCAATGACCGGCGTGGGGCGCACGCCCGCATGCCCGGGCTCGGTGTCCGACCCGACCACGCCTGCGGGGTCGACGTATGACGAGGGCGATCACCGATGTCGCCATTTGGCCCGGTAGCGGAACAACGCCCGGACTTTCACCGAAATGAGAAAACATTCGGGGATTCCGCTGACGCGGTCCAGTGGACCTGATTGGTTTTCTCTACCCCCGGACACTCGCTGGGCCACTGCTCCTTCACGAACCGACCCCTCGGCCGTCGGCGCGTAGTGGTGCGCGCGAAGTTTCCCCACTGAAGGAGAACCATGTCCCTACCCCACCGACGGCACGGCCAGAGGAGGCGCGGGCTTGCCCTCGCCGCTTCGGCGGCCCTCGTGCTCGGCACCCTCTCGTTCGCCGGTGCGCCGTCCAGCACGGCCGCGCCCGCCGACCCCGATGTCGTGCTCGAGCGGCTCCCCGACGAGGAGGCGATGGTCGTCGAGGTGCGTCTCGCCGACACCGCCGAGCTGGACCGCCTGGTCGCGACCGGCGTCGACCTGGAGCACGGCGTCGAGCAGGGTCAGGACGGCCTGACCGTCCGTGCCGTCGTCACCGACAGCGAGATCGAGGCACTGAAGGCCGGCGGGTACGACGTCGGCGGCACCCTCTACTCCGCCGACGACTCGGCCGCGGCCCTCGCCGTGCGCGAGGACACTCTCGCCGCCGACCGTGCGGCCAACGCCGCGCTCAAGCGCGGCAAGCTCTCCGGTGTCCGCTCGCTCGCGGGCTCCACGCCGGTGGACTCCTCCGACGTGCGGATCATCCGCGCCGACTACTACACGAGCTTTGGCGACGGCGTGCTCTCGGTCGAGGCCAAGTGGGCCGAAGGTGCCACGTCCAACAGCCCGCTCGTGGTGCAGCGCGACAGCGGCCCCGGGACGCCGATGGGCTCCGGCGGGACGCAGAACATCGCCCGCTTCGTCGACGCGGGCGTCTACCTCTACCACCTCGGCGCGACCAACGTGAACGTCGACGTGCGCGGGGAGTCGATCCGTCCCGACCGGATCCAGATCACCAGCCCGAGCGGCGACGTGGCGATCGCGAAGGTCTCCGACTGGCTGCCGACCGGCTCCGAGAAGGACCCCTTCAAGGGCGCCGGCTACCAGGAGGACTTCGTCAGCAAGTACCTCGTGCCCACCGAGCTCTACCAGCGCGTCCAGCAGCTGGCCGCGTCGTACCCCCGCCTCGCCGAGGTCGTGACCCTGCCCAACGCGTCGCAGGGCTACCGGCGCAAGGCGCAGGCGATGCTGGAGCCGACCAACCGGCTGACCGCCAGCATCTCCGGCAAGGATGTCGACCTGCCCTACGCGGCGGCGAGCAGCGGCGCCTGGGGCGCGCTTGCACCGACCTCCACCACGACGCCGGTTCCCGTGCGACGGGTCAGCGCGGTGGCGAACTCGGCCTGGCCCGCCGCGACCCCCAGCATGGGCTGCGGCGCGATGACCGGCGTGAGCGGTGCGATCGCGGTGATCGACCGCGGCGAGTGCACCCTGGCCGACAAGGTGCTGAACGCGCAGAACGCCGGCGCCGCCGCCGTCGCGCTCGTCAACGCCACCCCCGGACTGGCGTCCGCCCCGAGCGGCTCGGCCACTCCGACGACCGGAGGCCCGCTGACGATCCCAACGGTCGGCATCTCCCTGATGGACGCAACCCGTATCCGCAACGGCGGGACCACGGTCACCGGTCGGCTGATGCCGGTCGCCGCCGTCCCGAACAACTCGCGCGTAGGAATCGAGTCGCTGGCCTGGGGCCACGAGGGCGGCAACGACATCACCGCCCAGATCGTCGACCCGGGGGTCGCGAGCTCGCCGCTGTCGGTGAGCGTCTCGGGCACGGCCATCACGGTCAACGCCGCGACCCGCGCTGACGGCCTGATCACCAGCACCTCCGCGGAGGTCATCGCCGCGCTGCTGGCCACCCCCGCTGCGGCCGCGCTGGTCGACGCCTACCCCTACCGCACCGAGCCGGGCACCGGCATCGTGCGCGCGACGCCGGTCGTCCGGCTCAGCGACAACCTCAACGCGCCGGCCTGGGTCTCCCGTGACCCGCACCCGGTCTACGCGCTGAAGATCGGCAAGACCCGTGACGGCTCCAAGCCGGGCGTCCTGGCCTACGCCCAGGAGCACGCCCGCGAGTGGGTGCCGCCGCTGGTCACGCTGGAGGCTGCGGAGCGCCTGCTCCGCAACTACGCGACCCACGCCCCCACCCGGGAGCTGGTCGACAACCTGGAGATCTGGATCGCCCCGTCGGTCAACCCCGACGGCGGGCACTACTCGTTCTTCGACTACGCCTCGCAGCGTCGCAACATGACCCGGCACTGCGCCAAGGGCGGCGTCTACGACGCCACCGGCCGCAACAGCTGGGGCGTCGACCTGAACCGCAACTTCACCGAGTACAGCGCGCACGACGGCTACTCGGGTGCGTCGGCGACGAACTGCACCAGCGACACCTATGCCGGGCCGGCCGAGCTGTCCGAGCCGGAGGCGCGCAACGTCGACTGGATGATGGCGAAGCCCAACATGCGCTACTCGATGAACATGCACTCGTCGGGTGACTACTTCATGTGGGCGCCCGGCGCGTACAAGGACGCGGGCCGCGAGACGGCTCCCCGCCCGAGCGTCGGCGAGGAGGCGTACTTCTGGCAGGCGTCGAGCCGGATCCTCACCGCCATCAAGCGCGAGCGCGGCATGACGGTGACCCCGGCCCGCACGGGACCGATCATCGACGTGCTCTACTCGGCAGCCGGCAACTCCGGTGACCTCGCCTGGTACAAGTACGGTCTCTACGGCTGGAACTTCGAGGTGGGCCGCACCTTCCAGCCTCCGTTCGAGTCGCTCACAAAGACCGGTCCGGGCGCGCACCAGGAGGCGCTCGAGTACGCCAACGGCCTGATCGAGCTGCTCCGCGTCGCCCGTGACCAGGACCTGGACGCCAAGGCGCCGACCACGGCGATCGAGTTCATGGAGACCAGCGACCCCGAGCAGGTGGACTTCAAGTTCACCTCGAGCGAGGCCGCCGAGATCTACTACACGCTCGATGGGTCCGCTCCGACGAAGGGCAAGGCCACCCGCTGGGAGTCCGGTGGCGACCGTGAAGGTGGCAAGCGCCTGCGCGTGGCCAAGGGCACCCCGATCTACTGGTACGCCGTGGACCCAGCCGACAACGTCGAGGCCGGCTACGACCCGACCAAGGCCGGGGACCGGCGCTACCGGAAGTGGATCGCGGACCCGTCGTGGTCGCCGAAGGCGGCCAAGCCGACCGTGAAGCTGGGCCTGTCGCCGACCAGCGTCAAGCAGGGGCAGAAGACGACGGCCACGGTCAAGGTGACCTCGGTCAACGACTTCAAGCTCGCGCCATCGGGCACGGTCAAGCTGACCGCCGGCGGCGACACGATCGGCACCCTGCCGCTCGGCGCCGACGGCACGGCCACCGGCCCGGTGCGTCCGTTCACCAAGCCCGGGTCCGTCCGGGTCGTGGCGACGTACTCGGGTGACGACGTCACCGCGGGTGGCTCCTCGACGGCGGTGCCCGTGCAGGTCACGGCGGCGCCGGTGGTCAAGGTCGCCTCAAGGGTCGCCGTGACCAAGGTGGCTCCCAAGCGGATCACGCGGAAGAAGCGTGCCCGCGTGACGATCACGGTCACCGCCAGCGCGCGCGTCACCGGCCAGGTGGTGGTCCGCTCCGGCGCCAAGGTGGTCGGCCGCGGGACGGTCGGCGCCAACGGCCGGATCGTGCTGACCCTGACCAAGCTGCGCAAGGTCGGAAAGAAGACCCTCGTGGTCAGCTACGCCGGCAACGCAGCGGTCAAGCCGTCCACCACCCGCAAGGTGGTGCGCGTCCGCCGCTGATCGGTAGCGAGGGCGGGGCCGGTGGCACCTTCGGGTGCTGCCGGCCCCGCTTGCTGTGGTGATCCTGGGGTTTCGAGCAGGACCTCGTGGTGGATGCAAACGGTGCCGAGGACCCGGGAGCGAGACGGCGACTAGGTCGCTGGGACGCTGATGCGCGCGGTGACGGGGTAGTGGTCAGACCCGGTGGAGCCCGGGGGAGCGGCGTCGACCTTGAAGCTCTTCGCGCCACCCATGCCCTTGGTGAGCACGTAGTCGATCTGCGTTCCCCAGGCCTCGTGCCATGCGTCGAGTGCGCCGGTGCCGGACATGCGCGTGTTGTAGCGGACCCCCGCGTTCTTGGTGTCGACGAAACCGTCGCCGATCATCGTCGCCTGCGGCTGGTTGCCGTACGGCGCGTGACCTTGCGCGGAGTTGAAGTCTCCGGCGAACACCGTCGGCGTCCCCGAGCACGCCGCGCCGACCCGCACCCCGACCCGCTGAACGGTGCTCCCGGCGTTGTTCAGCTCCGAACGCACCTGCGCGATCTCGGCATTGCGGTGCTCAGCCCACGTGCGTGCGTTCGAGTCCATGTTCGAGATCAGGTGCGCATTCAGCACGCACATCTCCACAGCGAGGTCGGTGGTCGACCGGAGCTTGACCCACGAGACCCAGCGGTCCACGTTGACCCCTTCGGTCTGCCCACTGACAGGCACGTGGGTCAGCAGCGCACCGCGCGCGACCTGGTCCCACTCGGCGGCCTTGTAGAAGGTTCGCGTTGCCTGCGTCGACCGTGACCGCGGCAGCCCGAGCTCACGGTCCCAGTCCCGGTCATCGGCGAGAACCCACCCGTGGGGGGCAAGGCGGGCGGCGAGGTCGGCGTACTGCCCGCCCCCGGAGGCGACACCGGTCGGGGAGTTCGAGTTCTCCTGCGTGGCCACGACCGAGGCGCCGGTCGCGTTGATCTGGTCAACGACCTTGGGTGCGCGATCTGCCCACGAGGGCCCGCCGGAGGAGGCCGCCAGGACGTTGAACGAGGTGACGGCGACGTCGAGGCCCTGCACAGGGGGCAGGGGAGCGGGCATCTGAGCACTGGGGGACAGGACCCAGTCGACAGTCTCCGTCCGTTCGGGGGTCACCCACGAGTCCCACGGGTAGGTGATGCCCGTCGAGTTGAACTCGGCTCCGTTGTGGGAGAAGACCTTCAGGTGGACGCTGTTGCCCGACGCAGACGACACGAGGTTGCCGGGGGTCGACAGGTCCACCGAGGACAGCGTCATGGCGGTCGCTTTGGTCCAGCGGCTCTTGCACGGGTTGACGCACGCATTCGGGCTGGAGGGGATCGTCGCGGTCGTGGGGGACCAGGTCGCCGTGTACCCGGTGGCGCGGGCTCGCGCCGGCCACTGGATGCCGATCGAGTCCTGGCCGCGGGTGGTGGTCACCGTACGCCGCACCCACCCCTCCGGGCGTGCGGCCGCAGCCCTCACCGCCGCAGCCTTTGCGGTGGCGGCCTTCTTCTTCGCGGCAGCAGCCTTCGCGGCAGCAGCCTTCTTCTTCGCGGCAGCAGCCTTCTTCTTCGCGGCAGCGGCCTTCGCGGCAGCAGCCTTCTTCTTCGCCGCCTTCGCGGCAGCGGCCTTCTTCTTTGCGGCCTTCTTGGCGGCCTTCTTTGCGGCAGCGGCCTTCTTCTTCGCCGCCTTCTTCGCCGCAGCGGCCTTCTTCTTCGCGGCCTTCTTCGCCACAGCCTTCTTCGTCGCAGCCTTCTTGACCGCGACCTTCTTGACTGCGGCCTTCTTCACAGTCACCTTCTTGGCCGGGTGGCTCGCCGCAACTGCCGCCTGTGGTGTTGCGATGCCCGGAACGCCGACGCCGAGCAGGACGCTCAGGACCAAGGCTGCCGCGGCCAGAAGGCCGCGGCGCTGCTGCCGCCTCGTTTCCGCACTCACCAAGCACCTCGCGTGGCCGACACCCGCACACGGCGGGGTCAGGTCACTCGGGTGGCTCATACAGAGTGACATCGGCCGTCGGCGCACAAACCTGAGCATAACGGACATCTTCAGTTAGGGGCGAACTCGTCAGGTTCTCCGGACCAAACGGCCCTCGAGACGTCGTTCAGCGGCAGATGCGTGCCTTGGGCCGAGTTCTAACCTTGATTGGAGGTCGTCCCTGCCGGCCCGCGCACGACGTGCGACTCAGAGGAGGACCCGATGTCGGCTGCATTCACTCCGCCGGGGAGCGCGTCGTACCCCGTGCACGTCGACGCCGAGCTCGACCCGCAGACCTCGCGGGGCCTCTGGCTGGTGAAGTGGCTGCTCGCGATCCCGCACTACGTGGTGCTGTTCTTCCTGGGGATCGCGTTCATGGTCATGACCGTCCTCGCCTTCTTCGCAATCCTGTTCGCTGGGCGGTACCCACGGGCGATGTTCGACTTCAACGTCGGGGTGCTGCGCTGGTCGTGGCGGGTCAGCTTCTACGCCTACGGCGCCCTGGGCACCGACCGCTACCCGCCCTTCTCGCTGCACGACGTGGCCGACTATCCCGCCCATCTCGACGTGGACTATCCCGAGCACCTGTCCCGCGGGCTCGTCCTGGTCAAGTGGTGGCTGCTGGCCATCCCGCAGTACCTCGTCCTCGGCGCCCTCCTCGGCGGAGCGGGGTACGCCGCCACCGACGACAACTTCGCCTCGTCCTGGGGCCCGGGGCTGATCGGGGTGCTGGTGCTGGTGGCGGCGGGCTACCTGCTCTTCGCCGGGCGTTACCCCGAACGGCTGTTCGACCTGGTGATCGGGCTGAACCGGTGGGTCTTCCGGGTCGTGGGTTACGCGACCCTGATGACCGACCGGTACCCGCCCTTCGCGCTGGACCAAGGTGGGCGCGACCCGGTGACGCCGAGGCCGCCGCCGGCGGCGACAGGCTGGACCGCCGCTCGCGCGGTGGCGTTGACGGTCGGCTCAGTGCTCGTGACCATCGGGCTCACGTGCGCGCTCATCGGGGCGGCGCTCGGCCTGGTCAACGTCGGAGCCCAGGACCGGGACGGCTTCCTCATGAGCGAGCGCACGGAGGTGTCCACCCGGACCAGCGCGATCACCTCGACCAGCGTGGACCTGCACAGCGAAGAACCCGGAGACTTCCTGCCGGACGCGCTCATCGGCAAGGTCCGGGTCACCGTCGAACCGGATTCTGGAGCCGAGCTCTTTCTCGGGCTCGCCCGCACCCGCGACGTCGAGGACTACCTGGCCGGGGTCGACCACGTCACCGTGACCGGCTGGGAGGACGGACGGCCGGTCTACCGGACGCAGGCAGGCTCGGGCAGCGTCGCGGCCCCTGGCGATCAGGACTTCTGGACGGTCCAGGACTCTGGCGGAGGACGGCTGCGCGTCGACTGGGAGCCGGCCGACGGCGAGTGGAGCTACGTGCTCATGAACACTGACGCCAGCCCCGTGGTCCGGGGCGACGTCGCGGTCGGAGCCGAGCTCCCGATCGTCGCGGCGGTCGTCGTCGCGCTCGCGGTGACGGGCCTCGTCATGATCCTCCTCGGGCTCGCCCTGGCGGCCCTCGCTCTCCGCGCCGCCTCCCGCGATGGCCGCGGCAGGCTCCGGGCGCCGCCGACCGGGACCCCCACCCGATGACCGCGACCGGCTGAGAGCTCGCGTCCCACTGGCCGAGTGTCAGCGGGGGATACCAACCACTCTTGCCCCGTGCGTGGCGACACCGGTCAGGTCACTCGGCTCTCCAGGACCGAGGGGGGCAGCTCGAGGTCGGGGACGAGCTCGAGGAGCAGCGCCCGGACCCGACCGTCGAGGTCGGCGACGATGCCCCGCACGGTGCTCTCGTCCTGGCCGCCGGGGTCGGCGACCGGCCAGTCGACGTACTTCACGCCGGGGACGTAGGGGCACTCCTCGCCGCACCCGAGAGTGATGGCCATGGTGCTCGCCGCGATGGTCTCGCGGGTCAGCAGCTTGGGCAGTTCCGTGGAGGTGTCGAGACCGAGCTTCTCCAGCACCTCGGCGACCTCGGGGTGGATCTGCTCGCCTGGTTGGGTGCCGGCCGACAGTGCGGTCACCCGGCCCTGGGCGTAGTGCTCGGTGAGCACCCGGCTGATCACCGAACGTCCGCCGTTGCGCACACACGCGAACACGACCTGCGGTGTGGTGCTGGCGGTGCCTTGGCTCATCGGGTCCCTCCGGTGTTGCTGGTGGTGGCGCCGGTGGGGGTGGAGCGCTCGCGGTAGAACCTCCGGGCCCAGAGGCTGACGTAGACCAGTCCGACCAGGGCCGGGACCTCGATCAGGGGGCCGACGACCCCGGCGAGGGCCTGTCCGGAGGTGACGCCGAAGACGCCGATGGCCACCGCGATGGCGAGCTCGAAGTTGTTGCCGGCAGCGGTGAACGAGACGGCGGTGGCCCGCTGGTAGTCGAACCCGAGCGCCTTGGTGAGCAGCATGGAGCCGCCCCACATCAGGGCGAAGTAGGCCAGCAGCGGCAACGCGATCCGGGCAACGTCGAGGGGCTGGTTGGTGATGGTGTCGCCCTGGAGCGCGAAGAGGATCACGATCGTGAACAGCAGGCCGTAGAGGGCGGCCGGCCCGATCCTGGGCAGGAACCTCGACTCGTACCACTCCCGGCCCTTGGCGCGCTCTCCGAAGGTGCGGGTCAGGAATCCGGCCAGGAGTGGGATGCCGAGGAAGACCAGCACGGACTTGGCGATGCCCCAGATCGAGACGTCGAGCTGGGTCTGTTCAAGGCCGAGCCAGCCGGGGAGGACCTGGAGGTAGAAGTAGCCGAGCAGGGCGAAGGCGAGGATCTGGAAGACGGCGTTGATCGCGACCAGGATCGCGGCCGCCTCACGGTCCCCGCAGGCCAGGTCGTTCCAGATCAGGACCATCGCGATGCAGCGGGCCAGGCCGACGATGATCAGGCCGGTGCGGTACTCCGGCAGGTCGGGGAGCAGCAGCCAGGCGAGGGCGAACATCAAGGCGGGACCGAGGACCCAGTTCAAGAAGATCGAGGTGCCGAGCATGCGGCCGTCGCGGGTGACGTGACCGAGCTCGTTGTAGCGGACCTTGGCCAGCACGGGGTACATCATGATCAGCAGGCCGATGGCGATGGGCAGGGAGACCGACCCGATCTCGACCGCCGCGAGTGCGTCGTCCAGGCCGGGGACGAGACGACCGAGCAGCAGCCCGACGGCCATCGCCACACCGATCCACAGCGGCAGGTAGCGGTCCAGGGTGGAGAGACGCCGGAGGACGGGGTCCTCGGAGACGTTCGCCTCGTGGTTTCCGTGCATGGCCTGGTTCACAAGGACCCCTCGTCGAGCGGATCGGGACTCCCGGCGCCGGCATCGACGCGGGAGGGGGGAGGTGGTGGCGTGGCCACCGCCATCAGGACTGCGGCGAGCACGGCGACTGCTGCGAGCACGAGGAACGCGTCGGCGTACGAGCCGAGGACGTGGGCCAGGGCCGCACCCACGAAGGGTGCCGCAGCGGCGGCGACCAGGGCGGGCGCGGACAGGATGCCGTTGAGGGTGCCGTAGGCGGTCGGCCCCCACCGGTCGGTGATGGCGGTGGCCTGGACGAGGGTGTACATCCCGCGGGCGAGCCCCAGCCCCATCCCCACGATGATGAGCAGGCTCGCCGAGGCCGGCGCGAGCGCCAGGGCCGCAGTGCCCGCCGCGACCGAGGCGGCCACGATGACACCTCGCGAGGTGACCGAGGTGGCGGCGGCGAAGCGGGCGTAGCCCAGCCGTCCCAGCACCTGCCCGACACCGCCGAGGCCCAGCGCCACCGCGGCCAGGTTCCGGGTCATGCCCTGCTCGACCAGCATCGGCACCAGGTTGATCACCACCGCGAAGACGGCCAGGGCGGTCATCGCGTTCGCCAGCATCAGGGCGAGGTAGGCGCGGCTGCGGATGACCGTGGCCACCGCGTCGCGGCGCCCACCGGGGACTCGGGTGAGGTCCGCGTCGACGTGGTGCGCCCGGCCCCAGGGGTGGTCGAGTCCCCACCAGTGCAGCGGCACCGTGATCAGGGCCAGCGCGGCAAGCAGCACCAGGTAGGCGCCGCGCCAGCCCAGCCAGTCCTCGAGCCCGGAGGCCAGCGGCGCGAACACGGTGCTGGCCAGGCCGGCCACCAGCGTCAGCGTCGTCAGGGCGCGCACGCGGCGCTCCCCGCCCCACCGGGTCAGCGCGGCGAACGCCGGTGGGTACAGGGTGCCGGCCATCGCCACCCCGACGACCGACCAGCCGAGGTAGAACACGAGCAGGGTCGGTGCCGTCGCGACGGCCAGGACTCCCGGTACGGCGAGCAGCGAGGCCGCGGTCATCACCCGGCGCGGACCGAACCCGTCGATGTGGCGCCCGACCCAGACGCCGACGCCACCGGAGAGGAGCTGGGCGAGCGAGAACGCGCCCGTGACCGCGACGCTCGACCAGCCGGTGTCCTCGGTGATGGAGGACTGGAGCGCGGCGAAGGTGTAGTAGAGGACGCCCCACGACGTGATCTGGACCGTGCTGAGGACCAGGACCACCTGCCGCAGGCCGGCGCCGTCGAGCGCTCCGGTCTCCGGCGCCGCCGACCGGGGCTCGGGGGTCACTCGCCCGGGCGCCCGAGGGTGACCAGCTGCGGCTGGGAGGCGGCCGGGGCGCCGCAGCAGCCGCCCGCGTCGGCGACGGCGTCCGGCGCGTCGAAGGCGCCGGCGCCGTTGCACACACCGGTCTCGGGCAGCACCAGCTCGACCCGCTCGGCCGACTCCAGGTCGCCCGCCAGCGCCGCCATGACCGACCGCACCTGCTCGTAGCCGGTCATGGCCAGGAAGGACGGCGCCCGGCCGTAGGACTTCATCCCGACCAGGTAGAGATCCCGCTCGGGCTGCGCGAGCTCCTTGAAGCCATGGGGCTGGACGTCACCGCAGGAGTGGTGGTCGGGGTGGATCTGCGCCGCGAGCACGCGCGGGGCGCCCAGTGCCGGGTCGAGGTCGAGTCGCACCTCGGAGAGGAAGTCGAGGTCGGGGCGGAACCCGGTCACGACGATGACCTCGTCGACGTCGTCGACCTGCTGGCCGTCGACCGAGGTGAGCGTGAGGCGTCCGTCGCTGCCCGCGACCGCGGACTCGGTGCGGAACCGGGTCACGCTGGTGACCACACCGCTGGCGGCGGCAGCCCTGGCGTCCTGGCCCAGCTTGCCCCGCTCCGCGAGCTGGTCGTTGTCGCCACCGCCGAAGGCGTCCCCGACCCCGGCCCGGCGCAGCAGCCAGGAGACCCGGGTCGCAGGGTCCTGCTGGGCGAGCCGGGTCAAGCCGATCAGGACGCCCTGGGCCGAGGCGCCCTTCCCGGCGACGGCGACGTGCTTGCCGGCGTACCGCGCAGCCACCGCGGGGTCCTCGAGGTCCGGGATGCCGTAGCTGATCCGGGCCGCGTTCTCCTCCTCGCCCAGGGCCGGGTAGCCGTCGGCACCGAGAGGGTTCGGCCGGCTCCAGGTGCCGGAGGCGTCGACGACGGCGCCGGCGAGCATGCGCCGGCGACCCCCTGGGGTCTGGACGTGGAGCGCGAACGCATCGGACTCCCGGCCGGAGTCGACGAGCAGGTCGCGGCCGGACCGGCCCACTGCGACGACACGCGACTCGTAGTGGATGGCGCCCAGGGGAGAAGCGGCGAGGAGGTCGGCGAGGGGGAGCAGGTAGCGCTCGCGCCACTCGGCGCCGGTGGGGTAGGCGTCGTCGTCCGGCGCCGCCCACCCACTGGCCTCGAGGAGTCGACGGGCCGCGGGGTCGATGAGCTCGCGCCAGGCCGAGAACAGCCGCACGTGACCCCACTCGGCGACGGCGGCACCGGCGGCGTCGCCGGACTCGAGTACGACGAAGGCCAGGTCGCGCTCGGTCGCGTTGGCAGCGGCGGCCAGCCCGATCGGACCGGCTCCGATGATGGCCACGGGGTGCTCCATTGCCAGCTCTCCTCACACACTGAGATCCATCGACAGCTGTCGATGCATCGCTACAGTATCGATCAGAGTCGATGGAGCAAAGGTAGGCTGTCCCCGTGATGTCATCGCCGGCGCGCCCCGCCCCGAGCCTGACGAAGCAGGACGCAGCCACCTACGCGGAGTGGTTCGCGGTTCTCGCCGATCCCACCCGGGTCCGGGTGCTGCACGCCCTCGCCACCTCGCCCGCAGGCGCGATGAGCGTCGGCGACCTCGCCGAGGCCGTGGGGGTGAGCCAGTCCACCTGCTCACACCATGTCGAGCACCTCCGCAAGGTCGGCTTCGTGGTCGTCGACAAGGTGGGCACCTCGAGCATGGTGTCGGTCAACGCGGCCTGCTGCACCGGTCTGCCGCACGCTGCCGATGTCGTGATGGGGACCTTGGCGTCACCTCCGTGCTGCCCCGAGGACTTGCCCGCCGACGTCAGCACCCGGCCGGTGTCCGACAAAGACATGCAGGCGGTCCTGGCCATCTACGAGGAAGGCCTGGCCACCCGCAACGCGACGTTCGAGACCAAGGTCCCCACCGCCAAGCAGCTCCGCGCCAAGTGGGTCCCAGGCATGGCCTGGGTCGCTGAGCTCGAGGGTGTGGTGGTCGGCTGGACCGCGGTGATGCCCGTCTCGGGACGCGACTGCTACGCCGGAGTCGGCGAGACGTCGGTCTACGTCACAGAGGCTGCGCGGGGTCGCGGTGTCGGGAAGGCGCTGCTGTTCACCCAGGTCAACGAGGCGGACAAGGCCGGGATGTGGACGCTGCAGGCCTCGATCTTCCCCGAGAACCGCGCCAGCCTGGCGCTGCACCACTCGGCCGGCTACCGCACCCTCGCCGTACGCACCCGGATCGCGCAGCTCGACGGGGCCTGGCGCGACGTCGTCCTGCTCGAACGCCGTAGCGAGATCAACTGAGCAGGCACACCGGGTATGGTGCTGGAAATGCACTTGTCGTCCCAGACCCGGCGGCCCTGTTGAGGGAGCGCGCGGTATGTGGAACGACAGAAGTGCTGTAGTGGCGCCCCGCCAGGCTGCGCGGACCACCGTAGGCGTCGGTCCCGGTCTCATGGGGCGATCCGACATGGTCGTGCCATGACCTCAGCACCTGATCAAACGGCGCGGGTGCGGGAGCTGATCGCGCAGGAGTCCGCGGCCGATGGAGACAGTGCTGGGGTCACCGGATGGATGCAGCGTGCCTGTCGTGCGGCAAGTCGCGAACTGTCGGCGATGGGCGTCGGCGTGTGCGTTCTCTCCGGCGGGAGGGAACCGATCAACGCCGCGGCTTCGAGTCCGGCCAGCTTGTTGATCGACGAGCTGCAGTTCGTCATGGGTGAAGGGCCCTGCATCGACGCCTACGCATCGCGTAGCCCGGTCCTCGTGCCCGACCTCCTGGCCAGGGCAACCACCACGTGGCCTGGATATGCGCCGGCGGCGCACCAGCACGGGGTGCGGTCAGTGTTCGCCTTCCCGCTCCAGGTCGGTGCTGCCCGACTGGGCGCTCTGGACGTCTATCGCGACCACACGGGGAGCATGTCCTCGGGAATGCTCACGCGGGCTCTGACCTTCGCCGAGATCGTGATGGAAGGGCTTCTCGACGCCAGAGCAGGGTCTGACCCCGGCGGCTTCGTCGAGGAGCTCGATGACAGCCGCGTCGAGGTCTACCAAGCCCAGGGAATGCTGCTGGTCCAGCTCGGCGTCAGCGCCGAGGAGGCGCTGGCCCGGCTCCGAGCCTTCGCATTCGCCCACGAGCGGCGCCTCATCGACGTTGCCCGCGACGTTCTCGACCGTAGACTCACTCTGGAGTCGGACTAGTGAGCACGAACTTGGCCTGTCCTCGACAAGCCACCACCAGCCCACCCGGTCCGGCACCGCTCCCAGCTGAAGGGGACAACCGCACATGGCAACGATAATGTCTGACCGACTTGCACTAGTGCTCGTCGAAGTCGCCGACACCCTTGTCGATGAATTCGATCTGATCGAGTTCCTGCAGCTGGTGACAACACACACCTCTGACCTGGTCGAAGCGCGAGCCTGTGGGCTCATGCTCGCGGACCACCGCGGGCGACTCCAGCTGATGGCAGCCTCCGACGAGCGCACCAAGATGCTCGAGCTGTTCCAGGCCCAGGCCGAAGAAGGGCCGTGCCAGGACTGCTACCGCACGGGCGAGCCTGTGATCAACACCGACCTCGAGGTGGCCCACGACAGGTGGCCCACGTTCGCACCGTGGGCCGTCGCCGCCGGGTACCGGGCAGTCCACGCGTTCCCCATGCGACTACGGGGTCAGGTCATCGGGGCGTTGAACATGTTCGGTGACGACACCGGGTCGATGGAGCCGGCTGATGTCCGCGTGGTCCAGGCGCTGGCGGACATCGCGACCATCGGGCTCCTGCAGGAACGCGCCATTGCCCATGGCGAGCTCCTGACCGAGCAGCTGCAATCCGCCCTGAACAGCCGCATCGTGGTGGAGCAGGCCAAGGGTGCTCTTGCCCAGCTCCACGGTGGGACCACCGACGAGGCATTCACCAGGCTGCGCAACTACTGCCGTACGCACGGCCTGCGGCTGAGCAAAGTGGCCTACACGGTCACAAATGACCCGGGACTCCTGCCAGAGCTCACGCGCCCGCAGTGAGCTGAGCGCCCGGCCAGGTGGCTGCCCCGTGTCCACGTCGAGGCTGGGGCTCCACTTCGGCTCTTTCCTGTGGTTGACTGTGCTGACTGCCCCAGACCCGGTAGCGAATCTGACAGCTACCAGTACCCGGGGTCCAGCCATGAGCGTTTTCCTGCAGGAAGCTCCAGCGAGAGCAACGAGCAACGCGACCGTCGGCGACGCGCGGGAGCCACTGATCCTGACGCTGGACCTGGTGCGGCGCCTCCTGCCCGACTTCGACCAGGTGAGCGTCACGGTCATCCATGGCGCCGGAAGCCTCGCCACCTGCGCGCAGGCTGGGGATGTGGTGGCGGACCTGGATCGTCTCCAGTACGGCCTGAGCGAGGGGCCGTGCATCGACAGTCTTCGGGACGCTTCTCCGGTCGTCGCTCCCCACATCGAAGGTGACGCACGCTGGGACCGCTACGTCTCCTCGGCGACTGGTCTCGGGTTGAGGTCCCAGGTCGCGACACCGCTGCTGTGGCGCGAAGGCAACCTGCTGGGATCCTTGAACCTGTATTCGACGACCCACGCCGAGGTCGCCCACACGTCACCCGCGATCGCGAAGGCGCTCGCCGCGCAGATCGCCGGCATGCTGGCCAGTTCTCGACAGATCGAGCACCTCCACCGCGCACTGGTCACACGCAGGACCATCGGGATCGCGATGGGACTGCTGATGGCGCAGTATCAGCTGACCGAGACAGCCGCCTTCGCCGTGCTCCGACGACGATCCTCCTACTCCAACGTCAAGCTCCGCGACATCGCCGAGCAGATGGTGGCGCAACGCTCCGCGACCGGAGTCGAGCTGCCGCCACCTGCCGACTGCTGAGCAGGCGTCCTGGTGCTCGCTCAGATGGAGACGGGCATCCCGCCGGTCACTGCGATGACTTCGCCGGTGATGTAGCTCGACTCCGCCGAGGCCAGGAAAACGTACGCCGGAGCGACCTCGGCGGGCTGTCCGGCACGGCCCAGAGGGGTGTCGGCGCCGAAGGACTCCACCATGTCCTCGGGCATCGTCGCGGGGATCAGCGGCGTCCAGATCGGGCCTGGTGCGACGGCGTTGACCCGGACGCCCTGCTCGGCGGCGGTCGGCGCGAGCCCGCGGGTGAAGTTCACGATGCCGGCCTTGGTGGTCGCGTAGTCCAGCAGCTGTGGTCCCGGGCTGGAGGCCTGCACCGAGGAGGTGTTGATGATGCCGCCGCCGCGAGGCATGTGCGGGAGGGCCATCTTGGAGAGCCAGAACATCGCGTAGAGGTTGGTCTTCATCACCCGGTCGAACTGCTCGGTGGTGATGTCGGCGATGCCGCCGGGCTGCACCATCTGGTAGGCCGCGTTGTTCACCAGGAGATCGATGCGACCGAACTCGGAGACCGCACGGTCCACGAGCGCTCGGCAGGCCTCTTCGGTGGTGAGGTCGCCGGGGACCAGCACGGCCTTGCGTCCGGCCTCCTCGACGAGCTCCGCCGTACGCCGGCCGTCCTCGTCCTCCCCCTCGAGGTAGGCCAGGACGACATCGGCACCCTCGCGGGCGAAGGCCAACGCGACGGCGCGACCGATCCCCGAGTCACCGCCGGTGATGACGGCCACCCGGTCGGTGAGCTTGCCGGTGCCCCGATAGCTCGACTCGCCGTGGTCGGGCTCCTCGCCCATCTGCGGGGTGACCGACCCCGGTGACCCGGGGCCGGGGAGCTGCTCGCCCTCGGTGTCCGGCTGGGTGTGCTGCTCGGCCGGGTCGGTGGTCTCAGGTCGCTGGTCGCTCATGTGGTCTCCGAGAGTCGTGGGGACGGACGGCTCGACAGGTACCCGCAGAGGCCGATCGCAATCATCCGGAGGAGTCAGGTGCGGAGCACGAAGACCACCTCGGTGCCGGCGACAGGGCGGTCATGGCGACCACCACGAGCAAGGCCAGCGCCGTGCGCTCCCAGGCCAGCGTCGTTCGGTCGCCGAAGTCCCTGGGTACGCCGCGGCGGGAAACCCGGGTGGCTTCGCAGATACCCCTGGGGGTGTTATGGTCGATCCTGACAGATACCCCCTGGGGTATCTAGGAACGGCTCTCTCGGCGGGCCGCCAGTCGCCCTTGAACCTCCCGGAGGAGACCCGATGAACCGCACCACCGATGAGCTGACCATCGTTGCGATCGAGACCCCGACGCTGGGTGACCGCTCCTACCTGGTCCACGACGGCGAGCTCGCGTTCGTGATCGACCCGCAGCGCGACATCGACCGCGTCCTGGACCTGCTCGCCGAGCACGACGTCCGGCTCACGCACGTCTTCGAGACCCACATCCACAACGACTACGTGACCGGGGGGCTGGCCCTGGCGCGGCGTACGGGTGCGGCGTACCTGATCAACGCCGCCGACGAGGTCTCCTTCGAGCGCACCGGCATCGTCGACGAGCAGGTGATCGAGGTGGGCAGCCGGATGCGGGTGAGCGCGCTCGCCACCCCGGGCCACACCTTCACCCACCTGTCCTACGCGCTCGAGGACGCCTCCTCCGGCCAGCGGATCGGGGTGTTCACCGGCGGCTCGCTGCTCTTCGGCGCCACCGGTCGTCCCGACCTGCTGGGCAAGCAGCACACCGATGAGCTGGTCCGTGCGCAGCACGCCTCGGCGCACCGCCTGGCCGAGGTCCTGCCGGACGCGGCCGAGGTGTTCCCCACCCACGGCTTCGGCTCCTTCTGCTCGGCCACCCAGTCCGACGCGTCCGCCTCCACCATCGGGCAGGAGCGCACCTCCAACCCGGTGCTGACCCAGGACGAGGAGACCTACGTCCGCGACCTGCTCGCGGGCCTGACCGCCTACCCCGCCTACTACGCCCACATGGGACCGGCCAACGCCGCCGGGCCGGCCGAGCCGGACCTGTCCGCGCCCGACCGGGCCGAGCCCGCCGAGCTACGCCGCCGCATCGAGGCCGGCGAGTGGGTCGTCGACCTGCGCAACCGGACCCTGTTCGCGGCCGGGCACGTGCCCGGGTCGCTGAACTTCGGCATCGACGGCGGCTTCGCGACCTACCTCGGCTGGCTGATCGAGTGGGGTACGCCGCTGACCCTGCTCGGCGAGAGCGCCGAGCAGGTGGCCCAGGCCCAGCGCGAGCTGGTGCGGATCGGCATCGACCGGCCCGCGGCCGCATCCACCGGCACCCCGGCCGACTGGGTCGCGGGCACCGGGGTCGACCTCGCGTCCTTCGCCACCGCCAGCTTCGCCGACCTCGCCCAGGTCCGGCACCACCGCGAGGTCACCGTGCTGGACGTGCGCCGTGCCGACGAGTACGCCGCCGCCCGCATCGAGGGCGCGGTCAACATCCCGCTCCAGGAGATCCCCAAGCGCCTGGACGAGGTGCCGGAGGGCGAGGTGTGGGTGCACTGCGCCGGTGGCTACCGCGCCTCTGTCGCCGCGTCCTTCCTCTCGGCCGCCGGGCTGCGCCTGGTCGCCATCGACGACGCCTTCGCGAACGCCGAGGAGGTCGGGCTGCACCTGGTGGGCCCCGAGACCGCGTGACCCCGGCCCTGCTGCTCCTGGCCGCCGCCGCTGGGCTGCTCATCGGGCTCAGCCTCGGCGCGCTCGGCGGCGGCGGCTCGGTGCTGGCCGTTCCGGTGCTCGTCTACCTGCTCGGGCAGACGCCGGGCCAGGCCACCACCGGATCCCTGGTGGTGGTCGGCCTGACCTCGGTCATCGGAGCCGTCACCGCGAAGCGAGCAGGCAACCTGTTGCTGGCTCGTGGGGTCACCTTCGGGGTGGTCGCCATCGGCGGGGCCACTGTCGGCGCGAAGGCGTCGGCCCTGGTTCCGGGACCGGTGCTGATGGCTTCGTTCGCCGTGCTGCTGCTGGTGGTCGCGCTCGTGATGGTGGCGCGTCAGGTGAAGGCACACCGGGCGGCCGCGGGCGGCGGAGTGCCACCGGTCCGGACCCAGCTGGACGACCCGATCATCACGTTCAGCCCCCACTTCGCCTGCGCCTGTCCCAGGGCCCTGAAGGTGCTCGTGACCGCGACCGTCGTGGGCCTGCTCACCGGGTTCCTCGGCGTGGGCGGCGGGTTCCTCGTCGTACCTGCGCTGGTCCTGGCCCTCGCGCTCCCGATCGGGCTGGCCGCCGGCACCTCCTTGGTCGTCATCTCCATCACCTCGGCCGCAGCCCTGCTCGTCCGGGCCGGCGCCGCGGCCCAGCCCGACTGGGCGCTGGTCGGGTTCCTCACGGTCTTCGCCCTGATCGGCGGTCACCTCGGTGCCCGCCTGGCGTGCCGCATCTCCACCGGCAGGCTGCAGACCGCCTTCACGGCGTTGCTGCTGCTGGTCGCCGGTTACACCGGCCTCCAAGCGGTGCCCGCACTGTTCTGAACACCACCCCGAAAGGCATCACCATGACCACTCAGACCCAGCCCCAGACCCAGACCCAGACCCCGGCCACCCGAGCCGCGATCGACATCGCCGAGCTCCGCGAGCTCCTCGAGGGACCCCAGGCGCCGCGCCTGCTCGACGTCCGCACCCCCGCCGAGTTCGAGACCGCCCACATCGCTGGCTCCTACAACGTCCCGCTGGACCTGCTCCGCGAGCACCGGGCCGACCTCGCTCCCCACCTGGGACAGGAGACCGTGCTCGTGTGCCGTTCCGGCGCCCGCGCAACCCAGGCCGAGCAGGCGCTGACCACGACGGGCCGCCAGGGGCTGCGTGTCCTCGCGGGCGGCATCGTCGCGTGGGAGGCCGCCGGGGCCCCGGTCGTGCGTGGACGCGAGAACTGGGAGCTCGAGCGCCAGGTCCGCCTGGTCGCGGGCTCGATCGTTGCCGCCAGCGTGCTCGGCTCCACCGTCGCGCCGCGGCTGAAGTGGGTCGCCGGCGCCGTCGGGGCCGGCCTGAGCTTCGCCGCGCTCAGCAACACCTGTGCCATGGGGATGGTCCTGTCCCGGATGCCGTGGAACCGTGCCGCCGAGGAGGTCGAGATCGGCGACGTCCTCCTCGCTCTCGCCGGCGACCGCACCTGAGCCGCCCGGACGACCCCTCCACCCGGCGCTAGGCGGTCTCCGTGGGGGCCTCGGCCGCAGGGGGCCGCACCGGACGTACGGCGAGCTTGGTGATCCGGAGCCGGTCGACCTCGGTGACCACCAGCTGGTGGTCACCGACGGTCACCGTGTCCCCGACCTTGGCGAGCCGCCCGAGCGCGTTCAGGACGAAGCCGGCGGCGGTCTCGTAGGGGCCGTCGGCCAGCTCGACCCCGGTGCGTGCGGCGAAGTCCTCGATGCTGAGACCGGCATCGAGGCTCTCGTCGGTCTCGGCGAGGAGGTCCTCCACGTCGTACTCGTCGCGGATGTCGCCCACCAGCTCCTCGACGAGGTCCTCGAGGGTGACGATGCCGTCCGTCCCGCCGTACTCGTCGATGACCAGAGCCAGGTGGGCGCCCTCGGAGCGCATCGTCGCCAACGTCGGCAGCACCCGGTTCGTCGCCGGCAGGAACGGGATGGGGCGAGCCAGCTGGCTCAGGGGGGTGTCCCTTGACACGCCCAGCAGGTCGCGCACGTGGATGAACCCCGTGACGTCGTCGATGCCGGCCCGGTAGACGGGGTAGCGCGAGTACGGGCTCTCCTGGATGGTCGACATCACGTCGCCGACCGTGTCGGTGAGGGCCAGCGCGGCGATGTCCGCCCGGGGCCGCATCACCTCGGCCAGGGACCGGTCACCGGCGGCGAAGACGTCGCGCAGGATCGTCTTCTCGGCTGCGTCCAGGTTGGGGTTCTGCTCCACGAGGTAGCGCAGCTCCTCGTCGCTGACCTCCTCCGAGGTGGCGTCGGGGTCTCCGCGCAGCAGCCGCACCACCGCATCGGTGGACTTGGAGAGCAGCCAGATGATCGGGCGCATCAGCTGCGCGAACCGGTCCAGCGGCGGCCCGACCAGCAGTGCGAGTCCGGCCGACTTCTGCAGCGCGAGCCGCTTGGGGACCAGCTCGCCGAGCACGAGCGAGAGGTAGGCCACGAGCAGGGTGAGCACGACCACCGAGACGGTCTCGGCCGGCCTGTCCCCGAGCCCGATCCTGGTCAGGAGAGGGGCGAAGTCCGGTGCCAGCGTGGAGGCGCCGTACGCCGCTGAGAAGAACCCGGCGACCGTGACGCCGATCTGCACCGCGGCCAGGAAACGGTTCGGGTCGCGGGCCACGGCCGCCACCCGCGCCCCCCGCTTGGACTGCTTCTCCAGCTGGTCGATCTGGCTCTCGCGCAGCGACACCAGGGCGATCTCGGTGCCGGCGAACACGCCGCCGACCAGGACGAAGGCGAGGACGAGCAGCATGTTGAGCAGGGTCTGTTGGTCCACGGCCGAGGACCTTCCGACGAGAGACGGTGTTCCTCAAGCATCGCAGCCGCGACCACGCCCATTGTGGACACCGGTGCCCACGGCTGATTGAAATCTGTCGCCCCGGGCACTGCCCTGCTTAAGGGAGAGGACCTGCGGGTCCTCCACCACAGGTCCCGAGGTTCGAGATCACGGGTTTCGGGACCGCCCCAACCCTGGCGGCCCCGAAGCCGTTCAGCTCTTCGTGCGCTGCCGCTTCTTCGCCTCGGCGAGGTCGCCGAGGCGCTCGGCGTCGGCGCGGGCCTCGGCGGCGGACTGCTTGGTCTCCCGGGCCTCGGTGAGCTCTGCCTCGGCCTTGCGCCGGGCCGCCTGCTGCTTGGCCTCGGCGGCGCTCTCGACCCGCTCCTTGCGCTGCTCGACCGTGGCGGCCTGGTCGGCTGCTCGCTTCTCCGCTGCGGCCTTCTTCCCGGCCGCGGTCTTCGCTGCGCGTGCGGTGGCCTCCCGCTTGCCACGCGCCTCGGCGGCGTCCGCCTCCTCGAGCCCCGACTGGGCTCGCTTCTGGGCGCTCCTGCGCTTCTCCTGCGCCTGCTGGCGGGCCGTGGCTGCCTTCTCCTGGGCCTGTTCGCGGCGAGCTGCCGCCTCCTGCTCGAGCCGCGTCGCCTGCAGCAGCGTCTCGGATCGCTCGAGCCGGTCGGCGCCGCGCTGGGCGATGCCGCGGTTGCCCAGGAGGCTCCCGGCGAGCTTGTCGGCCGAGCCGATGGCCCGGTCCAGCGTGACCCGCGGCGCGGAGGTCTGCGGGAGTCTGGCTCCCAGGGTGTTGTCCACGACCACGAGCGGGAGTCGCGCGAGCTCGTAGGGCAGTGCGATGAGTGTGCTGATCATGGTGGTCCTCACTTCTCGGTCTCGGCGCGCAGCTGCGCGGCCTGCTGGTCGGCGACGGCGGCCTCGCGTTCGAGGCGGAGCCTCTCGGCGTTCGCCTGCCGTTCGGTGGCATCGGCGTCGTCCTCGAGTGCCTCGGCGTCCCGGAGTCGGGTCTCGGCGAGCTGGTCGGCCCGCCTCTCCGCGGCCTCCTGGCCGGCGGCCTCCTGGACCGCGGCCTGACGCTCGGCCGCTGCCTGCTCGCCCTCGCGGCGCTGCTCGACCACGGCTTCCTCGCGCGCGGCCTGGGCGCGGGCGGCACTGCGCTGCGCGGCCGTCTCGGCGGTGGTCTCCCGGACCTCCTCGGCGGCCTCCTGGCGCTTCGCGTCAGCGACGGCCTCCTCGGCCACGGCCTCCTTGCGGTTGCGTGCCTCGGCCTGCTGGAGCTGGCCCTCCTCCACGAGGTCGTCCTTGCCGGTCACCGCCCCGGCGACCTCCTTGGCCTTGCCGGCGACGCTGTCGAGGAGCCCTTCCCGGGCTTGTGATGCCTTGTCATTGCTCATGGTCGGGACCGTGCCCGTTCGGTGGCACCTGACACACATTGGACGGTGTGAGATGTCTGGCATCCCGAATGGGCGATAAGCAGGTGAGCGACGCCGCCAACGGGGAACGGGGGGGAGTCCGGCTCCGGAGGAGGTTCCATGGCACAGCGCCCAGAATTCGCGACCCGCGCCGTACGCGCCGGCTCGGCCGCAGGAGGTGCGGTGCTCGCCGCGGCGATCCGCTCGGTCTCCGCCCTGCGCCCTGCCGAGAAGCCGCTGCACCCCACCGGCGAGGTGATCACCGGCTCCTTGCGGCGTGAGGGGTCCCCGGCCCGGTCCGGGGTCGCCTGGCTCGACGAGCCCGGCACCGAAGAGGTCCTCGTCCGGATCTCCCGGGCGATCGGGCTTCCGGAGGCACTGCCCGACATCCACGGGCTCGCCCTGAGGAGGCAGGTCGACGGCGGGGTCGCCGACGTGCTGTTCGCCTCCACCGGCACCTCGCGCCTGGGACGGTTCCTGCTCACCTTCGGTCGGCGGCCGGGTTCACGTCCGCTGACGACCCTGTTGCCCTACCGCTCGCCCGTCGGTCCGCTGTGGCTGGCTGCGCGCGCCACCGGCCCCACCGGCTACGAGCTGGCCTGGGCGCGAACCGACGCCGACTGGCAGCGCTTCGCCACCCTGGAGCTCAGCTCCAGCTCGGCGCCGGACCAGGCGGTGTCCTTCGACCCGGTGCGCAACCCGGTCCCCGGCCTCGACCAGTACTCCTGGGTGGTGCGGCTGCGCGAGCCGGCCTACCTCGACGCCCGCAGGTCGCGGCGGGGGAACGGCCGGCCCGGCTGAGCGGACCGCTCAGTCGACCGGATCCTTGCTCCTGCCCCGCTCCTTCGCGTGGCTCCGGTGGTGCTCGACGATCTCGGTGAACTGCCGCACCTTGACCTGGCGGGCCCGGACGACGGCGACCGAGCCCTCGGGCGACTCGAAGGTGGACCGCCAGCTGGGGGACCGCGGCTCCTCGCCGAGCGTCACCTTCGTCCGCGGGTCGCGCAGGTCGAACTCGGCCGTGCTGTCGCGACCGGACACCTCGAGGACGCCGTCGCGGACGGAGACCACCTGCGGGCTCCAGTGCGTGAGCGCCCAGCCCGCGCCGGCTGCGATCAGGGCCAGGCAGGCCACCAGGACGAAGCCGCCCGGGTCCGGTTCCGCCAGCACCGGGAAGAGGGTGAGCACCGCGGCGATCGCGGCTGCCACGAACACGGCGCCGAGCACGTGGTTGGGCACCTCCGAGGGGGAGTACGACACGTTGGCCGGCACGGCAGCGGGCTCGGACTCGGGCTCGGGCTCGGGCTCGGGCTCCGGGTCTGGTTCGGGCTCGGGGTCGGGCTCGGGTTCCGGTTCGGGCGCCGCCTCGGCGGCCGGTTCGGGTTCGGGCTCGGGCTTCGGTTCGGGTTCCGGTTCGGGTTCGGGCTCGGGCTCCGGTTCGGGTTCGGGCTCGGGCTCCGGCTCCGGCTCCGGTTCGGGCTCCGGTTCGGGCTCGGGCTCCGGTTCGGGCTCGGGTTCTGGCTCGGGCTCGGGCTCGGGCTCGGGCTCGGGCTCTGGTTCCGGTTCGGGCTCGGGCTCTGGTTCCGGTTCGGGCTCGGGCTCGGGCTCCGGTTCGGGCTCGGGTTCGGGCTCTGGTTCCGGTTCGGGCTCGGGTTCTGGCTCGGGCTCGGGCTCCGGTTCGGGCTCGGGTCGGGGCGCCGGTTCCGGCTCCGCCTCGGTGACCGTGTCGCCGGTGCCGGTGTGCTGGTAGACCGTCCCGTCCTCGGCGACCATGGCGCCGTCGGCGAAGTGGTAGAGCCAGCCGTCGAAGCCGGACCCGTCCGCGGCCTCGTGCAGCACCCATCCCTCGTCGGCCTTCTCGGCCGAGTCGGGCGAGTCGGCGGCGGTGCCGGTCGCACCCGGTTTCAGCTCCGGACCCGGCTCCCGGCGGCGGATACGGGAGAGCAGACCGCGGCGCGGTTCCTCCTGGTCGGGATCGCTCACGGCTGCTCCTGTCAGATGACGGCTATCGGAACGTACGGCGACACACCCGGGCGGTCAATGGAGGCTGCCATGCGTCGCGATCGTGGGTTGCAGGGGGTGTTCCTGGTCACCGAGGTGGCGCGCCGAGAACCGCTTTCGCCGGGGGGTGGCGCGAAGTTGCCCAAGAGGTTGCTACGCTAGTGGAGCAGGGTGCAAGTTCCAGCGGTACTCAACGCTTGTTGGAGTTTGTGATCCAACGGCGTTTCTTCTCTTTGCTACACGGCTTGCGAGGCGGGACGGCGTATCACCCGCACTCTGCAGAGGCCGCCGAAGTGGCGGTCTCACGCCTCAGTAACAGGAGAAAAAGAGCATGGCACAAGGCACCGTGAAGTGGTTCAACGCCGAGAAGGGCTTCGGCTTCATCGCCCAGGAGAACGGCGGCGACGACGTCTTCGTTCACTACTCGGCCATCCAGTCGCAGGGCTACAAGTCCCTCGACGAGAACCAGAAGGTCGAGTTCGACGTCACGCAGGGCCCCAAGGGTCCGCAGGCCGAGAACGTTCGCGCCGTCTGACGCACGCTTAGACACCGGAGGGAGCTCCGACCCGAGAGGGTCGGGGCTCCTTTCGCAATTCAGGCCCGCGGTTACCGGTAGGTACCAGAAAACGCGGAGGCCCGCCGCGCTGCGCGGTTTTCACCACGCACGCCGGGGTAAGAGCAAGAGATAGCCAAGAAATGGCGCTGATCCGAATGGGAGGACGCTCGGGTGGACCCGTTCAACGTGCGTCTCGAGGACGACGAGCTCCTCAGTGAAGTCGAGCTGACGGCCAACCTGATCGTGGCGGCAAACCAGGCCGACGGGCACCTCTCGCTCAGCGAGATCGATCACATTCTCGGCGTGGTCCCACACCCGCGCACCGCTGACTGAGCCTCGCTGCGGGTCACTTGGGCACTGCCGTGTCATCGAGACGTCGTCGGGTGTAGTTCACTTGTCGTGCTACCGGTGCTCCGAGTTGCGCTGCCGGTGCGAGCACCTCTTAGCATGTGCAACGTTTTGACCACCCGACCAGGAGTTAACCCGTGGCTCTGAGATTCAAGCCAGTGGACAGCGTCTTCTACGAACTGCTCACCGACTCCGCGACGCACCTCGTCGACGGCGCCGCGATCCTCGCGGAGATGCTCGATGACTCCGCCGACCGCCCGGCCATCGCCGACCGCATGCGCGACGCCGAGCACGAGGCCGACGAGACCACGCACGAGATCGCCAAGCGGGTCAACGCGACCTTCGTGACGCCGTTCGACCGCGAGGACATCTACGCCCTCGCCTCGGGTCTCGACGACGTCATGGACTTCATGGAGGAGGCCGTCGACCTGACGGTGCTCTACGAGGTCGGTTCCCTGCCGGCCGAGCTGGCCGAGCAGGTCGACGTACTCCAGCGCTGCGCGGAGCTCACCGCCGAGGCGATGCCGCGGCTGAAGTCGATGAAGAACCTCGAAGAGTTCTGGATCGAGATCAACCGTCTCGAGAACACCGGGGACAAGAGCTACCGCCGGATCCTGGCCAAGCTGTTCAGCGGGCAGTACGACGCCCTCGACGTCTTGAAGCTCAAGGACATCGTCGACGCCCTCGAGCACGCGGTCGACGCCTTCGAGAAGGTCGCGAACATCATCGAGCAGATCCACGCCAAGGAGAACTGACCGGTGGAACTCGCGATCATCATCGCGGTCGTCGCAGTTGCTCTGATCTTCGATTACACCAACGGTTTCCACGACGCCGCGAACGCGATCGCCACCTCGGTCTCCACCCGGGCGTTGACCCCGCGGGTCGCGCTGCTGATGGCCGCGGTGATGAACTTCGTGGGCGCGTTCCTCGGCCAGAAGGTGGCCAGCACGGTCAGCGAGACCATCAGCCCGGGAACGGGCAGCCATGGCCTGGTGATCGTGATGGCCGGCCTGGTCGGCGCGATCACCTGGAACATGATCACGTGGTACTTCGGGCTGCCCTCGTCCTCCTCGCACGCGCTGATCGGTGGTCTCGTCGGGGCCGCCCTGACCGCCAGCGTGGCCGTGAACTGGGCCACCGTGGTGGAGAAGGTCGTCATCCCGATGGTGATCTCGCCGCTGGTGGCATTCACCCTCGGCTTCGGGATGATGCTGCTGATCATGTGGCTGTTCCGCAACCAGGCCCCGGGCAAGGTCGGGCGCGGCTTCCGCCTGGCCCAGTCCCTCTCCGCGGCCGCGATGGCGCTGGGTCACGGCCTGCAGGACGCGCAGAAGACGATGGGTGTGATCTTCCTGGCGCTGCTCGCCGGCGGGTACGTCGCCGAGGGGGACCCGTTGCCGCTGTGGGTGATCATCGCCGCGGCGACCGCGATCTCCCTGGGCACCTACTCCGGCGGCTGGCGGATCATGCGCACCCTGGGGCGCCGGATCATCCACCTCGACCCGCCGCAGGGCTTCGCCGCGGAGTCGGTGGCCGCGTCGGTGCTCTACAGCACGGCGTACGTCTTCGAGGCCCCGATCTCCACGACGCACACCATCACCAGCGCGGTGATGGGCGTGGGCGCCACCAAGCGGCTCTCGGCGGTGCGCTGGGGCGTCGCGCGCTCCATCCTGGTGGGCTGGCTGCTGACCTTCCCGGCCGCCGGCACCATGGCGGCGCTGACCTACCTCGTGCTGAAGTTCGTCTTCCAGCTCCCCTGAGGTCGGCTCAGCCGGCGATCCGCCAGAACCGCATCGAGTCGATCACCAGGTCCGAGCGGCGCCAGGAGTCGTCCACCGGTCCGGCGCTGCCGGTCCCGGGGCCGACCTGGAACGTGATCCGTGGATACCACCGGGTGTCCACCTCCCACATGGAGTCCCACTCCTCCCGGGAGACGTGGATGGTCTTGGGGCGCAGCGTCGCCACCAGCTCGTCGTCGACGTAGTAGCGCATCTCGCCGGGGACCTTCTCCACCGCCCACGTGTGCCGGCCCTCGGCCGCGGGGTCGTCGAACTCGTCCATGGTCACGGACTTCGACCGGATGAGGGTCGCGTCGCGGCCGTCGTTCGCCGTCCAGATCGCCGAGATCTGGCTCTCCCGCGGCAGCGGGTCCTTGCCCCAGAGCTCGTGCACGTCGATCTCGCCCTCCCCGGGGCCGTTGGGCCGGAACCACAGCGCGGCCGGCCAGAGCCCGGGCACGAGGGAGGAGACGCGCGCGGTGACCTCGGCGCGGAAGTAGTTCGGCAGCGCGAGGTCGAGCAGCTTCATGTCGACGCTGTAGATCGGCGCCGATTCCGACTCGCGCTCCGCGGTGACGGTGAGCGAGGTGCCCTGCGGTCCGGTCCCGAACCTCGCCTGCTCGGGTCGGCAGATGGAGGAGTCACGTCCCTGGTTGCCCAGGTTGTGAGTCCAGCCCTCGTCACGGCTGAGGTCCAGGTCGCGGATCAGCGCCCACTCGACCTTGGCGGCCCCGCCCGCGTCCGTACGACGATCTCCCGAGCCGTCGCGCGCCAGCAGCGTGGCGACCAGCGCGCACGCCAGGCCGACGCCGAGCAGCACCGCCGGGGACCGATGGCTCCCGTGAGGGGGAGAGGCGCGGCGCCCTCGCCGCCACAGCGCGAGGCCGCCCAGGAGGCAGGCCCCGGCGCAGATGGCGAGGATCGCGGCGAGAGGCATGGACGCACCCTAGGTGGGCGGACCCCGCCACGACCGCGCCGTGCCCGGGGGCCGGCACGGGGTCGGTCCGGTGTCCGGGATCCGGTCGGCGTACGGTGCGGGACGCCTCAGCCGAACCGGCCGGAGATGTAGGCCTCGGTGGCCCGCTCGTCCGGCACGCTGAAGATCTTCTTGGTGCTGTTCATCTCGATCAGCCGACCGGGCTTGCCGGCCCCCGCGATGTTGAAGAACGCGGTGTCCTCGGAGACCCGGGCCGCCTGCTGCATGTTGTGGGTGACGATCACGATCGTGTAGTCGGCCTTCAGTTGGTGGATCAGGTCCTCGATCGCCGAGGTGGAGATCGGGTCCAGCGCGGAGCAGGGCTCGTCCATCAGCAGGACCTGCGGCTCCACCGCGATGGCCCGGGCGATGCACAGGCGCTGCTGCTGGCCGCCGGAGAGGCCCATCCCCGGCTTGCTGAGCCGGTCCTTGACCTCCTCCCACAGGTTGGCGTGACGCAGCGACCGCTCGACCACGACGTCGGCCTCGGCCTTCTTGATCTTGGCGTTGTTCAGCCGCAGCCCGGCCAGGACGTTGTCGTAGATCGACATCGTGGGGAACGGGTTGGGCCGCTGGAAGACCATGCCGATCATCCGGCGTACCTCCACCGGGTCGACCGCGCTGTCGTAGAGCGACTGCCCGTCCACCACGATCTTGCCCTCGACGCGCGCGCCCGGGATCACCTCGTGCATCCGGTTCAGCGAACGCAGGAAGGTCGACTTCCCGCAGCCCGACGGGCCGATCAGTGCGGTCACCGACCGGGCCGGGATCGTGACGGTGACGTCCTCGACGGCGAGGAAGTCGCCGTAGTAGATGTTGAGGTCAGAGACATCGATGCTCTTGGCCATCAGGAACTTTCCTTCTCCTCAGTGCCCGGTCTTGGGGGCGAAGATCTTGCCGACGACGCGTGCCGTCAGGTTGAGCACCATCACGATCACGATCAGGACGAACGCACCGCCCCAGGCCATCTCGACACCGGCCGCGAGACCGCCGTCGGCCGGCGGGATGCCGGGGTTGGCGTTCTGGGTGTAGATCAGCACCGGCAGCGTGGTCATCCGGTCGGAGAACACGTTGAAGTTGGTGCGGGTGGTCAGGCCGGCGATCAGCAGCAGCGGGGCGGTCTCGCCGACCACGCGCGCGATCGCGAGCGTCACGCCGGTGACGATCCCGCCGAGCGCGGTCGGCAGCACGACCTTGACGATCGTGCGCCACTTCGGCACGCCCAGGGCGTACGCCGCCTCGCGCAGGTCCGAGGGCACCAGCCGGAGCATCTCCTCGGTGGAGCGCACGACGATCGGGATCATCAGCAGCGCCAGCGCGATCGAGCCACCGAGTCCCGCGCGCGCGGACGGCCCGAAGATCAGGATCCACAGCGAGAACGCGAACAGCCCGGCCACGATCGAAGGGATGCCGGTCATCACGTCGACCAGGAAGGTGATCGCCCGCGCGAGCCGGTTGCCCTTGCCGTACTCGACCAGGTAGATCGCGGCGAAGATGCCGACCGGCACCGAGATCAGCGCTGCGAACAGCGTGATCAGCAGGGTGCCGACCAGGGCGTGGTAGATCCCGACCGGCTGGGACAGGTCGGTGCGGAACATCGAGTAGGTCAGGAACGTGCTGGTGACCTGGGGGGCTCCGCGCGCGATCACGGTCCAGATCAGGGACAGCAGCGGGACCAGCGCGATCGCGAACGCGAACCACACCAGCGAGGTCATCAGCCGGTCGACCGCAGAGCGCTTGTTCTCGATCACGAGCGCCCAGGCGGGCAGCGAGACCACGTGCACCAGCGCCGCCACGACGACGATGCCGGCGAGGCCCCAGCCCAGGCTCAGCCCGAGCAGGAGCGACAGCGCGATGCTGATCGTGGCCACCAGCGCCGGGGCCCACCGGGGGAGCCGGGGCTTGCGCAGCGTGACCGGGGAGAGCTCGGCCGCGGTGGTCTGGGTCCGGGTGGTGGTGCTCAACGGTTCAGCCTCCGCTCGGAGCGGCCCACGAGCCAGCGTGCCGCGGCGTTGACCAGGAAGGTCACCAGGAACAGCACCAGGCCGGTCGCGACCAGGATGCTGACCTTGGCCGGGGTGCCCTCCTTGTAGTTGGAGGCGATGTTGGAGGCGATGCTCGCCGGGTTCGTGGAGGAGATCAGGTTGAGGCTGATCCCGCCGCCCACGGAGAGCACCATCGCCACGGCCATCGTCTCGCCGAGCGCGCGGCCCAGGCCGAGCATGGTCGCGGAGACCATCCCGGAGCGGGCGTAGGGGAAGACCGTCAGCCGGATCATCTCCCACCGGGTCGCGCCCAGGGCCAGCGCGGCCTCCTGGTGCAGCCGGGGGGTCTGGGCGAAGATCTCGCGGGAGATCGCGGTGATGATCGGCAGGATCATGATCGCCAGCACGATCCCGGCGGTCAGGATCGTGCGCCCGGTCGTCGAGGGCGGTCCGGCGAACAGCGGGATCCAGCCGAGGTTGTCGTAGAGCCAGGTGTAGATCGGGGTCACCTCGGAGGCCAGCACGCTGATCCCCCAGAGCCCGAAGACCACGCTGGGCACGGCCGCCAGCAGGTCGATCAGGTACGCCGCCGGCGTCGCGATAGACCTCGGGGCGTAGTGGCTGATCACCAGGGCGATGCCGAAGGAGAGCGGGGCCGCGATCGCCACCGCGATCACGGCCGCGAGCACGGTCCCGAACAGCAGCGGCCCGACGTAGCCCAGGAAGCTCTCGGCCCGGGGGCCGTAGAACCTGGCGGGCTGGGTGAGCCCGGGGACGCCCTCGATGAACAGGAAGAGGAACACCCCCGCCAGCGCGACCAGGATGGCGATCCCGGCCGCGCGGGCGAGGTTGGAGAAGACGCGGTCGCCGACTCGGCGTACGGCGCGTGGCTCCGGCGGTGCTTCGGTGCCGATCACGGTCGAGGTCAGCCCTTGGCGGTGATCTGCTCGAGGATGCCCTTGGCCTTGTCGGCGACCGAGGCGTCCAGGGGAGCGGAGCCGGCGTTCTTCGCGGCGGCCTCCTGGCCCTCAGTGGAGACGGTGTACTCGAGGTAGGACTTGACCAGCTCCGCCTCGTTCGCGTCGTCGTAGGTCTGGCAGGCGATCAGGTAGGACAGCAGCACGACCGGGTAGGCGCCGGACTCGGTGGTGGTCCGGTCGAGGTCGACGGCCATGTCCACGTCGGCGCGGCCCTCGGCGGCGGGGGAGACCGCCACCACCTTGGCAGCACCTTCGGCCGACGGCGCGACGTACTCGTCACCGACCTTGACCTTGACCTGGCCGAGCTTCCCGGCCTGGCTCTCGTCGGCGTACCCGATGGTCCCCTGGCCGTTGCTGACCGCGGAGATCACCCCGGACGTGCCCTCCGCCGCCTCGCCCTTGACCGGGAAGGCGTCCTCGGCCTCGTGCTTCCAGGCGCCCTCGCCTGCCTTGGCGAGGTAGTCGGTGAAGTTCTTCGTGGTGCCCGAGTCGTCGGAACGGTGCACCGGCGTGATCGCGGTGGCCGGCAGCTTCGCGTCGGGGTTCTCCGCGACGATCGCGGGGTCGTTCCACTCGGTGATCTTGTTCTCGAAGATCTGCGCGATCGTCTTCGCCGAGAGCTGGAGGGAGTCCACGCCCTCGAGGTTGTAGACGACCGCGATGGGCGAGACGTACGCCGGGACCTCGATCGGGTCCTCGCCGCCGCACCGCTCCTTGGCGGCGGCCAGCTCGCCCTCGTCGTCGCTGAGGTAGGAGTCGCTGCCGGCGAAGCTCACGCCCTTGGCGATGAACTGGGTGCGGCCGTCGCCGGACCCGACGGGGTCATAGGTGACGGTGACGCCGCTGTGGGCGCCCTGGAAGCCGGCGGCCCAGGCCTCCTGGGCCTTCTCCTGGGAGGAGGCGCCGGCGCCGGCGATCTGGCCGGAGAGAGTGGAGTCGGAGTCGGAGCCCGAGCCGGCCGCGGGGCTGGTCTCGTTCGCGGCTCCGCAGGCAGACAGGGTGATTCCGAGAGCGAGGGCCGCGATGCCGGGAGCGGCGATGCGGCGAAGGGAAGTGCGGTTCACTTCGTTCTCCTGGGAGTCATGTGGTTGATGACTCTGAACCTAGGAAGTGCAAGTGACCGGGTTCGGGTGCCTCGGTGAACGCAAGGTGAACGGTGACCGGCAGTTCAGCGGTCGGCGAGGACCGGCAGGTGCCTCTCGGTGGCCAGGACGGTGCCCTTGCGGTGGTGCAGGACGACCATCTCGGCGGGGGACAGCGGGTCGGGGTCGATCCCGAGCAGGTCGAACAGCTGCGGCAGCACCGGCCGGTGGCTGCACACGACGCTGGGGCCGGGGGTGGTGCGCAGGTGGTCCAGGAAGCCGGACGCGGCCTCGACGTCGAAGTCCTCCTCGGAGAGCGCGTCGGCCTCGTTGAGCCCCAGCACCTGCTCGGCGGCGTACGGCGCCACGGTCTGGACGCACCGGGTGCTCGATGAGGTCAGGACCCGGGAGACGCCGTACGCGTGCAGGAGCGGGACCAGCGCGTCGGCCTGCCGCTCGCCGAGCTCGTTGAGGGGCCGCAGCCGGTCCAGGCCGTCCCAGCTGGCCCGCTTGAGCGCCTTGGCGTGGCGCAGCACGATCAGTGCCGAGGTGTTGCGGCGCTGCTGGCGGAACTCCTCGAGCAGGTCGATGTCGTCGAGGTAGGTGAGCCGCTCCGCGGCGGCCGCGGCGGAGACCCACTCCAGGGCGTCCACCTCGTCGTTGATCACGTAGGAGGAGACGTCGTCGTCGCCGATGACGTGGCCCACCCAGTAGCGCACCTGCTTGGTGCGGCCGCCGCTGATCGAGTAGCGCTGCGAGCGCAGCGGCAGCCCGAGCCGGATCTCGACCCCGGTCTCCTCCAGCACCTCGCGCACCGCGGTGGCGGTCACGTGCTCCCCGGGGTCCTGCTTGCCCTTGGGGAAGGACCAGTCGTCGTACTTCGGCCGGTGCACGAGCAGCACCTCGCGGCCCTCGGGACCCCTGCGCGCGACCACCGCCCCGGCAGCCACCACGTCGGGGGCATCGCGATCGCCGGGGGCCGAGGTCGCCGTGGAGGCCATGTCCTGAATCCTGACACGCAACGGCCTCGCCGGGTACGGCTACCCTCGCCCGGTGCGCGGGTGATCCCAGGCCGCGCCACCACGACGACCCGGGGGGCAGGCATGGCGGTACGGCGCTGGTCTAGGCCCCTCCGCGGGCGCGTCCTGGTGGGTGCGTTGCTCGCGCTCGTGCTGGTCGTGGGACTGGTCGTGGTCGGCGCCGCGGCCTGGCAGCGGGCCAACCGCACCGACCTCCAGGAGGCGCTCGCCTCCGTCCCGTCCAGCACCCTGCGGGTCGGGTTCACCGACTGGTCGGCCGTGCGCAGCCGGCTGGACGCCGACCTCGGCGACGACCCGGACCGCGAGGCCGTGCAGGAGCTGATGGACCGGGCCTACGACAGCGACTACTCGGCCGTCTCCAGCATCGACGAGTCGGCCGCCGCGCTCCAGGAGACGTTCGGCTTCAGCCCGGCGACGGCCCAGTGGGAGGCGTTCGCCCAGGGTCGCAAGGGCGCCACGATGGTGCTCAAGGTGGCCGAGGGCAGTGACTTCGACGTGCTCGCGGGCAACCTGCGCCGAGCCGGGTACCGCGCGCCGAAGAAGGATGACGGGGCCTGGAAGGGCGGCTCGGACGTGACCGACCTCGACCCGACGATCAGCCCGGAGCTGAACCACATCGTGCTCCTCGAGGACCGCGGGGTCGTGGTCTCCAGCGATAACCCCGACTACGTGGTGGTCGCCGCGAAGGCCGCCTCCGGTGACGGCGACTCCTTCGCCCGCGTCGACGGGGTCCCCGACCTCGCGGACCGGCTCGCCGAGCCGGCCAACGCGATGGTGTGGGGCAAGGACTTCGCCTGCGAGGACCTGGCGATGTCCCAGGCCGACGAGAACGACCAGGCGGCGGCGGAGAGCGCCGTACGGGAGGCGGGCGGCGTCTCGCCCCTCGCCGGCCTGGCCATGGGGATGATGCCCAGCCGGACCCTGCGCGTGGTCGCGCACTTCGAGACCTCCGCCCGCGCCGAGCGCGACGTCCGGTCCCGCGCCAAGCTCGCCGTCGGCGACGCCATCGGACGCGGCGGCTCCTTCGCCGACGACCTCACCCTGACCTCCTCGAAGGTGATCGGCGAGACCATCCAGCTGGACCTCCGCCCGCGCACCCCCACCGGCTTCGTCCTCTCCTCCCTCAACGACGGCCCCCTCCTCTTCGCCTCCTGCTGACCAGGCGGGGTGGTCGAGCGGTCCCCAGGTGGTCGAGCAGCGAACGAAGTGAGCGGACAGTCGAGACCACGCCCCAGGTGGTCGAGCGGTCCCTAGGTGGTCGAGCAGCGAACGAAGTGAGCGGACAGTCGAGACCACGCCCCAGGTGGTCGAGCAGTCCCTAGGTGGTCGAGCAGCGAACGAAGTGAGCGGATAGTCGAGACCACGCCGGAACGACGTACGCCGGAACCCCCTCAGTCACTCCTGCGCATCCACCCCGTTCGACCACGGCTGAGCATCGACAGGTCCTCCATCCGTCCGTCGATCAGGGCCTCGCGTTTGGCCCGCGACCAGTTCTGGATCTGCTTCTCAGCAGCGAAAGCATCCGCCACGTTGTGGAACTCCATCGCCCAGACCAGGACGACGGGTCGACGCCGCGCGGTGTACTTCGCGCCACCGCCGTGGTTGTGCTGGGCGATCCGAGCTTCGAGGTCGATGGTGCTGCCCACGTAGTACGAGTCGTCAGCGCATCGAACGATGTAGACCCAAGCCATGGGCCAAGAGTCGCCGTGTGAGGCGCTGGGGTCCACGGCGAATGTGGAGCCTGTGGATCCGGTGGGCTCGGGGCGTACGCCGGGGTCTCGACTGATCGCTCACTTCGTTCGCTGCTCGACCACCTAGGGGGTGCTCGACCGTCTAGCCGGGGTCTCGACTGGTCGCTCACTGCGTTCGCTGCTCGACCGCCTAGGAGTGCTCGACCACCTGGGGGGTGCTCGACCGCCTAGATGCGGAGGCGGCGGCGGCGGTGGGTGGCGATCAGGGTCTCCTGGAGGTTGCGCAGGGGGCGGTCGTCGGGGGACTCGGCCTGGGTCCAGGTGCCGTCCTGGTGGAGCTCCCAGGCGGCGGTGTGGGGGTCGAAGGCGAGGTCCAGCAGGCGGGTGACCTCGTCGACTTCCTTGGTCGAGGGAAGCCTGACGAGCACCTCGACGCGGCGGTCGAGGTTGCGGTGCATCAGGTCCGAGGACCCGATCCAGCTGACCGGCTCACCGCCGTTCGCGAACCACATCACCCGGCTGTGCTCGAGGTAGCGACCCAGCACCGAGCGGACCCGGATCGTCTCGGAGAGCCCCTTCACCCCCGGGCGCACGGCGCAGATCCCGCGGACGAGCAGGTCGATCGGCACCCCCGCCCGCGAGGCGCGGTAGAGCTCGTCGATCAGCGCCTCGTCGACGATGGAGTTGGCCTTCATCCGGATGTGGGCGGGGCGCCCGGCCTCGTGGTGCTCGATCTCCTGGCCGATGGCCTCGAGCAGTCCGGTACGCACCGACTCGGGCGCCACCAGCAGCTGCGCGTAGGAGGCGTTGCGGGAGTAGCCACTGAGGTTGTTGAACAGGTGCGCGACGTCCTCGCCGATGACCTCGTCGGTGGTGAGCAGCCCGTAGTCCTCGTACATCCGCGCGGTCTTGGGGTTGTAGTTGCCGGTGCCGATGTGGGTGTAGCGGCGGATCCCCTCGGGCTCGTCGCGCACCACCATCGACAGCTTGCAGTGGGTCTTCAGCCCGACCAGGCCGTAGACCACGTGGCAGCCGGCCTGCTCGAGCTGTCGGGCCCAACGGATGTTGGCCTGCTCGTCGAAGCGGGCCTTGATCTCCACGATCACCAGCACCTGCTTGCCGGCCTCGGCGGCGTCGACCAGCGCGTCGATGATCGGGGAGTCGCCGGAGGTCCGGTACAGCGTCTGCTTGATCGCGAGCACCTGCGGGTCGGCCGCTGCCTGCTCGATGAACCGCTGGACCGACGTACTGAATGAGTCATAGGGGTGGTGCAGGAGTACGTCGGAACGCTGCAGCGCCTTGAACACGTCGACCGGCGAGGCCGACTCGACCGGGGCGAGCAGGGGATGGGTGGCGGGGATGAAGTTCGGATACTTCAGGTCCTCGCGGTCGAGGTCGGCGATGCCGTGCAGCCCGCGCAGGTCCAGCGGCCCCGGGAGCCGGAACACCTCGGAGTCGGTGACGCCGAGCTCGGTGGTGAGCAGCTCCAGCACGTGCGCGTCGATGTCCTCCTGCACCTCGAGGCGCACCGAGGGTCCGAACCGGCGGCGCAGCAGCTCCTTCTCCAGGGCCGCCAGGAGGTTCTCGGCGTCGTCCTCCTCGACCTCGAGGTCCTCGTTGCGGGTGACCCGGAAGGTGTTCACCTTGAGCACCTCCATGCCCGGGAACAGCCGCTTGAGGTGCTCGCCGATCACGTCCTCCAGCGGCACGAACCGCTGGTTGCCCAGGGACACGAACCGGCTGAAGATCGGCGGCACCTTCACCCGGGCGAAGTGCTCCTTGCCGGTCTTCGGGTTGCGCACCAGGATCGCGAGGTTCAGCGAGAGCCCGGAGATGTAGGGGAAGGGGTGGGCCGGGTCGACCGCAAGAGGGGTGAGGACCGGGAAGACCCGTTCCTTGAAGAACCGCTTGCAGTACTTCTGCTCGTCCCGGTCCAGGTCCTCCCAGCGAACGAGCTCGATCCCCTCGGAGGCCAGCTCGGGGATGATGTCCTCCCGGAAGACCCGCGCGTGCCGGGACATCAGCTCGGCGGTGGTGGACCAGATCTGCTCGAGGACCTCGCGGGGCATCATCCCGGAGGCGGCGCGTACGGCGACTCCGGCCGCGATACGGCGCTTCAGGCCGGCGACGCGGACCATGAAGAACTCGTCGAGGTTGCTGGCGAAGATGGCCAGGAAGCGCGCGCGTTCCAGCAGCGGGAGCGCCTCGTCCTCCGCGAGCTCGAGCACGCGCTGGTTGAACCGCAGCCAGGACAGCTCACGGTCCAGGAACCGGTTGGGGAACTCGCCGGGCGAGAACCCGTCGTCGGTGGGGCGGTAGGGCGGGTCCACGTCGAACATGTCAGCCGGTACGACACGCAGGCTGGGGTCGAGCGGACCCTCAGCGGTGTCGGAGCCGGTGGCCTGCGGGGAGCTCTCTGTGGACATGTACCGAAGTCTGACACCGCAGGGTGAACAACAGGGGGTCCTCGCTAGGTTGACCTCCATGACCGACCTGATGTTCCGCGTCCAGCAACAAGCGTTCAGGATGGCCCTCGGACTGCCGACCCGCGTCCAACGGCTGGTGGCGGGCAAGCCCGTCGTCGTCGACGGCCTCACGCTCTCGCTCGAGGTGCAGCTGATGCTGCGCCTGAAGCGGCTGGCGCGGGTGCCTGCAGCCGAGAACCTGCCGATCGCACAGGCCCGCGCGGAGCTCGAGCGGCAGCAGCGGATGGTGGGCGGTCACCAGCACGTCGGGGCGCTGCGTGACCTGGAGGTCGACGGCGCCGAGGGTCCGCTGCGGGCCCGGCTGTACACCCCGACCGAGCGGCTGGGCGCCGACCCGGCCCCCACACTGCTGTTCATCCACGGTGGCGGCTGGATCTACGGCGACCTGGAGAGCCACGACGCCTCGTGCCGGTTCCTGGCCGAGCGCTCCGGGGTCCAGCTGTTGGCCATCGACTACCGGCTCGCGCCGGAGCACAAGTTCCCCGCTGCGGTCGAGGACTGCCGAGCGGCGTACCGCTGGCTGGTGGAGCACGCCGACGAGGTCAACGCCGACCCACTTCGGCTCGCGGTCGGTGGCGACTCCGCCGGCGGCGCGCTGGCCACCTCGACGGCGATGTGGGCCGCCGAGCGGGGGCTGCCGCTCGCGTTCCAGCTGATGATCTACCCCGGCACGAACTGGATGGAGCGCACCAGGAGCCGGGACCTGTTCAGCGACGGCGGGTTCGTCCTCACCCAGCGGTTCATGGACAACGCCGAGGAGGGCTACTTCGAGCCGGGCGCCGACAAGTCGGTCCCCGACGCCTCGGCCCTGCGCCGCGTCGACTTCCCCGAGAAGATCGCCCCGGCTTACGTCGTCACGGCCGGCTTCGACCCCCTCCGCGACGAGGGCGAGGCCTACGCCGCGCTGCTGCAGAAGCAGGGCGTCGAGGTGGAGGTCAAGCGCTACCCCTCGATGTTCCACGGCTTCCTGCACCTGGTCGGCGTCGGCCGCGAGGCCAAGTCCTACGTCGCGGAGATCGCCGACCGGCTGCGGGCGGCCCTGGCATGACGGCTGGTCGTTTGGGCGCCCGGGTGTGGGGGATTCTCCTGCAATAGGAAATCTGTCCGCTCTGTACCGTCCGGTATTCGAAAGATGGCCTTGGCGGTAACCGGCCGGTTACAGACACCGCCTACGTTCGAGGGCATGGTCACTACGCGCGCCGCCGCCCCCGTCGCCTGGCTCGCTCAGCAAACCAAGCTGGGGGACGTCCGCCAGTTCCTGCAGCTGTGGAGCGGGGACTGGCTCGAGCATTAGCGTATGCAGGTCCGCTAGACGCACCGCCAAGTCGCGGAGCCCTTGGGTTCTGAAGGTTGGGTGTCTGGAGGATTGCGAGAGGGGTGGCTGGAGAACGCAACGGCCTACCTGTACTCGGGGCTGGGGCCTGCGGCGCTGGCCCATCATCGGCGGGCGCACAGCGATGAGCCCTACCATTTGAAGTTTGTCCGTTTTAGCCCGTTATGGTGATATTTCTGGGACCGTGTAGCTATCACAGCCACGGGTACAGGTAGGGGCAACCCAGGATGTCTATCCTCTTCAGCGGAAAGCGCAATAAGCGCAAGAAGCTAAAGAAGCGCCGCCGCGTTGCGAAACAGCGGAAACTCAAGGTGAGGGTGAAGCCCAAGCCCAAGCCCAAGCCCAAGCCCAAGCCCAAGCCCAAGCCCAAGCCCAAGCCCAAGCCCAAGCCCAAGCCGAAGCCCAAGCCAAAGCCCACGCCGAAGCCGTCTATGCCGAAGCCTTCTCCGTCCCAGCCGTCTACGCCGAAGCCTTCTCCGTCCCAGCCGACAACGCCGACGCCTTCTCCGCCGCAGCCGTCACCTTCCCAGCCCGAACCGACTCCGCCGTCCTCGGTGAACCCTGTGGCGGCGACTTCCCGCGAGCGGTTGTTCCTTAACCGCTTGGGCACTGGATTTTCCCAGGGGGCCCTCGCGCAGCTTCGTGCTGCAGGGACCCCGGAGTCGTGGCTGCGGGCGCAGCTATCTCCGGGTAGCCTCGTAGAGGCTCCCAAGGTCAGCCAGATCGACACCTGGTTCGCGCCGCTTCGGCGGCCTCCGGCGGAGCAGTTCGCCACCGATGCGAACAAGACCAAGCGGGCCTACGAGTACGCCCGCGACTTGGGTAGTTGGTCGATCCTGCGTCGGATCTACTCGAACCGCCCTGTGCTCGAGACGATGGTCGACTTCTGGTCGAACGCACTGCACGTCCCAGTGAGCACCGACTATGCCTGGGTCTACCGCTCCGACTACGACGCCACGATCCGCAAGCATGCGCTGGGTACCTTCGAGGACCTGCTCGTCGCGTGCTCATTGCACCCCGCCATGCGGACCTACCTGAGCAACTGGAAGTCCGTGAAGGACAAGCCCAACGAGAACCAGGGCCGTGAGCTCCTCGAGCTGCACACGGTCGGAAGAGAAGCTGGCTACACCGAGGCCATGGTCAAGGCGTCGGCGATCATTCTTTCGGGCTACACCGTCGACTGGGGAAAGACGTTCGAGCCCAGGTACCTCACCACTGCGCACACCACTGGACCCGTGCAGGTTCTGGGTTTCAGCAGTGCCAACGCTTCGCCCGACGGGCAAGCCGTGGCCCTCGCGTACTTGAAGTACCTGGCACGCCATCCGCAGACCGCCAGATCGATTGCGCGGAAGTTCGCCACGTACTTCGTCTCCGACCAGCCCTCAGCCGGGTTGGTGGAGTTCCTGGCAAAGGTCTACACAGAATCCGGCACGGACATTCGCGCTGTTCTGACGGCCCTGTCCACGCACCCCGAGTTCCTCACGTCTGAGGGTGGCAAGGTGCGGACACCGGTGGCGGACATGGTGGCGATGACGAAGGTTTTGGAGGTCGACGTCACCACGCCGACGACCACGTATGCCTTCGCGAACTGGGCCAACTTCGTCCACGGCGGTGACCTGCTGTTCAGCTGGCCGAGGCCGGACGGAGCGCCGATGACCGGCGAGGCCTACTCGTCGATCTCGCGCGTGTTTGCCAGTCTCCAGATGCACCTGAACGTCGCTGGGGGGTCGTGGCCCAACGAAGGGGTCACCTACCGCACCGGTGCTTCCTGGTTGCCCTCGGCAACGGTGCGGTTCGACGCCTTCGTCGATCACCTGTCTCGGGCGTGGCTGGGTCGGAGTGCGGACGCCCGGCTGCTGAACGCCGCCTCCCAGGCTGTCGGGGTGCCGCTGGGCACTCCCATCACCAGCACCCACCTTGTAGCCAAGTGGAACTTTCCGCGGCTGGCGATGACGATCTTCGACACCCCCGACCACATGACGACCTGAGGAAAGACATGAGCAAATCCGACTCTGAGGCCGAGTGCGGCTGCCGTGACTTCGCGATGTCTCGTCGCTCCATCCTGAAGGGGGCAGCCGGACTTGGAGCAAGTCTGGGGGTCACCCAGATGTTCGGCGACGCGATGATGCAGTCCAGCTTTGCCGGCACCGCGGGGGGAAACACCCTCGTCGTGCTCAGTCTTCGCGGTGGCATAGACGGAATGGGAGTCGTGGTTCCGCACGGCGACCAGGCCTATTACAAGGCTCGGCCCGGAACCGCAGTCCCAGTGTCATCGCTGCTGTGCAAGGACGAGTTGTTCGGCCTCCATCCAGGGATGGCGCCACTACAGCGGTTCTGGCAGTCCGGTGAGCTGGCTGCAATTCAGGCGACGGGCCTGGAGGTGCCGAACCGTTCGCACTTCTCCGCGATCGAGGCGGTCGAGGACGCGGCACCGGGCTCCTCGCTGCGCTCAGGTTGGGTAAATCGGATGGTGGGAATGAGCGCTCGTCCGCAACTGCTCGACGCCGTTCACGTCGGTTCCGGCTCGAGCTCGGCAGCCGTCAGCGGCCCTGCCCCTTCCGTAGCTACCCGCGATGTGACCGCCTTGCAGGTCCCGGGCCTCAACGGGTGGGTGAGCCAGCGGTACACCTCGCTGCAGACCGCCTGGGCTGGTTTCGGTGGCCCACTTGCCGCTGGCCTAGGGAATGCGATCACGGTGTCGAAGGGGCCTGGCCAACAGTTGGCCAACATGCCAGCGACTCAGGTGGCTTACCCGAGTGCGTCGAATGCGTCGGCCTTTGCTGCGCCGCTGAAGAGCGCGGCGCAACTGATCAGGGCCGATCTCGGTACTGATGTGATCGCCATCGATGCAGGAAGTTGGGATTTCCACACCAATTATGGCAATTTGTCGTATGGGTCGATGCAGAGCGCCGTCTCAGGGCTCGCGCAGTCAGTCGCAGCGTTCCTCGATGATCTAGGCGCAATGCGCAATCGGGTCACACTCGTCACGATTTCCGAGTTCGGTCGTCGAGTAGCTGAGAACGGTAGCCAAGGCTTTGACCACGGCTGGGGGAACATGATGTTGGTCATGGGCGCCGGTGTTAAGGGTGGCAAGTACTACGGCCAGTGGCCGGGTCTCGCGGGCAGCACCGGAAGCGACGGCGACCTGAAGGTGACCACGGACTATCGCAACGTGTTGGGCGAGATCGTCAGCCGGCGCTTTCCTGAACGCTCAGTTCCAGCTCTCTTTCCCGGTCTGGCTTACAGCCCGCTGGGCTTCATGGTCTGACCCTCAGCGGGAGAGCCCCGCGGAGGTCCCGCGGTACTGCACCTCGGTGCGCTCGACCTCGAAGCCCTGGCCGGTGTAGACGGCGATGGCGGGGGCGTTGTCGCCGTCCACGTAGAGGAGCACCGAGTCGAGGCCGCGGTCCTGCAGGTGCTTGAGGCCGATGGCGGTGAGGACGGTGCCGAGGCCGCGGCCGGCGGCCTTCGGGTTGACCGCGACGACATAGACCTCGCCGTAGGGCGGGTCGTCCTCGCGGTGCTCCTTGGTCCAGTGGAAGCCGAGCAGCGGCGGGTCCTCGGCTCCCGGGTCGGCGGGTACGGCGAGGAACAGGCCCGCCGGGTCGAACCAGGACTCGCTCATCCGCTCGCGGAGGTCCTCGATCGTCATGTTGCCCTGCTCGGGGTGGTGGGCGAACGCCGCGGCGTTGACCTCGAGGAACGCGCGCTCGTCACCCGGCTCGAAGGTGCGCACGCGTACGCCGTCGGGCACCATCACCTCGCCCAGCGAGTCGGCCAGCGACTTGCGCATGATCAGCAGCTCGCGCTCGCGCGGGACTCCGAACAGCTCCGCGAGCCGGGCTGCCCCGGGGTGGTCGCCGTGCGACCAGGCATCCACCTTCCTGCCCTCCGGTGCCGCTGCCGCGGCCAGGGCCGTGCCCACGCCCTGCCGGCGCGAGTCCGGGTGCACCGCGAGGTCGAGCACGTCCCCGTGCCGGAAGGCGAAGCCGCTGGCGTGCCCGCCCCCGTCGGTCGAGCTTGTCGAGACCCACAGCTCCGCGTCCCGCAGCCCGCGGTTCTTCAGCTGCAGCACCGCTTGCTCGTTCAGCGTGCTGGAGCCGTCGTGGGCCGTGGCCGCGCGGGCGATGCGGCGTACATCCGCCGCGACACCGTCCTCGCTGGACCAGTCGAAGTCCTCCGGGCTGACCTGAGCAATCTCCACCATGCCCAGGAGGCTAGCCCCCGGTGGGGACGTAGAGCGATCAGCCGAGACCCAGCCAGGTGGTCGGACCCCTGTAGGCGGTCGAGCAGCGAGCGAAGCGAGCGGTCAGTCGAGCCCCCGCCCACAGCCCGCCCTCCCAGCACGGAGAGCACCTCGACGGCCCACGGGGTACGGCGAGGCGGACTCCTCAGCCGCAAAAGTCGTCGGCTCGGCGCCAGCCACCATGCACTGGAGGCTAGCCCCCGGTGGGGACGTGGTCAGCGGACCGGCGATCCCGAGGGTGCGTCGACACGGTCCTTCGCGGTGTCCCGGGGCGGCAGCACGAACCGGTAGCCGACGTTGCGCACGGTCCCGATCAGCGCCTCGTGCTCGGTGCCGAGCTTGGCGCGCAGGCGACGTACGTG
Source organism: Nocardioides sp. Z30_9 (assembly GCF_058215735.1). Classification (NCBI taxonomy): domain Bacteria; kingdom Bacillati; phylum Actinomycetota; class Actinomycetes; order Propionibacteriales; family Nocardioidaceae; genus Nocardioides; species Nocardioides sp. Z30_9. The sequence goes on from NZ_JBZAJF010000002.1 coordinate 761,771, forward strand.
AACGTCGACCGTGCGCGTGCCCCCGAAGTAGTCGTAGCCCCAGACCTCCTGCAGCAGCTGGTCGCGCGTGAACACGCGGCCCGGGTGCTGGGCGAGGTACTTCAGCAGCTCGAACTCCTTGAAGGTCAGGTCGAGCACCCGGCCGCCGAGCTTGGCGGTGTACGTCGCCTCGTCGACCACGACCTCGCCGGAACGGATGATGTGCGCCTCGGGGGCGCCCTTGTCGTTGCGGGCGGCGAGCTTGCCGGCGGCGACCCGGATGCGGGCGTCGATCTCGGCCGGGCCAGCGGAATCCAGGATCACGTCGTCCATGCCCCAGTCGGCCGCGACGACGGCGAGGCCGCCCTCGGTGACGATCAGCAGCACCGGCTGGTCGGACCCGGTGGTGCGGATCAGGCGGCACAGGTCCCGGGACTGAGCCAGCTCACGACGGGCGTCGATCATCAGCAGGTCGTGGTCGGGAGCCTCCAGCAGGGCGCTGCCCTCGGCCGGAAGGATCTTGACCTGGTGGGGCAGCAGGGCGAGGCCGGGCAGCACCTCGGACGAGGCCTGTAGCGCCTTGGTGAGCAGGAGCACGGTGCCCATGGCACCTCCTGGGTGAGGTCCTTGCGTCGGCCGGTGGGTCATCTACGCTGATGAACTACCCACCACAGAGGCGCAAGGATATCCACGTGTCGACCAGCATGGACCCAGAGACCAATGAGAGTCCGATCACGATGCGCTACTGGGCCTCGGCCCGAGCCGCCGCCGGGATCGACTCAGACTCCCTCGACGTCACCGGACCGGTGTCCCTCGCCGACCTGGTCAGTCGCGTCAAGCAGGCCCACGGCGACTCCCGCCGGTTCTCCGATGTCCTCAACTGCTGCTCGGTGATGGTCGGCGACCGCCCGGTCACCACCGACGACCCAGCCGCGGTGATGGTTTTCCCGGGCTCCACGGTCGAGTTCCTCCCGCCCTTCGCCGGCGGCTGAGGCGCGAGGGGAAGCGTTTCCGCCCCACCGACGTTGACGGATCGTGAGCACAGAAGCCTGGGTCCTGGTCGTCGCCGTGGTCGGCGCGCTGTCGTTCGGCGGCTACCGCGCCCTGAGCGACGGTCGCTTCCGCGGCCCGCGCCAGGTGGCTGGCGCCGAGCCGACCGAGGACGACGCCGTACCTGCTGAGGAGTCCGTCCTCGCCGACACGCCCTGGGCCGACGAGCTCGGCGAGCAGGCCACGCTGCTGCAGTTCTCCTCGGCGTTCTGCGCTCCCTGCCGGGCGACGCGGCGCATCCTCACCGATGTCGCGAGCGCGACGCCGGGTGTCACGCACATCGAGGTGGACGCCGAGCACCACCTCGACGTCGTACGCCGCCTCGGGATCCTGCGAACCCCGACGACACTGGTGCTCGACGAGCACGGGGTCGAGCTGACCCGCGCGAGTGGGGCACCCACCAAGCAGCAGGTGCTCTCCGTGCTGGGGCAGCAGGTGGGCTGAGGGCGGGGTCTCGGCTCCCTGGCGGGGTCTCGACTGATCGCTCGCTGCTCGACCGCCTAGGTGGGGTCTCGGCCGCCTCCCCGGGGTCTCGGCTGATCGCTCGCTGCGCTCGCTGCTCGACCGCCTGGTGGGGTCTCGGCCGCCTGGCCGGGGTCTCGACTGACCGCTCGCTTCGCTCGCTGCTCGACCGCCTAGTGGGGGTCTCGGCTGCCTGGCCGGGGTCTCGGCTGATCGCTCGCTTCGCTCGCTGCTCGACCGCCTAGTGGGGGTCTCGGCTGATCGCTCGCTGCGCTCGCTGCTCGACCACCTACCCGGGGTCTCACTGATCGACCGCCTAGACGACGAGCGGGTCCACCCGGCGTACATCTACGACGTGGCCGGTCTCGGCGGAGATCAGGGTGTCCAGGGAGACCTTGGCTACGTCGGTCGACTTCAGCAGGGAGTCGGGCTCCTCCTCGCCGAAGGCCTTGGTGCGCATCGGGGTGCCGGTGCGCTCGGGGTTGATGCAGTTCACGCGCACTCCGGCGCCGCCCCACTCGTCGGCGAGGGCCTGGGTCAGGTTGACCACGGCCGCCTTCGCGGAGGAGTACAGGCTGTAGCCGCTGCGGCCGCGGGTGTAGGAGCTGGAGGTGAACAGCAGCAGGCTGCCCCGGCTCGCGGCGAGGTGCGGGTAGAACTCCTGGGCGATGAAGATCGGCGCCAGGTAGTTGACCTCCGTGGCGCTGTAGATCGTCTCCTCGGTCGTCTCCGTGAGCAGCCCCCGCGGGAGCACCCCGGCGGTGTTGACCACGAAGTCGATCCGGCCGCTGTGGGCGATGGCCTCGCGGGCAGCGGTGGCGACGTCCTCGCGACGCTCCACGTGCGTCCCGGTGCCCGACCGGCTGTAGGTGAGCACGGTGGCGCCGTAGCTCTCCGCGAGCGCGGCCAGGTCGGCGCCGATGCCGTAGCTGCCGCCGAAGACGACCATGGTCTTGCCCTCGAGCGCGGCGCGGTACTGCTCGTCGGTGCGCTGCGGGACCGCGTCGCTGCCGGAGAGCTGGAACAGCTTCTCGGCGATGTAGACGTCGATCGGCTCGGTGACCTTCATGTTGCGGTCGTCGCCGTCCACCACCCAGATCGGCACCTCGGGGGAGTAGCGCAGCACCACGGTGCAGTCGTCGGTGGCCACGAAGTCGCGGTCGCGGGAGGCCGCGGCGTATGCGCTCTTGATCACCGAGGCCCGGAACGCCTGCGGGGTCTGGCCCCGGCGCAGCATCGCGCGCGGCGGCACATCGCGGATCAGGTTGTCCTCGTCGACCTCGATGATCGTGTCGGCCGAGCGGATCGCGACGTCGACGGCGCCGTAGGTGTCCAGCGCCTCGAAGCAGTCGGTGATGATCCGGGCGCTCACCAGCGGCCGCACGGCGTCGTGGAAGAGGATCTTGGTGTCGTCGCCCGGGATCGCCTCGAGCGCCCGCTCGGTGGTGCCGTTGCGGGTCTCGGCGCCCTCGAGGATGGTCGTCACCTTGGGGTAGGCGCCCCCGCGGCAGATGTCGTGTACGGCGTCCAGGTGGCCCGGCGCCATCATCACGATGATCTCGTCGACCAGCTCGTGGCTGTCCAGCGCGGCCAGGGTGTGCTCGAGGATGGTCCGCCCGGCGATCTTGATCAGCTGCTTGGGGATGGTGAGCCCGACCCGCGCGCCCACGCCGCCGGCGAGGACGACTGCCACGTTCTGGGTCACTCCAACCCGCCCTCCGGTCGAAAACTCATCGGACCCTAGCAGCGGCGATCTCAGCGACCGAGGAAGCGCTTGATCTCTGCGACGTCCGCCTCGACCATCATCCGGGCCAGGTCGAGGGCCGTCGTACGCGCCTTCCAGCCCAGCTCCCGCTCGGCCCGGGAGGCGTCCCCGACCATCACGGCGACCTCGGCGGGACGCATGAAGTTGGGGTCGAACTGCACGTGCTCGCGCCAGTCGAGGCCGACGTGGGCGAAGGCTGCCGCGCAGAACTCCTGCACCGAGTGGCCCTGCCCGGTGGCCAGCACGTAGTCGGTGGGCTCGTCGCTCTGGAGCGAGAGCCACATCGCCTCGACGTACTCCGGGGCGTAGCCCCAGTCGCGCACGGCGTCGAGGTTGCCGAGCACGACGTGCTCCTGGATGCCCGCGTCGATCGCCGCGACGGCCTTGGTGATCTTGCGGGTCACGAAGTTCTCGCCGCGGCGCGGTGACTCGTGGTTGAACGCGATCCCGCACACCGCGAACAAGCCCTCGGTCTCGCGGAGCTTGGTGGTGGTCAGGTGCGACTCGAGCTTGGAGTCGCCGTAGGGGTTGCGCGGGTGGAAGGGGGAGTCCTCGTTGCGCGGCACGGGGGAGGAGCCGAAGATCTCCGAGGTCGAGGCCTGGTAGAACCGCGTCGGCAGCCGGGAGTCGACGATCGCCTGGAGCAGGCTGCGCGGGCCGCCGGCGTTGGTCGCGATGGTGTATTCCGGCATCTCGAAGGAGACCCCGACGTGGCTCATCGCCGCGAGGCTGTAGACCTCGTCGGGTCGGATCGTCTCGATCAGGTGGCTCAGGCTGCCGGCGTCGGTGAGGTCGCCGTAGTGCAGGCTCAGCCGCTCGTGGTCGTGGAGGTGGTCGATCCGGGACCGGCTCAGGGACGAGGAGCGCCGGACGAGTCCGTGGACGTCGTACCCCTTCTCCAGCAGGAGCTCCGCGAGGTAGGACCCATCCTGACCGGTGACTCCGGTGATGAACGCTGTCTGCACCCGCGGAGCGTAGCCCGTCCGACATGTGAACACGCTGACCGAATGGTGAGACGCGTTTTTCGGCCCAGGACGGGCACCTCCTAGTCTTGGGCCATGTTCTCGACCCTGCTGACCAAGCGCCGCGCGGTGGACCACTGCCGCATGCGCTCGTCACTGTGTCGAATGTCCTGACCGGCCGCATCCCGCCCGCTGTCCTCACGCCGACCCCTGGTCGCTGATCCGAGGACGCACGCCGTACGCCGGTCCAACGCCCGCCCGCTGTCGTCGGGCGCCCCAGGACATCCCAGGAGAACCATGACCACACCCAGCCCAGTCGAGATCGACCCTCGCGGCCCGCAGTTCAACGCGATCCTCACCAGCGTCGTGCTCGCGCTCACCCTGCTCGCCGCGCCGGGCACCGTCGCGATCGTGCTGCTCGCCGTCCAGGCGGTGCTGTTCGCGACCGCGGTGGCCTTCGGGGTGCAGCGCACCCCGGCGGCGTACCTGTTCAAGACCCTGGTCCGGCCGCGCCTCGCTGCCCCGACCCACCTCGAGGACCCGCGTCCGCCCCGGTTCGCCCAGGCGGTCGGCCTGGCCTTCACCGTGGTCGGACTGGCCGGCTACCTCTCCGGAGCGGACCTGGTCGGAGCGGTCGCCGTCGGCTTCGCCCTGGCCGCGGCCCTGCTCAACGCAGTCTTCGGATTCTGCCTGGGCTGCGAGATGTACCTGCTGATCCGCCGCACCATCCCCAACACCGTCACCGCATCAACTTCGGCTGGCATCCCAGCCGAGAACACCAAGGAAGAAGAGGCATTCGCATGAGCCGCGAAACCGCACTGGTCACCGCCGAGTGGGTCGAGGAGCACCTTGACGACCCCAGCATCGTGCTGGTCGAGGTCGACGAGGACACCACCTCCTACGACAAGGGCCACATCCGTGGGGCCGTGAAGCTGGACTGGACGACCGACCTGCAGGACCCGGTCCGTCGTGACTTCGTCAACAAGCAGCAGTTCGAGGAGCTCCTTTCCTCGCGCGGCATCGGCAACGACCACACCGTCGTGCTCTACGGCGGCAACAACAACTGGTTCGCCGCCTACGCCTACTGGTACTTCAAGCTCTACGGCCACCAGGACGTGAAGCTGATGGACGGCGGCCGCAAGAAGTGGGAGCTCGACAGCCGTGAGCTGACCGACGAGACCACCACCCGCGAGGCGACCACCTACACCGCCCAGGAGCAGGACTCCTCGATCCGCGCGTTCCGCGACGAGGCCGTCGCCGCGATCGGCGTGAAGAACCTGATCGACGTCCGCAGCCCCGACGAGTACGCCGGCCGCCTGCTCGCCCCGGCCCACCTCCCGCAGGAGCAGGCCCAGCGCGCCGGCCACATCCCCACGTCGCTGAACGTGCCGTGGAGCAAGAACTGCAACGACGACGGCACCTTCAAGTCCGACGAGGACCTGAAGAAGCTCTACGACGAGGTCGGGATCGACGGCTCCAAGGAGACCATCGCCCTGTGCCGCATCGGTGAGCGCTCCTCGCTGACCTGGTTCGTGCTCAAGGAGCTCCTCGGCCACGACAGCGTGAAGAACTACGACGGCTCCTGGACCGAGTACGGCTCCCTCGTCGGCGTCCCCGTCGCCGTCGGCGACGAGCCCGGTGACGCCTGATGTGCGGCGCGACTGAGGGCGGCCTCTCCCTGGACGGCATCAACGTCAAGAAGGAGGCCATCATCCAGGGCCAGGTCCTGCGTGCCGGCACCAACGGCACCGACCCCGTGGGCAACGCCTACGTCCGGCTGCTCGACCGCACCGGTGAGTTCACCGCGGAGGTCCCCACCTCCGCGACCGGGCACTTCCGGTTCTTCGCCGGCCCCGGTGAGTGGACGCTGCGCACCCTGGCCCCCAAGGCCGAGCCCGTGGACACCACGGTCAACGCCGAGGTCGGCGCGATCCGCGAGGTCGCCGTCACCGTCTGAGGCATCAACTGCGTCACGCTGACCCCTTGCCCCGTCGACGGGGCAAGGGGTCAGTCGGTTTCAGGCCAGCCGGACCCGGTGAATCCTGAATCCGACCATCCTTGCGAAGTGTCGCAACCCTGGTGGGAGACGAAACGGTGTGATGCCGTCGCACAGATACCGCACCTGCCGTTCAACCAGCCGTTCCGCAAGCACGTCGGTCATCAGATAGCGGGCGTCGCTTGCTGCTGTTGATCCGATGAGGGTCCGGAAATAACGCAGCAATGCCCATTCGCCGTCAATTGCTGTGACGGAGAGGAAGATCGGCTCTCCGTCGTGATATGCCGCCAACCAGAGGTCGATCTCGACCAAGTCATCATTGTGCGGGTTGTCATTGCGGTAGATGTCCCGACTGGCGTCCGTTTCTGATTTGTTGGCATGGGCCACCAGTTCCTCGCGTTCGGTGCTGTTTGTCACTGTTCGCCAAGTCACACCCTGTTTCTCGGCCTTTCTCATCTTCCGTCGCAAGGTCGCTCGGGCGCGTCCTTCGGAGTAGCTCCCGGGTTCGCTGGGGAGTCGTAGCAGCGCTGTGGCCTGGTGAGTCCGGGGCGTGAAGCCAAGGATTGTGTGCTTGAGCCAAGTTCGAATAATCCGACCTTCGCCTTGCTTCGAGACATTGCACGTGAGAACTGGAAGTTTGCCGAGCAGGCGAAACAACTTGAAAGCAACGAGCGGTTTGCGGGCCCAGGAAAACTGCGGATATCCATCCAAGATGGCAGATATTTCTGCCTCGGCGTCATCGACGGAATTCATCCTGTCCCCATGAAGTGAGGTCGTGCGAGTGGTCCGCAGAATCCTAATGGAGTTGAGCGTCGCTAGGAATAGTCCTCCCCAGGTGGGCGGCGGGCCGCTAGCTCGTCCGTCCCGCGGGAGGCTGCGCTCGCGGGGACGCGATTGCGTAGTGCGCCGACAAATGCGAGGAACTGGTCTGCGACTCGGTCAGGGTCCATCTCCTTGCTCGTCTCTCTTCCGCGCCGCACCATCTCGGCCCGCGCGGGCAGCGACATGAGGGAAGCGCTGCGCAGCGCGTCGACGAGCGAGCTCTGCGAGCCCATCTCGTAGGAAAGGCCGTTCACTCCGTCTTGGATCATCTCCGCCGGCCCACCCCTGTCGGGGGCCACGACCAGGCACCCTGCCGCCAGTGCTTCCGCGACGACCTGGCCGAAAGGTTCCGGGATGAGAGATGTGTGCACGAAGATTCCGAGACCTTGAAATTCGCGCAGTACGTCATCCACGTGTCCAGAGAACGAGACCTGGTCGGCAACGCCCAGCTCTCGAGCGCATGCCTTGAGCTCGGCGATACTGACGGCGTCGCTCCCCGAGGATTCTCCGACAATGCGGGCCTGCCTGCTTGTGCCCGCGAACACCTCAGCAAAGGCTTGCAGGAAGAGGCGGTGCCCCTTCCACTCGGCAAGGCGACCGATGATTCCGACGTCCGCCCGTGAGTCGGTGATGACCGGGGGGGACTCGAAGAACTCGCGGGCCAGTGGATCATGCATCACCAGGACTCGAGGATGCGAAGGAAGAGTTTCCGCGGTTGCCCGGGAATTGGCGATCACTCCAGCGGAGGTGAGTCTGAGCACAGTGCGAAACACGCTCCGGGGGATCCCGGAGACGTAGTCAGCAGACAGCCGGTCACGCGCCATCCAGATGAACGGGCGGCGAGCCAGCTTGGCGGCAGGGCCAGCCAAGACGCTGCCGCGGAGCGTGTTGCCGACCACGAAGTCCGGAGCTGCCCTCGTGATGACCAGATGCAGCTTGAAGGCCGCCGTAACGTAGCTGCCCACGCCTCGAAGACTCCCAGGGGTGAACTGACGACCTGCCGAGAGCGCATCGACGGACATCCCCAGCTCGATGACGCGGGCACCCGCCTCTTGGTACCGCTGGCTCATTGGGCCGTTCTCCAAGAGGACCACGGTGATCTTGGCTTTTCCCTGGAGTCCGGCGATCAGTCGAAGCAGCGCTATCTCGGCCCCCCAGGGCTGCGCGACTCCGCCGACGAACAGCATGTGGGGCAGAGGCGGGCGGCGAGGCGCCGACCGGTCAGGCATGTGTCGGCTCGGCCACGGCAGTGCGCGCCCGGTGCCGGGCGCGCCACATCAGAGCCAACAGCATGATGATGACGATTCCGTACACGGGAACCAAAGCTCCCAGAGGACCCCGGATCAGCCCAATCTGCGCGACTGCGAGGTAGGACGCCAGCATCACTCCGGGCGTCTTGGCCTGCCAGGCCTTGTCCAGGCGGCGCCAGGCGAACCCACCAACGAACGTCGCGATCGCCAGACCAGCCCAGCCAAGGTCGAGGAACAACTCGGCGGCGATGGGCAACGACAGGTTGGTGAACCAGTAACCGCGAGCGTCCGCAACTTCGAAGCTGGCCGGGATGGACTTGTTCGACCAGATGGTGCGGGGCACGAAGAAGAGCGCCGCCGACAGCGAATGCGCCCCGTCGGTGTGGCCTCGTGCCTCGACCAATGTCACGGTGTTGATCATCTGTTGAAAGCCGTCGAAGTCATTCGTTGCCAAGGTTGCGACGAGGTCCACCCGTTGACTTTCTCCCGCGCGGAAATAGTTGGCAGCGGGGTAGGCGAACAGAAACCCGACAAGGCAGATGAGCAGGGTCGCCATCGCTGTTCGCCAACCACGCGTCCAGAGGAGCATCAGCGCGACGGAGCCGAACGCGGCCAGGAAGATGAAGCGGGTCTGGGCCAACGGGTTGGCATATACGGCCAGAAGGAGGAGCGACGCGACGAGCTTGAACCGGAAGGTGCCTAGTTGCGCCGACGAGACATGCGGAGTCGACCGGATTGCGTGGAGGCAGACGAGGGCGGTCACGATGCACAGTTGGCCGGGAAGCAACTTGACCAGCGTGAAGATGCCGGAGTTCCCGGTGTAACCGGCGGTGGCGATGACGTCATTCAGCTCGCTTCGCGAGGTGAAAAGAGCCCCCATCCCTCCCACGATCGAGGCCACCACCGGAAGCAGGGCCGTTGCCGCCACCAGCGTCCAGGTCGACGCGCGTCGATAGATGGTCACCTGCGCAGAGGAAAGCTCGCTGGTCGGTGGTGGTGTGTGCCGACCTCGGCCGCCCAGCACATATCCGAGAAGCAAGAACAGTTGGCCGCACACGCAGATCAGCAGTGCAGTCTCGGTGGCGGCCACCTGGGCGGTGACGGTGTTGTCTCGCCACGCGGCAGTGCCGGAGGCGATCTGGTACGAGGCCGGAACGGCGAGCCAGCAATAGGGAAAGACCGACGACACGAGGATCATCGGGCGAAGACCATTGCAGGTGCCCAAGGCGGCACCAACGGCGCAGAGCCACACGAAAGTGGCAACGAGAGCTCGTCCGAGCCCGGTCGGGACCTGCTCCCACCATGCGATGAGCGGCAGACTTGCGAGGATGCCGAAGACCAATGCGTGGGCGAGCAGCCGTCCCGACCGCGACGGACTTGTGCTTCTGTGACCCTGATCGGCGGGGGACCCGTGCACACGGGCAGACGTCGGTGCCACGGCCGCAAGCACACCTCATTCGTCACTGGAAGAGACAGTCGCCGCCTCGCGACGGCCAGGTCTTCGCTCGGAGACTACCGGAACGCGCTACCTGCGGAATTGCCGTTCTACGTCTGATTCAATGCTGTCCGTGAGGTCGATCGCTTCTGGGCTGTTGTCAGCTGTCCGGGGTGTGATGCCACCCGCGCTGGTTTCGCTCGTGATTCGAGTCCTCGGTGTCATCCGACGCTGGCACCCGGGGCGTTGGGCCAGTGCCCAGGACGAGATGCGGTTCATCCTCGGGGACGTTTCGGAGGGGTCGGTGATCACAGCCGCGCGGGCGTACATCAAGCGGATGACCTGGCGAGGTGAGAGCCGCTGGCATCCCGAGATGATCACGCATCAGCGCATCGAAGGGCTCGAGCACCTCCGGTCCCTACAGGATCAGGGAACCGGCTTCATTCTCAGCTTTGTGCACCACGGCGACTGGGAAGGGATCTTCGGCTCACTGGCTCGACACGGGATTAGGACCCATCTCCTCGGCACCTCTGAATGGTTTCGGGAGGGGCAGGAGCCGTGGTTGCGTCAGCAACGGCGGGTGATCACGATGATCGACGGCGTGACGCTGGTCGACGTGTCCGTCGGGTCGGCTGGGTTGCGCGACCTGCTCGCGCACGGCAACGGCGTTGCCATCGCGTTGGACCCAGTCGGCCATACCCCCGTACGGTTCCTGGGTCAGGATCTCTTGCTCTCCTCGGGCGGAACCAGGGTCGCGAAGGAGCTCGACGTCCCGGTCGTGATGGTGACCTCGCATCCCGACCCCCGGAATCCACATGGGTGTTCGTGGATCAAGGTCAGCCCGCCAGTTCTGCCCAGCGCTTTCGAAACCCCGGAGACGCTCTTGGAGCGCCTGGTCAAGCACCAGGAGCAGGCTTTTCTCGCGTGGCCCGAGGCCGCAGACCAGCCGCTGCGCATGCTCAATCGCTCCTTGGCGCGGACGCCGACCTCCTTGCGGCCCTCGCCTAGGTACCCTGACGCGTCACCCGATGTTGATCCACCGACTTCTGGCGAGAATCAATGACCTGGCTGTTCGCACACGGTACGAGCTCGCTGAATCCTACGAGACTGGGGTGACATGACTAGCCTTTCGAGTCACCGAGGACTGATCGCCCACGAGTGGGTGGAGCCGATCGGTGGGTCGGAGAACGTGGTCGACGTCTTCGCCCGTCTTTGGCCGGACGCGGATCTCTACTCGCTCTGGCTCAATGCTCCGGAGCGGTACCCCCAGCTCCGTCACTTCGAGTCGGCGCTGGCGCGCTCTCCGCTGCGCGACCGCAAGGCCGCCGCGCTGCCGTTCATGTCGTCACAATGGCGCGCTGCGGACCTACGTGACTACGACTGGGCGCTGATCAGCAGTCATGCGTTCGCCCACCACATCGGGGCTGGGCCGCTGCAGGGACATCTGAAGCGGTTCGTCTACGTCCACACGCCGGCGCGCTACCTCTGGGCTGGTGACATCGACCCACGGGGGCGTCACCCTGTTGTCCGAGCGGTGGCGCCCCTCCTGCGGCGTCAGGATCGTCGCCACGTGCGACCGGGCGCGTTCGCAGCAAACTCGCGCTTCGTTCGCCAGCGAATCCGCCGCTCGTGGGGGGTGGACAGCGAGGTGATCTACCCGCCAGTTGCCGTGGCACAGATACAGAGCGTGGACCGGTGGGCCAGCACCCTCGACGAACGCGAACGATCCGTCCTGGATTCGCTGCCGGAGAACTACATAGTCGGCGCTTCTCGGTTCGTCGGCTACAAAGGCCTCGACAAGGTTCTCGAGTTCGCCGCAAAGAGTGGTCGGCCGGTGGTGGTGGCCGGGAGAGGTCCGCAGGAGGCTGCGCTACGGACGCAGGCTCGCGCCCTCGGCGTCGACGCTCATTTCGTTGTGTCTCCCAGCGACCGTCTCCTCCGGGCAGTCATCCAGGGCGCTGGAGCCTTCATCTATCCGCCCGTCGAGGACTTCGGGATCATTGCCGCAGAGGCGATCGCGCTGGGTACACCGGCCATCGTAAACGTCGTGGGCGGGGCCGGAGAGATCGTGGAGATGACAGGCGGCGGCATGTGCGTGGACTTCTCTCATTCCCAGGAATGGGTTGCCGCGCTTCGCTCGGTCGAGCATCTGTCGATGAGTGCGGCTTCAGCTCGGGCGTCAGCCTTCGGCGAAGAGGCCTTCGGGTCCACGATCCTGGACTGGATGGAGTCTCAATCATGACTCCACCTGCTCACCGCTCGTTCTCTTCGCTGCCAGGAGGAGACTGAGCGATGCGAATCCTTCACCTGGTCAACTGGATGAACAATTCTGGAAACGGTATAACCAACGTCGCGGTGGACCTGAGTTGGGCGCAGAAGAACGCCGGGGATGAAGTCCACATTGCCACGCTCGGCGGCGGGTTCCTGCCGATGCTGGAGGAGCATGGCATCCGCACCCACGAGTTGGACATGACCCAACGTAGCGCCGGCGGTGTCGCCCGTGAGTCGCGGCGGTTGTCGCAGCTGGTGCGCGCGCTCGATCCGGATGTGATTCATTCCCACGTCATCGCTGGGACGGTCCTGGCGCGAGTAGCCTCAAGGCGTCCCGTCGTGGCGACCGTGCACAACGAGTACCAGCGTGGGGTAGGGCTCATGGGGTTCGCGCACAGGGTCGTCGGCGTGAGTGAGGCTGTGACACAGTCGATGCGGCAGCGCAGAATTCCCGATCGGAAGCTCGCCACTGTCCGCAACGGTGTGGTCGGCTCGCCACGTCGCTTGGGCACGCGGGAGGCCGCGCGGGAGGAAGTCGTGTCGGGCCCGAAGATCATGACCCTCGGTGCGGTGAGCCACCGCAAGGGTTCCGACCTGATCGTGGACGCTCTGGAGCAAATCGTGGAGAAGGTGCCCGACGCACATCTCTACTTCGTGGGCAATCCCGACTGGCCAGACCTGGTGGACCGCGTGCGAGCCACGGAAATAGGCCAGAACGTGCACTTTCCGGGTTACCGGGACCATCCCGAGACACTCCTCCGGCACGCCGATGTATTCGTACTGCCGTCTAGGCGGGATCCGTATCCGTTGGCGCTCTTGGAGGCGATGGAATTGGGGCTCCCCATCGTCGCCGCGCGTGTCGATGGCATCCCGGAAGCGCTGGGCTTCGGGAAGTACGGCATCCTGACCGATCCTGAGGACGTCGAAGGCTTGGCCACGGCGGTCACCCAACTTCTGCAGAACGCGGAGCAGGCGCGGGAATACGCCGCGAGGGCGCAGTTGCGCGCTGAGGACTTCACCATCGAGAAGATGCGCCAGGGCTATCGTCAGGTCTACGAGCAGGTCACCGCTTGAGAGAGCACATCCGCCGCTTTACCGGGTTTTCTCTGCTGCCGGCGTTCTCCCTGCTGGCCAGCTTGGTGCTACTGCCATTGGTCAGCAGTGGTCACGGGGCGGCAGGGTTCGTCGCTCTGGCCATCGGCCAGAGCGTGGGCGCCATTGTGAGCGTGATCGCCTCATTGGCCTGGCCGGTGATCGGCGGTCATGCAGTGGCCGTGGCCAAGGAGTCGGAACTGCCGGAGATCTTCGGGCTAAGCCTGTACTCACGCATCTTCGTACTCCTGATTCTCCTTCCCGTCGGGGCCGGCGTCTGTCTTCTCCTGGTGCGGGACTTCCAAGTGGCCACATGCCTGTTCATGGTCGGCATAGCGTTCAACGCCCTGTCCGCAGGATGGTTCTACTCCGGCTTGGGAGAGCCCCGACGCCTCGTGGTGAACGAGGGGTTGGTGCGCTTGCTCGGTTACGCCATCGCCGTCGCAGCCCTGTCCCTCGGAGCGCCCCTGGTGACATACGCCGCGCTGACGGTCGCAGCGGGGATGCTCTCTTTGGGACTGAACTGGGTGCACATACTCGGATGGACGGTGCCAGCACGACGCGGGCTACTCGCACGGACGCTCCGCACGATTGCCGAGCACCGACTCGGGACGATGTCCCGTGTGCTCCAGTCGGGCTTCGCATTCGGTGGACCTTCGATCTATGCGTTCTTTTCCCCGGGGTCCGTCGCGCTGTACGCAGCCTTGGACCAGATGCAGAAGGCCACGGGGAACGCTGTTGCCGTGTTTCCCCAGACCTTCATTGCATGGGTGAGCCAGGACCCCGGGTCAACTCGCCGCCGCAGCCGCTCCGCATTCCTGGTGATGGTGTGTGCAGCAGTCTGTGTCGTCGTTGCCTGGGGGTTGTTGGGGCCCACGGTCACGTCCGTCCTGTTCTCCGGCGAAGTTGAGATAACCCGTCTCGGGTGTGCGCTGGTCGGGTTGTCAGTTGCCGCTGTGCTCCTGGCGAAGACCTACCAGCTCCTGGTGATGATTCCCATGGGAATGGAGCGAGAGGTCTTCCGGATCGATTCCGCGTTCTCGATCCTGGGATTGGCGGTTCTGGTAGGTACTTCCGCAAGCGGGCTGCCTTATCTGGCCATCTCCAGTTGGACAGTAGTGAGCCTCTTGATGCTCGGATGCCTAATGTATGCCGTGCGGGCGCATGTCCGAGAACGCGCATTAGCCTGAACGCGGACACCCGCGACACCCGAGGTCCACGATCGCTGGAAGGAGCATCTCCGTGTCCACGATCTCGTCCTTCGACGTATTCGACACGTTGCTCACTCGACGGGTCGGGTCTCCTGACGCAGTCTTTCCGATCCTGGCAGGTCGGCTGGCCGACGAAGGGTTGATCCCACTGTCAGTAGGGGGCTTCGCTGCAGCGCGTAAACGGCAGGACAGGAAGCTGACACGGCTGCTCGGGCGGCCTGCCACTCTGCGTGAGATCTACGCCGAGGTCGCCCGATTGCTGGCTGTCGACGTTACGGTTGCCGAGCGATGGGCCCTCGAAGAAGAGCAGGTGGAAAGGATGCTCACCACACCGACGCCAAGCGCTTCCAGACTTCTCCGCGACGCTCGCGCCAAGGCCAATCAGGTCATTTTCGTGTCGGACACCCCGCACACAGAGGTATTTCTGGGTGAGCTTCTCCGTGCACACGGACTCGCCGCGCCGGGGGAACGGATCTTCACCTCCGCAGAACGAGGAGCCAGCAAGTTCCAGGGCGGACTCTTCGACGCTGTAGCTCAGGCCATCGGAACGGGCTACGACTTCGAGCACGTAGGTGACAACCCCCGCAGCGATCTCGCCGCAGCGAGGGTCGAGGGTTGGCATAGCCGCCTGGAGAACAGTGCCCAGCTCAGCAAGTACGAGGAGATCCTCGAGCAATACTCCGAGGAGACCGCCTCATTCACGTCGTTCTTGGCGGGCGCCTCCCGGTTGGCCCGCCTCGAGGCGCGTGAACGAGGGGTTGCAGCCCCTCGAGCCGATGTGGCCAGCGGCTCAGTCGCACCGATGCTCGTGGGCTACGCGCTATGGGTGCTCGCCCAAGCACGCATGCGGGGCATCAAGCGCCTCTACTACGTGGCACGCGACGGCGAGATCATGCTCAGGGTCGCTGAACAGGTGATCGGACGACTCGCGCCAGATATCGAGCTCCGCTACCTCTACGGGTCCCGACAGCCCTGGACGTTCGGGGCAGCCGCGCTCTCCGACGACGTGCTCAGGAAGTGGGTGTCAATAAAACCTGACTTCAGTGCCCGCAGCGTCCTGGCCCGTGTCCATCTGACTCCGGAGCAGGTTTACGCGCTTACCGAGCTCCCCATGACCGCCCCGGGTCGCGCAGACGCCCCCCTGTCGGCAGCCGAACGCGAACTGTTGTCTTCTGCGCTTCAGACTGCACCGCTGGCCTCGCTGGTGCGCGAGGCTGCCGCGCAGTCTGCAGATCGCACGATGGCCTACTTCCGGCAGGAAGGCCTCATCGATGGTGTGCCATCGGCACTCGTAGATGCGGGTTGGACGGGCCGAACCGCCCGCGCCTTCGACCTGCTCGTGACAGCTGCTGGCGGCGCGCCAGTCACTCACCTGGTCATGGGCGTCATCGGTGCTCCCGCTGAGGTGGAGGGGCGGCTCGGAGTCGATTTTGTGCCTTGGCTCTTCGACCAGCAGACCCATCCCGCGTCGGTCAGCGGGCTGCAGTCCCCGAACGTCCTGGTGGAGATGTTTTGCGCGGGGTCCGTCGGCAGGACGGTGGACTACAGGCGAAACGGCGACGTGATGGAGCCTGTCCTGCAGGCTGAAAGCAATGCCCCCGTCATCGCGTGGGGACTACCGGAGGTGCATGACGTCGCCGTACGAGTGGCCGAGTTGGTGGCGCCCCATCTCCCGGCTGAAGCTGGCAGCACCGACTGCTCGGACTTCGTGTGGGAGGTCATGCGTGGCTTCTGGACGACGCCTACGCGTTCCGAGGTGGCGAGCTGGGGGGACTTCCCTTGGGAAGAGGAACTGTCAGACCCGTTCTTGCCGGTCGCCCAGCCGATCACCACGCGAACGGTACTGCGACGTCGGCTGAGAGGTGACCGAACCCTGCGTCGCAACAACTCCTGGCGTGCGGGCACTGCGCTCAGGAGCAGCCAGCCGTGGCGGGCCTTGCTCCAGCTTCGTGCTTGGCAGGACCAGAATCAGCAGCGACTCAACCGCATTCCACGACGGATCCGGCTCGAGGTCCGCATGCGTCGTCCACAGAAACGATCGCGGTGATCCCGGTAGGTTCGGAGCACGCACAATTTGACGAAGGCCGCCCCACGATGTCGCGAGGAGCTTGAAGTGACGGGATTGCGCAGGCGGAAACGACCGACCGTCCGATATCGCGTCAGTCGGCGCAAGGACCTGGTCGACCGGGCGATCCAGTTGCTCGACCATGTGGTGCCGGGTACGGACATGACAGTGCTGGTCTCTTTTCCAGATCTCGACGAGAACGTGATCGCCCTACTGCGTAGTCCGGCATGCCCAGCCAGCGTCTTCGTCCTGGCGAACGACCCAGCCCGAGCCAAGGCACGCGCCCAGGCGCTGAACGTGAAGGTGAAGTTGGTGCGCCGGATGAGCGCACGTGGGCTATGGCTCTACCTGCGTTCGCGGGTGTGTGTTTCTACACACGGAGTCTTCGGTAAACGACGTCGCGGATTCGGAAAATACAGCGTGACCACTTGGCACGGTGAGCTGGGGAAGACGTCCGGCATGGCTGCGGGCGAGCCTCGCGAGTACTACGACCGGATGTACGCAAGCAACTCGACGTCGCTTGCGTGGCGGGTGGCTGAGTCGGGAGTGCACCCCGAATCCGTGCGGATCACCGGCATGCCCCGGCATGAAATGCTCCTCAAGCCCTCAACTCGGCTGAGCGCCGCAAAGCGTCGCGTCGTGTGGGCACCAACCTACCGGGTGTCGCGGACCGGACTGAGTCGGTCGGAGGGCGATGAGGATCAGTTCGAGGACTTCGTCGGCAAGGCAGTCGACGCGCTGGTGCCGCTGCTGGAGGAGCATGATGCTGAGCTTTGGTTCCGCTTCCACCCAGCCGCACGCGGGACAATCACCCCGACAGATCGACTCATCTCGGCAACGGACGCAGCATTGGAGGGGCTCGGGCTGACGTTCTATGAGCTTCTGGCGTCTTCCGACTGCCTGATCACTGATTTCTCGGCGATCTGGATCGACTATCTGGTGGTGGACAAGCCCATGCTCGGGGCCGCTCCCGACGCGCTGCAGTACTTGTCGACCCGAAGCATGACGCTCGAACCTCACGAGCAGTGGTACCCGGGGCCGATCGCCAAGACCGGAGAGGAGCTGGAGCGCAATCTGCGCACAGTCCTCGAAGGCCAGGACACGAAACGGGAGCAGCGGGAGTTCCTGACCTCGGTCTTCCACCCGTTACGTGGCCAGGACGCCTCCGAGGCCGTCTGGAGGGACATCGTCACACTCGTCGAGGACCAAGAAGGCGGGGACACGACCTGAAGGGGCTGCGTCGGCTGGCGCGCACAAGGTGATGGCAATCCGAGCCTCGGCGTGGTGATGATGGCCGCACCGGCGGGAGCCATTGACGGCCTGCGAGCATCTGAGGTCAGGTGTGACGGCGGCAGTTCGCGTCGGACGTACCCGGAGGCTTCGCTCAGCGGTTACTGCAAGTAGGGGAGACTCGTCCCAGTCCGCCCGGGCGATCCACGGTGGCCATCTACGAACGGAGTCGCCATGACCAAGAGAGCCCTCATCACAGGGATCACTGGACAAGACGGGTCGTACCTCGCCGAGTTGCTGTTGGGCAAGGGGTACGAGGTGCACGGACTCATTCGACGCGCGTCCACGTTCAACACCGCGCGGATCGACCACCTCTACCTCGACCCCCACGAGCCAGGAAACCGACTTCACCTGCACTACGGCGACCTCTCCGACGGGGCCCGTCTGGTGACGTTGATGCATTCGATCGCTCCAGACGAGGTCTACAACCTCGCCGCTCAGTCTCACGTGAGGGTCAGTTTCGACGAACCTGAGCACACAGGTGACACCACGGGCATGGGGGCGATGCGGCTCCTCGAGGCAGTGCGCGTGGCCGGTGTGGAGTGCCGGTACTACCAAGCTTCGTCCTCTGAGATGTTTGGCGCCTCCCCTCCGCCGCAGAACGAGCAGACGCACTTCCACCCACGCTCTCCTTACGGTGCGGCCAAGGTCTACGCCCACTGGATGACGCGCAACTACCGTGAGGCCTACGGGTTGTTCGCGGTCAACGGCATCCTGTTCAACCACGAGTCGCCCCGGCGGGGGGAGACGTTCGTAACGCGGAAGATCACCCGAGCCGTCGCACGCATCCAGGCTGGAATCGAGGACGAGGTCTACCTCGGAAACCTGGACGCCATCAGGGACTGGGGTTACGCGCCTGAGTACGTCGAGGGCATGTGGCGGATGCTGCAGGCCGATGAGCCTGAGGACTTCGTCCTGGCGACGGGTGGAAGCTTCACCGTGCGTGACTTCATGGAGACCGCCTTCGAGCATGCCGGTCTCGACTGGGAGAAGCACGTGCGCTTCGACGATCGCTACCTGCGGCCGTCGGAAGTGGACGCGTTGATCGGAGATGCCAGCAAGGCACAGTCCAAACTGGGGTGGAAGGCACTGGTCGACACCGGGCAACTTGCGCGGATCATGGTCGACGCGGACATTGAGTCACTCGGTCACGAGGGCAGGGCCTGGATCGACCAGCCAATCGTGGCCGGTTGGCCAGTACTCGATCTCTCCCAGTCATGACGCAGGGCTCCCCACGCGGGCCACTGGACCGGGATTCGACGACGTACATCGCCGGACATCGGGGTCTGGTCGGATCGGCTATCTGGCGGCGGATGGAGGCCGAAGGTTTCACCAAACTGGTCGGGCGCTCCTCGACTGAACTGGACCTGAGACACCGCGAGGACGTTTTTTCGTTCTTCGCCGATAGCCGGCCCCGCTACGTGGTGCTCGCAGCAGCAAAGGTCGGCGGGATCTTGGTCAACAACACCTATCCGGTCGACTTCCTTTCGGAGAACCTGCAGATCCAAGTCAATGTCATGGACGCAGCACTGGCACATGGCACCGAGCGGTTGCTGTTCTTGGGTTCCTCGTGCATCTACCCGAAGCTGGCTCCCCAGCCCATCCGCGAGGAGTCGCTGCTAGCCGGGCACCTCGAGCCGACCAATGACGCCTACGCGATCGCCAAGATCGCTGGCATCATCCAAGTGCAGGCGGTGTGGCGGCAGTACGGGTTGCCGTGGATCTCAGCGATGCCAGCCAACCTCTACGGTCCGGGCGACAACTTCTCGGTCAAGGGGTCCCACGTCTTGCCGGCGCTGATCCGGCGCTACGACGAAGCCGTCCAGTCGGGGTCTGATCAGGTCACCAACTGGGGGACGGGGCACCCGAGACGGGAGTTTCTGCACGTGGACGACCTGGCGGTGGCCTGCCTTCACCTACTCGAAAACTACGACGGACCGGAACAGGTCAATGTCGGGACTGGCCGTGACGCCACCATCAAGGAGATCGCAGCACAGGTGGCGGATGTAGTGGGGTTCGGCGGCGAGACGCATTGGGACACGTCCAAGCCGGACGGAGTTGGGCAGAAGTTACTCGATGTGAGCAAGCTCAGGGACGCGGGCTGGACAGCCACCATCGATCTTCGCGAGGGTCTCGCCTCCACGGTGGAGTGGTACCGAGACAACGTCGCCCGCCCCAGCGAATAGGTGGTTCGAGCGACAGGCTTCCGAGTGGAGGGCGCACCAGGCGACAGCCGTGCACCTGCTCGTGGGACTAGCCTGTTCTACCGTCCCTGCGATGAGAACGGCGGATGACCTTGTCGGATCACGAAGCCCGATCCGGCCGCGGGTCTCACATCTGCCTGGTGGGTTACGCCTTGCTTCTGGCGGTGGCGCTCCTCGCCCCCACGTCGAGCGCCCAGGCAGCGGTCGTGACTGACGTGGGCCAAGTCCTCGGACACTTCCTGCCGGGCTCGTGGGTCACGTTCTCGCGCATCGAGGTGCTGATGAACGTGCTGCTGATCGCGCCACTGACGTTCCTCGGATCCATCGTCTGGCCGCGCTTGCGTTGGCAGGACTGGACGACGTACGGCCTCCTCGGCGCGATCTCGGTGGAGCTCCTGCAGGGATTGTTCCTGCCTGGCAGAGAGACCAGCTTCAGCGACATCGTCGCCAACGCGGTCGGGGCGGGCCTCGGCGCGGGGCTGCGATTCCTGATTGCCCGCCGGCGAACGGGGATCAGCTCTCCAGGATCATCGTGACCGGGCCGTCGTTGACCAGCTCGACGCTCATGTCGGCTCCGAAGACGCCTCGCTCGACGTGGGTGCCCTGCTCCTCGAGGCCGGCGCACACCTCCTCGTAGAGCGGTTCCGACACCTCCCCGGGAGCGGCCGCCAACCAGGTGGGACGCCGGCCCTTGCGGGCGTCGCCGTACAGCGTGAACTGGCTGATCACCAGCACGGGGGAGCCGAGCTCGGCCACCGAGCGCTCCTCGCGCATGATCCGCAGGTCGCGGATCTTGCGGACCATCCAGGCCACCTGCTCGGGGCCGTCGTCGTGGGTGACCCCGAGGAGTACGACGAGGCCGGGCTCCTCGATCCGGCCGACGACCTCGCCGGCCACGGTCACGGAGGCGGAGGTGGCTCGCTGGAGCACGGCACGCATGCGTCCGAGGATAGGTGGCCTCTTCCCGTTGCTTGGAGCCGACCTTTCTGGGTGGAGTGGGGCGGGTGCTGAGATCGTGACTGCCGATGAGTCCCCATCGAGTGCCCCGCTTGCGAAACGACCTTCGAGGCAGCACCGGGTGGAGACGGCGCCTTTTCGACGGGACCGGATGGGCGACTGCGGAGAGTGGCTCAACATCTAGCGACCGCATCTCGGGACGAGTTCGAGGAGCTACGGCGGGAGGTTGCCCGTATTGCAGACGCTCAAAGCGCGGTCGATGTTGCCCGCTCGGTGGGATGGCAGCCCACGCCGAAGGCGAAGAGTTCGCTGACCACGGGGAACGAAGCTCTCGACTTCGTCATCAAGCTGAGCATCGTCCTGGGGCTGCTCTTGAAAGGAAACGAATGGTCTGTCGAGACGATCCAACGCCTCCTGAGTCAACTGGGCGGGTAGAGCGAGCCAACCGGGGGTAGTTAACCGGTCGGGCATTTCTGAGACGCTCGGATGCGGGCGGACTACAAAAGCATTTATGGTCTGCGGGCATGACTGCTGTCGAGAAGTTCGCCTACGCCAGACGTGTTGCTGAGGTTGGTCGCCGAGACCCGCGCGAGTTCATCGACCGGCTTATGGGTCAGGTGGAGGTGCGGCGGGAGAGGCATCTGCCCCGTCCGCGTCTCAGCGACGACGGTCCGTGGCTCGAGCGGCTGCACGGACTCATGGGCTGGAGCATGAACTGCACCGAGTGCTCTGGGTTCCAGAGCGCATGGATGGCTGCCGAGGACGTGCTTCGGGAGTCGGGCCACGTCGCGGGCAAGGGGTACGACGGGGGTATGTCCCTTGCCTCGGCTGCCTACGCCGCTACCCGCCACATGAAGCCAGACGTTGTTGTCGAGACTGGGGTGGCTCGCGGGGTCACCTCGCGGATGATCCTTGTAGCCATGCGGGAGAACGGCGTCGGCCATCTACAGAGCGTGGATCTCCCGCCACTCGTGCAGGGATGGCACACCCAGTCGGCGATTGCCGTGACGGAGGATCTACGCGATCGCTGGACCTACGTTCGGGGTGCATCACGACGAGTGCTGGACCGGCTGCTGATCGGATCGGTGCCGCTCTTCATCCATGACAGCCTGCACACCTACAGGAACATGACCTGGGAACTAGAGACCGCTTGGCCAAAGCTCCGGCCGGGCGGTCTTCTCTTGTGCGACGACGTCGAGGACAACAAGGCTTTCGTCGACTTCACCGAACAGGTCGGGCAGCCGTGGATCGTAGCTCAAGAGGACCGACGGTCGGGCTTCATCGGGGCCATCCGGAAGCCGCTGGTCAGCCAATAACGAAAGTGGGTGGAGTGGTCGAGGCTGAGACAGACACTGTCACGGTGGCCTGGGCGGCCCTATGGTGTGCGCCGTGTCCTCGAGACGACGCGGCAATCTGCCTGAGCTCTCCCGCCAGCAGCAGTACCGGCTCGTGGCCGCATTGACCGTGCTCGCCCTGGTGCTGGTCATATACGCGATGAGACCGAAGGATCCACCGGCCACGGACGTGCCGCCAATGAAGGCCAACTCCATGACGATGGGTCAGCAGGAGGAGGAGTCGGCGCCGAAGACGAACCCGCTAAAGGTCCCTCGTGACGGCAAGGTGCTCGAGGCGATGTGGATCGGCGACTCGCTGACCAAGGGCGTCGGCGCCTCGGTTGAGGCGAACACCTACCAGAACCTGATGATCCGGAAGTTGCGGGCAGCCGGCCCGGTGGAGGTCGAGACGGCTGCGATCTCGGATGCGGCGCAGGGCCGGGTCATCGACTCCATCGAGTCGTTCCCCAGCGACCTGGGTCTGGTCGTCGTGGAGCTCGGAACGAACGACGCGACCCGCACGCCGCTGCCGGCGTTCGGGAGGCGCTACAACGAGTTGCTGGACCGGATGCGGGCGGCGTCACCGGACGCGGTGCTTCTCTGTGCCGGGACGTGGCGTCCGGCTCAGGAGGCCGCGCCCTATGACCCGGTGATCCAGCGTGAGTGCGTGGCGCACAAGGGTCGGTACGTGCCGCTCACCGACCTGTTCGACCGCGATGACACCAGGGGTCCGGCTGGCTTGCCGGTGTATCCGGGGGAGTCGGTCGACCCGAAGGCGAAGATCAGCGACCTGTTCCACCCGAACGACCTCGGGTACGAGCTGATCGCCGAGCGGCTGCTGGATCAGGTGTCAGGCTGATCCTCGGCCTGCGCGGCGGCGTACTGCTCGGCCACGGCCGCCATGTCGTCCTCTCCGAACGAGGTCTCCCCGAATTTGCGCCAACCCTTGCCCGCCACCGTGATTGGCTGGGCCGACACTTCCTCTGCTCCGTCGTCAGCGAGGACGACGAACACGGGCTGCACGACCACCTTGAGGAGTCGCACCTCGGCTGAGGTGGGGGGTTCGTTGGTCACTGGTTCTCCTGTCATGCCGCAAGGCCGAGAGTCATGAGCTTGGTGCGCAGGTCGTTGACCAGCGTCAGCGCGGTGGCGAGGTCGGTCGCTGCTGCCGGGGTCCCCGAGGGCTGCACGACCGGAGTCGCGTTGAAGAACCCGAGCTTCTGGCTGGTCGCAGTGCCGAACTTGGTCCCCGTGGTGGTGCCGAGGATGAAGTGACCGCCGTCGAGCGGTGTGATCGCGCCATGGGTGTGGTGAATCTGCAGAACGCTGCGCAGCGACGCACCCGAGTCGTCTAGTGCGCGAAGCAGGAGCGTCGAGAAAGACTGCTTCATCTGGAATCGACGGGCGTTGGCCGGGCCGGCGGTGTCGTAGAACTCGAGGAAGGCACCTGCGCCCTGCGCGGAGTACGCCGTCGCCTGTGCCGAACTGGTCGAGACGAACTTGCCCGTCTTGTCGAGTGTTGCGACCGTGCCGCTACCCGCTACCCGCTACCCGCTACCCGCTACCCGCTACCCGCTACGCGCCACTCCTGAAGGTTCGCGGTCTGGCCGGGTAGGCCTACGACGAGGAGCGGGATGCCGCCAGTCGTCTCGGGCTGGAACGACGCGCCACCCTGCCAGACGAACGCACCGGAGAAGGCGTCCACGTAGCCGAGCAGGGTGTCATCGGTGGTGGTGCGGGTGGTGCGGAACGTGACGAGTTTCTGCCCGCTGGGGGGGACGACGTTGGCGGTGAAGCGGGCGACCTCGGCGGTGCCCGTTCCTGAGCCGATCCCGAACCACGCCGCGACAGCACCAGGAGAGGACTGGTTGACGCGCATCCCGTGGTGCTGGGGGTTGGTGATCCCGGCACGCTGGGTGATCTTGAGGCCGACGCCTCCGCCGTTGTCGTCCCGGTTGTGGATGAACAGGCCGGTGCGCCCGGAGTCCACGCCGAGCGCGATCAGGGAGGGAGCATCCGACGGGGAGGTCGTGGGGCCAGAGGTCAGGTGGAGCAGGTTGCCGACCGTGCCGTCGTGGTACCACTCGACCACGGACTGGGATGGTTTCGTGGGCCAGGGCTTCGTGTCGTCCTTGACGAGGGCCTGGAGGCCGAACCCGGTCGGGGAGCCCGTGATCGGGTCCGGGCCGAAGTAGAGCGGGCCACGGAACTGCTGCGCACCGGCAAAGACGTTGCCGCCCGCGAGACCCGCATAGGCGGCAGAAAGGTCCTACGTCGAAGGGCGCCGGAGAGGGGCAGAGGTGGTTGGAGGACTAGGAAGGCTCGGATGACAAAGCGAATCCCTCCAGACATCGCAGCCAGTTCCGCGACGATAGGTCAATCTCCCGAGGACCAGCCGTGAGCCGCAGTGCGAGATCTGGAAGGGCGGAAACTGCTCGTGGGCCCGGGTGCTGAGGTCCGTCATCGTGTCCTGAACTTCGTATCTAGGGTCAACCCTAGATACGTTTCTGAACTTGGCGAGGTAAGTTCGGCAATAGGCACGCGGATTGGGCTGTGCAGCCGTTGGTCCATGCATGCAACTACGCGCGAAAGACCCTGCAAGGTTTGTGCTGAACGCTCGGGCGTAGCGGTAGCCGGCGGCGGTAGCCCGGGGGGCAGACCGGTAGGTTCGTCGACCATGGGAGACCTGCTGATCACGGTGGCGCCGACGGGCGCGGAGACGACCAAGGCTGACTGTCCTGCGCTGCCCACGACGCTCGAGGAGCTGGTGGCCACCGCGGTGCGGTGTGAGGGGGCCGGGGCCGCGATGATCCACGTGCACATCCGCGACGACGAGCACCGCCCCACGTTGGACTCGGTCCGGCTGCAGGAGACCGTGGCCGCCCTGCGCTCGGAGACCACGCTCGTCGTACAGCTCTCCACGGGCGGGTCCGTGCACGACCCGCTCGAGGACCGGCTCAAGGTGCTCGACGCGCAACCCGACTCCTGCAGCCTGACGATGGGCACCACCAACTTCGGCGACGACGTGTTCCTCAACCCGTGGCCGTTCGTGCGTGAGCTCTACCAGCTGAGCCAGGAGCGTCGCATCGTACCCGAGTTCGAGGTGTTCGACCTCGGGCAGGTCGCCGCGCTGCGCCGGTTGCTCGACCTGCACGGCCTGCCGTACGGCGGGAAGGTGCACGTCGACCTCGTCATGGGCGTGCCCGGCGGGATGCCCGGCACCACCGACGCCCTCGTCGCGGCCGTGGCGGCCCTGCCCCCGGAGACCACGAGCTGGTCCGCGACCGGGATCGGCCGCTCCACCCTGGCGGTGGGTCTGGCCGCGCTCTCCAAGGGCGGTCATCTCCGCGTCGGGATGGAGGACGTGCTGACGCTCGCGCGGGGAGTGCCGGTCGAGCACAACGAGCAGCTGGTCGCCCGTGCGGTCGAGATGGGACGGCTCGCCCAGCGGACTCCGATGAGTTCTTCTGAGGCCCGGGAATTGATTGGCGCGGACAGTTAGCGAAAGTCAACTATTTCGTATTGCGAGATGCGGACCAGTCACTTTGTGGACGATTTTGGCATTAATAGACCAGCACGTTCCCACAGGGGCGAAGAACGCTTCCGCCCCTTAAAGTACGCGCCATGAACGTTGCATTGTTGCTGGCTCTCGCTGCGCTGGTTTGGTTCGCTTTCCGGACATACTTCCGTTTTCTTGACGTTCGACACGACGCCGTCTTCCAGAGTTCGGCTGCACTGCCCCTGGCGGTCTCCCAAGGGCCGCTGGACTCCGTCGCTACGCCGCCCTCGGAGCGACTGACCTCGGTCTGAGTCCTGACCCTATTGGCGCAGGCACGAACCCGTTGGCTTCGACGATCCGGATCCGCGGTGGTCGAACCGGGATGATCCCGTGGATGGCCTCTTGCAGCTAGGTATTGGTTGGTCGGGCTCGATCGCCGAGTGGGGGTCTCGACTGATCGCTCGCTGCGCTCGCTGCTCGACCGCCAAGTGGCTCGGCTCGACCACCTAGGCGGGGACCTAGACTTTCACCCATGCCTTTCGAGATCCCCCAGAACATCCATCCCAACTGCGCCCGGCTGGCGTGGCTGCTCGGGACCTGGGCCGGGAACGGGCACGGGGAGTACCCCACGATCGAGCCGTTCCAGTTCGGGCAGGAGCTGCTCTTCCAGCAGGACGGCCGGCCGTTCATCCACTACATGAGCCGCTCGTGGATCGTCGACGAGCAGGGCAACCACGTCCGCGAGGCCGCCCAGGAGACCGGGTTCATCCGGCCCCAGGAGGACGGGACGCTGGAGTTCCTGCTCGCGCACAACACCGGCTTCGTGGAGACCTGGCACGGCGAGCTCCACCCCGAGCAGCCGCGGTTCGAGATGGCCACCGATGCCGTCGTACGCACCGCCACCGCCAAGGAGTACGTCGGCGGCAAGCGGCTCTACGGCTACGTCAACGGCGACCTGCTCTACGCCTTCGACATGGCCGCGATGGGCCAGGAGCTGCAGCCGCACACACACGCGCAGCTCAAGCGCCAGTAGCCATGGTCTCGACAGGCTCGACCACCGGTGGGGGCGGCTCGACCACCAACGGTGACAAGGGGTGGCAGGAGCTGCTCCGGGAGAAGGGGTATCGGCTCACGCCGCAGCGGGCCCTGGTGCTCGCGGCGGTGGAGACGCTGGGGCACGCCACTCCTGACGAGGTGTACGCCGAGGTGCGGACCCACTCGGAGTCGATCAACCTCTCCACGGTCTACCGGACGCTGGAGCTGCTCGACGAGGTCGGGCTGATCCGGCACGCGCACCTGACCGACCGGGCGCCGACGTACCACGCCGCCCGGGGCCACGAGCACGCCCACTTCGTGTGCCGCAGCTGCGACAACGTGATCAGCGTCGGGCTCGACGAGATCGAGGAGGCCCTCGGCGGGCTGGCCGGGCGGCACGGGTTCTCCCCGGACTACGGACACCTCACCGTGTTCGGCACCTGCTCGGACTGCGCCGACCCGAGCTGAGCCGACCCGGGCTGAGCCGACCCGGGCATGACGAAAGGGCCGGACGAGAACGTCCGGCCCTTCGCTTTGTGGTTCGAGACGTGGATCAGATGTGTGCGGACTCGCCCGTGGCAGCAGCGATGTTGTTGTGCTGGGTGCGCACGTCGTCGCGGGCCTCGTTCAGGGCCGCGCCGAGCTTGTCGAAGTGGGGCTTGAACTCTTCCCACGCCGAGCGGAACTTGTCGGCGTTGGCGCCCTTCCACACGGCCTGGTTGATGTGCCCGTCCAGGGTGGTCTTGAACTCCACTGCCTTCTGTCCGCCGTCGTCGAGCCCCTTGTGCAAGTTGCGCAGGGTCTCGAGATCTCCACCAACTTCTGCCATGTGTGCATCCCCCTCTGAGGTGTGTGTGTGATTCGGTCCGTCCCCGCCGAGCGGGCCCGTGACCACGTCACCGTAGCCATGCCCAGCGCCGACTTCCACCAAACCAGGAAAACGGGCATCGCGGTCAGGCCTATAGTTTCGCGACACCGCTCACCGGGCAGGTTCGCTCCGACATCGCGGCGACGAGGGCGCCTGAGCTGGCCAGGAAACATGGGGGAGACGTCTTGCCACCGAAGATGAAGGACAACCCGCGCAAGGAGGAGCTCCGGCTTGCCCTGGCCGCGGCCCGGACCAAGTCCGGCACCATCCCCGGCATCCTCGAGTCCGCCGCGACCGCGATGACCGCCAACGCCTGGACCGGCGGCACCTCGGGCGACTTCTCCGCCGAGCTCACCGGCCAGCAGACCACGGCGGTCAGCGGTGGCACCGCCTCGGTCGACGAGATCCAGCACGCCTACGACACCTGCCCGGCCGAGATCGTGGACCCCAACGCCGACGACGACCTCCCGGCAGGAGCCCGCTGATGGCGATGGCGGCGATCGACCTCGACGCGATGAAGGCCCTGGTCACGACCATGGGCACCGCTGCCAGCGACCTGCGCGGGGTGAAGACCGACCTCGCCGGGATCCTCGGCGGCGTCTCCCTGGACACCAGCCCGCCGCGACCCCTGGAGACCGCGGCCAGCTGGGTGGAGGGACAGGTCCCCGGGCTCCGGCGCCGGCTCTCGCTCGCCCAGGCGATCGCGGCGGCCACGCCGAACTTCAAGGCCGGCACCCCGGTGTCCATCGACGAGTCCAAGCTCTCCACCCTGAGCCCGACCGAGGCGATGAAGCTCGGCACCGAGGCGGCCAACCGGATCAAGGACGGCGGCGAGGACGGCCCCGACCCCGAGCTGGCGGGGTGGCTCTCGCAGTACGCCAACGACCCCTACTTCGCCGCGTCCCTGGCCAAGGGCACCGACCCCGGGCAGCTGGCCATCTACCTGCGCGACGTCGGCTACATGATGGGCAACACCCGCAGCAACGGCATGAGCGGCTCCGAGGAGGAGTTCCAGGCGCTGCTGGCCGACCACATGCTGATCGTGGACGGGCTGAGCACGGCGCTGAGCACGGCCACCCGCAACGAGTCACCCGACCTCGCCCTGCCCGTCGGCTACGCCCAGGAGTGGGTCGACGCGATCACCGACGAGAACAACATCAACGGTGAGGCCGCCATCCTGGGCGACCTGCTCAAGGGCGGCGCCTGGGGCACGACGTTCCTCGACACCGTCTCCACGAAGGTCTACGACTACGAGACCACGACGATGGCCGACAACAACCAGACCTGGGCGCAGCGCGTGCCCGACAGCTCCTGGTACGCCTACGACAAGAACGGCGAGTACATCGACGTACGGGACCCGCTCGCCGGGGTCCTCGCGGCTCTGGGGCGCAACGCGGAGGCGTCCCAGAAGTTCTTCAGCGAGGGCGGCAACAGGAACGTGGAGATCGACGGCAAGGACGTCTCGGTCAACGCCCGGATGCAGTACCTCCTCCAGGACCGCACCTGGTCGGGCTCCCGGCACAGCGACGAGGGGGACGGCCTGGGCCAGGCACTGCGCGCCGCCTCCACCAGCTTCCGCAACCGCGAGGAGAGCGGGCGGATCTCGGCGATGATCGCCTCCCAGACGATCGCCCTGATCGGGTCGAAGACCAACGACGGCTCCGACGGCGGCATCTTCGGCATCGGCCAGGACGACGGCTGGAAGATGTACAAGGGGATGCGCGACGAGATCGCCGACATCGTCGCCGACTACACGCCCGACCTCTACCGGCACTACAGCACCAACTCGACCGACGACGACCTCTCACAGTGGTTCAGCGACGAGAACTCCCTCGACATCCCCGGCGGCCCCTACGGGATGAGCTTCCTGACCCAGCACATGGACAAGGTCCTGAACACCCTGGGCGAGGACTCCGAGAACATGGACAAGATCTCCGTGTCCACGCTGGCGTTCAACCGGGTCCGGATGACCTACCAGCTCACGCAGGAGTTCGCGGACGACCCCGAGATGAAGTGGCGCATCCTCAGCGGTCAGGACGTGCCCGCCTTCACCAACGCCGCCGGCGCCGGTCCCTCCGTGCTGGCCGCGATCCTCCAGAAGGCCTACGAGGGCAAGAAGAACGAGGAGGAGCTCGAGCAGGCCAAGGCGGATGCGCTGAAGAGCTGGCTCGACCTCGCCGGCAGCATCCCCGCGCTGAAGATCCCCGGCGAGGGCCTGCGAGCGACGTACGCCGGGTGGGGGTTCGACACCCTCAAGGGCGCCGCGATCGACCGGCTCGGGGAGTCGCCGAGCACGGCCGACTCGCTGTACGCCGGCGCGGACACCAGCAACAAGGAGGCACTGCAGCGAGACACGCTCAACGTGCTCCTGCAGAACGGGTTCTTCGACGACGACACGATCGCCGCGGGCAACAGCCAGCTCGGTCCGGGGTCGGTCGCCGGGCCGCCGCGCGAGGCGCTGACCTTCGACGAGGACGGCAACGTGAAGGGCTTCAACTACGGCTCCGAGGCGTTCCAGAACTGGACCGAGGGACTGGGTGGCGAGGGTCGCCCCGGCTGGTACGGCAAGGCGCCCGGCATGAAGGTCCCCGACGAGCTGATCCAGAAGTACGACCAGCAGTTCCCCAACATCGGATGAGGCACGAGATGCGCGCACGGCAGATGGTCGGACTGGCACTGGCGGGCGTGCTCGCCGCGGTCACGGCCGGCTGTGGGGGCGACGACGACGGAGGAAGCATGAAGGTGTCCGGCAACTGCGGCCTGGGGGAGAACAAGCTCGCCGTCGAGAAGGTGCTGCCCACGGCTGTGACCGAGAAGCTCGTCGGCGACGGCGACTACAAGGCGATCGGCGGGCTGATCGTCCGGGACGGCAAGCTGCCTGCGGCCTATGACGGGGAGTGTGCGCTGCAGCAGTCGGACAGTGGCCAGGACGCCATCCGGCTGGGGCTGGTCAACAGCTCCGACCCCCGCTACACCGACGCGAAGGAGACGATCGCCTCCGGCGACCTCGACGGCTTCGTCAAGGTGGACGAGACGACCTACGTGCTCCCGGACGGCTCCGACGGAGCCCGCGGCGTCGCGATCCTGCCTGACCGGATCGTGGTCCTGCGGGTCCTGCGTCCCGCCGAGGGGATCGACGTGGTCAAGGAGACCGGGGCGGCCGTCGCCGAGGTCGCCGACCGCGTCGCCTCCCTCACGCCGCCTCCCGGCGAATAGGGCTCCAGGGCTTTCCCCGTCCGCGCACTGCAGCCGGGGAACCCCCGGTTTGGCCGGGATGGTTGGGTGAACGCGTGCCCAGGATCAAGGACGACCCGACCCTGTTCGGCCGGATCGCCACCGGCCTCGCGGCCTGCCTGCTGCTGACCGGCCTCGCCGGGTGCGGCGGTGACGACGAGGAGAAGAAGCCCCTGACGATCAGCGGTGACTGCGCGCTGGCCGACGCCGAGCTGCCGATCACCCGGCTGGTCCCCGAGTCGCTGCTCCGCAGCCTCGTCGGCCCGGGCAGCTACAGGACCGAGCCCGGCTTCGCCGTGATCGACGGCAACCTGCCGGCGGCGTACGACGGCAACTGCACGCTGGTGCGTGGCGGCGAGGACGCGCTCCGGCTCGCGACGTTCAACGCCACAACTCGCGACTACAAGGAGGCGCAGCAGATGCTGGCCTCCGGGAAGGTCCCCGGCTTCGAGAAGGTGGACGACACCACCTACGTGCTGCCCGACGGCGCGGGCGCGAGGGGAGTATCAATCCTTCCGGAGCGGATCGTCGTGCTGCGGCTCCTCGAGCCGGCCGAGGGGTTCGACGCCGGCAAGGAGGTCGGCGCGGCGATGCCCGAGGTCGTCACCCGCATCCAGGAGGTCAGCGGGCGCTGAGCGCTCTGGCTCTCTCGCGGCTCACTCCGGCCAGATCACCTGCACCCGCTCGGCCGAGCCGGTGCGCATCAGGAAGCCGCCGCCGGGCGGCATCGACTGGCCCAGCGCGGACCGCGCGATCCGGGCGCCGAACATGTCGGCGTCGCTGCTGGTCTGCGGGGAGAGCATCATCCCGGAGCCGGTGCGCTTCAACGCGACCACGGGGCCGCGGTAGATCCCGCCCATCTCGCTGGGCGTCCCGGCCGCGGCCAGCACCGAGCCGGTGTCGCGGAGCTTGTCGAGGTGCTTCTCCAGCAGGGCCGGCACCCAGCCGTCGGCGCCGAACAGCTCCACGTCGTCGACCAGGGTGAGCAGCGGCGCCGGGTCGTCGCGCAGCTTCTCCAGCAGGCTGGTCACTTCGCCCTCGTCGGAGCTGGTGTCGAAGGGACCGTGCACGTCCGCGTGGTCCGCGCACAGGTCGCGCAGCGGGCTCAGCCGCGGGGTGAACACCACGACCTTCCAGCCCTGCTGCAGCGCGAAGGTCGCCATCGTGCGCAGCGTGGTGGACCGGCCGGTGCGCCTGGCGCCGGTCACCAGCAGTGCCGGCCCGTGCTCGAGGGCGTCGAGGGTGCGCAGGCCCAGGGTGTCGCCGCCGACGGCGAGCACCAGCGTCGAGGGGGTCAGCGACTGGCTCTCGAGCTCGAGCGCCTCCTCGAGCCCGATCCGCACCGGGAGCACGTCGAGCCGGAACGGCCGCTGCGCACGAGGTACGTCGGCGTAGCGCTCGGTCGCCTCCCGGCTGATGCTCTGGATCGCGGCCACCTGGGCGGTGCCGAGCGAGTCGTCGGTGAGCAGCGCGACCTGGGTCTCCCGGATGCCCTCGGAGCGGAAGCCGCGCCCGTCGGCGATGGTGCTGGGGATCTGGCGCGAGTGCATCCCGATCGTGGTGAAGTCGCTGGAGTCGACCATCCGCATCAGCAGCTTGTCGTCGAACAGGGTCGACATCCGGCCCAGCAGCAGCGTGCGGTCCCCGGTCATCACGACCCGGATCCCGACAGCGGCACCCTCCTGCATGATCTGCTGCCACGCCTGCACGAGCCGGCCGCCGTCGAGCCCGTCGTACGCCGCGTAGAAGCCCTCCCAGCGGTCGAAGAGCACCACCACGTAGGACATCCGGTCGGGGCCGTGCACGTGCCGGCGCTGCTCGGTGACGTCGGCGAAGCCGGCCACCGCCAGCGCCTGCTGCCGCTCGGAGATCAGCTGGCGGAGCCGTGAGACCAGCCGGTCCATCCGGTCGGTCTGGTCCCGGGTCACCACCGCGCCCACGTGGGGGAGGCCGACCAGGGGGAGCAGGGCGTTGTTGCCGCAGTCGACGCCGTAGAGGTGCACGTCGGCGGGGCTGGTGAACCGGCCCACCGCCCCGGCCAGGGCGCGCAGCGCGGTCGACCGGCCGGCGCGCGGGGCCGCGACGATCCCGAGGTGACCGCCGCCCTCGAGGTCGAACGTGGCCACGTCGCGGCGCTGCTCGGCCGGTACGTCGACCAGCCCGAACGGCAGCACCAGGTTGTCCGCCGACGGTGTCGCGGCGGGGAACTCCCCGAGCACGTCGTCGAGCGTGAGCGACTCGGGCAGCGCCTCGAGCCAGGGCTTGCGCGGAGGCGGCAGCCCGAGGCCGTCGTTGGCCTCGGTGATCGCGGAGACCAGCGCGGCCAGGTCGGTCGGCACGCTGACGTCGTCGTCCTCCGAGCTCTCCTCGACCGGGCCGCGGCCGAGCACCGGCAGGTTGTCCCAGTCGAGGTCCTCGTAGCGGACCGTCCCGCCGCCGGCGCCCAGCGGCCGGCCACCCACTCGGGAGCTCTGGAACGGGATCAGCGAGGAGTGCCCCAGCCGGGCGTAGGCGCGTCCGGGGAAGCTCTTCGCGATCTGGGCCGCGGCGGGCGACTCGATCACGTCGTCGGAGTCGCCGGCGTCGGTGACCCGCAGCGCGATCCGCAGGTTGGTGTTGGACTTGATCTCCGCGCTCACCACGCCCGCGGGCCGCTGCGTCGCCAGGATCAGGTGTACGCCGAGCGACCGGCCCCGTCGCGCCACGTCGACCAGGCCGGTGACGAAGTCGGGCAGCTCGGCCACCAGCGCCGCGAACTCGTCGATCACGATCAGCACCCGCGGCATCGGCTCGTCGTCGGGGCCGCGGCCGGCGAGGTAGTCCTCGATGTCCTTGGCGTCGGCCCGGGCCAGCTGGTGCTCACGGCGACGCAGCTCCGCGCCCAGGGACTCCAGCGCCCGGCTGGTGAGGTGGCCGTCGAGGTCGGTGACCATGCCGACGGTGTGCGGCAGCCGGTTGCAGTCCTTGAACGCCGCCCCGCCCTTGTAGTCGACCAGCACGAAGTTGAACTCGTCGGGACGGTTGCCCACCGCCAGCGAGGCGATGATCGTCTGGAGGAGCTCGGACTTTCCGGAGCCCGTCGTACCCGCGACCAGGCCGTGCGGGCCGTCGGCACGGATGTCGATCGTGAACGGCCCGTCGGTGGACTCACCGATCACCGCCTTGGTGGTGCGCCCGCCGCGCGCCCAGCCCGCGAGCACCGCGCCGCCGTCGGGCTCGCCCATCCGCAGCACGTCGAGCAGCCGGCTCGCGCCGGGCAGGTTGCTGGCCAGGTCCTCGGTGGACACGTCCCGGATCGGCGCGAGCGCGCGCGCGATCCGGTCCAGCCAGAGGCCGTCGACCAGGTCGGGACGGATCGCGTCCACGGTGCGCTCGGTGCTGACCTCGAGGTTGAGCTTGTCGCCGTCCCAGACCGCCACGGTGCTGCACTCCTCGGGGAGCTCGCGCACCGTCTGCTCCAGGCACAGGAAGAACAGGCCGACCGAGGGGCCCTTCTTGAGCAGGGAGATCACCCCGGGGGACATCCGGATCCGGCGCGCGCCGTCGAGCACCACGATCCGGCACTGCAGTCCGGCGCGGGCCGGCTCCTTGAGGCCCTGACGTGCCTCGAGCTCGGCCAGCAGCTGGCTGATCTCCAGCGCCTGGGTCTCCTCGTCGTTGGCCAACCGCACCGGGCGGGGGTGGTCCTCGCTGTTGCGGGCGTGCGGAAGCCACTTCACCCAGTCCCAGTCCGGGGAGGCCTGCTCGCCGGTGAGCACGGTGATCGTCGCGTCCGAGGGGCTGTGCATCGCGGCGACCTGCGCCACGGCCCACATCGCCAGCGTGCGGGCGCGGTCCGGGGGCCCGGCGATGCCGACGACGCCGGTCATCGGCACCGTCACCGGCACGTCCGGCGCGGTCCACAGCAGCGGGCCCTCGTGGCTGGCCCGGGCCGGGTCCTGGATGGTCACCTCGGAGGGGAGGTCGGTGGTGCCGAGCCGCAGGTGCAGGAAGTCGCTGTCCCAGCGGCGGCGCTCCCAGAGCCGGGCCCGCGGGCCGGTCGCGAACAGCAGCACGGTCGCCGGGTCGGGGAAGTTGCGCCGCCGGGTGCCGCGCTCGGAGACCAGTGACTCCAGGGCCGCTTCCTCCACGCGGACACGGCGCTCCTGGTACTCCGCCATCTCGCGGGCGTAGCGCTTCCGGGACTCACGCCGGGAGCCGGTGGTGTTCGCCAGCAGCATCAGCGGGCTGGCCGCGATCATCATCAGGCTGTAGTAGGAACCGGTGATCAGGTAGAGCGTGATGCCCATGCCGACGGGGACCAGCATCATCAGGTAGGGGAACGCCACCTTGTCGGGCCGCCGGGGCTCGTTGGGGACGCTGAACTCCTTGACGCCCGGGGCGGGGTGCAACCGCGGCGGGCGGTTGTAGTCGAGCTCGGGCGTGGCCACGCTCGGGCTCAGCGAGGCGTCGGGCTGGGTGACCTCGACCCGGTCCAACAGCACCGGGCCGATGCCGAGCACCTGGCCGGTGCTCCACGGGGTCGGGCCGGTCAGCGGCCGGCGGTCGAGGTGCACGACGGGTACGGCGGTCGCCGGGTCGATCCGCTCGCCGAGCTGGAACTCCTGCACCGTCCTGCGCCGGCCGATGCCCCACCGGCGCTTCTTCTGCGCCTCGGAGATGGTGCTGGCCGCCAGCACGATCGGAGCGGTCACCGGCTCGCGCCGCAACGGGACCGGCATCGTCTGGTCCACGACGGCCGCGTCGGGGGTGAGCGTGATCGTGCCGTCGGTGGCGACCTCGAGCACGAGAGCCTCCTCGAGGGCCTCGGGCTGCGGCTGCCGGGCGAGCTCGGGGATCCGGATGGTGCAGTGGCGACCGTGCCCGATCGTGGCCCGGCCGATCCCGAGCCGGTGCACGTGCCCGGCGCCGGGGCCCGAGGAGATCCGGATCTCGACCAGGCCCTGCGGCTCCCGCAGCCGTTGGGAGGAGGGCTGCCCCAGGCCGAGGACCACGCCGTGCCGGATCGGGCTCTCGTCGACCCGCTGGTCACCGTCGAGCAGCTCGTCGCCGAGGTAGAGGTCGAGCGAACCGGTCAGCGTGGGCACGCTCGCAGCGCCCGGGAGCGCGATCACGTTGGCCGGCACCGCCGTCGGGGTGCGCGTCAGCGCCGCCGCGAGGTCGCGCACCCGGGTCTCGGGGCTGTAGCTGAGCACGACGTCGTGCGCCGTGGCCGGGTCGTTGCCCGACCCGGCCGCCTCGATCGTCACGAGCAAGCGCATGTGGTGGCTCTCTGCTGCGGGGGTGGTCCGATGTCCGAGGTTAAGGCCAACCGTGACCAACATGGGCAACTTGGTCGGTGAAGGGCCCTATGGCGATTAGAGTCGGTTTCGTCCGCTTGCCTTCAGGGAAGACAAGCGCCGGGGGGCGGAGCGCTGCCGTGCCCAGACGTTCCGATACCGACTGACCGGAGACAGAGCACATGTCCCAGACCACCGACCAGTCCCGAGGGCGCGGGAACGGTTCCGCACCGGGCAAGAAGACCTCGGGCGGGCTCCGCCGTCCCGGTTCCACCGGTGCCTCCTTCACCCCCGCCGCCCCCTCCCCGCCCCGACGCAAGCGTCCCGCGCTCACCGCGCTGGCCGTCCTGCTGATCGTCGGCGGCGCGGCCCTCGCCGGCCTGCTCGCCGTGCGGATGGACTCGCGCGAGTCCGTGCTCGTGGTGAACACCAAGGTCACGGCCGGCCAGCGGATCACCTCGGACATGCTCACCTCGACCAACGTCTCCAGCGAGAGCCTCAAGACGATCTCGGTCGACGCGACCGACGAGGTCGTCGACAAGCTCTTCGCCCGCCAGACCATCTACGAGGGCCAGCTCCTCCAGCCCGAGCTGCTGCGCAAGCAGCCGCCGCTCCAGGTGGACGAGGCCCAGGTCGGCGTACCGCTCATGGCGGGGAAGTTCCCGCCGGACCTGCGCGGCGGCGACGCCGTACGCCTCGTCCGGATCGGTGACGCCCAGGCTCCCTCCCAGGCGCTGGCCAAGGGGCTCGTGATCGAGGTCAGGGGGGCCAAGTCAAGCGGCTTCGGCGGTGAGTCGGGCGCCTCGGTGGCCACGGTGATCGTGCCGCAGAGCGTGGCCGACCAGGTCGTCGGCGCGGCCGGCACCGACCGGCTCGGCATCGCCCTGACCGGCCGCGGGATCGGAATCGACGACGCCGACATCGCCGACCTCTCCGGAGGCAGGAACTGATGTCCCTGATCGCGTTCGCCTCGGCCAAGGGATCACCGGGGGTGAGTGTCACCCTCGCCGGTCTCGCGCACCTGTGGCCGCGGCCCGTGGTGGTGGCCGACCTCGACCCGGCCGGTGGTGACACCGGACTGCGCTACCGCAACGAGAGCGGCGACCCGCTCAACCCGGCGGTCGGGCTGCTCTCCCTCGGCGCCGCGGTGCGGGCCGGGCAGAAGGCCGACCTCGAGGACCACCTGCAGACCACCGCCGGCGGGATGCGCACCCTCGTCGGCGTGAACACCCCGGGCCAGGTGCTCGGGCTCGGGCCGGCGTGGCAGCACATCGCGCTGACCCTGCGCCGCTCCCGGCAGTACGACGTGCTCGCCGACTGCGGCCGGCTCACCCCGGGATCCCCGACGATGGCGATCATCGACAACGCCGACGCCGTGGTGCTGGTCAGCCGTGGCGAGCTCGAGGACGTCGCCCACCTGCGGGAGCGGCTGCGCGGACTGCAGGAGTCGCTGCATCTCGGTGCCATCGACGCCACCCCGACCGGGATCGCGATGGTGACCTCGGCGTCCGACTCCCGCAGCCTGGCCGACGCCGAGCGGCTGATGGCCTCCGCGGGCCTGCCCGTGCGCGGGCTCGGCGTGATCGCCGAGGACTCCAAGGCCGCCACCGTGCTCCGCACCGAGTCCGGCCGCAACATCCGCCGCTCGGTACTGGTGCGCTCGCTGGTCGACCTGACCACACGTATCGACGAGATGACCAACCTGACCGGCCGCGTCCGTCAGAACGCTTCGTAGGGGGATCGATGGACCAGCAGCTGCTGCGCGACCTGCGCACCGAGGTGGCCGAGGCGCTCTCGGTCCAGCGTCGCGAGGACGCCGCCAACGGCCTGCCCACGATGAGCTCGGAGGACGAGCGGCAGTTCGCGCGTGCCGTGATCGCCCGCGTGCTCGAGGGCCACGCCGCCAAGGAGATCGCGGCCGGGCGGACCCCGCCCACGGTCACCGAGGAGCACGAGCTCGCCGAGGGGATCCACGCCGCGCTGTACGGCGTCGGCCGGCTCCAGCCGCTGCTGGACGACCCCGAGGTCGAGAACATCGACATCAACGGCTGCGACAACGTCTTCGTCGGCTACGCCAACGGCGAGGAGCGGCGCTTCCCGCCCGTCGCGGAGAGCGACGAGGAGCTGATCGAGCTGGTGCAGGTGCTCGGCGCCTACTCCTCGATCACCTCCCGCCCCTTCGACACCGCCAACCCGCAGCTCGACCTGCGGCTGCCCGACGGCAGCCGGCTCTCCGCGGTGATGGGGGTCTGCCAGCGGCCCTCGCTGTCGATCCGGCGCTCCCGGATCGGCCGGGCGAGCCTCGACATGCTGGTGGAGAACGGCTCGATGTCGCCGGACCTGGCCGGGTTCCTCTCGGCCGCGGTCAAGGCGCGCAAGAACATCATGATCGCCGGCGCCACGAATGCCGGTAAGACGACGCTGCTGCGCGCCCTGGCCAACGAGATCGACCCGGTGGAGCGACTGGTCACCGTCGAGCGCGCGCTGGAGCTCGGTCTCGGCGAGTTCGAGGACCTGCACCCCAACGTGGTCGCGTTCGAGGAGCGGCTGCCCAACTCCGAGGGCAAGGGCCAGATCCTGATGAGCGAGCTCGTGCGTCGCTCGCTGCGGATGAACCCCAGCCGGGTCATCGTCGGTGAGGTGCTCGGCGACGAGATCGTCACCATGCTCAACGCGATGAGCCAGGGCAACGACGGCTCGCTGTCGACGATCCATGCCAACTCCTCGCTCGAGGTGTTCAACCGGATCTGCACCTACGCGATCCAGTCCGTGGAGCGGCTGCCCGCCGAGGCGACGATGATGCTGATCGCCGGCGCGATCGACTTCGTGGTCTTCGTCGAGCGCCGCAACGAGTACGCCGCCGGCGGCGGCCTGCGCCGGCTGATCACCTCGGTGCGCGAGGTCAACGGCGTCGACGGACGGGTGCTCTCCAGCGAGGTCTTCGCGGAGGGCGAGAACGGCGTGGCCGTGCCGGCGGCGCCGATCCAGTGCATCGAGGAGCTGCTGGCCGTCGGCTACCAGCCGTACCACCACGCCGGAGCCGGTGGATGACCGGCAGTCAGCTCCTCATCGTCTTGTTCGGCGCCGTCGTCGGAGCCGGCATCGCGCTGCTCATCCACTCGCTCCAGCAGGTCGAGGAGGACCCCAATCGCCCGGTGCAGCCCTCCACGCTGGTCCCGCAGCTGAAGAAGCTCGGCGCCCGGCTGCCGCTCGCGATCCTCGCCGGCGTCGTGGTCCTGCTGCTGACCAGGTGGGTGGTGCTCGGCGCCGCCAGCGGGCTGCTGGTGTTCTTCGCCCCGCTGCTCTTCGGTGGCGCCCGCTCCGAGCGGGTGGCGATGGCCCGGCTCGAGGGCCTGGCCGCCTGGACCGAGTCCCTGCGCGACACGATCGCCGGGGCCGTCGGCCTCGAGCAGGCGATCCCGGCCACCGCCACCGCGGCCGCCCCCTCGATCCGCCCCCAGCTGGTGGACCTCTCCGACCGGCTCCGGATGCGTACGCCGCTGCCGACCGCGCTCCAGCACTTCGCCGACGATCTCGACGACTCCAGCGCCGACCTGATCGTGGCGGCCCTGATGCTCAACTCCCAGCTCCGCGGCCCCGGCCTGCGTGAGGTGCTCACCTCGCTGGCTGGCTCGGCGCGCGACGAGCTCGAGATGCGCCGCCGGGTCAACGCCGGCCGGGCCAG
Source organism: Nocardioides sp. Z30_9 (assembly GCF_058215735.1). Taxonomy (NCBI): domain Bacteria; kingdom Bacillati; phylum Actinomycetota; class Actinomycetes; order Propionibacteriales; family Nocardioidaceae; genus Nocardioides; species Nocardioides sp. Z30_9. The sequence goes on from NZ_JBZAJF010000002.1 coordinate 801,516, forward strand.
CACGCGTCGCAGCGTGCAGATCGTCATGGGCATCACGGTGTTCTTCGTGCTCGGCCTGGCCCTGTTCAACAAGAGCTACGTGGAGCCCTACTCCGGCGCGGTCGGGCAGATGGTGCTGCTGCTGATCCTCCTCCTGTTCGCGGCCGGGTTCCTCTGGATGCGCCGGCTCTCGGCGTTCGCGGTCCCCGAGCGGTTCCTGTTCTCCGCGACCAGCACCGGCAACGCCTCCAGGGCGGCCAAGCGATGACCGCGGTGATGGTGGTCGGCGCGGTCGTCGGTCTCGGCGCGCTGCTGCTCGTGCTCCAGTTCGACACCGGGCGTGCGAGCGGCGCCTCCGAGCTCGCCCGCCTTGACGCGGCCCGGGCCCGGACCCGGCGTACGGCCGTGCTGCACGCCGAGGAGGAGTCCAAGGAGCGCGAGTCGATGCGGGTGCGCAAGCTCGGCGCGCAGATCCGCTCGGTCTTCGAGGCCCGCGGCTGGAACCTGCCTGCCGGCCTGCGCGCCGACCTGGCCGTGATGGGCACCACCGTCGAGGGTCACCTCGGGATGAGCGTCCTCGCCGCGGTCGCCGGGCTGTTCGCGCCGACGGTGATGGTCGCGCCCGCGATCTACTTCTTCGGGGCGAGCATCTCCACGCCGCTGTGGCTGGCCCTGGTCGGCGGAGTCGTCGGCCTGGTGCTGCCCACGTTGCAGCTGCAGGGCAACGCCAAGGAGCGCCGGCGCGACTTCCGGCATGTGGTCAGCTCGTTCCTCGACCTCGTCTCGATGAACCTCGCCGGTGGCCGGGGCGTCCCCGAGGCGCTCCAGTCGGCGGTCAGCCTGAGCAACGGCTGGGGGATGGTGCGGATCCGCGAGACGCTGCAGACCGCGCGCCTCCAGGGCGTGACCCCGTGGTCGGCGCTCGGCGACCTCGGCGAGGAGATGGCGGTGGAGGAGCTGCGCGACCTCGCCGCCGCCCTGGCGCTGGTCGCCGAGGACGGCGCGAAGGTCCGCGAGTCCCTGGCCGCGCGCGCCGTCTCCATGCGCCAGCGCGAGCTCGCCGACGCCGAGGGGCAGGCAGCTCAACGCTCTCAGTCCATGCTGATCGCGCAACTGCTGCTGTGCCTCGGGTTCCTGCTGTTCCTGATCTATCCTCCTGTGTCGCAGATTCTGGGGTTCTGATGCGGTGTGCCCAGACTGCGAGATGGGTATCACCCGTCCGTCCCCTCAACTGGAGGTCCTCCACCCATGACGAACTTCGTTAGCCCGCTGACCCCGATCGGGTTCTGCCTGCTCATGCTCGAGGGCCGCGTGGCCCGCAACCGTCGCGAGGACGGGGCCTCGGCCGTGGAGTGGGTGATCATCGCCGCGATCGTGGTGGGCATCTGCATCGCCGTCGCCGGCATCCTGAGCAACGCGCTCACCGGCAAGGCCACCGACGTCGGCAGCAAGATCAACAGCCAGTGACGTCCCAGTGACTCGCTGCTGATGTCCTCGTGATCCGACGGTGAGCCGCCTCGTCGTACGCGCTCGTTCCTGTCGCCGTTCCCGGCGCCGGGACGAGAGCGGAGCCTCCGCTGTGGAGCTGGTGCTCTACATGCCCATCTTGATGTTCACGATCCTGTTCGCCGTGCAGTTCTCCCTGGTCTACCTCGGCGGGCAGGTCGCGTCCGGTGCTGCCCGCGAGGGGGCCCGCACCGCGCGCGTGACGAGCAACCCCGCGGCCGCCCAAGGGGTCGCCGAGCGGATGGTGGACCAGATCGGCGACGGCGTGCTCAACGAAGCCCAGATCGCGGTGCAGATCGGCGAGGACCAGGCCCGGGTCACCGTCAGCGGCCAGGCCAGCAAGATCATCCCCTTCCTGCCCATCCCGCGAGTCAGCGAGACCGTCCAGGGCCCGGTGGAGCGCTACGTCCAGGACGGTGCCCCGTGAGGCGGCCGTTGGGTGGTCGAGCAGCGAGCGCACGGTCGAGACCCCGCACCGAGCGCGGGTCCATGGCCGTCGAGGTCGTCGTCCTCATCCCGGTGATGTTCATGTTCACGCTCTTCGTGGTCGCGGGCGGCCGCTACGTGAGCGCCCGCGCCGATGCCGACGCCACCGCCCGTGACGCTGCCCGCGCCGCCTCGCAGAGCCACACCCGGGCCGAGGCCGGCGACGCCGTACGCAACGCGATCGCCCAGGGCCTGCGCTCCACGCGCAACTGCCAGCCCACCGGCCTGACCGGCAACTTCGAGTCCGGCGGCACCGCGATCGTGCAGCTGAACTGCCAGGTCAGCTACGCCGACCTGGGGCTCCTCGGCCTCCCCGGCTCCTTGGCCGTCACCGCCGAGGGCCACGCCCCCATCGACACCTACCGGAGCACCCGATGACGGCCCCATCCCGCCTCCGCGTCCCGGGGTTTCGACTGTCCACTCGCGGCGGCGTCCGCCTCACGGGGTCTCGACTGTCCACTCGCTTCGCTCGCTGCTCGACCGCCTATCGCCCTAGGTGGTCGAGCAGCGAACGGAGTGAGCGGTCAGTCGAGACCACTCCGGCGACCCGGAAGCCCCGGCGACCCAGGTCCGAGCGCGGGTCCGCCACCGTCTTCATGATCGGCTTCACGATGGTGATGTTCCTGTGCGCCGGCCTCGTCATCGACGGGGGCCTGGCGATCAACAAGCGGATGCGGATCGCCGACGACGCCGAGCAGGCCGCCCGGATCGGGGCGGACAGCATCGACGTGAACGAGTTCCGGCGTACCGAGAAGCTGGTGATCGACGAGCAGCTGGCGCAGCAGCGGATGGCCGGCTACATGGCCGACCTCGGCTACACCGGCGGCAAGTGGACCGGCAGCGTGCGTAACGGCGAGGTCACCGTGACCGTGAACGACACCAGCAAGACCTTCATCCTCCAGCTGTTCGGAATCCCGTTCCCGGTGCGAGCCGAGGCCGTGGCGGTTCCGGACACTGGCCAGCAGGCACCGGTGCCCTGATGGACTGCTCCAGCTCGGCGAGAGAACCAGGAAACCCATGAGCAACCAGATCACTCCGGACCAGCCGCGTTCGACCGACCCCGCACGGTTCCAGCAGCCCGGCACCGCCGAGGAGAGCTCCGGCGGCAGCCGGGCACTCTCCGCGCTGGCGCTGCTCGCGCTCGTCATCGGGATCCCGGTCGCGCTGTGGCTGCTCGCCGGCGCCGACCCGTTCCCCACCTCGATCCCCGACAAGGAGACGCTGACCGGGCAGCTGAGCTTCACCACGCTGCTCAACGTGCTGCTGTTCGTGGTCTGGGTGGCCTGGGTGTTCTTCGTGGTCTGCGTGGCCGTGGAGGTCGCAGCCGCCCGGCGCGGGGGACTGGCCCAGCCGGTACCGCTCGGCGGGCCGCTGCAGAAGCTCGCCCGAGCGCTGGTGGGTGCGCTCCTGCTGGCCGAGGTGATCTCCGGTGGCGCCGCCTCCGCGACGGTCACCCCCGAGCACTCCGGGCCCGAGGTGGTCGCGGCCGCCGTACAGCAGGAGGCCGCCGACCAGGCGGTCGACCGGGCCGAGCAGACCCGGGCCGAGCGTCGCGCCGCCCACGAGATCACCGACCAGGAGCACCTGCTGGGCCACAAGGTCTACACGGTCAAGGCGCCGAAGGACGGCTACCACGACAACCTCTGGGACATCGCGGAGCGACACCTCGGCGACGGCCGTCGCTACACGGAGATCTACGAGCTCAACAAGTCGCTGAACCAGCCCGACGGGCGCAAGCTCCAGCTGGCGCGGTTGATCCAGCCCGGCTGGAACATGGTGATGCCCGAGGACGCCGTCGGTGTGGACCGGATGGTCGAGGCGCCCCAGGCAGCCCTGCCGCCGGCCGCCCCGACGCAGACGGCTCCGGACCCCGGCGCCGACATGGTCGGCGAGCAGGGCGTCCAGGAGATGCCGGGGGGCCTGATCGGCATCGGCCTGCTGGCGGCGACCGCGCTGGGTGCCCTCGCGTTCGCGCGGCGCCGGCGGATCGGCGCTGCCTCGGGCGCGGAGGACGTCGAGGTCGCGCTGCGTGGCGCGGCCACCCCGACGCGGGCGGCGTTCCTGGACCGGGCGCTGCGCGACCTGATGGCCGCGTGCCGTGAGGGTGGCGCACCGCTGCCCTCGGCGTACGCCGTGACGCTCGACGACTCGACGGTGACGCTGAAGCTCGCCCCGCCCTCGCCGAGCCCGGTCGGGGAGTGGCACACCTCCGACGACGGCGTGACCTGGGTGCGCGACCACTTCGAGGCGGACGCCGAGCTGGACGGCGAGGCGTCGCCGTACCCCGCGCTGGTCAGCCTCGGTGTCGACGACGACGGCCGGGACGTCCTGGTCGACCTCGAGGCCGCCGGGGGACTGGTCGCCATCGACGGCGACCCGAACATCGCCAGCGAGGTCGCAGCCGCGATCGCGCTGCAGAGCGGTACCGCGACCTGGGCCACCGACATCCGCGTCACCGCCACCGGTCTCCCCGCTGGGCTCAGCGGCGTCGGCGACGAGCGGATCCGCGTCGTCACCGACCTCGCCCCCGAGATCGACACCCTGGAGCAGGGCCTGGAGACCCTCCGCGCCGACGTGCTCACCGGGCGGGTCGGCCGCCGCTCCGCGATGACCTCCCAGCTCGTCGTGGTCGGCCACCTCGACGACGACCAGCTCGCCGAGCGGCTGGTGGGCCTGACCGGTCCGGAGCGGCAGTCGCTTTCCGTCGTACTCGCGGGCGGGCACCGGGCCGCACGCTGGACCCTGCGGGTCGACAGCAGCGGTCACCTGCGTCTTGACGAGCTCGGCATCACCGTCACCGCCAACCGCATCGGCCACGAGCAGGTCGAGGGGATCGCAGAGCTGTTCGAGGCCGCCCGCCGGCCCGACAGCCCCGACGACGGAGGACTGGTCAGCATCCCCGCGCCGCTGCGCCAGGTCGACGACGCGGCCTGGACGACCGCTCCCCGCCGGGTCGGGGTGCTCGGCGCGATCGCCGTCACCGGCGTCGACCGGGCCGATTTGGCGCGCGCCGACCAGCTCGTCGAGCTGGTCACCTATCTCGCGCTGCACCCCGAGGGCGTGCACCCCAACGTCCTCGCCGGGGTGCTGTGGCCACGCGGGGTCACCCCCGACGTCAGGAACGCCGCCGTCGAGCGTGCGCGGGCCTGGCTCGGTGACGACGTCAACGGGCACCACTACCTGCGCGAGGACGCCGAGGGCCGCCTTTCGCTGAGCGAGGCCGTGGTGTGCGACTGGGACGCGGTGCGGTCGCTGTTCCTGCGGGCACGTTCGGCCAGCTCGCGTCGCGACGAGGTCGAGCTGCTGCGTCGCGGTCTGCAGCTGATCCGCGGCGAGTCGTTCGCCGGTGTCCCCGACGGCCGTTTCGGCTGGGTCGCCCACGACGACCTCGAGCGCAGCATCCGACGGGTCGTGGTGGCCTCGGCGCACCGGCTCGTCGAGCTGCTCGGCGGCGACGACGACCCGAGCGGCGCCGGTTCCGCGGCTGAGGCGGGTCTGCGGGCCGACCCGGCCAACCAGCTCCTGTGGCGCGACCTGCTGCGTGCCCGTTACGCGAGCGACGGGCAGGCCGGCGTACGCCGCACGCTGGACGCCATGGGCACCCCGCTCGCCGGCATCCCGCTCGAGGCGGAGACCGAGGCCCTGGTGCAGGAGTACCTGCCGGAGCAGAGCTCGACCGGCTGAGCCCCACCCTGTGGGGTGGATCGCACGCACCAGGTGGCTGCGATCAACCCCACAGCCGGCACATCGGGCCGCACCGGGCCGCAGAGCCGGTCCACCCCCGCTGGCGCAGGAGCAGTCCGACCTGTGCCGCCGTCCAGCAGGGGCGCTCGAAGACCTGCCCGTAGGAGATCCGCGCCGTGACCTCGCCGCCGGCCAGCGCCTCGAGGTCGCGGTCGAGGTCGCGGTCCCTCGCGCCGGTGGAGTCGTGGAACAGCCGCCCGTCGAGCTCGACGTGCATCGGCTGGGCGTAGGAGACGTCGCGGTAGATGCGGCCGGTCCGCCCCAGGCCCGCCGACTGCCGTCGACCGCGGGGCAGGCGGTGCGGCCGCTCGACCCGGTTGAGATAGCCGTGCTCGAGCACCGAGCAGGTGCCCTCGTCCACGTCGCGCAGCACCCCGGCCAGCCAGTCGCGACGGGGCACCCGCTGTCGAGTGGCGAGCGCGGCGAGCACGCGGGCGGCCGTCGTACGCCGCGACGAGACGACCTGGGCCAGCGCCGCGATCGCAGCCAGCTCGTCACCGGCCCCTGCAGCGACGTCGATGACGGCGTGCTCGCAGCGTACCGGTGGCGGGTTGAGGTTCCACTGCACCTGATGGCCGAACCCGCGCCGGCGATGGATCCGAACTCCCGCAGGTTCGACCAGGCGTCGACCGTGCTCCACCACGACGTGGATCGGCGAGTCGCTGTCGCGCACACCGTGTCTTCCCGGGCCGTCACCGGCTCGCAGCGAGGTGGAGCCGCTCAGCGCGGCCGGCCAGGAGAACGGCACCGCCGCCCAGGCCCGCTGCAACCAGGTCAGCTCGCCGGTGTGGTCGACGTAGACGCCCTCGAACACCGCCACCCACTCCCGCCGGCGCAGCATCCGCGCGATCTGGTGGTCGGCCCAGCCGCGGGCGACCAGCTGCCGGCGCGCGACCACGCCTGCCTGCAGGTCGAGCAGCTCGTCCACGGTGGGGCCCATCGCAGGATCGTGACCGCCCGGACTCCGCTCGGCCACCACCTCCACCGCGGCTGTGGAGAACCCTGTGGGGTGGTTCTCGCGTACCCAGCGGAGGCGATCCACCCCATTGCCGCCAAGCGGGGATTGGCCCGATGAGAGACACTGGGGCAGTGACTGACCCGACTGCCCCGACCCCCGGCCCGCTTCCCAGCCCCCTGCTCGACCTGCCCGGAGCGGTCAGCGGCGACGGGATCGATGCACCGGTGGCCGCGCACTACGGATCGTTCAACCGCGAGCAGCGCGCCCTGGTCAGCGGCGAGGGGTTCGTGGACCTCTCGCACCGCGGCGTGATCCGGGTCAGTGGCCCCGACCGGCTCACCTACCTGCACTCACTGACCACCCAGCACCTCGAGCACCTCCAGCCCGGCGTGCCGACCGCCGCGCTGGTGCTCTCGCCCAACGGGCACGTGGAGCACGCGATGTACGGCGTCGACGACGGCGAGGCGTTCACCGCCCACGTCGAGCCGGGCGAGGCCGGCCCGCTCGCGGCGTTCCTGGACCGGATGCGGTTCATGATGCGCGTCGAGGTCGCCGACGTCACCGAGGACCTCGCCGTCGCCTGGCGTCCCGTGGCATCGGCAGGCTCGACGGGCGCCGCGGAGCCCGCCGGACCCTCCGGCAAGTACGACGTCTTCGCGCGCTCGGAGCTCAAGGCGTACGCCGAGGCGGCCGGCCCCGCCGCAGGGATGTGGGCGTTCGAGGCACTGCGGATCGCCCGCGGCGAACCCCGCTTCGGCCAGGACACCGACCACCGCACCATCCCCAACGAGGTGGGCTGGATCCCGTCCGCCGTACACCTCGACAAGGGTTGCTACCGCGGGCAGGAGACCGTCGCCCGGGTGCACACCCTGGGACGCCCGCCCCGCCGGCTGACCCTGCTGCACCTCGACGGCTCCGACAACCGCCTCCCCAAGCGCGGTGCTCCCGTGCGGCTCTCGACCGGCTCGGCCGACGGCGTCGGCAAGGAGGTCGGCTTCGTCGGCAGCTCCGCCCGCCACCACGAGCTCGGCCCGATCGCCCTGGCAATGATCAAGCGCAACGTCCCCGTCGACGCCGAGCTCGACGCCGACGGCCTCCCGGCCATGCAGGAGGTCGTGGTCGACCCCGAGGTGGGCCTGCACGTCCGTCCGCTGCGCTAGGTGTACCTCGTGCTTGCCATGGGCCGACGCTTCAGCCATGAGCGGTCGGTCGCTGGTAGCTGGTCCGCCGGATCCACAGCAGGTCGGGCGTATCGACGCCACGATTTGGCGGGCATGACGTTCGTGAATGGGGCCCGCCTATTGGAACCTCGATGACGCGCAAGGTTCCCCACCGCCTAGAAGGAACACGTCGCACCTCATTATCTGATCAATCACAAGTATGCTCCTGGCGTGTCAGTGATTCTGGGAGTGCACCCCAACGTTGAGATGTATGGCAGCGACCGCATGTTCGTGCAGAGCATGCGTGTCTTGCAGGCAGCTGGTTCTGCCAAAGCCGTCTTGCCTGGCCAGGGACCAATTTGTGAGGCCCTTTCCGCAGAGGGTATCGAATTCGCGACTCTGCCCTTTCCTGTCCTCAGAAAGGTCGAACTCAGAGGAATTCGTAAGGTTACCTTTCTCCTCCGTTTGGTCAAGTACCTCCTTCTGTGTTCCCGTCTTCTTGTGCGAACGAGAGCGGACCTCGTCTACGTCAGCACGATTGTGTGTCCCGTCTGGATAGTGGCGGCGCGCCTGGTGCGCAAAAAGACGGTATGCCATGTTCATGAGAATGAGCCCGAACTAGGAATTGGAAAGCGTCGTATTCTCTTGTTCCAACTGTGCCTCGCTCATAGAATCCTGGTCAACTCCGAGGCAACCCGCGATTGGGTTGTGCAGGCATTTCCCGCAGTTTCTACGAAGACCTACGTTCTCCACAATGGCGTGCAGTCCCCCGATGGAGGGGATATCGATAGGCCGGATTGCCGCTACCACCTTGTGGTCGTTGGTAGGTTGGCTGAACGAAAAGGGCAAGACATCGCCCTACGCGCTGTTGCACCGTTGGTCCGTAACGGATTCGATATACACCTGACATTTGTGGGCGAGGTCTACCCTGGCTACGAGGATTTCTATCGCAAATTGCTTGACATAGCACAGGGAGAGGGCCTGAGCCAGCGAGTCCTATTTGCAGGTTTTCAAAACCCAGCTGGTTACTTGCGCTCAGCTGACTTGGTCCTCGTTCCGTCACGGATTGAGCCCTTCGGAAATGTCGCCGTCGAGGCGCAACTCTTGCAGCGAGCCGTGATAGCCAGCAGTGCTCAGGGCCTGCGAGAGATAATCCATGACGGCGTTACGGGTCTGCTTGTCGAGCCCGGGAACGCCCAAGCCCTTGGAAAGGCGATTCAGAGATGCCTAGCAGATGGGGAGTTCACGGCTGGACTTGCTGCCAAGGCGTATGAGTCAGCAAGCTCGCTGTTCTCGTTGAATTCCTACGAGCGCCGGCTAACTGCGCTCACTGTGGACCTGCTTTAGACCCGACCGTCTAATGGACAGTCGCGGTACGCGTCCTGATGATTGCACTGCAGAGTCAGACAGACCCAAGGCCATGCCAGTTAATAGCCGCTCGTAGTCATCGGTGACCTGATTCCAATTATAGGCATCGGATACGTGGTCCTTACCCCGAGTCCCCCGCTCGACTGCCTTGATTGGATCTAGCTCGTCGGCCTCAATCGCCGCAGCGACCGCTGAAGGACCGCTGAAGAACCGTGCATGTCCAGCAGTGACTTCACGGTTGAAGTCCACGTCGAAGGCCGTTACCGGGGCAGATGATCCCATGGCGCGGAGAAGGGAAGGGTTAGTTCCGCCAACCGAGTGGCCGTGAAGATAACTCAATGGATTGCCGTAAAGTTGATTTAGAAGATCTTGGTCCCAGACCGAACCGATGAAACGGACGTCTCTTGCCCCAGCGAGGGATTTGACCCGCTCGAAGTGAGCGCCGCCATATGGCGTAGATCCGACCACTACGAGCGGAAGCTTAGCGGCACTCCTGGCGTAACCCTCGACTATGACGTCTACGTGATTCTCCGGCTCTATTCTGGCCACGACCAAGTGATATCCCAAAGGCTCGACGCCAAGCTCGGTCAACCTGTCAGAGTTGGGCCTTATTAGCGGCGCGCCGTACGGAATGAAGACACTCTGCCGATCGTAGGTTCGGTACAGGTAATTTGCGATCCCCTGAGCGTCCGCGATGAGCGGGAGGCCCGACCGCACCGCAGAGCGTTCGGCCCTGCGATAGTACCGAGCTCCGGCGCCAGCCCACTTGGCCCGTTTCCATTCCAGGCCGTCCATGTGAACAGCAGTGGGCACACCAGCCATCTTGAGCACCCGAATCAACGGAGCATTCCCAGCATTGAACAAGACGGCTGCGTCCGGCCTGTCCTTGGCGGCGTGGGCAACGGACAGTGCAGTGTGCGAGAGGGTCTCCAGCGAACGCCGTCGCAATGCCGGAAGGTTGACCAAGCGCATTCCCAGATGCTCAGTCAACTCCTGGTCTAGGTTGCGACAGTACACAGTCACCCGGTGCCCGCGCTGCACCAACCGAGCCCCGACCTCTTCAATCGCGGTCTCGAAGCCCCCGTACTGAGCCGGCACACCTCTCGTTCCGATCATGGAAAAATGCACCGCGGTTCCCCAATCGCCATTGGCGGCTCAGTTAATCGCACGATGCTAACCAACGATGTCCAGTATCATGAACTGATACGACCAAGGGGTGAGAACAGGCTGAGTAATGAGACTGCCCACACCTATCCGTTCTCGATAAATGGACGTAGTAGCGTCCGTTACGAGAGGGTTGCCCGCTTCTGATTATTCCCCTTTGCCGTATCGCAACCCTCGCCCTTAAGTAAAATTCCCTACCACTCCGCGGAAAAGAAAATCTTTCAAATGTCCAGCAGAAGAGCTTCACGGCGAATCGCGCACCTTTCGGGGGCCGCTGCGGCGCAAGGGATAAGTTCAGCCGCGAACTTGTTCGTTTCCCTGATCGTGGCCTCTTCGCTCGGCGCCGGGTCGTTCGGACAGTTCTCGTTCGCTCTGACCGTCCTTTTCCTCCTGGTCGCCATGCAAACGGCATGGGTAGGAGACTCGCTCACGGTGCTGGACATGCAGGACAAGGACGTGCGCGCCGGCGTGCATGCCAGTCATTGGTTGCACTGCGTCCTGGGCCTGGCCGTGGCGCCAATTCTGGCGCTCCTCATGGGGCGCATGACCCTTTCATCAGCCCTCATGCTGGGCCTTCTGGTCGTTTGTTGGAATTGCGAAGAGTATGGGCGACGTGCCTTCATGGCCAGGCGACAGTTTGGTCGCCAAGGGGTCAATGATTTGCTCTTCTTGATCGCCAGTTGTAGTTTTCTCGTGGCGTGGAGGACTTTCGGAAGTCTGAGCCTGGACATTGTTTTTGGGGCCCTTTCGCTTGCGGCGATGCTGTCCTTTCTTTCTGCTCAACTCCAACTGGAGGTTGTGCTGCGACTAGGCTTCGGGAAGTCTCTCCTCAACCCTGCTGGTCTGCGTTGCGTAATGACGTTTGGTATTTGGCGATCTCTGCAGGCTGGGGCCGGATACGCTAGCCAGGTTGGGTTCCGATTCGTGGTAATCGCACTGGAGACGCTGTCGGCTCTGGGCTTCCTCGAGATGGCGAGGCTTGCCTCGGCCCCGATCTTTACGATCATCGCTGCCAGCTCGAACCTCCTTCTCCCTACCTTTGTGGCAAACAGGAGGGATGCTTATCCGGCCATCAGGTTGAGAGCGACAAGAGCCACACAGGCGCTTGTGGCTCTCTGGTTGATCTTTGCCGTCGCGACCGTTCTTGCTGCCCGGCCCATCTCGGATCGCGTGGGAGGCGCGCTTCACATTGATGAGAAATCCTTGTGTGCTTGGCTCGCTATCGCGTTGGTGATGGCGTTGACTGGGCCTTGGGGCGTGGCGGCGATCTTGGTCGTACCCAGTCGAACCATTTTTATGGTGAAGTTGTGGGGATCTCTGCTGGGCTTGGGGGTCGCTTCAGCTATCGTCTTCTTTGTGGGGTCCGAGTTGGCCCCAGTCGGGATCGCAGTGGGACTGGCAATTTCCGGTGCGGTGATTGCTCGGATGGCTCGTAAGGAGTCCCGATGGAAAGTGACACCCGACCAGGCGAGGGCCTCTTGAAACCGGTGTACACAACGGCACGTTGCCTGGTTACAGGGATTGCATGCGGGTGTCGAGCGGACCGCTTGCTTCCTGCTCGGAACAGGGAGTAGGGCCGTTCCATGCGCAAGAGATTTCGTTTGACCCCAAGGCGCGCCCCCTATGTGTGGCTCGTTGGTCCGGATGGCTGCGGTAAATCCGCAATCGCCGAGCACTTCCGCGACTCAGGCGACAGAGTCAATTATTGGCGCCCTTCGGTTCTACCGCTCCCTCGACAGCTGTTGGGGCGTGGCCGGCCGAAAGATGTGAACTCGGCACCTCACGATCGCATCGCGGACGCGAACTGGAAAGCGTTGGCACGACTGGCGTACTACGCGCTTGACTATCTGCTTGGGCATCTGCTGGTGATTATGCCTACGACTTTAGGAGGACGTCGCTACGTAATGGATCGATGTTGGGCGGACATGGCTGTCGATCCCACCAGATACGGGTTCCGAACCCCGGAGGCGGCTCTCAGGATGATGCGGATTGTGCCGCGACCTGACGTGTTGGTGGTTGTGGCGGTGAAGCCCGAAACTGCTCACGCACGAAAGCCCGAGTTGACCGTGGCAGAAATCTCTCGCCAGTATCGGGCTTGGGAGTCCCTGAATATTCCTAGAATAGAGAAGGTTTATGTGAGCAATGAGGGAAGTCTCGAGGAAACGTGCGATCAATTGGAACGAGTTCTGGCCCAGGTGGTCGCGAGATGACACCTCACGTCGTGATTTCGTGTTACGCCGCCGCACCGGGACAAGGTTCAGAGGAGGGGAGCGGATACAACTACTTGAGCTCCTTGGTGAGCCTGAAGCAATTCAAAATAACTGTCTTCACACGCCACAACAATATCCCCGACCTTCTCGACGACCCGCGTCTGGACGGGGTCGAGTTCGTTGGGTACGACGTGCCAAGGTGGATCTCTTTTTGGAAGCGCGGGTCCCGCGGCGTAATTCCGTACTACTACATGTGGCAGAGGGGAGTCGGAAAACGTATCGATCAGTATTGCGAGAAAAATAGGAACGTCGCGTCGGTCCATAACTACAACTTTCACACTGACTGGGCCCCGCATTTTATAAGAACAAAGCAGGCGCGGGTGCTCTGGGGTCCGATCTGCCATCAGCCGAGGTTGCCGGGCTTCTTTACCAGACCTTTCGGGTATCGCTCCACAGCCAAGGATCTGAGCAAATGGCTGGCCAAGCAGGTTTTCTGGAAGTTCGACCCGAATCTCAGGCGCGCGATTCGCGCTACCGACATCGTGTTTTACGCCAACGGGGATGTTGCTCCCCCCTTTCTGCGCTCAAGGCGCCTTGAGCAGCAAACGTTCGGTGGTGCAGGTTTCGCTGAGCCATCTGAGGGTCTCGCAGTGCGACGCTCTGGGCCGCTTCGCGCACTTCATCTCGGCCGCGTGGTGGAGATAAAGGGCGCTCATCTTGCGATCTCTGCATTTGAAGAATACTTGGCGGGCGGAGGCGACGGCGAACTCATCTTGGTAGGTGACGGTCCCTTGAGGGAGAACATGATGGCCTTTGCGGAAAGCGTGTGCGGCACAGAACGTATTAGCTTCGTGCGCCGGGTCGACTATACCGAGCTGAAGAACGTCTACGATGATGCGGACGTATTTCTTTACCCGAGTTTGGGAAATCAGGACACGGTCGTCGGTGAGGCGTTGGCCTCCGGCCTGCCGATCGCGTGCTTGGCAGGATCGGGCACCGCAACCATGGCCGGGGAGGCTGCACTAGCCGTCTCAAGTGGCTCGAGGGAGGAAGTCGTTCGTGGTCTCGCGCAGAAGCTCAGGCATGTGTCTTTGGCCCTGGACGGGGGCGGCTACGACGCCCTACGCAGTAGCGCGCTTGCCCGCTCCCAAGTCATCAGCTGGTCGAACACCGCGAGATCTATTGCAGGGTTCTATTCGGGTGAGCACCGGTGACCTTCCGCTGGGTTCGCTCGGCCAAGGGGGGAGCTAGGTACATTCATTGGGGTGATGCCCCCCCGTACGCTCTCTACACCTATCTTGACTACCTACCCGGAGCGCGCGGAACCGTCGAGCGTGCTTGGCTCCGCCGAGTTCCTAGGAGGCTTCTTAGGGCGCGTGGGCCGGGAGGTTCTAGTGAAGTGGGCGCTGTGGTCGCAAGTTTGCAAGAACTTGTGCGCGGCCCTTCGTCCGCCATGCTCCTTTGGACCGGTTACTACAAAAGCACCGTTCTGGTTGGCCCCGTCTTTAGTGCCGTATCTGGCCCGATGTTCGTCAAGTCATTCCGCTTGGAGGAACAGGCCGGAAGGGAGAGATCTAAAGCCGAGCGCGCGACGAAACTGCGAATCGAAGGTCGGCTGGACACGTTGGGCGCCACCGTGCTATCGAATCAAGTCGTTTGGTACCCCGTCGTCGCTGGCGGCAAGCCTCCCGGTCAGCGACTGGCGATGGACCTGGCGAGGCACATAGGCGTCAAGCAGCTAGACCAGCCGCATGACCTGGATGGGCATGAATGGGAGGTTCGAAGCGATGGCGCTGCCCCTGAGCTAGCTCGTCTGCGTGGTCAACCGGAGGGTTTTTGGCGTTCGCTGCTCTCCAGCGTGAGGCCCAGCGCCCTGCACCTCGCTCATGGTGATTTTACGTCGTATAACTTGCTTGCCGGGAATGCTGGTCGCCCACCGACCCTTATCGATTATGACGAGGTGGGCACTTACCCCCCATACTTCGACTTGGTCTACTGTGCGACCCACATTGCCAGCATGGCGGGCCGCCCCCCTAGTGTTGCAAAGTTGCGAGGTTTGCTGGCAGGCCCACTCGGTTCTTCTAAAGGTTTCGAGGAGATCACGGCCTCCGCAATTGCGTCAGCAGTGATTCGAGACACCGAAGCGCGCTTGCGCTACCCCGCGAACTCGTCCCGTTTGGAACGCACGATAGGCGCAAAGGCGAAAATACTGGAGGAACTGTGGGGAAGGTAGCGCGCACGTTCGCGAAAGCCCGGGAACTGACGGGCCGTGAGGCGATTTACGTCGACGAAGAGATACCGCCTTGGTGGTTTGTTGACAATGTGGCGCATCGGGCCATTCCACTTTTGCGCGGGGGGATCCGGACCCGCACAGCGCCCGTGTTCATTGGCCGCGGCACGAAGATTTCCGGGGCGTCACACATCTCTTGGGGCAAAGGCGTCAGCATCGGAAGGTGGAGCCGCATAGATGGCTACGCAAAGCAGTCGATCAGCTTCGGTGCCGGAAGTCGTCTGGGTGACTTCAGTAGCGTTATTGCGACCGGGCACGCCAGTCGCTTAGGTACGGGGTTCTGTTTGGGCGCGAACAGCGGCTTTGGAGATTACTGTCATGTTGGGGCCTCGGGGGGAGTCGTGGTCGGTGATGATGTCCTTGGTGGTAGCTATGTTTCATTCCACTCTCAGAACCATAATTTCGAAAATCCCGAAGTGCTCATCAGAGATCAAGGAGTGACAGAAAATGGAATCTCAGTTGGGGACAACTGCTGGATCGGTGCGAAAGTAACGTTCCTTGATGACACCGTAGTTGGTGCAGGATCCGTTGTGGCTGCGGGAGCTGTAGTCAAAGGCCATTTCCCGGCGGGAGTGGTCATAGGTGGGGTGCCAGCAAGGATCATCAAAGCGGTGCAGGCTTGACCGCTGCATCTCTGACTCGCACCCGACACTCAGCCAGGTAGAAGCGCGCCGTACTCACGGCGAAGCCTGTTGGCTGAGTACGCACGTGCTGGCGTAGAATCATTCTACGGAGAGTACGTTGGTGGCTTGCCGCGATTTCCAATGTGTCGAACAGGGGAATGCAGGCGCTGCTGAAGCTTTCCACGAGCACCCGGTGAAGTTCCTTGGCATCCTCTGACCGCGCCGTCTGCCAGACCAAGTCGTAACGCGGATTGTAGCTACCGTGAGCCAGTATGGGGTAGACGCAGCTAGCGGTGGCTTGGTGCGCCGGACATGTCTCAGGCAAGGGCCACCCCGTGTCAACAGAGAAGTCGGCCATTTGTTGGTAGTTCACCAGCGTGTTGCCTCGCCATTGCAGGTTTGGCAACAAGTCAATGGCTCCCCATCCATAGCGAAATGAAGTCACGTATGACCGCCGCGTGACGTGCGCAGGTCTGCCCATGTGCCGGACGAGCGATCTCTCTGCTGTCACCGGATCTGGGACTGCGAGGTCCCAGTCGCCGCCGCGCGCCAAATTGGCCCACAAGTCGGGGTTCTTGACCACGATGGCACCGAGGTTGCGCAGCTCCCCCAGGAGCGCCTGCAATCGGGAGTGATCATCCATTCGGATCGCAGGCCTCTTCATATAGGGTCCGGTACCGTGGCGCCAGTTCTCGGGCCGAGAAGCTTTGCGAAAAGGTCCTCAGGCGCTCTCCCATGGCAACCCGGTCGCATTCGTTCATGCTTAGGGCCGTAGTTAGGGCGCCGACTATGCCGGCAACGTCACTTCCAGCAGAAACTCCACCTGCACTTTCGTGTATTAGTGGAAGCAAGTTTGTTCCTCTAGTGGCAATGAGGGGCACACCCAATTGTGCAGCTTCTAACATGGCAAGCGGCAGTCCCTCGCGCCTAGACGTGTGGATAAACCAGGATGCGTCTGCCAAGAGGGCTCGCTTGCCCGCACCCCAAGCAGGTCCAGCGAGGTGAGTTCGATCACCGATCCCTAGGCTTTTCGCCATGCTCTCCAGTTCCCGATGTGAACCACCCTGATCCGGCCCAGCTAGGACAAGCGTTCGACTCGGGAAAATGTGACTTACCTCTGCCCACGCACGCAACAGCAGATCGAGCCCCTTGTGTGGGATATCGAGTCGCCCAAGGAAAACGATTGGGGCGTCGGGACGTCGCCCGATTTGGGGCGCGGCGTAAGCCAGGTCGGGCAATGGAACGGGCAGGACGCGTGTGCGCGCTGCTGGCTCAAGTCGGTTCACCTGTAGCGCCTCTTCCGAGGTGAGCGCTTGGACACTTGCGGCGGCCGCTAATAGATCCCGTTCATGAAATCGAATCCAGAGGTTCTTGAAGATCGCTCGGTTTCCTTGCAGGACGAGTTCGTGGTAGCCGCCATGAGGCGTACAGACAAAGGGGGTGTTCAGACGGGGGACCCATACGTGCTCCGGTTGGAACACCGAGTGAAGGTGTATGACGTCGACCTTGGAGGCAAGGTCAGTCAACAAACTCCAAGATGCCTTGGTGGGCCACCTGAGGTGCGACGAAAGCCTGCCGGGGACTGAGTGAACTGGGAGGCGAAATACGGGAGTGTCGTCAACGGCATACTCGGTTACTGCGGTGGCCGTAGCCGAGGTATGCCACACCTCGACGCTTGCTCCCCATGAGCGCGCAAGCGATGACATTCGCGTGACTGCTTGGTGCACGCCGTTCGGACTGTCAGCCCCAATATTGCCTACGTGTGCGATGCGCATAGCGTGTACGGGGATTAGGCCCCTCAGCCTCTCTCGAATCGCGGGCAAGATTTCCTCTGAGAAGTATGTCCTTGTTCGCGTCCTAGAGGAAATCCGCTCCTGGTCGCTGGACCAAGCCAAAGATCTGCCGTTCGCCCGATCACAAGCCGCCGTGCTCGAGGGGAGCCTCCGATGCCCTGTGCGTAGGTGCGACTTTTCCCCGACCTGCGACGGGCGGGGTGGTTCGCGACTCTGCGACATGGTCCGCTGGCACGGCTAGGCCTCAAAGACGCCTGAAATCGGGGTTTGTCCCCACAAGTGCCGCGTAACAGTCATAATGGACACGTAACCGCCCGATCCTGAGGACCTCCGCGATGGCAATCATCAGCCTTAAGAGACGTAAGCGCCGTAAGGCGCGCAAGCGGCGCCGGCGTTTCCTCGTCAGAAAGCGACGGGTTGTCCGGCGGAAGGCCGTGAAGGCAGCGAAGGCAGTGAAGGTGCGTCCCGCGCCGGTTGCCGCGCCCAAACCAAGAGTTCCGACTCCGAAGCCAACCGCGACGAAACCTCCGGCACCTGCCGGGGGCAAACCATCCCCGACCAGTGGGGGTGTCCCCCTGAGGGCCACGTCGAGGGAGTTGCTGTTCCTAAATAGGTTCGGGACTGGTTTTACCCAACCTGCTCTCGCTGAGATGCGCGCCCTTGGCTCTCCGGAGGCATGGTTTGAGAAGCAGTTGCGTCCCGACTCAGTCATGGAAACCTCCAAGATCGCCGCTGTCGACTCCTGGTTTGCGTCTCTGCGCGAAACGCCCGCCGAGAAATTCTCGAAGAACCGGGCAGGGATCAAATCGGGCGGGGCGTATGCGAATGACTTGGCAAACTGGAGCATCTTGAGGCGGGTCTATTCGAAGCGAAGCGTCTTGGAGACTATGGTTGACTTCTGGTCAACTAATCTCCACATCCTCGGTGGTCACGATAAGGCGTTTGTTTACCGGTTCGATTATGATGCCACGATTCGCCGGTTAGCCTTCGGGCGGTTCGAAGATATTCTCACGTCGTGCTCGCTCCACCCGGCGATGCGGGTCTACCTTGATAACTGGCTGTCAGCGGTGGGCAGGCCCAACCAGAATCAGGGGCGCGAGCTCCTTGAGGTTCACTCGGTTGGTGTGGGAGCAAATTTCACCGAAGACATGGTTAAGGCGTCCGCGATTGCCCTCTCTGGGTATACGGTCGATTGGGGCGCAAGTTTCGCTGCGAAATATGACCCCGGGAGGCACACGACGGGGCCCCTCCGGATCCTGGACTTCACCCATGCAAATTCGTCGCGAGACGGTCAAGAGGTTGCGCTAGCGTATTTGGGGTACCTAGCAAAGCATCCATCGACAGCGCGGAATTTGGCGACTAAGTTCGCTCAATACTTTGTTTCGGATAACCCCTCGGAGGCTCTTGTAGCCCGCTTGGCCGCGGTGTATCTCAAGTCTGGGACTGACGTAAGCGCCGTTCTGCGGGCAATAGCAGCGGATCCGGAGTTCCTGACGTCGTCTGGCCAAAAGGTGCGAACCCCAATCGACGACCTTGTGGCCACGGCCAGAGTGCTCAATGTTGATGTCGAGCCCCCAGGTTCGAAGCCAGCCGGCATGTATGCAGCCACGGCCAACTATGTCCACGGGGGTGTACCACTGTTCTCTTGGCCGCGCCCTGATGGCCCGCCCGTCACAGGAAGGCCATGGTCATCGGCTTCAAGGGTCTTCACGTCATACAAGATGCACTCGGATCAGGCGGGGGGGTGGTGGCCCAAGGGGGCGACTTACATGCCTCCGCAGGCTTGGTTCCCGGCAGCGACCGTGAGTTTTGGCGCGTTGGTTGACCACATGTCCCTGATGCTGCTCGGGCGTTCAAGTGACAGCCGTCTGCTCGCGAGCGCCTCTCAGTCCATCGGGATTGCTCCGGCCGCCGTGATCAATGCCCAGCATCAACTTGCATGGTCACCGTGGTTGATGGCGAAGCTGCTTGTGACGTTCCTGGACTCGCCGGAACACATGGTGACCTGAGGTCACGCCATGTCGCGAGCTGGCGTGACGAGTTACGAATGTGAAAAAACCTGGTTCCCCTAACCCATTGATTCTCGTCGGAGGTCGTTTCTGATGTACCCAAGGTCTTCCAGCGCCGCCCCTGAAGAGAATACGTGTTGTGAGGGGCCAGTTGGGACGAGGTTGTCCCGACGTTCTCTGTTGCAAGGTGCCGCGGGAATCGGGGGTGCCGCCGCTGTATCTCAGCTCTTTGGTGAGTCAGTAATGCAGGCATCATTTGCGGGCGAGGTTGGGGGGAACACGCTGGTGGTGGTCTCACTACGCGGAGGCATTGATGGGATGGGAGTGGTGGTGCCGCACGGGGATCCGGTGTACTACAAGGCGCGACCCACAACGGCTGTTCCGGCCGCATCGCTTGTTTGCTCGGATCCGACGTTCGGTCTCCACCCTGCCTTATCCCCGTTGGAAAAGTTATGGAAAGCTGGCGAATTGGCTGCCGTTCAGGCAACCGGCTTGCCTATGCCTAATCGTTCGCACTTCTCAGCGATGGAGGAAGTCGAGGACGCTAACCCGGGATCCTCGGTCCGCCAAGGCTGGATCAACCGAATGGTTGGGATGGGGACATCCCGAGGCATCTTAGAGGCGGTCCAGCTCGGCGTAAGCACCCCTAGCACGGCAATGATGGGGGACAAGCCGTTGCTGGCCACCACCGATCTATCCGGATTGCAAGTTGCTGGGCTCGATAGTTACGCGACCCATCGGTACGCGTCGCTCCAAAACTTGTGGCGGAATGCCACAGGGCCACTGTCCGATGGCGCGGCGGAGGCGCTCGCCATCTCACAGGGGCCAGGCACATATTTGAACACCCTGCCCGCAGCGAAGGGTTACCCAGACTCGTGGAACGCCGGGCCATTTGCCAAGCCGCTCCAAGCTGCCGCGCGCTTGATCAAGGGGGGCTTCGGCACAGACGTTGTGGCAATAGACGCTGGTTCATGGGATCTTCACGTTGGGTATGGCACGGTGAAATCGGGCCCGATGCAAAGCGGGCTTGACGGCATGGCCGCCGCCATCGCGGCGTTCATGGACGATTTAGGCGAGTTCAGGAATCGGGTTACTTTGGTCACCATCTCTGAGTTCGGGCGACAGGTCGCCGAGAATGGGAGTCAAGGCTTCGACCATGGGTGGGGGAACATGATGCTTGTGGCGGGTGCAGGGGTCAAGGGTGGAAAGTACTACGGATCATGGCCAGGACTGACACTTGATTCGGGAAACTCGGGCGAACTGGCGGTAACGACCGATTACAGGAATGTGCTCGGTGAGATAGTGAGCAGGCGATTTACTGATAGGCCGGTTTCGGAACTTTTCCCTGGCTTGCGATACCAGCCACTGGGGTTCATGCGGTAGGTGAAAGGTTAGTCGTGTACTCCTTGGTGCACGCCATCGCCATGCACGTCATAAGGGCGTACCACCCAATTCCAAAGCCGGACATGTTTCCCAGTGTGATCGAAAAGATTCCGATTGCGACGAAAAGGGAGACCGTGAGTGGCCTTCTGGGGCTGCTCAAATGAAGTGATGAACGGAGTAGGGCCGTCATTGCGACGAGCCAGAGGATGGCTCCTGGCCAGCCACTGTTGAGGAGTGCCTCAAAGAATGAGTTGTGCGCTTGACCAAGTTCAAGCATCGGTCCGAGGTGCCCGCGAAGGGACTCTGAGCCGAAGCGCATTGCCCCTGGGCCGTAGCCGAAGATCGGAGATCCGACGGCCGCTTCAACAATCCGGCCCCAAAGGTCGGTGCGCCCAGTCAGCGTCATCAAGTCAGTATTCCCAGTTTCGAACCAGGTTGAAGTTGCGGACGATTGCGATGCCACGATTGCTGTGGGGGCGAGCAGGCAAGCGAGAAGGAGTGTTCTCCGCAGCGGTGGAGCAGTGGTGTGATGGATCTTCCGTGCGTACGCCAGTGTTCCGGCCACGACGCCAGCGGGGACCGCTAAAGCCGCGGTCCTACCTACGGAAAGATACAGTGCGTAGGCTCCCAGAAGGACTAACGGGAGGACGGCCCAGCGCCCGAGTCGAGGAAGTGTCCCCCCCTGCCAAAGTCCTACCGCGAGCACAACCAGTAGGCCTGCGGACAATGCAAATGAATTGGCGATCAGCAGCCCTACGAGCCGTTGCTCTCCTTCGAAACCGACGTACGTTGGATTTCGAACTGCATACAACACGTGGGCCAGGCACGCCGCGACGAGGCCGCCGACCAACGCTATGGGATTCAGTCGTCGGCGAATACAAAGAACTGCTGCGAAAAAGGGAATCCCAGCTTGGATGACTCGCAGAACGGCCTGGATGGGGCTTTCGGAAACAAGCGTGCATACCAACTGCCAAGCGAGGTACGTGGCAAAGAGTCTGACCGGCAACTCCCAACCATCATCCACAACCGGGCGGGCAAGTGCGAACAGCATTCCCAGTAGCAGCACGCTCAGTGGCACTAATTTCATTGGCGAAAACGCACCGTCAGCACTGATCCCGGCTACGCGACCGGATTCTGCAGTGAATATGACCAGTGTCCAGCCGACTGCCATGACGGGGAGGCTCAGGCTGATATTTTGGTGCGCTGCGATAGCGCAGCCCAGTACCCCCCCAAGCAAAGCCATAGCAGCCACACCCGAGGATCCGAACCACTGGTTTGCCCAGAAGATTCCTGCCAGGGCAAGAAGGCCCGCGACTGCCATGTGCACCTGTCGCCCCATCGTGGCGACTTTACCTCAATCGGGTTGAGGGCTGGTCAGCCTTGTTCAAAGAGATTGGCGTGATTTCCGCGGACTGGAGGGATGATCACCGCCCTCATGCCACGAGGTTGGAAGCGGGACGCGAACCCTCAGAGGGCATTAGGGCTTACCTATCGACGTGTAGGTCGGTATGTCAAGCGGCGTCACGGAGCAGCGAACGCGAATGTTTTGTGCACGTGGATCAGGGGTTGAGGTGAGCCTTGTGGCTCCTCCGTTCAGTAGGCGCCGCGGGAGGTGAAGACGGCGCCGAAGGTGCGGGCGAGGATGAAGAGGTCTTGGAGCATGGACCAGTTGTCGACGTAGTAGAGGTCGAGGCGGATGGCTTCGGACCAGGAGAGCTCGGAGCGTCCGGAGACCTGCCACAGGCCGGTCATGCCGGGGCGCACTCGCAGGCGGCGGGCCATGTCGTCGTCGTACTGGGCGACTTCGTGGCGCAGCGGGGGTCGGGGTCCGACCAGGGACATGTCGCCGGTCAGGACGTTGATCAGCTGGGGGAGCTCGTCGAGGGAGAACCGGCGCAGCCATTTGCCCGGGGTGGTGATCCGGGGGTCGTGTTCCATCTTGAACAGTCCACCGGCGTAGCCCTGTTCTTGGTGGAGCTTGGCGAGGAGCTCTTCGGCGTTGGTGACCATGGTACGGAACTTCCAGCACTGGAACGCCGCGCCGTCGCGGCCCACGCGGGTCTGGCGGAACAGCACCGGGCCGTGGTCGTGGGCCCAGATCCGGTAGGCCGCGAACGCGAAGACCGGGGAGAACAGGGCGAGCAGGACCAAGGTGGCGGTGATGTCGAAGGTGCGCTTGGCGCGGCGGACCGCGGCCTGGGAGCGGGGCTTCTCCAGGTGGATCAACGGCAGGCCCCCGACCGGGCGCATGCTGATCCGCTCGGCCGAGACGTCGGTGACGCTGGGGGCCAGCACCACCGCGATGTCCTCGTGTTCGAGATCCCAGGCCAGGCGCCGCATCTGCGCGGAGGACCCGAACGCGCCACCGGCGAGGAAGACCACGTCGGCCTCGGCCTCGACCGCGACCTGCGCGATCGAGCGTGAGGTCCCCAGCAGCGGGATCCCCGAGTGGGTGCAGGCCCGCTCGCCGGGCTCGGGGGTCAGGGCGCCGATGACCTGGTAGCCCAGCCACTTCTCCCGGGCCAGGACCGCGGCGATCTCATCGACATGGCCCTCGGCGCCGGCGATCACCACCCGGTGCTGCAACGACCCCAGCACCCGGGCACGCTGCACGCTGCGGCGCAGCAGCAACCGGCCCGCCACCAGGACCGGGACCCCCAGGGCGAAGGCGAGCACGAAGAACCCGCGCGAGAGCTGGAACTGGACCAGGAAGCAGCCGATCCCGACCAGGGCCGCGGTGATCAGCGAGGCGTTGACCACCGCCTTGTACTCATCAAGACCCGCACCGAAGAACTGCGGGCGGTACCCGCCCAGGGCGAAGATCGCACCGACCCAGCCCACGATCATCAACGGACCCACCACCGCGAGGTCCTGGCCCATCACGACCTCATCGACCACGCTGGAGAACCGCAACGCCCCCCGGCCCACGATCGCGGCCAGCACACACAACGTGATCAGGACCAGGTCCATCCCGAACGCCAGCACCGGGATGTAGCGCAGCCCACCACGGACCCGCGACGCGACCCGCGTCGACTCAACGACAGAAATAACGGCCACTTCGAATCCCCCGATTTACACCGATAACTGGTGTGTTATCGGGAACAAACTTAAAGGGGATCGATCGTCTTGAAAGAATGCACTGTCCAGATCGGCCCAGCTGGGCTAGTCCACGGCGGCAGGGTCGATCGCCCGTGACGTGCCTCTGCTACGAGTCCGCACGACCCACGTTGGGGTGAGTCCGTCGTTGAGTCAGATCCCGGCCGTCTGTCGCTCGGCCTTCGGGTCGGCTGCGTAGCCATAGCCATAGCCGTAGCCGTAGCGCCCGGACCGCCCCGGCGGGATCATGTTGAAGATGACGCCGAGGGGGGCCGAACCCACCGAGGCGAGCCGGTCCACCGCACCGTTGAGCTGGTCCTTGGTGGTCTCGCCGTGACGGACGACGAGCACGGCTCCGTCGGTCTGGGAAGCGAGCACCGCGGCGTCGGTCACCGGCAGCAGCGGCGGGGCGTCGATGATGATCACCTCGTAGTGCTGCCGGGCCGATTCCAGCAGGTCCCGCATCGCGTTGGACTGCAGCATCTCGGCCGGGTTGGGTGGCAGCCGCCCGGCGGTGAGCACGTCGAGCCCCGTGGGAGCGTGCTTCTGGACGGTCTCCTCGAGGCTGCCCTTCCCGACGAGCGCCGTGGTCAGGCCCACGGTGGGCACCAGGCCGAGCATCGCGGCGACCTGCGGGCGCCTCAGGTCGCCGTCGACGAGCAGCACCCGCTGGCCACCGAGGGCCATCGCGATGGCCGCGTTGACCGCCGTCGTCGACTTGCCCTCGGCGGGCACCGAGCTGGTCACCACGAACGCCTTGCTGGGGTGGTCCACGTCGATGAAGGACAGGTTGGTGCGCAGCACCCGGAAGGCCTCGGCGCGCGGTGCGCTGGGGGGCAGGCTGCTGATCAGGGGGTGCTTCTGCACGTCGCTGTCGTAGGCGAGCGCCGAGAGCACCGGCGTCTGGCCGAGCGAGGGAACGTCCTCGATGCGCTTGACCGAGGTGTCGAGGATCTCGCGCAGGACGGCGAGGCCGAAGCCCAGCAGGAGCCCGAGGACCAGGCCCAGCCCCAGGTTGCGGACCGGGGAGGGGTAGACCGGCGAGTCGGGGAGCCGGGGGGTGTCCACCACGGTCGCCTTCAGCAGTGCGACCTTGCGGCCCGGCGGGGTCTCCAGCTCCTGGACGAACCCCTGGAGCTGCTCGACCACGCTGGCGTTGATGCTCTGCGCGCGCTCGGGGCTCGGGTCCTGCACGTCGATCTTGAGTACGACGGTCTCCGGCACCACCGAGGCGTTGATCTTGCCGGCGAGCGTCTCGGCGGACATCTTCAGGTCGAGGTCGTCGATCACCCTCTGGGAGAGCTCGAGACCGCTGACGAGGTCGGCGTACGAGCTCACCCGCTGCTCGGAGAACAGGCCGCCCTGGTAGGCGTCGTTCGAGTTGTTCGGCACCGTGGAGATGAACACCCGGGCCGTGGAGGAGTACTGGGGAGTGACCTGCGAGGTGACCAGTGCGGCCACCGCGACCGTTGCCACGAGGGAGCCGAGGATGAGCAGCCATCGGCGGCGCGCTACTCGGAGGTAGTCACGAAGTTCCATGGATGTGCTCCCGGTTGCAGGGGATGAGCATTACTCGTGGTCGGACAGCCGGATGAATCGCGCCAAGGCTAGAGCAAGCCCACCGGCCGCGGGCGAACTCGGATCAGTATGCCCCCGAGGAGCCGAACACTGCCTTGAACGTCCGCGCGAGGATGGTGAGGTCCTGGATCATCGACCAGTTGTCTACGTAGTAGAGGTCCAGCCTGATCGCCTCCTCCAGGGAGAGGTCAGACCTTCCGGAGACCTGCCACAAACCGGTCATGCCGGGACGGACGTGGAGGCGACGGGCCATCTTGTCGTCGTAGAGGTTGACCTCGTCCTGCACCTGGGGCCGGGGTCCGACCAGGCTCATGTCACCGCACAGCACGTTGACCAGCTGCGGCAGCTCGTCGATGGAGTAGCGGCGCAGCCAGCGCCCGGGGCCGGTGATCCGGGGATCGCCCTTGATCTTGGCGAACACGCCCTTCTCCGAGCCCTGTGCCGCGTGGATCTCGGCCAGCCGTGCCTCGGCGTCGATCACCATCGTGCGGAACTTCCAGCAGGGGAACGTGGTCTCGTCACGCCCGATCCGCGGCTGCTTGAACAGGATCGGCCCGCGGTCGTAGCGCCAGATCTCGAAGGCGGCGAACGCGATCACGGGGCAGAGCAGCACCAGTAGCGCCAGGGACCCGAGGACGTCGAAGGACCGCTTGGCCTTGCGGGCAGCAGCTTCGGCCCGCGGCTTCTCGAGGTGGAGCAGGGGCAGCCCGCCGACCGGGCGCACCTGCACCCGCTCCGGGGACACGTCGGTCAGGCTCGGGGCGACGACCACCTGGCAGTGCGAGTGCTCCAGGTCCCACGCCATCTGACGCAGCTCGGCTGCGGACTCGACGGCGCCTCCGGCGAAGAACACGACGTCGGCGTGCACCTCGTGGGCCAGGTCCGCGACTCCGGTGGGTGTTCCCAGGACGGGAACGCCGGCGGGGGTGTCGATGCTCGCGTTCGCCCCGGGGGTGAGGGCGCCGATCACGTCGTACCCGAGCCAGGTCTCCCGCCGCAGTACGGCAGCCACCTCGTCGACGTGGGCCTCGGACCCGACGATCAGCACACGGTGCAGCAGGCTGCCGCGGGTGCGGGCCCGCCTGATCAGGTTCCGCAGGAGGACACGACCGAGCAGTACCAGCGGGGGGCCGAGGAGTAGCGCCAGGACGTAGAAACCGCGCGAGAAGTCGATCCGCAGCACGAAGCAGATGATCGCGACCACCGCCCCGGTCAGGAAGCTCGCGTTCACGACTCGGCGGTACTCGTCGGTGCCCGCGCCGAGGACCTTGCTCTGGTAGCCACCCAGCAGCGCGATCATGCCGATCCACCCGATCGCGGCGAGCGGAGCACCCAGGCCGAGGTGATTGTGGAGCTGTACGGAGGAGGGGTCGGTCAGGGCGTCCAGGCTGCCCCTGCCGATTCCGGCGATGCCCAGGGTGACGGCGACGGCGACGAGGTCGATGCCGAAGGCCGCGTAGGGGAGCATCGCGACCGAGGAGGACGAGGACTGCTGCCCGAGCCGGCGCAGGTAGGTCTGCCGCGCGAACTCCTCGTCGGCGACGGTCATGCGCCGGCGGGGGAGGCGTAGTGCTGCGTTCACACCGGAACGTGCGGCAGACATGTCGAACAGCCCCCCTGGAGATGCACCGGTTGCCGGTAACCCTTGTTTGCTTCTCTTCGACTGGGACAACGCAGTGAACCTCCCGAGGTTATGGTGCATCCGCATGGTGGTCGTGGGCCGCTGTGAGGGTCGGTGGGTCCGAACTGCCCGATCCCGGTAGAGTCCCCGACGTGCATGGAAGTACCCATGCTCGGGACCTTCGCGAAGCCCACGACTCTATCGGCCGACAGTGCGGGTGTCACTGGTCGCGACCAAGGGTCCTCGCGACAAGCGTGTGATCTTCCTTACATGGCGAGCCCGTGGCGACGAGGAACGGGTAGGCCGCCGCCGCATGAGATGTCCGGTTCGGAGCCCGGAGCCCCGGGGCCCGGTGATACGTTCCTGCTCGCTGTGGGAGGGACCGCCATCCGCGCCGACGAGACGAGTGGAGCCGAACGATGACAGTCGAGTCCGAGGAGCGCCCGTGGGGCTCCTGGCACGTCATCGAGGTGGCCGACGGCTACAAGATCAAGCGCATCCACGTGAACCCGGGTTCCCGGCTGTCGCTGCAGAGCCACGAGCACCGTTCGGAGCACTGGGTGGTGATCCAGGGCGAGGCCACCTGCGAGGTCGACGGTGCCATCTCGAAGGTGCTCCACGACCAGTCGATCAGCATCCCGCTCGGCGCCCGCCACCGGCTGGGCAATGAGTCCGACGTCGAGCTCGTGATCGTTGAGGTGCAGCTCGGCAGCTACACCGGTGAGGACGACATCTGCCGCTACGAAGACGATTACGGCCGTAGCGACTGAGGGGAACCGCGTCCGGACCCTGTCGGTCACGGGCAGCTCGGTGGCCAGGGCGTCGCGAGCGGTGGTCCCCGGCGCCAGGCCGGGGCGTCCCAGGGTGGCGGCGACCGGGGTGGCCCGCGGCAAGGTCTCGGTGCGGTGGTCGGTGAGCGCCGCCGGGGGCCGGATCACCGCCTACCAGGTCAGGGCCGGCAAGAAGGTGGTCCGGGTCCCCGCTGGAAGGGGCCAGGCCGTCCTGGCGGGCCTGGGCAGGAAGAAGGTCCGCGTCGGGGTGCGGGCACTCAACCCGCTGGGATGGAGTCCCGAGGGCTACTCGGCGATGGTCACGCGAAGAAGCCCCCGAAGGGTCGCCGCTGAGGCAGGTCAGCTGCTGCTGTTGATCATCCCCGCGCCCACGGTCACACCGGTGGCCTCGTCGATGAGGATGAACGAGCCCGTGGTGCGGTTCTTCGCGTAGGGGTCGCACAGCAGCGGCACCGTGGTGCGCAGCTGCACCCGGCCGATCTCGTTGAGGCCCAGGTCCTTGGTCTCCTGGTCGCGGTGCAGGGAGTTGATGTCCAGGCGGTACTGGATGTCCTTGATCAGCGCGCGACCGGTGCGGGTCGTGTGCTTGATCGCGAGCTTCTGGCCCTTGCGCAGGGGCTCGTTGGTCATCCAGCAGATCATCGCGTCGATGTCCTGGCTGGGCTTCGGCGCGTTCTTGACCCGGGCGATCATGTCGCCGCGGCTGACGTCGACGTCGTCCTCGAGCCGCACGGTGACCGACATCGGGGGGAACGCCTCGGCGATCTCCTTGTCGAACAGGTCGATCCCCGCGATCTTGCTCGTCATGCCGCTGGGCAGCACGACGACCTCGTCGCCCGGCTTCAGGACACCGCCGGCGACCATGCCGGCGTACCCGCGGTAGTCGTGGAACTGGTCGGACTTGGGGCGTACGACGTACTGCACCGGCAGCCGCGTGTCGACCAGGTCGCGGTCGGAGGCGACGTGGATGTTCTCGAGGTGGTGCATCAGCGAGGAGCCGTTGTACCAGGGCATGTTCTCGGAGCGGTTGACGACGTTGTCGCCGTTCAGCGCCGAGATCGGGATGACCTCGAGGTCGGGGATGTTCAGCTTGGTGGCGAAGGAGGTGAACTCCTTCTGGATGCGGTTGTAGACCTCCTGGTCGTAGCCGACCAGGTCCATCTTGTTGACCGCGAGCACCAGGTGCGGGACCCGGAGCAGGGACAGGATCACCGCGTGCCGGCGGGACTGCTCGGTGAGGCCCTGGCGGGCGTCGACCAGCACCAGGCCGAGGTCGGCGGTGGAGGCGCCGGTGACCATGTTGCGGGTGTACTGCACGTGCCCGGGGGTGTCGGCGATGATGAACTTGCGCTTCGGGGTCGCGAAGTAGCGGTAGGCGACATCGATGGTGATGCCCTGCTCGCGCTCGGAACGCAGGCCGTCGGTGAGCAGCGCCAGGTCGGTGTAGTCGTAGCCCTTGGAGGCGCTGGTGGCCTCGACGGCCTCCAGCTGGTCCTCGAAGATGGCCTTGGAGTCCAGCAGCAGCCGCCCGATCAGGGTGGACTTGCCGTCGTCGACGGAGCCTGCGGTGGCGAAGCGGAGCAGGTCCATCTCCCCGATCGCGGCTGAGGCGGGGGTGCTCATCAGAAGTAGCCTTCCTTCTTGCGGTCCTCCATGGCGGCCTCGGAGAACCGGTCGTCACCACGGGTGGCGCCGCGCTCGGTGACCCGGGCGATGGCGACCTCGTCGATGATCTTCTCGTAGGTGTCGGCCTCCGACTCCACGCAGCCGGTGAGGGTGAGGTCGCCGACCGTGCGGAAGCGCACGGTCTTCTCCTCCACCGTCTCGCCGGGCTTGGTCGGGTTGAAGTCGCTCTCGGAGAGCCACATGCCGTCCCGCTTGAAGACGCGACGCTGGTGGGAGAAGTAGATCGAGGGGATCTCGACCTCCTCCTGGGCCAGGTAGTGCCAGATGTCGAGCTCGGTCCAGTTCGAGAGCGGGAAGATCCGCATGTGCTCGCCGCCGTGGATGCGGCCGTTGTAGAGGCTCCACAGCTCGGGGCGCTGCATCTTGGGGTCCCACTGTCCGAAGTCGTCGCGGTGGGAGTAGACGCGCTCCTTGGCGCGGGCCTTCTCCTCGTCGCGTCGGCCGCCACCGAAGGCGGCGGTGAAACCGTGCTCCTCGATGGCGTGCAGCAGGGTGCCGATCTGGTGGCGGTTGCGGCTGGTCTTGCCGTCGTCGACGACGATGCCGTTCGCGAGCGCCTCCTCGACGCTGGCGACGATCAGCTTCAGGCCGAGGCGGTTGACCCAGCTGTCACGGGTCTCGAGGACCTCGGGGAAGTCGTAGCCGGTGTCGACCTGGAGCACCGGGAACGGGATCTTCGCCGGGTAGAACGCCTTCTCGGCCAGCCGGAGCATGACAATGGAGTCCTTGCCGCCGGAGAACATCAGCACGGGCTTCTCGAACTCGGCCGCGACTTCGCGGAAGATGTGGATCGACTCGGCTTCCAGCTGGTCGAGCTGGCTGAGCCGGTAGTCGGAATGGGTCTGCGTCATCGCTTTGGGTTGGCCTCTCATCTGAAGACAGCGGCGCCATCGTATCGACAGGTGAGCACTCCGGCCGCCCGGAGCCTCAGGCCGAGACGGGGTGGCGGCCGGGCCCTACTCGTGCATCGGCTTGGCAGGCACGCCTGCGACCGTCTGCCCGGGCGTGATGTCGCGGGTGACCACCGCCCTGGCACCGACGACGCGTCTGTGCCGAGAGTCACTCCCGGCTTGATCCGGGCGCCAGTGCCCACGAAGACCCTGGCGCCGATCGAGACGTTGCCTGCGACCGTGGCCGCGACCGCAGCCTGGGGCGTCAGCGTGGTGTGGTCACCCAGCCCTGACGGCCACGAGCCGCTGAGTCACCCCACCCATCTATGGCAGGGACCCGCTAGGGGGAGCCAAGAGAACTCGCCGGAATCGGGGAAGGAAGGGGTGGGGAACCAGAGGTCGGTTGTCGGGTGCCGCAGCGTTCGAGCGTCATACACTCCGCCGGATGAGAATCTCTGTGATCGGTTGCGGCTACCTCGGCGCGGTTCATGCGGCCTGCATGGCTCACCTTGGACATGAGGTCGTCGGGGTCGATGTCAATGCCGAGGCGATCGGCATGCTCGCCAGCGGTCGGTCCCCGTTCTTCGAGCCCGGGCTGCCCGAGCTGCTCGCATCAGCGCTCGACTCCGGGCGGCTGAAGTTCACCGAGGACATCGCCGACGCCCGGGGCGCGACGGTCCACTTCGTGTGTGTCGGAACCCCGCAGCGGGTGGGGGAGTACGCCGCAGACCTCACCTACGTCGATGCAGCCATCGAGTCGCTGCTCCCTCACCTCGAGGCCGGGGACCTGGTCGTCGGGAAGTCCACCGTGCCGGTGGGGACCGCGGAGCGACTGGCGCTCCGGGTCCACGAGGCCGCGCCCGGGGCCGACCTGATCTGGAACCCCGAGTTCCTCCGCGAGGGCAAGGCAGTCCAGGACACCCTGACACCGGACCGTCTCGTCTACGGGGTCCCCGACGGCGATGCGGGCGCCCGGGCCGTCGACGTGCTCGACGAGGTCTACGCGACCGCGATCGAGAACGGCACCCCCCGACTGGTCGGAGACCTCGCCACCGCCCAGTTGGTCAAGGTGGCCGCGAACTCGTTCCTGGCCACCAAGATCTCCTTCATCAACGCCATGGCCGAGCTGTGCGAGGCCTCGGGCGGAGACGTCACCTTCCTGGCGGACGCGATCGGGCTCGACGACCGGATCGGACGTCAGTTCCTCAACGCCGGCCTCGGGTTCGGTGGGGGCTGTCTGCCCAAGGATATCCGGGCGTTCATGGCCCGGGCCGGTGAGCTCGGCGCCGACCAGACCCTCACCTTCCTCAAGGAGGTGGACGCCATCAACATGCGACGTCGCGTGCGCATGGTGGACCTCGCGCGAGAGGAGTGCGGAGGGTCGATCGGCGGCCGCCGGATCGTGGTGCTCGGGGCAGCGTTCAAGCCCGACAGCGACGACGTACGCGACTCCCCGGCGCTGAGCGTGGCCGCCCAGATGTCGCTCCAGGGCGCCGACGTCGTGGTCTCCGACCCCAAGGCGATCGCCAACGCGCAGCGCAAGTGGCCCGACCTCGTCTTCGAGCAGGACGTGGACGTGGCGCTGCGTGGCGCCGAGCTGGTCCTGGTGCTCACCGAGTGGCCGGAGTTCGTGGACCTCGACCCCGAGCGGGTCGGCAAGCTGGTGCGCGACCGGCGGGTCCTGGACGGCCGCAACTGCCTGGACCCCGACCAGTGGCGCGCTGCCGGCTGGACCTACCGCGCTCTCGGCCGCCGCTAGTCGTTCAGTAGGCGCCGCGGGAGGTGAAGACGGCGCCGAAGGTGCGGGCGAGGATGGAGAGGTCTTGGAGCATGGACCAGTTGTCGACGTAGTAGAGGTCGAGGCGGATGGCTTCGGACCAGGAGAGCTCGGAGCGTCCGGAGACCTGCCACAGGCCGGTCATGCCGGGGCGCACTCGCAGGCGGCGGGCCATGTCGTCGTCGTACTGGGCGACTTCGTGGCGCAGCGGGGGTCGGGGTCCGACCAGGGACATGTCGCCGGTCAGGACGTTGATCAGCTGGGGGAGCTCGTCGAGGGAGAACCGGCGCAGCCATTTGCCCGGGGTGGTGATCCGGGGGTCGTGTTCCATCTTGAACAGTCCACCGGCGTAGCCCTGTTCTTGGTGGAGCTTGGCGAGGAGCTCTTCGGCGTTGGTGACCATGGTACGGAACTTCCAGCACTGGAACGCCGCGCCGTCGCGGCCCACGCGGGTCTGGCGGAACAGCACCGGGCCGTGGTCGTGGGCCCAGATCCGGTAGGCCGCGAACGCGAAGACCGGGGAGAACAGGGCGAGCAGGACCAAGGTGGCGGTGATGTCGAAGGTGCGCTTGGCGCGGCGGACCGCGGCCTGGGAGCGGGGCTTCTCCAGGTGGATCAACGGCAGGCCCCCGACCGGGCGCATGCTGATCCGCTCGGCCGAGACGTCGGTGACGCTGGGGGCCAGCACCACCGCGATGTCCTCGTGTTCGAGATCCCAGGCCAGGCGCCGCATCTGCGCGGAGGACCCGAACGCGCCACCGGCGAGGAAGACCACGTCGGCCTCGGCCTCGACCGCGACCTGCGCGATCGAGCGTGAGGTCCCCAGCAGCGGGATCCCCGAGTGGGTGCAGGCCCGCTCGCCGGGCTCGGGGGTCAGGGCGCCGATGACCTGGTAGCCCAGCCACTTCTCCCGGGCCAGGACCGCGGCGATCTCATCGACATGGCCCTCGGCGCCGGCGATCACCACCCGGTGCTGCAACGACCCCAGCACCCGGGCACGCTGCACGCTGCGGCGCAGCAGCAACCGGCCCGCCACCAGGACCGGGACCCCCAGGGCGAAGGCGAGCACGAAGAACCCGCGCGAGAGCTGGAACTGGACCAGGAAGCAGCCGATCCCGACCAGGGCCGCGGTGATCAGCGAGGCGTTGACCACCGCCTTGTACTCATCAAGACCCGCACCGAAGAACTGCGGGCGGTACCCGCCCAGGGCGAAGATCGCACCGACCCAGCCCACGATCATCAACGGACCCACCACCGCGAGGTCCTGGCCCATCACGACCTCATCGACCACGCTGGAGAACCGCAACGCCCCCCGGCCCACGATCGCGGCCAGCACACACAACGTGATCAGGACCAGGTCCATCCCGAACGCCAGCACCGGGATGTAGCGCAGCCCACCACGGACCCGCGACGCGACCCGCGTCGACTCAACGACAGAAGTAGTACTCATGAAACCCCCCGATTTCGGTCGATATCCCTCAGCGGTCTATCGGGTGCCTACTTTAGGTACGAATAGGCCGATCGGGGGTTACGCGCTGTCTCGACAGGTGTCAGCGGTCTAGTCCGGAAGTCGCCACGCAGCGGAGTTGTTGTCGAAGGCCGGAAGGCCTCTCCGCTGCCGGAGATAGCCCCACGCCAGGGGCCCCAGGAGCAGCAGTCCGGCGCCGATGATCCCGACCCAGACCGGGGGCACGCCGAGCATCTTGAGCCCGGTCAGGGTGAGCACGATGACGATGCCGCGGCGGATCACCGACTGCGAGACCCAGGCGGCCATCCGGGCACCCAGGAAGGTGCCCGGCGTACCGCCGAGCACGAGCGGGATCAGCACCGACCAGGTCACCCCTTCCACGAACACGTGACCGATCGCGGCCGCCAGCACCAGCGGCACCGCCTGGACCAGGTCGGTCCCGACGAGCTTGACGGCCGACAGGGTCGGGTAGATCAGCAGCAGCGCCACCATGATCAGCGAGCCCGAGCCGACCGAGGTGATCCCGACGAGGAGGCCGCCGACGGCGCCGACCAGCACGGTCGGGACCACACGGACGTGCGGGTCGTCCTCGCTGATCACGTTGCCGGAGGTGACGTGCCGCAGCTGGAGGTACATCCGCAGCGCGTAGGTCAGTGCGGTGAACAACAGGGCGTAGCCGATGGCGGTGAGCAGGAACTCCTGCTGCTCCTCGGCGGCCCCCACGCTCTTGACGATGAAGCCGCCCGCGAGCGCGAACGGGATCGAGCCGGCCATCAGCAGGCCGGCCAGCCGCAGGTTGGGGGAGCCCCGCCGCCAGTGGACGCCCGCGCCCACCGACTTGTTGATGCTGGCGGCGACCAGGTCGTTGGCCACCGCTGCGGTGGGGTTGACCCCCAGGAAGATCAGCGCCGGCGTCATCAGGGCGCCGCCGCCCATGCCGGTCAGGCCGACCACGATGCCAACGCCGAAGCTGACGACCAGGACCGAGAGGGCGGAGAGGGTGAGCAGGTCGCTCACAGGGCCGCCTCTCGGGACTCGTCCTCGGAGACGTGGAAGGGCAGGTGGGGCATCAGGCCCGCGAGCGCGTCCTCGATGGTGCGCCCGGTGGTGTCGATGTGCACGGCTGCGTCCTCGGGGACCTCGTAGGGGCTGGAGATGCCCGTGAACTCGGGGATCTCCCCGGCCCTCGCCTTGGCGTAGAGGCCCTTGCGGTCACGCCGCTCGCACTCCTCCAGGGGGGTGGCCACGTGCACCAGCACGAACTCGCCGCCGGCGTCCTCGACCATCTGACGAACCTGCTTGCGGGTCTCGTCGTACGGCGCGATCGGGGAGCAGATCGCGATCCCGCGGTGCCGGGCGATCTCCGCCGCCACCCAGCCGATCCGCCGGATGTTGGTCTCACGGTCGGCCTTGGAGAAGGTGAGGCCCGCGCTGAGGTTCCGGCGTACGACGTCGCCGTCGAGGCTGGTGACCGTGCGCCGGCCGTCCTCGAGGACCAGGTCGCGCAGCGCCTGGGCGAGCGTGGACTTCCCGCTGCCGGAGAGGCCGGTGAAGAACACCACGAACCCGCGCTCGTCGGGGCCGGGCTGGTCCTGGTCGACGACGGCCGCGATCTCCTCGGGCCACTCGCCCTCGCCGGTGACCCCGAGCACGTCCGAGCTCGCGTAGTTCTCCACCACCCGGGCGCCGAGCCGGTGGTCGAGCTCCGGGTCGCCGTGGGCGGGGACGGGGACGACCACGACGTGCGCCGCGAGCCCACGTTCGTGCAGCAGGGTGGCGGCGGCCAGGGTGGCGCGCACCAGACCCACCGGGGAGACGCCCTGGGGCGTTCCGGTTCCGGCGAGGGCGAGCAGCACCACGTCGCGGTCCCGGGCGTTCGCCTCGACCAGCTCGAGGTCCTCGACCGTCAGCGGCGCAGCGACGGGAACGGTCAGCGACCCGGCGTACTGCTCCCGCGCCTGGGCGGGGGTCAGGTGCAGCCGGCGGAACGGGCCGTAGGAAGGGGTGTTCAGCGGGGTCAGCGCCGAGACGCTCGCTGACGCCTGCCCCTCGGCCACCGGGGGCCGGTAGCGGGCCAGCGGCAGCCCCTCGGGGTCGACCAGGTCGACCTCCGGGGCGTCCGCGAGCTCGGGTGGCAGCGCGAGGGTCACGCTGCCGGGAGCGCCGGTGGGGTCGAAGGTGGTCTGCGGTGCCAGGGCCCCGGAGACGAGGAGCTCGAGGTCGTCCAGCTCGCGTGGGCTCGGGCAGTACTGCGGTGCGGGCACCGCACGATCCTGCCAGACCGTGCCTGCGGATAGCGTCGCAGCATGGTCGCTCCCGTAGTCATCGCTGAGATCGTCCGTTCGGGGTTCGTGGAGGGGCAGCACCACGGGTCCTGGGTCGCGCTGGACCCCGACGGGTCCGTGCGGGCCTCGGCCGGCGAGGTCGCGGCCCCGATGCTGCCGCGGTCGTGCAACAAGCCGCTGCAGGCGCTGGCGATGGTCCGGGCCGGCCTCCCCCTCGAGGACGAGCTGCTCGCGCTGGCGTGCGCCTCGCACTCTGGGGAGGACTTCCACGTCGACGGCGTACGACGCATCCTGGCCTCCGCCGGCCTCGCCGAGGACGCCCTGCAGACCCCTGCGGACTACCCGCTCGACGACGAGGCCCGCGAGCAGCTGATCCGCTCCGGCGGCGTCAAGGAGCCGGTGCTGATGAACTGCTCCGGCAAGCACGCGGCGATGCTCGCCACCTGTGTGGTCAACGGCTGGCCGACCGGGAGCTACCTCGACCCCGAGCACCCGCTCCAGCAGCAGATCCTCGCCACCTTCCAGGAGATGACCGGGGAGCCGGCCCAGGTCGCCGTGGACGGGTGCGGTGCGCCGCTGCTCTCCACCTCGCTGACCGGCCTGGCGCGGGCGTTCTCGCGGCTCGCGACCGGGGCCTCGCCGGAGGCGACGCGGATCGCGGAGGCCATCCGGGCGCACCCGGAGTACGTCTCCGGGACCCGTCGCGACGAGCTCACCCTGCTGCGCGCGATCCCCGGTGCGATCGGCAAGGCGGGTGCCGAGTCCTGCTACGTGGTGGCGCTGCGGGACGGTCGCGCGTTCGCCACGAAGACCTCCGACGGGGCGGCTCGCGTCCGCCCGGTGGTGATGGCCTCGCTGCTCGACCAGGCCGGTGTCACCGAGGAGCCCGGCGTCGACGGGGAGGCCGTTCGGCGTACCGGGGAGTCGGTGCTGCTCGGTGGTGGCCGGCCGGTCGGTGAGGTCCGGCCGGTGGTCCGGATCTGAACCGGATCAGTTGTCGGACCCGCTGTGGTCTAGACGTTTGCTGTCTGGCGGCTAGCACCGCTCAACAGCGTCTTTCATCGTGAGACCAGGGGTTTTTCTGTCCACGGATGCCGTTCGTGGGTTGCTTTTGCTAGCAAGAGTTAGCACTATGTGGGGCATGGCAAAGATCCAGGTCGGCAAGACCGTCTCGTCGCTCGGGGAGTACCTCCACGAGCAACGAGTCGCTGCCGAGCTCTCGCTGAGGCAGCTGGCGGAGCAGACGGGTGTGTCCAACCCGTACCTGAGCCAGATCGAACGTGGTCTGCGCAAGCCATCCGCCGAAGTGCTGCAGCAGCTGGCCAAGGCACTCCGGATCTCTGCCGAGCAGCTCTACGTGCAGGCCGGGATCTTGAACCCCGACGACGGACAGGTTCGCTCGGTAGAGCTCGCCATTCTCGGGGATCCGATGCTCAGTGAGCGGCAGAAGCAGTCCCTGCTGGACGTCTACCAGTCCTTCAGGGCGGTCGCGCAGCACGCCCAACCCACAGATGTGCTCGAGTCCCTACCGGTCGACGAAGTCATCGGTCTCGAGACTGACAAGCAAGGAGAATGACATGGCCAAGACCCAGTTGAAGCCGCTGTACGCCGTTGCCGGCGCCACCGAGGTTGCCTACGAGTTCGCTCGTGGCTACACCACCGAGGCGCTGAACGACGTGCAGACCCGCGTCAGCAAGATCGAGCGTGAGCCCAAGGCCCTGCAGAACCAGGCCCTGGCTGCGGTGAACGCCCGCGTCACGGAGATCCAGAAGGACGCCAAGGACGCGCAGGCGAAGTTCGAGGCCCGCGTCGCCGAGCTCCAGAAGGACGCGCTCGCGCTGCCGAAGAAGGTGCAGAACGAGATCGACGACACCGTCACCGAGCTCGCCCGCACCTACGCCGACCTCGTCGACCGCGGCGAGAAGATCGTCGCCGCCATCCGCAAGGACGGCGTCAAGGCCGTGACCGCGGTGCGCACGTCCCCGAACAAGTCCTCGGTCGTACGCCGCGAGCGGGCCAAGGTCGCTGCTGACAAGCCCAAGAACAGCAGCCGTCCGGTCAAGAAGTCGGCCACCAAGAAGGCGGTCGCCAAGAAGACCCCGGCCAAGACCACCGCCAAGAAGGCCACGGCCACCAAGAAGGCCGCGACCAAGGGCGCGCAGTCCACGGCCAAGTCGGCCCAGACGACTGCCAAGAAGGCCACCAAGACGGCGTCGAACACGGCCGCCGCGGCCACGTCCTGACCCAGACACTCGGCGTCGACGGGCGCTGAGGAGCTCGTCCTCTGGTGATCCCTCCCTTCCCCAGAGACGAGCCGGCGGGCCCCTGGATCTGATCCGGGGGCCCGTTGCTCTGTCCGTAGCCGGAACTCGTGGGGTTGTGTCTGGGGCGTATCAGCCAGTTGCCCGATATCCTCGTGACGTGTCCCAACTGTTCGAGCTCCAGTACCTGATCACGAGCCTGGCCTTCCTCGCGCTGATCGCGGTGAAGATCTGGGCGCTGGTCGACGCCCTGATGCGCCCGGCGGAGGCGTACGTCGCCACCGGGAAGCTCACCAAGCAGGCCTGGACGCTGATCCTGGGACTGACGGTGGTCAGCTCGCTGCTGTGGCGCTCCCCACTCGGACTGTTCTCGATCATCGGAACCGTCGCTGCGTTCGTCTACATCCTCGACGTGAAGCCTGCACTCGCGTCGATCACCCGCCGCCGCTGAGGCCCGACCCCGGTTCGGTCCGCTGGGATCGGGGTAAGGGACGGGGACATATCTTCCCCATCAGCTAGGAGCAGTGAATGCAGGCAGTGACTTGGCACGGCCGCCGCGACATCCGCGTCGAGGAAGTCCCGGACCCCCGGATCGAGGCCCCGTCCGACGCGATCGTCCGGATCACCTCGAGCGGGCTGTGCGGCTCGGACCTCCACCTCTACGAGACGCTCGGGCCCTTCATGGGCGAGGGCGACATCCTCGGCCACGAGCCGATGGGCATCGTCGAGGAGGTGGGCCCCGAGGCCGGCGACCTCAAGGTCGGGGACCGGGTCGTGATGCCTTTCCAGATCTGCTGCGGGCACTGCTGGATGTGCAACCAGGGGCTGTACACGCAGTGCGAGACCACGCAGGTCCGCGACCAGGGCATGGGTGCCGCGTTGTTCGGGTTCAGCAAGCTCTACGGGGAGGTCCCCGGGGCCCAGGCTGAGTTCCTGCGGGTGCCGCAGGCGCAGTTCATGCCGATCAAGGTGCCCGAGGGACCTGTCGACGAGCGGTTCCTCTACCTCTCCGACGTGCTCCCCACCGCCTGGCAGTCGGTCGTCTACGCCGATGTCCCCGAGGGCGGCACCCTGCTCGTGCTCGGGCTGGGGCCGATCGGTGACATGGCCACCCGGATCGCCCTGTTCCAGGGCAAGCGCGTGATCGCCGTCGACCGCGTTCCGGAGCGGATGGCCCGGGCCGCGGCGCGAGGCGCCGAGGTGATCAACCTCGACGAGGTCGACGACATCGGCGAGGAGGTCCGTTCTCGGACCCAGGGCCGTGGCGCGGACGCCGTCGTCGATGCGGTCGGCATGGAGGCCCACGGGTCGCCTGTCGCGGAGATCGGCCAGCGCCTGTTCAGCGCGATGCCCAAGCGACTGAGCGCCAAGATCATGAACGTGGCCGGGCTCGACCGGATGTCGGCGATCTACACCGCCATCGACGCCGTACGCCGCGGCGGGACAGTGTCCCTGATCGGGGTGTACGGCGGGCAGAGCGACCCGATGCCGCTGATGACGATGTTCGACAAGCAGCTGCAGTTCCGGATGGGCCAGGCGAACATCAAGCGCTGGGTCGACGACATCATGCCGCTGCTGGTCGACGACGCGGACCCGCTCGGCACCGAGACCTTCGCGACGCACCAGCTTCCGCTGGCGCAGGCCCCCGAGGCCTACGAGAACTTCCAGAAGAAGTCCGACGACACCGTGAAGGTCGTCTTCAAGCCCGGCACCAAGGCCTGAAGCTCGACCCGGCCGTCCGACGTACCGCCCCCTTCACCAGAGACGGGGGGTGCGCCGGACGTCGCCGGGGTGAACAGGCGTGGGGCAGACTGCGAGCATGCCCATCGACCCAGAGATCGCCGGCCTGCTCAGCATCGTCGAGGCAGGCGTGCCCATGTCCCAGCTCTCCCCGGACGAGGCCCGGGAGTCGTTCCGCCGACTGGCCGTCGACTTCCGCAGGCCCGAGGACGTCGTCCCGATCCGTGCCACCGAGGACCTCATCGTGCGCGGCGCGCAGGGGCCGCTCGGGGCGCGGCTCTACCGCCCGGAGGGGCCGGGGCCGTTCCCCCTCGTCGCGCTGTTCCACGGCGGCGGGTTCGTCATCGGTGACCTCGAGACCCACGACAACCTGGCCCGCGCGATCTGCCGCGGTGCCGAGGCGATCGTGGTCTCGGTGGACTACCGCCTCGCGCCGGAGCACGCGTTCCCGGCTGCCGTCGACGACGCGATCGCGGCCACCCGCGACCTGATGGGGCGGGTCGGGGAGCTCGGCGGCGACGGCAGGGTCGCGGTGGCCGGGGACAGCGCCGGCGGCAACCTGTCCGCCGTGGTCACCCAGCACGTGCCGGGGCTGGCAGCGCAGTTCCTGATCTACCCGGCGGTCGACGGAGCGGGGGAGTACCCCTCGCGCACCGAGAACGCGACTGGCTACTTCCTCGACCTCGACACGATGGTCTGGTTCATGAAGCAGTACGCGCCCGACGACGCCGACGTCCGGTTCTCGCCGATCCGCGCCGACTCCTTCGCCGGGCTCCCGCCCGCCGTGGTCGTCACGGCCGAGTACGACCCGCTCCGCGACGAGGGCGAGGCCTACGCCGCCAAGCTCGAGGCCGCCGGCGTCCCCGTGGTCGTGCGCCGCTACGACGGCCTCATCCACGGCTTCACCGAGATGGGCGCGTTCTGCGCCGCGGCGAGGACCGCCCTCTCCGACTCCATCGACCTGTTCGCGCAATTGCTGGCAAAAGTACCTGTGGACGACGCCTGAGCGTCCCCTCCCGCCGGGGCATGCTGCTGGCTCGTGGAGATCGACGAGCTGCTGCTGCGCCTGGGAGGCGTGGCCTCGTGGCGCCAGCTCGTCGCGGAGTCCTCCCCGTCCCGGCTGAGAACGGCAGTCGCGAACGGTGACGTCGTCCGCATCGGACGTGGCATCTACGGCCTCCCCGGCCTCGAGGAGGCGACGCGGGCGGCCCGCCGGCTGAACGGGGTGCTGTCGCTGACGAGTGCCGCGCTCCACCACGGCTGGGCGGTGAAGGCTCCGCCTGCGCGCCCGCACGTCACCGTCCCGCGCAACCGCAAGGTCTCGGTGCCACGACGTCGTGGCGTGCTCCTGCACTACGGGGAGGTGGCCGCCGACGGCATCGCGACCACGCCCGTCCAGACGGTCGTCGACTGTGCCCGGGCGCTGCCGTTCGACGAGGCGCTTTGTGTCGCCGACTCAGCACTGAGGTCGAGGCTGGTCGGACACGGCGAGCTGATCGCCGCCGCCGAGACGTCACCGCGGACAGGTCGCGCCGCCGCGGTGCGGGTCGCGGAGGCAGCCGACGGCCGAGCGGACAACCCGTTCGAATCGGTGGTCCGCGCGATCTCCAAGGAGTTCGCCGAGCTGGCACTCGTGCCGCAGGTCGTCGTCCCGGGCGTCGGCCGACCCGACCTCGTCGACGAGAGCCTGGGCCTGATCGTCGAGTGCGACTCGTTCGCCTTCCACGCAGCCCGTCCCCAGCTGGTGCGCGACGTGGAGCGCTACAACGCGTGCGCTGTCGAGGGGCGCTGGTTGCTCCGGTTCGCCTGGGAGCACGCGATGCTGCGCCAGGACTACGTCCGCGACACCTTCCGCACGTGGCTCGAGGCCAGGGCAGCATCACAAGGACGTGCAGTTCGGCCGGGACGCGGCCAACGGCCCGCCTGAGCGGTGCCGGATGACCCCGAACTGCCCGTCCTTGTGGCGCTCACCCCCCTTGCTAGGCCGGGAGGGGTGGGGAAGGAGGGCGTGGTCGACCTCGACTCCGACGACCCCCGCGTGCCGCAGGTGCGGCAGCTGGTGCAGCGGATCGACTTCGCGCAGCTCGCGGACGAGGCGCCGCAACCGGACCGGTTCAGCTACTCGTTCCGCTACCGGACGACCGAGGCCCAGGTCCCCGAGCAGGGCCTGACCCCCGGACCTCCAACAGCTGGCCCGGATCGTCCTCGACGAGTGAGGACGATCCGGCCCGGCGTCAGCCCCTGCGGGCGCGCGAGGCGGTTCGACCGCGCTCGCCGGCGTCGAGGACGACCTTGCGGATCCGCACGTTGTCGGGGGTGACCTCGACGCACTCGTCCTCGCGGCAGAACTCCAGGGACTGCTCCAGGGAGAGGTTCTTCGGCGGGATCAGCTTCTCGAAGTTGTCCGAGGAGGAGGCGCGGACGTTGGTCTGCTTCTTCTCCTTGGTGATGTTCACGTCCATGTCGTCGGCGCGGGAGTTCTCGCCGACGATCATGCCCTCGTAGACCTCCGTGGTGGGCTCGACGAACATCACGCCGCGCTCCTGGAGGTTCGTCATGGCGTACGCCGTGGCCGCACCGGCGCGGTCGGCGACGAGCGAACCGTTCGAGCGGGAGCGGATCTCCCCGGCCCACGGCTCGTAGCCCTCGAAGACCTGGTGGGCGATGCCGGTGCCGCGGGTCTCGGTGAGGAACTCGGTGCGGAACCCGATCAGCCCACGCGCGGGGACCAGGAACTCCATCCGCACCCAGCCGGTGCCGTGGTTGGTCATCTGCTCCATCCGGCCCTTGCGGACCGCCAGCAGCTGGGTGATCGCGCCGAGGTACTCCTCGGGGGCGTCGATGGTCAGGCGCTCCATCGGCTCGTGCAGCTTGCCGTTGATCTCGCGGGTGACCACCTGCGGCTTGCCGACGGTGAGCTCGAAGCCCTCGCGCCGCATCTGCTCCACGAGGATCGCCAGCGCCAGCTCGCCACGGCCCTGGACCTCCCAAGCGTCGGGACGCTCGGTGGGGAGCACACGCAGCGACACGTTGCCGACGAGCTCGGCGTCGAGTCGGTCCTTGACCAGGCGGGCGGTCACCTTGGTGTTCTTGGTGGGTCCGCGCCCGGCCAGCGGCGAGGTGTTCGTGCCGATCGTCATCGAGATCGCCGGCTCGTCGACCTTGATCAG
Source organism: Nocardioides sp. Z30_9 (assembly GCF_058215735.1). NCBI lineage: Bacteria > Bacillati > Actinomycetota > Actinomycetes > Propionibacteriales > Nocardioidaceae > Nocardioides > Nocardioides sp. Z30_9. The sequence goes on from NZ_JBZAJF010000002.1 coordinate 844,552, forward strand.
GGGCAGAGCGACCGGGTTCTCCGCGTCGGCCAGGGTCTCGCCGATCATGATGTCGGGGATGCCGGCGATCGCGACGATGTCGCCGGGGCCGGCTTCCTCGCCGGGCTTGCGCTCGAGGCCCTCGGTGATGAGCAGCTCGGTGATCTTGACGTTCTTCACCGTGCCGTCGGTGCGCATCCACGCGACGGTCTGGTTCTTCTTCAGGGTGCCCTCGTGCACGCGCACCAGGGCGAGCCGGCCCAGGAACGGGCTGGCGTCGAGGTTGGTGACGTGGGCCTGCAGCGGCGCGCCCTCGGTGTAGACGGGGGCGGGGATCGTCTCGAGGATCGTCTTGAACAGCGGCTCGAGGTCCGGGGAGTCCGGGACGTCGCCGTTCTCGGGAGCGACCAGGGAGGCCTTGCCCGCGCGGGCGCTCGCGTAGACGACCGGGAAGTCGAGGGCGTCCTGGCTGTGCGAGTCGTCGAGCAGGTCCATGAAGAGCTCGTAGGTCTCGTCGACGACCTCGGCGATCCGCGCGTCACCACGGTCGGTCTTGTTCACCACGAGCACGACGGGCATGTCGGCGTTGAGCGCCTTGCGGAGCACGAACCGGGTCTGGGGGAGGGGGCCCTCGCTGGCGTCGACGAGCAGCACGATGCCGTCGACCATGGACAGTCCGCGCTCGACCTCGCCACCGAAGTCGGCGTGGCCGGGGGTGTCGATGATGTTGATCGTCATCGGCTTGCCGTCCGCGGAAGGGCCGGCGTAGTGGATCGCGGTGTTCTTCGCGAGGATGGTGATGCCCTTCTCGCGCTCGAGGTCACCGGAGTCCATCGCCCGCTCGTCGACGTGCTGGTGCTCACCGAAGGCACCGCCCTGCCAGAGCATCTTGTCGACGAGAGTGGTCTTGCCGTGGTCGACGTGCGCGACGATCGCGACGTTGCGGAGATCGATACGGGACTGCTGAGTCATCTGTGCCTTCAGCCGGTCGCGGCCCGCTACCGCCCGGAGGAGGCAGATCGCGGGCGCGCGGAGCGGCAGGATCGGGGATCTGGGATGTGTGCGTCGAGGACGCGACCCCTGAGTCTATCGTGGTCCGGGTGACTTTCCGGACCAGGCAGCAGGCGGCAGCCTCGGACGCACGAGGTGTTCGATGACGTTCCGGATCCTGTTCGTGTGCATCGGCAACATCTGCCGCTCCCCGCTGGGAGCGCGCCTGCTGGCCACGAAGCTGCCCGAGGGGGAGTTCGAGGTCACCAGTGCCGGCGTCGGCGCGATGGTCGGCTCCCCGATGGCGCCGGAGTCAGCGGCGCTGCTCGAGACGTACGGCGGCTCCGGGGCCGGTTTCGCAGCCCGTCAGCTGACCCCGGCGATCGTGCGCGAGAGCGACCTGGTGCTCGCCGCCACGACGGCGATCCGCTCGCGGATCCTCGAGGACAACCCGTCTGCCCTGCGGCGTACGTTCACCGTGCTGGAGTTCGCCGCGCTCCTCGACGCCGTACCCGTCCGCGAGGACCCGTCCGTGGTGGTGCGCACCGCAGCCGAGCAGCGGTCGCGGGCGGTGCTGGACGACTACGACATCCCCGATCCCTACGGGCGCGGCGACGAGGCCCACCTGGTCGCTGCCCGTGCCATGGCCGCGGCCGTGGACCGGATCGCCAAGGGCCTGGCCGGGTGAGGAGCCCGGCGCCGTGACGCCGCCGCGCTGGGTGGTGGTCGTGCTCACGGTGATCTTCCTCGCGGCCGCCGGGGTGGTGCTGTGGACCCTCGTCGCCTCACCTGAGCCGAGCACGCCCCCGGCTGCGAAACGTCCGGTGCCCACGGCGCGCGCGACCCAGCCGTCACCCCTGGGATCGCCCCAGCCGTCCGCCCAGTCGTCCGCCCAGTCATCCGCCCGGCCGTCGGCTCCGGCCCCGTCGGTCCCGCCCTCGGCCGCGCCGGCCACCGCGCCCCCGGCGCCACTGCGATCGGTCACGATCGCGCTGGACCCGGGCCACCAGCTCGGCAACGCCGCCCACCCCGCCGAGACGAACGCGCTCGTGCCGGCCGGAGGCTCCTCGAAGCCGTGCAACACGACCGGGACCGCGACCGACGCCGGCGTGGCCGAGGCGACGGTCAACTTCCACCTCGCCCAGGCCGTCGCGCAGCGGCTGCGAGCACTCGGCGCTGTGGTGAAGATGACACGCACCGCCGACTCCCGGCACCAGTGGGGTCCGTGCATCGACGAGCGCGGCAGCTTCGGCCAGCGGGTCGGCGCGCAGCTGATGGTCTCGCTGCACGCCGACGGTGCCGGCCCCTCTGATCAGGGCTTTCACGTGATCGCGCCGGTGGCGCGGGCGCCGTGGACCGATGACATCGCGGACCCGTCCCTGCGCCTGGCCACCGCTCTGCGCGACTCGCTGACGGCCTCCGGCGTACCCCGCTCCAACTACACAGCCGGCGGCTCCGGGTTGAATCTGCGCAGCGATCTGGGCACTCTGAACCTGTCCGACGTCCCGGTCGCGATGATCGAGATCGGCAACATGCGCAACTCGGGGGATGCGCAGCGGATGACCTCCAGCAGCGGGCAGGCGACTCACGCCACCGCGATCGTGCGGGGCGTCCGGGCCTACCTCGGAAAGTGAACCTTGACTTGACCACGCACGTCAGGGGCTCCTCGAGCTCCCGAACGACCTCGCGCCCGGGGATCAGGGCCCCGCTTGGCCTCGCCCTCGCCCTGATTCTCTTCGTGCTCGCCGGCTGCAACAGCGCCGACATCGCCTCGGAGAAGGACGCGAAGCCGAAGGTCTCGCCCGAGCGGGAGCTGGCTCCGGGGACCTGCTGGGACGATCAGCAGCTGCTCGGCGTGCTCGGTGACAAGGAGTTCGGCGACTGGGTGGAGAAGTACGCCCGAGGCGAGTCGGCGCTGGCGGACTCGATGCGCGACGACGCCGCGTTCACCCAGCAGATCGACTGTGCGAAGCCGCACTCCCTGGAGCTGTACAACGTGGTTGAGCTGGCGCCGGAGACGGCGGCCCGGGTCGAGGAGTACGCCGACCTGCTCGACCAGGGGTCGCCGCTGTTCCAGCAGGTCAGCGACCAGGTCAACGAGCGCTGTCTGGCGGGCTCGCCGTACGCCGTGCCTGCGGGCGTCGCCGGCGGGCTCTCGGTGCAGCTGAGCCCCTTCCTGAACACCGAGGGCGGAGTGCACGTCGCCTGGGACCCCTTCCCCGCCGACCTGTGGGAGCGGGGCCAGCGCAAGTTCGTGTGCACGTTGGAGCAGGAGCAGCCGGGCGCGCTGCGGTTCGCCGACCTCACCACCGCCAAGGTCCCGCTCGCGGCGCGGGTCTGCCTGAACACCCCGGGGACCTACGTGCCCTGCCGCGGCAAGCACCAGGCCGAGAACATCGCGGAGCTGGTGGTCAACGACGCGGTGGCCAAGGGGCAGCTGCGCGGCCGGCAGGCGGTCCGGCAGGGGCCGAAGGGTCGCTACGTCGCGCTCAGCGAGGCGAGCTTCGCCCGTCTGGACAAGGTGTGCCAGAACTTCCTGTCCCGGGTCTCCCGGGTCAAGGGCGGCGTCGAGGGGCGGGCCTACCTGGGATCGGCGGAGCAGTGGCCGACCAAGGAGGGCAAGTACGTCGCGAGCTGCTTCGCGCTGAAGCCGTTCGAGCCGCCGCCGCCGATCACCGGGACGGTGTTCAACCGGGGGTAGCGGGGTGGGGCCGTGCGCCGTCCCGGTCAGCGCCGGCGTCCCCACAAATGTTGGGAAATGACGTCTGGATCGCGGGATCGGACGTCATTTCCCAGCATTTGTGGAGTTGCGGTCACGCCTCGGTGCGGTGCACCTTGTGCTGCGCCGCCTGAGCGCGCGGGCGTACGACGAGCTCGTCGATGTCCACGTGTGAGGGGAGCGAGGCGACCCAGCGCACCATCTCGGCGATGTCCTCGGCCACCAGGGGCTGGGCGACGCCCCGGTAGACCTGGTCGTAGCGCTCCTGGTCGCCCGCGACCCGGTTCAGCGTGAACTCCTCGGTCTTCACCATGCCCGGGGCGATCTCGGTGAACCGGAGCGGCTCGGCGACCAGCTCCAGCCGCAGGGTCTGGGTGATCACGCGGACCGCGTGCTTGGCGGCCGTGTAGCCGCCGCCGCCCTCGTAGGCCACCCGACCGGCGGTCGAGCCCATGTTGATCACGAGCCCGCCCTCGCCGGCCCGCAGCGCGGGCAGCAGTGCCTGGGTGACCCGGACGATGCTCAGGGCGTTCAGGTCGAACATCCGCGCCCACACCTCCGGATCGGCGTCCTCCACGGTGGCCTGGTCGAAGGCCCCACCGGCGTTGTTGACCAGCACCTCCACCCCGGCGTCCCCGACGAGCTCGCCGACCGACTGCGCGAGCGCGGCGACCGACTCCGGGTCGGTGACGTCGCAGACCACGGCGTGACCGCCGATCTCCTCGGCCAGTGCCTTGATCCGGTCCTCGCGGCGGGCCACGCAGATGACCTGGAACCCGTCGCCGGCCAGGGCGCGGGCGCTGGCGGCGCCGATGCCGCTGCTGGCGCCGGTGACGACTGCGGTACGGGTCATGGGGTCTCCTCGACAGGTCGCGGGCGGGTCCGCCGGAGCGGCGCAGGTCCGGTGTCGTCCCACCGTGGCCGCCCCGCAATGATAGGAGCGAGACTCGGCGGAATGGAGCGGGCCCGGTCGCGGTTACCGATGGGGAGGTTCATCAATTGCGGCACCACTCATCGGCGTACGACGCGAACACGGCACCGGCTCCCCGCCTGGGCCGGGTCGCGATGATCAGCCTGCACACCTCGCCCCTGGACCAGCCGGGCACGGGTGATGCGGGCGGGATGAACGTCTACGTGCTCGAGCTCGCGCGCCGGCTCGCCCAGCGCCAGGTCGAGGTCGACGTGTTCACCCGTGCGGTGGGCAGCGAGCTGCCCCCGGTGGTCGACGTCAGCGACGGCATCCGGGTGCACCACGTCTCCGCGGGGCCCTACGAGGGGCTGACCAAGCACGAGCTGCCCGCGCAGCTGTGCGTCTTCGCCCGTGAGGTGCTGCGCGCGGAGGCCTACAACGCGCCCGGCTACTACGACATCGTGCACAGCCACTACTGGCTCAGCGGCCAGGTGGGCGCGCTCGCCCGCGACCGCTGGGGCGTGCCGCTGGTGCACACGATGCACACGATGGCCAAGGTGAAGAACGCCGCGCTGGCGACCGGGGACAGCCCCGAGCCGATGGCCCGGCTGATCGGCGAGGAGCAGGTCGTCAGCGCCGCGGACATGCTCGTGGCCAACACCGACGACGAGGCCAAGCAGCTGATCGACCTCTACGACGCCGACCCCGGGCGGGTCGAGGTGGTCCACCCCGGCGTCGACCTCGCCACCTTCTGTCCCGCCGATCCCGCCGCGGCGCGTGCTCGGCTGGGCCTGCCCCCCTCGGGACCGGTGATCACCTTCGTGGGCCGGATCCAGCCGCTCAAGGCTCCCGACGTGATGCTGCGGGCCGTCGCGGTGCTCCTCGAGCGCCGTCCCGAGCTGCGCTCCTCGCTCACCGTCGCGGTCGTGGGCGGACCGTCGGGCTCCGGGCTGGCCCGGCCCGACTCCCTGGTCCGGCTGGCCGACGACCTCGGCATCACCGGCTCGGTGCGCTTCGTCCCGCCGGTGCGGCAGGACGGGCTCGTCGACTGGTACGCCGCCTCCACGCTGGTGTGCGTGCCGTCGTACAACGAGAGCTTCGGGCTCGTCGCCGTCGAGGCCCAGGCCGCCGGCACCCCCGTGGTCGCGGCAGCCGTCGGCGGCCTCACCACCGCGGTCCGCGACGGCCGCTCCGGCCTGCTCATCGAGGGCCACGAGCCCGCGTCGTACGCCTCCGCCTTCGAACGCGTCCTGCTCGAGCCCGGCCTCCGCGACACCCTCGCCGCCGGCGCCCGGACCCACGCCCAGCAGTTCGGCTGGGACCGCACCGCCGACACCATGCTCAAGGTCTACGCCGAGGCCCAGGCGAAGATGCGCGGGGACCTCAGCGGGATCGCGCTGTAGTTCCCGCTTCGACCGTCCCCCGCGGCGCAATTGCTGGGAAATGACAGTCGGATCGTCCTGGGACAGGGGAATTTCCCAGCATTTGCGGGGCGGGTGCCATCATCGGACACGTGACCGATGTCGATGAAGCCGTGACCGACGAGCCCATCTCCGCCGAGCGCCAGCAGGTGCTGGACGCGCTGAAGCAGATCTTCGCCGAGGGCGACCTGGAGTGGTCGCAGCTCTCGCCGACCTCGCTGAACGTGGTGCTGCCGGGGGAGAAGAAGCAGCAGACCCCGTGTCGCTTCGACGTGGGCCGGCACGCCCTGGAGGTGCACGCGTTCGTGTGCCGCAAGCCCGACGAGAACTTCGAGGGCGTCTACCGCTGGCTGCTGGAACGCAACATGAAGATGTACGCCGTGGCCTTCGCCCTCGACGGGGTCGGCGACATCTACCTCGACGCCCGGCTCTCGCTCCAGGGCGTGACGCCCGCCGAGATCGACCGACTGCTGGGCGCCGTCCTGGAGTACGCCGACGGCTCGTTCAACACCATCCTCGAGCTGGGCTTCGCCTCCTCGATCCGCAAGGAGTGGGACTGGCGCGTCTCGCGAGGGGAGTCGATCCGCAACCTGGAGGCGTTCCGCGGCCCGCTCGACCTGGACACCCGCGGGACCCCGGAGTCGGCTGGCTGACCGCGACGCTCAGCGGGCCGGGCTCGACTCGGGGTGGGCCGAGTCCACCGGGTCGACGGGCCGCGCGCGCGGCTTGCGCCGGGTGACCGCGACCCCGACCAGGGCGAGCACCCCGCCGATGTACGCCATCAGCGGCGGCGCCTCGCTGAGGAAGAGCACGCCGAGCACGATCGTGATCGGCGGGACCAGGTAGGTGGTCACCCCCAGGTTGCTCGCGCTCATGTGCTTGAGAGCGAACGCGTAGGTGGTGAACGCGATCGCGGTGGGGAAGACCCCGAGGTAGACCAGCCACCACGTCGAGGAGGCAGGCGCCTCCCGGACCTGGGTGAGCAGCTGGCCCGCGAACGGCAGGCAGCTGATCGCCCCCACGGTGCACGCCAGCCAGGTCACCTGCACGGCGGGCAGCCGCACCATCAGCGGCTTCTGCAGGATCAGGCTGATCGAGTACGCCACCGCGCTGACCAGGCACAGCAGCACGCCGAGCACGTAGTCGTGACCGTCCACCGACCCGGGCGGGCTGGTGGCGAACGCGATCAGCGCCACCCCGGCGAACGCGAGGGTGAGCCCGATCGCGAGCGGGGTGGTGAACCTCTCGCCGAGGAACAGCGCGGCGAGCAGCGCGATCAGCACCGGCGAGACCTGGATCAGCATCGCGGCCGTGCCGGCGTCGACCATCCGCTCGCCGGCGTTCAGCGCGACGTTGTAGAGCCCGAACCAGAGCAGGCCGATGGCGGCGATGGACGCGAGCTCGCGCCGGGTGGGCCGCGGGACGCCGCGCGAGAGCGCGACCACGGCGAGGCACAGTGAGCCGACGAGCAGCCGCCCCAGGGACAGCGCGCCGGGGCCGAAGTCGTGCCCGAGGTGCCGGATCGCGACGAAGGCGGAGGCCCAGAACACCAGCGTGCACCCGACCGCGGCCAGCGGGAGCCAGGCAGGCGTTCGCGTCGTCTCGGTCACTCCCGAGAGCCTAGGTGCGAGCACCGACAACCCGGCAGGTGAACCACGGCCGTCGTACGTCGAGATCCGGCCAGTTCGCGCCCCGAGCTCAGGAGTCCGCCGACTCCCGGGTGCGGTCCAGCACGTCCTGGACCACTGCCGGCAGGGACCCGCCACTCGCCTCGTAGCGGCGCCGCTGCCGGATCGCGCCGTTGCCGGTCGCCAGCAGTCGCTCGACGTGCGCGCGCACGGTCTCGAGGTCACCGGCGTCCTCCAGGGCCGGGCGCACGTGCTCGACGAACGACTCGATCACCTCCCGGGCCGGGGTGAGCTCGCGTCGGCGCGGGTCGACCAGCCGGTCCCCGATGCCGTAGCGCGAGGCCCGCCACGACGCCGCACGCAGCAGGTCGCTGCGCCACCGCCGGGGTTCCTGCGCGGCCGCGGTGGTCACGAGCGCGCGGGTCAGGGCCGCGACGAGGAGGGTGTCGTCGAGGTCGGTGCACACGTCGGCCACCCGCACCTCGACCGTCGGGTAGTTGCTCGCCAGCCGCGCGTCGAGGTAGACCATGCCGTCGTCGAGCGCGGCGCCCCACTCCACGAGATGGTGGGTGACCTCGTCGTACGTCCTCACGTCACCGAACGGCTCGCCGCTGCCCTGGGAGGGCCACCGGCCCCACACCCGGGCGCGCCAGCTCGCGTGACCGGTGTCGCGCCCGTGGAAGTACGGCGAGTTCGCACTGATCGCGAGCAGCACCGGCAGCCACGGGGCGATCCCGTCGAGGACCCGGACACCTTCGTCGGGGTCCTCGATGTCGACGTGCACGTGCATGGCGCAGGCCAGCGCCGAGCGCGCGACCTCCCCGAACTCCTCGTGGATGCGGCGGTACCGCGGGTCCGGGGTGACGTGCACGTCGCCGGGCAGCATCGGTACGGCGACCGCGGCCGCCGCAGCGCCGGCGTTCTCGGCCGCCTCCACCAGGACCCTGCGGCCGCGCCGCAGCTCCACCGCGAGGTCCTCGAGCTTCTCGCACGGCGGGGTCTGGGTCTCGAACTGCTCGAGGAACAGCTCCTTCTCCACCGGCGGATCGTCCTCGGACGTCTCCTGGTCGCGCCAGGTCTGGTCGCGTACGGCGCGACGGCCCACGGCGCTGAGGAGACCGGTCGCCGGGTCGAGGAGCAGCATCTCCTCCTCGACCCCGATCTTGCGTATGCCCACGTCGGGCCCAGTGCCCAGCGTCCCGCGGTCGAATCGATGCCGGGCGACTCCTCGTGTCAGAGGTCGAGCTTGTAGCCCAGCCCGCGCACGGTGGTGAGCATCTTCGGCTCCGCCGGGTTGGCCTCGAGCTTGGACCGGAGCCGCTTGACGTGCACGTCGAGGGTCTTGGTGTCGCCGACGTAGTCGGAGCCCCAGACCCGGTCGATCAGCTGGCCGCGGGTCAGCACCCGCCCGGGGTTGCGCAGGAACATCTCGAGGAGCTCGAACTCCTTGAGCGGCAGCCGCACCTCGGCCCCCGAGACCGTGACGACGTGGCGCTCGGTGTCCATCCGCACGGGCCCGACCTCCAGGGTGGCCGGTGCGGGGTCGGGCTCGGCGCCCCGGCGCAGTACGGCGCGCAGCCGCGCCACCAGCTCGCGCGAGGAGTACGGCTTGGTGACGTAGTCGTCGGCGCCGAGCTCGAGGCCGACCACCTTGTCGACCTCCTCGTCCTTGGCGCTGACCATGATGATCGGAACGTTGGAGGACTGCCGCAGCTGGCGGCACACCTCGGTGCCCGGCAGGCCGGGCAGCATCAGGTCGAGCAGGACGATGTCGGCGCCGGCCCGGTCGAACTCCGCGATCGCCTCGGGACCGGTGGCGGCGATGGCCACCTCGAACCCTTCCTTGCGGAGCATGTAGGCCAATGGGTCGCTGTAGCTCTCCTCGTCCTCCACGACGAGGACGCGGGTCACGCGGGCGTCCCGGCTGGTCGGGGGCCGGTCGATCGAGCTCGGTCTCGGGGCGTGCTCACGCGTTCTCCTTGGTGCGGTCGGTGCGATCGGTGTGCGGGGTCGTGCCTGTGGTGCTGGGGTCGGTCGCGGTGGGACTGGTCGTGGGGCCAGGTGCCGGGTCCGACAGCTGGCCGGGCTTGCGCGGCAGGGTGAGCGTGAAGGTCGACCCCTCGCCCTCGACCGACCAGACCCGCACCTCCCCGCCGTGGGAGGCGGCGACGTGCTTGACGACCGATAGGCCCAGGCCGGTACCGCCGGTGGAGCGGTGCCGTGCCGGGTCGACGCGGTAGAAGCGCTCGAAGATGCGGTCGAGCTCGTGGGAGGGGATCCCGATGCCGCGGTCGGTCACGCTGAGGTCGACCGCGCCCTCGTGGGCGGTGGCGGTGACCACGACGGAGGAGCCCTCGGGGGAGTACGCCACCGCGTTCGCGACCAGGTTGCTCAGTGCGACGGCGATCTGCTCGCGGTTGCCGAGGAGGACCAGGCCCTCGGTGCCGTCGCGGACCAGGTGGATGCGACGGGCTGCTGCGTCGGTGAGGTTCTCGTCCAGGGCCCGGGCGATGATGTGGTCGGCCTCGACGGGCACGGGCTGCTCCAGCGGGTCGTCGCCCTGGAGCCGGGAGAGCTCGATGATCTGCTGCACCAGTCGGGTCAGGCGCTCGCTCTCGGTGTGCATCCGGCCGGCGAAGCGCTGTACGGCGTCGGGGTCGTCGGCCGCGTCGAGGACTGCGTCGGCGAGCAGCTTGATCGCGCCCACGGGGGTCTTCAGCTCGTGGCTCACGTTGGCCACGAAGTCGCGCCGGATCGACTCGACCCGACGCTCGCGGGTGCGGTCCTCGATCAGCGCCAGCACCAGCTGGGAGCTCAGCGGGGCGACCCGGGCGGTGACGTGGCGCGGAGGCATCCCGGGCCGCTGCATGGTCAGCTCGGTCTCGCGGATCTGCCCGTCCCGGCGTACCTGGCGAACGAGGTCGGCGAGCTCGCGCTCGGTGATCTCCCCGTCACGCACGATGCCCATGGCGGTCGCGGGGGCCGACGCCTTCAGCACGGTGTCGCTGGCATCGACGACGAGGGCGCTGCTGCGGAGCACGGAGAGCACGGCGGCCACGCCGGGAGGCAGCTCGGGCTCGACCGGGACCGTCGGGCGGAGCTGGCGCTCGCTGACCCAGAACGCGAGCACGGCGCCGCCACCGAGCACTGCTCCGAGCAGCGCGAAGAGGAGGGCCTGCAGAGTCGGGCTCACGCGGTCGATGGTACGCAGCCACCCCGCGTGCTCGTGGCCTCTGGACCACACCTTCGGTCGCTGTTCACCTCCGGTTCACGCAACGACGCCAGTCCTTCACCTCGCGCCCCTAGGTTCCCTGTCATGCGTGATGCCTACAACGACCAGCTCGACTCCATCCGGGACGACCTCGTGACGATGGCCCGCCTCGTGCGCGAGGCCGTCTCCGAGGCGACCTCCGCGTTGCTCGAGGGCGACGCCCAGCAGGCCGAGCGGGTGATCAGCGGTGACGCCACGATCGACGCCTTGCGCAGCAAGCTGGAGGAGCACAGCTTCGAGTTGCTCTCCCTGCAGAACCCTGTCGCCGGGGACCTGCGGATGCTGGTCGCCTCGCTGCGGATGGTCAGCGAGCTCGAGCGGATGGGCGACCTCGCCGTACACATCGCCAAGATCGCCCGCCTCCGCGTGCCCGACGTCGCCGTGCCCGACCAGGTGGTGCCGATGGTGGCCCGGATGGCCGCGGTCGCCGAGGTGATGATCGGCAAGGTCGAGCACGTGATCGCCCACTCCGACGTCGCCGCGGCCGAGGAGCTCGAGGAGGCCGACCAGGAGATGGACAAGCTGCGCCGCAACTCCTTCCGCGAGCTCCTCGGCTCCGACTGGACCCACGGCGTGGAGCCCGCGGTCGACATCGCCCTCCTCGGCCGCTACTACGAGCGCATCGCCGACCACGCCGTCTCGGTCGCGCGCCGCGTCGTCTTCCTGGTCACGGGGGAGCACCCGCAGTACGTGTGAGTGGGGGCGGGGTTTGGGCTTTGGGCGGCCGGGGGACGCAATTGCTGGCAAAAGTCAGTCGTTCGCCCGATGCGGATGACATCTGCCAGCAATTGCGCGGAAAGGGTCGGCCGGGAGCGGCCTCAGCGATGCACCCGCTGAGAGCCCACCCGGTCACCGGATCGGGAAGTGAGCCGTCCACTCGTCGTCGAAGTGAGCCGGCACTCCGGGGTATCCCCGTTGGACCAGCGCCGTCCGCACGCGCTGCAGCGTGCGGAGCGGCGACTGGTAGATGCCCTTGCTCCTGACCACGAGCAACGACCATCCCTCGGCCGCGAGGTCGGCCAGCCGCTCGTTGTCGATCTCCCACTGCTCGGTGTCGAGGGCGTGGTGGCGGCCGTCGTACTCCACGATCAGCTTGATCCCCGGGTAGCTGAGGTCCAGGCGACGCCGTACGGCGCCGTCGGCCCACCGGAGCTTGTAGTTGATCTGCGGCTCGGGCAGGCCGGCGAGCACGAGCAGCAGCCGCAGCCGTGTCTCCATCGGCGAGTCCACGCCCGCGCGGACCAGGTCGGCGGCGCGGATGGCCTGGCGGCGGCAGTACCCCTTCCAGCGGGCGGCGTGGTCGCGCAGCTCCTCGACGGTGCACAGCCCTTTCGCCACCAACCGGTCGCCGAGCACGACGAGATCCACCAGGGTCAACGACCGCGCCAGCTCGCAGAACGTGCGATGGGGCGAGGAGACGCGAACCCCGTGCCAGTCGATGACGTCGACGTCGTCGTGCGCGAGGTGGGGTTTCAGCCCCGCTGAGAAGCGGCGGTCCCCGATGCGAACCACGCTGACGTCGACGTCGGCGTGCTTGGGGGCGGGTACGCCGTAGATCGCGGCTGCCCAGCGATGACTGATGAAGGCGCCCGGGGGATGGAGCAGGAGCGCGGCGCTGCCCCAGATCTCGGGGGTGAGCGGAACGTCGCGGGAGACGCGGACGCCGTGGAGCAGCGGGCGATAGCGCTTGCCCCTGAACGCGCGCGACGGGATGCCCAGCCTCGCCGCGTCACGCCGGAGGAACGGTCGTCTCGGCCCGGATCGGCCCTCGTCCATTGCCATGGCCCGAGGATGTGCCGCCGTACGACGGCACGCTCGCGGACGTCACGCTGCTGTGGAGAGCCGGCCGGCTCGTGGGTGCTGTGGACGCGGAGCGGTCATGGGGCGTCCACGGCCGCGCAATTGCTGGGAAAAGTCAGCCGTTCGCGCCAGGAGACTGCAATTCGCCAGCAATTGCTGGCAAACGGTCACCCGCTCAGCGGCCCTGGTTCGCGACAGCCTCAGCCGCAGCAGCGGCGGCCTCGGGGTCGAGGTAGCGGCCGCCCGGGACGGTGGGGCGGAGGTCGGCGTCGAGCTCGTAGACCAGGGGCATGCCGGTGGGGATGTTCAGGCCGGCGATGTCCTCGTCGCTGATCGCGTCGAGGTGCTTCACGATCGCGCGGAGGCTGTTGCCGTGGGCAGCGATCAGCACGGTGTTGCCGGCCCGGAGGTCCGGGACGATCGAGGCGTCCCAGTAGGGCAGCATCCGCTCGATCACGTCCTTGAGGCACTCCGTGCGGGGCATCTCCTCGCCGAGGTCGGCGTAGCGGACGTCGCCGGCCTGCGACCACTCGTCGGCGTCGTCGATGGGCGGCGGGGGGACGTCGAAGGAGCGGCGCCAGGTCATGAACTGCTCCTCGCCGTACTCCTCGAGGGTCTGCTTCTTGTCCTTGCCCTGGAGCGCGCCGTAGTGGCGTTCGTTGAGCCGCCACGAGCGGCGTACCGGGATCCAGTGCCGATCCGCGACGTCGAGGGACAGGTGCGCGGTGGTGATGGCGCGGCGCAGCAGCGAGGTGTGCACGACGTCGGGCAGCAGGCCCGCCTCGACGAGCTGCTCACCGCCCGCGATCGCCTCCGCACGACCCTGGTCGGTCAGCGCCACGTCGACCCACCCGGTGAACAGGTTCTTGGCGTTCCAGTCGCTCTGGCCGTGGCGCAGCAGGATCAGGGTGTGGGTCGACTCGCTCATCGCACGGTCCTCAGCTGGTGGGGGAGGCGCTCGGGGTGGCGGCGGGGGTGGCCGGGGTGATGTCCTCGAACTCCTCGGCGGCGGCCACGACCGGGGTGTTGACCGTCGTCTTCTGGCCGGTGCTGAAGACCATGGTCAGCCGGACGTACTTGCCGGGGGTGACGTCGTCACCGGTGATCCGGATGGTGCCGGTGTCGGCCATCGCGACCAGGCTCTCGGGCTTGATGCTCACCGGGGTGGCGATCTCGGCCTTGACCCCGTCGCCGGTCAGCTGGTCGAGCGTGGCGGTCTCGGTGCGGTCCTGGTTGACGAACGAGCCCACGAACGTGCCCTCGCCGTCGTCGGAGCTGACGATCGCGGCGTTGAGCACCTTGACCGTGCCGGAGGTCTCGTTGGCGCCGACCGAGGGCTGGTAGACCTGATCGGTCTGGTACTCGGACCCGGCGAAGCCCGGGATCCCGCACCCGCCCAGGACGGGCACGAGCGCGAGTGCGGCCAGCGGGGCCAGACGGCGGCGGACGGGCGTCAACATGGCGATGCGGTTCCTCTCGGAGCGCCGCCGGGCGCTCGGTCCGGGGCAGTGTCCAGGCTCGTTGATCATAGAACGTGTCACGAACGGGTTCGTCGTCCGGCGAGCCTATCGCTCAGTGAGCGATGGAGGAGTTCAGGGCTGTGGTCCACACGATCGCGACCAGGACCAGCGCCGTCGCGACCAGCGTCAGGAGCCGCAACCGGGGGGCTCCGGTGCGCAGCGCGACCCGCAGCGGCAGGTGCCGGACCTTGGCCACGTGGTCGAGCACCAGGTCGGGCAGGGCGGTGAGGAAGTGGACCGCGACACCGAGCAGTGCGCACAGCACCACGAAGCTGGTGAACGGTGCCGATCCCTCGGTCTCCCGGCCCCAGCCGCCGTAGGTCACGAAGCAGGCGAGCAGCGCGAAGGTGACCGCCCAGCCCAGCCAGGACAGTGCGGTGCCCTTGAGCCAGCGGTTGTGCACGAACCCCACGACCAGCGTGGAGAGCAGGAACAGCCCTGCGGTGGGGCCGTTCTGCAGCGACAGGGGCAGGACCAGCAGCAGGAGTACGGCGATGCCGAAGCTGGCGTTCCCCGGCGGGATCAGCCCCTCGGCGATCGGCTTGCCGGGAGCGCCGGAGTTGCGGTCCACGTCGTGGTCGATCAGGTCGTTGAGCAGGCCCAGGAGCAGCTGCGCGACCAGCACCGCCCCGGCAGCGGCCAGCACCTCGCGCGCGGGCCGGCCGATCAGTGCGGAGAGCAGCCCGACGACCGCGGCGAAGGCGACGGCCTGACGGGGGTGGGCGGCACGGGTGAAGGACCGCAGCTGTCCCGTCGTGCTCGAGGCTGTCTGTGTGCTCATGGGTCGCAGTATTGAGCATCACCACACGGTTGGCGACGTTTCGCAGGCCCTGACCGGCTTGTCACCCGAACCCAATCTGCCCATGTCCGACTGGTCGCACCACATGGATCCGGATCCTGTCAACCCCCAACAGGCCCTCTGACCTGCGAATACGTGTGATTGGGGCCACCTCCGGGCGTGTTAGACTAGACCCCTCGAAAGGGGTTCACTACATATGTCATTCACTGTCGGCGAAACGGTCGTATATCCCAATCACGGGGCCGCGGTCATCGAAAACATCGAGATGCGCACCATCAAGGGTGAAGAAAAGCAGTACCTGGTACTCCGAATCGTCGCGCAGCAGGACCTCGTGGTCCGAGTGCCGGCGTGCAACCTCGACCTCGTGGGTGTCCGCGACGTCGTCGACAAGGCCGGCCTCGATCGCGTCTTCGACGTGCTCCGGGCAGTGGTCCCCGATGAGCCGACCAACTGGTCGCGCCGTTACAAGGCCAACCTCGAGAAGCTGCACTCCGGTGACGTGATGAAGGTGTCCGAGGTCGTCCGCGACCTGTGGCGCCGCGAGCGTGACCGGGGCCTGTCCGCCGGTGAGAAGCGGATGCTGGCCAAGGCACGCCAGATCCTCGTCTCCGAGCTGGCCCTGGCCGAGCACACCAACGAGGACAAGGCCGAGTCGATCCTCGACGAGGTTCTCGCTTCCTGAACAACTGACTTATCGACAGTCTCCGTCGAGCCTCCGTGACCTTGAGTCCGGGGGCTCGATGTATGTCCGGGCGAGGTGCAGGGAAACTAATCAGCCATGGAGATCTACGAGGGGCTCGCCTCCCCGCTCGGCGTGGTGCCGCTGGAGGGCCGGGGGACGCTGCCGTTCCTGCTGGTCCACGGCGAGTCGCTGGTCGCCGCGGCCTCCTGGGCGCTGGGTGCCGCCGAGGTCGAGCTGTTCGACCAGGGGGTCCCGTTCGCGGCGGTGAGCGAGTCGGGGCGGATGCTGGTCGTCCACGACCCGCTGTGCCCGCTGACCCCTGCGTGGTTCATCGAGCAGGCGGTCGCGGAGGCGCGGCGCACCGGCGCGGTCGTGGCCGGCGTACGACCGGTCACCGACACGGTCAAGGAGTACGACGCCGCGGCTGCCTCGCTCGGCGCCACCGTCGACCGGGACGAACTCGTCTGCGTGGCCTCCCCGGTCGTGCTGCCCGCGGCCGTGCTGGCGGCGCTGGCCGCCGAGGTGGGGGACAGCGGCAGGGACCCCGTTGCGGAGCTGGCCCGCGGGGACCTCGCTGCGCTGGTGGACGCGCTCGCCCGGCGGTACCCGCTGCGGACCCTCGAGGCCCCGGCGCAGGGGCGACGGATCCAGGACGAGGCCGACCTCGAGGTCCTGGCCGCCCTCAGCGAGAGCCGGTGAGCAGCTCCTCGGCCAGGGCGACGTCCTCGGGGAAGGTGACCTTGAGGTTCCCGGCGGTGCTCGGCACGCCGCGCACCACGAGGTCGGCGTAGCGCTCCAGGCACGCCGCCGTGTCGGTGGCAACGAAGCCGTCCTGCGCCGCGCGGCGGTGCGCGGAGAGCAGGTCGCGCGCCCGGAACGCCTGCGGGGTCTGCACGCCGCCCAGGCCAGCGGGGGCCAGGGTGCCGTTGCGGTGGGAGAGCCGGGGCATCGCGACGACCGGGATCGCGGCCCCGTGCTCGGCAGCGGTGTCGATCACCTCGCGCCACAGCGCCGCCGGTGCGAGCGGACGAGCCGCGTCGTGGATCGCGACAACGTCGAGCTCGTCGTCCTCGATCTCGTCGGCCAGGGTGCGCAGCGCCTGCCACTCGGAGTCGTGGCGCTGGGTGCCGCCGTCGACGACCCACAGGTCGTGGGCGCCGAGGTGCGGGGCGACCGCGTCGCGCACCGCGGCTCGGTCTTCGGGACGTACGACGAGCACGACCCGGTGCACGCCGTCGACCTCGAGGACCGTGCGGACCGACCGCGCCAGGATCGGGATCCCGGCCAGCGGCAGCAGCACCTTGTTCACCGAGGACCCGACCCGGGTGCCGGACCCCGCGGCCAGCAGCACCGCAGCCGTGCGGATGCTCGCCGGTGCGCTCACAGGTGTGGCCGGATCAGCCGGATGAGCACGCCGGAGACGAGCTGGTCGCGCTCGAGCGGCAGCATGTGGCCGGCCTCCGGGACCACGGTGAGCACCGCCCCCTCGATGTTCTCGGCGAGCCGGCGCGCGTGGGCGGTGGGGGTGAGCACGTCGCGGCTGCCGACCAGGACCTGGGTGGGGATCCCCGAGAGCACCTTGAGGGCGTGCAGCCGGTCGTGGCGCATGCAGTCCTCGTAGAACCCGACGACGGTGTCGCTGGGGCAGTTGATCAGCCCGTCCACGGCCAGGGCCGCGTCCGCCAGCCGCAGCGGCCGCCCGAAGACGTAGCGGCGCATCACCAGCCGCTCCACCACCGGGGCGCGGCGCCGCGCCCGCCGCGAGAGGGTGCGGGAGCGGAACGCGAGCAGTCGGGGGATCTGGGCGCGCATCCGCTCGCCCATCTCCGGGAGCCCCAGGGTCACGGTGTCGAGCTCGCCCGCCGAGGTGGAGACGAACGCCATCCCCACCACCCGCTCGAAGAGGTCGGGCCGCAGATCGGCGAGCTGCATCAGGGTCATCCCGCCGATGGAGTGCCCGGCGAGGACGAGGGGACCGGTCGGCGCGAGCTCGTCGACCAGGTCGGCCCAGTCGCGGGCGAGGTTCTCGATGGTGGCCTGCGCCCGGGTCACGGGGTCGGAGTCGCCGTGCCCGCGATGGTCCCAGGTGACGATCCGGATGCCGTGGCCGAACTCCCGCTGCAGGTCGCGCACCTGGTAGTGCCAGTCCTGCTGGTTCAGCGTCCAGCAGTGCGCCAGGAAGACCGTGAGCGGGGCGTCCACCGGGCCGTAGGTGGTCACGGCCAGGTTCAGCCCGTCGTAGGTGCGCATCCGTGTCCTCCGACTCGGGGGAAACTCAAGGTCGCCCCGGATGTTACGACCCCGCCGCCGCGAGGCCGCGGCGCCGTCAGTTCAGGTTCGCGTCCTCGGGGAGCGTGGCCAGCATCGACAGCGGCGGCGGCTGGCGCCGGAGGACGTCGCGCCACAGCTGGTCGGGGGTGTGGCTGAACAGGTCGGAGGTCAGCGCAGGTACGACGTGCCAGCTGCCCTCCTCGATCTCGTCCTCGAGCTGGCCCGGCGACCAGCCGGTGTAGCCGGCGTACACACGCAGGCCGGTCAGGCGGCCCAGGAACTCCTCCGGCGGGGTGTCGAGGTCCACGATCCCGAGCGCACCGCCCAGCGACTGCCAGCCGTGGGGCTCGAGGTCGCCGTTCGCGGTCTCGGCGATCGAGCCCACGGCGAGCGCCGCGTTGAGCTCGACCGGCCCGCCGCGGAAGAACACCCCGGGCTCGGTGGTGACGTCCTGCCACGGGGTGAGTACCTCGCCGACGGGGATCTTCGAGGGTCGGTTGAGGATCACGGCCAGGCTGCCCTCGTCGTTGCAGTCCAGGATCAGGGCCACGCAGCGCGCGAAGTTCGGATCGACCAGGGTCGCCGAGGCGATCAGCAGGGATCCAGCGGCCGGCTGCATGATTCCATCGTGGCACCCGCCCCAAGGCGGGCTCGCGGTCGAGGGCCGCCGGCTCAGCCCTGCGGGCCCTGCGCCTGGAGCAGCGCGGTCGCGACGGCCGCCAGCCCCTCGCCCCGACCGGTCAGTCCGAGGCCGTCGGTGGTGGTGGCGCTGATCGAGACGCTGATGCCGTGCCGGTGGGCGATCCCGCGCTCGGCCTCCTCGCGCCGGGCCGAGAATCGCGGCCGGTTGCCGATCAGCTGGCACGCGACGTTGGTGACCTCCCACCCGGCGGCGCGCACACGGTTCAGCGTCTCGGCGAGGAGGTCGTCGCTGGCGGCGCCGGCCCACTGCGGCTCCGCCGTACCGAAGTTGCTGCCGAGGTCGCCGAGGGCGGCGGCCGAGAGCAGCGCGTCGCAGACCGCGTGCAGCACGACGTCGCCGTCGGAGTGGCCCTCGAGGCCCAGCTCCTCCTCGGGCCAATCCAGGCCGGCCACCCGCATCGAACGACCTCGAGCGAGGCGGTGGACGTCGGTTCCGATGCCGATGCGCAGGTTCACGGGAGTGATCATGCCTCGGATCGGCTGCACGCGCGGTGAGGGGACTACGCGGCGGCCACCACGATGGGCGACGATGGGAAGGTGAGCATGTCCCCCGGTTTTCCCAGCCCCACCGGACACGCCCCTCCCGACGCACCGGCTCCCGACCGGGGCGAGGCCAGGGGCGAGGTGTCGCGACGGATGTTCGCGCTCGCCGGGGTGGTCGCGGGTGCCGCCGGGCTCGTGCTGAGCGAGGCGGCGGCGACCGCGCTGCGTTCCGGGTCCAGCCCGGTCGAGGCCGTGGCCGGGGCCGTTCGCGACCTGACCCCGGGACCGGTCGCCCTGTTCCTGATCCACCTCGTCGGCGCGGCCGACAAGCCCCTGCTGCTGGCCGGCACGGTGCTGGCGGTCCTGGGCATCTGCGCGTACGCCGCCTCCTGGGTCCGGCGCTACCCGCTGGTGCCCGACGTCGTGTTCTTCGTGCTCGCGGGCATCGGCCTGGTGGCCGTGCTGCGCGAGCCGCAGGCCGGGATCGGGTCCTCCCTGGCGCTGATGATCGGGTTCGTCACCTGGATCGTCACGCTGCGCCTGCTCACCGCACCCCTGCTCGGCGAGACGCCGGTCCCGGCGGGCGCGGGCCAGGAGAGCGACCCCGGGGCCGGCTCACCGCGTCGCGACTTCCTCAAGCGGACGGCCTGGGTCGTCGCCGGGGTCGCGGTGCTGGGCGCCGCGGGCCGGTTCGCCGGCAGCGGGCGCCGCAACGTGGAGCGCGCACGCCGGCTGCTGCGGCTGCCGGTCCACGGTGGCGAGGTGCCGGCCGGGGCCTCGCTCGGGGTCCCGGGGATCGAGCCGTGGCGCACGGCCAACGAGGACTTTTACATCATCCACACGGCGCTCGCGCCGCCGTCGATCTCGCCGCGGGACTGGGAGCTGCGCATCCACGGCATGGTCGACCGCGAGCTGACCTTCAGCTACCAGGACCTGGTGGACCGCGAGCTGACCGAGGCGTGGGTGACGCTGTGCTGCGTGTCGAACGAGGTCGGGGGAGACCTCGTCGGCAACGCGTGGTGGTCCGGCGTGCTGGTCAGGGACCTGCTCGCCGAGGCGGGCGTGCAGCCCGGCGCCGACGCGGTGCTGCAGACCTCGCGCGACGGCTGGAACTGCGGCACCCCGCTGGCGGCCCTCACCGACCCCGAGCGCAGCTCGATGCTCGCGCTGGCGATGAACGGCCAGCCGCTGGCGGTCGAGCACGGGTTCCCGGTCCGGATGGTGGTGCCCGGGCTCTACGGCTACGTCTCGGCGACCAAGTGGCTGGTGGACCTCGAGGTGACCACCTTCGACCGGTTCTCGGCGTTCTGGACCGAACGGGGCTGGGGCGAGAAGGGCCCGGTGAAGACCCAGTCGCGGATCGACGTACCGGCCGGTGGCGCCTCGGTGGAGGCAGGAGTGCTCCGCATCGGTGGCAGCGCGTGGGCGCAGCACACCGGGGTCGAGAAGGTGGAGTACCAGCTCGACGGCGCCGACTGGGCGAAGGCCGAGCTCGGCCGGGTCCCCGGCGCCGACACCTGGGTGCAGTGGGCGGCCACGGTGCGGGTCGATCCCGGGGAGCACCGGGTGGTGGTGCGCGCGACCGACTCCAGCGGCTACACCCAGACCTCGGTGCGCACCGACGTCGTCCCGGACGGTGCCACCGGATGGCACTCGGTCGCGTTCAAGGCGCTCTGAGTCGCTCGATTCGCCCCGGCCGCGTGGACCGGGTGCCTAGCCTTGACCCATGGACGACTTCGCCGAGGCCGCCGGTGCGGCCCTCGTGGTGGGGGGCAGTGGGGGAATCGGTCGCGCCGTCGTACGGCTGCTGGCGCAGCGGTCCAGCGACGTCGCGCTGACCTGGCGCTCCGGTGAAGAGGCGGCGCAGCGCCTGGCCGAGGAGCTGGCGTCGTACGGCGTCCGGGTCACCCTCCACCAGCTCGACGCCACCGACGCCTCAGCCTGCGCGCGGGTCGTCGAGGAGGCGGTGGAGCACCACGGCGCCCTGCACACCCTGGTGCACGCCGCGGGCCCGCACGTCCCGATGGTCCACCTGAGCAAGGTGGAGCCCGGTGACCTGGCCGAGCAGCTCCGGCTCGACGCCGGCTCGTTCTTCAACGTCGTCTCCGCGGCCCTGCCGCACCTGCGCGAGAGCCAGGGGAGCATCGTCGCCGTGACCACTGCGGCCACGACGCGGTTCCCCGTGCGCGACGGGCTCTCCTCGGCGCCCAAGGCCGCGGTCGAGGCACTGGTGCGGGCCCTCGCGGTGGAGGAGGGGCGCTTCGGCGTACGCGCGAACTGCGTCGGCCCGGGCATGCTCACCGACGGGATGGCCGAGCGGCTGATCGCCGACGGCGACCTCGACGAACGTGCCCTGGACGCGGCACGCGCCAACATCCCGCTGCGCCGGTTCGGGCTCGCGCACGACGTCGCCGAGGTGGTGTGCTTCCTGGCCTCCTACCGGGCCGCGTTCATCAGCGGCCAGAAGGTGGACGTGGACGGGGGATACGGGGCCTGAGCGGCACCCGAGCCCCTGCGGTCACCAGTTGCGGTTGGCGGCCCGGGCCGGCAGCGGGTGGGCGGCGTCGCGGACGACGTAGACGGTGCCGTTCGACTTGCGCAGCCAGGCCTTCTCGAACTGGCCGCGGTTGTAGACCCTGCGGACGCTGGCGTTCGTCGGGGCCGCGGGGTCGTTGACCACCACGTCCCCGTTGCTGGTGAAGCCGGCGATCACGACGAGGTGACCGGCCGTGGCGCTGATCGGGGCGCCGCTGAGCTGGCCGCGGGAGAACGTGATCGAGGCTGCCAGCGGGATCCCGGCGGCGATGAACCGCTCGGCCTCGCGCAGGTCGCCGAGCCTGGTGACGAAGGCGTCCCCGGTGAGGTTGGCGGCGTAGGCGGTGTTGAACGCCCAGTTGCCCGCGCCGCGGTAGCCGTAGTCGTAGACGACCCGGGCGACGTGGTCGACCCACGGGTCGGCGTACTTCTTGTTCACCCAGGAGTAGTTCGCCGCGGACGGCAGCCGGCGGTAGTAGCCCAGCAGCATCGACACAGAGGTCGGCGAGCACCAGGCCTGGCCGCCGCCGCCGTACTTCGGGTACTGGCCGCGGTGGGTCATCTGGGAGTAGCGCGGCACGTTGAGGGTCTTGGGGGGCAGTAGCCGCCGGCTCGTCGCCGGGAGGGCGGCGGCGGGCCGGCTGGCTACTGCCTGGAGGGATCGCACCGACGGGGTCGCGGTGCTGGCGGGTCGCTTGAGGAGGGCGACCCGAAGCTGGTAGGCGGTGAGGTTCCCCGCGCTGGAGAGCAGGGTGTCGGTGCTGACGCGGGCCACCGGGTCCTTCTGGGCGCCCGCGCTGGTGCGGCGCAGGCCTGCGTCGCGGGTGCTCCAGTAGGCCATCGTCTTCCACGTGCTGAACCGGCCGGCGGAGTTGCGGGCGCGGGCCTGGACGAGGACGAGGGTCTTGGCCGGGGTGACGATGTTCCAGGTCGGCACCACCTCGGTGAACGGGTGGCCCGGGTTGATCAGCGGGGAGGTCCACCGCGACCACGCCCAGCGCTTGCCGGCGTATCTCACCTTGCCGCGGGGCTTGCCCATGCTGACCGCGCCGTTCGCGACCCGGACGCCCTCGTTGGTGCCGGACCGGAACTGGGCGTCGGTGGTGAACATGCTGAACCGGTGCTGGGCAGCGGTCCCGCTCGCGACCAGGCGAGCCTGGTCGAGGGCCCCGGCCTCGCTCGCCGGCTCGCCCAGCAGGGTGCCCGCGAGCGCCAGGCTCACGGCGGCGACCGCTGCGGATCGGAGCCGCAGGGAGGCGGGGATCTTGGAAGTCACGACAGCCACGATAATGCTCTCCAGTCACATCGGTAAGGTTTTGTCACATTTTGTGGAAGCCCGGCGTCGGGTATCGCCCTGTTCACCGCCGTCCGTGGGCAGCCCGTGCGGCCTCTAGGATTGCCCGGTGCCCCTCCGTATCTACGACACCGCCGCCCGCGCAGTCCGCGACTTCGTCCCGCTCGAGGACGGCTCGGTCGGGATCTACGTCTGCGGGCTGACGGTGCAGTCCGAACCCCACGTCGGGCACGTCCGGTCGGCGGTCAACTTCGACGTGCTCCGCCGGTGGCTGAGCGCGAGCGGGTACGCCGTCACGTTCATCCGCAACATCACCGACATCGACGACAAGATCCTGGTCAAGGCGGCCGAGCAGGACCGCCCCTGGTACAACCTCGCCTACGACATGAAGCGCGAGCTCGACCGGGCCTACGACGCGCTGCACGTGCTGCCGCCGACCTACGAGCCGGCCGCGACCGGCCACGTCCCGGAGATGCTGGAGCTGATCGCGAGGCTGATCGAGCGGGGTCACGCCTACGCCGCCGAGGACGGCTCGGGGGACGTCTACTTCGACGTGCAGTCGTGGCCGGCGTACGGCGAGCTGACCCGGCAGAACGTCGAGGAGATGGAGGCGGCGCCCGACGCCGACCCCCGCGGCAAGCGGGACCCGCGCGACTTCGCCCTGTGGAAGGGGCACAAGGCCTCCGAGCCCGAGACCGCCTCCTGGGCCTCCCCGTGGGGACGCGGCCGCCCCGGCTGGCACATCGAGTGCTCCGCGATGGCCGGCAAGTACCTCGGCCCGGCCTTCGACATCCACGGCGGCGGCGTAGACCTGCGCTTCCCCCACCACGAGAACGAGCAGGCCCAGTCCCGCGCGGCCGGCCACCGGTTCGCGTCGTACTGGATGCACAACGCGTGGATCACCACCAGCGGCGAGAAGATGAGCAAGTCGCTGGGCAACTCTCTGCTGGTGCCGCACGTGCTCGAGCGCGTCCGCGGCATCGAGCTGCGCTACTACATGGTCGCCGCGCACTACCGCTCGACCGTGGAGTTCAGCTTCGAGGCCCTCGACGAGGCCGCCGCGGGGTTCCAGCGGATCGAGGGATTCCTGGAGCGGGTCGACAGCTCCTCGGGGGCCGCCGCCACGCAATTGCTGGCAAATGACAGTGCGATCAACGATCAGACTGACTTTTCCCAGCAATTGCAGGGAGATGGCCCCTCCGCGAGGCGGGACCTGCCCGAATCCTTCGTCACGGCGATGGACGACGACCTCGGCACTCCGGCCGCGGTCGGGGTGATCCACGACGTGGTCCGAGCGGGGAACAGGTCGCTCGGCGAGGGGGACCAGGCCGCCGCGGAGGAGTACGCCGCCCAGGTGCGTGCCATGCTGGATGTGCTCGGGCTCGACCCGGGGCACCAGCACTGGGCCGGCGGGGGCTCCGACGACCTCACGGCGGTGGTCGACGCCCTGGTGATGGGAATGCTCGAGCAACGAGCACAGGCCCGGGCCGACAAGGACTTCGCCACCGCGGACGCGATCCGGGACCGGATCAAGGCGGCCGGCGTGACCATCGAGGACACCCCCACGGGGCCGAAGTGGAGCCTGTGATGTCGGGGGTCTCGACTGTCCACTCGCTTCGCTCGCTGCTCGACCACCGAAAAGGACACTGACGTGCCAGGGGTCTCGACTGACCACTCGTCTCGACTGACCGCTCGCTGGCGCTCCCTGCTCGACGCAAGGCTTCGCTCGCTGCTCGACCACCGAAAAGGACACTGACGTGCCTGGTAATTCAAAGCGCAAGGGCGCCATCAAGAAGACTGGCAAGGGGAACCCCACTGCCGGGTCCGGAGGGCGGGTGCGGCGCGGGCTGGAGGGCAAGGGACCGACGCCGAAGGCCAAGGACCGGCCGTACCACAAGACCTACGTCAAGCCGGCCAAGGACGACAAGGCACCCACCGGGCGCCCGCGTCGGGCCGGTGTCAAGACCGGCAAGGGCTCCGGGGACCACGAGTGGATCGCCGGGCGCAACTCGGTCGTGGAGGCGCTGCGCGCCGGGCTGCCCGTGATCTCGGTGTACGTCGCCGAGGGGGCCGAGCGCGACAGCCGCCTGCGCGAGGTGTTCTCGATCGCCGCCGAGAAGGGCATCTCCCTGCTCGAGGTGCCCAAGGCCGAGCTCGACAAGATGACGGCCGGCGCGGTGCACCAGGGCCTGGCCGCCCGCATCCCCACCTACGAGTACGCCGACCCGGCCGAGCTGCTCGACCGGGCCGCCGCCAACCACGAGCCGCCGCTGATCGTCGCGCTCGACTCGGTGACCGACCCGCGCAACCTCGGCGCCGTCGTACGCTCCGCCGCCGGCTTCGGCGCGCACGGTGTGGTGATCCCGGAGCGTCGGGCAGCAGGGATGACCGCGAGCGCCTGGAAGACCTCGGCCGGAGCAGCGGCACGGGTCCCGGTGGCGCAGGTGGTCAACCTGACCCGGCAGCTGAAGGCCTACCAGCAGGCCGGCTGCATGGTGATCGGGCTCGCGGCCGACGGTGACGTCTCCCTGACCGACCTCGACCTCGCGACCGGCCCCCTGGTGATCGTGGTCGGCTCCGAGGGCAAGGGGCTCTCCCGGCTCGTGGCCGAGACCTGCGACCAGCTCGTCTCGATCCCGATGGCCAGCTCGCTGGAGTCGCTCAACGCGGGCGTCGCCGCGAGCGTGGCCCTCTACGCCGTGGCCCAGGAACGGGCCGCCGCTCACCAGAAGTAGTGGCCCCGCGACGACGCGTGGTCCGGCTCGTCGGCTACCTGTTGGCCTGGGTGGTGGTGGCCGTCCCCGCTTGGGCACTGATCTTCGCCAGCTCCAGCACCGAGCTCGTGCTGGGCAGCCACGACGCGGTGGTGCGGCCGACCTTCGACGGGGAGGTCCACCTCGACATGGGTCCCTACCTGCCCGACCTGCGCACCTCGGCGGGTCAGCGGATCGGGGTCCAGGTGAAGATGGGGAAGACCACCGCGACCACCACCCCCGAGCTCGCGCAGCGGTATGCCGCGATCGCGGCTCGCCCCAGCGCGGAGATCGACCGGGTGCAGGAAGCCGTCCTCGACCTCGCCGGGGACGCGGCCCTGCGGGCGGCGGTGATCGCCGTGGTGCCGATCGCCGTGTGGCTCCTGGTCGGCGCCCGTCGCAGGGGTGAGCTGTGGCACCGGCTGCGCGGCCTGAGCTGGTCCCGCGACTGGCGGACCGGGTCCGCCGTGGTGGTGCTCGGCGCGCTCGTCGTGGTCCTGGTCGCCCAGCCGTGGCGCGAGGATCCCGAGCGGGTCCAGGCCACCGTGTGGATGCCGGTGCAGCAGGCGGTCCCCGAGGTGACCGTGCCCTCCGAGCTGGCTAGCTGGCAGGTCCAGGGTGGGCTGCTCACCCAGGGCACCCGGCGGCTGCTGAGCAGCCTGTTCGACACCTACGAGAAGAGCACGGTGTTCTACGAGGCCGTCGCCGACCGCGTCGACCAGATCGCCACCGAGCTGCGCCAGCCGAGCGAGGACGAGACCGTCGCCGTGCTGGTCAGCGACCGTCACGACAACATCGGGATGGACGAGGTGGTCCGCCGGGCCGCGGACGCGGCAGGTGCCACGGTCGTGCTGGACGCCGGCGACGACACGTCGACGGGCCAGCCCTGGGAGGAGTTCAGCCTGGGCTCCCTCGACAAGGCGTTCGAGGGGTACTCCGCGAAGGTCGCCATCGCGGGCAACCACGACAACGGCACCTTCGTGAACCGACACCTGAAGTCGCTCGGGTGGACCCACCTGGACGGGGAGGCCGTCGAGCCGTTCGCCGGGGTCCGGATCACCGGTGTCGACGACCCGCGCTCGAGCGGCCTGGGCAACTGGCGCGACGAGAACGGGCTCAGCTTCGCCGAGGTCAGGGAGCGCATCGCCGACGACGTGTGCGAGCTCGACGAGAAGGACGAGCGGATCGCGACCCTGCTGGTCCACGACGCGAAGCTCGGCGCCACCGCGCTCGAACGCGGGTGCACCGACCTGGTCCTCGGCGGCCACCTGCACGTGCAGGTGGGCCCGGACCGCGTCGTCGGCAGCAACGGCAAGGCGGGCTACAGCTACACCAACGGGACGACCGGCGGGGCGGCGTACGCCATCGCGATCGGGAGCAAGCTGCGCCGCGACGCCCAGTTCACCTTCGTGACCTACAGCGACGGCAGGCCGGTCGGGATCCAGCCGGTCACCGTGCGTACGACGGGCGACCTGGTCGTGGCCGACTACGTGGAGCTGGACCTCCAGGGAGCTACTTGATCCCGGTCTGAGCGACGCCCTGCACGATCTGGCGCTGGAGGACCAGGAACACCGCGAACAGCGGCAGGATGCCGAGCACCGAGGAGGCCATCGTCTCGGCGTACTGGATCGTGGATCCGCCGATCAGGCTGCTCAGGCCCACCGGGATGGTCTGGGACTTGGTCTGGGTGAGCGCCAGGAGCGGCCACAAGAAGGCGTTCCAGCTGGTGATGAAGGTGAGGATGGCCACCGCCGAGATCGCGGGACGGCACAGCGGCATGCAGATCTGGCGGTAGATGCGCCACCAGCCCGCACCGTCGAGCCGGGCCGCCTCGATCAGTGACGTCGGGACCTGGCGCAGGAAGGCGTGGAAGATGAACACAGCCACCGGAGCGGCCACCGCGGGCAGGATCAGCGCCCAGTAGGTGCCGAGCAGGCCGAGGGCGCGGAACTCCATGAACTGCGGCAGCACCAGCGCCTCCATCGGCAGCATGATCCCGGCGAGGATCACGGCCATCAGGACGTACTTGCCCCGGAACTGCAGGTGCGCCATCGCGAACCCGATCATCGAGCACACCAGCACCGTGAAGATCGCGGCGAGCGTGGAGATCAGGAAGCTGTTGACGTACCACCAGCCGATCGGGTTGTTGCTCCACGCGTTGCTGTAGGCGTCGAAGGTCCAGCTGCTTCCCCAGAAGTTCACCGGTTCGGCGGTGATCTCGTCGTTGGGACGCAGGGAGGTGATCACCGCCCACGCGAACGGCACCAGCCAGATCAGCGCGAACAGCACCACACAGGTCGCCGCGAGCCGGTTGAAGGCCCGGCTGCTCGACTCGGCCGAGCTGCCCCGCAGGGTGTGCGCTCCGTCGCTCATGCGCGGGCCTCCCGTCGCCGGCGCAGCAACGCCCACGTCGCGGCCACGATCACCAGCGTCAGGAAGTAGACCATCGTGGCGGCCGCGGCGTACCCGCCCCGGTAGGAGGTGAACCCGGTGTCGAAGATGTACTGGATCGCCGGCCGGGTGGCCTGGTCGGGGCCACCCCGGAGCAGCAGGTAGATCTGGTCGAACACCTTCAACGAGGCCAGCACCTGGAGGATCAGCACCAGGCTGATCGTGGGACGCAGCAGCGGCACGACGATGTGCCAGATCTGCTGCAGGGGAGAGGCGCCGTCCAGCGTGGCCGCCTCGTAGACCTCCTCGGGGATGTCTTGGAGGGCAGCGGTGTAGAGGATGAAGTTGAAGCCGAACGTCCACCACACGGTCAGCAGCACGACCGCGAACCAGCCGCCGGACTCGGTGCCCAGGAAGTCCGGCGCGGTGAGGCCGAACCAGCCGAACGCGTTGCTGATCAGGCCGGTCTCGGGGGTGTACATGAAAGCGAAGATCAGGCAGACGATCGCCGACGGCACGACGTACGGCGCGAAGAACGCCAGTCGGAAGAACCACTGCTGGCTGGCCATCCGGGACGCCAGGATCGCGAACACCAGCGGCAGCAGCACCAGGATCGGCGTGGTCAGCAGCGTGAACAGTGCGGAGTGCCACATCGAGGCCCAGAAGTCGCTACTGGTGAGCACATCGGCGTAGTTCTGGGTCCCCACCCAGTCCCCGAGCCCGGGGGCCACCGTCGCGGTGTTGAAGAAGCTGACCACCAGCCCGATCACGACCGGGCCGATCAGGAAGAGCGCGTAGAGCACGAGGAACGGCGCGGCGAACAGCCAACCTGCGCGGTTGTCGGCACTGCGCGACTCGCGGGCCGGTGTGGTCTCGGTGTCCTCGGACACGGGGATCGCGCGACCGATGGCGGTGGTGGTCATGACGCTCCTTCGCTCATCGGACCGTGCTCATCGGACCGGGGGGATGGCTGTGGAGAAGGTGCGCAGGCCATCGCGCATGTTCCGCACCGCTGCCCGGGGACTGGTGCGCCCGGCGAGGACGCCGGAGATCACCCCGCCCATCACGGTCTGGAAGTCCGATCCGGCGCCGGTGTACCAGCCTGCGGGGTCGTAGACCGCCTCGAAGGCGGCCTGCACGTAGTTGCTCTGCGGCTCCATCTCGCGGAACGCGGCGCTCTCCTGGCTCGGGAGCCAGGCCGGCACGTGACCACCACCGGCCCAGGTGTCGCCACTCTCGAGCAGCGCCTTGACGAACTCGGCGGCGTCCTGAGAGCGCCGCGCCGAGCGCTCGGGGTTCTGGGGGATGACCAGCGCGTGCGAGTCGGCGTACGAGACGGCCTCGTCGCCGAGGATCGCCGGGAACGGCACCACGTTGAACGCGAGCGGCTCCCCCGACTCGAGCTTGACCCCGGAGTACGTAGGGATCTGCCAGACACCGTCGAAGAGGAAACCGGCCTGGCCCTGCCCGAACAGGGTGGAGGTGGTGGTGATCGTGGCGCTCCCCGGCATCAGCTCCCGCTCACCGGTCAGGGTCTGCATGAACCCGAACGCCTCCTGCGCTGCGTCCTCGTCCAGGGTGATCCGGGTGCCGGCGTCGGAGACGATCGGATCCCGGTTGAGGCCGGAGTACAGCATCAGGAAGAACCGCCAGGTCGTCGACGGGTCGCCGGTGTTGGAGCTGATCGCGCCGTACCGAGCACCCGCCTCCTTCATCGCGGTGAGCGCGTCCACGAACTCCTTGCTGCCCGAGATCGCCTTCAGCTTGTCGCCCTCGCCGAGCAGCCCGGCCTTGCGGGCGAGGTCGACGTTGTAGAACATCACGAACGGGTGCGTGTCGAGCGGGACGGCGTACGTCGCCCCGGACACCGTGGCCTTCTTCCAGGCCGCGGGAGTGAACTTGTCCTCGGTGATGCCGACGTCGGTCAGCCCCGCGTCGTCGACGGTCTCCAGCAGGCCGGCCTGGGCCAGCAGGGGGAGCCGGGACAGGTGCGCGATCGCGACGTCGGGCGGTCGTCCGCTCGAGGCGGCGAGCGCGAGCTTGGTGTAGTAGGGGTTGCCCCAGGAGAGCAGCGTCGACTCCACCGAGGTGCCGCTCGACTTCTCGAAGTCCCCGACCATCGTGACCATGTTCTCGCCGTCGCCGCCCCCGAACAGGTGCCAGTAGATGACGTCGGCGGTCGCCGGCTGGGTCCCGAAGAGGCTGGTGGCGATCGGGGAGGAGCACCCGGACGCGAGCCCGGCCACGGCCAGCCCGCCCCCGGCTCTGAGCAGTTGTCGACGTGACAGACCTCTGGACACGTTGACTCCGTCCCGACATGGTGTGACGTGCGTTACATCGGACTGTGGCACACACCCTGCCGAGCGGCAAGGATCGGCAAGCCGCGGACGCAGCCGTCACGACGAAGGGACATCGCGTGAGAGCGACGACGCAGGATGGGAGCTATCCCCGCCCCTTGATGTGCCGCGAGCAGTGGCTGAGCCTCGACGGCACCTGGGACTTCGCGTACGACGACGAGGATGCCGGTCTCGGCGCCCACTGGTTCGACCCGGACGGCGATGCACCCTTCACCGGGACCATCGAGGTGCCGTTCCCGCCGGAGTCGCCCGCCTCGGGGATCGGTCGCCGGGAGTTCCACCCCGTGGTCTGGTACCGGCGCTCGGTGCGGCTCGAGGAGCTCGCCCCCGATGGCCTGGCGGGCAATCGCGTGCTGCTCCACCTCGGAGCCGTGGACCACCTGGCCCGCGTGTGGTGCGACGGGCAGCTCGTCGCCGTGCACGAGGGCGGGCAGACCCCGTTCACCGCGGACCTCACCGATGCGCTGGTCCCCGGGTGCGAGGAGCACGTGCTCGTCGTACGCGCCGAGGACGACCCGACCGACCCCGACCAGCCCCGGGGCAAGCAGGACTGGCGCGAACGTACCCGCGGCATCTGGTACGAGCGGACGACCGGCATCTGGCAGCCGGTCTGGGCCGAGTGCGTCCCGGACCAGCACGTCGTCGAGGTGGCCTGGACCCCTGAGATCACCTCCGGCCTGCGCGGGGAGGTGCGGCTCGCGCGGCGACCCGAGGCCGACACCGTGGTCGAGGTGACGGTCCGGCTCGACGAGGAGGTGCTGGCCGCGCAGTCGACCCTGGCGCGGGACCGGGTCGTCGGCATGGACGTGCTGATCGACGCCCTGCGCAACGGGCAGGACCGGGCGCGGCTGCTGTGGGCGCCGGAGCACCCGACCCTCCTCGACGTGGAGGTCGTGGTCCGCGACCAGGCCTCGGGACGGGTGCTGGACACCGTGGCCGGCTACACCGGCCTGCGCTCGGTCTCGGTGGCCGACGGCGCCTTCCGGCTCAACGACCAGCCCTACCACCTGCGCTCGGTCCTCAACCAGGGCTACCGGCCGCAGACCCACCTGGCCTCGCGCGGCAGCGAGGAGCTGCGCGCCGAGGTCGAGACCATCAAGGAGATGGGCTTCAACGGCGCCCGGCTCCACCAGAAGGCCGAGGACCCCCGGTGGCTGTACTGGGCAGACCGGCTCGGGCTGCTGGTGTGGGGGGAGGCGGCAGCGGCGTACGGGTTCTCGCCCGCCGCGGTGGCGTCGTACGTCCCGACCTGGATGGACCTGGTGAGACGGGACCGCTCGCATCCCTCGGTGGTGGTGTGGGTGCCGGTGAACGAGAGCTGGGGCGTCCAGGACATCGCCTCCGACCCGGCGCAGCAGAGCTATGCCCGCGCGCTGGCCGAGGTCACGCGGGCCCTTGACCCGAGCCGGCCGGTGCTGTCCAACGAGGGCTGGGAGCACGTGGCCAGCGACATCCTCGGCCTGCACGACTACAGCGACCCCGAGGAGCTGCGGCAGCGCTACGCGAGCAGGGAGGCGGTCGCCGAGGTCGTCCTCGAGGCGCGCACCCCGCACGGGCGCCGGCCCCTGGCGAGCGGGGCGCAGGAACGCGCGTTCCTGGCAGGGGAGACCCCGCTGATGATCACCGAGTTCGGCGGGATCTCGCTGGTCGCCGACCACCTGCGCGAGCAGCAGGCGGACGCCTGGGGCTACAGCAACGCGGCCTCGGAGGAGGAGTACGACGAGATGCTGTTCGCCCAGTTCGAGGCGCTGCGATCCTGCCGCGAAGTGCAGGGGTTCTGCTACACGCAGTACCTGGACACCGGGCAGGAGACCAACGGCCTGCTGTACGCCGACGGCACCCCGAAGCTCCCGCTGGAGCGGATCCGGGAGATCGTCACCGGCCAGGAGGTCGGCGGATCGCCCGCGACCTCGACGGTGGGGTGGATCGAGGACTGACCGCCCGGGGCCGTCGCCTACGATGGCGGCTCGGTCGCCCACAGCGTGGGAGGCCGTAGGCCGGTGTAGCTCAGTTGGTAGAGCGCCTCACTTGTAATGAGGATGTCGCGGGTTCGACTCCTGTCACCGGCCCTCAGGCAACCGCAGGTCACCGTTCCCAGACAGCTCGGGCTCCGGCGTCCCCAGTCAGCACGACTACTGCGACGACCGCCAGCGCGGAGACAACGACGAGCACCGGAAGCAGCCTGTCAGCCCAAGGCACCGCGGAGGCCCTGATCCCGCGACCGCTCGGGAGCGGCGAGGTGCTGCCCAACATCAAGACCGCGGCGGCCACGATCACAAAGAACCCGATCGCGAACCAGGCCAACAGGTCGCCTCGCTCCTCGTGAACCTTCACCAGCGGCGCGAGCTCCGGACGCTGCTCCAGAAGGCTCCTCCCGGAGAACTTGGCCCCCAGCACCGCCCCGAGCGCAGCCAGCGCCGCGAGCCCGGCGGGCCATCGGGTCAGCCACCGCCACCGTGGCACCACGGCGAAAACAACCGCCAGGGTCGCCGCCAGCGGCGTGAACACGACGGCGGCGTGCACGACGAGGGGGTGTAGGGGCAGTCCACCTAGCTCCATGAGAGCACCACCCACGAGCCAATCACTGACCACGGCACCCACCGACCGGCCAACCGACCGGACGGCGCTTCCCTGGACGGCGCTGCGTTGACTGCCATCACTAGCCTCCTACATACGGGTTACATCGCCTATCTGACGCCGACTTCCTACCGAGCGAATCTGAGGTAACTGTTAGAGCGATGCTCAGGCCGGTTGGTCGAACCACTCACCGGGAGTGGCGGAGGACGAGGCGGTCTCAGCGCGGACGATCTCGCGGTACTCCTCGACGACCTCCATCGTCTGCCGCGGCCGGAAGGTCGACCCGAAGCAGCGCGCCACCGCGTGCGGAGCCGGCGACGGTGGCCCGGCCGCCGTGGGCGTCGACGACCCGTTGCACGATCGAGAGCCCCAGACCGGATCCCGGCAACGCCCGGGCGCTGTCGGCACGGTAGAACCGGTCGAACACCCGCGGTACGTCGTCGGCGTCGATGCCCGGCCCGGCGTCGTCGACCTCGAGCACCGCCGACGCGCCCTCGGCACGGAGCCGGACCTGGACCGGCTGGTCCGCGGGGGACCACTTGCCGGCGTTGTCGATGAGGTTGAGCACCGCCCGCTGGAGCGCAGCGGGACGCCCGCTCACCCACACGGAGGTCACGTCGAGCGTGATCTCGATGTCGGGCACGCGGGAACGCGCCCGGGTCGCGGCGGCCACCACCACGTCGGCGAGGTCGAGCAGCTCGGCGCTCTCGTCGCTGACGTCACCCCGCGCCAGGTCGGTCAGCTCGGCGGCAAGGGTGCTCAGCTCGGCCACCTGGGCGCCGAGATCGTTGAGCAGCCGGGTCCGGCTCTCCGCCGGCAGTGCGCTGTCCAGGGTGCCGCGCCGATCGAGCCGGATCAGCAGCTCGACGTTGAGGCGCAGGCTGGTGAGCGGGGTCTTGAGCTCGTGGGCGGCGTCCTCGGCGAGCAGCCGCTGGGCCCGACGGGAGTCCCGGAGCGCGGCGAGCATGTCGTTGATCGACTGGATCAGCCGCCGGATCTCCCCACCGCCCTCATCCGGGATGTCGGCGTCGAGATCCTGGGTGTGCGCGACACGTACCGCGGCGGCGGTCAACCGGTCGATCGGTGCCAGCCCGGTCCGGGCCACGGTCCGCCCGACAAGGGCGCCGCCGACCACGCAGAGCAGACCGATCAGCAGCATGCCGAACCCGAACTGGTTGACCGGGCTGTCGTCGGCGGCGCGGGCCACCTGGACCGCGCCGCCGCCTGCCCGCAGCGTGTAGATGAAGTAGCCCTCTTCGCTGTCCTTCGACTCCATCAGGTCGGCCGACGCGCCCTGAGCCACGCGCGCGGCGCGCTCGCTGACCCCGGGCAGCGCGGGTTGGCCGGCCGGCGTCCGGGTCGAGCCGTCGGGCAGGAGGACCCGCACCAGCGGACCGGATCCGGGATACGGCGGTAGCTGCACCTGCCTCAGACCGGCGCGCTCCGCGTTCGTCGCCAGGACGCGGGAGTCGGCGCGTAGCTGATCCTCGGCGGCGTCCTGTAGCTCCCAGTCCAGCAGCTCGCTGGCCAGCTGGAAGGCCACGAACACGCTGACCGCGATGGCCGTCGCCGCGATCACCGTCAGCCTGGTTCGCAGGGACTGCCGGCGCCACCCACGGGTCAGCCGGTGCGGTTCCCGGGGGGTGGGCCTGCTCACGGAGGAGTCTCCCGCAAGGTGTACCCCAGGCCGCGCAGCGTGTAGATCAATCGCGGCTCACCCTCGGCCTCCATCTTGCGGCGCAGGTAGCTCACGTACACCTGGAGGTTGTTGGCGGTGGCGCTCATGTCGAAGCCCCAGATCGCCTCGAACAGCACGTCGCGGGTCAAGACCCGGGTCGCGTTGCCCATGAGGACCTCCAGGAGGGAGAACTCGGTCCGGGTGAGGCGCAGCGGTCGCCCGCCCCGCCACGCCTCGAACCTGTCGGGATCGAGCCGGAGGTCGGCGAACGACAGGATCTGCGACTCCTCGTCCGTCGGCGTACGCCGACGCAGCAGGGCCCGCACTCGGGCCAGCAGCTCCTCGGTGGCGAACGGCTTGGGCAGGTAGTCGTCGGCGCCCGCGTCGAGTCCCGCGACCCGGTCGGAGACCTGGTCACGGGCGGTCAGCATCAGCACCGGCAGATCCCGATCCGCGGCGCGCAACCGCCGGCAGGTCTCCAACCCGCCGAGGCGGGGCATCATCACGTCGAGGATCAGCAGGTCCAGCGTGTCACCGCCGGCCCCACCGACCTCGTCGAGCACGGCGAGGCCGTTGGCGACGGTGCTGGTGTCGTAGCCCTCGACCTGGAGCACCCGCTCCAGCGACTCACGGATGGCCGCGTCATCGTCCGCGATCATGATTCGCACGCCGGCCCGCCCCCTTCCAGTCGATGCTTTGCCGCTCAGCGTCCCCGGTCAACCTGAGGCCAGCATTAGCGTCGCTGAGGACCGCGATCATCCGGAGACCTACGACCGTCGGCTGATGAGCAGGGGGAGGACCAGGCGACCAGCATCGCACCCGGCGGCCAGACAGTAGATCCTCCGCGCCGGTCACGGCGCTCGCCGACGGATGTGCACCGACGTGACCGCCCAGGGGCACCTACTGGCCGCTCGAGATCGTCGCTCTAACAGGTGTCTAAGTTTCGCTCGGTAGGACGAAGGCCTCAGACAAGCGATGTAACCCGCATAGGAGGCTCGTAATGGCAGTCAACGCAGCGCCGTCCGGTTCTTTATGGAAGCTCGGGGCGGCCACGATGGCGATGGCGATGGCGTTCGCTGTCGCCGCCTGTGGTTCGGACGCCGACAACAGTGCGGAGCCCTCCGCGGCCGGCTCGCACAGCGCACACGCGGGGGCGTCGTCGGCTCCACCGCAGCCGCTGCGCGCCGGCGAGCGGTTCGTCGACCTGAGGATGGCCGAGGCCTACACGCCCGCGCCGCCGGAGGGCGCCGTGGACGAGTACCGGTGCCAGGT
The DNA here is from genome assembly GCF_058215735.1 of Nocardioides sp. Z30_9. Taxonomy (NCBI): domain Bacteria; kingdom Bacillati; phylum Actinomycetota; class Actinomycetes; order Propionibacteriales; family Nocardioidaceae; genus Nocardioides; species Nocardioides sp. Z30_9. The sequence continues at coordinate 880,584 of NZ_JBZAJF010000002.1, forward strand.
GCTCGATCCGGGCCTGACCAAGGAGGCGTTCCTGACCGGGACCCAGGTGATGCCGGAGAACGTCGACATCGCGCACCACGGCATCGTGTACGCGGTGCCGCCGGGCGACGCTGCCGCGGTGCGCGAGCAGGACGCGAAGACTCCGGGCCTCGGCTGGCAGTGTTTCGGCGGGACCGGCGTGGAGGGCGCCGACGTGGAGGACGACGACGAGGGCGCCGACCCGGGCGCGGCGTGGGTGGACACCTGGGCGCCGGGCGCCACGGAGACGTTGCTCGACCAGGACGCCGGCTTCAAGCTGGAGCCGGGCAGCCTGATCGTCTTCCAGATGCACTACAACCTGCTCGCGACCGACGGCAAGCCGGGCGGGTCGGACCGCTCGGCGGTGCGGCTGCGGCTGAAGGACGGCACGCCGCAGACCCGGGAGCTCGAGACGTGGTCGCTCGACGCGCCGACCGACCTGCCCTGTGCCGCCGACGAGTCGGGTCCGCTCTGTGACCGGGCGGCCTCGATCGCGGACGTGACGAAGCGGTTCGGGCCGGAGGTCGGCGAGTTCGCGGACGAGCAGGTGGAGGAGTGCAGCGAGGGCGGCGTGCCGAAGCCCGGTGACACCCAGTCCTGCGACCACGAGGTGGAGGAGCCGGTGACGGTGTTCGCCGGTTTTGGTCACATGCACATGCTCGGGCGGTCCTTGAAGGTCGAACTGAACCCGGGCACGCCGAAGGCCAAGGTCCTGCTGGACGTGCCGCAGTTCGACTTCGACAACCAGCGGATGGTGAAGCTGCCGTCGCCGGTGGAGGTCGATCCGGGGGACACGCTGCGGGTGACGTGTACGCACGACGTGGGGCTGCGCAAACGGGTGCCGCAGCTGAGCAAGGCGCCGCCGCGCTACGTGGTGTGGGGCGATGGCACCGGCGACGAGATGTGCATCGGCATCATGACGGTCGCCCCGCGCAAGCCCTGAGGAAGCGTCGAACGTGTGGGGGCTCACTGAGGTCAACAGGCCCGAAAATCAGCTCTGAGCTCACACACGTCCGCACTGAACGCACACCCGTGCGGCGTCGCGGGGGCATCCGCACGCGCACCCTCTCCCAACCTTGAACCAGAAGGACACCCATGAGGACACGCACTGCTGCACGCCTGCTCGCCGCTCCCGCGGCCGCCGGACTGTTGACCCTCTCGCTGGCAGCCCCGGCCAGCGCCCACATCACCGTCACACCCGAGGGGACGGCGGCCGGCTCGTACACCGTGCTCACACTCAGCGTCCCGCACGGCTGCGACGGGTCGCCCACCACCAAGGTGGCGATCCAGATCCCCGAAGACATCCTCGCGATCACCCCGACCCGCAACGCCTACTACGACGTCGCCAAGAGGATCGAGAAGCTCGCCACCCCGGTGAAGGACTCCCACGGCAACGAGGTGACCGAGCGGGTGGCCAGCGTCGAGTACACCGCCAAGACGCCGCTGCCCGACGGTCAGCGAGATGCCTTCGAGCTCTCCCTGCAGCTGCCCGAGAAGGCCGGTGAGACGATCAGCTTCCCGGCGATCCAGACCTGCGTGAAGGGTGAGACCGCCTGGACCGAGGTGCCCGCCCAGGGGCAGGACGGCGAGGAGCTCGAGCACCCGGCGCCGGCGTTCGAGATCACCGAAGCCGAGGGCGACGGGCACGACAGTGCCGCCAGTGACACCCAGGCGCAGCGGTCCGAGGACGAGGCTGCCGCGGCCGAGACCCAGAACGCCTCGGCCGAGACCGGCGGCGGTGAGGACGGCGGTGCGGTCACCACGCTGGGCGCCATCGGGCTGGTGCTGGGCGCACTCGGCCTGGCGGCCAGCGGCACCGCGCTGGTGCAGGTACGGCGATGCGCCTGATCCGGCAGCGGTAGGGGAGAGGAACACGTGACCGGCACGGCGTCCCGGGGACGCTGGCGAGGACGGGCCCACCCGGCGGCTCTCCTCACCAGCGTGCTGGTGGGCGTCATGCTGGTGCTCCTGCCGGCGTCACCGGCCACCGCACATGCCAGTCTGCTCGAAACCGACCCGACCGAGGCCACGGTCCTTCCGGCATCCCCGGGCGAGGCGCGACTCACTTTTGATGAGACGGTCTCGGTCGCGGCCGACGGGGTGCAGGTGTTCCACGCGCGCGGCGAGTCGGTGAGCTCGGAGGCGGCTGCCCGTGACGCGGTGCTGACCGTGGACCTGCCGGACACGCTGGACCAGGGCACCTACGTCGTCTCGTGGCGCGTGGTGTCGGCCGATGGTCACCCGGTCGCCGGCGCCCTCACGTTCTCGGTCGGAGAGCCCAGCGCCGTCGTGAAGAGCCCACCGACCACCCAGGCGAGTGCGGACGGAACGGTCCGTGGCGTGCTCAGTGCCGTCCAGGGCGTCGGCTACCTCGGACTGTTCGTGGCCGCCGGCCTGGCGCTGTTCCTCGGATGGTTGCTGCCGGGGGTCGCGCGTCTGGAGGCGCTGCGCGGGCGGGTGCGTCGGGTCGCCCGGGTGGCGGCAGCCGTGGCGGCACTTGCCGGGCTGCTGCAGGTGCCACTGAGCGGCGCCAACCGGCAAGGGCTCGGGCTCCTCGGCGTCGCGGGAGGGGGTGGGTGGTCGTCTGAGGGCGGACGGGAACTGCTGGCGTTGCTGCTCCTGGTCGGTGGGCTGGGGGCCGCGGTCGGGGCGCTCCCTGCCGGTCCTCTGGGGCGCGCGCGGCGTGCGACGGCCACGGCTGGGGCGGCACTGGCCATCGTGTCGCCGGCCGTCGTCGGGCACTCCCGGGCGTTCCCGCCGCAGTGGTTGCTGCTCGCCACGGACGTGCTGCACGTCGCCGCGGGCACGGTGTGGCTCGGTGGCCTGGTGGGTCTCGTGCTCTGCCTGGCCGTGCTCGCAGGCCGGCCCAGTGCGGCGGCGGCGACCCTGGCTCGGTTCTCGTCCGTCGCGGCGGGACTGCTGGTCGCGCTGATGGCCAGCGGGTCGCTGCTGGCCTGGCGCATGATCGGCTCCTGGGAGGACCTGTTCGGCACCACCTACGGCCGGTTGCTGATCATCAAGGTGATGGTCGCCGCCCTCGCGGTGGGCATCGCGGGGTTCAACTGGTTCGCGCTGCTGCCCCGCGTGCACCGGGCAGGGAACAACGCGGAGCGAGGTGACGCCGCGGCCGCGATTCGCCGGACCGTGGCCGCAGAGGCCGTGGTCCTGGTCGCGGTCCTGCTGGTCACCGGGTTCCTGGTCAACCAGTCACCCCGTCAGGCGCCGCCGGTCATCGCGCCGAACCGGACCGGTGTCTCCACCGGGCAGCTCGGCGAGGACGTGAAGGTGCTGGGCACTCTCTCGCCCGGCGCACGGGGGACCAACACGGTCACGATCCAGCTGCAGGACCCGACCGGTGCGCCCTACGAGCCCGCGCGACCACCGACGGTGCGAGTGCGCTCGGAGAGCCTCGACCTCGGTGAACTCGAGCTGAGGCCAAGCGACGCCGGCACGTTCCGCGCCGAGGTGGTCATCCCCACCGACGGCACCTACCGGGTGCAGGTGAGCCTACGGCTGGGCGAGTTCGAGAACCCGGTGGCCTCGCTCAGGTTCCGGGTGCCCGCTCCCGGACGGTGACCGGATTCTGTGGAGGCGCGTGGTGCCGGACGGGATCACTTGTCACGGACCTGGTCTTGCCGAGGTTTTGCCCACGCCTCGAGCGTCGCCCGTGACCCCACGGAGTGCAGCGACTCCAGCGCCGCGAGGTAGTGCTCGGTGAAGGCGGGCTGGTCGTGCAGGTCGGCGAACAGGTCCCGGTCCTCGAGGAACGCCAGCGGCTCCCCGGCCTGTCGGCTCGCCCGCTCGGTCACCTGTTCGCGGCGCCGGTCCACGACCTCGATCGGGTCGCCGGACTCATCGACGCCCTCGGCATAGCGAGCCCAGGCGGCCACGATCAGGGCCGAGCGGCGTACCTCACCGCCCTCGGCGAGCTGCTGCCTGATCACGGGGACCAGCCACTTGGGGATCCGGTCGGAGCTGAACGCGCACAACCGGGCCAGGGTGTCCCTGATCTCGGGGCTGGAGAACCGCTCGAGCAGGCTGTCCTTGTAGTCGTCGAGGTCGACGCCGGGAACCGGTTGCAGCGTGGGCGTCGCCTCCTCGTCCATGTAGCCGCGCAGGAACCCCTTGAGCAGGGGGTCGCCGGCCGCCTCGTGGACGTAGCGGTGGCCGGCCAGGTAGCCGAGATAGCCGAGGGCCTGGTGGCCGGCGTTGAGCAGCCGCAGCTTCATCAGCTCGTAGGGCGCCACGTCGTCGACCACCTGCACCCCGACACGTTCGAGCTCAGGACGACCGAGCGGGAAGCGGTCCTCCAGCGCCCACTGCGCGAACGACTCGCACACGACCGGCCACCGGTCGTCGATCTGGTACTCCGCGGCGACGAACGCCCGGTCGGCGTCGGTGGTGGCTGGGGTGATCCGGTCGACCATCGAGTTGGGGAAGGCGACGTGCTCGCCGATCCAGGCTCCGAGCTCCGCGTCGCGACTGGTCGCGAACGCGGTGACCATGGCCCTGGTCAGGTCGCCGTTGCCCTGGAGGTTGTCGCACGACATCACCGTGAACGGCTCGGTGCCCGCCGCGCGGCGGCGGGCGAGCGCCTCGGTGAGGAACCCGAACGCCGTGGTCGGTGGACCCTCCTGGCGGAGGTCGGCCTGGATCGCGGGGTCGCTGTCGTCGAAGGCCCCATCGGTCTCGCTGACGTGGTAGCCGCCCTCGGTGACCGTCAGGGAGACGATGCGGGTGGTCGGGTCGCTCATCCGGTCCAGCACCGCCTCGGGCTGCTCGGGGGCGAACAGGTAGTCGACCATCGAGCCGATGACGCGGGGTTCCGTGGTCCCGTCGGTGTTCTTGACGACCAGGGTGTAGAGGCAGTCCTGGGCCAGCATCGCCTCGCGCATCGCCGCGTCGGGCCCGAGCAGCCCGACCCCGGTGATCCCCCAGTCGTGGGCCAGTCCCTGGTTCATCAGGGCGTCGAGGTACATCGCCTGGTGCGCGCGGTGGAACCCGCCGACGCTGAGGTGGACGATGCCGCCGGTCACGGCCGAGCGGTCGTACGCCGGGCCGGCGACTCGCGGGCCGAGCTGTCCCAGGGTCTGCGCGTTCAGGTCGGTCATCGCCTCACCGTAGCCGCGAACACCCGGCAAGAACGCGGTCAGGCCGGGTTCTACGACTCGGTCTTCCCGGGACGGACGTGGTGGCTGGGCCAACCCCACAAGTGTTGGGTTGTGACAGCCGGATCGTCGATTCAGACGTCACAATCCAACATTTGCGCGGCCCGGCCGCCCGCAGCAGTGGCCCGGCCGCCGGCAGCAGCGGGCCACCACCACCCCAGCTCACCGCAGCCGGGTGGGCTGGAACCTTTCGGGTGGAGTCGCGATCACGTCCTGGGAGGCGACCAGCTGGATCTCGCGGGTGCCGGCCTCGATGGTCTTCTCCAGGATGCCGAAGACCGTGGAGGTGACCCGCTGCAGCGCTGTCTCGGCGGAGCCGGTGCGCAGGAGGTGGGCGAGGAAGACCGCGGCGGTCACGTCGCCGCACCCGTTGGGGGTGATCGGCAGCAGGGGGGTGCGGCACGACCAGGCGCCCTCGTCGGAGACCGCGACGACGTCGACCGAGTTCTCGGGGGTCTCGTCGGTGAGCACACTGGTGACCAGGACGGTGGAGGGGCCGGTGGCCCGGACCGCGTCGACGGCCTCGAGCACGTCGTCGACCGTCCGCGTCTGCTTGCCGGAGAGGAAGTCGAGCTCGAAGTGGTTCGGCGTGATCACGTCCGCGGTGGGGACGACGCGGTCGCGCAGGAACTCCGGGATCCCGGGCCGCACGAACATGCCCCGGCCCACGTCGCCCATGACCGGGTCGCAGCAGTAGACGGCTGCGGGATTGAGCTCCCTGACCCGTGCCACCGTGTCGAGGATGACGCCGCCGACCTCCTCGGCACCCTGGTAGCCGCTGAGGACCGCGGCCACCCGGGCCAGCGCGCCCCGCTCCTCGACCCCGAGGATCACGGCCCGCAGATCGTCGGCGGAGAGCAGCGGCCCGCGCCACTCGCCGTACCCGGTGTGGTTGGAGAAGTGCACGGTGTTCACCGCCCAGGCCTCGATCCCGAGGCGCTGCAGCGGGAAGACCGCAGCGCTGTTGCCGACGTGGCCGAACGCCACCGATGACTGGATCGAGAGGAGCTCCATGAGGCACATCTTGACGGGTCGACGGCCTAGGCGCACAAACTAGAACAGGTTATAGTTGTGGCCTGTGTGCTCCAGGGCACATTCCCGCGGTATGTCAACGAGTTCGAAGAGGTTGAGCATGGCGAAGCAGGCGCCCTACAAGAACGAGGCCGACTACGTGGTGGTCGGGTCCGGGAGTGCAGGGGCGGCCGTCGCGGGCCGGCTCGCCCAGTCCGGGGCAAGCGTGATCGTGCTGGAGGCGGGCAAGAGTGACAAGCAGTTCCTGACCAGCAAGCCCGGGATGATCGGGCCGATGCACGCCGAGCCCAAGATCAAGCGGATCAACGACTGGGGCTACTACTCCACGCCGCAGGAGCACATCCTCAACCGGCGGATGCCGGTGCCGCGCGGCAAGGTCGTGGGCGGATCCAGCTCGATCAACGGGATGGTCTACGTGCGCGGCAACCGCGCCAACTACGATTCCTGGGCCGCCGAGGGCAACACCGGGTGGGACGCCGACTCCGTCAACGCGGCGTACAAGCGGATGGAGGACTTCGAGGACGGCGCGAACGAGTACCGCGGCGCCGGCGGGCCGATCAAGATCACCCGCAACAAGATCCCCCAGGAGGGCACCCTCCAGTTCATCCAGGCGACCTCCGACGAGCTCGGCGTCAAGGTGCTCGACGACTACAACGCCGACGCCCAGGAGGGCATCGCGCGGATGCAGCAGAACGCCGCCAACGGCACGCGCTACAGCGCCGCGCGCGGCTACCTCCACGACCTCGACGTCCCCACCCTGCAGGTGCAGACCCAGGTCGTGGTCACCAAGATCATCATCGAGAACGGCCGGGCCGTCGGAGTCGCGGTAGTCGACCACAGCGGGGCCGCCCGGATCATCCGCGCGGGCAAGGAGGTCATCCTCTCGGCCGGCGTCGTGGGCTCACCGCAGCTGCTGATGCTCTCGGGCGTCGGGCACGCCGACCACCTGCGCGAGCACGGGATCACCCCGATCGCCGACCTGCCGGTGGGTGACAACCTGCACGACCACATGTTCCACGCACTGACCTTCCACGTGACGACCTCGACGCTGAAGGGCACGCCGTTCTTCTTCGCCAAGGGCGTGGCCAAGGAGGTGCTGCGTCCCGGTACGACGTTCCTGGCCAACTCGGTCTTCGAGTCGGTGGGCTTCGTGCGTACGTCGCAGGCGACCGACGTACCGGACCTGCAGCTGCACCTGCTGCCCTGGGCCTACGTCTCGCCCAACCAGGACGCACCCGTGCGGCACAACGTCGACCTGCGCCCGGCCCTGACCGTGCTGGCGACGCTGATCTACCCCAAGAGCCGCGGCACCCTGCGGCTGGCGTCCGGCGACCCGATGCAGGCGCCGCTCATCGACCCGCGCTACCTCTCCGACCCGGCCGACCTCGAGTTGCTGGCCGAGGGGTCGGAGATGACCCGCGCGATCATGGCCGGCGCCGCCTTCGGCGGGACGGTCAAGGACGAGATCCACCCCGGCGCCCAGCTCACGGGCAAGGACCTGCGCCGGGAGATCCTCAACCGGGCCACGTCGGTCTACCACGGTGTCGGCACCTGCCGGATGGGCGTGGACGAGCGCGCCGTGGTCGGGCCGGACCTCAAGGTCCACGGCATCGAGGGCCTGCGGGTGGCCGACGCCTCGATCATGCCGTCCATCACCGGTGGCAACACCAACGCGCCCGCGATCATGATCGGCGAGAAGGCCGCCGAGCTGATCCTGGGCTCCTGACGGCCCGCCGTCACGCGCCCGCCGTACCCCTGCTCCAGGAACTGCCGAGGAAGTGGACATGACCAGCGACACCCTGACCAGTCAGCCCCTGACCAGGCCGGCCACGATCACCGACGCCCTGCTCGACCGGATCACCTCCCGGGTCGCCTCCAGCGGCGGCGCCACCTGGAAGCTCACCGAGGTCTACACGGGCGAGGTGATCACCGCGCTGCCGCAGTCGACGCCGGAGGACATCGAGGCGGCGTACGCCCGGTCGCGGCAGGCGCAGCGCGCCTGGTCGCAGTGGCCGGTCCGCAAGCGGCTCGCGGTCTTCAAGCGGTTCCACAAGCTGCTGATCGAGAACAACACCACGATCGTGGACCTGATCCAGGCCGAGTCGGGCAAGGCCCGGCGGATGGCGTTCGACGAGACCTGCGACCCCGCGATGGTCACCTCGCACTACCTCAAGCGCGCCGCGAAGCTGCTCACCCCGGTCAAGCGCGGGGGGCCGGTGCCGGTGATGAGCACCTCCACTGAGATCCGCCAGCCCAAGGGCGTCGTCGCGATCATCGCCCCGTGGAACTTCCCGTTCGCCACCGGCCTCTCCGACGCGATCCCCGCCCTGATGGCCGGCAACGGCGTCGTCCTGAAGCCGGACAACAAGACGGCGCTCTCGCCTCTCTTCGGTGTCTCCCTGCTCTACGAGGCCGGCCTGCCGGAGGGGCTGTTCCAGGTGGTGTGCGGCGAGGGCCCCGACGTCGGCCCGACCCTGATCGACAACGCCAACTACGTGATGTTCACCGGGTCCACCCAGACCGGTCGCTACATCGGCCAGCGGGCGGGGCAGAACCTCATCGGCGCCTGCCTCGAGCTCGGTGGCAAGAACCCGATGATCGTGCTCCCCGACGCAAACCTCGACGAGACCGTCGAGGGCGCCCTGTTCGGCGTCTTCGGCAACACCGGGCAGATCTGCATGCACATCGAGCGGATGTACATCCACGACTCGATCTACGACGCCTTCAAGCAGCGCTTCGTCCAGGCGACCAAGGCGCTCAAGATCGGCGCGGCCTACGACTACACCCCCGAGCTGGGGTCGCTCATCTCCGTCGACCACAAGGACAGGGTCGCCGAGCACGTCGCCGACGCGGTGGCCAAGGGCGCGACCGTCCTCACCGGCGGGCGTGAGCGTCCCGACCTCGGCCCGGCGTTCTACGAGCCCACGGTCCTCGAGGGCGTCACCACCGAGATGCTCACCGGGTCCTGCGAGACCTTCGGTCCGGTGGTGGCCCTGCACCGCTACTCCTCGGTGGACGAGGCGGTGGAACTGGCGAACGACACCGACTACGGCCTGAACGCCAGCGTCTGGGGCACCGACCTCGAGGCCGCCGAGGCAGTCGCGCGACGCATCCACGCCGGCAACGTGAACGTCAACGACGCCCTGGCAGCGGCGTACGCCTCCAAGGGCACGCCTTCGGGCGGCGTCAAGCAGTCCGGCGTCGGCGCCCGCCACGGCGACCAGGGGCTGCTGAAGTACACCGACGCGATCAACCTCGCCGTGCTGAAGAAGCAGGTCCTCTCCGCCCCGCGGGACGAGCCGTTCGAGAAGCACGTGGACCAGACCCTCAAGGGGCTCACGATGATGCGGCGGCTCGGGATCCGGTAGACCTCTTGTGGGGCTCCGCTCCGGGGCCGTCCGCGGTGCGCCGTCCGGTCACGTGACGAGTCGCTTGGCGGCCCGCGTCGCTCGGACTTCCCTGCCGCGCACGGCCTGGTCTTCTCGCGCCGCGCGTCGCTCTCACGCGACCTCGTCCCGCGCCCACCCGTCGCACCGCGGCCGGGTGCAGACGCCGGCTCAGGCCACGAGCAGGGAGCGCTTGGAGAGGCCCATCCAGTAGCCGTCGATGACCTGCTTGCCAGGTGCCTCGGCGTCCGTGGCCGCGCCGAGTGTCACGAACAGCGGGGTGAAGTGCTCCACGGTGGGGTGGGCGTAGGGCATCCCCGGGGCCTGCGAGCGGTACGCCGCCAGCTCGGCCACGTCGCCGCGGGAGAGGGCGTCGGCGGCCCAGGAGTCGAAGTCGACCGACCAGCCCGGGGCCTGCGCCTCGATGCGGAACTCCTTGAGGAACGGCAGCCCGTGGGTCAGGAAGCCCGACCCGATCACGAGCACGCCCTCGTGGCGCAGCTCGCGCAGCCGGCTGCCGAGGACGAGCAGCCTGTGGGGGTCGTGGGTCGGCAGCGACATCTGCAGCACCGGGATGTCCCCGTCGGGGTACATGATCTTCAGCGGCACCCAGGCGCCGTGGTCGAGGCCGCGGCTGGCGTGCTGGTGCACCGGCTCGGTGTCGGGCATCATCGCGGCCACCCGCGCGGCGAGTGCCGTGGCGTCGGGGGTCCGGTAGGTCATCTCGTAGTAGCGCTGCGGGAAGCCGCCGAAGTCGTAGACCAGGTCGACGCCCGGGCCCGAGGCCGACAGCGACAGCGGCGCCGACTCCCAGTGGGCGCTGACGATCAGGATCGCCTTGGGGTGGGGGAGGTCGGCGGCCAGGGAGCGCAGCTCACCCGACCACACCGGGTCGTCGAGCAGCGGGGGAGCGCCGTGGCCGATGTAGAGCGCAGGCATTGCGGGGGAGGTGTCCATGACTTCCCTAACTAGTTTATGCGACAACTATATTCCTGGGGTCAGGGAAGGCGCCAGTCCACCGGCGTACCGCCCTGCTCCTCCAGCATCCGGTTGACCCGGCTGAACGGGCGCGACCCGAAGAACCCCCGGTGGGCCGAGAGCGGGCTGGGGTGCGTGGACTCCACCCACGGCATCGGGGAGAGCTCGGGCTTGAGGGACTGCGCGTCGCGGCCCCACAGCACCGCGGCGAGCGGGTCCCCGCCCGCGGCCCGGCGTGCCAGGGTCCGGATCGCCTGGTCGGTCACGGCCTCCCAGCCACGGCCGCGGTGGGAGGCCGGCTCACCCGCCCGCACCGTCAGGCACCGGTTCAGCAGCATCACGCCGTGGTCGGCCCACGGGGTCAGGTCACCACTGGTGGGCGCAGGCACCCCGAGGTCGTCGACGAGCTCCTTGAAGATGTTCACCAGGCTCCGGGGAGGTGCGACGCCGGGGGCCACGGAGAAGCTCAGCCCGACGGGGTGGCCCGGCGTGGGGTAGGGGTCCTGGCCGACGATGAGCACCTTGACCTCGGCGAGCGGCCGGCTGAACGCGCGCAGGACGTGCTCGCCCGCAGGCAGGTAGCCCCGACCCGCGGCGATCTCCTCCCGCAGGAAGCGGCCCATGGCCGCGATCCGGTCCTCGACCGGGGCCAGGGCCTCGGCCCAGTCGGGGGCGACGAGGCCCTTGTCCACGAGTCCGGCCAGCGCGCTCACGCCCGCAGCGTAGGCGCGCCCGGGTCATCGTTGCCACCGGGACGCCACTAGGTTTGGCGCGAGGACCCGAGCTGAAGGGACGTGGGATGGACACCGTGCGGGAACGCCGGCCGTGGAGTCTCGAGCGGCGCGCGTGGATGGTGGCCTTCCTGATCTCCGCGTTCAGCTCCCTGCTGATGCACGTCTCGCCGACGGATGGCAGCTACTGGCCGAAGGCGATCGGTGACCTGTTCGTCGGGCTGGCGCTGGTGATGGTGTTCGCCGGCGGCCGGGAGAGCGGGTACGGCGAGCGCGGCACCCTCCCGGTGGCCGTCGCCGTCGGGCTGCTCGCGCCGGTGATCGGCTACGCCTTCGACCCGGGCGGTCCGCTCGGCCGCGTCTTCGCGGCGCTGGAGTTCTTCGTCGTGGGGATGGCGCTCGCCGGCTCCCTGCTCGCGCTGAACCGCCGGGCTCCCCGCCGGGACCTCGACCCGGAGACCGCGCCGCTCGACTGAGCGCCCGCGTCACAAGCGACGAACAACCGACTCAGGCGGGGTGGGCGGGGCGCAGCAGCCGGTCCAGGAACGCGGTGAGCAGGGCCTCGCGCAGGGCGGGGGCGGCGAGGTCGAGGAGGGCGTTGATCTCGGCCATCGAGTCGGGCAGGCCCACGGCACCGTCGTCGGATCCGCCGGCCATCCCGACCGCGGCCAGCAGGCCGTCGAAGTCCTCGTCACTGAGCCCGGCGGGGTCCAGGGACTTCACGAACTCCACGACGCCGGGGTCGACGGCGATCGGGCCGGCCGCGACCGCGTCCGAGACGGCCGCCGCGAGCGCGGTGAGGAACTCCTCGGTGTGCTCGGCGGTCGCCGCGCTCAGCGACAGGTGGATCGTCGGCTCCTGGCCCTCGAAGGACATCTGGGGCTGGACGTACCAACCGGCTCGCGTCATCGCGTCGGTGATCGTGAAGACGTCGCAGCTGGCGTCGGTCGCGAAGGCCACCAGCGTCGACTCCGGGGGTACGACGACCCGCAGGCCCTCGATCCGGGCGATCCCCTCGACCAGCCGGTCCACGCCGTCGAGCACCTTCCGGGTGAGCGCGAGGTAGCCCTCGTCGCCGATGGTGTTCACCACCGCCCACGCGCCTGCGAGCGGCCCGCCGGACTTCGTGGACTGCATCGTGGGGTTGAGCATCGTGTAGCCGGGCCACTTCGCGCTGGCGAAGAACTGCGGCCGCCGCAGCGCGGCGCTGCGGTGCAGCAGGATCGAGGTGCCCTTGGGGGCGTAGGCGTACTTGTGCAGGTCCACCGAGATGCTGGTGACGCCCTCCACGGCGAAGGTCCACGGCCGGACGGGACGGCCCAGCCGGGCGGCGTACGGCAGCACCCAGCCGCCGATGCAGGCGTCGACGTGGCAGCGGACCCCGCGCGCGGCGGCCGCGGCGGCGATCTCGGTGACCGGGTCCACCACCCCGTGGGCGTACGACGGGGCGCTGGCCACCACGAGCACTGTGCGGTCGTCGATCGCGGCCTCCATCGCACCGGGACGGGCCCGGAACTCCTCGTCCACGTCGACCATCACCGCCTCGACGCCGAAGTAGTGGGCCGCCTTGTGGAACGCCGCGTGCGCGGTCACCGGCAGCACCATCCGGGGACGCTCGATGTCGGGGCGGGAGTCGCGCGCGCCCTGCACCGCCAGCAGCACCGACTCCGTGCCACCGGAGGTCACCGTGCCGACCGCACCGTCGGGGCCGTCGAGCAGCCGTGCGGCGAAGCCGACCAGCTCGTTCTCCATCGCCAGCAGGCTCGGGAACGCCGTCGGGTCGAGCCCGTTGGACCCGGCGTACGCCGCCACCGCCGACCGGCCGACCTCGTCGGCCTCGACCAGGCCGGAGTCGTAGACGTAGGCCAGCGTGCGGCCGCCCGTCACCGGGACGTCGGCGGACTGCATCTCGCGCAGCCGGGCCAGGATGTCGTTCACTGCTGGTCTCCTCGGTCGGCCGGGTCGGGGGCGCCCTCGTCGACCGCGGTGTGGTCCAGCGAGTAGCGCGAGAGCGTCCACAGGCTGAGCAGGATGAGCAGGGCCGGGATGAGCGAGAAGCCCAGGACGATGGCGGTCAGCGCCGAGTCGGGCTGGGTCTGGTTGGTCCAGTCGGCGTTGAGGTCCGAGGAGCGATAGCTGCCCAGGGCCAGCACCACGGCGTACAGCGAGGGGCCGAACGCGAGTCCGAGGGTCTCCCCGGCGGTCCACACCCCGGTGTAGACGCCGATGCGGTTCTCGCCGGTCCGGCGGGCGTCCACCGCGGCGGCGTCGGGGAGCATCGCCATCGGGAAGACCTGCGCGCCGGCGTACCCGACGCCGACCAGGGCCGTGGCCGCGTAGACCCACCACGACGGCGCCGAGCGTGACCAGAAGAGCAGCAGCGCCGCGAGGGCGAGCACCAGCGAGGAGGCGAGGTAGCCCCGCTTCTTGCCGATCCGCTGTCCCAGGGCGCTCCAGGCCGGGGTCAGCAGCAGGGCCGGCCCCACGAAGCAGACGAACAGGATCGTCGCGGCGCCCTTGTCGACCAGGACCCAGCGGGCCACGTAGGCGACACCGGCGAGCATGGCGCCGGTCGCGAGGGCCTGGATGACGAACGTGGTCAGCAGCAGCCGGAAGTCGCGCGCCCGGGCCACCACCCGCAGCTGGTCACGCAGGCTTCCCGGGCTCGAGGCCACCTGGCCGATCGGCGCCGAGCGGGTGCCCACGTAGGCCCCGACCACGCCGATCACCAGCAGCCCGGCGATCACCAGTCCCATCACCCGGTAGCCGGTGCGGCCGTCGAACGCGTCCCGGATGGCGGGGGCCGTGGCACCGCTGAGCATGATCGCGAGCGCGAGGATCGCGACCCGCCAGGTCATCAGCCGGGTGCGCTCGTCGTAGGAGTCGGTGATCTCGGCCGGCATCGCGACGTAGGGCACCTGGAAGAAGGCGTACGCCGTGGCGCAGGCGACGAACATGACCAGCACCCACGCCGCGTCGAACACCTTCGAGTCCAGGTCAGGGGCCGCGAACAGGAGTGCGAAGAAGAACGCGAGCAGGAGCCCGGCCTTGAGCAGGAACGGCCGACGAGGTCCCCGCGGGTCCGTGGACCGGTCGCTGATCCGCCCGGCGATCGGGTTCAGCACCACGTCCCACGCCTTGGGGAGGAACACGATCAGCCCCGCGAGAACGGCGGCGATCCCGACGGTGTCGGTCAGGTAGGGCAGCAGCATCAGTCCGGGAACCGTCCCGAACGTCCCGGTGGCCACCGAGCCGAAGCCGTAGCCGGCACGGACCTTGCGCGGGAGCGCGTCAGCAGTCGGGGGTCGGGACCGGTCATCGAGGTGGGTCACGCGGGTCAACCTAGTGGCTGGAGGCCGCTGTGTCCGCGACTCGAGGCCGTGCCGATCCTGGCTCGCCGCCCGGTGGTCACTGCCTCCTTGATCGCGTCGAGCGCGTCCGCAGACTAGGCGGGGGGCTGGGGCCGCGAGGCGACCTGAGAGACCATCCAGGTTGCAACCGACGCGGTGATGGCACCCACGGTGCCGATCCCGATGACCATCAGACCGACTGCGATCAGTCGCCCCTGGAGCGTGACTGGAAAGTGGTCGCCGTAGCCCACAGTCGTCACCGTGGTTGCTGCCCACCACAGCGCGTCGCCAAAGGTAGTGATGTTGGCGTCTTGCGCCTTCTGTTCTGCGTCGAGGACGGCCAGTGATCCGAGGCCCACAGCCATGACGGCGGTTCCCACGACATAAGTGGATACCTGTCCGGCGAGCGACCCGGCGGCGGAGCGATTGAGCACGCGGGCAAGCGCCAGCAGTCGAAGCAGCCGTAGGGGCCGCAGCATCGGCAGGCCAACCAGGGCGACGTCGTACCAGTGGCGGACAAGATAGGTCTTGCGGTCCTCCGCCAGCACGACCCGGGCGGCAAAGTCGACTGCGAAGGCACCCCAGACTGCCCACGAGATCGCTGCCAAGGTGACTTGCAGCCGGGAGTCGATCCCCGGGTGTACGACGGGCCAGGCGTAGGCAACGAGGAATGCGGCTGCAAGCAGTAGGAGCGGGACCTCGCTGCGCCGTTCCCAGCGTTGCACTCGGGTCATGGCCGCAGGCTAGCCGTGCCAGCTGCTCCAAACTGGAAGTCTCAGGTCTTCACCGTCGAGAAGGGCGATCGGCTGATCGTGCTCGCCGAGGACTGAGCCCCTACCCAGCGGGCGCGGGCTGCCGCAGCGTCCGCTCGACCAGCCGGGCCAACGCGGCCTGGCCGGCCGGCAGCGGGTGCAGGGCGGCGCCGAGCCGGACGTTGGTCACCCGCCCCTGGACCCACGGCTGCCGTGAGCAGACGTGGTGGCGCAGGGACGCGGCGTAGAAGTCCACGAACTCGACCCCGGCGTCAGCGGCGGCCGCACGCATCTGGTTGCGCAGCCCCAGGTTGACCTCGCGGAACGTCTCCCGGTCCTTCTCGCGCATCCTGGGGATGAGGCTGCAGCTCCCCGATGGCGGGTAGAGCCGCGGGTAGCCGATCAGCAGCACCCGGGCGTTCGGCGCGCGCTCGCGCACCTGCCCGAGGGTGGCGACCAGCGCGGGGCGCAGGCGCGCCACGATCGAGCCCAGCTCGGCGCGCTGGTCGAAGAGCGGGCATCCGTGGGTGGAGCGGCGGCACACGGTCGCGATCCGGCCGTAGAGGCGGTAGTCGTTGGCGCCGATGCCGACGGTGACGAGGTCGGTCTCCTGCGACAGTGCGTCGAACTGCGGCGGCACCCGCTCCCCGAGGCCGGTCAGCTGCCTGCCGGGGAGGTCCCGGGTCTGGGCCCCGATGCAGGACCGGTCCTGGAGGTCGTCCACGTGCAGCGCGGTGGCCACCAGCCGCGGGTAGTTGTTGCTCGAGCGGAAGCACCCCCGGGCGGGATCGGTGAGCGGCACGTACGGCGCGGCGGTGTAGGAGTCACCCAGGGCCACGTAGTGCTGGTACGCCGGGCGCGCCGGCCCTGGGCCACTGGTGGTGCCGAGCGCCAGGACGAGCAGGACGAGCAGCAGGGCCGCGACGAGGCGCAGCGCCTGTCGCGAAACGTGCCTCGCCGGCAGGTTCAAGAGCCTCGGGCGAGGTTCCGGGAGCTGGTCGAGGCGAACCTGCGGGCGGGGTTGGAGCCGATGGCCGAACGGTCAGGCGCGACCTCGGCAACGGCCGGCCGGGCCTGCTTCCTCGCGGTCTTGGTGGCCGTCTTCTTCGTCGTGGTCTTCTCGGCCGCGGTCTTCTTGGTGGCGCTCTTCTTCGCGGCGGTCTTCGTGGCGGCGGTCTTCGTGGCGGCGGCCTTCTTGGTGGTCGCCTTCTTGTTCGCCGTGGTCTTCTTGGCCGGGGTCTTCCGGGTCGCCGTCTTCTTCGCCGCGGTCTTCTTGGTGGTCTTCTTCGCGGCCCGTCGGCGGGCGGGCTTGCCGGTGGACTCCTCCGGGGCGGAGTGCTGCTCCATCCACTCGTCCAGCACCACCCAGGTCGTGTTCCGGGCGGCACGACCGGTGAGCATGCCCAGGTGTCCGCCCGGCACGATCTCCAGGCGCACCTCGGGGGAGCCCGTGAACAGCGGGACCGCGGCCTGCACCGCCTTGATCGGCGCGATCCCGTCGGTGTTGCCCGCGAAGACCAGCACCGGGACCGTGACGTCGGCGAGGTCGATCACCTTGTCGGTGAGGTCCACCTTGCCCTTGAGCAGCTGGTTGCCCTTGAGCATCCGGTGGTAGAGCTGGCCGAAGGAGCGGCCGGGGTAGGCGTGCATGTTCGCGGTGAACCGGTCCACCGCCTCGATCTGCGCCAGCCACTCGCTGTCGTCGAGGTGCTGCAGCATCGCGAGGGGCTTGGTGAGCAGCTTGGTGCCCGCGGTGAGCTTGAACGCCCGGCGCACCAGCGGGGCCGGTGCCCCGCCGAGCATCCGGTAGAGCTGGGTGACCAGCCCGCCGTCGGTGAGTCGCAGGATGGGCCGGATCGGGGCGACCATCGGCACCTGCTTGACGTCGAACGGGGTGCCCAGCAGGGTCAGCGACGCGATCGGGAGGCTGGCGTCGTCGGCGGCGGCGAGGGCGGCGAAGATGCCGCCCAGGCTCCAGCCGACGAGGTGCACCGGGCGCCCGCCGGCGTGCTCGCTCACGGTCTTGACCGCCTCGGGGACGACTCCCTCGACCCAGTGCTCGAGGCCCATGGTGCGGTTCTTGAAGGAGACCTCGCCGTACTCCACGAGGTAGGTGGGCCGGCCCTGGGTGACGAAGTGCTCGACGAGGGAGCAGCCGCGCCGCAGGTCATAGCAGATCGCGGGGGCGGCCAACGGCGTGATCAGCAGCACCGGGTCACCGCTCTCGCGGGTCCGCTTCTGCGGCCGGTAGTGGTAGACCTCGCGCAGCGGCCCGTCGTCGATGAGCGTGCGCGGCATGGGGCGAAGGTCCGCCAGCCCCCCGTAGAGCACCTTGTGCGCGACGTTGCTGGCGGCGGACGCGACCTGGTCCGGCTTGGGGATCAAGTCCATGGGCGAGAGGTTACCGACTCGCGCGTACCCGGGCCGCGCCCACGGGCGGCCCATCCACGACATGGACATCGTCGTGGGTGCGAGGTAGGACTGGGCCATGAAGATCTCTCGGGTGCTGGGTGGTGTGGGCGTTGCCCTCGGGGCGGTCGCAGCGCGGGACCTCACCCAGAAGCGGCACGCACTGATGCGCAACTTCCCGGTGATCGCGCACGCCCGCTACTGGCTGGAGACCATCGGCCCGGAGCTGCGTCAGTACATCGTGACCAGCAACGACGAGGAGCGCCCGTTCAGCCGCGACCAGCGCACCTGGATCTACGCCTCCTCCAAGCAGCAGAACAACTACTCCGGATTCGGCACCGACAACGACACCGAGCACCTGCCGGGCTACGCGATCATCAAGCACCGCACCTTCGCCAGCTCGCTGCCCCACGACCACGCCAGGACGACCGGCCTCCCGAGCGCCAAGGTCCTGGGTGGCCCTCGTGGGCGGGCGAAGGCGTTCCGCCCCGACTCACTGGTCAACATCTCCGGGATGAGCTTCGGGTCGATGTCGGGCAACGCCATCCAGGCGCTGAACTCCGGTGCGCGGCAGGCGGGCTGCATGCACAACACGGGTGAGGGTGGGCTCTCCTCGCACCACCTCCAGGGCGGGGACCTGGTGCTGCAGCTCGGTACGGCGTACTTCGCCTGCCGCGACGAGCACGGCAACTTCTCCCTCGACAAGCTCAAGGAGGTCGTCGAGTCGGCCCCGGTGCGTGCGATCGAGATCAAGCTGTCCCAAGGGGCCAAGCCCGGTCTCGGCGGACTGCTGCCCGCCGCGAAGGTGAGCCGCGAGATCTCGGAGGTCCGGGGCATCCCGATGGGCCGCGACTGCGCCAGCCCGGCCCGGCACACCGCGTTCAGCGACGAGGACAGCCTGCTCGACTTCGTGGAGCTGATCGCCACCGAGACCGGACTGCCGGTCGGCATCAAGAGCGCCGTCGGGGAGATGGGGTTCTGGCACCAGCTGACCCGCCTGATGGCCGGCGGTGACCGGGGGGTCGACTTCGTCACCCTCGACGGGGGCGAGGGCGGCACCGGTGCCTCGCCGCCGATCTTTGCCGACTCGATCGCGCTGCCGTTCCGGATCGGGTTCTCCCGGGTCTACGCCACGTTCGCCGAGGCCGGGCTCACCGACGACGTCACCTTCATCGGCTCCGCGAAGCTGGGGCTTCCGGACAACGCCGTGGTCGCCTTCGCCCTCGGCGCGGACATGGTCAACGTCGCCCGTGAGGCGATGCTCGCGATCGGGTGCATCCAGTCCCAGAAGTGCCACACCGACCGCTGCCCTACGGGGGTCGCCACGCAGGATCCCTGGCTGGCGCACGGCCTGGAGCCGGTCTCCAAGGCCGAGCGGTGCGCGCAGTACATCCGCACCTTGCGCAACGAGCTGGTCAAGGTCTCGGAGTCGGTCGGCGTCGCTCACCCGGGCCTGATCACCGCCGACGACGTCGACATCCTCAGCGGCGACTACCAGGCGCAGTCACTGCGGGAGATCTACGGCTACAGGCACGGCTGGGGAGAGCTGGGCCCGAAGCTCGCCGAGGAGATCCGCCACGTGATGCAACCCGGCGGGATGCGCTCCGAGGGCGAGTCCATCGAGGCCGGTGAGGGCGAGAAGGACGACCCGGTCGGCACCGACACGGGTGACTGAGCGAGCCTGATCCGGGCCCGGTCGAGGTGGCTCAGCCGCGGCTGGCCGGGTGCAGCTCCCGGGTGTGGGTCTGGGAGCCCGCGAGGTGGTCGAGGAAGGTGGTGGCCCAGCGGGCCACGTCGTTCTCGGCCACGGTCTTGCGCATCGCCCGCATCCGCCGGGTCAGGTCCTTCTCCTCGGCCTGGTAGGCCTGGAGCATCGTCGCCTTCATCCCGTTGATGTCGTAGGGGTTGACCAGGTAGGCCTGCCGGAGCTCGTTGGCGGCGCCGGCGAACTCCGAGAGCACCAGCGCCCCGTTGTTGTTGAACCGGCTGGCGACGTACTCCTTGGCGACGAGGTTCATCCCGTCCCGGAACGGGGTCACCACCATGATGTCCGCGGCGCCGTACAGCGCGACCAGCTCCTCACGGGGGAAGGAGGAGTGCAGGTAGGAGATCGCGGGCCGGCCGATGCGGCCGAGGTCGCCGTTGATCCGGCCCACGAGCCGGTCGATGTCATCTCGCAGCCGGCGGTACTGGTCGACCCGCTCCCGCGACGGGGTGGCGACCTGGACGAAGACCGCGTCCTCGACGGTGAAGTGGCCGTCGGCGATCAGCTCGCTGTAGGCGCGGAGCCGGGCGTAGATGCCCTTGGTGTAGTCGAGGCGGTCGATCCCGAGGAAGACCTTGCGGGGGTTGCCGAGCTCCTCGCGGATCTCGGCGGAGCGTGCGGTCACCGGCTCGGAGCGGGCGAGCTCCTCGAATCCGGCGGTGTCGATCGAGATCGGGAACGCCTTGGCGATCACCACCCGGCCGTCGGGCAGGTAGACGGAGTCGCGGTGGGTCTTGTGCCCGACCCGCTGCCGGACCAGGCGCACGAAGTTCTGGGCCGCGCCGGCGAGCTGGAAGCCGACGAGGTCGGCACCGAGGAGCCCCTCGAGGATCTGGCGGCGCCAGGGCAGCTGGGAGAAGAGCTCCGGCGGGGGGAAGGGGATGTGCAGGTAGAACCCGATGCGCAGGTCCGGACGGAGCTCGCGCAGCATCGCCGGGACGAGCTGGAGCTGGTAGTCCTGCACCCAGACGGTGGCGTCCTTGGCCGCGAACTTGGCGGCCGCCTCGGCGAAGCGGTGGTTGATCGCCACGTAGGAGTCCCACCACTCACGGTGGAAGGACGGCTTGGCCACCAGGTCGTGGTAGAGCGGCCACAGGGTGTCGTTGGAGAACCCCTCGTAGAACTCGTTGACCTCCTCCGCCGAGAGCGGCACCGGCACCAGGGTCATCCCCTCGTCCTCGAACGACTCGGGGACCTCGCCGGAGTCCCCGGGCCAGCCGATCCAGGCGCCCCGGTTGCGGCTCATCACCGGCTGGAGGGCCGAGACCAGGCCGCCCGGAGAGGGACGCCAGGAGGTCTCGCCGTCGGCGTCGACGACCCGGTCGACGGGCAGCCTGTTGGCCACGACGACCAGGTCGGCGCTGGTACGGCGCTGCGAGCTCGAAGTCACGAGCCGACCCTATCCACGGGGTAGGTGACACCGATCTGGGCCCGGAGCTCGTCCATCTGCTCCATCAGCGCGATCGTCTGCGCGGGCGGCACCAGGGTGCTGGTGCGCGCCCCGGCGCGCAGACAGCGGTGCACCTCGAGGATCTCGTTGCCGTAGCCCCGGCCGACCACCGGCTCGTCGGGGAGGATCCACTCGCTCTCACCCTGCTGGGTCCAGTACGACGTCCAGCGGATCCGCTCGGGGTGGTGGAAGCCCCACGGCAGGTCGAAGCGGCCGATCTCGGTGGCGACCGAGGCCGAGCGCGGGGACTGGGAGGTCATCGACGCGGTCAGTGCGGCGGTCGCACCACCGGCGTAGCGGCCCGCGATCGCGATGTCGAGGTCGATCCCGCTCTCGGAGAGGTGGGCCACCGACCTGAGCTGCTCGGGGGCGCCGAGGACCAGGTGGGCGAACGTCAGGGGGTAGATGCCCATGTCGAGCAGGGCTCCCGCTCCGAGCGCGGGGTCGAAGAGCCGGTCGTGCGGGTCGTTCGGGACCACGAAGCCGAGGTCGGCGTGCACCTGGCGCGCCGTGCCGTGCTCGCCGTCGGCCAGCAGCCTCAGCATCGTGCGGATCATGGGGTGGCAGGCCATCCACATGGCCTCCATCAGGAACAGCCCGCGGGCCTGCGCCTCCTCGAAGAGCGCCTGGGTCGAGCCGGCGTCGAGGGTCATCGGCTTCTCGCAGAGCACGTGCTTGCCCGCCTCGAGGGCGAGCCGCACGTGCTCGTCGTGGAACGCGTGCGGGGACGCGACGTACACCACGTCGACGTCCGGGTCGCTGACCAGCTCCTCGTAGGAGCCGTGGGCGGTGCCCCCGAACTCGGCCGCGAACTCCTCGGCCCGTTGCCGGCTGCGTGAGCCGCTGGCCACCAGGGTCGCGTCGGGCACCAGTGCCAGGTCGGTGGCGAAGGTCCGTGCGATCCGGCCCGGCGCCAGCACGCCCCAGCGAATGGTCTCCATGGCGCTCACCGTACCCAGCCCGAGCCAGCCGACCCCGCGAGCGCGCGCGAGCCGCACGCGCCACGCCGCGAACCGAATGACACTGATGTATTTCCTCGCCTATGATGAGCCCGCAGCCACACCGTTACCCGTCCGAGGAGTCGTCCTGATGGTCGCCAGCCACGCGCTCAACCACTCCCAGTCGGAGGGACCCGCGGAGCTGTCCGCCCGGGACGCCGAGATGCTCGACTTCGAGCGCCAGTGGTGGAAGTACGCCGGCGCCAAGGAGCAGGCCGTCCGCGAGAAGTTCGACATGTCCTCGACCCGCTACTACCAGGTCCTCAATGCCCTGATCGACCGGCCCGAGGCGCTGGCCCACGACCCCCTGCTCGTGCGTCGCCTGCGTCGCCTGCGCGCCACCCGTCAGCGCCAGCGTTCCGCGCGCCGACTCGGCTTCGACCTCTCGGAGTGACCTCGATGTCCAGGCTGCCTGGGGGTTCGCGCCCGCGCGACGAGCGCGGCGTCGTACTGCCCACGCGCCTGCTGGTGCTGTGCATCTCGGCGGTCGCCGTTGCGGGCCTGGTGTTCGTGGCCAACGACCCCGACCAGGCGCCCGACGAGACGGCAGCACCCGTGGTGAGCACCCCGTCCGCCACTCCCTCGAGCACTCCCACCGCGGACCCGGCGCCGGTCAAGCCCAAGCCCAAGCCGATCAAGCGCGGCGAGGTGCTCGTCGAGGTCTTCAACAACACCCGCACCAAGGGCCTGGCCGGCGGCGTCGCCGACAAGGCCAAGTCCGCCGGGTGGAACGTCGTGGGCTCGGACAACTGGTACGGCACCATCGACGGCACCTCGGTCTACTTCCCGCCGCGCCTCAAGGAGGCCGCGCGCGAGCTCGGCCGCGACCTCGGGATCAAGAAGCTGCGCCCGGCCGAGGAGCCGATGCGCTTCGACCGCGTCACCGTGATCCTCACCGACGACTACCGCTGACCTGCCGCTTTCCTCTACCGGCTCGCCCTGACGGCGACCCTTCCGGGCGGCTCGTGCCTGCCGCCCGCCTGGTGGCCCGTTTGGACAAGCGCCGAACCGGGCTGGGACCATGGGCCCCATGGAGTTCGGCTCGACGTCGGGTGAGCAGGAGTACGCCGCGCTGGTGCGCACCGCGGACGACCTCGTCGTCGGACTCGACTTCGACGGCACCCTGGCCCCGATCGTGGAGGACCCGGAGCGGGCCCACATCCACCCCGATGCCGACCAGGTGCTGGTCGACCTCGCCGCCCAGGTGCGTGCGGTCGCGGTGATCACGGGGCGCCCGGCCCGCCAGGCCCTCGACCTCGGCGGCCTCGAGGAGGTCGGCAACGCCATCGGGGACACCGGCCGGGAGCTGTTCGTCCTCGGCCAGTACGGCAACGAGCGCTGGACCTCCACCAACCGCCGGGTGATCTCGCCCAAGCCGCCGCGCGGCCTGGCCAGCTTCATGGGGGAGATCCCGCGCCTGCTGCGCAAGGCCGACGCCAGCGACGCCTGGGTGGAGGAGAAGGGCCTCGCCGTGGCCGTGCACACCCGCCGGCTGCCGGACCCCGAGGGCGCCTTCGAGCGGCTGCTGCCGCTGCTCGCCGACGCGGCGAAGAGTCACGACCTCGACATCGAGCCGGGCCGCTGGGTCGTGGAGGTGCGGGCGCACGGGATGAACAAGGGTGCCGCCGTACGCCGGCTGAGCGACGAGCTCGGTGCCCGGGCGTTCGTGTTCTGCGGCGATGACCTCGGCGACGTGGAGGCGTTCAAGGCGGTCGAGGAGCTGCGTGGCCGCGGCTTCCCCGGCCTGCTGGTGTGCTCGGCCTCGGAGGAGGAGAACGCCCTCGCCGACCTCGCCGACGTGGTGGTGCAGGGACCCGACGGCGTGCTGGAGCTGCTCCGCGAGCTCACCGCCGACATCAAGAACGCCCGCGCCTGAGCCGGATCACCCCCGGACAACCCATGTCGCCCTTGTCCGGGCCGTGGGTCTCCCGCGGTGCGAGACCGCGCCGTCTCGAATGGCGGAATCGGTGTGCACATTCTGAGACGGCTACCTACTGTGGTGCACAGCTCATCGAGAGGGACTGAGGGAACGGCCCGTTGAAGTCCCGGCAACCGCCACACCGAGCCTCCGATCTTTCGGATTCGTGTGGTGCGGTGCCAAATCCGTCTTGGTCCGAAATCCGGTCCAGGGAAGATGAGAAGGAGGCCTCCTTTGAGCACTGCAACAGAACTCTCGCCCGCCACTGCAACCGGCGCCGGCACCACTCTCCGGGAGCGCGCCTTCGGCAACGCGACCGGCCTGTCCTGTCGTGAGTGCGGGCACCAGATCGCCCTGGGCCCGAACTACGCGTGTCCGGAGTGCTTCGGCCCCCTGGAGATCTCCTACGACTTCCCGGCGGTCACGCGGGAGGACATCGAGGCGGGTCCACGCAACATCTGGCGCTACAAGGCGCTGCTGCCGGTGCCCGACGACATCGAGCAGAGCCCCAACATGGAGCCCGGCTTCACCCGGCTGCTCAAGGCGAACAACCTCGGTCGTGAGCTCGGCATCGACAACCTCTGGGTCAAGGACGACTCCACCAACCCGACCAACTCCTTCAAGGACCGGGTGGTGGCCTGCGCGCTGAGCGCGGCGCGGGAGTTCGGGAGCAAGGTGTTCGCCTGCCCCTCGACGGGCAACCTGGCCAACGCCGTCGCCGCGGCCGGGGCCCGGGCCGGCATCAAGACCGTCGTGTTCATCCCCTCGAACCTCGAGAAGCCCAAGCAGGTCAACTCCGCGGTGTTCACCGAGAACCTCGTCGCCGTCAACGGCAACTACGACGACGTCAACCGGCTCGCCTCGGAGATCGCCGGCGAGGAGGAGGGCTGGGCGTTCGTGAACGTCAACGTGCGGCCCTACTACGCCGAGGGCTCCAAGACGCTGGGCTACGAGATCGCCGAGCAGCTCGGCTGGCGCCTGCCCGACCAGATCGTGATCCCGGTCGCCTCCGGCTCCCAGCTGACCAAGGTGCACAAGGCCTTCCAGGAGCTGATCAAGCTCGGGCTCGTCGAGGACAAGCCCTACCGCGTCTTCGGTGCGCAGGCCACGGGTTGCTCCCCGGTCTCGGTGGCCTACAAGGCCGGCATCGACGCGATCCGCCCGGTCAAGCCGGACACCATCGCCAAGAGCCTGGCGATCGGCAACCCGGCCGACGGCATCTACGTCCTCGACGTCTGCCGTGAGACCGGCGGCGCCGTGGAGGACGTCACCGACGACGAGGTGCGCGCGGGCATCGTGCTCCTCGCCCGCACGGAGGGGATCTTCACCGAGACCGCCGGCGGCACCACCGTGGGCGTGCTGAAGAAGCTCGTCGACACCGGCCAGCTCGACACCACCCTGGAGACCGTGGTGATCAACACCGGGCACGGGCTCAAGACCCTGGACGCGGTCAGCGACGCGGTGGGCCCGGCGGCCACGATCGAGCCGTCGTACGCCGCGTTCAGCGCCAGCGGCCTGGTCTGAGTCCCAGCCGCAGCAGGCATTCCCACCCCCACAGCAGGAGAGACAGATGAGCGTCCAGGTCCGGATCCCCACCATCTTGCGCACCTACACCGGCGGCGCCTCCGAGGTCGCGGCTCAGGGCGACACCCTGGCCGAGGTGCTCGACGACCTCGAGGCCAACCACAGCGGGATCAAGGCGCGCGTCCTCGACGACGCCGGCAAGATCCGTCGCTTCGTCAACGTCTACGTCGGCAACGACGACGTGCGCTTCCTCGACGGCCTCGACAGCAGCACCCCCGACGGCACCAAGATCAGCATCATCCCGGCGGTCGCCGGCGGCTGAGGCCGGCGAGAAGGTTGGCGCGGAGATCGGCGCGGTGATCGGCCGGTTCACCGGCAGCCCGATCGGGCAGACTGTGGTGATGCCACGCAAACTCGCGACCGCCGACCGGGTGGGCCGAGACGAGCTGCTCGAGTTCGTCCGGCCCCGCCACAACGCCACCCTGGTGACCACCCGCAGGAACGGCCGGCCGCAGGTCTCGCCGGTCACCTGTGGCGTCGACCAGGAGGGCCGGGTGGTGATCTCGACGTACCCGCAGCGCGCCAAGGTCGCCAACCTGCGCCGCACCCCCGAGGTGACCCTGCTGATCCACAGCGACGACTGGAACGGGCCCTACGTCCAGCTCGACGGCACCGCCGAGGTGATCGACCTGCCGGACTCCGTGGAGCCGCTCGTCGACTACTTCCGCAGCATCTCCGGGGAGCACCCCGACTGGGACGAGTACCGCGAGGCGATGCGCGAGCAGGGCAAGTCCCTGATCCGGGTCACCATCGACTCCTGGGGTCCGATCGCCACGGGCGGCTTCCCGCCCGAGCTGGCCGACTGAGCCGATGACCGTCGAGGACGGCGCCGCGCCGCCGCGTCCCGTCGTACTGCTCGCCACCTGCTCCTGGTTCCCCGCTGGCGAGGAGTGGGCGGGGACCGACCACCTGCTGCCGGCGCTGGCCGAGCGGGGGATCGAGGGGCGCTGGGTGGTCTGGGACGACCCCGGGGCCGACTGGTCCCAGGGTCTGGTCGCCGTGCGCTCGACCTGGGACTACGACCAGCGCCGCGAGGAGTTCCTCCGCTGGGCGGGCACGGTGCCGTGGATGCTCAACTCCGCCGCGGTGTTCGCCTGGAACACCGACAAGAGCTACCTGGTCGAGCTCGCCGCAGCCGGCGTCCCCGTGGTCCCGACCCTCGTCGTGGAGCACGAGGAGGAGCTGCCGGCCGCGATCGCGGAGCTGTCCATGGATCGCGAGGCCCCCGGCGACCCGGGCGTCCCGAACGTGGTGGTCAAGCCGACGGTGGGGGCCGGAGGGCGGGGCCTGGTCGTCTTCGACGGCGTCGACGGCGGCCCGGCCGACCTCGACGAGTCCGGGCTCAGCGACGGACCCTGGGTGGTGCAGCCCCTGGTCGAGTCGGTGCGCACCGAGGGCGAGACGTCCGTGTTCGTGCTCGACGGCCGCGTCGTCTCCTCGGCCCGCAAGGTGCCGGCGAGCGGTGAGCTCCGGGTGCACGAGAGGTACGGCGGGTCGACGGTCGCCGTACCGCTGACCGATGAGGCCGCCGAGGTGGCCACCCGCGCGGTCACCGCGGCGCAGGCACTGCTCGAAGAGCGGCTCGACTACGCCCGCGTCGACCTGATGCGCCTGGTCGACGGCACCCTCGCCGTCAGCGAGCTCGAGCTGACCGAACCCGGCCTCTACCTCGAGGTGCTGCCGCAGAACGCGAGCGCGTTCGCGGACCTGGTGCGTGATCGTTTGCGATCTCCCTGACGGGGAACGGGGCACCGAAAGGTTGAGCGTCACAACGAACTGGTGACGCGAACAGCCTGTGTGCCCAGTTGCCGACGTACCGGTTGCCGACGTACCGGCTGCCGTGCGTACCGGCTGTCGGCGCATAGGGAGGACCGCCTCGTGGCCGCTCGGACGAGCATCATCCGGACCAAGAACGTCGACACCGTCATCCACCAGAACGACGGTGACCAGGAGGGCGGCCTGCGGAAGCGGCTGAGCTCCTGGGACCTGATGGGGTTCGGGATCGGCATCGTGATCGGCACCGGCATCTTCACCCTCACCGGGGTGGAGGCCAAGAACCACGCCGGACCGGCGATCGTGCTCTCGTTCGCGATCGCCGGCGTCGTGGCCATGCTCGCGGCGCTCTGCTACGCCGAGCTGGCGGCGGCGGTGCCGACTGCCGGCAGCTCCTACACCTACGCGTACACCACCATCGGCGAGATCTTCGCCTGGATCATCGCCTGGGACCTGATCCTCGAGTTCGCGCTCGGCGCGGCCGTGGTGGCGCGTGGGTGGTCGGGCTACCTCCAGCAGCTCTTCGGGCTGCCGCACGCCTTCTTCGGTGAGGAGGGCTCCACCATCAACCTCGGTGCCGTGGCCATCTCCCTGGTGCTGGGCATCATCGCGGCGGTCGGGATCCGAGAGTCCAAGCTGGTCACGAACGCCCTGGTCGTGATCAAGGTCAGCGTCTGTGTCTTCGTGGTGGCCGTGGGCATCTTCTTCGTCAAGGTCTCGAACCTGACCCCGTGGATCCCCGAGTCCAGGCCGGAGGCGGACGGCAGGAGCGGGCTCGCCCAGCCGCTGTGGCAGTGGGCCTCCGGCATCGACGCCAGCTCGTTCGGCGTCACCGGGGTGCTCGTGGCCGCGGCCGTGGTGTTCTTCGCCTACAGCGGCTTCGAGGCGGTGGCCAACCTCGGTGAGGAGACCAAGAACCCCGCCAGGGACATGCCCCGCGGCCTGATCGGCACCCTGGTGATCTGCACGGTGCTCTACCTGGGCGTGTGCTTCGTGCTCACCGGGATGGTGAACTACGCCGACCTCTCGGAGGGTGCTCCGATCTCCGATGCGTTCGACCAGGTGGGCCTGGGCTGGGCCTCGATCCTGATCAACATCGCCGCGATCGCCGGGCTGAGCTCGGTGATCCTGGTCGACATCGTCGCGATGGGCCGGATCGGCTTCGCCCTGTGCCGCGACGGGCTGCTGCCGGCCGCGGTGGGTCACGTGCACCCCCGGTTCGGCACCCCGGCCCGGATCACGATGGCCACCACCGCGGTGGTGTGCCTCCTCGCGGCGTTCGTGCCGCTCGCCACGCTGGCCGAGATGGTCAGCATCGGCACGCTGTTCGCCTTCCTGGTGGTGGCGATCGCGGTGGTCGTGCTGCGTCGTACCAAGCCGCGGATGAAGCGACCCTTCCGCACGCCCCAGGTCCCCCTGCTCCCGATCCTCTCCGCCACCACGTGCGTCGCCCTGATGGCCAGCCTCGCCGTGGAGACCTGGCTGCGGTTCCTGGCCTGGCTGGTCGTGGGCCTCGCGATCTACTTCCTCTACGGCCGCACCCACTCGCGGCTGGCTCCGGGGAACCACGAGCCCGAGCCCGGCCTCGACGACGCCGAGATCCGCTGAGCCCCACGTCGGGCACGCGCCGGGAACAGGCCCCCCGGTGTTTGCACTCGGATAGGGCGAGTGCTAAAAATGAAGCTGGCACTCTCCCTATGAGAGTGACAACGCAGCATCGATCCATGGCCGTCTGAGTCGAGGTTCGAAGGCGCTGGCGGGAAGGGTCCGCCGGGTCAGCCCGGATCGTCCGTCGCGGGCGACGAAGCGGCCACCACACTTTTTAGCGTGAGGAATCACCTAGCCATGCCGAAGCTGATTGCATTCAACGAGGAGGCCCGCCGCGGGCTCGAGCGAGGGATGAACACTCTCGCCGACGCGGTCAAGGTCACGCTCGGTCCCAAGGGGCGCAACGTCGTACTCGAGAAGAAGTGGGGTGCGCCCACCATCACCAACGACGGTGTGAGCATCGCCAAGGAGATCGAGCTCGAGGACCCCTACGAGAAGATCGGCGCCGAGCTCGTCAAGGAGGTCGCCAAGAAGACCGACGACGTCGCCGGTGACGGTACGACGACCGCCACCGTCCTGGCCCAGGCCATGGTGCGCGAAGGGCTGCGCAACGTCGCCGCCGGCGCCAACCCGATGGAGCTCAAGCGCGGCATCGAGAAGGCCGTCGAGGCCGTCTCCGCGCAGCTGCTCGGAATGGCCAAGGACGTCGAGACCAAGGAGCAGATCGCGGCGACCGCCTCGATCTCCGCCGCGGACACCACCGTCGGCGAGGCCATCGCCGAGGCGATGGACAAGGTCGGCAAGGAAGGCGTCATCACCGTCGAGGAGTCGAACACCTTCGGGCTCGACCTCGAGCTGACCGAGGGGATGCGCTTCGACAAGGGCTACATCTCCCAGTACTTCATGACCGACCCGGAGCGCATGGAGGCCGTCCTTGACGACCCCTACATCCTGATCGCGAACCAGAAGATCTCCACGGTCAAGGACCTGCTGCCGCTCCTCGAGAAGGTCATGCAGAGCGGCAAGCCGCTGCTGATCATCGCCGAGGACATCGAGGGCGAGGCCCTGTCCACCCTGGTCGTCAACAAGATCCGGGGCACCTTCAAGTCCGTCGCCGTCAAGGCTCCGGGCTTCGGTGACCGCCGCAAGGCGATGATGCAGGACATCGCGATCCTGACCGGCGCGCAGGTCGTGTCCGAGGACGTCGGCCTCAAGCTGGAGTCGACCGGCATCGAGCTGCTCGGCCAGGCCCGCAAGGTCGTCGTCACCAAGGACGAGACCACCATCGTCGACGGCGCCGGGGACACCGACCAGCTCGCTGGCCGCGTGAACCAGATCCGCGCCGAGATCGAGAAGAGCGACTCCGACTACGACCGCGAGAAGCTGCAGGAGCGCCTGGCCAAGCTGGCCGGCGGCGTTGCGGTCATCAAGGTCGGCGCGGCCACCGAGGTCGAGCTCAAGGAGCGCAAGCACCGCATCGAGGACGCCGTTCGCAACGCGAAGGCTGCCGTCGAAGAGGGCATCGTCGCCGGTGGCGGCGTGGCCCTGGTGCAGGCTGGCGTCAACGCGTTCGAGAAGCTCGAGCTCGTGGGCGACGAGGCCACCGGTGCCAACATCGTCAAGGTCGCGCTCGCGGCTCCGCTCAAGCAGATCGCGATCAACGCCGGTCTCGAGGGTGGCGTCGTGGCGGAGAAGGTCGCCGGTCTTCCGGTCGGCCACGGCCTGAACGCCGCGACCGGGGAGTACGGCGACATGCTCGCTGCCGGCATCCCCGACCCCGCCAAGGTGACGCGTTCGGCGCTGCTCAACGCAGCCTCGATCGCCGCGCTGTTCCTCACCACCGAGGCAGTCATCGCCGACAAGCCGGAGAAGGCGCCCGCCATGGGTGGCGGCGACCCGACCGGCGGCATGGGCGGCATGGACTTCTGAGCCAACCCGCTCAGGAACCACCGCTTCACAGGCATCACCCGGAAGGGCCCTCGCTTCGGCGGGGGCCCTTTCGGGTATGTCCGGGCGTACACAGGCAGGGCACACCCCACCACCGAGGAGATCCATGGGCCGCGAGATGCAGGTCAGCGACAGCATCGTCATCGAGATCGACGCGCACACGATCTACGACCAGGTGGCCGACCCCACCCAGATGGCCCGGTGGAGCCCGGAGAACACCGGCGCGACCACCACGAGCGCCGGTCGCACGCTGCGCGTCGGTGAGGTCTTCGACGGGTCGAACAAGCGTGGTCGTGCGCGGTGGAGCACCGAGTGCGTGGTGATCGCCGCGGAGCCCGGGCAGCGGTTCGCCTTCGACGTGCGCAAGATCGGGCCGCGCAAGCCGCTGCTCGCCGGGCGGATCGCGTCGTGGGAGTACACCTTCGAGCCGGTCGCCGACGGCACCCGCGTCACCGAGACCTGGACCGACCTGCGCGACCGGTGGCCCGACTGGGCCGCGGCGATCTTCGACAAGGCCGCGACCGGTGGCCGGCTCTTCTCGCAGTTCCAGCGGGGCAACATCGCGCGCACGCTGGCCGCGATGAAGGCGGACCTCGAGGGCGACCCCGTCGGCTGAGCGGTTGGACCTCGCGGGTGAGCGGGGTCGCCTAGCGGGCCTGGTGCTGCCGCTCCGCGCGGCCAGCGGGGTGGGTGAGCAGCGCCGCGCAGCCGGCAGCGAGCACCAGCACACCGGCGACCGCGTCGACGAGTAGCGCCGCACCGGGGGAGACCGAGTCCACGAGCATGCCCGCGATCGCAGCACCGGCTGCGATCCCCATGATGTTCGCCGTCCCGAGCATGGTCATCATCGTGGTGCCCCACCCTTCGGGAGCCGAGCGCTCGGCGAGGGCGTAGGAGCTGACCAGGGCCGGTGCCAGGGCAACGCCGAGCAGCAGGCAGGAAGCGGCGAGCAGGGCAGGATGCTCCGAGACCGAGCTCGCCAGGCCGCCGAGAGCGACCAGGGCGCCGGCGCAGGCGATCCTGGCCTCGAGCCGGAACACCTGGGGCAGCCGGGTGGTGAGCAGTCCCGCGATCCCGGCGCCGACCCCCATGGCGGCGTACACGGGACCGGTGAGCTCGTCGGTGCCCGCAGCCGCCATCCGCGCCGCGACGCCGGTCTGGGTCGCGCCGAAGACCAGTCCGACGCCGGCCATCGCGACCAGGAGGCTGCCGACGTGGGCGAGGGGAAGTGCCCCACGCTCGCGGTGACCGGTGGAGCGGCCGGCACCGTGGCCGGGCAGCGCGGTGTGGTGCAGCGCGAATCCGGTCTGGGTCACCACGGCCAGCACCAGGGCCAGCACCAGCCCGAGTGTGGGGGAGGCGAGGCCGGCGACGGTGCTCACCAGGACCGGTCCGACCACGAACCCGCACTCGTCGAGGGCGCCCTCCCAGGCCATCGCCGTGGAGGTGAACGAGCGACGGTCGGCGCGCGAGCGGCCCAGCGCGGCCCACCGGCTGCGGGCCATCGCGCCCGCCTGCGGGTTGGACATCCCGATCAGGGCGGCCAGCCCCATCGTCACCGGCAGCACGTCCCGGGGAGCGAGCAGCAGGAAGGCGCCCAGTGCGAGGACTTGCACCACCGTTGCCAGCACGCCGACGACCCGCTGCCCGAACCGGTCGGCGAAGACGCCGACGAAGGCGCCGCCCAGGCCCCCGCCCACACTGAGCGCAGCGACTGCGAGCCCGCCGGTGGCGAAGGATCCACTCCGGTCAGCTACGTAGAGCAGGATCCCGAGCGGAAGCATCGCCGTCGGCAGCCGGACCGCGGCGTCGAGCACCACGTAGTACGGCTCCACCTGGCGCAGCAGCGTGGGGAAGGAGGTGCGCGTCGGCGTGGCAGGACGGACGGCAGTGGTGACAGGGGTGACAGGGGTGGACATCGGTTTCTCCGGGTGCGCTCAACGACGTGCTCGCCACCCCACCACTGACGCGCTGTACCCCTGTGCAGCCGCCAGTTTACGACCCTCGTGTTCGCCTGCCGAATCGGATGTCGCCGTTGGGTAGTCGGCTGGCGTCGTAGCCGTCGTCGTGGGCGCGGTGGTGGTGCCAGTTGCACAGCAGCACTCCGTCCTTGAGGTCGGTGCGGCCACCGTGGGCCCACGCTCTGCCCCAGTGATGGGCCTCGCACCACGCGGCGGGGATGGTGCACCCTTCGGCGCGGCACTCACGGTCGCGGATGATCATCGCCTTGCGCTGTGCGGGCTTGAACAGCCGCGAGGACCGGCCGAGGTCGAGCACCTCGGAGTTCGTGCCGAGCACGGCGGGGACGATCTTGCCGGTGCAGGCCAGGCGCCGGACCTCCCCGGCGGTGAGCCGGTCGGTGGGTCCGAGCTCGCCGACGCCGAGGTCACGGCGCAGGTCCGCCAGCGGGATCGTGACGATCACCGTGGTGGCGTCGCCACCGTGGACCGGCAGCCGCTTCGGGTCGACCGCCTCCAGCAGCGCGCAGAACGCCTGACCCCGGCGTACGTCGGCCGGGACCCGGGCCCCCTCGCCCACGCCGACCTGGCGAGGTGAGGTGAATGCCTCCAGGTAGGTGTGCAGCCGGGCGGCCACGCTGTCGGGAACGTGGATCGTGATCCGGGTGCTGCCGTCGCCCAGTCGGGTGGTCGCCAGCGAGGTGCGGCGCCAGGCGCGGGACTCCTCGGCGGCGAGCGCCTTGGCCTCCTGCTCCTCCGCAACCTCGGGTGCCACGTGGTCCAGGATCCGCCGGCCCAGTAGTCGGAGCTCACGGGGACCGAAGTGCGCCGCCTGCGCCACCAGATGCGCCTCCGCGGCGGCCATGATCTCGGCACCGAGCTCGACCGCCGGCAGGACGTCGAGAGCGTGGGTGATCACCAGGGCCTGGGCCACGTTCACCTCACCGCCCCCCAGGGCGGTTCCCAGGTGCTGCCAGCGGCGGTCCAGGGCCAGGCCCAGTGCCAGGTCACGCCGATTGGTCCCGGCATCTGAACGCGTGTGGTGGGTGACCAGCGCGGCCGCGTCCCGGGCGCCCTCGGCCACTGCGAGGTCGTCGGAGGCGGCCAGCACCCGCATCCGCAGGGAAGCGAGCTGTGCCTCCACCCGGGTCAGCTGCACCAGCGCGGCCCGCTTGTCCGCCGGGGCCATGAACTCCACCGCCACACCCGCGGTGTCCTTCAAGGACGCCTCCACGGCGTCCGCGCACGCCAGCACCGGATGCAGCGCGGGCCGATCGAACGTCGAGCTCATCTGAGCACCTCCCGCACCGACTCGTGACCATGACTGACTGGTCTCACACGTCGATGCAGCACGCCCGTGAGCAGGCGAACCTCCGCTACGGGAGAGTCCGGGCCGATCCCTCAGCATCACTATTGAATCGAACCTGTGTTCGATAATACCGGCGACTGCCGACCTCGTCAATAGGGAGGATTCAACTGGCTCTCGAATCGGGTCAGTCGACGAAGGCGCAGGGACCCAGTCGGCCGTAGGCCACGACGCCCGCGGACGCCAGCAGCATCGCGTTCACGATGATCGGCTGCACCTCGTGCCGGCGCGCATGGGTGAATGCGGCGCCGACCATCAGGAGCACCAGACCGATGGCGGCCGTTGGGACGAGGAATGTCGCGACACCGACGATGCCGGGAACTACGAGGCCGACCGCGGCGAGGACTTCGAGAAGGCCGATGACCTTGATCGCGCCGGGGCTGAAGCCCTCGAGCGCCGCCCCGGCGCTGGAGGCGACCAGCTTGTCCTTGGGTTGCACGAGCTTGGCTGCGCCGCTGGCGCAGAAGATGGCCGCCAACAGCCCGGCGATGATCCACAGAGTTGTGTGCATGTGTGTCCGACGGAGCCGGCCGTGCCGGTGTGAGGTCGGCTTGTGACCTCACACGACACCGGTCGGCTTCGTCGTAGGGGAATGACGCCGAACCGAGGGACACTTCGTCCCATGAGTGCCCGCCCCACCTCGTCCCTGGAGGGGGGCGATCCCGACCTGGCCGCCGTCATGGCCGAGCGCCGGCACCTGCGAAACCTCGCCTACCGCCTGTTGGGGTCGTTGGTCGAGGCCGAGGACGTTGTCCAGGAGACTTATGTCCGGTGGTACGCCATGCCTGAGGAGCAGCGAACGGCCGTCCGGGTCCCGGGTGCGTGGTTGACCACGGTCGCCGGGCGCATCTGTCTCGACCTGCTGGGATCGGCTCGCCTCCGACGCGAACGGTACGTCGGCGAGTGGGTGCCGGAGCCGCTGCCGGCGCGGACGATGTGGGCGGAGGGCGGCAGCACCCCCCTCGACCCGGTGGACCAGATCACTCTGGACGAGTCGGTCCACATGGCATTCCTGGTTCTGCTGGAGACCATGACCCCGGCCGAACGGGTTGCGTTCGTCCTGCACGATGTCTTCGGCTACCCGTTCCCGGAGATCGCGGAGATCGTCGGCCGCAGCCCTGCGGCCACCCGGCAACTGGCGTCCTCGGCCCGCCGTCGAATCGCCGGGTCGCCCCCACCAGTCACGTCCACGACTCAGCGCACGGCGGTCGTGCGCCGCTTCAAGCAGGCGTGGGAGGCCCGTGACATCGAAGCGTTGGTCGGTCTGCTCGACCCTGCGGCCGTCGCTGTCGGCGACGGTGGCGGGCGGGTCAGCGCGGAGCGGCGACCCGTGCGTGGCGCCTTGAGGATCGCGGAGTTCCTTGTCGGCCGTGCCACCGCGCTGGCCGGGGTGACGATGACGGAGAGCCTGGTCAACGGGCAGCCGGGTCTCATCGCCCGGGCGGGCGACGTCACCGTCGCAGTGATGGCCTTCGAGGTCGCCGAGGACCGCATCGTTCGCATGTGGTCGGTGCTCAACCCGGAGAAGCTGGTCGCCTGGACGAAGGAGGATGCGTGAGGAGGCGCACCACCCTGGTCGGTGGCCTGCTGGTGGGTGCCGTCGGGATCGCAGTCCTGTGGGCGGCCGGCGTCGAGTTCCCCGTGGCAATTCCGCCGGGGCTGGTGATCCTGCTGGCCGGCGCGGCTCTCGTCGCTGGCGTCCGGCGCCGGTGGTCCGACGGGGTCGGAGCCCTGCTGGGGCTGTTCGTGGTCGTCGGCTTCGTCCTCAGCGGCATCTATGGTGACGGCTTCGAGAACCTGCTGGGCGAGAACGGCGCAGCGATCGCGATCGGCCAGGTCGTGCAGCTGGTGGGCGTGGTGACCGCCGCTGTCAGTGGCATGCTGCTGGCATTCCGGGGTGACTGAGCGCCGCACTTTTGTGCTGCTCGCGACCTCGGCTCTGCTGGTGCTCTGGCACCATCTCACTGCCAGTCCCGCAGGACGCGGCGAATCCGGATCGGCCCCGTGGCCGTGGCCAAGTCGACCACCTCCCCGCCCTGGGTGATCTCCACCTTCCCCGCGCTCACCAGGCGAGCGGCCGCGTCGCGGGCAGGTTGCATCAGGTCCCGCCAGTCCGCTGCGGTCCCCACGGCACGCGCTGCGTCGGAAGGGCAGATCGTCGAGGTCGGGGCGCGCTGGTCCAGCAGCTGCAGGATCGTGCGCTCGAGCTCGCGATCGGTCGCGGATCCGGGAAATTCCGTGCTCACGCCGCCCAGTCTGCCCCCAGGGCCAGCCGTGAGCTCAGAACACGTTGCGCGGACGGAACTGCACGCTGATCCGCGGGCCCACCGGGCGGGAGGTCTTCGGTACGGCGTGCTCCCAGGTGCGCTGGCAGGATCCGCCCATCACGATCAGGTCGCCGTGACCGAGGGCGTGGGTCACCTCGGTGTGACCGCCGCGCGGCCGCAGCTGGAGCTTGCGCGGTGAGCCGAAGGACACGATGGCGACCATGGTGTCCTGCGAGCGGCCTCGGCCGATGTTGTCGCCGTGCCAGGTGACGGAGTCGTGCCCGTCGCGGTAGTAGCAGCACCCCGCCGTGACGAACGGCTCGCCCAGCTCGGGCCCGTAGTGCTCGTTGAGCACCTCGCGCGCCTCGGTGAGCGCCGGGTGGGGGAGCGGGTCGCCGATGCCGTACTGGTGCAGCAGGCGGGGTACGTCGACCACGTTGTCGTACATCGCCCGACGCTCGGCGCGCCACGGGACCGTCTCCACCAGTCCGGCGAAGACCTCGTCGGCACCGCCGAACCATCCCGGGAGCACGTCCACCCAGGCT
The DNA here is from genome assembly GCF_058215735.1 of Nocardioides sp. Z30_9. Classification (NCBI taxonomy): domain Bacteria; kingdom Bacillati; phylum Actinomycetota; class Actinomycetes; order Propionibacteriales; family Nocardioidaceae; genus Nocardioides; species Nocardioides sp. Z30_9. The sequence continues at coordinate 917,527 of NZ_JBZAJF010000002.1, forward strand.
CCGCGGGACAGATGGGTCCGCTGCACCCGCCCTGCGAGCGGCCCGACGCCGAGGTGGACGTCTTCGGTGAGCTCGAGGAGGGAAGGTTGGAACTCCGTGGTCATCGACTCACTCTAGCAAGTCTTCGAACAGGTGTGCGAAGAAGTTTGTCTGGACGAATCAGGTGAGCGCGGCCCCGACGGCCACGAACGCCGTGCAGGCCACCAGCAGGATCAGCAGCAGGGGGGCCACGAACCGTACGTACTCGTCGTAGCGCACCTTGGCCAGCGCGAGTCCACCCATCACCACCGCAGACGTGGGCGTGACCAGGTTGACCACGCCGGAGGCGGACTGGAAGGCGGTGATCACCATGGCCCGCGGCACGTTGGCGAAGTCCGCCAGCGGCGCCAGGATCGGCATCGCGAGCGCGGCATGGCCCGAGGTCGACGGCACCAGGAACGCCAGGGGCACGTTGATCAGGAACATCACGGCACCGAAGACACCCGAGGAGGTGTTGTCGACCGCGTTCTCCATCGAGTGCAGCACGGTGTCGGTGATCTGCGAGTTGTTCATGATCACGGTGACGCCACGGGCGAGCACGATGATCAGGCCGACGCCGATGAACTCGCCGGCGCCGCGGACCAGGGTGTCGGTCATCCCCTTCTCGCCGAGGCCGCCGATCAGGCCCACCACGATGGACATCACGATGAACAGGGCGGCGAGCTCGGGGAAGTACCAGTCCAGCTGCCAGCCGAAGCTCTCGGCGTCGGGCCCGTTGATCACCTGCGCCCAGGGCACGATCGCGAAGATCATGAACACGAAGGTGAGCCCGACGATCGTGAGCACGGCCTTCTGCCGGCCGGTGAGCACCGGCGGGCTGCCGATCCCGCTCGCCGCGATCCTGGCGTCGTCGGGCTGCCCCGTGGTCATGGACTTCGAGGGGTCCTTCTTCACCTTGCTGGCGTACCGGAGCACGTAGAGCATGCCGACGGGCACCAGGACGACGTACATCAGGAACCGGAACCCGATCCCGTCACCGATGGAGATCCCGGCGGCGTCGGAGGCGACACCGGTGGCGAACGGGTTGACCGTGGAGGCGAGTACGCCGACGCCGGCTCCGACCATGATCGTGCCCACCGCCACCATCCGGTCATAGCCCAGGCTCAGGATGAGTGGCACGACGAGGGCGTAGAAGCCCAGGGTCTCCTCGGCCATCCCCTCGGTGGTGCCGCCGATGGAGAACAGCAGCATCAGGATCACGATCAGCACGGCACCACGGGTGCCGAACCGGTTGGCCACCCGGGCGATGCCGTTGTCGATCGCCCCGGTCTGCATCGACATCGTGATGAAGATGCCGATGGCCAGCACGAACAGGAACACCCCCGCGGCACCGAAGAGCTCTCCGGTCTCGTTGGGGCTGATGAACCCGGTGTCGGTGGACTGGATGCCGTATAGGCCGTTGACCGGCGCCAGGAAGAGCTGCATCAGGCGATCGCCGAACGACAGGTCGGCATCGACGCCCTGGTAGCTGCCGGGGATCGGGCCCCCGGTCTCCTCGCTCACCTTGTAGGCGCCGGTGGGGATGATGAACGCCAGCAGCCAGACGAGGACCGTGACGGCGAAGAGCACCGTGAAGGCGCTCGGGAAACTGAATTTTCGCTTCTTCTCTGGCGGGCCTGCGGGTGCTTCGGCGGTTTTCTCCACGTTCATGGTGGTACCTCATCCGGCAGGGGCATGGGCTATTCCAGACAAGCAGCGGATCCCGCCCGCTGACGCAGGCGAAGTCCCCCTCATCGTGGGACCTTCGGCCCTCATGCGGCTTGTCCCACAGGGGGACCGTTGAAGGTAGGCGGCATCACAACGCCTGCCACCGACGACGCTGGGAGACACCGATGACCTTGCACGTGGACTCGGAGGTGGGGGACCTCCGACAGGTGATCTTGCATCGACCGAACCTTGAGCTGATGCGCCTCACCCCGACAAACAAGGACTCCTACCTCTTCGACGAGGTGCTGTGGGTCAAGCGAGCCAAGCAGGAGCACGACGCGTTCGCGGAGTCACTGCGCGACCTCGACGTGAAGGTGCACTACCTCGACCAGCTGCTCCGGGAGACGGTGGCGCTGCCCGAGGGGCGCAAGCACATCCTGGACGCGTCCTTCGACGAACGCATCTACGGTCCGATGGCGACCGACGACCTCTACAACCTGTTCTCCGGGCTCGACGACGACCTGCTGGTCCGGCACCTGATCGGAGGCATGACCAAGCGGGAGCTGCTCGAGCACATCGAGGAGCCGAAGTCGCTGGTGATCTCGGCGATGGAGCTCGACGACCTGTTCCTGCCTCCGCTGCCCAACCACCTGTTCACCCGCGACACCTCCGCCTGGATCTACAACGGTGTCTCGATCAACGCCATGCGGATGAAGGCGCGGATGCGCGAGACCATCCACTACGAGGCGATCTACCGCTGGCACCCGCTGTTCGCGAAGTCGAAGTTCAACGTCTGGTCCGAGGGATCGGTCAACGGGCGTGCCACCGCCGAGGGCGGGGACATCCTGGTCATCGGCCGGGGAACCCTGCTGATCGGGGTGAGCGAGCGCACCACGCCCCAGGGTGTGGAGAGGCTCGCGCGGAAGCTCTTCAGCGACGGCAGCATCACCAAGATCGTCGCCCTGGCACTGCCGCAGGCCCGTGCCTTCATGCACCTCGACACGGTGATGACGATGCTCAGCGAGGACACCTTCACCCGGTACGCCGGGATGGGCGGCCTGCCGGCGTACACCTTGGAGCCGGGCGACAGCGAGAAGGAGCTCAAGGTCACCGCGCACGCGCCCGACGAGATGGACCAGGCGATCGCCCACGCACTCGGTCTGGACCGGATCAACGTGCTCACCGCCACCCAGGACGTGAAGTCCGCCGAGCGCGAGCAGTGGGACGACGGCTGCAACGTGCTCGCCGTCCGCCCTGGCCTGGTGATGGCCTACGAGCGCAACGTCACCACCAACACCTACCTGCGCAAGAAGGGCATCGAAGTGGTCACCATCCAGGGGAACGAGCTGGGACGAGGACGCGGCGGCCCGCGTTGCATGAGCTGCCCGATCGAACGGGAAGGGATCTGAGATGGCGTTCAACCTCCACCAGCGCAGCTTCATCAAGGAGCTGGACTTCACCCCCAAGGAGTGGAAGTTCCTGCTCGACCTCGCGGCCGAGCTCAAGCTGGCCAAGTACGTCGGTTCGGAGCAGCCCCGGCTGACCCGCAAGAACATCGCGCTCATCTTCGAGAAGACCTCGACCCGCACCCGCTGCGCCTTCGAGGTCGCGGCCTTCGACCAGGGCGCCGGGGTGACCTACCTGGACCCCTCGGGCTCGCAGATCGGGCACAAGGAGTCGATGGAGGACACCGCGCGGGTGCTCGGCCGGTTCTTCGACGGCATCGAGTACCGCGGTGCCGCGCAGGCGAACGTCGAGACGCTGGCGCAGTACGCCGGCGTCCCGGTCTGGAACGGGCTCACCGACGACTGGCACCCGACACAGATGCTCTGCGACATGCTCACCATGCGTGAGCACGCCGGCAAGCACGACTCCGACATCTCCTTCGCCTACCTCGGCGACGCCCGCAACAACATGGGCAACTCGCTGCTCGTCACCGGGGCGATGATGGGGATGGACGTGCGGATGGTCGCACCCAGGGCCCTGTGGAACGAGGACGCGATCGTGCAGCAGGCCAAGGAGATCGCGGCTCGCACCGGTGCGCGGCTCCAGCACACCGAGGACGTCGCCGAGGGCGTCCAGGGGGTCGACTTCGTCTACACCGACGTGTGGGTCTCGATGGGTGAGCCCGCCGAGGTCTGGGAGGAGCGGATCAACCTGCTCAAGCCCTACCAGGTGAACGCGGGGCTGATGGAGCTCACCGGCAACCCGCAGGTGAAGTTCATGCACTGCCTGCCGGGCTTCCACGACCGGCACACCAAGGTGGGTGAGGAGCTGTACCAGAAGACCGGGATGGAGTCCCTGGAAGTCACCGACGAGGTCTTCGAGTCCGCGAGCTCGATCGTCTTCGACCAGGCCGAGAACAGGATGCACACCATCAAGGCCGTGCTCGTCGCCACGATGGGCGGCTGAGGTGCGGATCGTGGTCGCGCTCGGGGGCAACGCCCTCCTCGAGCGCGGGCAGAAGCCCGACGCGGACGTCCAGGAGCGCAACGTCGCCACGGCGGTGATGGCCCTGGCACCTCTTGCCAACGAGCACGAGCTCGTCGTCACGCACGGCAACGGACCCCAGGTCGGTGTGCTCGCCCTGCAGAGCGCGTCGGACCCGCACCTGACCTCGCCGTACCCCTTCGACGTGCTCGGGGCGCAGACCCAGGGGATGATCGGCTACTGGCTGCTCCAGGCGATGCAGAACTCCCTGCCCGGGCGCCAGGTGGCCGCGATCATCAACCAGACGTTGGTGGAGGCGAACGACCCGGCCTTTGCGAACCCGACCAAGTTCGTCGGGGAGGTCTACTCCGAGAAGGAGGCCAAGGAGCTCGCCGAGTTGCGCGGCTGGACGGTCAAGCCCGACGGCGACAAGTGGCGTCGTGTCGTCGGCTCGCCGAAGCCCAGGCGGGTGGTGGAGACCCGGCTGATCCGGCTGCTGCTGAACAGCGGTGCGATCGTCGTGTGTGCGGGCGGTGGCGGGGTGCCGGTGATCCGCAACGAGGTCGGCATGCTCGAGGGGGTCGAGGCCGTGGTCGACAAGGACCTCACCGCCTCGGTGCTCGCCGAGGCGCTGGAGGCCGACGCGCTGCTGGTGCTCACCGACATCGCCCACGTGCAGCGTGGGTTCGGCACCCCGAAGGCGGAGCCGATCCTGCGGTCGACGCCGGTGGCCCTGCAGCGCGAGGACTTCCCGGCCGGATCCATGGGACCCAAGGTCGACGCCGTGACCCGGTTCGTCGAGCGCACCGGCGACATGGCCGCGATCGGACGCCTCCAGGACGCCGGCGCGATCCTGCGCGGCGAGGCGGGAACAATCGTCACCCCGAACGGCGAGTACCACGGGACCAGGGACCTGCTCCCGACGTCGTCCGGCAGACCGGGCGGGTTCGACTGACGGGCCGGTTCGACTGACGCGCGGGGGCTGACGGGCCGGGTCCGGGGGCGTCGGCCGGGCAGACGTGGAAGGCTGCGCGGATGGCCCACGGACTGCTCCTCGCTGCCGGCGCCGGCCGCCGGATGGGTACGCCGAAGGCGCTGGTCCACGATCCCGACGGCACCTCCTGGCTGCTGCGCTCGGTCTCGGCCCTGCGCGACGGCGGCTGCGCGGGCGTCACGGTCGTCCTCGGTGCCGCGGCCGAGGAGGCGCGGGTGCTGCTGGAGGGTCACGACCATGACCGGGACCAGCTCGAGGTCGTGCTCGCGGCCGACTGGGACGAGGGCATGGGTGCCTCGCTGCGCACGGGGCTCGCGGCCCTGGAGCACGGCGACGCCGCGGCGACACTGGTCACCCTGGTGGACCTCCCCGACGTCGGCGCCGCGGTGGTGCGCCGGATGCTCGAAGATTCCGTGGACCGGAGATCCGGGCGCGCGACGCTCGCGCGGGCGGCGTACGCCGGAAGGCCGGGCCACCCGGTCCTGATCGGCCGTGACCACTGGGCCGGGGTCATCGAGTCGGCCCGCGGGGACCAGGGCGCCCGCGGCTACCTGGAGCAGCACCACGTGGACCTGGTCGAGTGCGGCGACCTGGCCACGGGTCGCGACGTCGACACCCGACCAACCACGGGCTGACCAACAACGGGCTGACCTGCAACGGACCGACCAACTACGGGCCAACCCCATGCTGAGTAGCCTGCTCGGATGGAGCTCACTTCTCCGGAGTCGATCCGCGTCGCCCTCGGGGACACCGGCTACCTCGCCGACGACGACCTCGCCACCGTGGTCTACCTGGCGCACGGCATGCAGCGGCCACTGCTCCTCGAGGGCGAGCCGGGCACCGGCAAGACCGCACTGGCCGAGGCCCTCGCCGCGATGGCGGGCGTGCCGCTGATCAGGCTGCAGTGCTACGAGGGGATCGACGTCTCCCAGGCGCTCTACGACTGGGACTTCCCCCGCCAGATCCTGCACCTGCGCACGCTTGAGGCGGCGGTCTCGACTGGGCTCGACCACCGGGGGGCGGGGCTCGACCACCGGGGGGACGGGCTCGACCACCGGGGGGCTGGGCTCGACCCGAGCGAGGCCGAGAAGTCGCTGTTCGACGAGCGGTTCCTGCTCGCCCGGCCGGTGCTGCGGGCGCTGCGCGAGGCGCCGGCGGTGCTGCTGATCGACGAGGTGGACCGCGCCGACGACGAGTTCGAGGCGTTCCTGCTCGAGGTGCTCTCCAGCTGGACGGTGAGCATCCCCGAGCTCGGCACGATCACCGCGGCCACACCGCCCACCGTCGTACTCACCTCGAACCGGACCCGTGAGCTGCACGACGCCCTGAAGCGCCGCTGCCTCTACCACTGGATCGACCACCCCGGGCTCGAGCGCGAGATCGCGATCGTCCGCAGCCGCGTGCCCGAGGTCAGCCAACGTCTCGCCGAGCAGGTCACCCGGGTCGTCCAGCAGCTGCGCGACCAGCAGCTGCTCAAGCCGCCGGGGGTCGCGGAGACCCTCGACTGGGCACGCGCGCTCCACCGCCTCGGGGTGGAGGAGCTCGACCTCGAGACCGCCGCGCGCACCCTGGGGGCGGTGGTGAAGTACCGCGAGGACACCGACCGGGTGAAGCAGGCGCTGGACAGGATGCTGCAGGGATGAGTCCCGACCAGCAGGAGCTTCACGACCCCCGGGGGGCGGACGAGATCCTGCTCGGGTTCACCCGCGCCCTGCGGTCCGCGGGGCTGCCCGTCACCCATGACCGCGCCACCAGCTTCCTCCAGGCGGCCTCCCTCGTGGGCGCCGGCGACCCGCACGCCACCTACCGGGCCGGCCGGGCGACGCTGTGCACCAGCCCCGAGGACCTGGTGCGGTACGGCCACGTGTTCGAGGCGTGGTTCGGGGTCCGCGAGCAGCTTCCCCGCACGGTCGCGCGCGAGCGGCCCCGGGAGATCAGCCCGCCACTGCCCACGGGCGAGGCCGGCGAGCAGGGCGGTGCCGTCGACCCCGAGGTGGTGCAGGCGGCCGCGAGCGACCTCGAGGTCCTGCGCCAGCGCGACGTCGCCCGGCTGACCGCGGACGAGAAGGCCCTGCTGGACGCGATGATCCGGGCGCTCCGGCCCCGGCTGCCCCAACGGCGGGCCGGGCGGCGTACGCCGTGGCGCCGGGGCGAGATCGACCTGCACCGCACGCTGCGGACCACCCTGCGGCAGATGGGCGAGCCCGGACGCGTCGAGTACCGGCGGCGGGGGACGACCCCGCGACGGGTGGTGCTGCTGGTGGACGTGTCCGCCTCGATGCGGCCCTACGCCGACGCCATCCTCCGCCTCGCGCACCTCGTCGTCTCGACGGGTGCGGGCGGGCACCGCTCGCGGGTGGAGGTGTTCACCCTGGGCACCCGGCTGACCCGGGTCACCCTGGCGCTGCGCGCCCGGGACCCCGAGCTGGCCCTGGTCCGGGCGGGGGAGCAGGTGCCGGACTGGTCCGGTGGCACCCGTCTCGGCGAGACGTTGAAGGCCTTCCTGGACCGCTGGGGTGCACGCGGGATGGCTCGGGGAGCCGTCGTGGTTGTGTTCAGTGACGGCTGGGAGCGCGGGGACGCCACGGAGCTCGGAGAGCAGATGGGCCGGCTGCGTCGGCTCGCCCACCGGGTGGTGTGGGTCAACCCGCACCGCGGCAAGGAAGGATACGAGCCAGTGCAGCAGGGCATCGCGGCAGTTCTGCCGCACTGTGACGACTTCGTCGCGGGCCACTCCCTGAAGGCCTTCTCCGAGGTGCTGGAGGTGATCGGAGATGCGTGAGGTCCTCGACGAGCTGATGGGCTGGTGGGAGGCGGGCGAGACCGTCGGCGTGGGCACCGTGGTGGCCACCTTCCAGTCCGCCCCGCGACCCCCCGGCGCCTCGATGCTCGTCGGCCCGGACAGCTCCGCGGTCGGGTCGGTCTCGGGCGGCTGCGTCGAGGGCGCGGTCTACGAGCTCGCGCAGTCGGTCGTCGAGGCCGGGGAGCCCGTGCTCCAGCGCTACGGCGTCTCCGACGACGACGCGTTCGCCGTCGGGCTGACCTGCGGCGGCATCCTCGACGTGTACGTCGAGAAGGTCGACCAGCACACCTTCCCCGAGCTCGGCGAGATCGCCGACGACATCAGGTCCGGCCGGCCCGTGGCCCTCGCCACCGTGATCGAGCACCCCGACCCCGCCTGGCTGGGCCGGCGCCTCGTCGTACGCCCTGAGCCCGCGGACCGAATGGTCCTGGCCGAAGCGCATGCTCCGGGGCCCGATTCACCTGCCGAACGACCGGGACTACCCGGATCCCTGGGCTCACCCCGGGCGGACGCGGCCGTGCACGACGACGCCCTGGGGCTGCTGGTCGCGGGCCACAACGCGACGCTGACCTACGGCCCTGACGGGGAGCGGCGGGGCGAGGGGATGCGGGTGTTCGTCTGGGCGTTCGCGCCGGCGCCGCGGATGCTGGTCTTCGGTGCGATCGACTTCGCTGCGGCGGTCGCGCGGATGGGGGTGTTCCTCGGCTACCACGTGACGGTGTGCGACGCACGGCCCGTGTTCGCCACCAACAGCCGCTTCCCGCAGGCCGACGAGGTGGTGGTCAGCTGGCCGCACAAGTACCTGCGGGCCGAGATGGACGCCGGGCGCATCGATGCGCGCACCGTGATCTGCGTGCTCACCCACGACCCGAAGTTCGACGTGCCCGTCCTCGAGCTCGCGCTGCGCCTGCCCGAGGTCGCCTACGTGGGGGCGATGGGGTCGCGGCGTACCCACGAGGACCGGCTGGCGCGGCTGCGCGAGGCGGGGCTCACCGAGGAGGAGATCGCGCGGCTCTCCAGCCCGATCGGCCTCGACCTCGGCGCGCGCACCCCGGAGGAGACCGCGGTGAGCATCGCGGCCGAGATCGTGGCCCGCAGGTGGGGTGGCAGCGGCGACCCGCTGAGCTCGACCGAGGGCAGGATCCACGCGCAGTCGATGCCCCTGGCCGCCACCCCGGTCGGGCAGTGACCCGTGTCCGGGGCCACGCACTTCCGGCGCCGGGACGGACTGCTGCCCGGAGCCGTGGTCTCGGCGTGCGCGTACGCCGCCAGCGGCCTGCCCGAGGGTGACCACCGGGGGCTGCCGTCGCCCTCGATCACGTTCATCGTCTCCGTCGACGGCCCGGTCCGGGTGTCCGGGACGGTCGCGGAGGGGGACCGGTTCGACCCCACCCGCGCGGAGGCGTACGACGTCTGCGTCGCGGGCCTGCAGCCCGTCGCGACCCGGGTGGAGCAGCCCACCACCCAGAGCGGTGTCCAGGTGGCCGTGCACCCGCTCGCGGCCCGCGCCGTCCTGGGGTGCCGCGCCGCCGAGCTGCGCGGCGACGGGGACCACGGCCACGAGGTGATCGGCCGGATCGCCATCGAGCTGCACGACCGGGTCAGCTCGCGCACCGACGGGGAGGAACGCCTCGACGAGGTGCAGCAGTGGCTGCGCTCCCGGGTCGGCGGCACCCGGACCAGCGAGGTGCGGCCCGAGCTGGTCCGCGCGTGGGACGTCCTCGAGGCCACCGGTGGCCGGTGCGGGGTGGAGCAGCTGGCGCGCGAGGTGCTGCTGTCCCCGCGCCAGCTCCGGGCACTGATGGTCGCCGAGCTCGGGCTCTCGCCCAAGCAGCTGGGCCGGGTGTTCCGCTTCGACGCGGTGATCGCCCGGCTGGCCGACGGCCACGACACCCTCGCCGAGGTCGCGGCTCGCTGCGGGTACGCCGACCAGGCCCACCTGACCCACGAGTTCCGCCAGATGGCCGGGTGCACGCCTACGCAGTGGCTCGCCGAGGAGCGCCGAAACCTCCAAGACGGCGGGCACCGCAACCGGGCACCATCAGGGCATGACTGAGAACAACGCCACCCAGCCCCCCGCCCCCACCGTGTGGGGCACCTTCCAGGCACACGACGCCCGCGCCATGATCGACTTCCTGCTCGCCGTCGGCTTCGAGGCCACCGCGGTGTACGCCGACGAGGCCGACTCCTCGATCGTGCACCACGCCCAGCTCGACTGGCCCGAGGGCGGTGGTGTCATGTTCGGGACCGTCAAGAACGAGGGCTGGAGCCTGCAGCCGGGGAGCGCAGGCTTCTACGTGGTCACCCGGGACCCGCAGGCGGTCCACGACCGTGTCGTCAGTGCCGGTGGCGAGGTGACCCGCGAGCTCGGCGACCCCGGCTACGGCGGGCTGGAGTTCACCTTCCGCGATCCCGAGGGCAACCAGTGGTCCGTCGGCAGCTACCCCGGAGAGCCCCGCGCCCACTCCCGGGGATAGCGGCTTCCCGCGCTTGGCGCTGGGGTCCACGATGGGGGCATGCATCGGGTGGGTGGACGCGCGGGGGTGACGCTTCGGGCCGCGCTCGCGGGCGTGCTGCTGCTGGCGCTCACCGCTTGCGGCGGCGAGCAGGACTCCGGTGCCGCTCCGGCGAAGGAGGGCACCTCGGACGCCGTACCGTCGCCGGACCGGACCCCCAGCCCCAGTTCGAGTCCCACGAGCCCGACCCCCGCCGACGAGGCGCTTCCTCCGGTCACCGACCGCGTCTCGCTCCCGGCGCTGATGCGCGAGAGCTTCCCCGGCGGCCGGATCCAGCGTGAGCGCGAGGTGCTGGCCAACGAGGCCTACGTCCGGCACGAGATCACCTACCCCAGTGGCGATCTGACCGTCTCCGGCGTCCTGCTGCGTCCCAGGGGCAAGGGCCCGTTCCCCGCGGTCGTGCTCAACCACGGCTACATCGAGCCCTCGGTCTACCGCACCGGGCAGGGGCTCTCACGCGAGCAGGACTACCTCGCCCGCGCGGGGTTCGTGGTGCTGCACACCGACTACCGCGGCCACGCCGGGTCCGACCCGGCCTCCGAACGGGACCGCGAGGCCCGGCTCGGCTACACCCGCGACACGATCAACGCCGTGCAGGCCCTGAAGAAGGAGCCGTTCGTCGACCCCGACCGGGTGGCGATGCTGGGTCGTTCGATGGGCGGTGGCGTCACCTACAACGCTCTGGTCGCCCAGCCGGGGCTCGTCAAGGCCGCCGTCGTGTTCGCGCCGGTCAGCTCCGACTTCGTCGACAACTTCAACCGCTGGACCGTGGCCGAGCGGCCCGATGCAGCGGCAGCCACCTACCGCCGCCACGGCACCCCTGCCGAGCAGCCGGAGTTCTACCGCGGCCTCTCGGCACGCACCTACTTCGACCGGATCACCGAGCCGGTGCTGATCCACCACGGCACGCTGGACGACTCCTGCCCGGTGCGCTGGTCACGCAGCACCCACTGGCTGCTGCAACGTGCCGGCGTGGACTCCCGGCTGGAGATCTACCCCGGCGAGCAGCACGCGTTCGGCCCGCAGTGGCCGTTGTCGATGGAGCGGACCGTGCGGTTCCTGCGTCGCAAGCTCGGCGCCTGACCACGGCCTCGACCGGCCCGGGAAGTGGGCCCATCCGGGAGCACTGTCGCCTGTTGGGTCCACGGGTTAACGTGGCGCGAGTCACACAGGAGGAACGATGACCGGTCCGGAGCTGCAGACGCGGCGGGTCGACGCCGTACGCGCGTGGAGGAGCTTCATCGAGCGGGGGACCGGCGCCGGCACCCCGGTCCGGCCGGAGATCCTGCGATCGTGGCAGCGCTCGGCGCCCCTGGTCGGCCTGGACGTGACCGAGGCGCCGATGGCCGACGAGTCCGACACCGCCTCGATCTGGAACGGCTCCCCGCTCCAGGTGGCCGTGGACAGGGTGCAGTCCGAGCTGCGGCGTACGGCGGAGGACGGCGACCTCGTCGTCGCGGTGACCGACGCAGAGACGCGGATCCTCTGGACGTACGGCGGCCGGGTGATGCGCCGCAAGGCCGAGACCGTGAACTTCGTGCCGGGCGGCCGCTGGGACGACGCCAGCGTCGGCACCAACGCCCTCGACCTGGCCACGCGGCACGACGCGCCCGCGATGGTGTTCAGCGCCGAGCACTACGCGCCGATCGTGCACAACTGGGTGTGCTGGGCTGCTCCGGTGCACGACCCCGTCAGCGGCGAGCAGCTCGGCGTCATCGACCTCTCCACCACCTGGGACCGCACCCACCCGATCGGGCTGGCCACCGCGCGCGTCATCGCGCGCCTGATCGAGACGGCGATGCCGGCCTCCGAGCACCACCCGACCCTGGCGAAGCCGGCGAGCAGGCAGACCCCGGGCCTCGACCTCACCCTGCTCGGCGCCGCGGAGGCGCGCCTCGACGGCACCCGCCTGCTGCTGAACCGCCGCCAGACCGAGATCCTCGCGTTGCTGGCGCTGAACCCCGCGGGCCTCTCGCTCGAGCAGCTGCACGCCCAGCTCTACGGTGACCAGGCGATCACCTTCTCCACCCTCAAGGCCGAGGTCTCCCACCTGCGCAGCGCCCTGCAGGGGCAGCTGGCCTCACGGCCCTACCGGCTCACGATGCCGGTGCGCGTCGACGTCGACGAGGTGCTCCGGCTGCTGCGCAGCGGGCAGGTCCGGGCCGCCGTGGCGGCGTACGGCGGCGACCTGATGCCCGGGACCTCCTCGCCGGCGCTCGTCGAGCTCGCCGACTACGTCGCCGTCGCGCTGCGCGAGGCGCTGCTGGCCGACCCGCAGCCGCAGGCCGTGGCGGGCTACACCGCGCTCGCGCCCTACGACACCGAGGTGATCGAGGTCTGCCTCGCGGTGATGGGCGACCAGGCGCACCCGGCGAAGGCGCTGCTCAAGGGCAGGTTGGCCGCCGCCCAGCGCTGACGCGCACCCCACGGCGGACCCAACTCCCGGATGGGTGCACCACAGCCGCCTCCGCGGCCACTTCGGTCCGCCCCGGTGGCCTAGTGCTGCTCGGAGTCGGGTGGGCCGTCGGGGGAGTCGCTCCCGAGCCGCTGGTGCAGCCGGTCCCTGAGCTCCTCCGGGGTCAGGTCGGACCGCTTGCGCTGGTCGCGGACGACGATGACTCCCGTGGCGGCGACCCCGGCCAGACCGGCGAGTCCCAGTGCCTTCCAGATCTTCACGAGGAGAGAATCCCACGGTGATCGAGGAGAGCAGGATCGGACTGGACGAGGCGGTCGACCTCACGCGTACCGGCGACCTGTGGCTCTTCCGCGGGGACTCCGCCGCCGACCGGGCGATCCGTGCGCTCACCAACGCCCCGGTGAACCACGTCGGGATGGCGGTGGTGCTCGACGACCTGCCGCCGCTGATCTGGCACGCCGAGCTCGGCAAAGGGCTGCTGGACGTGTGGACGGGGACCCACCACCGCGGCGTCCAGCTGCACGACCTGCGGGATGCCGTCGCGCAGTGGACCGGGCGCTACGAGCAGCGCGCGTGGCTGCGTCAGCTCAGCGCCGAGATCACCCCGGAACGGGAGGCGGCGCTGCTCAAGACGATCGCCCGGCTCGACGGCACCCCGTTCCCCGCGACCGCGGCGCTCGCCGGTCGCTGGGCCCGAGGCCGGGTACGCCGCGCGGCGGGGGTCGAGGTGACCTACTGCGCCGAGGTGGTCGCCGCGACGTACACCGCGATGAGCCTGCTGCCCGCGGACCTGCCCACGAACTACTACGACCCGGGCACCTTCTGGTCCGGCGACGCCCTCGAGCTGCTCGACGGGGCCACTCTCTCCGAGGAGATCCGCGTCCTGACCTGAGGTCTCGCCGGCCGCATGGGTCGGCGATCCGGCTCGGTACGGGTGACAAGATGAGCGGCATGGCCCTGGACCTCACCACTGACGTCGTCGCCCTGACCGAGACCCTCGTGGACATCGAGTCGGTGAGCCGCAACGAGCAGGTCCTCGCCGATGCCATCGAGGAGGCGCTGCGGCGGCTGCCGCACCTCGAGGTGACCCGGATCGGGCACTCGATCGTGGCGCGTACCGACCTCGGGCACAGCGAACGAGTCGTGATCGCCGGGCACATCGACACGGTGCCGGTGAACCGCAACCTGCCGGTGCGCAACGACGGCGACAAGCTGCACGGCCTCGGCACCTGCGACATGAAGGGCGGCGTGGCGGTCGCACTGCGGCTCGCGCAGAACCTGCCCGAGCCCAACCGGGACGTGACCTTCGTGTTCTACGAGGCCGAGGAGATCGACGACGTCTACAACGGTCTCGGGATCATCGCCACGCAACGGCCCGACCTCGTCGAGGGCGACTTCGCGATCCTGATGGAGCCGAGCGACGCCGTGGTCGAGGCCGGCTGCCAGGGCACCCTGCGCGTCGAGGTGACCGCCCGCGGTGAGCGCGCGCACTCCGCCCGCTCCTGGCGCGGGGTCAACGCGATCCACAAGGCGGGGGAGATCCTGCGGCGCCTCGGGGAGTACGACGCACGCCGGCCGGTCATCGACGGGCTGGAGTACCACGAGGGGCTCAACGCGGTCCTCGTCAGCGGGGGCGTTGCCACCAACGTGATCCCGGACGAGTGCGTGGTCACCGTGAACTACAGATTCGCCCCGGACCGTTCCGAGGCCGAGGCGCTGGTGTTCGTCAAGGAGTTCTTCGACGGCTTCGAGGTGGAGGTCACCGACTCCGCACCCGGTGCGCTGCCCGGCCTCGAGGTGCCCGCGGCCCGGGCGTTCATCGAGACCGCCGGCGGGACGGTCAACCCGAAGTTCGGGTGGACCGACGTCGCCCGGTTCACCGGCCTGGGCATCCCGGCCGTCAACTTCGGCCCCGGGGACCCGATGCTCGCGCACAAGCAGGAGGAGTTTGTGCCGATCGAACAGCTCCGCTCGTGCGAGGAGCTGCTGCGCACCTGGCTCGGTGCGTCCTGATGGACTCCCAGAACCACGGGCCCCAGAACCCCGGGCCCCAGAACCACGGGCCCGAGAACAACGGGCCCCAGAACCACGGGCCCCAGAACCACGGGCCCCAGAACCACCGGCCCGAGAAGACCCGGGGCCCCGAGCTCCTCCGCGGGTCCCAGCTGGACCGCTCGACCGCCGACCAGCGGCTGCTCGACTCGCGCGGCTCTGGCGACTGGGTGAGGACCGACCCGTGGCGCGTCCTGCGGATCCAGGCCGAGTTCGTCGAGGGGTTCGGCGCCCTGGCCGAGCTCGGCCCTGCGATCGGGGTCTTCGGCTCCGCGCGCACCGACGAGGCGCACCCCGACTACGCCAAGGCCGAGGAGCTGGGCCGAAAGCTCGCCGAGGCCGGCTACGCCGTGATCACCGGCGGGGGACCGGGCGCGATGGCCGCCGCCAACAAGGGGTGCTCGCAGGCGGGCGGAGTCAGCGTCGGACTCGGCATCGAGCTGCCCTTCGAGGCAGGCCTCAACGAGTGGGTCGACCTCGGGGTGAACTTCCGGTTCTTCTTCGCCCGCAAGACCATGTTCGTGAAGTACTCCTGCGGCTTCGTGGTGCTGCCCGGTGGACTCGGCACCTTCGACGAGCTCTTCGAGGCCCTCACCCTGGTCCAGACCCAGAGGGTGACCTCGTTCCCGGTGGTCCTGATCGGGACGGACTACTGGTCGGGGCTGCTGTCCTGGCTTCGTGAGACCGTCCTGGCCAACGGCAACATCTCCTCGGCCGACCTGGACATGCTCAGGGTCACCGACGACGTGGACGAGGCGGTCGCCGCCATGCTCGAGGGGGTCGAGGACCGATGACCTGGTTCTTCGCCGTGCTGATCGTGCTGCTGATGGGGGCGGTGGCCGTGGTCGCCGCCGGGCACGGAGCCTCCCTCGCGCCGGCGTACGACGACCGGCCCGACGTCCGGGTGCCTGCCGACCGGCCGCTGACCGGCGAGGACCTGCGCGCGCTCACGTTCAACACCGCCGTCCGCGGCTACCGCGCGAGCGAGGTGGACGCCCTGCTCGAAAGGCTCGCTGCCCAGCTCGACGGAGACCACGAAAGACCACCGGGGGCCGTGGACCCCTAGTGCAGACTTGACGCCATGCGCTGGCCGAAGACTCCTCGCCGCCTCCGCATCGCGACGATGCTGGCCATGCTCCTGGTGACGAGCGGAACCCCCGTCGTCGCGGAGGCCGCCTCGAAGCGGCCGGCGGTGGTGCAGACGCAGGTGATCGGCAAGTCGGTGCAGGGCAGGAACATCCAGGCCTTCCGGATCGGTGACCCGCGCTCGCCCCGCAAGGTGGTGATGCTCGCCTCGATGCACGGCAACGAGCGCGGCCCCTCCCGCATCCTGGCCAACCTGCGCGACGGGCGACCCGTCCGCGGCGCCGACATCTGGCTGGTCCCGGTCCTCAACCCGGACGGGTTCGTGCGAAACCGGCGCCAGAACGCCCGCGGCGTCGACCTGAACCGCAACTTCCCGCGCAACTGGTCAAGGCTCACCGGCGCCTACTACTCCGGTGCGGGCCCAGCCTCCGAGCCCGAGACGAAGGCCGTGATGGCGTTCCTGACCAAGGTGCGCCCGGCGTACGTCGTCAGCTTCCACCAGCCGCTGCGCGGGATCGGGCGCACCGCGCCCAAGGGTGCAGCCTTCGTGAAACGGCTGAACCGGGGCATGCGGCTGCCGGTGCGGTCGTTCAACTGCTCCTCGGTGTGCCGCGGCACGATGACGGAGTGGTTCAACGCCTCTTTCCCGGGAGTCGCCGTGACGGTGGAGTACGGCCGCGGGGTGAGCCGCAAGCAGGCCACCCGCACCGGCCCGACCGGAGTCCTCCGGGCCGTCGGCGCCTACCGGTAGTCAGCGGCCGGTGAAGGTCGGCTTCTGCTTGTTCACGAACGCGGTCACCGCGTTGGCGTGGTCCTCGGTGGCGCCGGTGAGCGCCATCATCGAGGCCTCGAACTCCAGCGACTCGGTGAACCCGTGGCCCGCGGAGTACTCCACCGAGCGCCGGATCGCGCCGTAGGAGGCCGTCGGCCCGTCCGCGAGCCGCCGGGCCAGCGCCGCCACCTCGGCCTCGAGCTCGTCGGCGGCCACGACCCTGGTGGCGAGCCCCAGCTCGAGCGACTCGGCCGAGCCGATGGTGCGCGGGAAGTAGAGCAGCTCGAGGGCCTTGGCGCGCCCGACCAGCCGGGGGAGCGTCCAGGACGCGCCGGTGTCGCAGGACAGCGCCACCCCGGCGAAGGCCAGGTTGAAGCCGGCCGCCTCGGACAGGATCCGGAAGTCGCACGCGAAAGCGAGGCTCGCACCGGCGCCTGCTGCCACGCCGTTGACCGCCGCGACCACCGGCTTGTGCATCGTGGCGAGCGCGGTGACGATCGGGTTGTAGTGCTCCTCGACGGTGCGGAACAACAACTCGGAGTCGGAGCTCTGCAGGATCGAGCTGTGCTCCTTGAGGTCCTGGCCGACGCAGAAGGCGCGGCCGCTACCGGTCAGCACGACGCAACGCACCGCATTGTCCTGTTCCGCCCGGCGTACGGCCTCGAGCAGGGCCTCCTTGGTGGCCACGTCGAGGCCGTTCATCGCCTCGGGACGGTTCAGCGCGATCGTGGCGACGCTGTCGCTGACGTGGTAGCCGACGGGCTCGCTCATGGGGGTTCTCCTGGGGTCCGGTCGTGTGGGTCCGGACGAGTCTGCCGCATCAATTCGGGTACCCGTGCAGTCGGATGACCGCGCAGATTGCTCAATGGGGAATAATGCGTCTTGTTGGGCGCGTCCTGCGCACGGAAGACATGGGAAGAGGTGTGCACATGGCGGCCATGAAGCCCCGAACGGGTGACGGCCCGCTCGAGGTCACCAAGGAGGGTCGAGGCATCGTGATGAGGGTTCCCCTCGAAGGCGGTGGCAGGCTCGTGGTTGAGCTCAACAAGGACGAGGCAACCGCCCTGGGTGATGCACTCAAGGACGTGGTCGGCTGAGGCCGACTCCCGAACACCGCCGAAGCCCCCGTTGCCCCGCAGGCCCACGGGGGCTTCTGCGGTGTTCCGTTAGGGTCTAGACGTGTCGTTGCCACCCCAGGTCTCCCCGCCCACGTTCACGCTCTCCGGCCTTGCGCCCTCCCGTCTGGAAAGGGCCGGCGTCGTCGCGGTGCCGGTGCTCGCGCGGGCAGGTGGCGTCGAGCTCGGGCCCGGTGCGGCCGAGCTCGCCGACGACCTCGGCGTCGACCTCCTCGACCTGCTCGCGGCCAACGGTGCCACCGGTGAGCCCGGCGAGGTGACCGAGCTGCCGGTCACGCGCACCGCGGACGGTGCCGCGCCGGCCTTCTCCCGCGCGCTGCTGGTCGGCGTCGGCGACGCCGGCCCCAAGGACGTACGCCGCGCCGGGGCATCCCTGGCCCGGCAGACCCTCAACGCGGAGAACGTGGCCTCCTCGGTCGCCTGCGTGGGCGGCCGCGAGGTGATGGCTGCGTTCGTCGAGGGCGCCACCCTGGGCGCCTTCGGGTTCTCGATGCGTCGCGACGGGCCCAAGGACGTCCCGGCGAAGCAGATCGTCCTGTGCCTGACCGCGGGCGACGACGACTCCACCACGGCCCTGCGGCGTGCCGTGGCCACCGCCGGCGCCACCTGGCAGGCGCGCACGCTGGCCAACGTCCCCGCCAACATCAAGACCCCGGCATGGCTCGCGGACCAGAGCGTGACCGCAGCGGAGGCAGCGGGGCTCAAGGCCACCGTCCTCGACGAGACCCAGCTCGCCAAGCGCGGGTTCGGTGGGATCATCGGCGTCGGCCAGGCCGCCGCAGCGCCGCCGCGCTTCGTCCAGCTCGAGTACAAGCCGGCCGGCTCCTCGGGCCGCGGTGCCCGCAAGGCCAAGCACGTCGTGCTCGTCGGCAAGGGGATCACCTTCGACAGCGGCGGCCTCTCGATCAAGCCGGCCCAGTCGATGGTCACCATGAAGCGCGACATGACCGGCGCCGCCGTCGTGGCCGCCGTGATGGCGGCGCTGCCGGAGATCGACTGCCCGGTGCGCGTCACCGGCCTGCTCGCGATCGCCGAGAACGCCGTCAGCGGCAACTCGATGCGTCCCGGTGACGTGATCACGCACTACGGCGGCCGCACCACCGAGGTCACCAACACCGACGCCGAGGGCCGCCTCGTGCTCGCCGACGGCCTCGCCTACGCCGTGGACAAGCTCGCACCCGACGTGCTCGTCGACGTCGCCACCCTGACCGGTGCGGTCAAGGTGGCGCTCGGGGAGCACCTCGGCGGCCTGTTCAGCAACGACGACGGGCTCGCCGGTGCGCTGGACTCCGCCGGGGCCCGCTCCGGGGAGCCGGTGTGGCGGCTCCCGCTGAGCGCCGAGTACGAGTCGAAGCTCAGCTCGAAGATCGCCGACGCCGACAACGCGCCCGGGGGACCGGGTGCGATCACCGCCGCCCTGTTCCTCCAGCACTTCGTCGCCGGCCTGCCCTGGGCCCACCTCGACATCGCCTCGGTCGGGGACGCCCCCAAGGACCGGTTCGAGTGGACCGAAGGTCCGACCGGGTTCGGTGCCCGCCTCCTGCTGGACTGGCTCGCCCAGCCCGAGCCGCTCGGATCGGTGGGGTCGGCATGAGTGCGGTGCAGAAGTCGGCCCTGACCGTGCGCTGGTCGCTCGCCGGTGCCCCGGACCGGGTGGAGCAGGAGCTGCGCGACTACGTCGCCGAGACCTCGCACGCGCGGTTCGAGGGACTCGAGGGCCTGCGGTTCAAGACCTGGCGGATGCGGACGGGCGAGTGGTTCGAGGGGTGCTACGTCTTCGTCGACGACGCGGCGCGCGCCGGGTTCCAGGAGTCCTTCACCGCGGCCGCGGACGACTCGCCGGCCTCGAAGATGATCGGCTCCGGGCCGGTCCTGATCGAGGCGTGCGAGGTCGTCGCCATCGCGGGCGGGCCCGAGGGGTTCGTCTCGACGGCGTCGTACGACCGCTGAGTCACCTGCTGAGCGACGTGCTGGAGGCCCCGGTGGGCCGACCGGGGCCTAGACCTCCGCGGTCCACACCTTCTTGGCCACCAGCAGGCCGTCGCCCACGGGGAGCAGCACCGGCAGCAGCCCTTCGTGCTCCTGCACCGCCCGGCCGAGCTCGCGAATCGCGACGGTCTCGGCATCACGCTGGGCGGGGTCGGCCACCCGGTCGTGCCACAGGGCGTTGTCGAAGGCCACCACGCCGCCGGGACGCAGCAGTCGCAGCGCCTCGGTGAGGTAGTCGGAGTACTCGTGCTTGTCCCCGTCGCAGAACACCAGGTCGTAGTGACCGTCGGTCAGGCGCGGGATCACCTCGAGGGCGGCGCCCGGGATCAGCCGGAAGCGCTGGGAGGCGATCTTGTCCTCGGTGAAGCCCTGTCGGGCCAGGCGCTGGTGCTCGGCCTGGGTGTCCACAGAGGTGAGTACGCCGTCGGGCCGCATGCCGCGCAGCAGGTAGAGCCCCGAGACGCCGGTGCCGGTGCCGATCTCGACGACGGCCCGCGCCTCGAGCACGGAGGCGAGGAAGCGCAGCGTGGCGCCCCCGCCGGAGCCGATCGGGACGACCCCCACCTCCTGCGAACGCGCTCGCGCGTTGGTCAGGACCTCGTCCTCCGCGACGAACTCCTCGGCGTAGGTCCAGCTCGCGGGCTTCATTGGCGTGACGATGACGATCTCCTGACGTGCGTTGTGGATGGGTCGGACCTTACCCTCCGCGGCTGTGCAGCCTGCGCAGGCACGACCCGGGAGGCCCGCGCACGACCGCGAGGGAACGAGGCACGGGAACAAAGTGGGAGTGGCGGTTCGTTCTGGCTCACGTGGAACAACCTTGGGCGTCCTGCTGGCTTGCGCTCAGCCGCGTCTCAGAAAACCTCCCTAGCGTGGATCCATGGTGACTTCCTCAGACGACCACTCCGGCCAGACGCCAGCCGGTGAGCTCGACCCGCAGCTCACGTGGGAGCAGATCGTCACCGACCACTCCGCCCGGGTCTACCGGCTCGCCTACCGCCTCACCGGCGACCGGCACGACGCCGAGGACCTGACCCAGGAGGTCTTCGTCCGGGTGTTCCGCTCGCTGCACACCTACACGCCGGGGACGATGGAGGGCTGGTTGCACCGGATCACCACGAACCTCTTCCTCGACCACGCCCGGCGCAAGCAGCGGATCCGCTTCGACGCCCTCAGCGACGAGGCTGCCGGCCGGCTCCCGAGCGCGCTGCCCACCCCCGACGTGGCGCAGCTCGACCGGATGTTCGACGCCGACATCGAGACCGCGCTCACCTCGCTGGCCCCGGAGTTCCGTGCCGCCGTCGTGCTCTGCGACGTCGAGGGACTCAGCTACGAGGAGATCGCCGACGTGCTCGGCCTCAAGCTCGGCACCGTGCGCTCCCGCATCCACCGCGGCCGGGCACAGCTGCGCGCCGCTCTCTCCCACCGGGCGCCGCGTGCCGGCCGCACCCGGTTCGCCGGCCCCCGCATCGGACAGGACCTCGCCGGGCGGGTCACCTGATGTTCTCGTTGAGCGGTCACCTCGGAGCCAAGACCTCAGCACTCGTCGACGGCCAGCTCTCGGCTGCCGAGGAGGAGCGCGCCTGGTCGCACGTGATGACCTGCCCCGGGTGCCGCCGGCTCGTGGAGCGCGAGGGCTGGGTCAAGCGCCAGGTGGGCTCGTTGTCCCACCCCGGCAGGCTGGACCCGCCCGAGGAGCTGCTCGGCTCGCTCTACGCGGTCGACGCCTGGGCGACGGTGGACCGGATCGAGCGGCAGTCCCGGCGGCGGCGTACCACCGTGGCCGTGGTGGGCGGCGGTGCCGTGGGTGCCTGCGTGCTCGGGCTGCTGACCGTCACCGGGGGTTCCGCCGCGAGACCCGACGTCCCGGCCCGCCCCTCGCCGGCGATGATCCGCGGGGACCTGCCCCGCACCCCGGTGGGGTCGCCGACCGGTGGCGAGACCGACACGGCGCCCACGTGGAGCCGTAGGTCAAGATAGGCATCGTGAGCCACAACGAGCCCGACGAGCCGACGACGCCGCAGTCCCCCTACTCAGGGCAGTGGCAGCAGCAGGGCTCCGGCCAGGCGGGCCCGGCCGGGGACCCCGGCCCGTGGCAGGGCCGCCCCTTCGGCCAGTCCCCGTCCCAGGCCCCTTCCGGGTCACCTTCCGGGTCACCTTCTGGGAGCCCCTACCCGCCGCCGCCCGGCCAGCAGCCGGGCCGCCCGGTCGGGCCCCCGATGGGCGCGTACTACGGCCAGCAGCAGCCCCCGACCCATCCCGGCTACCCCTCCCCGACGCAGGCCTTCCCCGTCCAGGAGCGGCCGGCCCGCAGCAAGGTCCCCGGCTGGCTGTGGCCGGCCGTCGCGGTGATGGCGCTCGTGCTGGGCGCCAGCGGGGGCGCCCTGGCGGCGGCCCTCGTGGTCAACGGCACCGACGGCCCCGGGGCGGTGCTGCGCGTCGAGCGGCGTACGGCGACGCCCCTGCCCGCCGACAACGCGAGCATCGCCGCGGTCGCCGAGAAGGTGCTGCCGAGCACCGTGCAGATCGCCGCGGAGTACAAGGGCAACGCGCAGGGCGCGACCGGGTCCGGGTTCGTGATCGACGACCAGGGCCACATCATCACCAACAACCACGTGGTCGCCGAGGCGGACAAGTCCGAGGGCGCGATCGAGATCATCGACCAGGACGGCAACCACTCCAAGGCCACCGTCGTGGGCCGCAGCACCGTCTACGACATCGCCGTGCTGAAGTCGGAGGCGGCCAAGAAGCTCAAGCCGGCCGCGATCGGCTCGGCCGACCAGATGCGGGTGGGGGAGACGGTCGTGGCGATCGGGTCGCCGCTCGGTCTCTCGGCCACCGTCACCTCGGGCATCGTGAGCGCGATCAACCGGCCGGTGACCACCGGCGACGGCGCCAACGACAACTCCTACATCAACGCCGTGCAGACCGACGCCGCGATCAACCCGGGCAACTCGGGTGGCCCGCTGGTCAACCTCCAGGGCGAGGTCGTGGGCGTCAACTCCGCGATCGCCTCCCTGGGGTCCCAGATGGCCTCGGACCGCGGCGGCAACATCGGCGTGGGCTTCGCGATCCCGATCGAGCAGGTGAAGGTCACCACGACCCAGATCCTGAGCACGGGGGAGGCGCAGTACCCCGTGATGGGGGTCAACGTGAGCCCGACGACCAAGAACGACGGTGCCACGGTCGAGTCGATCACCGACGGGCTTCCGGCCGCCGACTCCGACCTGAAGGTCGGCGACGTGATCCGCAAGGTGGACGGCAAGCCGGTCACCGGCTCGATCGACCTCGTCGTAGCCGTGCGCTCCCACGTCCCGGGTGAGCAGGTGTCCCTGCTGGTCGAGCGCGGGTCACGGACCTTCCAGATCAAGGTCGGCCTGGACTCCAAGACCGGCTGAGCTTAGTCCCGCCCCGAACCCCCGCTGGGTGCCTCAGGTCGCCTCGAGGTCGTACGGCGGACGCTCGCCCTGGGCCAGCACGCGGTAGGGCGGCAGCGGCTCGTCGGCGAGGTCGTCCTCCATCGCCTCCAGGATGTGCTTGCGGATCGCCTGGCGGGGATCGAGGTCGGTCAGCCGGAGGTCGGCGTACTCGGGCCCGAGCTCCTCGCGCAGCTGCGTCTGGGCGCTCTGGGCCAGGTTGCGCATCTGGCGCACGAACCTGCCGGCCTGCCGGGCGAACTCGGGTAGGCGATCAGGACCGAACACCACCACAGCGACGATCCCGATGACCATCAGCTCCGGCAGGCCGATCCCGAACACGGCAGATCAGCCCTTGGCCGTGGGACTCAGCCCGAGCTGCATGCCGGCGAGGCCACGGCCACGGCTGGACAGCGTCTTGGCGATCTGGGTCAGGACCTGTGCGCCGGGCGCCGTCGGGTCGGACTCGACGATCGGCTTGCCGGTGTCGCCGCCCTCGCGCAGGCTCACGTCGATCGGGATCTCGCCGAGCACCGGGACGTCGTAGCCGAAGCGCTGGCCAAGAGTGGCCGCGACCCGGGCGCCGCCGCCGCTGCCGAAGATCTCGAGCCGGTGCTCACGGCCCTCGGGGGTGCAGTGCGGGCAGGGGAGGAACGACATGTTCTCCACGACGCCGATGACGCGCTGGTGCATCATCGAGGCCATCGTGCCGGCGCGCTCGGCGACCTCGGTGGCGGCCTCCTGGGGGGTGGTCACCACGATCACCTCCGCGTTGGGCAGGTGCTGGCCCAGCGAGATCGCGACGTCGCCGGTCCCCGGGGGCAGGTCGAGCAGCAGCACGTCCAGCGCGCCCCAGTAGACGTCGGAGAGCATCTGCACCAGGGCCCGGTCGAGCATCGGTCCGCGCCAGGCCACGACCTGGTCACGGCGCGGCTTGAGCATCCCGATGCTGATCACCGAGACCCCGCTCGGCGTGGGGACGGGCATGATCAGGTCCTCGACCTGGGTGGGGCGGGTGTCGGCGACGCCCAGCATCGCGGGCACTGAGTGCCCGTAGATGTCGGCGTCGACGATGCCGACCCGCAGGCCCTGCTTGGCCAGGGCGAGGCCGAGGTTGACCGTGACCGAGGACTTGCCGACGCCGCCCTTGCCGGAGGCGATCGCGTAGACCTTGGTGAGGGAGTCGGCGGAGGCGAACGGGATCTCGCGCTGGGCCTGGCCGCCGCGCAGCGTCTCCTGGAGACCGGCACGCTGCTCCGCGCTCATCACGCCGAGCACCACGTCGACACCGGTGACGTGCTCCACACGGGAGACCTCGGCGGTGACGTTGGTGGTGATCGTGTCCTTCATCGGGCAGCCGGCCACAGTCAGGAGCACCGTGACGCGCACCATGCCGGTGTCGTCGATCTCGACGTTCTCGACCATGCCCAGGTCGGTGATCGGGCGTTTGATCTCGGGGTCGTTGACGCGCGCCAGCGCAGCCTGGATCCTGTCGACGTCGGGGGAAGTCATGTGTCGATCCTACGCGGCGGCGGGGCATTTGCCTCCGGCGAGTCCTCGTCCTCGGCCTCGGTCAGCTCCTCGACCATGTTGCGCAGCTCCGAGCGCAGGAAGTCGCGGGTCGCGACCTCCCCGAGAGCCATCCGGAGGGAGGCCACCTCGCGGGCCAGGAACTCCATGTCGGCGTGCGCCCGGGCGTTGGCCTGACGGTCCTGCTCGTTGATCACCCGGTCGCGCACCTCCTGGCGGTTCTGCGCGAGCAGGATCAGCGGTGCGGCGTACGACGCCTGCAGGCTGAGCATCAGGGTCAGGAAGATGTAGGGGTAGTCGTCCCAGCGCAGGTCCCTCGGCGCGAGCGCGTTCCAGCCGACCCAGAAGATGACGAACAGGGTCATGTAGATCAGGAAGCGGGCGGTGCCCATGAACCGTGCGAACTGCTCGGCGAAGATGCCGAAGGCGTCCTGGCGCACCGTGGGGCGGCGTACGAGACCGTGACGAAGCTCTCGCGGGGTGTCCAGGCGAGCGGCCCGGGAGCGCTCCTCGGGGGACTTCCGCTCGTTCCTGCGGCTCTTCTTCTCAGGCTTCTCCACGTGGCCTTACCCCCTTCCCAGCTTGCGGTCGCGCCACCCGTCGGGCAGCAGGTGGTCGAGCAGGTCGTCGACGGTGACGGTGCCGAGCAGGCGGCCGTCCTCGTCGACGACGGGCGCGGCCACCAGGTTGTAGGTGGCCAGGAACATCGAGACGTCCTCGAGGGTGGCCTCGGCGCGCAGGAAGTCGATGCCGGTGTCCAGGACCCCGGCGACCAGCGTGGACGGGGGCTCCCGCAGCAGGCGCTGGATGTGGGCGACGCCGAGCAGCTTGCCCGTCGGGGTCTCCAGCGGCGGGCGGCACACGTGCACGAGCGCGGCCAGGGACGGCGTCAGGTCCTCGTTGCGGACGTGGGCCAGGGCCTCCGCGACCGTGGCGTCGGGAGGCAGGATCACCGGCTCGGGCGTCATCATCCCGCCCGCGGTCTCCTCGCCGTAGACCATCAGCCGCCGGACCTCGGCGGCGTCCTCGGTGTCCATCAGGCCGAGCAGGATCTGCGCGGTCTCGTAGGGCAGGTCGGCGATCAGGTCGGCGGCGTCGTCGGCCGACATCTCCTCGAGGATGTCTGCGGCGCGCTCGGAGTCGAGGTGCTCGAGGATCTCGACCTGGTCCTCCTCGGGCAGCTCCTCGAGCACGTGGGCGAGCCGCTCGTCGTCGAGACCGGCGACGACCTCGCTGCGGCGCTCGGGCGGCAGCTCGTGGATCACGTTGGCGGCGTCGGCGGGACGGAGGTCGGCCAGGGCGGCGATCAGGTGCTCGGCGCCCTGGTTGGCCTGGGTCTGGTGCAGGCCCTCGATGTCGTCCCACTCCACGACGTGGGTCTGCGGCCGGCGGCGGAAGCTCTTGGCCCCTTCGGTGATCGCGACCCGGGACAGCACCCAGTCGCGGGTGCGGGCCTGCTCCATCGCGACGTCGAAGACGACGCCCTCCACGCCGGTGCTGCGCACCCGGACCTTCTGGTCGAGCATCTGCCCGACCACGAGGGTCTCGGTGGAGCGCTTCTCGAAGCGGCGCATGTTCAGCAGCCCAGTGGTGATCACCTGACCTGCGTCGATGTTGGTCACCCGGGTCATCGGAGCGAAGATCTGGCGGCGGCCGAACACCTCCACCACCAGGCCCACCACCCGCGGGGCCCGTACGTCGGAGCGCAGCACCACCACGACGTCGCGCACCTTGCCGACCTGGTCGCCCTGGGGATCGAACACCGGCAACCCGGCGAGGCGGGCCGCGAAGACGCGGGTAGGTGTGGTGCTCACGTTGCGGAGCCTAGCCGCTGGCATTGGTAGGTTCAGCGGGATCGTTCGCCCCGAGCAGTGCACCCAAGGAGTTCCTCAGTGGTCAAGCAGGTCGTGATTCTCGCCGCAGGTCTTGGCACCCGCCTCGGCAAGCCGCACCCCAAGCCGCTCACGCCGCTGCGCTCCGGCGAGAGCATCATGCGCCGGGCCGTCAACGCCCTGCGGGGTGCCTACGGGGACGACGTTTTCGTCACGGCGGTCGTCGGGTTCAAGCTCGACCTGGTGATCGAGGCGATGCCGGACATCTCCTTCGTCTACAACGAGGTCTACGACTCCACCAACACCTCCAAGAGCCTGCTCAAGGCGCTGCGGCTCTCCCAGCCCGGCGGCGTGCTGTGGCTCAACGGCGACGTGGTCTTCGACCCCGATGTGCTCCCGCTGATCCAGGAGCACATCGAGTCCGGCCGCAGCTTCGTGTGCGTGAACACCGAGTCGGTCGCCGACGAGGAGGTCAAGTACACCCTCGACGACGAGGGCTACATCAAGGAGCTGTCCAAGGGCGTCGTGGGCGGTCTCGGCGAGGCCGTGGGCATCAACTTCATCTCCGCCGACGACAAGGCGGCCCTGATCAAGCGGCTCGAGGAGGCCGGCGACCAGGACTACTTCGAGCGTGGCCTCGAGCTGGGCATCGAGAAGGACGGCCTGCGGATCGAGGCCCTGGACATCTCCCAGTTCCACATCGTCGAGGTCGACTTCGACGAGGACCTCACGCGGGCCAACGAGTTCGTCGGAGACTGAGCCGCCGTGCCCGACCTGGTGCCGACGCGCGTCTCGGCGGTCGACGACGAGGGAGTGCACCTGTCCTCGACTGAGGACACGGTCGTCGACGTGCTCTTCGACGGGCGGCGGATCTGGTCGTTCTGGACGCAGCGCGACACCGTCGAGGGCGTCGCGCCGTGGCCTCCGATGCTGCGCAAGTTCCTCGAGGGCACCGCGCTCATCTCGGTGGTGGAGCACGTCTCGGGGACGGTGGCCTTCGAGGCCGAGGTTCGGCTCGGCTCGAAGGAGGGCCGGATCTCGGTCGTCGACGGGCAGGGCCGACCGCTCGGCATCGACAAGTCCAACCGGATCGTCACCACGTTCGACACCCGCGACCCCGAGCACACCGCGCCCCTGCTCGACTCCACCGAGCAGCTCCTCGCCGCGCTGCGCGAGGCCGGGGTGGAGGCGTTCCCGGCGTACGGCACGCTGCTCGGCGCCGTCCGCGAGCAGGACTTCATCGGCCACGACAGCGACGTCGACCTCGGCTACGTCAGTCGTGAGACGCACCCGCTGGACGTGATCCGCGAGTCGTTCCGGCTGCAGCGGTTCCTCAAGGAGCGCGGGTACGCCGTCGACCGCTACAGCGCCGCGGCGTTCAAGGTCGACGTCGTCGAGGCCGACGGCACCGTGCGCGGGCTCGACGTCTTCGGCGGGTTCTTCCTCGACGGCCGGCTCTACCTGCTCGGGGAGATCGGGACGCCGTTCGAGAAGGAGTGGATCTTCCCGCTCGGCACCTGCACGCTGGCCGGCCGGACGCTGCCGGCCCCGGCCCGGCCGGAGAAGCTGCTCGAGGCCACCTACGGGCCCAGCTGGCGCGTGCCCGACCCCGCGTTCCACTTCGAGACGCCGCGCTCCACGCACCGCCGTCTCAACGGTTGGTTCCGGGGGATCCGCGTGTTCCGCAACGAGTGGGACGCCCGCTACAGCGGCGTCCGCAACAAGGTGCCCCGCGGCGGACCCAGCGCGCTGGCCGAGTTCGTGCGCGCCGAGGAGGGCACGCCCGACCTGCTGGTGGACGTGGGAGCCGGCCGCGGCGCCGACGCGCTGTGGTTCGCGCGCCAGGGGGTCCCGACGATGACCCTCGACTTCGCCCACGGCGCCAGCAACGGCGTACGCCGGGTGGCCGAGCAGGAAGGGCTCGACCTGGACGTCTCGTGGGTGAACCTGCACGAGATGCGCTCGGTGCTCGCGCAGGGGTGCCGGATCGCGCGCCGTGAGGGCCGGGTGGTGCTGATGGCCAACCACCTCGTCGACTCCACCGACGCCCGCGGGCTCAACGCGCTCGTGCGGCTCGCGCGGATGTCGCTGGCCGGCCGGGCCGGGACCGGCGGCGGGCGGCTCTACCTCGACTTCGACCTGCTGGCCCCCGGGGAGCGGTACACCCCGACCGGGCGGCGCGACATCGTGCGGCCCAAGGCCCTGGCCGGGGTCGAGCGGGCAC
This sequence comes from Nocardioides sp. Z30_9, assembly GCF_058215735.1. Taxonomy (NCBI): domain Bacteria; kingdom Bacillati; phylum Actinomycetota; class Actinomycetes; order Propionibacteriales; family Nocardioidaceae; genus Nocardioides; species Nocardioides sp. Z30_9. Next base: position 946,409 of record NZ_JBZAJF010000002.1, read on the forward strand.
TGGTCGAGGGGGGAGCCGATATCGTGCTCAGCACTCAGGTGGAACTCAAAGGCGGTTCCGGGAAACCGGGCCGCCCGGTCGCGCGATTGGTGGCGGAATGGCAGCGGTGAACCGGTCCTTGCGGGCGCGGGCGGTGGAGCGCGTGGCACGCGCCGTGGCGGGAGACCGTCTCGACCAGCTCCAGCGGCGTCTCGAGGCCCTCGAGGCGGAGGTGCAGGAGAGCCGCCAGCTGAACATCCGGCTGGCCGAGGTCACCGACCTCGTCGAGCAGCTGCTGCTGCCGATGGCCGCCCGCGACGAGGACAAGATCGCGGCCGCCGTCGAGAAGTACACGCGGACCATGTGAGCGTGCTGGGGGACTGATGACGACCCGGGTCTACCTGCACATCGGCCTGCCCAAGACGGCCACCACCTACCTGCAGTCCATCTTGTGGAACAACCGGGCCTCGCTGGCGGCCCAGGACGTCCACCTGCCCGGCGCGAGCAGGCAGGAGCACCTGTGGAGCAGCCGGATCATCCGCGAGGACCCCGGGTTCGAGAAGTTCAGCGAGCACCGGCGTACGGCGTGGGACCGGCTGCGCGCCGACGTCGCGGACCAGGCCCGCACCGGGTCGGGCGCGGCCGTGATCAGCCACGAGTTCTTCTCCGCGGCCTCCACCGAGCAGGTCGCCCGGATGGTGCGCGACCTGGAGCCGGCGGAGGTCCACCTCGTGGTCACCGGCCGGGAGCCGCTCGGGCTGTTCACCGCGAGCTGGCAGGAGAGCATCAAGAACCGCGAGACCTGGCTGATGACCGACTACAGCCGCACCGAGTCCGAGGACCCGACCGCCGTGTGGAACTGGCGGTCCCTGGACATCCGGCTGGTGCTGGAGCGCTGGTCGCCGCACTTCCCGGCCGAGCGGGTGCACGTGCTGCCGCTGCCCGGCGCCGGCGCGCCCAGGCGTGAGATCTGGGACCGGTTCGCGGGCCTGGTCGGGATCGACCCGGACTCCGTCGACCTCAGCCGCAGCTTCCCGAACGCGTCCATGGGGGTGGCGGAGGCCGAGACCCTGCGCCGGATGAACCACCACCTCGAGGAGTTCAACTCCGCGATCGACCGCGGCACCTACATCCGCACGTTCCTCGCCGACGAACGCCTCGTCCCTCGCGGTGGTGAGCCGTTCTTCCCCGAGCCCGAGCGGATCGAGGAGATCCGCCGTCGTGGGCAGGCCGCGGTGGACTACGTCGCGGGCCAGGGCTTCCACGTGGTCGGTGACCTCGATGCGCTGCTCGTCCCTGACGAGCTCGCGCCACGCCGGGAGCCCTCGTCGGTGACCGAGGCCGAGGTGGCCGAGGTGGCGGTCGAGCTGGCGGCCCGGATGCTGCACGACGTGCGTGACCTGCGCCGCGAGCTGCGGCGCCAGCGGCAGCTGCTGGAGAAGAGCCGGCGCAAGGAGGATCCCGGCCTGCGGGTGAACCTGGTCCGCAGGTTCCCGGTGCTGCGCCACGTGCTGCTCCGCCGCCGGCCGTGACGTGAGGTTGGTCATGGCATGGTGGGGAACCCACCAGTAGCGTTTGCGCCGACCGCTCTCCGTCGTACGACGGGGTTCCTCACCGTGCCACCGGGACCCCTCGGGCACCACCTGTAAAGGACCCAACAGCCATGAGCCGCCTCTGCGAGACCGAAGGCCTGACCGACATCCAGGAAGAGATCCTCAAGTCGGTCCGAGCGTTCGTCGAGACCAAGATCATCCCGGTGGCGACCGAGCTCGAGCACGCCGACGAGTACCCGACCGAGATCGTCGAGGGACTCAAGGAGCTCGGGATCTTCGGCCTGATGATCCCCGAGGAGTACGGCGGTCTCGGTGAGTCGCTGCTCACCTACGCCCTGTGCGTGGAGGAGATCGCCCGCGGCTGGATGAGCGTCTCCGGTGTGATCAACACCCACTTCATCGTGGCCTACATGCTGATGCGGCACGGCACCGAGGAGCAGAAGAAGAAGTACCTGCCGCGGATGGCCACCGGCGAGGTGCGCGGCTCGTTCTCGATGTCGGAGCCCTCGCTGGGCTCGGACGTCTCCGCGATCAAGACCAAGGCCGTCAAGAACGACGACGGCGGCTACGCGATCACCGGCCAGAAGATGTGGCTGACCAACGGCGGCACCTCCAACCTGGTCGCCGTGCTGGTCAAGACCGACGAGGGCGCCGACTCGGTCTACAAGAACATGACGACGTTCCTCGTCGAGAAGGAGCCCGGCTTCGGCGAGACCGCCCAGGGCATCACCGTGCCCGGGAAGATCGACAAGATGGGCTACAAGGGCGTGGAGACCACCGAGATGGTCCTGGAGGGCCACGAGGTCTCCGCAGACCAGATCCTCGGCGGCGAGCCGGGCAAGGGCTTCTACCAGATGATGGACGGCGTCGAGGTCGGTCGCGTGAACGTCGCCGCCCGCGCCTGCGGCATCGCCAACCGCGCCTTCGAGCTGGCCATCGCCTACGCCCAGCAGCGGGAGACCTTCGGCAAGCCGATCGCCCAGCACCAGGCGGTGCTGTTCCAGATCGCGGAGATGGCGACCAAGGTCGAGACCGCCCACTCGATGATGGTCCGCGCCGCGCGGATGAAGGACCGGGGCGAGCGCAACGACGTCGAGTCCGGGATGGCGAAGTACCTCGCCGCGGAGTACTGCAACGAGGTCGTCCAGCAGTCCTTCCGCATCCACGGCGGCTACGGGTACTCCAAGGAGTACGAGATCGAGCGCCTCTACCGCGAGGCCGCGTTCATGCTGATCGGTGAGGGCACCGCCGAGATCCAGAAGATGATCATCGGCCGCGCCCTGCTCAAGGAGTACAAGCTCAAGAGCTGACGCCGCGGAGCCGCGGCCCGCGTCCCTGACTACTGTGTGGCGACATGGGACAGCGGGCCGTGCTCCACGTCGGGGTGATGAAGTCGGGGACCAGCTACCTCCAGGGGCTGCTGTTCGCGAACAAGGCCGTGCTGGGCCGTCAGGGGGTGCTGGTGCCCGGGCGCAGCTGGGGCGACCAGGTGCGTGCGGTGCAGGACCTGCTGGGCCGGGCCTCGGAGCGCACCGGCGACATCACCGGCTGCTGGGACGCGATGGTGGGGGAGACCCTCGCCCACGACGGCACCTCGGTGATCTCGATGGAGTTCCTCGCCCCGGTGCGCCGCGAGCTCACCGAGCGGCTCGTCGGCACCTGGGACAAGGTCACCGTGGTGATCAGTGCTCGCGACCTCAACCGCCAGCTGGCCTCGATGTGGCAGGAGTCCGTGCGCAACGGCCGGACCTGGACCTTCGCCGAGTACGTCGACGACGTACGCGAGGGGCGGCCGCGCGCCGAGCGGCGGCCCGAGGACGTCACTCCCGCGAGCAAGACCTTCTGGCGCCAGCAGAACCTGGTCCGGCTGTGCCGCAGCTGGTCCGCGGCCGGGGCGCGCGTCGTGCTGCTGACGGTGCCGCCGCCCGGTGCCCCGCGAGACCTGCTGCGTGACCGGTTCCTCTCCGTGCTCGGTACGCCGCCCGACGGGCTGGTCGCGCCCCCCTCGGCCAACGAGTCCATGGGCGCCGCCTCGGCGGTCGTGCTGCGCCGGGTCAACGAGCTGCTCGCGGAGATGGGACTGCCCTTCCCGCAGGGGGAGACGTTGCGCAAGGCGGTGCTCGCGAAGCGGGTGATGTCGGCGCATGCCCGGGCCGAGCCGGTCATCGGCCTGCCGCTGCAGCCCTGGGTGGACGAGCACGCCGCGCGGATGGTCTCCGTGCTGCAGCGGCTCGACGTCGAGCTCGTCGGGGAGTGGGGCGACCTGACCCCGGTCGAGGTCGCGGGCGTCGATCCTGCGGTCCTCGAGGACGCCGTGGTGGCGGAGGCGGCGTGCGCAGCGCTGGCCGGCCTGCTGGCCGAGCAGATCAGGGGCTGAGCGGCGCCGCAGGCGTTAATCGGTCGCCGCGGTGGGTGGACCATGCGAGGCTTGTGGTGTCCGAGTCGCACACTTCAGGAGGAATTCCCATGGGTCAGTCAGAAGGCAACGAGGACCTCAAGGCCAGGATGCGTGAGGCCCTGGACCGCAAGCAGGCCAACGACCGCGGCGTTCCCAAGGACCGCCCGGTCAAGGAGAAGGCACACGGCTCCGAGGTCGAGGGCGGTGCGCCCAAGATGCACCGCCGCAAGGCCGGCGGCGGCGGCTCCTGAGCGACGGTCGTCGCCCTGGAGGGACTAGAGCTTCTCCAGGGCGGCGGCGAGGCGCTCGTCGTCGCGGTCCACGGCGGGCACGAGCAGCTCGGTGACGACGTCGAGGACGTCGGAGAGCCGCTCGTTGAGCCGCCGGCACTCCTCGACGGCGCTGCGCAGCTGACGCACCTCCGCGCGCAGCGAGGCGATCTCGGCTCGACCGGTGACCCGATCGAGTCCCCGGGTCAGTTTCGGGTTCATGTCCAGCTCACTTCCAGTCGGCAGACGATGGGGTTCTCGTGGTCGAGCGGGGCGAGGTCGCGGCCGACGGTCTTGGCCACCACCGTTCCCCCGTGCTCGGCGATCTCGGCCTCGATCGCGGCGACGCGGGCGTAGGTCCGCACGTGCCGGCCGAAGAAGGTGGGCTCGTGGCGGCTCTGCGCCGTGCGGAACTCCAGGAAGGTGTGGCCCCCGGAGCGGCCCACCATCGAGCTGAACCGCCACAGCCCGTCGCGGCCGCTCACGGCCAGCGCGTCGATGAGCCCCCGGGCGTAGACGTGCTTGACCCCGGGCTGGTGGGCCAGCTTGGCCGCCTCGGTGAGGAAGTTGTACGTCGACTCGAGGTTGTAGATCTTCAGGGGGACGTCGACCCCGGCCTTCCTGAGCTTCTTCGCGGCAACGCGACGGGCCGCCCTGGCGTAGTCGCTCCCGGTGACGTCGAACCCCTGCCCCGCCAGCCAGGCCGCGTCGCGGCCGGTGCCCGTGCCGAGCTCGACCACCGTTGCGCCGGGCTCGATCCGGGTCGCCACCCACTGCGCGAACAGCGACGGGGTGTCGGGCACCAGCGCGACCTTGTCCGACTCGTAGAACGCCGACCAGTACCAGTAGCGCAGCCGACTGCCGCGCCACCACTGGGACATCATCTCGACGTTCTCGGCAGGGTGGTCGAAGTGGAAGGCCGGGTCGGGCACCTTCCAGCCGGGACCGTAGGTGTAGGCCAGGAAGGCGTCGGTGTCGCGCGGGGCCGGGAACTCCACGCCCTCGAGCTCGATGGTCCCGAACGGCAGGATCCGGTCGCGGTCGAGCCTGCCGCGCAGCGAGCCGGTGAGGTGGAAGTGGTCGCTGATGTAGAACGAGCCGAACACGTCCACCCCGGCCCGTTTGCCGTTGGGCAGCGGCGCCCACACCTTGAAGTTCGCCGCCGACATCCGCATCACCGACCAGCCGCGCTCGCGCATCTGCCGCTCCGCGCGCCGGCTCTCGCGGATGATGTCGAAGGGGTGGGTGTGCCGGCTCAGCCAGGCGAGGTCGACGTCGGAGTCGTGACCGATCATCTTGCCGTCGCGCACGGCGCCCAGCAGCCCGCCGTAGCAGAGGTAGGCGTCCAGGCCGCACACCTCCACCAGGTCGTCGAGCACCCGGCGCGAGGCGGCCGCCAGCTCGTTGACCGACGCGTCGTCCATCCGGTCGAAGGTGCGCTGGAGGCGCCCGCCCTTGTCGAGGGTGAGCGGGTTGCCGGCGTCGTCGACGAAGCGCAGCGGCGCGGAGGATGAGCCGAAGGTCACGTCGCCCTCGAACCACGCCACCTTGTCCAGGTGCCCCTCGACGCTGACGTGCGCCACCCCCGCGAGGCGTTCCTTGATCGACCTGGGCCAGGCCACCAGTGCCTTGTCGCGGGAGACGACGGCGTCGCGTGCGGGGTTGAACGACCACAGCCGGTCACCGCCGAACCTGACGTCGAGCGGAGTGTCGACGACGTCGCTCAGCTCGATCCCCGTGTCGTCCACACGTGCGGAAAACGTCACTGGCGGGTGCCTCCGGCTGGTCGGGTCCTGGACTGGGAGGAATCTACGGCACACAGGGGGGAGCAGCCGACGGCTCGCTCCCGGCGTGGCAGACTTCGGCAGGTTCGAGGTCGCCGGCACACGAGGAGCACGCAGGATGCAGTTCGGTCGCAGCTACGAGGAGTTCGAGGTCGGAGCCACCTACAAGCACTGGCCAGGCAAGACGGTCACCGAGTTCGACGACCACATGTTCTGCCTGCTCACGATGAACCACCACCCGCTCCACCTCGACGCCAACTACGCCGAGGAGACCACCCAGTTCGGCAAGAACGTCGTGGTCGGCAACTACGTGTACTCGATCCTGCTCGGGATGAGCGTGGCCGACATCTCCGGCAAGGCGATCGCCAACCTCGAGGTGGAGTCGCTGCGTCACGTGGCGCCGACCTTCCACGGCGACACCCTGTACGGCGAGACCACCGTCCTGGACAAGACGGAGAGCAAGAGCAAGGACGACCGCGGCGTGGTCCACGTCGAGACGATCGGCTACAACCAGGACGGCAAGATCGTGTGCATCTTCCGTCGCAAGGTGATGGTCCCCAAGGCCAGCTACCTCGCCGAGCGCGGCGGCGACCAGCCCGGACGCCCGGTGCCCAAGCCCGACAAGTACTGGTCCGGCCCGCAGGAGAGCTGAACCGGCGGGCGGCGGTTCGTCTACCCTCGGTCCCGTGCCGCTCGCCGCGTCGTGTCCCCGCTGCACCTCGCCCCTCACCGGTGAGGAACCGGAGTTCACCTGCCCGGTCCACGGACCGGTGGAGCCGCTGTGGCGCCCCGAGCACGCGGACTACGAGTCCTTCGCCGACCTGGTCGGGCGCAGCGACGACCTGCCCACCTACCTGCCGTGGCCGATGAGTCCCGGCTGGTCGATCGCCGACTTCGGGTGCGTGGGCGAGCCGGGCCGGGTCCGGGCCACCGTCACCACGACGGTGGGCGCCAGCGAGCCCGACGGCGAGGTCGAGGTCACGATCGTCTCCGAGGAGCCGGGCGTCGGCCTGGGGGCCCGGTGCGCCGGGATGCCGTACGACGACCCGGGCCAGCAGGTCGACAACGGCCCGCCCGCGATCCGCGTGCGCGCCGGGGGACGCTCGGTCCCGCTGTGGCTGGTCGTGGACTCCGGTGAGGAGACCCTGCCGATCCAGGTGCCGGCCCGGGAGGACGACATCCTGGTCCGCGCGGTGTTCGTCGGGGAGGCGGAGGGGCGCTGGCTGTGGCTGGTGATGCGGCCCGCCTCCGCGGCCCTGCTGCTGCGCGACGAGTGGCTGCTCGCCGACGTGACCGGGTTCGGTCCGGAGGCGCTGGAGATGCCCTTCGGGGGACCGCGACCCACCTGGTGACCGGTCCAGAGTTCGGACGACGCCACGCCGCGTCATCCGGGGGGGTGGAAGACACGCGGCGAATGCCAGGTCGTGCGGCACAATGGCGCGTGATGAACACCCACGTGCTCGCCATCGCCAACCAGAAGGGTGGCGTGGCGAAGACCACCACGGTCGCCTCGCTCGGAGCCGCGCTCGCGGAGCAGGGCCAGAAGGTGCTGCTCGTCGACCTCGACCCCCAGGCGTGCCTCACCTTCAGCCTCGGCATCGACCCCGAGGACCTCGACATCTCCGTCCACCACGTGCTCACCAAGGGCGTCAGCCCCAGCGAGGTGATCATCGAGACCGATGACGGCGTCGACCTGCTGCCGGCCACGATCGAGCTGGCCCGGGCCGAGGCCGACCTGCTCACCCGCACCGGGCGGGAGTACGTCATCCGGTCGGCCATCGAGGACACGCCGGGCTACGATTGGGTACTGCTCGACTGTCCGCCGTCATTGGGGGTGCTCACCGTGGCCGCTCTCACCGCCGCCACCGGGGTCCTGATTCCGTTGCAGTGCGAGACGCTCTCCCACCGGGGCGTCGGCCAGCTGCTCGACACCGTGCACGACGTCAAGCGGTTCACCAACCGCGACCTCACCGTCTGGGGCGTGCTGCCCACGCTCTACGACGGCCGCACCAACCACGCCCGCACCGTGCTGGAGACGATCTCCGAGACCTACGGCCTCGAGGTCCTCGAGCCGCCGATCCCCAAGTCGATCCGGTTCGCCGAGGCGCCGGCCGCGGGACGGTCCATCCTCAAGACCTCGCGCAGCAACAAGGGTGCGCAGGCCTACCGCGACGTCGCGACCGGGCTGCTGGGCAGGGTCTGACCTTGACCCGCAGCCGAGCGCAGCGCCCGCCGCGCCGCTCGGGTGCGCACGCCGGGACCCGGGTCCGCTACGGACGGCTCGCCGCTGTGGCGCTGTCGGTCCTGATCACGCTGGTGAGCGTGCTCGGGGGGACCGGCGCGCTTCCCGAGCAGATCTCCTCGGCGGTCGAGCCCAGGGGCCAGAGCGACGGTCAGGACTCGTCCGGAGGGTCGGTGGCCCGGCTCGCCGACGCGCACCCGAACCGTTCACTGGACCGCCTCGTCCCGCCGGCCGATCCCGACGCAGCCGCCGCCGACCCGGCCCTGCCCGCGGGCAGCGGCAGCGGCAAGCGGGTCGTCTTCGACATCAGCGACCAGCGGGTGTGGCTGGTCGACGCCGCTCGCGAAGGGTCCGAGAAGGTGCTCAGCACCTACCTGGTCTCCGGCAGCGTGCTGGACAACCTGGAGCCGGGGACGTTCGCGGTGTACTCACGCTCGCGCTGGGCCACCGGGATCGACGACTCCGGGGTGATGGAGTACTTCGTGCGGTTCACCCGCGGCGAGAACGCCGCGATCGGCTTCCACACCATCCCGACCAAGGACGGTCGTCCGCTGCAGCAGGCCGAGCAGCTCGGGACGCCGCAGAGCCACGGCTGCATCCGTCAGGCGAGGCCGGACGCGCAGCGGCTGTGGGACTTCGCGCCTGTGGGCACCAAGGTCGTCGTCACGGACTGAGGGTCTCGGACCGCGTGACCGGGCCAGCCCAGCCGGCCTGGGACCGGGTCGGTGCGACCCGGTCCTGGCCGAGGCTCAGCTGGTCTCCTCGGAGGTCGCGGCGGGCTTGCCGCCACGGGTCCGGCTGCGGCTGCGGTTGCGCTTCTTGGCGGGACGCTCGGCAGAGCCCTCGGCCGCCGACGCGGCCTGCCTGCCCTCGCCGGCGGACTCGGTGGAACCGCCCTGGCTGCTGTTGCTGCTGCGTCCGCGGCCGCTCTGGCCACCCTGGCCACCCTGGCCACGGCCCCCGTCACGACCCCCGTCACGACCGCCGCGGCCGTCACGCTTGCCGTCGCGACCGCCGCCGCGCCCGTCGGTGCGGGGCTTGCGCTCGATGACGACCTGGCCCTCGGGGATGACCCGGCCCTTGATGCCGGGGGCGATGCCCTGGTCGTGCAGGAAGTGCTCGGAGCTGGAGTAGGTCTCCTGCGGGTCCTCGAAGGGGAGGTCGAGGGCCTTGTTGATCATCTTCCAGCGGTGCAGGTCGGCCCAGTCCACGAAAGTGATCGCGATGCCGGTGGCGCCCGCGCGGCCGGTGCGGCCGATGCGGTGGACGTAGGTCTTCTCGTCCTCGGGGCAGGTGTAGTTGACCACGTGGGTCACGCCGGACACGTCGATGCCGCGGGCCGCGACGTCGGTGGCCACGAGCACCTGGAGCTTGCCCTCGCGGAACTTGGTCAGCGCCTTCTCGCGGGCGGCCTGCGCCATGTCGCCGTGCAGGGGAGCGGAGCTGAACCCGCGCTCCTCGAGGTCGTCGGCGATCCGCTGCGCCTGGCGCTTGGTGCGGGTGAACACGATCATCAGGTCGGCGCCCTCGGCCTGGAGCAGGCGGCCGATCATCTCGGGCTTGTCGAGGTCATGGGCCTGGTAGATGAACTGCGCGGTCGCCGGGACCATCTGGTTGTCCTCGGCGGACTCCGCACGGATGTTCATCGGGTGGCGCATGTGGGTGCGGGCCAGGGCCACGATCGCGGCCGGCATCGTCGCCGAGAACAGCATCGTCTGCCGGGTCTCGGGGGTCTGCTTGAGCAGTCGCTCCACGTCGGGCAGGAACCCGAGGTCGAGCATCTCGTCGGCCTCGTCGAGGACGAGCGACTTCACGTGGGAGATGTCGAGCGCCCGGCGGTTCATCAGGTCGATCAGGCGGCCCGGCGTACCGACGACCACCTCGACGCCGGCCTCGAGGGCGTCGAGCTGGCCCTCGTAGGGGACGCCGCCGTAGACGGTCAGGACGCGGATGCCGCGGTCCTTGCCGGCCATGGTGAGGTCCTTGCTCACCTGGAGCGCGAGCTCACGGGTGGGGGCGACGACCAGAGCCTGCGGCTTGCCGGGAGCGGCGAGGTCGTTGAAGTCGGGGTCGTGCTGGGCCACTGCGCGCTGCAGCACCGGGATGCCGAACGCGAGGGTCTTGCCGGTGCCGGTTCGGGCCTGGCCGATCAGGTCGGTGCCCATCAGGGCGACCGAGAGGGTCATCTCCTGGATCGGGAAGGGGGTGACGATGCCGGCTCGTTCGAGCGCATCTGCGATGTCGGGAAGTACTCCGAGCTCTCTGAAGGTAGTCAGGGTTCTGCCTGTTCTGTGTTGACCCGCACAGGCGAGTCGATGGGTTCAAGTATGGGATTCCTGCGCCGCTGGCGAGCCGCCCACAGTGTCGCTGCAAGGGGGCATCAAGCCCGCGGTCCACCGGCAGTCTATCGGTAGGCTGCCGACATGACCGAAACCTCACCTCAGGACGCCTCGCCACCCCCTGCCATCGAGCAGGGTCCTGAGGGTGATTCCGGACACCAGGATTCGGTCGCCTTCGAGGATCCGGCCTACCGCGCTGCCGCGGTCGACCTGCTCGGAGCGATCACCTACGGGGAGATCTCCGCCTTCGAGCGGCTCGCCGACGACGCCAAGCTGGCGGTGGAGCTCCCCGACAAGCTGGCGCTCGCCAAGATGGCCACCGTCCAGTTCGGCCACGTGGAGCCGCTCCTGGAGCGGATCGCCTGGCTCGGCGCCGACCCGCTGGAGGCGATGGCGCCGTTCGTGAAGCCGTTCGACGTCTTCCACGCCGCCACCGCGCCCAGCGACTGGCTCGAGGGCCTGGTCAAGGCCTACGTGGGGGACGGGCTGGCGGCCGACTTCTACGTGGAGATCGCGGCGTTCCTCGACTCCGGCACCCGCGAGCTGATCGTGGACTCGCTCGCCGACGCCGGCCACGCGGACTTCGTGGTGGCCCGGGTACGCCGGGCGATCGAGCTCGACCACCGGGTCAGCGGCCGGCTCGCGCTGTGGGGGCGCCGCCTGATGGGGGAGGCGCTCTCCCAGGCCCAGCGGGTGGCCGCGGAGCGCGACTCCCTGGCGGCCCTGCTCGCCGGCGGGGTGGACCGGCCGGGGATGGACTTCACCGCGCTGGCCCGGATGTTCGCCCGGCTCACCGAGAACCACACCCACCGGATGGCCGAGCTCGGCCTCGCCTCCTGAACCGCCGCTGACCGCCCGCTGATCCGCCCGGCCGATCTCGGGCCGATGTCGAGCCGTGCGTGCGCCGTACACGCGTTCGCCGAGACTAGTTGCATGTATCAACCAACTAATCTAGAATGGACGCCATGTCCGGAGCCACCAGTGAGTCCACCCGCGCCGAGGCCGTGCAGGCCCTGTTCGACGGCCTGCTGCGGTTCACCCGATCGCTGCGCTCCCGCTCGGGGGCGTGGAACCGGGGCCTCGGCGACCTGAGCCGCGGGGACATCGTCACGCTCGGCGTGCTCGAGCGGCAGGGCAGCGCCCGGCCCGGGAAGATCGCCTCGAGGCTCGGTGTGGACCCCTCCGTGGTCAGCCGCCAGCTCGCCGCGCTCGAGCGGCTCGCGCTGGTCACCCGGTGCGCCGACCCCTCGGACCGGCGCGCCGAGAAGATCACCATCACCGCCGCGGGCCGGCAGCGGCTCGCGCAGAACCGCTCCGCGATGTGCGAGGTGCTGGCCGACCGTGTGACGGACTGGGACCTCGACTCGATCTCCCAGGCGGTCGCGGTCGTGGAGGACCTCGCCGCGCTGCTCAACGACCCCACCGACAACGAGAACACCACCAGCCAGAACGCCCAGGAAGCACAGGAACTACATGTCTGACTCAACGACGTCGGCCCGTCCGGTCGAGTCCCAGCCCGAGATGACCCACCGGGAGATCATCGAGGTCCTCATCGGCCTGATGTCGGCTCTCTTCGTGGCCATGGTGAGCACCACCATCGTCTCCACGGCGCTGCCCACGATCATCGGCGACCTCGAGGGCACCCAGTCGCAGTACACCTGGGTGGTCACGGCGTCGCTGCTGGCGATGACCGTCACCAGCCCGATCTGGAGCAAGCTCTCCGACCTCTACAACAAGAAGACGCTCGTGCTCGTCGCGATCGGCATCTTCCTGATCGGCTCCCTGGCCGCGGGCGCGGTGCAGAACGTGCCCCAGCTGCTGGGGGCCCGCGCGGTCCAGGGCCTCGGCATGGGTGGCCTGATCGCGCTGACCCAGTCGATCCTCGGCTCGATCATCCCGCCGCGCCAGCGGGGTCGCTACAGCGGCTACATGGCGGCAACGATGGCAGTGGCCACGGTCTCCGGACCGCTGCTCGGTGGCCTGATCGTGGACTCGATCGGCTGGCGCTGGTGCTTCTGGGTCGCGGTGCCGTTCGCCCTGGCCGGCATGGTGATGCTGCAGAAGTTCCTGCACGTGGAGACCGTCCGCCGCCCGGTGCGCCTGGACTACTGGGGCGCCCTGTTCATCACGGTCGCCGCCGCCCTGCCCCTGCTCTGGGTCTCCTTCGCCGGGGACAGCTACGCCTGGTGGTCCGTGGAGACCGCGGCGTTCCTCGGTGCCGCCCTCGTGGCCCTGGGCATCGCGGTCGTGATCGAGCGCCGGCACAGCGACCCCCTGGTCCCGCCGCGGATCGTCGCCGACCGGGTCACCACGCTCTCGATCATCGGCAGCCTGGCCGTGGGCATCTCGCAGTTCGGCGCCTCGGTGTTCCTGGCGCAGTACTTCCAGGTCGCCCGCAACCACACGCCCACCGAGGCGGGGCTGCTGATGCTCCCGCTGATCCTTGGCAACATGGTCGGCGCCACCGTGTCGGGCCTGCTGATCACCCGCACGGGACGCTGGAAGCGGCTGATGATCGGCGGCGGCGTGCTCCTGGTGATCGGCCTGTGCCTGATGGGCACGATCGACCACCACACCCCCCTGTGGCACCTGAGCGTCTACATGGTCGTGATGGGCCTCGGCACCGGCGTACTGATGCAGAACCTCGTGCTGGTCGTGCAGAACACCGTGGACGTGACCGACGTCGGCGCGGCAAGCGGTGTGGTCACCTTCTTCCGCTCCCTGGGCGGCACCATCGGTGTCGCGGCCCTGGGTGCGGTGCTGGCGGCGCACGTGGCCGACAAGATCGCCGCGGGCCTCGCCAAGGCGGGCATCCCCGTCACCAGTGGCGGCGCGGGCTCCCTGGACCTCGACCAGATGCCGCCCGCGGTCGCAACGATCGTGCGCACGGCGTACGCCGACGCGACCGGCCGGATCTTCCTGATCGCCGGGCTGATCGCGATCGTGACCGTGATCGCCGTGGCCCTGATGCCCGTCACCGAGCTCCGCACCACCATCCACAAGGAGGAGGACGAGCCGGTCAAGGACGCCAGGGAGGACGTCCTGGCCTAACCGCCGAGACGTCGCACCTGAAAGCTCAGAAACCGCCGAGACGTCGCATCTGAAAGGCCCAGGCCTTTCAGATGCGACGTCTCGCGGGGTTCAGGAGCGGAAGCCGACCTGCCCGGTGACGCTGGTGGAGATGTCCACGTAGGCGAGCTTGGCACCGGGTACGACGACGCGCCGTCCCTTGGCGTCGGTCAGCGAGAGCACGCCGCCATCACCCAGGGCCTCGGACACGGCCTTCTCGACCCCGTCGGCGTCGAGGGTGGTGTCGATGGTCAGCTCGCGGGAGACGTTCTGGACGCCGATCTTGACCTCCATGGGAGGACCTCCTAGTTGGCGGGGATCTTGCTCGGGACAAACTCTGTCAGGCACCGCCGTACGCCGCACGCCGGGTCGGTCGATGGACCGGTCGCTCAGCGGTGCTCGTCGGTGCGCGGGTAGCCGCCGATGCCCCGCCAGGCGAGGCCGGCCACCAGCGAGGCGGCGTCCTGCTGGCTGATGGAGCCACGCTCGGTCAGCCAGAAGCGGGCGCTCACCTGGCCCATCCCCACCAGCGAGACGGCCAGCAGCTGGGACTGCTCGGGCGGCAGCCCGGTGTCGTCGGAGATCACGTGGGCGATCAGCTTGGCGCACTCGACGGTGACGCGGTCGACGCGGGCGCGCACGGCGGGCTCGTTGGTCAGGTCGGACTCGAAGACCAGCCGGAAGGCTCCCTCGGCGCTGGCGACGTAGTCGTAGAACGCGTGCATCGCGGCCTTGACCCGCAGCTTGTTGTCCTCGGTGGACTCCAGCGCCTTCGCGCAGCTGGAGATGATCGTGTCGCAGGACTGGTCGAGCAGCGCGAGGTAGAGCTCCAGCTTGCCAGGGAAGTGCTGGTAGAGCACCGGCTTGGACACCCCGGCCCGCTCGGCGATGTCGTCCATGGCCGCAGCGTGGTAGCCCTGGGCGACGAAGACCTCCAGCGCCGCGGTGAGCAGCTGGGCCCGTCGCGCTCGGCGGGGGAGACGGACGCTCCTGGCGGTGGAGGCACGGCCGGTGCCCTCACCGGGTTCCACGGACCCGAGCTCGCGTGACTCCTCGTACGTACTCACGTCCGCAGCCTACAAGCAGGACTCCGTCTCACTGTCCGGATGGCGGGGCCTCGGGAGGGCCGCTGGAGAGGACTGGGAACATGGGGGCGAACGATGGTGTTCCCCAGGGGACCCACCGGGTCGTTCGTCCACACTTGTTCTGACGAGGAGTCGTTGTCGTGTCCCTTCCCGCACTGGTCGAGCCGGCCGCCGAGCTGACCATCGACGAGGTCCGCCGCTACAGCCGGCACCTGATCATCCCCGACGTCGGCATGACCGGCCAGAAGCGGCTGAAGAACGCCAAGGTCCTGGTCATCGGCGCCGGTGGTCTCGGCAGCCCCGCGCTGCTCTACCTCGCCGCCGCAGGCGTGGGCACGCTGGGGATCGCGGAGTTCGACGAGGTCGACGAGTCCAACCTGCAGCGCCAGATCATCCACGGCCAGTCCGACGTGGGGAAGCCCAAGGCGATCTCGGCGCAGGAGTCCATCGCGGAGACCAACCCGCTGGTGAACGTGATCGTGCACAACGAGCGCCTCGACAACGACAACGTGCTCGAGATCTTCAAGGGCTACGACCTCATCGTCGACGGCACCGACAACTTCGCGACCCGCTACATGGTCAACGACGCGGCGTACTTCCTGAACATCCCCTACGTCTGGGGCTCGATCTACCGCTTCGACGGCCAGGCCAGCGTGTTCTGGCCGACGCTGACCAAGGAGGACGGCTCCAGCGCGGACGCGCCGTGCTACCGCTGCCTCTACCCCGAGCCGCCGCCGCCCGGGATGGTGCCGAGCTGCGCCGAGGGCGGTGTGCTGGGCGTGCTGTGCGCCAGCATCGGCTCGATCCAGGTCAACGAGGCGATCAAGCTGCTCGCCGGCATCGGTGAGCCCGCCGTCGGCAAGCTCGTCATCTACGACGCACTCGAGCTGGAGTGGCGCACCCTGAAGGTCCGCAAGGACCCCAACTGCGCGCTGTGCGGCGAGAACGCCACCGTGACCGAGCTGATCGACTACGACGCCTTCTGCGGCGCCGTCTCGGAGGAGGCCAGCGAGGCCGCCGCCGGTTCCACGATCTCGGTGACCACGCTGGAGTCGATGCTCAAGGAGCGCGCCGAGGGCACCCGCGACTTCACCCTCGTCGACGTGCGCGAGCAGAACGAGTTCGAGATCAACCGGATCCCGGGCTCGGTGCTGATCCCCAAGGGCGAGTTCCTCAACGGCAACGCCTTCGAGCAGCTCCCGCAGGACAAGCCCGTCGTGCTGCACTGCAAGTCCGGGGTGCGGTCCGCCGAGGCGCTGGCGGTGCTCAAGGGCGCCGGGTACGCCGACGCGGTGCACGTCGGTGGCGGCGTGGTGGCCTGGGTCGACCAGATCGACCCCTCGCAGCCGACGTACTGAGCCTCCAGCATTCGGGACGCGCGCCCCGGATCGGTCCGAAAAGGGACCGGCCCGGGGCGTAACCGGTCCGGGAACGTGTCGTTGGACACAGCGACCGCTCCCGCGACCGAAGGGCCCACCCGATGCGTCTTTCCCGACCACTGCTGGCCGCAGCCGCCGCCACGGTGCTGGCCGTCACCGGCCTGGCCGTCACCACGACCTCGGCGCAGGCTGCGCCCACGTGGGCGCCCGCGGGCTCCGCGGTGATCCACCCCGGCACGATGATGTACACCGCAGGCGGCCAGTGCACCGCCAACTTCGTCTTCACCGACTCCTCCGGCGGGGTCTACCTCGGGTACGCCGCCCACTGCGCCGGCAAGGGCGAAGCCACCGACACCAACGGGTGCAACCAGGACTCGGTGCCGCTCGGCACCAGGGTGACCTTCACCAACGACGGCAACCTGCTCTCCGAGGGCACGCCCGTCGGGCAAGGCAAGCTGGCCTACAGCTCCTGGATCACTGAGAACAAGCTCGGCACCACGGACGCGAACACCTGCGCCTACAACGACTTCGCGCTGGTCAAGGTGGACGCCGCCGACGTCGGCAAGGTCAACCCGTCGGTGCCCTTCTGGGGCGGGCCGACCGGCATCGACACCGATGGCACCAAGCTCGGCGACCGGGTGTGGACCTACGGCAACTCCAGCCTGCGGGCCGGCCTGACCGTGCTCGCGCCGCACACCGGGATCAGCCTGGGTGACAGCGCCGCCGACGGTGGCTGGAGCCACCCGCTCTACACCGTGACCCCCGGCGTCCCCGGGGACTCCGGCTCGGGCTTCCTCTCCGCCGGTGGCAAGGCCGTGGGCACCCTGTCCACCCTCGGCCTGCTCCCGCTGCCCGCCTCGAACAACATCGGCGACCTGGCCAAGGAGCTCGCCTTCGCCAAGGCCCACTCCGGCATCGCCGGACTGGAGCTGGTGAAGGGCACCGAGCCGTTCAGGCCCATCCTCTAGCCGGACGGGAGCCGGGGGGCCGGGGGGCCGCGGGGTCGTGGGGGCCCCGCAGCCCGCCGGCCGGGCCCCACAAATGTCGGGTTGTGACGTTCGTCTGAGGCAGATGGACGTCCCGATCCCACATTTGTGGGGTCGCGGCGCGCCCCACCGGCCTCAGCTGATCAGGTGGTCGATCGAGGAGAAGTGGTCGGCGTTGCCGGAGCGGACCACGCTGCGGCGGCCGTCGAGGGAGACGGGGATGTCGCCGGCGACGGTGATCCGGCGCATCTCGCGGGGCTGCTCGTCGAAGTCGGCCACCGCGTAGTGCTGGGTGGCGCGGTTGTCCCACATCGCGACGTCGCCGTGCTCCCAGGTCCAGCGCACGGTGTTCTCCAGCTTGGTGATCCGGTCCTGGAGCACCTTGAACAGGGCGGAGGACTCGGAGCTGTTCAGGCCGACGAACTTCTTCACGAAGTGGCCGAGCACCAGTGAGCGCTCGCCGGTCTCGGGGTGGACCCGCACGACCGGGTGCTCGGTCTCGTAGTGGATCGACTCGAACTCCTCCCGCTTGAAGTCGGAGTCGGCGTCCTCCTCGCCCGTCTCGGTCTCGCGCGCGTAGTCGTAGGCGTTGGTGTGCACGGCCCACAGGTTCTCCACGAGCGCCTGGAGCGGCCGCGGGAGGTTCTCGTAGGCGGAGACGGTGTTGGCCCAGTTTGTGGTCCCGCCGTACGCCGGGAGGGTGACGCCGCGCAGCACGGAGATCGCCGGGACGCGGTCGACGAAGGTGACGTCGGTGTGCCAGGAGTTCGCCGCCATGCCCCGGTCGGCCTTGACGCTGAGCACGCGGGCGCTGCCGGTGTTCACCGTGGGGTGCGCGGTGGTGAGCGGTCCCAGCAGCTCGGCGAACGCGATCTGGGCGTCGTCGTCGAGGTGGTGCTGGCCGCGGAAGAAGAGCACCTTGTGCTCCAGCAGGGCGGCCCGGACCTGGGCGACGACAGAGGCGTCGAGGTCGCCGCCGAGGCGGACACCCTCCACGACCGCGCCGATCCGGCCCCCGACCTTGCGGACCCGCACCGGGCTGCCCGCAGCGGGAGGCGAGACGTGCTCGGTGTGTGCGTCGAACTGGATCGTCATGCGCTCGCCCCTCTCGTGCGTGGACAGGATCACCTGTTGATTCAACTTAGTCTATCAAACTACTTGGATTTGTGGGTGAGCCCCGCTTCCGGGGCAGTTTGCGAGCATGTGCGCGTGGAGTTCGAGGAGTACGTCGAGGAGGTGCTCGTCGTCGTGGAACAGGTCCCCCCGGGACGGGTGACCACCTACGGCGCGATCGCCGACCGCGTCGGTGGTGGCGGTCCCCGCCGGGTCGGCCGGGTGCTGTCCCAGTTCGGGGGGCCGGTGCCGTGGTGGCGGGTGGTCCGCGCGGACGGTTCCCTGCCGCCCAGCCACGACGACGAGGCCCGGGCGCGCTACCTCGACGAGGGCACCCCGATGCGGCCGTCGGGCCGGGTGCACATGGTGCAGGCCTTCTGGCAGCCGTGACCCGGTCCGGGGAGAGGACTCGCGCCGAGACCTGGAATGGGCGGTTGTCGGTCCCGGATGTTTGGCTGTCCCCGTGAGACACCCAGCCGCCCAGCCGGCCACCCAGCCGGCGTACACGCTGGTGCGCCGCGAGCACGGCCCCGGCCCGGCGCCGATCCTCGACGAGACGCAGCAGGCAGTCGTCGACCACGAGGGCGGCCCGCTGCTCGTGCTCGCGGGCCCGGGCACCGGGAAGACCACCACCCTGGTCGAGGCGATCGTGGACCGGATCGAGAACCGCGGCGCCGCCCCGGAGTCGGTGCTGGCGCTGACCTTCAGCCGCAAGGCGGCCGAGCAGCTGCGCGACCGGGTCGCCGCGCGTCTGGGCCGGACCACCTCGACGACGATGTGCTCGACCTTCCACTCCTTCGCCTACGGCCTGATTCGCAAGTACTCCCCGCCCGAGCTCTACGCCGGCCCGCTGCGGCTGCTCAGCGCCCCGGAGCAGGACGTGGTGCTGCGCCAGCTGATGGATGACAACCCCGAGGCCGTGCGGTGGCCGGAGTCGCTCCAGCGGGCCTCGCGGACCCGCGGCTTCGCCCACGAGGTCGCCGCGGTGCTCGGGCGCGCCCGCGAGAAGGGCCTCGAGCCTGAGTCGCTGCGGCGGCTGGGGGAGGAGAACGACCTTCCCGAGTTCGTGGCCGCGGGCTGGTTCCTGGAGCAGTACCTCCAGAACCTCGACGACCAGAGCGCCACGGACTACGCCGACCTGATCCGCCGCGCGGTGATCGAGGCGGTCGACCACCAGGCCGACCTGCGCGCGCAGTTCAAGCACGTGTTCGTCGACGAGTACCAGGACACCGACCCCGGCCAGGTCAGGCTGCTGCGGGCGCTGGCCGGCGACGGCGCCGACCTCACGGTGGTCGGCGACCCGCACCAGTCCATCTACGCGTTCCGCGGCGCCGAGGTGCGCGGCATCCTCGACTTCCCGGCACAGTTCCGCCACCGTGACGGCAGGCCGGGCGACGTGCTCGCGCTCTCTCGCGTACGCCGCTTCGGGCCCCGGATGCTCCTGGCCAGCCAGCGGGTCGCCGCGCGGATCCCGCTGACCGGCGGCATCGACGCGCAGGCCAGGGCCGCGTTCACCAGTCCCGAGTCGACCGTGACCGGCGGGCGGGACCGGGTCGAGGTGGTCACCTACGACACCGAGCGGGCCGAGGTCGAGCGCGTGGCCGACCTGCTGCGCCGGGCCCACCTCGAGGACGACGTCCCGTGGTCGGAGATGGCGGTGCTGGTGCGTTCGGGGCGGGGGTCGATCCCCGCGCTGCGCCGTGGGCTGACCGGCGCCGGCGTCCCGGTGGAGGTGGCCAGCGACGAGACGCCGCTGGGCCAGGAGCCCGCCGTACGCCCGCTGCTGGACGCCCTGCGAGCCGTGGTGAACCTCGACAACGAGGACCCGCACGACCCCGACTACCTCGACCCGATCGCGGCCGAGGGCCTGCTGGTCTCGCCGATGGTCGGCCTCGACGCGACCGACGTGCGCGCCCTGTCCCGGTTCCTGCGCGAGCGCGACAAGCGGCTCGCCGCCGAGGAGGGACGCCCTGCCCGGCCCTCGCCGTACCTCCTGCGCGAAGCGGTCCTCGGCGCCGGCCTGACCGGTCAGAGCGGTTCCGCGGCCGAGGAGCGTGCCCTGGACCCGGTGGTGAAGCGGGTGCGGGCCCTCAGTGACCTGCTGCGCACCGCCCGAGAGGTGCTCGACGGCTCGGGCACGGTCGAGCAGGTGCTCTGGACCCTGTGGTCAGGCACCGCCTGGCCCGAGCACCTGCGTGTCCGGACCGGGCGAGGTGGCGCGACGGCACGGCTGGCCAACCGGGACCTCGACGCGATCTGCGCCCTGTTCGAGACCGCAGCCAGGGCGGAGGAGAAGGTCGGCCACAAGCCGGTCGGGGAGTTCCTCGCCACCATCGAGGCGCAGGAGATCCCCGCGGACACCCTGGCGGACAGGGGGATCCACGGGGAGTCGGTGCGCCTGCTGACCGCGCACCGCTCCAAGGGGCTGGAGTGGCGCCTCGTCGTGGTCGCGCACGTGCAGGAGACGGCCTGGCCGGACCTGCGACGCCGCGCCACCCTGCTCCAGGCCGACCGGATCGGCGCCGAGCGGTACTCCGTGCCGGTCATCGAGCCCGAGACCACCACCCGCGAGCTGCTCGCCGAGGAGCGGCGGCTGTTCTACGTCGCCTGCACCCGCGCGCGCGAACGGCTGGTGGTCACCGCTGTCGCCTCGCCCGACGACGAGGGCGAGCAGCCCTCGCGGTTCCTCACCGAGCTCGGGGTCGAGGTCCGGCACCAGCAGGGTCGTCCGCCACGGCCGTTGTCCCTGCTCGGACTGGTCAGCGAGCTGCGCCGTACGGCCTCGGACCCCGAGACCACCCCGACCCTGAGGGCGGCCGCGGTGCAGCGGCTGGCGCGGCTCGCCGCCGAGCGCCGCCCCGACGGCCGCCACCTCGTCCCTGCCGCCGACCCCGCCAACTGGTGGGGCACCCGCGACCTCACCCACGCCGAGCAGCCGGTGCGACCGGACGACGCGCCGGTCGAGCTCACCGCCAGCGCGCTCGCCGGGCTGGTCGAGTGCCCCGCGAAGTGGTTCCTCGAGCGCGAGGCCGGGGGAGCGGCGAAGTCCAGCCAGGCGCAAGGCTTCGGCAACCTCGTCCACGCGATCGCGGACCGGGTCGCCAAGGGAGAGCTCGGGACCGGGCCAGGGGCCGTGGAGGAGCTGATGACGCACGTGGACGAGGTGTGGGACCAGCTCGGCTTCCGCACCCCCTGGTCGCGCGGGCGGGAGCACGAGGAGGTCCGCAAGGCGTTGAGCCGCTTCCTGGACTGGCACGGCAGGCCGGGTGCCCGCACGGTGCTGGCCACCGAGAAGGACCTCCGGGCGCAGGTGACGCTGCCAGACGGGCAGCAGGTGGTCCTGCGGGGGTACGCCGACCGGCTCGAGTTCGACGAGGACGGGCGGGTGGTGGTCGTCGACCTGAAGACCGGGAAGTACCCGCCGACCAAGATCGAGGAGAACCCGCAGCTCGGTCTCTACCAGCACGCCGTCGACCACGGGGCCGTCGACGACCTCGTCGAGGGTGCCGCCTCGGGTGGCGCCGAGCTCTGGCAGCTGCGCAAGGAGACCAAGGGCGAGCTGAAGGTCCAGGGCCAGCGTCCCCAGCAGCCCGACGACGAGGGGGTCCGCCCGGTGGAGCGCCAGCTGATGCAGGCCGCCTCGGCGCTGCGACTCGAGCAGTTCCCGGCACGGCCCGAGCGGACGCGCTGCGACCGGTGCCAGTTCGTGGCGTTCTGCCCGGCCCAGGTCGCGGGATCGGTGCTGTCATGAGCACGCCGCTCCTCAGCGAGGCCGGCCCCGGGATCCGGCTGGAGAGTCCCGCCGACCTCCAGCGCCTGATGGGCACGCCCTACCAGGTCAGCGACCAGCAGTGGGCGGCGATCAGCGCGCCGCTGGAGCCGGCGGTGGTGATCGCCGGTGCCGGCTCGGGCAAGACCTCGGTGATGGCCGCCCGGGTGGTCTACCTGGTCGCCACCGGGCAGGTCCAGGCCGACCAGGTCCTCGGGCTCACCTTCACCACCAAGGCCACCGCCGAGCTCGCCGCCCGCGTCCGGGAGGCGCTGTCCGCGGCCGGGCTCGACGAGGGAGTCGCGTCCGCCCCGCAGCCCGGTGACGAGCCCGGCGAGCTGCCGGAGCGGGTGGAGCCGATGGTGGTCACCTACAACGCCTACGCCGCGGCGCTGCTCACCGAGCACGGCCTGCGGATCGGTCACGAGCCCGACACCCGGGTGATGGCCGACGCCTCGCGCTACCAGGTGGCGGCGCGGGCCATCGAGCGCCACACCGGTGCCGTCGAGCTGCTCAGCGAGCACCCGAAGACCGCGATCGAGTACCTCCTCGCCCTTGACGCCGAGCTCAACGAGCACCTGGTCACGGTCGCGCAGGTCCGTGCGTTCCACGCCCGCACCCGGCCCGGTTTCGAGGAGGCGCTGGCCACCTCCCGGGCGAAGGCCGACATCACCAAGGCGATCGCCAAGATGGCCGAGCGCGAGGAGGTGCTCGACCTCGTCGAGGGCTACCGGGCCCTCAAGGCGCAGCTCGGGCTGATGGACTTCTCCGACCAGGTGGCCCTCGCCGCGGAGCTGGCCGGGAGCCAGCCGGAGGTCGGGCGGGTGGAGCGCGCCAAGTACCGCGTGGTGCTGCTCGACGAGTACCAGGACACCTCGGTCGCCCAGGCCCAGCTGCTCAGCGCCCTGTTCTCCGGGCCCGACGTCGCCTCGGGTCGTGGGCACGCGGTGACGGCGGTCGGGGACCCCAACCAGGCGATCTACGGGTGGCGCGGCGCCTCGGTCTCCAACATCCTCGGGTTCGGGTCGTTCTTCCCCTCCGCGGACGGTGCCGCGGTCCCGTCGTACGCCCTGACGGTGAACCGGCGCTCCGACGCCCGCATCCTCGAGGTCGCCAACGCCCTGGCCAAGCCGCTCTACGACGAGTTCGACCAGGTGGAGCCGCTGCGCGCCAAGGACGGCGCCGCGCAGGGAGCGGTGCACGCGGTGCTGCACGAGACCTACCCCGAGGAGCTGGCCTGGCTGGCCGACCAGGTCCTCGCCAGCCACGCCGCGATGCCCGAGCCGCTGTGGAGCGAGATCGGCGTGCTCACCCGGGACAACTCCCACGCCGCCGACGTGTTCGACGCCCTCACCAGCCGGGGGATCCCGGTGGAGATCGTGGGTCTGAAGGGCCTGATGCGCCTGCCGGAGGTCTCCGAGGTCGTCTCCACCCTCGCGCTGCTCCAGGACCTCACCGCCAACGCCGACCTGCTGAACCTGCTCAACGGGCCGCGGTGGGCGATCGGGCCCCGCGACCTCGCCCTGCTCGGCAAGCGGGCGCGCGCCCTGACCGGCGTGAAGCTGCGCGAGGAGGGGATCTCGGTCGGCGAGGAGCTCCAGCGCGCGGTCGAGGGCGCCGACCCCACCGAGGTGCTCTCCCTCAACGACGCCCTGGCCGACCCGGGGGACCTGCCGTACTCGCCCCAGGCACTGGCCCGGTTCGCGCTGCTCTCCGAGGAGCTGCGCCAGCTGCGGGCCCACGCCGGGGAGCCGCTGCTGGACCTGGTGCGGCGGATCGTCGACGTGACCGGCATCGACGTCGAGCTGGCCTCCTCGGTCTCGCTGGCGGCCTCCGCCCGTCGCGACAACCTCGACCTGTTCGTCAAGGCGGTGGCCGACTTCCAGGCGATCGACGGGAGGGTGAGCCTCGCGTCCCTGCTGGCGTGGCTCGACGCGGAGGACGAGATGGGCAGCGGCCTCGACCAGGCGACGCCGTCGGAGGCGGACTCGGTCAAGCTGCTCACCGTCCACCGCGCCAAAGGGCTGGAGTGGTCCTCGGTGTTCCTCGTCGGGGTGTGCGCCGAGAAGTTCCCGGTGACCACCGCCCGCAGCCAGTGGACGACCGTGTCCAAGGTGCTCCCGGCGCCGCTGCGCGGCGACGCCGCGGACGTGCCCCAGCTCCGCGGGCACGACAAGGCGGCGATCGAGGAGCTCAAGGCCGCAGCCAAGGCCCACCAGGGGCTCGAGGAGCTGCGGCTCGGCTACGTCGCCCTGACCAGGGCCAAGCACGAGCTGTGGGTCTCGGCCTACCAGTGGAGCCCCACCCGGCAGAAGCCGCTGGCACCCTCTCCCTACCTGGAGACGGTGCGGGAGGTGATGGCCGGCTGGGGGACCGAGCCGGCGTCGTGGCCAGAGCTGCCCGAGGTCGGCACCCCCAACCCGTTGCAGGAGAACCCGCCCTCGACCCCGTGGCCGGACCTGACCCGCACCGAGGAGCACGACCGGCGGCTGGCCTCGGCCGCGCTGGTGCGCGAGGCGATGGCCTCCGGGGACGACGGCTCCGCGGCGCCCGAGCTCGACCTCGTCGAGAGCTCGACCCTCGCGCAGTGGGACGAGGAGCTCGAGCGCCTGCTGCGCGAGGCCCGGGCCGACCGCTCCGGGGTGGTCCAGGTGCCGATGCCGACGAGCCTCTCGGCCACCTCGCTGGCACGGTTGCGCGAGGATCCCGAGCAGTTCGCCAGCGAGCTGGCCCGACCGATGCCCCGACAGCCGTCCCCGGCCGCCCGGTTCGGCACCCGGTTCCACGCGTGGGTCGAGGCCCGGTTCGGCCAGCAGTCGCTGCTCGATCCCGACGAGCTGTCCGGCCGCGCCGACCTCGGCCTCGACGACGAGGACGAGCTGCGCGAGCTGATCGGCAGCTTCGAGTCGGGTCCCTTCGGTGACCGGGTCCCGTACGCCGTGGAGGCGCCGTTCGCGCTGGTCCTCGCCGGGCAGGTGGTCCGGGGCCGGATCGACGCGGTGTACGCCGAGCCGGACGGCAGCTGGCTGGTCGTGGACTGGAAGACCAACCGGCAGCAGAACGCCGAGGCCCTGCAGCTCGCGCTGTACCGGCTGGCCTGGGCCGAGCTGATGGGGGTCGAGCTCGACCAGGTGCGCGCGGCCTTCCACTACGTCCGCTCGGGGGAGACCGTGGCGCCGGACGAATTGCCCCCGCGTCAAGACCTGGAGCGAATCCTCTCGCCGGACGAACCCCCACAGACCGGTCCGGTGTAGACCAGTTCCGGGCAATACGCCACTAACAGGTGCATATCACCCAGGTTGCCCCAAGATCTTCTCAGAGGCGTCGCAGGCAGCGATGCGAGGGGGCTGAGATGTTCGGATCAACGATGTTGCTCACGATCGGGCAGGCGCTCGACCGGGCCAAGGACGACCAGCTTGCCGTCCGGATGCACGTCGGCGGCGACTGGATCACCGGCCGCGTCCTGAACAGCGACGGTCACGGGGTCGCGGTCCTCGAGGACAACGGCGACCTGTGCGTCGTACGCCAGGACACGATCACCTGCGTGCGGCTCCCCTCGCGCACCAACGAGCCCTTCGTCGCGCCGCAGCCCCAGGAGGCCCAGGAGGCCCAGCACGACCGGCACGTCCCTGAGCAGTCGACCCGCGCCCTGCAGCACTCGGCGAGCCCGGCCTACGCCTGAACGGAGCTACGACGCCCCGGCCGTCACGGTGCCGGCCGTCACGGTGCTGGTCGTCACGTGGCCGGACGCCGCGAGCGCCGCCGCCAGGGCGATCTCCACCATCGGTCGGTAGGTCTGCTCCCGTTCCTGGGAGGTGGCCTCCTCGCCGGTGACCATGTGGTCGCTGACCGTGCACACGGCCAGGGCCTGGCGACCGTAGGAGGCCGCGAGCGTGTACAGCGCGCTCGCCTCCATCTCCACCGCCAGCACGCCGTGGGCGACCATCGGGTCGGTCAGCTCCGGGCGCGGGTGGTAGAACGCGTCGCCGGAGAGGATCAGGCCCACGTGGGCGGTGACGTCGTCCCGAGCGCTCGCGGCGTCGTGGGCCGCGCGGAGCAGATCGAAGTCGGCGACGGGTGCGTAGTCGAGGCCGTGGAAGCGCAGCCGGTTCATCGCCGAGTCGGTGCACGCACCCGAGGCGATCACGACGTCGCGCAAGGCCACCCGCTCGGTCAGTGCCCCGCAGGAGCCGACCCGCACGATGCGGCGTACGTCGTAGTCGGCGAACAGCTCGTTGACGTAGATCGACATCGAGGGCTGTCCCATCCCCGAACCCTGCACCGAGACGGGCTGCCCCTGCCAGGTCCCGGTGTAGCCGTACATCCCGCGGACCTCGCTGTGGCACACGGCGTCCTCGAGGAAGGTCTCCGCGATCCAGCGTGCTCGCAAGGGGTCGCCGGGCAGCAGGACGGTGGGTGCGATCTGACCTGGGTGCGCGCCGATGTGGGTGCTCATGGCGGCACAGCCTAGGACTAGCCTCGCAGGCATGGATGCGACCGCCCCGCTGCAGCCCCTCACGATGCCCAGCGAGCCCGGGGGCTGGCTCGACTGGGTCGAGCGGCGCGCGGCCGACGGCCTCCGCGACGCCGGCACCGAGGTGGCCGCGCTGAAGAGTGCTCCCAGCGGCGACGGCGCGATCCTGCAGCTGTGGAACGACGTCCACATCGCGCTCGCCGGGGTGTTCGCGCTCAGCTCGCTGGCCGCCGCGGTGCATCCCGATCCGGCAGTGATGGAGGCGGCGGAGGCCTTCGAGATCGAGGCCCAGCGGTTCAGCACCGACCTCTACCTCGACGAGGCCGTCTTCGCCCAGCTGTCCTCGGTCGACGTCGCCGGGCTCGACGAGCCGGCCCGGCGGATGCTCGAGGACGCGCTGCGTTCCTTCCGGCGCGCCGGGGTCGACCTGGACGAGGACATCCGTGCCCGGTTGCGAGAGCTCGATCGCCGGGGGAGCGAACTTTCGCAGACCTTCACCCGCAGGATCCGCGACGGCCGTCGTACGACGTCGGTGCCCGTCTCGGCGCTCGCGGGTCTGCCGCAGGACTACCTCGCCGAGCACCCGCCCGGCGCCGACGGCCTGGTGGAGATCAGCACGGACGCCCCCGACACGATGCCGGTGCTGACCCATGCCGAGGACCCGGAGACCCGTCGCCGCGTGGCGCACGCGTTCCTCAACATCGGCTGGCCCGAGAACGACCCGGTCCTCGCCGAGCTGCTCGAGGTCCGCGAGGAGAAGGCCAAGCTGCTGGGGTACGACGACTGGCCCAGCTACGACGCCGAGGTGAAGATGATCGGCGAGGGGCCGCGGATCCCGAGGTTCATCGACGAGATCGCCGCTGCCTCCGAGGCGGCCGGGCGCGAGGAGATCGAGCAGCTGCTGCTCTACGCCGTGGCCGAGGGCGAGGACGTGATCGACTTCAGCAACTGGCGCCACCACCTCGAGGCGCTCAAACGGGACCGCTACGGCGTGAGCGCCCAGGAGGTCCGCCGCTACTTCGGCTTCGCCAAGGTCCGCCAGGGGCTCCTCGACGTGACCGGCCGGCTGTTCGGGCTCACCTACACCGAGGTCGACGCGCCGGCCTGGCACCCCGAGGTGACCTCCTACGACGTGACCCTGGCCGAGAACGGTCAGCTGCTCGGGCGGATCCACCTCGACCTGCACCCGCGCGCCCGCAAGTACAACCACGCGGCGCAGTTCACCCTCGTCCCCGGGGTGCTGGGCCGCCAGCTGCCCGAGGGCGTCCTGGTGTGCAACTTCTCCCGCGGGCTGATGGAGCCTGCCCACGTGGTCACCCTGTTCCACGAGTTCGGTCACCTGATGCACCACGTGCTGGCCGGCAGGCACGAGTGGGTGCGCTTCTCCGGGGTGGCCACCGAGTGGGACTTCGTGGAGGCCCCCTCGCAGCTGCTGGAGGAGTGGGCCCGCGACGCCGACGTGCTGCGGGGGTTCGCCACCGACTCCGAGGGCACGCCGATCCCCGAGGACCTGGTGCTCCGGATCCGGGCGGCCGACGAGTTCGGCAAGGCGTTCCTGGCCCGCACCCAGATGGCGTACGCCGCGATCTCGTACTGGTTCCACCACGACCGCCCGGCCCACCTGACGACCGGGCTCCAGGACCTGATGGAGCGCTACAGCCTGGTCGCGATGCTGCCCGACACCCACTTCCACGCGGGTTTCGGCCACCTCGACGGGTACTCCTCGGCGTACTACACCTACATGTGGAGCCTGGTGATCGCGAAGGACCTGTTCTCGGCGTTCGACCCCGAGGACCTGTTCGCGCCGGAGGTGGCCCACCGCTACCGCGACACCGTCCTCGCCCCCGGCGGGTCCCGCGACGCCGCCGACCTCGTCGAGGACTTCCTGGGCCGGCCCTACGACAACCGCGCCTTCACCGAGTGGCTGGGCAGACCGCCCGGAGCGCTCCCGGACAGCTCCGGCGAGACCACGCCGTGACGCCGGCGACTCCCGGCGGCCGACGGCTGCCACACGTGGCGCTCTCCGAGCACGCACACGACCGGCACGGGCTGCACCGCACCGACGACTCCTGGCTCGAGGAGCGGTGGGCCGAGCCGGCGACCAGGGTGCTGGTCATCGCCGGCTCGCGGCTGCGCCCGGTCGGCGGCCGGATCACCTGGGTCAGTCCCCAGGAGGCTCCCGACGGGATCCGGATCCTGCTGGGCGAGCGTGACGGCGTGCAGCACTTCGCCGTCATCGTCGAGCCCGCGCAGGCGCCGGGGGACCCGGAGGAATGGGTGGTGCTGCGCACGATCGTGCAGTCACTGGCCGACAGCGACCTCGAGGACGCCCCGCTGGTGCTGCACGCGATCGGCCTCGCGGAGTGGCACTGGTCGACCCGGCACTGCCCCAGGTGCGGCGGCCGGCTGGAGTCGCGCCAGTCCGGTCACGTGCTGCGCTGCACGTCGTGCGGCAAGGACCAGTTCCCGCGCTCGGACCCGGCGGTGATCATGCTGGTCACCGACGGGGAGCCCGGGAGTGACGAGGAACGGGCCCTGCTCGGTCGGAGCCCGGCCTGGCCCCAGGGTCGCTTCTCCACCCTCGCCGGGTTCGTCGAGCCGGGCGAGACGATGGAGGACGCCGTACGCCGTGAGGTGTTCGAGGAGACCGGCGTCATCGTCGGGGACGTCGCCTACTTCGGCAGCCAGCCCTGGCCGCTGCCGGCGAGCCTGATGATCGGCTTCACCGGCCGCGCCACCGGCTCCGAGATCGACGTCGACGGCTCGGAGATCGAGGAGGCCCAGTGGTTCACCCGTGCAGAGCTGCACGCCGGAGCCACCTCCGGCGACCTCGTCCTACCAGGCGGCGTCTCGATCTCCCGCTCCCTGATCGAGAGCTGGTACGGCGGCCCGCTGCCGGGTCGCTGGTAAACGGATAGTCCGAGACGTTTCCGTCGTACAAGTGGCGGACTGACGACGGAAACGTCTCGGACTATCCGGATCCGAACTCAGAGGCTGGCGATCTTCTCCTTGACCTGGGCCAGGGACGGGTTGGTCTGGGCGGTCCCGTCGGTGAAGACCAGGGTGGGGACGGTCTGGTTGCCGTTGTTGGCCGACATCACGATCTCGACCGCGGTGGGGTCCTGCTCGATGTCGACGACGCTGTAGCTGATCCCCTCGCGGTCCAGCTGGCTGCGCAGGCGGTGGCAGTATCCGCACCACGGGGTGGTGTACATGGTGAAGCTGGCCTGGTTCTCCACGGCTGTGGACTCCTGGGTCACTGAGTGTCCTCTCTCGCGTCTACGCTCGACATCGGCCACAACGCAGAAGGGACGGAGAACATTTCCGATGCATGCCGATGAGCTCCTGAGCGCGCTCGACCCCGAGCAGCGGGAGGTGGCCACCGCTCTGCGCGGCCCCGTGCGGGTCCTGGCGGGGGCGGGCACCGGGAAGACCCGGGCGATCACGCACCGGATCGCCTACGGCGTGGCCTCGGGGGTCTACAACCCGATGGAGGTCCTCGCGGTGACCTTCACCACCCGCGCGGCCGGGGAGATGCGCACGCGCCTGCGCTCGATGGGCGCCTCAGCGGTCCAGGCGCGCACGTTCCACTCCGCGGCGCTGCGCCAGGTGCGCTACTTCTGGCCCAAGGTGTACGGCGGCCAGCCGCCCGAGCTGACCGTCTCCAAGATCCCGACCATCGCCGCAGCCGCGCGCAGCAACCGGGTCGAGGTCAACCAGGCGGCCCTGCGCGACCTGGCCAGCGAGATCGAGTGGTCCAAGGTGAGCAACGTGCGCCCCGACGACTACGAGCGAGTGGCCCCGGGACGGGGGCGGGAGGTCGCCGGTCTCGACCACGCGACCGTGGCCCGCGTCTTCGGCAGCTACGAGGAGCTCAAGCGCGACCAGGGCCGGATGGACATGGAGGACGTGCTCCTGATCGGCGCCGCTCTGCTCAGCGAGGACGAGCGGGTCGCCGCCGAGGTGCGCCGCCAGTACCGCTGGTTCACCGTCGACGAGTTCCAGGACGTCAGCCCGATCCAGTCGACCCTGCTCGACCTGTGGCTCGGGGGCCGCGACGAGATCTGCGTCGTGGGAGATCCCGCCCAGACGATCTACTCCTTCGCCGGTGCCCGGGCCAGCTACCTGACCGAGTTCCCGGTCAAGTTCCCAGGCGCGACCAACGTGGAGCTGGTGCGCAACTACCGCTCGACGCCGCAGGTGATCGGGGCCGCCAACGCGCTGCTCAAGGACTCCGCCACCACCAGCGTGATGCTCCGGTCCCAGCGCGAGGCCGGACCGGAGGTGACCTGGCGCGAGGCGCCCGACGAGGTCGCCGAGGCCGAGGCCGTCGCCAAGCAGGTGAGCAAGCTGATGGACCAGGGCGTGCCGCTGAGCGAGATGGCGGTGCTGTTCCGGATCAACGCCCAGTCCGAGGCGTTCGAGGAGGCGCTCACCGAGCGGGGGATTGCCTACGTCGTCCGTGGAGCAGCCAGGTTCTTCGAGCGCCAGGAGGTGCGCCAGGCGCTGGCGCTGATGCGCGGGCAGCTGCGCGCCGGCGCGGAGGAGTCAGACGAGCTCGTCGACCAGGTCCGCGCGGTGCTCACCGGCATGGGCTGGTCGACCGAGGCGCCGACCGCCCGGGGCCAGGCGCGCGACCGGTGGGAGTCGCTGCAGGCGCTGGTCTCGCAGGCCTCGGTGCACGTCGCGAGCGAGACCGCCGCCGAGCGCGTCCCCACCCTGGCCAGCTTCGTCGCCGAGCTCGACCGCCGGGCCCACGAGCAGCACGCCCCGGTCGCGGAGGGGGTGACCCTCGCGACCCTGCACGCCGCCAAGGGCCTGGAGTGGGACGCGGTCTTCCTGTGCGGGATGCAGGAGGGGTCGATGCCGATCACATACGCCGACACCCCCGCGGCAGTGGAGGAGGAGCGGCGGCTGCTCTACGTCGGTGTGACCCGGGCCCGCGTCCACCTGTGGGTGTCCTGGGCGCTGGCACGCAACCCCGGGGGCCAGGCCAGGCGCAGGCCCTCGCGCTTCCTGGCAGGACTCCGGCCCGCCTCAGCAACAGACCAGGAGACCGACCGCGCCGGGGGAGCGCGATCCGCCCCGGGGTCTCGTCACCGCGCGAAGAAGGCGGCCGCGTGCAAGCAGTGCCAGCGACCGCTCGCCAGCTCGCGCGAACGCAACCGCGGCTACTGCCAGGACTGCCCCGTCCCCTACGACGAGGAGCTGTTCGAGCTGCTCCGCTCCTGGCGCAAGGAGCAGGCCGAGGCGGAGAGCGTGCCGGCCTTCGTGGTGTTCTCCGACGCGACCCTCGAGGCGCTCGCCGAGGTCAAGCCCACCGACCGTCGCGGGCTGCAGTCGATCAACGGCATCGGCAAGTCCAAGCTCGACAAGTACGCCGAGGAGCTGCTCGAGATCCTCGGCTGAAAGGCGCCCGCGAGGGCAGTGGGAAAGATGCGCGCAATAAATCGATTGCGCGGCGGATCGGGGTCGGCGTAGCGTCGCTCCTGTTCATTCGGGCTGTCCGCCCTGACCGACCACGAAGGAGGTGCGACATGAAGCTGCACAACCAGACCCCGGCCACTACGTGGGCCGCGTTCGTCGCGCCCACCCTCGGTGGTTCCGTCGCCGGAGCCTGCCCGCAGGTGCGCTTCCGCCACGCGAACGACGCCGCCATGGCCATGGGTTGCCGCCCCTGGAGTCCGCTGATCACCTGAGCCCACGCTCACCCTCAGCTGCCTCCAGGCCGCGGAACCCACCACGGGATCCGCGGCCTTCGTGTTGTCCCAGGACGCCGGCGGATCCCACCACCAGCCCCAGCCCACCAGAACGACACCCTCATGAGGAGGTGATCCGGATGCGCACCAGCGCTGTCCGGACAGCACGCATCGACGAGGCGGACCTGCCCTGCCGCAACGAGGACCCGGAGCTCTACTTCGCCGAGTCGCCCACCGACGTGGAGGCGGCGAAGGCGCTGTGCCAGCTCTGCCCGATCCGCACGCAGTGCCTGGCGAGTGCCCTCGAGCGCCGCGAGCCGTGGGGCGTGTGGGGCGGCGAGCTCGTCATCGCCGGCGTGGTCGTCCCGCGCAAGCGTCCGCGGGGCCGCCCCCGCAAGAACCAGGCCGAGGCTCCCATCCCGGTCTCCACCGACGTTCGAAGGTCAGTCGTGACGGCTGCCTGAGCACACATCACCAGAACGGAGCACGACGATGAACGACCTCTTCGTCGACCTGGCCCGCGCCGAGCACGAGGCGCGCCTGGCCGACGCCGAGCGCCGTCGCCGGGCCCGGCGGGCAGCGGTCGTGGACCGGCTGCAGCGCAGGGCCCGGCGGCTGGCGCGGAAGTCCGCGCGGGCCTCGCGGCGGGCCGAGCTGGCTGCCAGCCGGGCACGGCTCGCCCTGGCCCGGGCGATCTGACCGGGCGATCTGAGCGGGCGATCTGAGCGGCGCTCAGCTGATGTAACCGGGAAACGAGTCGCGCAGCACCTGGCGGAACGGCACCTTGGCCTCGAGCTGGCTGAGCACCGCGATGCCTCCGGCGAACGTGCGATGGATCAGCATGTACGCCGGAGGCAGGTTCAGCCTCAGCATGGCGGAGTACGCGTCGCCACGAGGATCGTTGAGCCGGCGGAACTGCTCCTGCATCCAGGAGCGGGAGAACTGGAACTCCTCCACGCTCGCGGGCTCGATGAACGGGCCGAGGTAGGCGCGCAGCTGCTCGGCGTCGACGCGCACGCGCTCGCGGATGAAGCCCTCGTCGCGCAACGCGGTCACCAGCTGCTCGTAGTCCTCCATCGTGGCGATCCGGATCAGCGCCCCCAGGGAGCGGGGCAGGCGCCGCTCGGGCAGTCGCGCGACGGCGCCGAAGTCGAGCACGCCCAGCCGGCCGGGGCTGCCGTCCTCATTCGGCAGCAGCCGGAAGTTGCCGGGGTGCGGATCGGCGTGCAGCATGCCGGTCCGGCTCGGGGCGCCGAACATGAACCGCAGCAGGTGGTAGCCGTAGTGGTCGCGCTCCTCCTGCGTCCCCTCCCGGATGACGCGCGCCAGGGAGTCGGTGCTCTCCATCCACTCGGTGACCAGCACCGTCCCGGCCGAGGCGACGACGTCGGGGACCACGATGTCAGGGTCGTCGCGGTAGGCGAGCGCGAACGTGCGCTGGGCCTGCGCCTCGAGCTGGTAGTCGAGCTCCTCGACCGCCCGCTCCTGCAGCTCGGCGATCAGCGGCTTCACGTCCAGGCCGGGCACCAGCGGCCCGATGCCTCGCGCGACCCGGGCGATCTGGCGCAGGTCGGCGGTCAGCGCCTCGGCCGAACCGGGGTACTGCACCTTCAGCGCCACGTCCCTGCCGTCGGCCCACCGGCCCCGGTGGACCTGTCCGATCGACGCGGCGGCTGCCGGCACCGGGTCGAGCTCGACCAGCTGCTTCTTCCAGTCCGGGCCCAGCTCACGGCCGAGGATCTCGCGCACCGTGATCGTCGGCATCGGGGGAGCGGCGTCCTGCAGCCGGGTCAGCTGGTCGCGGTACGGCGCCGCCAGCTCGTCGGGCAGGGCGGCCTCGAAGATCGACATCGCCTGACCGAACTTCATCGCCCCGCCCTTGAGGTCCCCGAGGGTGCGGAAGAGCTGCTCGGCGGTGCGCTGCTGCACGTCGGTGAGCACGGACTCCGCCGAGGCGCCGCCGATGCGCCTGCCGAGTCCGAGCGCGGTGCGACCCGCGTAGCCCAGCGGCAGTGCCGCGAGCTTGGCGGTGCGGGCGACTGCCCGGCGGGGGAGCTCGCTCACTCGCGACCCCGATCCTCGGTGTGGGTCATCACCCCATGGTGCCCGACACAGGCGAATCCGCCGACCAGCAGCAGCCACATCCCGGATGTCGCAGCCATTCCTGCTCACGCTGCCGGGCCGGTTCGGCCGCCAGGACGATCGTTCGCGACCAGGTCGAGGGTTCGTGCCCGTCGAGGTGGGCGGTCACGTCACGGGCTGCCCAGGCCCGCGCGAGCGAGACCAGCGTGGGGTCGAGGTCGGGCACCCCGTCGGGCCGGGGCAGGGCCGAGGCGCGCACGTACCTCGCGGTCACGGCGACGTGGTCGGGGTCGGCGACAGCCTGGTGGGCGTCGATGCAGCGCAGGCACGGCGTGGTCCCGGGCACCACGAACGGGCCCAGCACGGCGTCGCCGTCGACGAGGCGAACGACGAG
This sequence comes from Nocardioides sp. Z30_9, assembly GCF_058215735.1. NCBI lineage: Bacteria > Bacillati > Actinomycetota > Actinomycetes > Propionibacteriales > Nocardioidaceae > Nocardioides > Nocardioides sp. Z30_9. The sequence goes on from NZ_JBZAJF010000002.1 coordinate 981,023, forward strand.
GTGCGTCCTGGCGTCACGGACCAGGGGGTCGAGCCGCTCGCGGTCGAGCTCACCCCAGCTGGCCACGACGACCACGTCGGCTCCCACCGCCGACGTGGTGGTGCGCAGGCCGGCTGTCCCGAACAGCTCGGCGAGCCCGGGCACCCCGGGGACCGGGGCGTCGCCGAGCACGGCCACGGTCGCGGGGGCTCGTCCTCGTTCGCGTCCCCAGGCCAGGCACCCGTTGCGCTGCAGGCGTTCGAGCACCTCGGCGAGGCCGGGATCCGTCGCCAGCGTGGCGACGTCGAACCGTCGTTCGAGCAGCAGCGTCAGTGCGCGTTGCACGACCTCGGTGCGGGGCAGCAGCACGCGGCGCCCGTCGTGCAGGCCGACCTGGAGGTGGTGCAGCCCGCGGCGTACGACGCGCAGCCCCGGCGCGAGGGACGGGGACGGCTGGGGGGTCGGCATGGCCGGGACGCTAGGTGGGCCGGCGGCGAGGGCGAAACCTCAATCCACAGGCGCCGGGAACAGCAACGGCGGGACCCCTCCGAGGAGGGGTCCCGCCGTGTGTCTCGCAGGCTGAGTCGTGTGGTGCTCAGGCCTTGCCGAGGATGCGGTTCAGGTTGGTGCCGCAGACGGGGCAGACAGCCTTGGCCATCCGGGTGCCCTTGTCGTTGACCCTCACCTCGCCGCTCGCCTCGCGCTTCTCCTTGCACTTCACGCAGTAGAACTCGCCGCTCCAGGTTTCCGCCATGACGGCCTCCTCATTGATAGTTCTGGTCGTCTCGGCGGGAGGGGTTCGGGGAAACCCGCCGGGGTTCGGTGTTTTCGAACCTCGATCGAGCGTAGACCACGCTCAGGCTCAATCCCCGCAGGGGAGGGTCAGGCGGCCGAACGTGTCCTGCGGCGGTAATCTCCGGCCATGTCGCCGAACTCCGAGCAGATCAGCCCGAACGCGCACCTCCGGCTGGAGCGGCCGGCCCCCGGGGTCGCCCGCCTGGTGCTGGACAACCCCGGCCAGCGCAACGCGATGTCGGATGCGATGACCGCCTCATGGGTGGCTGCGATCGACGAGCTCGCGGCCGACGACTCCGTGCGGGTGGTGGTGGTGACCGGCGAGGGCACGGCGTTCTGCTCAGGTGGCAACACCGGCTGGATCGCGAGCGAGCCCGAGGCCGAGGTCGACTACCTGCGGACCCGGATGATGGCCTTCTACCGTGCCTGGCTGAGCATCCGGAAGCTCGAGGTGCCCACGATCGCCGCGGTCAACGGACCCGCGATCGGCGCGGGGCTGTGCCTGGCCCTGGCCTGCGACATCCGGTACGCCGCTCGCGGGGCCCGGCTGGGGGCGCCGTTCGTCAAGCTCGGGATGCACCCGGGGATGGCCGCCACCTACCTGCTGCCCAACGTGGTGGGCGAGGCCAACGCCCGCGAGCTGCTGCTCACCGGACGCACGGTGGAGGCCGATGAGGCCCGCGAGCTCGGCCTGGTCTCCCGCGTCTTCGAGGCCGAGGAGCTCGGGGAGCGCGTCCAGGAGGTCGCGGAGGGGATCGCCGCCACCGCGCCGATCGCGAGCCGCTACACCACGCTGGCGCTGCGCGACGGCGGGCACAGCGACTTCGAGTCCTGCCTGCAGTGGGAGGCGCTGGCGCAGCCGGTCACCCTGGCCACCGCCGACCTGCAGGAAGGCATCGCGGCGGCACGGGCGAAGCGCGACCCCGTGTTCCGGGGCATCTAGCCGCCTGCCGGTCAGGCCTCAGCCGGGCCCGGCATCTTCGGCCCATCCTCGGTCCCGGCCTCGAGCAGGATCTGCTCGAGGCGGGGGAGCAGGCTGCGGACCAGGTCCGACTTCTCCAGGTAGCCGTGCGCGCCCGCGTTCAGGGCCCCCTGCCCGCCGGTGGCGAACGGGTAGCCCGAGAGCATCACGACCACCGCGTCCGGCGCCGCCTGACGGATCAGGGGCAGTGCCTGCATCCCGTCCATCACCGGCATCGCGATGTCGAGCAGCACCAGGTCCGGCTGGCGTTGCCTGGCCATGTCCACCGCCTGCTGGCCCTCCGCGGCGGTGCCGACGACCTGCCAGCCCTCGGGGTGACGTTCGATCACCATGCTGATCAGCTCACGCAGGTCGGCCGAGTCGTCGACGACCAGCACATTGACGTTCTCGGTCATCGGGGCTCCACCGCCGCCGGTGCGCTGCGCACGGCCGTCCCGGGCTGGACCTGCTGGTCCACGGCGAGCTCGCCGATCCATCGCCGGGCCTGCAGCGAGGTGCTCGCGATCGCGCGGCGTGCCGCACTGATCCGGCCCAGGTCCAGCGCCATCTCAGCGGTCACCAGGCCCTGCACGATCGTGTCGTTGACCTCCCGCGCGACCCGCTGGCGCTCGGTCCGGGCCGCGTCCTCGGCCGACTGCCGTTCGACGAGCTTCTGCATGGTGAGGTCGGTGAAGACGAGGCAGCGCACGAGGACTCCTTCCATGTCGAGGGCGGTGACGGCGACGAGCACCGGCACCTCGGAGAGGTCGGTACGGCGGATCGTGAGCTCGGTGCGCCACGTGTCCATCGCCGTGGTCTCGAGGAGCTCCAGCAGTGCGTCGCGCTGGTCCTCCTCGACGTAGTCGGTGATGTCGCGCCCGATCATCGTGGTGCGATCCACCTCGAGCAGGCTGGCCAGCTGCGGGTTGGCGAACAGGATGACGCCGCGCTCGGAGACCGTGGCGGCTCCCTCGCCCATGCGCTCGACGATGACCCGGTAGGGCCGGTCGGCGCTGGTGAGCGTGTAGACCTGCTCCTCCTGGGGACCGCCGATGACCACGGCGTCCACGCCACCGCTGCTGATCGCCGTCAGCGTCTCCTCCAGGTAGGAGATCTGGCGGCGGAGCTCGACCATGTCGTGCCCCTCGTTGTCCTCGAAGGCCTGCTCCTCGCTGACGTCGGGACTCGGTTCTCGGCTCATCGCGACTCGCCCGGGTGGGAGGACGGCGGCACGCCGTGAGTCGCCGCTCGCGGGGCGAGGTCGAGCCCGGAGCGGATCCGGACGTCGTCGGTGAGGTGGCCGACCAGGTGGCGCGGCGGCGAGGGCGCGTGCTTGACCAGGGTCGGCAGCGCCAGGACGTGGTCCCGCTCGAGGAGCTCGGGGTGCTCGAGCGCGTCGATCACGTCCAGGTCCACCAGCCCGGCCAGGTCGTCGTCACAGATGCGGCGTACGGCGTCCACGGCCTCCATCGATCGACGCGAGGCGCCGCTGATGTAGAGCGTGAGTGACCACCGGGTGGCCTGCTCGACCGTCACTGGGGACTCTGGCCCGGCGGACGCACCTGGAGACCGACGAGGACGCGGTCGGTGTCGGAGAGGTCGCCGATGATCTTGCGGATCGGCTCGGGCAGCTTGCGGACCAGTGTGGGCACGGCCACGATCTCGTCCCCGCGCGCGAGCGCGGGATTGACCAGGAGGTCGATCACCTCCACCCGGTAGCGCCCGGCGAGGTGCTCGTCGCAGACGCGGCGCAGGTTCTCCAGCGCGCGCACCGAGCGGGGCGACTGGCCGGCGACGTAGAGCCGCAGGTCGTAGGTCGCGTCGTCACCCATCGGTGTCGCGGGGGAGGCGTCCGGGTCGCTGCTCCCGGTGGTGTGGCTCATCGCTCGCCCGCCCCGGTCAGGCCCTCGTTGCCGGCGCGCTGCCGGCCCTGGGAGGCGCGGGCGGCCATGGCGGAGGCGCGGCCCTGCGCCTCGGAGGCGATGAACCGCTCGACCTCGGCGTTCTCGGCCACCAGCTGGGCCTCGAGGGCGGCCACCTGCGCCCGGAGCGCGGCCGAGCGCTGCGCCAGCTCCTGACGGCGGCGGTCGATCTCGTCCGCGCGGGTCGCCTGCGAGACCTGCTCCCAGGAGATCTGCTCGGTGCGCTCGGACCCGGTGAGGACGCCGTCGGGGCCGACGTACACGTCGAGCAGCTCGGCCCCCGAATCAGTGAGCACGAACTCACGCACCTGGTTGGAGTGGGCCGAGCCCCGGCTCTTGATCACGAACAGCTGTCGGTTGCGTTCGCCGTTGCGTTCGTCGTTGCGCAGCAGCATCCAGGTGTCGACCAGCGAGGAGACGTCGACCTCGCTGGACTCCTGGCTGGCCCCGTGGGTCAGCGTCGTCATCACGGTGGTGATCCCGCGTCCCTTCAGCAGGTCGAGGTCGCGCGAGATCGCAGACGTGGTGTCGCCGCGGGCCCCGGCGTGGGTGAGGCTGGCGACGGCGTCGAGGACCACCAGGTCGGGCTCGTGCTCGTCGAGGAGGCGGTGCAGCATGGCGAGGTGCTCCTCGAACCCGAACGCGGTGGGACGCACGGACTCCACCAGGAGCAGTCCCGAGTCGGTCCAGCGGCCCAGGTCGATGCCGATCGAGCGCATGTTGCGCACCAGCTGGGCCGGTGACTCCTCGAAGGAGAAGAACAGCGTCTTCTCGCCCCGGGCGCAGGAGGCGTCGGCCATCACGGCGCCGATGCTCGTCTTGCCGGTGCCCGCCGTGCCGCTGATCATCACCGACGACCCGCGGAAGACGCCGCCGGCGAGCATCTCGTCGAGGCGGGCGATGCCACTGGAGATCCGCTCGTCGGAGGCCTCGTAGGTCAGGCCGACCGAGGTGATCGGTACGACGACCAGCCCGTTCCCGGTGATCAGGAAGGGGTACTCGTTGGTGCCGTGCAGCGAGCCGCGGTACTTCACCACCCGCAGACGGCGGGTCGTGATCTCGTCGCGGACCCGGTGGTCGAGGCTGACCACGCAGTCCGAGACGTACTCCTCGATGCCGAACCTGGTCAGGGTGCCGGGACCGCCGCGCTCGCCGGTGATCACCACCGTGAGGCCGCGCTCCTTGAGCCAGCGGAACAGTCGGCCGAGCTCGCCGCGGATGATCGCCTCGTTGGGCAGGGCGCTGAACAGCAGCTCGATCGTGTCCAGCACGACCCGCTTGGCGCCGACGGACTCGACGGCCATGGCGAGCCGGATGAACAGGCCCTCGAGGTCGAACGCACCGGTCTCGATGATCTCGGTGGGGTCGAGCCGGAAGGTGTCGATGGCGAGCAGGCCGTCACGTTCGAGCTGCTCGACGTCGAAGCCGAGGGAGGCCACGTTGGTGACGATGTCCTCGCGGGACTCCTCGAACGCGAGCAGCACCCCGGGCTCGCCGAGGTCGCGCGCGCCGCGCACGAGGAACTCGAGGCCGAACATCGTCTTCCCCGACCCCGCGGCGCCGGTCACCAGGGTCGGGCGCCCGCGCGGCAGCCCACCGTTGGTGATCTCGTCGAACCCGGTGATGCCGGTCGCGGCCTTCTCCAGGCCGACCACCGGCCGGTCCGCCGTCGTCATCGCTCAACCCCGTCCACGGCTGCAGTGTCTCCCGCCTCGAGGTGTTTGTCGGGTGGTTCTCAGATCAACGCCACGCTGCGCGGCGCTTTGGGGGATTTCGTTACGAAGTGTGCCTCGACGGGAACGCAAAAAGCGAGGCCCTCGACGAAACTCCTGCATTTGCCTTCCCCTTGCGAATGCAGGAGGCGCTCGTCGAGGGCCCCTTGTGGGCGGTAACGCTAGCCAGCCTGGCCGCGCCGGTCAATGTGGGTCAGTCCCGAGAAGCCCACCGGTTACGCACCGGCTGTGGATAACCCTGTGGACAGTGTGTGGAGGACGGGTGCTGTGCTGTGGACGCCGGGGCCGCCACAATGAACCCGTGACTGCCGCAGACCAGAGCTACACCGCCGGGCCGGTCGCCGCCCTGCGCCGGATCGCGTTCCTGCTCGAGCGGAGCCGGGCGGAGGCCTACAAGGTCAAGGCGTTCCGCTCCGCGGCCGACACCATCCTGCCGCTGGGCGAGGAGGTCGCCGAGCGGGTCCGCGCCGGCACGCTGCGCGACCTGCCCGGGATCGGGGCCTCGACCGCGGAGGTGATCGAGGACGCCGTCGAGGGGCGTACGCCGAAACGGCTGGCCGCACTCGAGCAGGAGAGCGGCGGCCCGCTCGTGGAGGGCGGCGAGGAGCTCCGCGGCCGGTTGCGCGGCGACCTGCACTCGCACAGCGACTGGTCCGACGGCGGCTCGCCGATCGAGGAGATGGCGTTCACCGCGATGGAGCTCGGCCACGAGTACCTCGTGCTCACCGACCACTCCCCGCGGCTGCGGGTGGCCAACGGGCTCTCCGCCGTCCGGCTCGCCCGCCAGCTCGAGGTGGTCGACGCGGTCAACCAGCACCTGGGCTCGGCCGCCGACGGAGCCGGGTTCCGGCTGCTCAAGGGCATCGAGGTCGACATCCTCGACGACGGCTCCCTGGACCAGAGCGAGGAGATGCTGGACCGGCTCGAGGTGCGCGTCGCCTCGGTGCACTCCAAGCTCGCGATGGATGCCGAGGCGATGACCAGGCGGATGGTGACCGCCGTGGAGAACCCGTTCGTCAACGTCCTCGGCCACTGCACCGGCCGCCTGGTCACCGGCAACCGGGGCACGCGCGAGCAGTCGGAGTTCGATCCCGAGCGGGTCTTCACCGCCTGCCGCGAGTCCGGCACCGCCGTGGAGATCAACTCCAGGCCCGAGCGCCGCGACCCGCCCACGGACCTGCTCCGCAAGGCGATCGACCTCGGCTGCCTGTTCTCCATCGACAGCGACGCGCACGCCCCGGGGCAGCTGGACTTCCTGTCCTACGGCGCCGCTCGGGCCGCGGGGCTGGGCCTGGACCCGGAACGGATCGTGAACACCTGGCCGCTCGACCGGTTGCTCGAGTGGGCCCGGCCCGACCGGTCGGCCTGACTCGTCGCTCTGACTCGTCGGTCTGGGCGAACCGGCTAGACCTGCAGCCAGGCCAGCACGGCCGGGGTGGTGACCAGCGCGGCTGCGGTGATGGTCTCGGTGTTCGCCATCTTCACCACCCTGTCGATGCTGGAGATGAAGATGATGGGCGTCGGCCTCTCCGCGGCGATCCTCGTCGACGCCACCGTGATCCGCCTGGTGCTGCTGCCGGCGATCCTGGTGCTGCTCGGAGACCGCGCCTGGTGGCCCGCGAGGCCGAAGGGCCCGGCAGGGGACAGGGTCGAGGAGACCGATCCGGCGTACGCCTCGGCCCGAGCCGGATCGTGAACCCTGGACCGGTTCAGCCGGCCTGGTCGACGGCCAGGGCGAGGTACTGCAGCACCCGGTCCAGCACGGCCACGGCGCGACGGGTCTGCTCCGAGGCCGGTGCCGGGGTGTCCTCGAGCACGGCCCAGTGGGCGAACGTGCTCCCGGGCAGCAGGGTCTCGCTGAGCCGTGCGCACAGCCGGGCGGCGTCACGCACCACCTGGGGGTCGACGGACCAGAAGGTCTCGAACCGCCGGGAGGCGTCCTCCTCCCCGGGCTCGCCCGGACGTTCCCAGCCCACGACGCAGCCGGGGTGCTCCTCGGAGTCGCAGACCAGCACCCACTCCCGGTTCAGGGGCGAGTCGAAGGGCACCGGCACCTCGGTGGGCGCCTCAGCGGGCCGGTCGGGGGCCGCGACGCCGGGGTCGAAGTCCGCGAACACGAACGTGGCCAGCGAGGTGCGGGACAGCTCCGACCAGCGCCGGCGCGAGGCCTCGTAGAGGTCGGTGCGCTGGAAGGCCGCGAACAGCAGCGGCCGGTCCGCCTGGGCCGCGCACTCGTCCTCCACGGCCCGGCACAGGGCCAGCACTCCCGGCTTGCGGAGCAGCTGGACCCGCAGGTCGGGGTGCCGGCGCCGGAGCCCGGCGAAGACGGAGGTCTCGTCGCGCTGTGAACGGCTGCGGGCCCGTTGCACGGCCGTGGGCATGCTCAGCCCACGGGCGCGGTGGCGGAGGGTCTCGCGGACCAGCTCCACGTCCTCGGGGACGTAGCGCCGCTGCCCGCTGGCCGAGCGCGTCGGGGTGGGTACGCCGTACCGCGACTCCCAGGTGCGCAGCGTGCCGGCGGCCACCCCCGTCTGGGCCGCGAGCTCACCGATGGTCAGCGTCGGCCCGGCCTGCTCCTCGTCCGTGATCTTGCCTCCTCAGGTTGCGCAAGTATTGTTCAGCATATTGCACAACTCGGCAGCACGGTTCTGGGGAGGAGGTCCCCTTGCGTTCCCCGGTGACCCCTGATCCATGCGCGGATCCGCACTGTCGGCCCCGATCGCAGTCCGGGTCGCAGCAGGCATCGCCGGACACCGCCGCGGACCGGACGCTGGGGCGTCTTCTCGACGAGGGCACCTCCACGGCGGCCGGGATCGGCGGCGGCCACCACCGGCTCTGGCGCAGCCTGGTCTCGGCGACCGAGGGCGGGAAGCGGTTCCGGCCGGCCCTGTTCGAGGTGGGCTACCGGGCCTGGGGCGGGACCGACGACGACGCGGCCGCTGCCGTCGGGGCGGCGATCGAGCTGCTGCACACCGCGTTCGTGGTCCACGACGACGTGATCGACGGCGACGACGTACGCCGTGGGCGGCTCAACGTCTCGGGCGCCCACGTGGCGGAGGCGCTCGCCGAGGGCGTGTCCCCGGCGCGGGCCCGGTCCTACGGGACGGCCGCCGGGATCCTTGCCGGAGACCTCGCCCTCGCCGGTGCGCTGCGCGCGCTGGCGCTGTGTCCCGCCGAGCCCGGCACCGTACGCCGGCTGCTGGACCTGTTCGACCAGGTGCTGCACGCGACGGCCGCCGGTGAGCTGAGCGACGTACGGATGAGTCTGGGCACGACTCCGGGCACCGGGAGCCCGACCGTCGCGGAGGCCCTGCTGATGGCCGAGCGCAAGACCGGCGAGTACTCCTTCGCGCTGCCGCTGCAGGCCGCCGCAATCCTCGCCGGGGCGTCCGCGCACGCGGTGCACGTCGCCGGCCGGGTGGGGCGCGCGCTGGGCACGGCCTACCAGCTGACCGACGACCTCCAGGGCGTCTTCGGAGACCCCGCCCGCACCGGCAAGAGCGCCACGAGCGACCTCCGCTCGGGCAAGTCCACGCCGCTGATCGCGCACGCGCGCACCAGCGCGGCCTGGCCGACGATCGCGCCGTACGTCGGCCTGGACACGCTCACCGAGGCGGACGCCGAGGTGGTCCGGGAGCTGCTCACCACCGCGGGCTCGCGCCGCTTCGTCGAGGAGCTCGTCAGCACCCACGTCGACCTGGCCGAGAAGACGGCGCGCGGGGGCGACCTCCCCGTCGACCTCGTCACCTGGATCGAGGCGATGCGCACCGACCTGCTGAGCGGGGCGCCGTGAGCACGCTCAGGCCGGCCGGCTCGGGGTCCGGAAGCTACGACAGCGTGGCGGCGAGCAGCGCCGCCCTGGTGATCAGCGCCTACTCGACCTCGTTCGGGGCCGCGTCCAGGCTGCTGGCCAACCCCGTGCGCACCCACGTGCGCAACGTCTACGCCCTGGTCCGCATTGCCGACGAGATCGTCGACGACGCGGACGCCGGAGCCGGCGTGGCCGAGCGCGAGCAGCTGCTGGGGCGGCTGTGGGAGGACACGCTGCACGCGATGCGGCACGGCCGCAGCAGCAACCTGGTGGTGCACGCGTTCGCCACCACGGCCCGGGCGGTCGGGATCACGCCCGACCTCGTCGACCCCTTCTTCGAGTCGATGCGCACCGACCTGCACGTCACCCGGCACGACGCCGCCAGCCTGGAGCGGTACGTCTACGGCTCCGCCGAGGTGGTCGGCCTGATGTGCCTGCGCGTCTTCGTCGCCGACACCGCGGACGCGACGGCCTACGAGCGGCTCGCGCCGGGGGCCAGGAGCCTGGGTGCCGCGTTCCAGAAGGTGAACTTCCTGCGCGACCTGGCCGAGGACCAGGGCGTGCTCGGCCGCCACTACTTCCCCGGGGTCGACCTCGACACGTTCACCGACGCCCAGCGCGACGTGCTCCTCGACGACATCGACCGCGACCTGGCGAGCGCCGCCGCGGTGATCCCGCGGCTGCCGGCGAGCAGCAGGCGCGCCGTGCTCGCTGCCCATGCGTTGTTCCTCGAGCTGGCCCGCCGGCTGCGCGCGACCCCGGCGGAGGTGATCCGCGGCGGACGGGTGCGGGTCCCGGGGCCGGCCAAGGCGCAGGTCCTGCTGCGGGCGCTGCTGGTCCGGAGGATCTCGTGAGCGCGGCGGCGCGCCAGTCGCGTCGTACGCCGGCCGGCTCCGCGGTCGTCGTCGGCGGCGGGATCGCCGGCCTCGCGACGGCGGCCCTGCTCGCCCGCGACGGCTGGAGCGTCGACCTGCTCGAGCAGCGTGCGGAGCTGGGCGGGCGGATCGGGACCTGGGAGAGCCAGGGGTTCCGGTTCGACACCGGTCCGTCGTGGTACCTGATGCCGGAGGTCTTCGAGCACTTCTTCGCGCTCTTCGGCCGTGACGCCGAGGCGGAGCTGGGGCTCAGCCTGCTCGACCCCGGCTACCGGGTGTTCTACGAGGGCCACCACGAGCCGGTCGACATCCACGCCGACCGGGACACCAACGTGGCCACCTTCGAGCGGATCGAGCCGGGGGCGGGCGCGGCCCTGGAGCAGTACCTCGCCTCGGCGCAGGACGCCTACACGGTCGCGCTGCGACGGTTCCTCTACTCCAACTTCGAGACCCTGAGCGGCCAGGCGCGGTGGGACGTGGTGCTGCGGACCCCCCGCCTGCTCCGGCTGCTCACCCAGACCCTGGAGAGCTTCGTCGCGCAGCGGTTCCGCGACCGGCGGCTCCGGCAGGTGCTGGGCTACCCGGCCGTGTTCCTGGGGACCTCGCCCGACCGGGCGCCGAGCATGTACCACCTGATGAGCCGCCTCGACCTCGCCGACGGGGTGTTCTACCCCCGCGGCGGGTTCGGGCAGCTGCTGCAGGTCTTCGCCGGCGTGGCCCGCGATGCCGGGGCGAGGCTGCACACCGGGGCCACCGTCACCGCGATCACCACGCGGGCCGGCGCCGGCACCCGGAGGCGGCGAGGAGGCAGGCCGGCCGTGACCGGGGTGCGCTATCGCGACGCCGACGGGGTGGAGCACACCCTGGCCGCGGACGTGGTGGTCGGCGCCGCCGACCTGCACCACCTCGAGACCGAGCTGCTGCCCCGCGAGCAGCAGACCTACCCACAGGCCTACTGGGACGCCCGCGATCCCGGGCCGGGCGCGGTGCTGGCCTGCCTCGGCGTCGAGGGCTCCCTGCCCGAGCTCCCGCACCACTCGCTGTTCTTCACCGAGGACTGGCACACGAACTTCGACGACATCTTCGGTGAGCACCCCCGGGTCCCGGACCCCGCGTCGACCTACGTGTGCAAGCCCTCGGAGACCGACCCCACGGTCGCCCCCGAGGGCTCGGAGAACCTCTTCGTGCTGGTGCCGGTCCCGGCCGACGTCGCGATCGGCAGCGGCGGACTCGACGGCGCCGGGGACCCGCTGGTGGAGAAGGCGGCCGACGCCGCGATCGACCAGGTGGCGGCCTGGGCGGGCATCCCCGACCTGCACTCGCGGATCCGCGTGCGGCGTACGTTCGGGCCCGGCGACTTCGCCCACGACCTGAACGCCTGGTCCGGCGGTGCGCTCGGGCCGGCGCACACGTTGCGGCAGAGCGCGTTCTTCCGCACCGGCAACGTCTCCCGCAAGGTCACGGGGCTCCACTACGCCGGTGCGAGCACGGTCCCCGGGATCGGTCTCCCGATGTGCCTGATCAGCGCGGAGCTCGTCGTGAAGCGACTGCGCGGCGACCGGTCCTCCACCCCGCTGGAGCCGCGGGACACCACCGGATGACCCATCTGGCCTACCTCGCCGCGCTGATCCTGCCGCTGGGCTGCATGGCGCTGGTCGACCGCCGGTGGCGGCTGGTGCTGTGGGCCGACTGGCGGCGCGCGAGCATGGTGCTGGGTGTCGGTGTGGTCGTGTTCCTGGCCTGGGACCTGGTGGCGATCGGCCAGGACTTCTACCGTCGAGGGGGAGCGGCCCGGTGGATGACCGGCATCGAGGTCGCTCCGCACCTGCCGCTGGAGGAGGTCTTCTTCGTGCTGTTCCTGTGCTACTTCACCCTGGTGATGCACCAGGCCGTGCTCCGGTTCCTCACCGGAAGCAGGGGCGGGACCGGTGCCGGGACAAGTGCGGACACCAGCAGCAGGAACGGGGCCGAGCGATGACCTACGCGCTGCTCGGGACCGTCTTCGTCGTCGCGGGCGCGGTCCTCGCCGTGGTCGCGGCCCGTCTCGCCCGCGTCCCGCGCCGCTGGTGGGCTGCCAGCCTCCTGGTCGGGGTGCTGCTGGTGGCGCTCACGGCGGTCTTCGACACGGTGATGATCAGCGCGGACCTGTTCCGCTACGGCGAGGACGCGCTGCTGGGTCCGCGGGTGCTGCTCACCCCGGTCGAGGACTTCGCCTGGCCGGTGTTCGCCGTGCTCGCGCTGCCGGCGCTGTGGGAGCTGACCGGGATCCGCCGTGGGCGCTGAGGCCCAGATGAGCGACCAGGTGAGCGACCCGGCCCCGGGCGCGCTGCGCCAGCTGGTCGGCTCCTCGCGCCCGCTGAGCTGGGTGAACACCGCCTACCCGTTCGGCGCGGCCTACCTGCTCGGCGGCGGCGGCGTGGACCTCGCGCTGGTGCTCGGCGTCGTCTACTTCCTGGTGCCCTACAACCTGCTGATGTACGGCGTGAACGACGTCTTCGACTACGAGTCCGACCTGCGCAACCCGCGCAAGGGCGGGGTCGAGGGCGTGGTGCTCTCCGACCGGTGGCACCGGCTGACGCTCTGGTCGGCGGCGCTGACCAACCTGCCGTTCCTGGCCTACCTGGCCGTGGTCGGCTCCGTGCGCTCGAACCTCGTGCTCGCGGTGGTCGTGTTCGCCGTCGTCGCCTACTCCGCGCCCGGCCTGAGGTTCAAGGAGCGCCCGTTCCTGGACTCGATGACCTCCAGCACGCACTTCGCCGGCCCGGCGGTCTTCGGGTTCGCCCTCACCGGGGCCGAGCTCACCCTCACCGCGCTGGCGGCGTTCGTGGCGTTCTTCCTGTGGGGTGTCGCCTCCCAGGCCTTCGGTGCGGTCCAGGACATCGAGGCGGACCAGGGCGCCGGCATCGGCTCGGTCGCGACCTCGCTCGGCGCCGCCCCCACCGTCCGGTTCGCCATCACGGCGTACGCCGCCGCCGGGCTGCTGCTCCTGGTCGCGGTCAGCGGACCTGGCCGGCTCGCCGCGCTGCTGGTCGTGCCGTACGTCGTCAACATCTGGCGCTACCGGTCGCTGCCCGACCGGGACTGCGAGAGCGCGAACGCCGGGTGGCGGCGGTTCCTGGTGCTCAACTACGTCACCGGCTTCCTGGTCACCCAGCTGTTCATCTGGATCGAGCTGACCCGATGAGGGACCGGCGATGGTGATCGACCCGCACTTCCGCGTCGCCGACCTCGCCCGGCTCGCCGGGCTGGGCAGCTTCGTCTGGTGCCTGATCGACGGCCAGGGCGTGAACGCGGCGCTGTTCGCCCTGGTGCTGCTCGGGCTGGTGCTGCCCCGGTTCCTCGGCGCCTCGCCGCGCCTGGACCTGATCAGCTCCGGGGTGCTGCTGTTCGCGGCGTGGAGCGCCGTGCTCGACCTCTACCTCACCTATCCCGTGCTCGACCTGGTGGTGCACGCCGTGGCCTGCGCCCTGGTCACCGTGCTCGCCTTCCAGCTGCTGGTCGCGTTCTCGGTGCTCCCACGCGAGCGGGATCGCACCCTGCGCCGGGCCGGTGTCGGGATCGTGCTCACCACCACGGCCCTGGGCACGATGCTCGGGCTGGTCTGGGAGCTGGGGGAGTGGTTCGGGCACACCTACCTCGACGACCGCATCCAGGTGGGGTACGACGACACGCTCGGCGATCTCGTCGCAGACGGGTTCGGTGCGCTCGTGGTGGGGCTGGTGCTCGCCCTGCGCAGTCGCCCGGACCGCCGCGACCCGGTGCGCCCGGCGAGGGGCGTCGGGCCCACCGTGTCGGTGGTGATCCCGGTCAAGGACGACGCCGGCCCGCTGGCCGAGTGCCTGTCCCTGCTGCAGGCCCAGACCGTCCCGCCGTACGAAGTGGTGGTGGTCGACAACGGCTCGCTCGACGAGAGCGCGCTGGTGGCCACCGGCTTCGGGGCCAGGGTGGTGACCGAGCCGCGCCCCGGCATCCCCGTGGCCGCCGCTGCTGGCTACGACGCGGCGCGCGGCGAGGTGATCGCGCGCTGCGACGCCGACTCGAGGCCGCCCGCGGACTGGGTGGAGCAGATCACCGCCCGGATGGCCGCGGAGCCCGGTCTGGCGGCGCTGACCGGGTCGGGCCGGTTCCACGACCTGCCGCGGTGGGTCGAGCCGGTCGCGCGCTGGTCCTACCTCGGGTCGTACTACGTGCTGGTGCACGCGGCGATGGGGCAGACCACCCTGTGGGGGTCCAACATGGCGCTGCGCACCCGGACCTGGCGCGAGGTGCGCCACCTCGTGCACCTCGACCCCGAGGTGCACGACGACATGGACCTCGCGTTCTGCCTGGGCGCGGACCGTCAGGTCCGCTACGACCGGTCACTGGTGGTGGGGGTCTCCGCACGGTCGCTGCGCGGGGGACGCCAGCTCCGCCGCCGGATGGACCGGGCGGTGCGCACGCTGCGTGCCAACTGGGACGTCACGCCGCCGTGGACGAGGTGGCGTGCCCGGCTCGAGCCCAGCAGGGACCGGACCTGATCTGCGGAGGTTCGGTTGTCGGCGGGAGGCGCTATTTTTCTTCCCATGCCAGGACAGGTCGATGCCCCAGTGGAGGTGCGGCGCTCCCAGCGCCGCAAGCGCACCGTGTCCGCCTACCGCCGCGACGGCAAGGTGGTCGTGATGATCCCGGCCCGGTTCACCCGGGCCGAGGAGGCCGAGTGGGTCACCACGATGCTCGCTCGCCTGGAGCGCTCCGAGAAGCGGGGGCGCCGCTCCGACGCCCAGCTGATGCGCCGGGCCGAGGAGCTGCGCCACGAGTACCTCGAGGGCCGGGCCCAGCCCACGTCGGTGCGCTGGGTGGGCAACATGACGACGCGGTGGGGCTCGTGCACCACCACCACCGGTGAGATCCGGCTCTCCGACCGGCTGCAGAAGATGCCGGCCTGGGTGGTCGACTACGTGCTCGTGCACGAGCTCGCGCACCTGATCGAGGCCAGCCACGACCAGCGCTTCTGGCGCTGGGTCGACCGCTACCCCCGGGCCGAGCGCGCCAAGGGCTACCTCGAGGGCGTCTCGCACGCCGCCGGGCTGGGCCTGGAGCCGTGCCGTGAGCCCGAGGAGGTCTCCTAGCCGGCGCTCAGGCCGGCTGCTTCAGGGCCAGGCCGATCATCTCGGTCATGTCGGGCTCCTGCGTCGGGAGGTCGTCCACCGGCCACCAGCGCACCGCCAGTGACTCCTCGCTGGTGACGGGAACGCTCTGGCCCGCCACGACCGCGAGGAACCTCACGTCGAGGTGCTCCACGGCGCCGCGCGGGTCGCAGAACGGCACGGTGTGCCGGGACAGGTGCAGCGGCTCGGCCCGGACCACGAGGCCCTCGAGCCCGGACTCCTCGGCCGCCTCGCGCCGCGCGGCCTCGACCAGGCCGGCGTCGCCCGGCTCGAGGTGACCGCCGAAGTGGAACCAGCGACCGGCCTTGCGGTGCAGGTTCAACAAGACCTGGCTGCGGTCCTCGCTGACCACGAGCGCGCCCGCGGTCAGGTGCGCGGGGAAGCAGGAGCGCCACACCCCGTCGTCGTGCGCGGTCAGGTGCTCGACGTACGCCGACCGGAGCCGCTCCTGCTCAGGGGTCGGTGCCCGCCAGCCGGTGAGCACCTCGAGGGCGTCGGCGTGCAGCCTCACCCCTCGTCGGGCCCGGTGTCAGGCTTGGTGTCAGGCTTGGTGTCGGGCTTCTCGTCCGTCTCCGCGTCCACCTGTGGGGCGGGCTTGTCCCCGTCGGCGTCGAGGAGCTCGCCGAGCGCCTTGTCGAAGTCGTCGGAGCTGAGCTCGGCCGGCTCGGTGAGGTCCTCGCGGAAGCCCAGCGGGTCGTCGAGGTCGGCAGCGGTCGGCAGCAGGTCGGGGTGGGCCCAGACCGCGTCGCGGGCCTCCTTGCCCTGGCGCGAGCGCAGCGACCCCCACAGGGCCGAGGCGTCGCGCAGCCGGCGCGGGCGCAGCTCCAGCCCGACCAGTGCGGCGAAGGTCTCCTCCGCGGGACCACCCGCGGCACGGCGCCTCCGGATCGCCTCCTGCATCTTCCCCGAGGCCGGCATCCGCTCGGCGGTCGCCTGGCCCACCACCTCGTCGACCCAGCCCTCGACCAGCGCGAGCGTGGTCTCCAGGCGGGCCAGGGCGGCCTTCTGCTCGGGGGTCTGCTGGGGCTCGAAGAGCCCGCCCTGCAGTGCCTCCTGCATCGCCTCCATGTTGGTGGGGTCGAGCTGGCCCATCGCCTGCTCGATGCCCGAGACGTCGATGGTGACGCCGCGCCCGAAGTCCTCGACCGAGGAGATCAGGTGCTGTCGCAGCCACGGCACGTGGGCGAAGAGGCGCTGGTGCGCGGCCTCGCGCAGCGACAGGTAGAGCAGGACGTCCTCAGCGGTGACGTCGAGGCCCTCGGCGAACTCCGCGATGTTGTGGGGGAGCAGCGCCGCCTTGCCGGCCGGGCCGAGCGGCAGGCCGACGTCGCTGGCGGTGAGGACCTCGCCGGCCAGCCCGCCCAGGGCAGCGCCGACCTGGCTGCCGAACATGGCGCCGCCGGCCTTGCCGAGCATCCCGATCAGGGGCCCGGCCATCGCCTGCGCCTCCTCGGGAAGTGCCTTGCCCATCGCGGCGACGACGTGCTCGGCGACGGGCTCCACGAGGACCCGCCACACCTCGGTGGTCTGCTCGATCCACTCCGCGCGGCTCCAGGCCGCGGTGGTGGTGATCCCCGAGGGCAGCACGGTCGCGTCGTCGAGCCAGTGGTCGGCGAGCCGCAGGGCGTCCGCGACCCGGCTCTGGTCGCTGCTGGTCGGGCTGGGGTCGGGCTCCTGGGCGGCGGTCTTGCGGGCGATGTCGGTGGCGAGGGCCCAGTTCACGGGACCGTCGTACGGCGCCATCATCGCCTGGACCTGACCCATCAACCCGGACAGGTCCGGCATGTTGAAGCCGGCTGCGCCGCCCTGGCCGCCGGGACCGCCGGTGCCGCCGAGAGCGTTGAAGATCTGCTCGAAGGGGGTCCCCTTGAAGGGGTTGTTCTCGTCCGGTCGGTCGTCCATGCAACCCAAATTACCGGTTACGACCAATGTCGCACCCCTGGCGGTGCGTCTAGGCTGGGTCGGTGCCCACGAACTTCCCCGACACCGCTGGCGACACTGCTCCCGACACCGCGGGCGACGCTGCTGCTGACGCCGCTGCCGACGTGATCCGGCTGCTCGACCTGCGCGAGACGACCCTGGACCCCGCCGAGGTGCTCGCCGCGGTCGATGACCCCGCGGCAGGCGGGGTGAACCTGTTCGTCGGCGCGGTGCGCGACCACGACCAGGGCGAGTCCGTGAAGTACCTCGACTACACCGCGCACCCCTCCGCCCGGGAGCGGCTCCGCGAGGTCGCCGTCGGTGTGGCCGAGGAGTTCGACGTGGTCGCCCTCGCGGCGGTGCACCGCACCGGCCACCTCGAGATCGGCGACATCGCCGTGGTCGTGGCCGTCTCGGCGGCCCACCGCGGCCAGGCCTACGACGCCTCCCGGGCCCTGATCGACCGGCTCAAGGCCTCGGTCCCGGTCTGGAAGCACCAGGTGTTCCGTGACGGGCGCGAGGAGTGGGTGAACTCGCCCTAGCCGGGGGCAGCCGTGCCCACGTCCTGGGTCCCGAGGTGGGCCCAAGGTGTGTCGGTGTGCGGCACCGTAGGTAGCCGTCGGCATCATGGGCTGCGTGGAGATCCTGCTCTGGTGGCTGCCGCCCGCACTCGTGACCGCGATCGCGATGCTGTGGGTGAGCTGGCTCGGCCGCGCCCGGGACGTCAGCCCCGACCGGTCGGATGCTGCCCAGGAGCGGTTCGCCGCGGCGATCATGCGCGACCTGCCCGACGAGGTGGTCAGCCGGGTGAGCGCGCCGCAGCCGCTGCGCGAGCGCAGCACCGGGATCGCCGTACGCCCCTCCCAGATGCCGGTCGCCAACGTGAGCAACCTCCCGGCGCGGACCCCCGAGACCGCCGACGACTCCGCGCGCACCGCCTGACCCACCCGCGCGGGCGCGAACCGGAGGCGGCTGAGTTGCCCCCGAATGAGAGGGTGACGCCATGAGCACCCGGGATCGCCGCCGATGAGGCGCCGCACCTGGGCCGCCGTGCTCGCGGTGGTGCTGGTGGTCGGCCTCTCGGTGATCGCGGCCCGCAAGCCGGTGCCGTACGCGACCTTCTCCCCGGGCCCGACGGTCAACGTGCTCGGCAAGAGCGGCAAGGACGAGATCATCACCGTCAAGGGACGCAAGTCCTACCGCGACGACGGGGCGCTGCGCCTGACCACGATCGTCGCGAGCGGCGCCGGCGAGAAGATCAGCATCGCCCAGCTGATCACCGCGTGGATCGACCCCGACCGCGCTGTCTACCCCTACTCCGCCGTGCACGCCCCGACCGACACCCGCGAGAGCGTGCGCGAGGAGTCTGCCGTGCAGATGGTCTCCTCCCAGGACAACGCCGTCGCAGCGGCCCTGGGCGCGATGAACATCTCGTTCACCTCCGCGGTCAAGATCGCCCAGGTGACCAAGGGCGGCCCCGCCGACGGAGAGCTGGAGAACGGTGACCTCCTGGTGTCGGTCAACGGCAAGCAGGTGAACACCCTCGACGAGGTCACCGGGTCGATCCGGCCGCTGAAGGTGGGCTCGGAGGTCACGGTGAAGGTACGCCGCGCCGGCCAGAAGCTGGAGAAGAAGCTGACCACCACTGCCTCGCCGCAGGACAAGAAGCTGAGCGCGCTGCTGGTCTCGATCGCGCCGAGCTATCAATTCCCGTTCGAGGTCGACCTCAACCTCGACGACAACATCGGCGGTCCTTCGGGTGGGCTGATGTTCGCGCTCGGCATCTACGACGTGCTGACCCCCGGCTCCCTGACCGGCGGCAAGGTCATCGCCGGCAGCGGCGAGATCAACGCGGAGGGCAAGGTCGGCGGGATCGGCGGTATCCAGCAGAAGCTGGTCGGCGCCCAGGACGACGGCGCCCGGCTTTTCCTGGTCCCGGCTCAGAACTGCGCCGAGGCCCTCCAGGCAAACTACGACTCCGACACAATGCGAGTCGTGCGGGTGAACACTCTGAAGGAAGCGATCAAGGACGTGCAGGCATGGGTGAAGGACTCCGACGCGAAGATGGCGAGCTGTAGCCGATGAGCAGCACACCGGACGCAGCCAGCGCGCTGGCCGACGTCGTACGCGAGGTGGAGGCGCACGCCGCCCGCGCCGGCTGGGACCAGCCAGCCCACCTGTTCGCCCTCGTGGACACCGCCGACCTCCTCGAGCGCGAGCCGCACCTCGCCGAGCTGCTCGGGGTGGAGGCGCAGGACCAGGCGCTGACCCCGGTCGAGCAGGAGACCACGTCGGGCAGCCTCGAGGAACTGCTGGCCAGTATCCTGTGGCCGTCGGAGGTGGCGGGCTGTGCCGTCGTCCTGGAGGCACTCACGGTGCCCCCCGACGCCGAGCAGGTGCCCAGCGACCCCGAGGCTGCGGCGGCCTATGCCGCTGCCCATCCGGACCGGCAGGAAGCCCGGATCGTGGCCGGCGCCCTGCGCACCGGCGAGAGCTTCTGCGCCATCCGGCAGCGGGCACACGACGAGGACGACATGGTTCTCACCGGACCGGACCTTGTGCCGGCCCTTCTACAGTTGTTGCACACCACCCTCCAACCAGAGCCCGGAGACTTCCCAGAAGATGAGTGAATATTTCGCAGCACAACCCTCAGATGCCCCGGGTGGGGGCAAGCCGGGCGGTCGGCCGCCGGGCCCGGGGTCACGTCCGCGACGTCCGCGCCCGCTGCTGCTCACCGTCATCGTCGTCGGTGCCCTGGTCATGGGCTTCTCGCTGTTCGCGGGGATCTGGACCGACAAGCTGTGGTTCGGCAGCATCGGCTACGGCGGTGTCTTCAGCAAGCTGATCTGGACCCGGGTGCTGCTCTTCGTGGTGTTCGGCGGCCTGATGGCGCTGGTGGTCGCGCTCAACCTGTTCCTCGCCTTCCGGCTGCGGCCCGTGTTCCGGCCGCACTCGCCGGAGCAGGCCAACCTGGAGCGCTACCGCGAGGTGATCACCCCGATGCGGCGGCTGCTCCTGATCGCGGTCAGCCTCATCTTCGGCATCTTCGCCGGCATCTCCGCCACCGGGAAGTGGCGCACGTTCCTGATGTGGAACAACGGCGAGGATTTCGACAAGGCCGACCCGTACTTCGGCAAAGACATCGGCTTCTACATCTTCGACCTGCCGTGGCTGCACTTCCTGGTCGACTTCTTGATGTCGGCGGTGTTCATCGCGCTGCTGCTGGCCGCGGTGGTGCACTACCTCTACGGCGGCATCCGGCTGCAGTCGGCCAGCGACAAGGTCTCCGGCGCGGCCCTGGCCCAGCTCTCGGCCCTGGCGGGCGTGTTCCTGCTGCTCAAGGGAGCCGACTACTGGCTGGACCGCTTCGACCTCACCTCGCAGGCCGGCGGCCTGGTCACCGGGATGACCTACACCCGGGACAACGCGGTGCTCCCGTCGAAGAACATCTTGATGTTCATCGCGGTGATCTGCGCGTTGCTGTTCTTCGCCAACATCTGGCGGCGCACGTGGCTGCTGCCCGGCGTCGGCCTGGCGCTGTTCGCGATCTCGGCCGTGCTGCTCGGCGCGGTGTGGCCCGGCCTGATGCAGCGCTTCCAGGTCAAGCCCGACGAGCCGGACAAGGAAGCCTCCTACATCGGCAAGAACATCCAGGCGACACGTGCCGCGTTCGGCCTCGAGGACACCGACGTCACCGAGTACGACGCACAGACCAAGCTCTCCCGCACCCAGCTGCGCACCGACGCGGCCTCGCTGCCGGGCATCCGGCTGGTGGATCCGCAGCTGGTCTCGGACACCTTCGAGCAGCTCCAGCAGGTCCGTGGCTACTACAGCGTCCCGGGCGTGCTCGACGTCGACCGCTACCCGATCAACGGCAAGGACCGCGACGTGGTCGTGGCGGCTCGCGAGATGCACCTCGAGGGTCTGCCCGACGCGCAGAAGAAGTGGGCGAACGAGAAGACCGTCTACACCCACGGCTACGGCCTGATCGGTGCCTTCGGCAACCAGAGCGACGCCGAGGACAACCCCGTGCGCGGCGACGGCGAGCCGGTGTGGGCCGAGGAGGACCTGCCTCCCCGTGGTGCCATCTCCGACGCCCAGGGCGACAAGGGCTACCGGCCGCAGATCTACTTCGGTGAGCAGAGCCCGCCGTACTCGATCGTCGGCAAGAAGCCGGGCGGCAAGGACATCGAGCTCGACATCCCCCAGGGCTCCGGTGACCCGGGCCAGTCGAAGACCAACACCTACGACGGCAAGGACGGCGTCGGGGTCGGCAACCTGTTCCGCAAGCTGCTCTACGCGACGCACTTCGGGGACGCCAACATCGTGCTGTCCTCGCGCGTCAACGAGAACAGCAAGATCCTCTACGACCGCTCGCCGCGTGAGCGGGTCCAGAAGGTCGCCCCGTGGCTGACCGTGGACTCCGACGCGCTGCCCGCGGTGGTCGACGGCAAGATCGTCTGGATCCTCGACGGCTACACCACCAGCGACAAGTACCCGCTGGCGGAGAAGAAGTCGCTGCAGGAGATGACCTCCGACGCGATCAACCCGCGCTCGGCGTACGCCACGCTGCCGACCGACCAGATCAACTACATGCGCAACGCGGTCAAGGCGACCGTCGACGCGTACGACGGCACCGTGACCCTCTACGAGTGGGACACCTCCGACCCGATCCTCAAGGTCTGGGAGAAGACGTTCCCCGGTGTGGTGAAGAAGAAGTCGGAGATCCCCGACGGGATCCTGGAGCACATGCGCTACCCCGAGGACCTGTTCAAGGTCCAGCGGGAGATGCTCGCGTCCTACCACGTGCTGGACCCGAAGACCTTCTACGAGGGCAACGACAAGTGGGACGTCCCCCAGGACCCGGTGACCTCCACCCGCAAGCAGCCGCCGTACCGGCTCTCGGTCGCCACCACCTCCGGTGACGCCCCGGTGTTCTCGCTGACCAGCGTCTACGTGCCGCAGAAGAAGCAGAACCTCGCTTCCTACATGTCGGTGGGCGCGGACGCGGCCGACCCGGACACCTACGGCAAGTTCCAGATCCTGCGCCTGCCCGACAACACCCAGGTGCCGGGTCCCGGCCAGATCGCCAACCAGTTCCAGCGTGACGACAAGGTGGCCTCGCAGCTGCTGGCGTTCAAGCGGGCGGACGTGACGGCCAAGTACGGCAACCTGCTCACGCTGCCGGTCGGCAACGGCCTGCTCTACGTGCAGCCGCTGTACACGGTGCGTGAGGGCGGTGCCGGTAACTACCCGGGCCTGACCTTCGTGCTGGTCTCCTTCGGCAAGGAGGTCGGCATCGGACCGACGCTCTCCACCGCGCTCGACGACGTGATCTCGCGGGCCAGTGGCGGCGGTTCGACCCCGGTCGACAGTGGTGGCGGTGACTCCGGCGGCGACGCCGGCGGCGGGGACACCCAGAACCTCCCGCTGGCTGCGCTGCGACTGCTGCAGCAGGCCGACGAGAAGTTCAAGGAGGCGGACAGCGCCCTCAAGGACGGCAACCTCGAGGCCTACGCCAAGGCGGTGGGTGAGGCGCGCGCGCTCGTGGAGCGTGCCATCTCGGCCAAGCCGGCCGCCACACCGGCGGCGCCCTCCTCGGCTGAGCCGGCTCCGGAGAACTGAGCCGCACCAGCCCCGGCACCTCGACACGGCCGGTCGTCCCGAGAGGGACGGCCGGCCGTTCGGCTATCCGGGGGCCGGGCCGTCCTCGCTCATCGCGACGTTGCGGGCGCTGGTGGAGCGGCCGAGGCGGCGTACCTCCTGGTCCATCAGCCTCAGGTGGCGCTCCGCGTCGTGGTGGGCGAGCCGCTCACCGAGCGGGGAGTTGACCAGGTTGCGCCCCTGGGCGAGCACCGCGACCCAGCCGGGGACGTAGACGTGGCGCTTGCGTCCGGCGATGGCCCGGACGAAGGCCCGGGCGCAGCGCTCCACCGACGCGGTCCGGTTCATCGGGTAGGGCAGCGCCGCCACCATCGAGCCGAAGGCGCTCAGGTCGCGACTGGCGTCCTGGACCAGGGGAGTGTCGATCCAGGACATGTGCGCGACCCCGACCTCCACCCCGTGGTGGCGGACCTCGAGCCGGAGCGCGTTGCCGAAGTGCTCGACGCCGGCCTTGCTCGCGTTGTATGCCGCGAGTCCCGGCATCGCACCGAACGCGGCCAGCGAGGACACGATCAGGACGTAGCCCCGGCGCTCGATCAGCGAGGGCAGGGCGGCGCGGACGGTGTGGAACACGCCGAGCACGTTGACGTCGAGGGTGCGCCGGAACACTGCCGGGTCGACCTCCAGCACCGAGCCGTAGCTGGCGATGCCGGCGTTGGCCACCACCACGTCGATGCCGCCGAAACGACTCCGCGCGGCCTCGGCCGCGGCCTGCATCGCGGCGAGGTCGCTGACGTCCCCGGTGACCGTGAGCACCTCCGCGGTCCCCAGCTCTGCAGCCAGTGCGGTCAGCGGCTCCTCGTCGAGGTCGACCAGCACGAGCCGCGCACCGCGGGCGGCCAGCCGCCGGGCGGTCTGCGCCCCGATGCCGCGGGCGGCCCCGGTGACCAGCACGGTCTTCTCGCGCAGCGACTCGGTCATGACTCTCCTCCGGTCCGGTCGGGAACCGCGAGCACCGTCTCGGAGCTGCGGCCGCGCAGCGTGACGGTGTCATGCTTGGTCCACCTGGCCGCCTCGTCCTCCTCGGCCGCTTCGACGGAGTCCCAGGCCACGACCAGGCGACCGTCGATGTGCTTGGCGAGCTCGGTGAGCCGGGCGGCTGCGTTCACGGCGTCGCCGATCACGGTGTACTCGAAGCGGGACTCGTCGCCGACGTTGCCGGCCACTGCCTTCCCGGTGGCGATCCCGATGCCGGCCTCCAGGTCGGGGACCTCCTCGGCGAGTCGTCGGGCCATGGCGCGGCCGGCCGCGAGTGCCCTGGTCGCGTGGTCCTCGAGCTCGACCGGCGCGCCGAAGATGGCCAGGGCCGCGTCCCCGATGAACTTGTTCACGAAGCCCTGCTGCCGGTCCACCTCCTCGACGACCACTCCGAAGAACCGGTTGAGCAGGCCGACGACCTCGGCCGGGTCGCGATCTGCCGCCAGGGCGGTGGACTCGATGATGTCGACGAAGAGCACCGAGACCACCCGGGTCTCACCGCCGAGCTCGACCTCGCCGAGTGCCGCTGCCTCCGCGACGTCGCGGCCCACGTGGCGGCCGAACAGGTCGCGCAGGTGCTCCCGGTCGCGCAGTCCGCCGACCATCTGGTTGAACCCGGCCTGGAGCTGACCCAGCTCGGTGCCGTCGTAGACCTGCACCTCGGCGTCGAGGTTGCCCTCCTCGACCTGCTGCATCGCGTTGCGGACCCCGAACACGGGCGCCACCACCGCGCGGGCGTTGAGCCAGGTGACGAGGAGGCCGAAGCACAGGACGACCGCGCTGAGCACGAGCACGACGATCGCCAGCTTGGTCAGACTGATGTTGTCGCTGCCGGACAGCGCCAGGATCGCCACCACGATCAGCCCCGCGACCGGGGCGCCGGTGCCCAGCCCCCAGAACAGGATCATCCGACGCCGGATCCCGAGGCCGCGCACCCGGAGCCGATCCTCCCCGGAGAGGGCGCGGGCCGCGATCGGGCGCAGGGCGAACTCGCTGAACAGGTAGGCGATCGCGCTCACCACCAGCGACGCGATCCCCACCGTGAGGGCGGTGGTCACCGCACGGTCTGGCTGCAGCAGCGCCGCGAGCAGCGTGAAGAGCGCGGTGGCCCCGAGCCACAGGCCGGCCTGGATCCGGGTCAGGAACCAGGGCACACCCAGGGCGGCCAGCCGCTCGTCGTCGCTGGGAGTCTCGTCGTGGTAGACCCAGTGCAGCGCGCGCAGCGCCCCGGCGGTGCCCCACCCGGCGCCGATCAGGATCGCGACGGCGACGTAGACGGGCACGCCGATCGCCAGTGCCAGCAGGGTGTCGTCCTCCGGCGGGGGACTCGGGATCACCACGGTCGAGAGCACGACCACGATGCCCGCACCGACCAGGTTGGTGGCCACGAGGAGCACGGTGAGCAGCACCTGCACCCGGATCCGCAGGCGGCGAGTGCCCTGGTCCGCCGGCCCGAGCAGCGCCGAGCCGTAGACGCCGGGGTCCCAACGTGTCACGTCGTCCGCCCCTTCGTCGCGATGCTGCAGCCTCGGTAGCGGGCCAAGCCTAGGGGGTACGGCGGATCGACGGGACGGGTTCACATGGTGATCAGCGGCACTCGCGCCAGCGACCGCGCTCGCGGGTGTTCTCACGTGAGGCTGCTGAAGCTGATCGTGCCGTCGGGCAGGTCGCGGTGCCGGTAGCCGGGGTCGTGGATGCGCCGGTGGTGCCAGTGGCAGAGGGGGACTGCGTTGTCGAGGTCGGTCCGGCCGCCTGCCGACCAGGGTTCTCGGTGATGGAGCTCGCACCAGGCGTAGGGGCGATCGCAGCCGGCGGCCGCGCAGGTCTGATGCCGCAGCCCGGCGGCGATTCGTTGGCTGGCAGAGAAGAGCCGGGTCTCGCGGCCGAGGTCGAGCGCCACCGAGCCCGAGCCGAGGACGGCGGGCAGCAGGCCGGAGGTGCAGGCCAGCCGTCGGGCCTCGCCGGCGGAGAGGGCGCCTGCGGTGTCGAGCCCGGCTGCCTTGAGCGCTCCGGTGAGGGTGTGGTGGTCGATGGTGACCACGACGGTGGCAGCGGTCTTGTGGTGGAGGTGGTCGGTGGGGAGGTGTTCGAGGAGCTCGGTCAGCGCGAGTCCGCGGCGGTGGTCCCAGTCGAAGGGGCGGGGCTGGCCCGTGGCTCCGGCGGTGCGGGGGTGGGGCATCCGGCGGGGTGCGGTCATCGACTCGATGGCCTTGCGCAGGAACTCGGCGGCGAGGGTGGGCACGGTGAAGTGACCGGTGGTGGTGCCGTCACCGTTGTCGTGCAGGGTCAGCCTCGACTTGGAGCGGGCTGCTTCCTCCTCGGTGTGCAGCAGTTCGTTCTCGTGGGCGTCCACGGCTGCCTGGTCGGGTTCGATGGTCTCCAGGGCGCGGCGGGCGCGGCGGCGGAGCTGGCCGGGGTCGAAGCGTCGGGAGTCGGCGACCAGGGCCTGCTCGACCTGGCGTCGCTGGTCGGTGGTCACTCCGGCGGGCAGCCGACGCTCCGCGTCGATGATGACCGCGGCGTGGGCGGGGGAGAGCAGTCCCTGGTCCAGCGCCTCGGCGGTGGGGTCGTGGTCGCCGGTGGCCAGCTCGCGGGCGAGACCGACTTCGCGTGCGGCGTTGGTGCGGGTGACGGTGTGTGCTTGGCGACCCAGGCCTCGGTCCCGGCGTACCCGGCGGCGGCGGGCGTCCCGGCCCTGTCGGCGGCGGCGACGATCCTGAGCTTCATCGCAGCGATCCGGCGGGAGGCCCGATCGAGCTCGGCGACCGCTGCTGCGTGCTCCCGGTCGGGCAGGGGAGCGCAGGCGACGGTCTGCAGCCGGTCCAGCACCTCGTGGATCTCGGCCACCCCGGACACGACCGGGTGCGCCAGTGGGCGGCCGGTGTCGGCAGTGGCGAGGAGCTCGGTCATGGCTCCATTCTGGAACGAACGTGTGTTCGATAAAAGAGGGAAGACGAAATCTGTGGAGAACTTCTCGACGCACTCTGTGAGGCTGGGGGCATGAGCGATGAGAGCGACCTGACCCACGCGGAGTCGATCACCGTCGAGGTGCCTGCCGAGGAGCTCTACGACCTCGTCTCCGACGTGACGCGCACGGGCGAGTGGAGCCCCGTGTGCACCGGCTGCTGGTGGGACGACGAGAGCCAGGCGGGCCAGGTGGGCGCGTGGTTCACCGGGCACAACGAGACCCCGCAGCGCACCTGGGAGACGCGGTCCCAGGTGATCGTCGCCGAGCGGGGTCGTGAGTTCGCCTGGCTGGTGGGCGACGGCGGCATGGTGCGGTGGGGCTACCGCCTCGAGCCCGGCCCGGACGGCACCACCACCCTCACCGAGACCTGGCACCTGCTCCCGCGCGGGCTCGAGGTCTTCGCGCAGCGGTACGGCGACGACGCCCCCGCCCAGGTCGAGGACCGCAAATGGCACGCCCACGACGGGATCCCGAAGACCCTCGCCGCGATCAAGCGGATCGCTGAGTCGTGAAGAATGGCGAGTCGTGAAGAAGCCTGACGCCGAGCCGGTCGTCGCGCGCAACCGCAAGGCACGCCACGACTACCACCTCGAGGACACCTGGGAGGCCGGGATCGTGCTCCAGGGCAGCGAGGTGAAGGCCCTGCGAGCAGGTCGTGCCTCGCTGGTCGACGGGTTCGCCGACGTCGAGAACGGCGAGGTCTGGCTGCACAACGTGCACATCCCGGCGTACGAGCAGGCCACGTGGACCAACCACGCGTCGAGGCGCAAGCGCAAGCTGCTGCTGCACCGCGCACAGATCGACAAGATCGAGCGGCGGGTCAACGAGAGCGGCCTCACGGTGGTGCCGCTGTCGCTCTACTTCAAGGACGGCCGGGCCAAGGTGGAGATCGCACTGGCCCGGGGCAAGAAGACCTGGGACAAGCGGCACGCGCTCGCCGAGCGCCAGGCGACCCGCGAGGTGGAGCAGGCGGTCGGCCGACGGCTCAAGGGGATCCCCGACTGAGAGCCTGCCGGCCTCAGCCCAGCGCGCGGTCCAGGTTGAGCGCGGCGCTGACCAGGCTCAGATGCGTGAACGCCTGCGGGAAGTTGCCGAGCTGCTCCCCGGCCAGGCCGACCTGCTCGGCGTACAGCCCGAGGTGGTTGGCGTAGGTGAACATCTTCTCCAGCGCGAGCCGCGCGTCCTCCAGGCGACCGACGCGGGTGAGCGCCTCGACGTACCAGAACGAGCACAGCGAGAACGTCCCCTCGGTGCCGTCGATCCCGTCGCCGGAGAGGTTCACGTCGTAGCGGAAGACCAGGCTGTCGAAGACGAGCCGGTCCTCGACGGCGGCGAGCGTGGATCGGAAGCGGGGATCGTTGGGCGCGAGGAACTTCACCATCGGCATCAGCAGCACGCCGGCGTCGAGCACGTCGGAGCCGCGGTGCTGCACGAAGGCGTCGATCTCCTCGTTCCAGTGCTCGTCCATGATCCGGCGGTAGATCGCGTCGCGGGCCTCCGCCCAGCGTGAGAGCTCGCCGGGCAGGCCGCGCTGGCGGGAGATGCGCATCATCCGCTCGATCGCGACCCAGCACATCAGCAGGGAGGTGGTGTGGTGCCGTGGCTCCTCGCGGATCTCCCACATGCCGGCGTCCGGGCGGTCCCAGTTGTCCATCACCCACTCGATGGTGTGGGTGAGGTCGTCCCAGGAGTCGGCGCTGATGCCGCTGCCGTACTTGTTGAACAGGTAGACCGAGTCGATCAGCTCGCCGTAGATGTCGAGCTGAAGCTGCCCGGCGGCGCCGTTGCCGATCCGGACGGGGCGGGAGTCGCGGTAGCCGGCGAGGTGGTCGAGCTCGATCTCCTCGGGCACGTTGCCGTCGATGTCGTAGAGCACCCGCAGCGGGCCCAGCTCGCGGTCGCCGTCCTGGTGCTCGCCCATGCGCTCGGAGAGCCAGCGCATGAACGCTTCGGCCTCGTCGGTGAACCCGAGGCGCAGCAGCCCGTAGAGGCTGAACGCCGCGTCCCGGATCCAGACGTAGCGGTAGTCCCAGTTGCGCGTCCCGCCGATCGACTCCGGCAGGCTGGTCGTGGGGGAGGCGACGATGGCGCCACTGGGCTCGTGGGTGAGCAGCTTGAGCGTCAGGGCGGAGCGGTTCACCATCTCGCGCCACCGCCCCTTGTACGTCGACTGGTCGACCCAGCTGCGCCAGAACGCCGCGGTGCGCGCGAACAGGTGGCCGCTCTCCCCGCTCTCCTCCGGGTTCGGCGGCTGGTCCTCCGCGAGCACCTCCAGGACGAAGAGTCCTTCCTGCCCCTCGTCGAGCGAGAGCTCCGCGGTGACGGTGCCGTCGGTGAGCTCGAACTCGCAGGAGGCGGTCAGGCCCAGCCGCAGACCCCCACCCGTGATCAGCACGCCGCCGTAGAAGCGCTCGGTCTCCGGATGCACCCGGCCGTAGTCCGGGCGTGCGACCAGCTCCATCCGCAGGTTGGTCTTGCCGCGTACGGCGGCCACGCGGCGCACGATGCGCTGTCGGTGGTCGGGGTCGTTCGCCTGCAGCACGGGCATGAAGTCGTGGACCTCGGCGACCCCGCGCTGGGTCATGAACCGGGTGACCAGGATGTTGGAGTCCGGGAAGTAGAACTGGCTGGTGCGGACGTCGTCGTCGAGGGGCTCGATCCGCCAGAAGCCGCCCTGCTCGGTGTCCAGCAAGCTGCCGAACACGCTGGGGGAGTCGAAGCGCGGCGCGCAGAACCAGTCGATGGTGCCGTCGGTGCCGACGAGTGCGCAGCTGCGAAGGTCGCCGATGAGCCCGTGCTGCGCGATCGGCAGGGGTTCGCCGTGCGCGGGGCTCTCGGTGACGTTTTCAGTCATGCAGGTGCCAGCCCCCGGTGGGCAGCTCCAGCGCCGCGTCCGGACCCCAGGAGCCCGGTGCGTAGGGCTGCGGCTTCGGCGGTGCCTCCAGGACGGGCTGGCAGACCTCCCAGAGGCGCTCGACCTCGTCGGAGCGGGTGAACAGGGTCTGGTCGCCCTCCAGCACGTCGAGCAGCAGCCGCTCGTAGGCCTCCAGCGGCTGGTCCTCCGGTGCCGCCTCGCCCACGTCGAGGCGCATCGTGGCCCCGACCAGGTCGAGGCCGGGGCCCGGGCGCTTGGCCCGCAGGTCGACGTAGACCTTGGCGTCGTCGCTGAGCTCGAGCACCAGCTCGTTGCTCGCCCTGTCCCTGTCCGGGCCGTCCTCGAACATCGCCGAGGCCGAGGGCCGGAACCGCAGCGTGATCACCCGGTTCGACTCCGCCATCCTCTTGCCGGTGCGCAGGTGGAACGGGACGTCGCGCCAGCGGTCGTTGTCGACGTACGCCTCGATCGCGACGAAGGTCTCCACCTCGGAGTCGTCGTCGACGTCGTCCTCGTCGCGGTAGCCGTCGTACTGGCCGAAGACGACCTGCGCGGGGTCGAGTGGGCGCAGGTCACGGAAGACGGCCGACTTGGCGTCCCGGACGGTCTGCTCCTCGAAGCTGCCGGGATCCTCCAGGGCCACGAAGCCGAGCAGCTGGCACAGGTGGGTGGAGATCATGTCGCGCAGGCAGCCAGTCGACTCGTAGAAGCTGCCGCGGCCCTCCATGCCGAGGTCCTCGGGTACGTCGATCTGCACCGACTCCACGCTGCGTCGGTCCCAGGCGGGTTCGAATAGGCCGTTGGCGAAGCGCAGCGCGAGGATGTTCTGCACCGCCTCCTTGCCGATGAAGTGGTCGATCCGGAAGACCTGGTCCTCCTCGACCACCTCCTTGAGGGCCGCGTCGAGGCTGCGGGCGCTCTCGAGGTCGAGGCCGAACGGCTTCTCCAGGACCAGGCGCGCCCGCTCGGTGAGCTTCTCGCGACCGAGCATCGCGACCATGTCCTCCATCACCGACGGTGGGACAGAGAGGTACACGAGCCGCCGGGGGTCCTCGCCGAGGTCCTCCTCGGCGGCGCGGACCTTCGCTGCGAGGTCGCTCCCGTCGTCTGCGCTCGAGGTCTGGAACGACACCCGCTCGAGCAGGCCGGACAGCACGTCCTCGTCGAGGTCGTCGACCGAGTCCTCCAGGGCTTCACGGACCTGGTCCCGGAACTCCTCGTCGGTGCCGGGGGAGTGCCGGCCGCTGCCGATGACGGCGTACTCCTCGGGCAGCCGGCCCGCTGCCGCGAGCTGGTAGAGCCCCGGGAAGAGCTTGCGCTTGGCGAGGTCCCCGGTCGCGCCGAAGAGGAGGAGCACGTGCGGCGCGAGCTCGGTGGACTCGCTGGTGGACTCGGGGGTGGTGGCAGACAAGGCCTGTCCTTCGAGGTGGGGGTCGGCGCCTCGGCGCGCGGTGGGTTCGGCGGACTCGTACCCGTCCCGGCTGCCTGCCACACTGCCCGGATGGACACGTTGCGCACTCCGGACAGCCGTTTCTCCGTGATCGAGGGCTTCGACCACGAACCGCGGTACGTGCAGATCGCCGACGGTGAGGGTGGTGAGCTCCGGATCGCGTACGTCGATGCCGGCCCGGTCGACGGGCCGGTCGTGCTGCTGCTGCACGGTGAGCCGACGTGGTCCTACCTGTACCGCGAGGTCATCGACTCCCTCACCCAGAGCGGCATCCGGTCGATCGCGGTCGACCTCGTCGGGTTCGGCCGCTCGGACAAGCCCGCGCAGCACAGCGACCACAGCTTCGCCCGGCACGTGGAGTGGGTGCGCTCGCTGGTCTTCGACCACCTCGACCTGCAGGAGGTGACGCTGGTCGGCCAGGACTGGGGCGGCCTGATCGGGCTCCGGCTCGTGGCCGAGCACCCGGACCGGTTCGCTCGTGTCGTCGCGGCCAACACCGGCCTCCCGACGGGCGACTTCGACATGCCCGAGATCTGGTGGGACTTCCGTCGCGCCGTGGAGGGCGCCGACGCGCTGGACATCGGCCGTCTGGTCGCCGCGGGTTGCGTGCGCGGTCTCGCGGACACCGACCGTGCGGCGTACGACGCGCCGTTCCCGGACGAGTCGTTCAAGGCCGCGCCGAAGGTGATGCCGACGCTGGTTCCCACCCGTCCCGACGATCCGGCCACCGAGGCCAACCGGGCGGCGTGGGAGGTGCTGAGCCGCTGGGAGAAGCCGTTCCTGGTCGCGTTCAGCGACAGCGACCCGATCACGGGCGCGATGGCCCCGATCCTGCGCAAGCTCATCCCCGGGACCAGCGGCCTCACCCACCCCGTGATCGCCGGTGCCGGCCACTTCCTGCAGGAGGACGCCGGCCAGCAGCTGGGCCGGGTGGTGGCCGACTTCGTCGCCTCCACGACGCCCGATTTGGAGTAGTCGTCCATGGTCCCGTAACCTGTACTCACCGACGCGGGGTGGAGCAGCTCGGTAGCTCGCTGGGCTCATAACCCAGAGGTCGCAGGTTCAAATCCTGCCCCCGCTACCATGTGATATCGCAAGACATAGGAAAGATCCGAACCCTCACTGGGGGTTCGGATCTTTTCTGTTTCTGGGTTGGTAGTCGCGGCGTGGGTCGATGGTGAGCTCGCGGAGGGGCTCGCCGGTGGCGGCGTGGACGACTCGGACGTTGAGGTCCTGGATGAGCAGGATGACGTGGGTTCCCTTGTGGGTTCATCCGATGCCGATGTGGCGGAGTTTGCCGTGGACGCGCAGGGTCACGGTTCCGGACTTGTCGACTCTGTCGTGGCGGACGCGGTCGCGCCGGCGGTGGTTGTCCTTCTCGGGTAGTTGGCCCGGCAGGTCCTACCCCCGCTGCTTCGATCGGTGCGTGCGCGCCGATCAACTTGCTCCGATCGGAGCGGTCGCGCCTCGTGGTCTCGGCCTAGGCTGCCAAAGCGCGTAGCCCGAACTGTCCAGACCGGACTGGGCGGCGACGTGCAGGTCGTGGACCTGTCGCAGGACGCCCACCAAGGCTGCGGTTCCGTCCCGGCCACCGTTGATGCCCTCATGCCCGACTAGGAGTGACATGCCTGCCGCAGACCTCGTGATCGCCGGGGGCACCGTCGTGGCCCCGGATGGACGCCGTCGCGCGAACGTTGCCGTTACCGACGGGGTGATCACCTACGTCGGGACCGACCGCCCCAGTGCCCAGGAAACCGTTGATGCCGGCGGCCTGCTGGTCATGCCCGGGGCGGTGGACACCCACGTGCACCTGATGGACCCGGGCAGCCCCGAGCGGGAGGACTTCCCGACCGGCACCAGCGCGGCGGCAGCGTCGGGGGTCACCACCATCGTCGAGCACTCGCACGGCCGGCCGGTCCGCACCGCCGAGGACCTTCGGGGCAAGCTCGACCACCTGCAGGGCCGCGCCAATGTCGACTTCGGCTTGGCCGCGCACGCCTGGCCCGGTCAGACCGACCAGGTGGCGGACCTCTGGCGGGCGGGCGTCTCGTTCTTCAAGGTCTTCACCTGTACGACTCACGGTGTGCCCGGCCACGATGCCGCAGCGCTGAAGTCGCACCTCGAGTCCACGGCGCTGGCTGGCGCGGTGAGCCTGATGCACTGCGAGGACGAGTCCCTCACCGAGAGCGCGGAGAGACTGCTCCACGAGCAGGGTCGCGACGACAACGCCGTGCTCCTTGACTGGCGAAACCGGGACGCCGAGCTGGTGGCCGCCGCAGTCGCTGCTCTGCTCGTGCGACGCACAGGAGCCAGGGCGACCGTGGCGCACGTCAGCAACCCGGAGGTGGCCTCCTACATCGCCAGTGAGCGTGCCCGTGGAGCGATGCTGGCTGCGGAGGGCTGTCCGCAGTACTTCCTGCTGCGCGAGGACGAGGTCCACGAGCACGGGGCACTGCGCAAGTTCACCCCGCCGGCCCGCGCCCGCACCGATGAAGACGAGCGGGAGATGTGGGACCTGCTCCGACGGGGCGTACTCACCCACATGTCGACCGACCACGCACCCTCGACGCTCGAGCAGAAGCGGGAGGGGGACATTTGGAACGTCCACTTCGGTCTGCCGGGGCTGGACAGCACGATGGCGCTGCTGCTCGATGCCGCGGCTCGGGGACACCTCGCCTACGAGGACGTCGTACGGGTCTACAGCGAGACCCCGGCGAAGACCTACGGCCTGTGGCCACGCAAGGGCCGGCTGGCCCCGGGCGCCGACGGCGACGTGGTCCTGGTCGACCCTGCCGCCACGAGAACGCTCTCCCACGCCAGCGTCCTCTCGAAGGCGGGCTGGACGCCGTTCGACGGCCGCGAGGTGACCGGGCAGGTGGTGCGAACCTACCTGCGCGGTCGGCTCGCGGCGGAGGACGGCAAACCGGTGGACGACCGCAGCGGGGCCTTCCTGCCCGGCCCCGGGCACCGGGCATGACGAAGCCACGTGTTGCGGTCGGGTCCCTCGGCGGCACCATCGCCATGACGTCGGAGTCGGGCGTCGGAGTCACCCCCACCCTGGCGGCGGACGACCTCGTGGCCGCCGTCCCGGCTCTGGCCTCGCTGGCCACGCTGGAGGCGACGACGCTTGCGGTCATGCCGGGTGCCTCCCTCGGTCACGCCAACTGCCTCGATGCGCTGGCGTGGGCCCGCACGGTCATCGACGGTGGTGCTGCCGGCGTGGTGCTCGTCCAGGGGACCGACTCACTGGAGGAGACGGCCTACCTCTTGGACCTGTTCTGGGACCGTGACGAGCCTCTGGTGGTCACCGGCGCCATGCGCAGCCCGCAGCGCGCCGGCAGTGACGGTCCCGCGAACCTCGTGGCCGCCGTCATCACGGCTGCCGCCCCCGCGTCGCGCGATCTCGGCGTGCTGGTGGTGATGAACGACGAGATCCACGGCGCAGCCCGGGTCGCCAAGACCGACACCATGGCGCTCGAGGCCTTCCGGTCGCCAGTGTTCGGGCCATTCGGCCGTCTCGTCGAGGGGGAGCCCGTCTACGGCAATCGGCCGGCCAGGCACCCGGTCCTGGTGGGGGCGGAGGTGCCGGGGGTCGCGCTCCGGGTGGCTCTGTTGACCACTCATCTGGGGGACGACGGTGACCTGCTGCGGCTGACCGCCGACGCTGGGTACGACGGCGTGGTCCTCGCCGCGATGGGGGTGGGCCACGTCTCCACGGGGGTCGCCGCAGCGGTCAGTGACGTCGTCGATCGGTTGCCCGTGGTCTTCGCCAGCCGCACCGGTGGCGGGACCACCGCCCGGGAGACGTACGGCTTCGTCGGGTCGGAGCGTGACCTGCGCGGGCGGGGGGCGGTCGGGGCCGGGTGGCTGACACCGGTGAAGGCGCGGCTGCTGCTGTGGTCGCTGCTGCACGGGCGACACGGCCGTGAGGAGATAGCGCGGGAGTTCGCCCTCCGGGGCGCGGCCGCGTTCTCCCGCGCCTCGGGGTAGTCGACGCCTCCAGCTGGAGCCCGCCTGCTGCGCCTCCCGAGCGCCGTGCTTGCCCGAGGCGACCCATCCTGGGCCCAGTGGCACCAGGAGTGCAGCGACGACGAGGGTGGCGTACCCCAAGGAGACCGGGCGAGTAGTCGCCCCGGTTGGTCTGTGCCACGGCCACGGCGATGACCAAGGCCGCGACGGCAAGAGCTGCGAGCGAGGCCCACCACAGACTTCTCGACACGCCCCAAGGACGGCCTACTTGTTGGTCTCAACTGGTCGGGCGGCCACGCGACGGCTACGACCTGGCGCCGCGTGACGTGGAAAGGAACCTGAGCACCAGGCAGCCTCTCGTCGTGAGCACCCGCTCCGGGCGCAGTCAGCCCAGCAGGCTCTGACCCAGCCAGGTCGTCTCGGTGAAGCCGGGCAGTAGCGCGAACTCGGCCGAGCCGATGGCCGTGGTCCAGGTGTTGAGGTCGTCCTGCTCGTCGAGTCGCCGTTGCAACGGGGTGAACTGGGCGCCGATGTCGGCCTGGTGGCTGAGGAAGATCAGCCCCGCGGAGCGGGCCGGCCCCGGGTCGGTGAAGTTCGCGCCCTTGCGGAAGATGCGGATGCCGGCGTTCTGCGACGGGTGCGACAGACGGGAGTGGGCACCCAGCGGAATGACGAGGTCCCCACGGGCGTCGCGGGCCTCGAGGTCGAGCTCGTCGGTCTCCCGGGTGCCCGAGAGCGGTGC
The DNA here is from genome assembly GCF_058215735.1 of Nocardioides sp. Z30_9. Lineage (NCBI taxonomy): Bacteria > Bacillati > Actinomycetota > Actinomycetes > Propionibacteriales > Nocardioidaceae > Nocardioides > Nocardioides sp. Z30_9. The sequence goes on from NZ_JBZAJF010000002.1 coordinate 1,016,812, forward strand.
TCCGTGGGTCAGGTCGCGGCCGATGGCGCGCTCCTGCTCGTTCCTGGTGAGCTCGTCCCAGGTATCGAGGTTCATCGCGATGCGGCGTACGACGACGGTCGTGCCGCCGGTGAACCAGTCCGGCGTGGTGGCCCACACGGTGTCGTCGAACAGGGTGGTGCCGACCTCGGGGTTGCCGGTGCCGTCTACCTGGCCGAAGAGGTTCCGCCCGGTCACCGGGCGCTGACGCTGGTCGCGGCCCCGCCACGAGCCCTGCTGCTCCCACCGGAGGCGGGCGAACGGGCGTGCGTCGAGGAGGAGGCGCCGGGTGGCATGGCTGAGGCTGGTGTCGTCGTCACCGGCGACCACGAGCAGCAGGTCGCCGCCGCCCCAGCGCGGTTGCAGCCGGTCGTGACGCATCGCCGGGACCGTGCTCAGCCCTGCGGGGCGGGCGGAGGCCAGGCCGGTCTTGTCGAAGATCCCGGGTCCCCAGCCGACGGTGACCGTGAGGTCGGCTGCCGACTGGGCGAGGTCGGGGGCGGTGTCCCCGGGGGCCGGGCGCCCGGCCGCCAGCGCGGCGATGTCGCCGGTCCACAGGCGCATCAGTCGCGCGAGTGCGTCGGCGTCAGTGCCGTCCAGGAGGTCCAGGGCCAGCAGCCGCACGGCTCGCGGCATCGGCTGAGTGATGCCCGGTTGGTGCGCGCCGTAGGGGCTCACCGTGCGCGGCAGCGCCATCGTGTCGTCGATGGCGATGTCGTCGTGCTTGCTCTGCGCGAAGGTGAAGCCCGCTGTCCCGGCGGCCGCAGCGGCTCCGGCCGCACCCGCCCACCCCAGCAGGTGGCGCCGCGACGGCGCCCCGTCGCGGCCCCCGTCGGTCACGGCTCGGGGGTCGTCGACGGCGAGGGGGTCGTCGACGGGTGGTAGTGGTCCTCCTCCTCGGTGAACTCCTTCACCGGGAGGGTGAGTTCTTCCTCCGTGCCGTCGCTGAACTCGAGGGTGAGGTCGACCTCGTCGCCCGCTGCCAGTGGCTCGGAGAGCCCCATCAGCATCACGTGGTGGCCTCCGGGGCGCAGGTGGACGTGGGAGCCGGCCTTGATCTCGAGGCCCTCCTCGAGCTGCTGCATCAGGTTCTTGCCGTCCTTCATCACCATGGTGTGCACCTGGGTCATGTGTGCGGCCGACGACGTGGCGCCCACCAGCCGTACGGCGGCATCGCCCTTGTTCGCGACCTCCATGAAGGCGCCCGTCATCGAGGCGTCCTTGCTGCCCGTCGTGGCACGCACCCAGGCGTCGCTGACCTCCACCCCACGGGCCTTGGCCGAGGGCTCCGGTGCTGCCTCCGTGCCGCAGCCGGCAAGCAGCAGTGCGAGGCCCAGAGTGATGCCCAGCGTGATGCTCGCAGCGGCGGGGCGTAGGCGGTTCATGGGTCCTCTTCTCCTGAGCGACGATGTCGCCGGCAGGATACCCAGAGGGGTATAGGTTCCCAGAGGGTGGGTGGCACCCGTCGGACGCCTGTGCCAGCGCCGACGCGTGCGGGCGACCTTCAGATCCGCTTGAGCAGTGAGGGCGTCCGGATTCGGCCGTGTTCACCTGCGAGCCGCGCCAGGAGACGGTGCTGCCTGGGCTCCGGTGGCGTCGCAGGTGCCGGCCGGGTCTGCGGGTCCGTGGCCCGGCGGTAGAAGACGCGCTTGGTGGCCTCGGCGGAGGCGACGTAGGCGCAGGTGATGCCGGCCAGGGCCAGCAGCAGGGTGAGGGGTGGGCGGGTGAGCCCCAGGGCGTCGAGGGCGAAGGGCATGAACGGCAGGGCGATCGTGGTCACGCCCACGACCAGGGAGGTCACCATGAGCGGAGTGCCCGGCCGGCTGCGCCACGCCACCCGCGTGGTTCTCAGGACGAACAGGACGGCGAGCTCGGTGAGGGTGGAGCCGATGAACCAGCCGGTCTGGAACAGGGTCGCGCCTGCGTCGAAGACCAGGAGCAGGATCGCGAAGGTGAGCAGGTCGAAGGCGCTGCTGAGCAGGCCGAAGACGACCATGAAGTTCCTGACCTCGCGCAGGTTCCACCTGCGCGGGTGTACGACGCTCTCGGGGTCGACCCGGTCGGCGGCGATGGTGACGCTCGGGAGGTCGGAGAGGAAGTTGAGCAGCAGGATCTGGCGCGGCAGGAGCGGCAGGAACGGCAGGAAGGTGGAGGCGACCGCCATGCTGGCGGTGTTGCCGAAGTTCGCACTGACGGTCGTGTAGATGTACTTGAGGGTGTTGGTGAAGGTCGCTCGTCCCAGGCGGACGCCCTCGACGACCACCCCGAGGTCCTTGTCCAGCAGCACCATCGACGCAGCGCTCTTGGCGACGTCGACTGCGGTGTCGACCGAGATGCCGACGTCGGCCAGGTGCAGGGGCCCTGCGTCGTTGACGCCGTCGCCCAGGTAGCCGACCACCGACCCCCCGGCGCGCACCGCGGTGATGATCCGTTCCTTCTGGGTCGGCGTGAGCTCGGCGAACGCGTTCACCCCGGCGGCGGCCTGCGCCAGGTCTTCGTCGTCCAGGGCGTCGACCTCGGTCCCGGTCATGATGCGCGGTTCGCCGGCACTGAGCCTTCGTGCCACGTGCTGCGCCGAGAGCCGGTTGTCGCCGGTCAGCATGCACAGCCGGATGCCGAGGTCGGTGAGCTGGGTGATCGTCGAGTCGAGCCCTTCCTTGACGGGGTCGTCGAACGCCAGCAGGCCGAGGAGGGTCATGCCCTGCTCGTCCGCCGTACTGAGCTGCGACTGGTCCGGCAGGGACCGCTCCGCCACGGCGACGACCCGGTAGCCCTCCGCGCTGAGCGCACGGAACTGCTCGTCGTAGAGGTGCCTGACCTCGTCCAGTGCGCGCGTCCCGTCGGGGGTGGCTGCGGAGACGGCCAGCTCCAGGACCTTCGCGTAGGCGCCCTTGGTGATCAGGACGCGCCCGTCGGGTCCGTCGGCGAGGACCGAGAGTCGCTTGCGCTCGAAGTCGAAGGGGAGCTCTGCGACGGCCTGCCACGACGCGTCCGGACGTCCGTTGCGCAGGATGGCCTGGTCGAGCGGGTTGGTGAACCCGGTCTGCAGCGCCGCGTTCACCGCGGCGCGGTCGGCGGCTCTCGTGCACTCCTCCCCGTTGAGGTCGAGGGCGGCGTGGAGGGTGAGGCTGCCCTCGGTGAGGGTGCCGGTCTTGTCGGTGCACAGCACGTTCATGCTGCCGAGGTCCTCGATGGCGTCGAGTCGCCGCACGATGACACTCGCGCGGGCCATCCGACGCGCTCCCGTGGACAGGCTGACCGAGATGATGGCCGGAAGCATCTGGGGGGTGACCCCGACCGCGAGCGCGAGGGAGAACAGTGCCGCGTCGATCAGGGGGCGGCCGAGGACGACGTTGACCACCAGGATGAACAGGGTCAGCAGGAGCGTCACCCGGGCGAGGAGGAGCCCGAAGTGAGCGGTGCCCTCCTCGAAGCTGGTCGACGGCGCGGCGGACACGAGGGTTCGCGACATCTGGCCCAGCTCGGTGGCCCGACCGGTCACGACCACCACCGCCTCGCCCTGTCCGCTCACCACGTGGCTGCCCTGGAACAGGACGCCGTGACGGTTGGCGAGTGGGGCGTCTGCCGGGTCCGGCTCCGGGCCCTTGTGCTGCGGATAGGTCTCCCCGGTGAGGGCGGACTGGTCCAGCTGGAGCGAGGATGCGGCAAGGACACGGCAGTCGCACGGAATGACGTCGCCGGCGCTGAGCACCACGAGATCGCCAGGGACGACCTCCGCGGGATCGATGGACACCACACGTCCGTCGCGCCGTACCTCGACCTGGATCTGCACCTGTTCGAGCAACCCGGCGATGGTCGTCGAGGCACTGTGCTCCTGCCAGAAGCCGAGCAGGCCGCTCAGCACGACGATGCACAAGATGACGCCGGCGTCGATGTGGTCACCGAGGGCGAGGGACAGTACGGCGGCCGCGACCAGGATGAGCACGATCGGTTGGGTGAACTGGGATCGCAGCTCGTGGATCACCCCTGTCCCGCGCTTCGGCGACAGCCGGTTGGGACCGGAGGCCTCCAGGCGCCTGGCCGCCTCGTCGCTGCTGAGTCCGGCGCGGTCCGCCTCCAGGTCGTCGAGCACCTGGTTGCCCGACGAGGCCCAGTACGCCGCGTCCCCCGACGCTGGGCGACCGCCCGTGGGCGCTGGCGTTCCGGTCGCTGCCATCGGCTTGTGCGCCCCTTCCCGGAGCCGACCCCGAAGGTCACGGAGGGCGCCTGTCGCGCTGAACTGCTTCTCCAGCATCGTCGGTCCGGGGGGTGTTCCCAAGGGATCCATCGCCGGCCGCAGCCTGTGGGCGTCTCCGTGCGGGACAGGTTTCGGCTCGGTTTGGAATGCAGGTGGAGCATCGGAGTAGGTGATCCAGCTCACAACTCGTCGTGCCGCCCCGACAGCGAGGCAGTGCTCGACTCTCGAGGAAGGTTGTTCGACATGGCACTGCCCAGCCGCCGCAACAGTGACGTCAGGACGTGGAACCCGCTGCAGGAGATGGACGATCTCCAGAGCCGGTTCTCCAAGCTGCTCGAGTCATCCTTCGGCGACTCGCCGGGCCTGCTGGGCACGTCCTGGGCACCTCCCGTGGACATCGAGGAGACCGACGACGCCTTCGTCGTCGAGGCCGAGCTCCCGGACGTGAAGGCCGATGACGTCAACGTCGAGCTCGACGACAACCGGCTCACGATCCACGGCGAGGTCAAGGAGCGCGAGCACAAGGGCATCCTGCACCGGAACACCAGGCGCACCGGGCAGTTCGACTACCGGGTCGACCTGCCGGGCAAGGTGCAGGCCGACGGCGTGGATGCCTCGCTCAAGGACGGGGTGCTGCGGCTGACGATCCGCAAGAGCGAGGCGGACAAGCCGCGGCGGATCGAGATCAAGTAGCTGAAAGAGCTACGTGCCGTCGCTCGGCGCGGCGGTCCGGTGCGGACCGGTGTCCGTCGAGGAGTGCGGCCGTGACCGAGGCCGCGGACGCCGAGGTGCCCCAGCGCAAGGGCAGCCCGGTGATGCTGGTGCTGATCGTCGTGGTGGTGATCCCGTCGGTCCTGGTTGCCGATGTCCTCGGCGCCGGCGCGGCGGCGATCGTCGGGGGACTGGTGGGGATGTTCTCCCTGGTGACGTTCATGGGGGGTCCACTGCGGGCGGATCTGCGTCTCGCCGTACTGATGGCCGTTGCCGCTGCCGTCGTCGCCTCCGCTGTCCACGGCATGGCCCGCACCCTCACCCCGGACCTCAAGCGCGCCGCGATGGCCGTGGTCGTCGCTGCAGCCGTGGCTGGGGCCGTGGTGCTCTGAGGAGTCCTACTCTGTCTGGGTGACCGACGCCCCGGAGCCCGTTTCTGACGCCGTGGCGCGTGGCTCGCGGCGCAGGGAGCGCACGCGCGCCCTCCTCGTCGACGCGGCGGAGCAGCTGATGTCGCAGCGGGCGCCCGAGGAGATCAGGATCGAGGACGTCGCCGCGCAGGCCGGGATCTCGCCAGCGTCGGTCTACGTGCACTTCGGGACCAAGGACGCGCTGCTGGCAGCGGTCACCGAGCGGGTCCTGGCCGTGGCCACCGACGCGCTCCGGTCGGCGTACGCCGCGCAGACCTCCCCGCTCGAGCGGTTCGCGGGGGTCGGCGCCGCCTACCTGCGGCTCCTGCTCGACCACCCGGTGGTGGTGAAGTACCTGACGGTCACGGGCGAACGTGGTCCGCGCACGCCCGTCGAGGACGAGGTGGTCGCGCGGTTCAGCGAGCTCCGGCGGGAGTTCGAGCAGAGCATCCGCGAAGCAGTCGAGAGCGGGGCGATCCGGCAGGTCGACCCGGAGCTGATGTCGTACTTCCTCTTCGGCGCCTGGAACGGGGTCGCCGCGCTGGCGCTGCGCCGCGACGCCTTGGTGCTGTCGCCCGAGCGCGTCGAGCAGGCCGTGATCGAGGCTGGGCTGGTGCTGCTCGAGGGCCTGATCGGACAGCCCGGCGACGACTGAGCGCGCGGCGTCCTTGGTGAGACACGCCACAGGGAGTTAACTGGAGTCCGACTCCAGATCACTCCCCGAAGGTGCCCCCCATGACGCAGACCACGACGCCCCCGACCTCGATGACCGAGCCGGGTGAGGCCGAGGAGACCTGGGACGCCGTGGTGGTGGGAGCCGGCCCGGGCGGCCTGACCTGCGCGGCGTACCTCGCGGCCAACGGCAGGAGGGTGCTGGTGCTCGAGGCCAACCAGGTCGTCGGCGGCAGCACCCAGGTCTTCCGCCGCGCGGGCAACAAGTTCGAGTTCGACGTCGGCACCCACTACGTCGGGGAGTGCGGCCCCGGCGGCCGGATGCAGACCGCGCTCTCGGGCCTGGCCCTGAGCGAGCGGATCAAGTGGCTGCGCCAGCGCCCCGAGGGCCACTGCCAGATCATGATCCCGGGCACGACGTTCCAGACGCCGACCGGCTGGGACACCTACCTCGAGCGCCTGATCGCGGCCTTCCCCGACGAGGAGGCCGGCCTGCGCCGCTGCGTCGAGATCATGCGGATCATCGCGGCCGGCGAGCAGCCGCGCCGGCGCCCGTTGGCGCTGCTGCGCTGGGGGGTTCGGCCGGTCACGAAGCTGATGGCCGCGTGCGGGCTCAGCGCCGACGCCCAGGCCGTGATCCTCGCGGAGAACGGCGACTACACCTGGCCCCCGCACCGCACGCCCACCGCGATGCACGCCGGCTTCCTGCACCACTACCTCCAGGCGGGTGCGTACTACCCGCGCGGCGGTGGCCAGATGATCGGCGCGCACCTCACCGACGTGATCACGACCCACGGCGGCAAGGTCCGCACCAAGGCCCGGGTCGAGCAGATCCTGATCGAGGACGGGCGCGCTGTCGGCGTACGTCTGCGCGGGGGAGAGGAGATCCGCTCCGAGGTGGTCGTCTCCGCGGCCGACTTCAAGAAGACGTGGGCCGACCTGGTCGGCGAGGAGCACCTCACCCGGCGGCTGCGCCGCAAGCTGGAGAAGCTCGAGATGACCCTGCCGATGTTCGCGGTGTACGTCGCCCTCGACGTCGACCTGCGCGAGCGGGACACGCCCCCGTTGGCGTGGGTGTGGCCGAACAACGACGTCGACGGGTACTACCGCGAGGTCGCCGCGGGCCGCTGCCCCGAGCAGATGCCTGTCGGGATCAGCTGCCCCACCGCCAAGGATCCCGAGGGCACGCACTCGGCGCCGCCCGGCTACTCGACGCTCGAGCTGGTCAGCTGGGCGCCCAAGGACCACGAGTTCTGGAACGTCGCCGGCGACCCCGGGGACGGGGACGGCTACGGCCGCGACGAACGCTACCGCCAGGTCAAGGAGGAGCTCACCCAGCGGGTGCTGGACACCGCCGAGCTGATGATCCCGGACCTGCGCGAGCGGATGGTCTTCTGCGAGGCGTCCACGCCGATCACCCAGGAGCGGTTCACCCTCACCACCGACGGGTCCTGCTACGGGATCGCGCCGCTGCTGAGGAACCTCGGCCCGTTCCGGCCGAGGGTCACCACGCACATCCCGGGGCTGTTCCTCGCCGGTGGCAGCACCGAGCACATGTTCGGCATCAACGCCACGATCTGGGGTGGCATGGGCACGGCCGGCACCGTGCTCGGCCGCGACCTGGTGCAGGAGGTGCGCGACGGGGCCGTGTTCGTGGACGAGGCGGACCTCACGCCGATCACCGAGGACTTCGACCCGCTGCTCGCGTCCAAGCCCGGCTCGGTCATCCGCCGCGCGGTGCGTCGCCGACCCCTCACCGGAGCTCGCTGAGGGGGGCAGTCTTGAGTCGTTCCAGACAAGGTCCTATGGTGAGGGCATGTCGGTGTCGGGACTCGAGGGTCGGTTGCGGGAGAAGTCACTGCGCGTGACGGCCCCCCGGCTGGCGGTCCTGGCCGCGGTGCTCGAGCACCCGCACGCGGACACGGACACGCTCGCCACCGTGGTGCGATCCAGCCTCGGTTCGGTGTCCCACCAGACCGTCTACGACGTACTGCGCGTCCTCACCGAGGTCGGCCTGGTCAGGCGCATCCAGCCTGCCGGCGCGACCGCTCGCTACGAGGCGCGGGTCAGCGACAACCACCACCACCTCGTGTGCCGCTCGTGCGGCTCGATCGTGGACGTCGACTGCGCGGTGGGACGGGCCCCGTGCCTGCACGCCAGCGACGACCACGGCTTCGCGATCGACGAGGCAGAGGTCATCTACTGGGGCACCTGCCCCGACTGCTCGACAACATCCGCAAGTGAACTCCCGAGAGAAGGAATCAGATGAGCGGCAACCAGGACGAACCCACCAGCCCGCAGGGCGTGGACGCCAAGGCCGAGGCAGGCTGCCCAGTCGCCCACGACTCGGCAACCGCAGGTGGAAGCGAGAGCGAGAACCCCGCGATCGACTCCCCGACTCCCAAGACCGGCGGCCGCCCGCACTCCCTCAAGGACTGGTGGCCCAACTCGCTGGACCTGTCGGTGCTGCACGCACACTCCTCGAAGGGCAACCCGCTGGGCGAGGACTTCCGCTACGACCGCGAGTTCGAGAAGCTCGACGTCGAGGCGCTCAAGCGGGACATCACCGAGGTGCTCACCACCTCGCAGAGCTGGTGGCCGGCTGACTTCGGTCACTACGGCGGCCTGATGATCCGGATGAGCTGGCACTCCGCCGGCACCTACCGCATCTACGACGGCCGCGGCGGCGCCGGCGACGGCGGCCAGCGGTTCGCACCGCTGAACAGCTGGCCCGACAACGCCAACCTGGACAAGGCCCGCCGGCTGCTGTGGCCGGTGAAGCAGAAGTACGGCCAGGCGATCTCCTGGGCCGACCTGATCGTGCTCGCGGGCAACGTAGCGCTGGAGTCGATGGGCTTCGAGACCTTCGGCTTCGGCTTCGGGCGTGAGGACGTCTGGGAGCCCGAGGAGATCTTCTGGGGCCCCGAGGACACCTGGCTCGGTGACGAGCGGTACGCCGGCGAGCGCGAGCTCCACGAGTCGCTGGGCGCGGTGCAGATGGGCCTGATCTACGTCAACCCCGAGGGCCCCAACGGCAACCCCGACCCGCTGGCCTCGGCCCGCGACATCCGCGAGACGTTCGCCCGGATGGCGATGAACGACGAGGAGACGGTCGCCCTGATCGCGGGTGGCCACACCTTCGGCAAGACCCACGGAGCCGGCGACGCCAACCTCGTCGGCCCCGAGCCCGAGGCTGCCCCGCTGGAGGAGCAGGGCCTGGGCTGGAAGAGCTCGTTCGGGTCGGGCAAGGGCAAGGACGCGATCACCAGCGGCCTCGAGGTCACCTGGACCGACCGGCCGACCGAGTGGAGCAACCGGTTCTTCGAGATCCTGTTCGGCTTCGAGTGGGAGCTCTCGGAGAGCCCCGCCGGCGCCAAGCAGTGGGTCGCGAAGGACGCGGACGCGATCATCCCCGGGCCGACCCCCGACTCCCCGAAGCGCAAGCCGACGATGCTCACCAGTGACCTCGCACTCCGCTTCGACCCGGCGTACGAGAAGATCTCGCGCCGCTTCCTGGAGAACCCCGAGGAGTTCCGGCTCGCGTTCGCGAAGGCCTGGTACAAGCTGCTCCACCGCGACATGGGTCCGGTCAGCCGCTTCCTCGGACCGTGGGTCGCCGAGCCGCAGCTGTGGCAGGACCCCGTGCCGGCCGTCGACCACGAGCTCGTCACCGAGAGCCAGATCGACGACCTCAAGGCACGCGTGCTGGACTCCGGCCTCACCATCGCCCAGCTGGTCTCGACCGCCTGGGCCTCGGCCGCGAGCTTCCGCAGCACCGACAAGCGCGGTGGCGCCAACGGTGCCCGGATCCGGCTGGAGCCCCAGCGCAACTGGGAGGTCAACCAGCCCGAGCAGCTCGCCACGGTGCTCGAGACCCTCGAGGGCATCCAGAGCGACTTCAACGCCCAGGGCGACGCGAAGGTCTCGCTCGCTGACCTGATCGTCATCGCCGGAGCAGCGGCGGTCGAGAAGGCGGCTCGCGATGCCGGCGTCGAGATCAAGGTGCCGGTCCGTCCCGGTCGCACCGACGCGACGCAGGAGCAGACCGACGTCGACTCCTTCCGGGTGCTGGAGCCGCGGGCCGACGGGTTCCGCAACTACCTGCGTCCCGGGGAGAAGACCCAGCCGGAGATCCTCCTGGTCGACCGCGCCTACATGCTGGACCTGACCGCGCCGGAGATGACCGTCCTCATCGGCGGCCTCCGCGCACTCGGGGCCAACTTCGGCGGCGCCGCGCACGGCGTCCTCACCGACCGCCCGGGCGTGCTCAGCAACGACTTCTTCGCCAACCTGCTCGCCCCCGGCACCCGCTGGAAGGCAGCCGAGGACGCGGAGAACGTCTACGAGATCCGTGACCTGGACACCGACGAGGTGAAGTGGACCGCCACCGCGGTCGACCTCATCTTCGGCTCCAACTCCCAGCTGCGTGCCCTCGCCGAGGTGTACGGCAGCAGCGACGCGACCGAGAAGTTCGTGCAGGACTTCGTCGCGGCGTGGACCAAGGTGATGGAGCTCGACCGCTTCGACCTCGCCTGAGACAACCCACCAGCTGAGCCCGCGGTCCTCCGGGACCGCGGGCTCTTCTGTCTTCTCCCCGGCCTGCGCCCGCGAGTGCCGGGCCCGTGCGGGAGCGCCACGGTGACAGCATTACTGTCCCGGTCATGCCGGAGCTCGATGCAGACGTGGTGGTGGTGGGCAGTGGCTTCGGCGGGGCGGTCGCGGCCCTGCGGCTGACCGAGGCCGGTCACAAGGTGCTGGTCCTGGAGAAGGGCCGGCGCCTCTCCGACGAGGACCTGCTGCGCGCCCGCCGGGACCCGCGCGCCTACCTGTGGCAGCCGGGCGCGGGCCTGCGTGGCTTCTTCTGGCAGCGGATCTTCCGCCACGTCGCGATCATTGGCGCCAGCGGTGTCGGCGGTGGGTCCACCGTCTGGGCCGGGGTGCTGCTCGAGCCGCGCGAGGGCTTCTACACCGACCCCGCCTGGTCGCACCTGCGCCCGGACTGGCGCAGCGAGCTCGCCCCCCACCTCGCGCGCGCGGCTGCCATGCTCGGCCGCGTCGTCACCGGGCACCGCGGCCCGATGGACGAGCACCTCGCCGCCGCTGCCGAGAGCGTCGGGGCCGGTTCGACGTACGGGCCGGTGCCGGTGGCCATCCACTTCGGCCGCGAGGGCGTCACCGAGCCGGACCCGTTCTTCGGGGGCGAGGGGCCGGCCCGGACCGGCTGCCGGCTGTGCGGCGAGTGCCTGCTCGGCTGCCCCTACGGCGCCAAGAACCAGCTCACCCGCAACTACCTGCCGCTCGCCGAGAGGTACGGCGCCGAGGTGCGCGCCGAGCACGAGGTCACCGGGATCCGGCCGCTGCCCGGGGGCGGCTACGAGCTCTCCGCCGCTCACCCGTGGCGGCGTACGCCGATCCCGCCGATCACGGCGAACCGGGTGGTGCTGGCCGCCGGCGTGCTCGGCACCCTCGACCTGCTGTTCCGCTGCCGCGACGAGCTGGGGACGCTGCCGCACGTGTCGCGGATGCTGGGCCGGCGGGTCCGCACCAACAGCGAGGCGCTCACCGCGGTGCTCCAGCCGCCGGGGGAGGACCTCTCCCGGGGGCCGACGATCTCCAGCGACTTCTACCCCGACCCCGACACCCACGTCACCCAGAACCGCTTCGTGGGCGGCTGGCACATGCGGCTCCAGGTGGGACCGATCGTGGACGGCGAGCGCAGGCTCGGCCGGGCCGTGCGGACCCTGGGCAGGCTGGCGGCCGCGCCCGTCTCACAGGTGCGCCGGATGGCGGCGCGGGACTTCGAGCGGCGGCTCACGGTGCTCACCGTGATGCAGCACCTAGACAACGAGCTGGCCTTCGAGCGACGGAGGTCTCCGGTGCGGCCCTGGCGGCGCGTGCTGCGGTCGCGGGCGGTGCCCGGACGCCAGGCGCCGAGCTACCTGCCGGTGGCGAACGAGGTCACCCGTGCCTTCGCCGAGTCCTCCGGCGGCACCCCGCTGAACCTGCTCGGTGAGACCGTCGGCGGGCTCTCGGTGACCGCGCACATCCTGGGCGGCGCGGTGATGGGCTCCTCGCCCGCCGACGGCGTGGTCGACGCCTCGCACGAGGTGTTCGGGCACCCGGGGCTCTACGTCGCCGACGCGAGCACCATCCCCGCGAACCTCGGGGTGAACCCCTCGCTGACGATCACCGCGCTGGCCGAGCGGTTCGCGTCGCTGTTTCCGGCCGCACCCGAGGGCGCCGTACGCCGGGAGCCGATCACCGCGCACCCGGCCGGCACCCCGACCGTCACGGACGGTGCCCGATGAGACACCGCGTGACCGGGGTGCCCGCGCTGTTGCGCGCGTGGTCCAGCCTCCCCGCGCCCGCGCTCGACGACGTGGTCGGCGACCTGCGTGCGGAGTTCGTGGCGCCGCTGCGCCACGTCGCCCCAGGGGGTCTCGGCCTCGTCGGGCTGCCGCGCTGGCACGGCAAGCGGTTCGTGCGGTGCGGACCCGAGGAGCTGGCCGGGGTCAATCTCCTCCGGGCCAGGCACGGCTCTGGTGATTGGGCGGAGCGGTTGCCGATGCGGGCGGTGCTGGGGGAGGGGATGGCCGACGGCCGGCCCGCCGTGGTGGTGACCTACGCCGCCGACGCACCCCGCCCGTGGCGCTGGGTCCGCGACGAGCTCCGCGTCGGCAGTGACGGGGTGCTCGTCGGCATGTCGTACGTCGACCGCCCACTGGTTCGCCGCGGTGGGCTGCCGTTCCTGCTCCACCGCGAGTAGGAAGACACGATCCGACCTCGCAATAAGTCCGACAAATGCGCGTCGACGTCGATGATGGTCCACTCGTCCCTGGCCGAGCTCCTCGACTGCTAGCCTGAGCGAACGCTCACTAGCCCAAGGAGTCCTTCGATGACATCGTCACTTGCCGGTTCACGCGTTCTCGTGGTCGGAGGCACGTCCGGGATCGGGCTGGCCGTCGCGGTCATGGCGGCCGGACGTGGCGCGCAGGTCACCGTCGCAGGACGCGACGCAGCGCGGTTGCACGCCGCGACCGAGCAGGTCGGTCAGGGCTGCAGCGGGCGCACGATGGACACCACCGACGACGCCTCGGTCGAGGCATTCTTCGCCCCCGGCGAGGAGTTCGACCACGTGGTCGTGACCGCGGCCAAGCCCGGAGGCGCCTCGCTGAAGGAGCTCCCGATGGACGAGGCGCTGCAGCTGTTCAGCTCGAAGTTCTGGGGCTCCTACCGCGTGGCCAAGGCGGCGACGATCACCCCCGGCGGGTCGATCACGCTGGTCTCCGGACTCGCCGGCCGCCGCCCGCGTCCCAACCGGGTCGTCGTCGGGGCTGCGTGTGCGGCGCTCGAGTCGATGACCCGGGGCCTGGCCCTGGAGCTCGCCCCCGTGCGGGTCAACTGCGTCTCGCCCGGGGTCACCGACACCCCGCTCCTGCGCGCCGGGTTCCCCGACGGCATCGAGCACCTGGCCGCGGCCAGCCCGACCGGTCGCATCGGCACGGCCGACGAGATCGCGATGCAGATCCTCGCGTGCGCCGAGAACGGCTTCATGAGTGGCGCCGTGATCGACCTCGACGGCGCCCGCGCACTGGTCTGAGAGCCGTGACCAGCTCGGTTCCCCAGTCGGGCGATCGCCGCGAGGCGGCTCCGCGCACGTTACTGGGCAAGCTCTGGGACGACCACGTCGTCGTGGCGGGTGCCGACGGGCCGGACCTGCTCTACGTGGACCTCCACCTGCTCCACGAGATGACCTCGCCGCAGGCGTTCCAGGGGCTGCGCGAGAACGACCGCGTCGTACGCCGCCCGGACCTGACCATGGCCACCGAGGACCACAACGTCCCCACCTTCGCCGCCGACGCCGTGGTGAACGATCCCCTGAGCCGGCTCCAGCTCGACCTGGTGCGCACGAACTGCACCGACTTCGGGGTGCCGCACCACCCGATGGGGTCGGCCGGCAATGGGATCGTGCACGTCATCGGGCCCGAGCAGGGGCTGAGCCAACCGGGCCTGACCCTGGTCTGCGGTGACTCGCACACCTCCACGCACGGCGCGTTCGGCGCGCTCGCCTTCGGGATCGGCACCAGCGAGGTCGAGCACGTGCTGGCGACCCAGACGCTGTGGATCAAGCGCCCGGCGGCCCTGGAGGTCCGGGTCGAGGGCAGCCTGCGCCCTGGTGTGACTGCCAAGGACCTGGCGCTGCACGTCGTGCGCGTGCTGGGGCCCAACGGGGGAGCCGGTGCCGTGGTCGAGTACACCGGTGCAGCGGTCCGGTCGCTGACGATGGAGCAGCGGATGACGCTGTGCAACATGACCATCGAGTGCGGCGCCCGTGCCGGACTGGTGGCTCCCGACGAGACCACGTTCGCCTATCTGACCGGACGTCGCCACGCGCCGAGCGGGGAGCAGTGGGACCAGGCCGCGGCGTACTGGCGAACGCTCGTGACCGATCCCGGTGCCGCCTACGACCGCTGCGTGGTGATCGAGGGCGCAGACGTGGTCCCGACCGTCACCTGGGGCACGATGCCCAGCCAGTCGGCGCCGCTCGACGGACGGGTGCCCGCACCGCAGGACGCACCCGACGAGGCCGCACGCGAGGCGATCGTCCAGGCGCTGGCCTACATGGACCTGCGCTCCGGTACGCCGATCAAGGACATCGCCGTCGACACGGTGTTCATCGGCTCCTGCACCAACGGCCGGCTCGAGGACCTGCGCGCCGCGGCCGCGGTCCTCCGTGGTCGGTCCGTGGCCACCGGTGTACGGGCACTCGTCGTGCCGGGCTCCCGTGCGGTTGCCGACGCTGCCGAGGCCGAGGGCCTGGCCGAGGTCTTCACCGCCGCGGGCTTCGAGTGGCGCAGCTCGGGCTGCTCGATGTGCAGGGCGATGAACCCCGACGCCCTGGGTCCGGGGAAGCGGTCGGCGTCGACCACGAACCGCAACTTCGAGGGGCGCCAGGGGCCGGGGGCGCGCACGCACCTGGTCTCACCCGTGGTCGCCGCCGCGACCGCGGTCCGCGGCCGCCTCGGCTCCCCGGAGGACCTCTGAAGAGAGGACCTCTGAAGTCGCCTCAGGACGAGCTCGGCTCAGACGAGCGCGCTCTCGGCGGTGGGGGCGGGGAGGTCGCAGGACGCCGTGCCGTCCTCGCCGAGGACGCACACCGGGCAGTCCTCGTCCTGTCCGGTCATGTTCTGGTCTGCGGTCCGCAGCATCTCGGCCATCATCGGCTGGCGGGTCGAGCGCGGCACCCGGCTGTCCCGGCGGTGCGTCACGCCCCGGGCAACCACGGACTCCAGGGAGCAGTAGCCGGCCGAGGTCGGGTCGACGATGGGGATGCTCGATCGCTCGGCGAGGGTGCGCGCCACCGGCGACATGCAGTTGCAGCCGAGGATGACCGACCCGGCGCCCTCTGCGGCGACGGCCTCGATCTCGACGAGGATGCGCTCGATCATGTGCTCGCGGCCGGCCTTCATCTCGGTCAGGAAGTTCTCCTTCTCCGAGAGCGTCGCCTGCTCGGCGGGCGTGGAGACATAGCGCACCGAGGTGCACAGTTGCTCCGCGTGGTTCTCCTGCAGGATCCGGTCGTAGACGAAGTGCATCGTCTCGGGCCAGATCGTGACGATGGCGAAGCGCTCACCGAGGCCGAGGGCGGTCTGCACGCTCGCCTGGCCGCACCCGACGATCGGGATGTCGACGGCGGCGCGGGCAGCCGCGATGCCGTAGTCGGGCAGGGCGCCGATCAGGACACCGTCGTAGCCCTCATCCTGGGCGCGCATGGCCGCCTCGGCGTACGCGAGGTCGGAGAGGAGCAGGTCGGCCCGGTCGACCGGGAACACCCGGATCCCGGTCTCGACGAGGTCGACCTCGTAGCCGTCGTGCACCAGGCCGTCCTCGATGTGCAGGCCGGCCGCCGCAGCGCCCTTAAGGGTGATGTATGCGAGCCGCTTGTTCATCGTGCCTCCGTGGTCATCCGGTGCGCTGTCGAGGCGCCAGTATCGTATGCAATTGGGATGCGCGCAAGGACGACCTTCTGGAGGCCTTCGGCGTTTTCCCGTTGTTCCGCAGCGCAGAACGGGCATAGATTGTGTGCAACCGAGTGACTCCGTTCTGGTCGCCCGGCTCATCGAAGAAGGAGACATACCCCGTGCCACGTCTGCGCCAGGTGCCCAGGTCCGAAGTCCAGTCCGACGTCGTGCTCGCCATGTACGACAAGCTCTTCGGCAGCGACCGCGACCCGGTGGCCCAGCCCGGCACCTCCGCGGGAACCCCCGGCAACTGGTGGACCGTGTTCGCGCTCGTCCCGGACATCTTCGAGCACGCGGTCCGCGGCTTCGGGCTCTACCGGAGCCCGGTGCGCCAGCTGGACCCGGTGCTGCGTGAGCTCGGCCAGACCCGGGCGGGCTACCTGCGCGGCAGCCAGTTCGTGTTCTCCCAGCACTGCAAGGCGCTGCGCTCCCTCAAGGTCAGCGAGGAGCGCATCGCGGCGGTCGCCTCGTGGGGCGTCTCGGAGCTGTTCAGCCCGCTGGAGCGTGCGGTGCTGGCCTACACCGACTGCCTCGTCGGCGACGGCGGCCGCGTCGACGACGGCACCTTCGAGTACCTCAAGGAGCACCTCGGTGACGAGGTGCTGCTCGAGCTGACCTACATCACCTGCCTCTACGACATGCACGCCGTGATGAGCAAGGCACTGCGCCTGGAGTTCGACGACCGCGAGGAGCCGATCGTGGAGGTCGCCTCGCCGGAGGGCTTCACCGGCTTCGACCTCGGTGCCGCGATCAGCCTCGACGAAGACGCCTGATGACCGGCGCGGGCGAGGCTGGGGAGGCAGGTGAGGGCGGCAGCCTGCTCGGCCTGCACGACGTGCCGACGGCCGTCGAGCTGGTCGCCGCGGTCCGGGAGTTCCTCCAGGACGTGGTGGCCGACCAGGTCACCGGCGCGACCCGGTTCCACACCCGCGTGGCGGCGAACGCCCTGGCCATCGTGGAGCGCGAGCTCGAGCAGGACGGCGCCGACGTCCGCGCCCATGCCGCCCGCCTCTCCGGCCTCGGTTACGCCGACGACACGGCCCTCGCTGCCGCCATCCGCAGCGGCGAGCTCGACCACCGCTCACCAGACCTCACCGAGGCGATCGCCGCCGACGTCGCCGCCAAGCTGCGGGTCGCCAACCCCGCCTACCTCCAGGAGCACGCGTGACCTTCGCCGTCCCCGACCACATCCGCCCGCTGCGCGACGAGGTCTACCGGTTCATGGTCGACCGGGTCGAGCCGAACGAGGCAGTCCTGCACGCCGGTGGCGAGGAGGCCGACACCCTCCTTGCGGGCCTCCAGGCCGAGGCCAAGGAGCGCAACCTGTGGGCGCTGGGCCACCCTGCCGAGCTCGGCGGGGGAGGGCTGCCGTTCCTCGACTACGTCTACATCAACGAGGTGCAGGGACGCAGCGAGTACGGCCAGCTCGCCCTGGGCACCTGGACGCTGCAGGACTCGATCATGCTGCACAAGCACGCCAGCCCGAGGTGGCGCGAGGCCTACCTCGAGCCGCTGGTCGCGGGCCGGATCTCGCCGAGCTTCGCGATGACCGAGCCCGACGTCGCCGGCTCCGACCCGACCGCGTTGGAGACAGCTGCGGTGCTCGACGGCGACGAGTGGGTCATCAACGGCACCAAGTGGTTCACGACCGGAGCCGCGAAGGCGGCGTACACGACCGTGATGTGCCGCACCGAGCCCGATGCCCCGACGCACCAGGCGTTCAGCATGATCATCGTCCCGACCGACACCCCCGGCTACCGGATCCTGCGCGACACCACGGTGCTCGGCATCGACAGCGGCCACTACGAGGTGCAGTACGACGACGTCCGGGTCCCGGCCGAGAACATCCTCGGCGAGCGCGGTCACGGCTTCGTGATCGCCCAGGAGCGTCTCGGTCCCGGCCGCATCTTCCACGCGATGCGTTGGCTCGGCCAGGCGCAGCGCGCCTTCGACCTGATGTGCACCCGGCTCAACGAGCGCGTCGCCTTCGGTGGCCCGCTCGCCGACAAGCAGCTGATGCAGCAGCACGTGTTCGACTCCTACACCCAGATCCAGGCCTCACGGCTGCTCACGCTCAAGGCGGCCGAGCAGATGGACCAGGGGGAGCAGGCGCGGGTGGAGATCGGTGCGGTCAAGGTCTTCGGGGCGCACATGCTCCACGACGTCGTGGACCGTGCCCTGCAGGTGTACGGCGCGGCCGGGCTCACCGAGGACACCCCGCTCTCGCACATGTACCGGACCGCACGCTTCGCCCGCCTCTACGACGGTGCCGACGAGGTGCACATCCAGAGCGTCGGGCGCAGGATCCTCAGCGAGTACCGCAAGGGCGGCAGCTGGGAGTTCGGGCTCCGCTGAGCCACGCCACCACCATCACTGCCCTCGCGGGCGCCAGGAAGAAGGAGCACCACGATGATCGTGATCGAAGCATGGATGACCTGCCGGGCAGGGACCGAGGACGACTTCGCGACGAACGTGCGTGAGCTCGTGCTCGCGACCAGCACCGAGCCCGACTACCTGTCCTACGAGTGCTCCCGGGACGTCTCGAACCCCTCCAGGTTCGTCTTCGTCGAGCACTGGGAGGACATGGAGGCGTTCAGCCGCCACCTCGCCACCGAGCACTACCAGGCGTTCGCGGCCAAGGCGGTCGACTGGATCCAGGGCCGCGACGTGCGCATCCACGAGGTCTCCTCGACCACGCGTCGCTGAGCTCAGCCCAGCAGCTGGAGCAGGTCCCACTCGGTCTCGGCGGCACGCCGCCCGATGGTGGCCAGCTCGACCGAGCGCATCGCTCCCGAGCGGTGCCGCTCGGCCTGGACGATGCAGATGATCCCCCACTTCAGCGTGCCCATGACCTGCCACCAGTGCAGGGCGCGGCGGTCGACGATGGTGCCGCTCTCCGCCTCGTACGCCGCCACGAGGTCGTCGATCGTCCCGAAGCCACCGACCTCGGGCTGCTCGCCGAACCGCCAGGCCTTGACGCACAGCCAGCCCAGATCCTCCAGAGGGTCGCCGAGGTGGGCGAGCTCCCAGTCGAGGACCGCGCGCACGCCCTCAGGACCGACGATGAAGTTGCCGTTGCGGAAGTCGCCGTGCACCACGCGGGCGGGGACCGGGTCGGGCCGGTTCTCCTCGAGCCAGCGGAAGGCGAGCTCGAAGGCGGGGTGCGGCTGTCCGGTCCGGTCGAGGGCGCGCTGCCACTCGGTGAGCTGGTCCCGCTCCTCGAGGCCGGGCACCGCCTCGATCGGGATCCGGTGCAGGCGGGCGAGGATCTGGCCGCACTGCCCGGCGAGCAGCTCGCGGGCGCCGGCGTACTCCGCGTCGCGCAGGATCCGCCGCGGGATCGACTCGCCAAGGATCCGCTCCATCACGACGTACGCCGCCCCGAGGTCGTCCTCGGAGGTGCTCGAGGTGATGATCCCGGGCGAGGGCACGCCGGCCTCCGCGGCCGCGACCATCAGCCCGGCCTCGCGGCCCATCGCCTCGGTCTCCACGGACCCGGGGGCGTCGAGCCGCAGGATCAGGGTGGCCGGCGCCGTCTGCTCGCCCTCGACCGAGAACAGCCAGGTGTGTCGCGACGCCCCGGCAGGGAGCCGGCTCAGGTCGGAGACCTCGAGGGTGTCGTCGCCGGTGCTACGTCGTAGCGCCGCACGGAGCCGGACGCCCAGGTCGTCAGCGGCGGCGCTGGCGGGGCTGTGTGTCACCGGATACCTCCGTGGTTGTGTGCAGGGCCGAGAACCGGCCTAGAGTGTATGCAATCACGCCAGCTTTCGCACCGCGCTCCTGACTGAAAGGCCACATCGTGCACATCATCGAGGTCGGGCCCAGGGACGGCCTGCAGAACGAGGACGTGCTCGTCTCCACCGAGGACAAGATCCAGCTCGTGGAACGCAGCATCGCAGCCGGGTTGCGGCGCATCGAGGCGACCAGCTTCGTCCACCCCCGGCGGGTGCCGCAGATGGCCGACGCCGAGGCGGTGATGGCCGGCGTCCCCCGGCGCGACGACGTCTCCTACATCGGGCTGGTGCTGAACCGGCGCGGCTTCGACCGCGCGGTGGCGGCCGGGGTGGACGAGGTCAACTGCGTGGTGGTGGCCTCGGAGGAGTTCAGCCAGCGCAACCAGGGGATGTCGGTCGCGGACTCGGTGCGGACGGTCGGCTCCCTCGCCCAGGACGCCCGCGACGCCGGACTGATGTTGTCGGTGACGATCGCAGCCGCCTTCGGCTGCCCCTTCGAGGGCGAGGTCCCCGAGGCCCACGTGATCGACCTGGTGCGCCAGGTCGCCGACTTCGGCGTGGACGAGGTCGCCCTCGCCGACACCATCGGCGTCGGTGTCCCGGCACAGGTGACCAGCCTGCTCGAGCAGGCTGCCGTCGTGGCGCCCTCCGTCCAGCTGAGGTGCCACTTCCACAACACCCGCAACACCGGGTACGCGAACGCGATCGCGGCCGTCGCCGCCGGGGTGCACGCGCTGGACTCCTCCACGGGCGGCATCGGCGGATGCCCGTTCGCCCCCGACGCGACCGGCAACATCGCCACCGAGGACCTGGTCTACCTGCTGGAGCGCAGCGGCGCCGCGACCGGGGTGGACCTCGCCCAGGTGATGGAGACTGCGGTCTGGCTCGGTGGGGTGCTCGGTGACACGGTGCCGGGACAGCTGTCTCGCGCCGGCGCCTTTCCTGGTTGACGATCACCACCAACCTTCCCACATTGTGTACAATTTTGGGATGGACACGACCACCTCCCCGACGCCCGGAACCCCAAGCGGGACCACGGGCCCCCTGAGCGGGCTGCGCGTCATCGAGCTCGGAAGCTTCATCGCCGGACCCTTCGCCGGGCAGCTGCTCGGCGACTACGGCGCCGAGGTGCTCAAGGTCGAGTCGGTCGGCTCGGGGGACACGATGCGGCGCTGGGGGATCAACCTGGAGGGGGAGAGCCTCTGGTGGCCGGTGATCGCCCGGAACAAGAAGTCGATCGCGATCGACCTGCGCCAGCCCGACGGCAGGGAGCTGATCCGGCGCCTGGTGGCCGAGGCGGACATCGTGCTGGAGAACTTCCGGCCGGGCACCCTGGCCAAGTGGGGCCTGGGGTACGACGACCTCTCCGCCATCAACCCGCGGGTGATCATGGTGCACGTCTCGGGGTTCGGCCAGACCGGTCCCCGGTCCACCGATGCCGGCTTCGGCAGCATCGGCGAGGCGATGGGCGGGATCCGGCACACCACCGGGAACCCCGAGCTGCCGCCGACGCGCAGCGGGATCAGCCTCGGTGACTCGCTGGCCGCGCTGTTCGCGGTGATCGGAACCCTTGCCGCGGTGCACGAGCGCTCGGTGAGCGGCCGTGGCCAGGAGGTGGACGTCGCGATCTACGAGGCCGTCGCCGCCCTGATGGAGTCGACCATGGCCGACCACGAGCTCGCCGGGGTCACCCGGGGGAGGACCGGCTCGGTGCTCCCGGGCGTCTCCCCCTCGAACGTGTACCCGACCGCGGACGACGCCGAGGTCCTGATCGCGGCGAACGCCGACACCGTCTACGGCCGGCTCTGCGAGGCGATGGGCCGCCCGGAGCTGGCGACCGATCCCCGGTTCGCCACGCATGCCGCCCGCGGGGAGAACATGGCCGAGCTCGACGACCTGATCGGGGCCTGGACCGGTGCGATCCCGGCCGACGAGCTGCTCGCGACGATGGAGAGGCACGGCGTCCCGGCCGGGCGCATCTACACCGCGGCCGACATGCTCAGCGACCCGCACTTCGCCGCGCGGGAGATGGTCGTGCGGATGGTGAACAAGCTCGGCCTCGAGGTCCCGGCAGCAGGAGTGGTTCCGAAGTTCTCCCGGACCGTCCCGGGCGCGCCGGTGGCGGGTCCTGCCCTCGGTGAGCACACCCGGGACGTCCTCGGCTCGCTCGCCGGCGTCGACGACGAGCACTGGGAGCGCCTCGAGGAGGCCGGGGTCACGTTCCAGTCGACCGACTGACCCGACCCGAGGGTGCCGCGCGCAGATCCGCGCCGCGCCCTCGTCGTTCCGCCCCTGGGCCGGATCCGCCACCGCGGGTCCGGCCCATCTGCGTTCTCCGGCCGGTCCGGCCCTGGTTGACACCCCTGGTTCTGTTTTGCAGAATATGGCTCTGTTATCCAGAACTACTGAGCGAAGTGGAGTCAGATGAGCGACTTGCCCGAGGTCCTCGAGCACGTGCGGCGGGGGATGCTGCCGGCGCACATTTACAACGACGCGGAGATCTTCACCGCGGAGAAGGAGCGCCTCTTCGGCCGAGCCTGGATGTTCGTCGCCCACGAGTCCGAGATCCCTGACGTCGGCGACTACGTGGTTCGCCGGGTGATGGACAACTCGTTCATCGTCAGCCGCGCGCAGGACGGCACGATCCACGCCATGTTCAACATGTGCCTGCACCGCGGCATGCAGGTCTGTCGGGCCGAGCAGGGCAACGCCTCGCACTTCCGCTGCCCCTACCACGGCTGGTCCTACCGCAACGACGGCCGGATCGTCGGGCTGCCCTTCCACAAGGAGGCGTACGGCGGTGAGGAGGGGTTCGCCAAGAAGGGCGCCCGGCTGGTGCCCGCGCCCAACCTGGACTCGATCAACGGACTCGTCTTCGTCTCGATGGACCCTGACGCGATGCCGCTGCGGGACTACCTCGGTGACTTCGCCTTCTACCTCGACTACTACACCAGGCAGAGCGCGAGCGGCGTCGAGGTGCTCGGCCCCCAGCGGTGGCGGGTCAAGGCCAACTGGAAGATCGGCGCCGAGAACTTCGCCGGCGACATGTACCACACCCCCCAGACCCACACGAGCGTCGTGGAGATCGGCCTGTTCCGGGAGCCGAAGGCCGAGAAGCGCAAGGACGGGAACACCTACTGGGCCGGTCGCGGAGGCGGTACGACGTACAAGCTGCCCCCGGGGACCCTGGAGGAGCGGATCGCCTACGTGGGCTACCCCGCGGAGATGATCGAGCGGATGAAGCAGCAGTGGTCCGCCGAGCAGCTCGACGTCATCGGCAGGGACGGCTTCATGATCTCGGCGGCCTCGGTGTTCCCGAACCTGAGCCTGGTGCACAACTGGCCCAAGGTCGGTGACTCCGACGACGTGGTGCCGTTCATCTCGCTGCGGCAGTGGCAGCCGATCAGCGAGAACGAGACCGAGGTCGTGTCCTGGTTCGTCGTGGACAAGGAGGCGCCGGAGGAGTTCAAGAAGCTGTCCTACAAGGCCTACCTGATGTGCTTCGGCAGCACCGGCATGTTCGAGCAGGACGACGTGGAGAACTGGGTCTCGCTGACCAACACCGCGGCCGGCACGATGGCCCGCAACCTGCTGCTGAACGGCCGGATGGGGCTGCTCAAGGACGACACCCCCGTGGTGGCGCCGCTGAGCGCGGAGGAGTTCGCCGGGCCGGGTGTGGCCAGGGTCGGGTACGGCGAGTACAACCAGCGTGCGCTGCTGGCCGAGTGGGCCGACCACCTCGAGCGGCAGCCGGTGCCCAGTGCGCCGACGATCGTCGGGATGCCGGGCCAGGACGCCGCTGCGAAGGTGCCGGAGGCGTGCTTGTGACCACCCACATCCCGATCCGGTCGGACTCCTCGCCCCTGGGCCAGGACGCCTCGAGGACCGAGGCGGTCGGCGCCTCCCTGGCCTTCGACGACGCCCGCCACCTGCTGGCGCACCGCTGGCTGGTCGAGGAGGCCTACCTCCTGGACCACCAGGACTACGACCTCTGGCTCGACGTGCTGGCCGAGGACATCCACTACTTCATGCCGATCAAGGTGACCACCGCGCTGGGCACCGGCTACGACACGGCCAGGCGGATGGCGCACTTCGACGAGGACAAGTACTCCCTGAGCCGGCGGGTCGCGCGGTTCCAGACCGAGCACGCCTGGACCGAGGACCCGCCCTCGCGGATCCGGCACCACCTCTCCAACGTCCGCACCTTCGCCACCGACGTGCCGGACGAGCTGGTCGTCGAGTCGGCCGTGCTGCTGTTCCGCAGCCGTGGTGACGTCAACGAGCCCTCGTTGATCTCGGCCGGCCGCACCGACCTGCTCCGGCGTGAGGGCGACCGTTGGCTGCTGGCCCGCAGGCACATCGCGGTGGACGAGTCGGTGCTGCGCACCCAGAACCTGGCGATCTTCCTGTGAAGCTCTCCTGGGAGGGCGAGGCCGAGGACGCCGTCGCCGCTGCCCGGGCGGCCTCGGACCGGAGCAGCCTGGCCGAGCAGACCGAGGGCGAGCCGCTCACGATCGGCAACGAGTTCTCCACGGTGCGGGTCTCCAAGGTGCTCACGCGCAACGGGGCCCGGCTGCTGGTGGAGTCGACGAAGTCCGGGCAGTGGGTGACGCTCGACCCGCTCGAGATGGAGGCCCTCACCTGGCAGAACCCGACGACGCTGTCCGCGATGGTCGGGCACCCGTTCGCCCCGCTGCTCCCGGACGAGCCGGACGAGGCCGACGAGCCGGACGAGCCCGGGGAGCCCCGCGCGTGAGCGGCTGGCTGGAGGGCAAGCGCACGCTGGTCGTCGGGGGCGGCTCCGGGATCGGCCGCGGCGTGGTGTCCGCGTTCGCCGCCGAAGGCGCACGAGTCGCGGTGCTGGACGTCGACGCCGACAAGTGCGAGCGGCTGCGGGCCGAGACCGACGCGGTGGTCGTCCACGGCGACGCGACCACGGCCGCCGCGAACGACGCCGCCGTCGCGGCCGCGGTGGAGGCCTTCGGCGGGCTCGACGTGCTGGTCACCTGCGTGGGGATCTTCGACTTCTACCGGCCCCTGGCCGAGATCGACGCGGCGGACCTCGACGACGCGTTCGACGAGATGTTCGGCGTCAACGTGAAGTCACACCTGCACAGCGTCAAGGCGGCGATCCCGGCGCTGCGGGCCAGCGGTGGCAACGTGGTGCTGACCGAGTCGACCTCGGCGTACTACCCCGGCCGCGGTGGCACCCTCTACGTCGCCTCGAAGTTCGCGGTGCGCGGCCTGGTGACGACGCTCGGCCACGAGCTGGCCCCCGAGGTCCGGGTGAACGGGGTCGCGCCGGGAGGCACCCTGGCCACCGACCTGAAGGGGCTCAGCTCGCTGGGTCTCACCGAGCAGCGTCTCGACGGCCCGGACCGGGCCGCCGAGCTGGCGGCTCGCAACCCGCTCGGGGTCGCGCTCTCCGGCGACGACCACGCCTGGAGCTACGTGTTCCTGGCCTCCGACCGGGCGCGGGGGATCTCGGGACGGGTCGTCCACTCCGACGGCGGCATGGGGATCAAGGGATGAGAGAGGAAGTCCGATGGCACTGCTGAGGGCCGACCTGGACGCGTGCCAGGGATACGCGAACTGCGTCGTGGGCGCGGAGGACGTCTACGACCTCGACGACGACGGCACCGTCGTCCTGCTCCGGACGAGCATCGCCCCGGAGGAGGTCGCCAGGGTCGGAGCGGCTGCCCGCAGCTGTCCCGTCTCGGCGCTATGGCTGGAGGACGAGTGAGCCGGGCGGCGGCTTCCGGCGTACTGGTCGTCGGCGCCTCGGTCGCCGGGGTGGCCACCGCCCGCGAGCTCCGCGCCCAGGGGTACGCCGGGACGGTGCGCGTGCTCGACGCGCAGGCCGAGGTGCCCTACGACAAGCCCCCGCTCTCCAAGGCCCCGGTCGAGGACGACGCGCTCGTGCCGCTGATCACCCACGCGCAGGCCGAGGAGCTCGGGATCGAGCTCGTCCTCGGCCGTCGGGCCGCGGCGCTCGACGTGGCGACCTCCGAGGTCGTGCTGCAGGACGGCGACAGGCTCCGCTACGAGACGCTCGTGATCGCCACCGGGCTCACGCCGCGCCCCGCGCCCTGGGTGGACCCGCACGTCCACGTGCTGCGCACGGTCGAGGACGCACGCGCGCTCCGGGCCGACCTCCGCACCGCCGAGCACCTGCTGGTCGTCGGTGCCGGCTTCGTGGGGGCGGAGGTGGCCGCGCTGGCTCGCGGGCACGGCATCGCCGTGACGCTGGTGGACCCGGCCCCCATCCCGATGAGCCGCGTGGTCGGCGACGTGCTCGGCGAGCGGCTCGCCGCGCTGCACCGTCGTCACGGGGCCGACACCAGGTTCGGGACGGTCGTCACGGACTTGAGCCGGACCGGTCCTCGGCTGCGTGCCCGGCTCTCCGACGGCACGACGGTGGACACCGACGCGGTCCTGGTCGGGATCGGTTCCGAGCTCGACCTGGGGTGGCTGGAGGGCTCCGGTGCGGTCCTGGACGACGGGGTGCTGTGCGACGACTCCGGCCGGGTCCTCGGCTGTCCCGGGATCCACGCCGTGGGTGACGTCGCCCGCTGGCACCAGCCCCGCCTCGGCCGGGCCGAGCGCGTGGAGCACTGGACCAACGCCACCGAGCAGGCCGGGTGCGTCGCCCACAACATCGTCCGGCCCCAGGAGCCACGGTCGCTGGACCCGGTCGGCTTCGTCTGGAGCGACCAGTACGACTGGAGGATCCACCTCGCCGGCACCCGCGACCCGCGGCGTGCGCCCGAGGTGCTCGAGCAGGGCGACCCGTTCCGCCTGGCCGCGCTCTGGTCCGACGACGACGGCCACGTCACCGGCGGGATGACGGTGAACTGGCCCAAGGCCTCGGTCCGGCTGCGCGGTGCGGTGGCTGCCCAGAGCTCCGTGCAGACGCTCCTCGACCAGCTGGGCGGCGCGTCGGGCAGCCGGCCGGCCGGCCAGCCGGCCGGGACGGCGGTGTCGGCATGAGCGCGACGCTGGCACAGCTGCGCGAGGAGGTGGCCGAGGGCTGCCGGGTGCTCGCCGCGCGCGACCTGGCCCCCGGGATCCTCGGGCACATCAGCGTGCGGGTGGACGACGACCTGCTCCTGGTGCGCTGCCGCGGCCCCCGGGAACGCGGTCTGGCGTTCACCACTGCCGAGGACATCCGGCTGGTCGACCTCGACGGCAGGCCCGGAGCCGCAGGCGAGCTGGACGAGCACACCGTCCCCTTCGAGCTGCCGCTGCACACGGCCGTGCTCCGCCGGCGGCCCGACGTGACCTGCGTGGTGCACGCGCACCCGCGTGACGTGGTCGCCGCGGACCTGGCCGGGCTCTCGATCCGGCCCATCGTGGGGGCCTTCGACATCCCGGGGGCCAAGCTCGCGGCCGGCGGCGTCCCGGTCCACCCGCGCTCGGTGCTGGTGCACACCGCCGCCCTGGGGGACGCGCTCGCCGACTCCCTGGGGCAACGGCCGGTCGTGGTGATGCGCGGGCACGGGTTGACCTCGGTGGCCTCGTCGGTGCCCGAGGCGGTGCTCCAGGCCCTGTCGGTGGCGACGATCGCCTCGCTCTCGCTCCAGGTGGCCGCCGCGGGTGGGACACTGGAACCGATCGGCCCCGACGACCTGGCCGACCTCCCCGACGTGGGCAACGGGCTGAACCTCGGTGCCGCCTGGCGCCACGAGCTGGCGAGGATCGTTGCGCAGCAGGGCCCGGTCACTTAGCGTACGTTCGTTAGAAAGTGCTGATCCTGCGGCCCCTCGGCCCACGGACACAGAACACGCCTCGACCGCCCCTCGGGGCAGAGCGGACACCGATCTCCATGACTGCGCCATCCGATCCCGGCCCGGCGGCCGACGCCGACGTGGCCGAACCCGGCCCGGTCGACTGGCGAGACTGCCGCCCCGTCGAGCTGAGCCCGATCCTGCAGCACTCCAGCGAGGCGTTCTACGAGCACGGGTTCCACGGCACCACGGTGCGTGACATCGCCAACCGTGTCGGGGTCACCGTGCCGGCGCTCTACTACCACCACGAGAACAAGGAGGCGATCCTCGCGGCCGTGCTCGAGGCGGCGATCGGGGACCTGCTGCCCCGTGGTGAGGCGGCGATCGCCGAGGCCGGCGACGACGTGCTGCAACAGATGACGAACCTCGTCGAGAGCATCGTGCTGCACCTGACCGTGCGGGCCCGCCTCGCGGCGCTGGACTCGGAGTACCGCTACCTCAGCCCGGAGGCCCGGGCGACGTACGCCGACCTGCGCAAGCGCAACGAGCTGATGACCCTGGAGGTCATCGAACGCGGCCTCGACCAGGGTGTGTTCGCGGTGGCCGACCCGAAGGAGGCGAGCCGGGCGCTGCTCGGGATGCTCCAGGCGATCGCGCGCTGGTACGTGACCTCGGGTCCGCTGCCCCCGCAGGACGTCGCCGCCCGGTACGTCGACCTGAGTCTCGCCCTGCTCGGAGCACCGCGCCGCCTCGCCCGACCGTAGGTCCCTGCTCCGCATCCCGGCCGCCACCGGCCCTTCCTCACCACGCCCGACTGGAGGCACCATGAGCACCGCCAGCACTGCGGACCGCGGGTTCGTCCCCGGCAACATCGGCCACGGCGACCTGACCGTGACCCAGCTGCTGCGGCACGGGTCCACCTGGCACGGCGACCGGACGATCCGCACCGTCGGCGCCGACGAGTCCGCGATCAGCTTCGGTGACTTCGCCGGCCGGGCGGCTGCGCTCGCCCACGGGCTGCGCGAGCTCGGGGTCACCGAGGGAACCTGTGTCGGGTCGCTGCTCTGGAACACCCGGGAGCACCTGGAGGCCTACTACGCCGTGCCCGCCATGGGCGGCCTCCTGCACACGATCAACCCACGGCTCTCCGCCGAGCAGATCGCGTTCACGATCAACCATGCCGGCGACGAGGTGCTGCTGGTCGATGCCGCGTTCGTCGACCAGGTCGCGGCGATCGCCGACCGGACGCCGACGGTGCGGGCGGTCGTCGTGGTGGGGTCGGGGGAGCACGGCTCGCTGGCCGGACTCGCCGCGGAGTCGATCGGGTACGGCGCACTCGTCGACGCCCAGCCCACCGAGTTCGCCTGGCCGGTGCTCGACGAGCGTGCTGCGGCGACCCTGTGCTACACCACCGGCACCACCGGGGACCCCAAGGGCGTCGCCTACAGCCACCGGTCGATCTGGATCCACGCACTGTCGCTGTGCACGGCCAACGCGGTCGCCCTCAGCTCGCGGGACTGCGGCTACATCATCGTGCCGATGTACCACGCGAACGCCTGGGGCTACCCCTACGCGAACTTCTGGGCCGGCGGTGACCTGCTGCTGTGCAACAAGAGCGTCGACCCGGCGACGGTCGTCGAGGCCGTGCGCAAGTACCGGCCCACCTACTCCAACGGCGTGCCGACGGTGTGGAACGAGATCCTCAGCCACCTCGACGCCGACCCGGACCGCGACCTGGAGTCCCTGGACCGGGTGATCCTCGGCGGCGCCCCCATCCCGCAGACGCTCCGCTCGGGGCTCAGGGACCGCTACGGCGTGGAGGCGCTCCAGGGGTGGGGGATGACCGAGACGTCGCCGCTGGTGACCCTCAACCGGCCGCCACGGCCCGAGGAGGACCCGCACCCCGAGACCCGTGCGGGCATGCAGGGCCGGGTGCTGGCGGGCGTCGACATCCGGCTGGTGGAGCCGGACACCGGGACGGTGCTGCCCGCCGACGGCGAGACCGTCGGGGAGCTCGAGCTGCGCGGCCCCTGGATCGCCGACTCCTACTACCGCACCGATGCGCCGGAGAAGTTCCACGACGGCTGGCTGCGCACGGGCGACGTCGGCACCCTCGACCCGCTCGGTTACGTGAACCTCACCGACCGGGCCAAGGACGTGATCAAGTCCGGGGGCGAGTGGATCTCCTCGGTACACCTCGAGCTCGAGATCGCCAAGCATCCCGACGTCGCGCAGGCGGCCGTCATCGGCGTACCGGACGAACGCTGGGACGAGCGTCCGTGTGCCCTCGTCGTGCTGCGGCCCGGGGCCGCGGTCACCCTCGAGGAGCTCCGGACCGCCCTGCTCGAG
Source organism: Nocardioides sp. Z30_9 (assembly GCF_058215735.1). Taxonomy (NCBI): domain Bacteria; kingdom Bacillati; phylum Actinomycetota; class Actinomycetes; order Propionibacteriales; family Nocardioidaceae; genus Nocardioides; species Nocardioides sp. Z30_9. The sequence continues at coordinate 1,046,653 of NZ_JBZAJF010000002.1, forward strand.
GCCGTGCCGAAGTGGTGGATCCCCGAGCGCTGGGTGCTGCTCGACGCGCTGCCGCTGACCAGCGTCGGGAAGTTCGACAAGCGCGCCATGCGCACGCTCGTCGCCGACGCGAGCCTCGAGGTCCGCACCCTCTAGGGCACGCGGCCCGCCCTCCCGGGCCGGCCAGGACCCCCGCACCACCGCCACCGAACGGCTGCTCGAACCGCTGAGCAGCCGGTCCTCGTGTTCGGCAGAAGCAACTTCTGCACAGCGAACCAAGTGGTTCAGTCGACGCTCAGCAAATCGTTATATTCGGATGCCTAGCGAACGCTAAGAAGAACTTGACTTCCCACTTAGCGGATGTTCAACTTCCACCCGACCACGCTCGTGAGTCACATCACAGTTTGAAGGGACACCACCAGATGTTGCGAAAGACGATCCCGGCTGCGCTCGCCGCCGGCGCCCTCCTGACGCTGACCGCCTGCGGCAATTCCTCCTCCGGGAGCTCCGAGGCCAAGGACGGGGTCAAGATGGGTCCCGGCGTCTCCGCCAAGGAGATCAAGGTCGGCATCCTGACCGACTACTCCGGTCCGATCGCCGAGGCGGCCACGTCGGGTTCGCTCGGGCTCGAGGTCAAGCTCGAGGAGAAGAACGCCGAGGGCGGGATCTGCGGACGCAAGCTCGTCGCGGTCAAGGGCGACACCAAGTACGACGCGCAGCAGACCACCCAGGTCTACCGGGCCAACGCCAACGACGTCGTGATGCTCGGCCAGGTGATCGGCACCGCGTCGATCAACGCGGTCAAGGAGAACATCGCCCGCGACGACATGCCGACCCTGGCGGGCTCCCTGAACACCACGACGCTCTCCCTCGAGGACGTCTACGTCACGCTCCCGACCTTCGAGGTCGAGCTGATGAACGGTCTCGTCTGGGCCGCCGAGCAGGCCAAGGCCAGCGAGAGCAACCCGATCAAGGTCGGCATCGTCGCCAGCACCGATGACTTCGGCAAGGTCTACATGGACGCCGTCAAGTTCGCTGCCGAGGGCACCCCCGGCGTCGAGGTCGTCGCCACACCGACCTACGCACCCACCGACAAGGACTACACCGCCCAGGTCTCCGACCTGAAGAAGTCCGGCGCCACCGTCGTCGTGCTCGGCAACGGTGTGGGCGAGACCGCCGGCTTCGTCGGCACCGCCGCGCAGCTCGGCTTCAAGCCGACCTGGATCGCCGACTCCGGCGCCTGGTCCGCCGCACTGGCCGTCCCGCTCAAGGGCCTGCTCGACGACTTCTACGTCTCCGGCGGCTACGGCGGCCTCAGCGACGACGTCCCCGGGATCAAGGCCCTCGACGCAGCCATCGCGAAGTACGCGCCCAAGTCGAAGCCGAACAACTTCCAGGTCGCCGGCTGGATGATGGGCGACACCGTGATCGCCGCCCTGACCAAGGCGTGCGAGGACAAGGACCTGACCCGCGCCGGCGTCATCAAGGCGATGAAGGACCTCAAGGTCGACTACCAGGGCATCACCCCGCCCATCGACCTGGGCAACGGCAGCCAGATCGTGAGCTACAACTCGCGGATCAACAAGGTCGAGGCCGACGGCCAGCTGACCCCGATCACCGAGTTCGCCGCCGCTGACGTCTCCAAGGCGTGGGGCGAGAAGAACGGCTTCTGATTCCACTGTGCGGGGCGCGCGGTGAACCTGCCGTGCGCCCCGCACTGCTCAGTCCTTCGACTCACACGGGAGCAGACAGACAGATGACCCTCTTCTTGCAACTGACCTTCCAGGGGCTCGCCCTCGGGATGGTCCTCGGCCTGATCGCGCTCGGGTTCGTGATCATGATCAAGGGCTCGGGAACCTTCAACTTCGCCCACGGCGAGTTCGTTGCCCTGGGTGCCTACCTCGTGCTCGCGATGATGCCGCACATGCCGTACTGGCTGGCGTTCATCGTCGCGGTGGTGGCGACCGTCCTGCTGGCACTGGTCGTCGAGGCCGTCCTGCTCCGCAAGCTGATCGGGCACGGGGTCACCGTCGTGGTCCTGGCCACGCTCGGCATCGGTGTCATGGTGCACGCCCTGGTGCTGATGATCTGGGGCATCGGGTCGAAGGACTCCGCCGGCCCCGTCGGCGGCGGCACCACCACGATCGGCGGCGTCGTGCTCACCTGGAGCGGCATCGTCACCATCGTGAGCTCGCTGGCCGTGCTGGCCCTGCTCACCCTCTTCTTCCGGCGCACGCCCTACGGCCTGGCACTGCGCGCCACGGCCAGCCACCAGGAGGCCGCGCTCGCCCAGGGGATCAACGTGGGCAGGATGTTCGCGCTCTCCTTCGCGATCGCCGCGTCCCTGGCCGTCGTCGCCGGCATCTTCCTGGCCTCGTTCCCGAGGGTCGTCTCGCCCTCGATGGCGCACGTCGCCCTGGTCGCCATCCCGGCGATCGTGATCGGCGGGATGGACTCGCTGCTCGGCGCCGTCGTCGCCGGACTCCTCGTCGGGCTCATCCAGGTCCTCGGCTCGGGCTACCTCGCCGACTTCGGCGGAGGCAAGCTCCACGAGGTCCTGCCCTACATCTTGATGCTCGTCGTCCTGGCAGTCAGACCGTACGGGCTCTTCGGCAGCCGCGGCATCGAAAGGGTGTGACAGATGTCAGCCACGATCAATCCTGAACGCGTCGAGGGCGCTCCCGCCGCGGAGTCGCTCGCGGCGCTCCGCCCCCGGCGTCGTCCCTGGGGCCTGCTGGCCTGGGCCGTCGTGCTGCTGGTCGCCCCCCTGGTGATCGGCTCCGACAAGTGGATGGGCATCGGCGTCTTCGCGCTGATCGCCGCGATCAGCGCGGTCGGCCTGCAGGTGATCATGGGCTTCGCCGGCCAGATCTCGATGGGCCAGGCCGCCTTCATGGCGATCGGGGCCTACTCCGCAGCCTGGCTCGGGGTCGACCTCGAGCAGCCGTGGTGGATCTGGCTGCCGGCCTCCGCCCTGATCTCGGGCGTCTTCGGCGCGATCTTCGCACCGATCGCGGTCCGGATCCGCGGGCTCTACCTCGCGGTCGCCACCCTGGCGCTGGTGTTCATCGGCCTCTACGTCTGGGAGACCTGGACCAGCTTCACCGGCGGCGGCAGCGGCCGCACGGCCGCCGCGGTCGAGATCAACGGGCAGAACCTGCTCGACGGCTACTGGAGCGGTGACACCCAGGTGTTCACCCTGTTCCAGGCGTGGTGGTACTTCATCCTCGCCGTCCTGGCCGTCGTCGTACTGCTCACCTGGAACATCAAGCGCTCCCGCCTGGGCCGCGCCATGTTCGCCGTCCGGGACCGGGACATCGCCGCAGGGGTCGCCGGCATCCCGGTGACCAGCACCAAGGTGGTCGCCTTCGCGATCTCCTCGGCCTTCGCCGGTCTCTCCGGTGCGCTGCTGGCCGGGTACATGGGCTTCATCTCCTCCACCCAGTGGTCGCTGATGCTCTCCGTGGACATCATCTGCATGGTCGTCATCGGCGGCCTGGGCAGCATCTCCGGTGCGGTCCTCGGCGCCTTCTTCTTCAAGGCGATCCCCGAGGTCGTGAACTGGCTCGCGACCTTCGTCCCGGGCATCTCCCAGGACGCCAAGGTCGAGGGCGGCATCACCGCGCCGCTGCTGTCCCAGTTCGTCTACGGGCTGGTGATCGTGCTGGTGCTGATCTTCGAGCCGCGCGGCCTCAACCAGATGTTCCGCAGGGCGTTCGCCGCGGTCCGCGCACGTCGAGAAAGGGCGACCCAGTGAACCCGACACCCACCCCTTCCGCCGAGGCCCCGGCCCTGGCCGTCGAGGGTCTCAGCGTCCGGTACGGCGCTGCGAACACGTCGCTGACCGACGTGAGCCTGACCGTGCCGAAGGGCGAGATCGTCACGCTCCTCGGCCCCAACGGCGCCGGCAAGACCACGATGATGCGCGCGGTGTCCGGGCTGCTGGGAACGCACGGCGCGGTCGTCACGTCGGGCAGCGTCAGGCTGCTCGGCGAGGACGTCACGACCGAGAGCCCGTCCTCGCGGGTACGCCGCGGCCTGGCCCAGGCGCTGGAGGGCCGGCAGGTCTTCGGTGACCTGACCGTCGCGGAGAACCTGGCCTCCGGGGCCTACATACGCAGGTACAAGAAGGCCGAGGCGCACGAGGTGCGGGAACGGGTGCTGAGCCACTTCCCGGCCCTGCACGCCCTGCTGGACCGCAAGGCCGGCTACCTCTCCGGCGGCGAGCAGCAGATGCTCGCGATCGGGCGGGCGATGATGTCCCAGCCCTCGGTGCTGCTGCTGGACGAGCCGAGCCTCGGCCTGGCTCCCAAGATCGTCGAGAACGTCCGGGACGTGATCCTGGCGATCAACGCCGAGGGAGCCTCGATCCTGCTCGTCGAGCAGAACGCCGCGATGGCGCTCTCGATCGCACAGCACGGCTACATCCTCGAGCACGGTCGCGTGGTCAAGGAGGGTCTCGCAGCGGACCTCCGTGCCGACGACGAGATCATCTCGCTCTACCTGGGAGTGGCCCCCACTGGCACCGGACCTCGCGCCGAAGGAGCTGGCACACATGCCTGACCCGACCACCCACCACCAGCCCGACCTGCTCGAGGTCGAGGAGATCTCGCTCAGCTTCGCCGGGGTCAAGGCGATCGACGGCGTCAGCTTCTCGGTCCGCGAGGGCGAGCTGTTCTCGGTCATCGGCCCCAACGGGGCCGGCAAGTCGTCGCTGTTCAACTGCATCTCCGGGGTCTACCGGCCGCAGTCGGGCTCGGTGCGCTTCACCGGGGACGAGCTGCTCGGCCTCAAGCCGCACGTCGTGGCCCGCAAGGGGATCGCGCGCACGTTCCAGAACGTCGAGGTCTTCCCCGCGATGACGGTGGAGGAGAACCTGCTGCTCTCGCGGCACAACTTCATGCGCAGCGGCCCGATCGCCTGCATGGTCCGGGTCGGGCGCTCGCTGAAGGAGGAGCGTGAGGCGGCCGTCAAGGTCCGCGAGTACGCCGACCTGCTCAACATCGTGCACCTGCTCGACGAGCCGGTCGGCCCGTTGCCGCACGGCACCCAGAAGCGGATCGAGCTGGCGCGGGTGCTGGCGATGGAGCCGCGCCTGATCATGCTCGACGAGCCGGTGGCGGGGATGAACTTCGACGAGACCGCGGAGATGGCCGCAGCCATCCAGCAGGTGAACAAGGACCTCGGCGTCGCGATCCTGCTGGTCGAGCACGACATGCACATGGTGATGGGCATCTCCGACCGCATCTGCGCCCTCGACTTCGGCCAGCGGATCGCGCTGGGCACCCCGGCCGAGGTGGCTCGCGACGAGCGCGTCATCGCTGCCTACCTGGGGGGTGCCCTGTGAGCGCCGAGCCGTTGAAGGTCTGGGGGATCGCGGGCAGCCTGCGTGAGGGATCGGTGAACCGCAAGCTGCTGAGTGCCGCGAAGCAGCTGGCGCCGGCCGACATCGAGGTCCACATCACCGGGCTGCTCCCGGAGATCCCGTTGTTCAACGAGGACCTGCTCGTGGACTGCCCGGCGGGGGTCGAGGCGATGCGGGCGGAGGTCGCCGCGGCGGACGCGCTCCTGATCGTCACCCCGGAGTACAACGGGGGAGTGCCGGGCGTGCTGAAGAACGCGCTGGACTGGCTCTCCCTCCCCTTGGGTGGATCCGTGCTGCAGCGGATGCCGGTGGCCGTGATGGGTGCCTCGCCCGGCCGGCTGGGCACCGCGCGCAGCCAGCTAGACCTGCGCGCGACGTTCCTGTTCTCCCAGTCCCCGGTGGTGGCGGGGCCGGAGCTGATCCTGAGCTTCGCCGACGCGGCCTTCGACGAGGAGGGCCGGCTGACCGACGAGGTCGCCATCGACCGGCTCGCCTCCATCTTCGACGGGCTCAAGCGCTATGCCCGGATCAACCAGGCCCAGGAGGTCCTCGGATGAGCAGCACGATCGATCGCCAGTTCGTCAGCAGCGCCTCGCCCGGTGCCCCGCGCGCCGGCGCCGGTGGCCACCCCTGCCAGGGGCTGTACCACTCCCCGGCCGGGGAGCGCCCGAGGATCGCGGTCATCGCCACGCACTACCAGATCGACTTCTCCGAGCACTACCTCGCCGAGCTCCTCGCCGCGCGCGGCCTCGGCTTCCTCGGGTGGAACACCCGGTTCCGGGGCTACGAGTGGCTGTTCAACCTCGACCAGGCCCTGGTCGACATCGGGGTCGGCGTGCGCTGGCTCAAGGAGCAGGCCGGGGTCGACCAGGTGATCCTCCTGGGCAACTCCGGGGGCGGCTCGCTGATGGCGGCCTACCAGTCCCAGGCGGTGGAGCCGTGCATCCGCCCCGCCCGCGACATGGAGCCGGCGCCCGGCGTGGACGAGCTGATCGCCGGTGACGGCTACATCTCGATGGCCGCGCACCTGGGCCGTCCCGACGTGCTCACCGACTGGATGGACGCCTCGGTCCTCGACGAGCTCGACCCGCTCGCGACCGATCCCGACCTCGACCTGTTCAACCCTGAGAACGGACCGCCGTACTCCGAGGAGTTCGTCGCCCGCTACCGGGCCGCCCAGGTGGCCCGCAACCACCGGATCACCGCGTGGGCGAAGGACGAGCTCGACCGGGTCACCACCGCCGGCTACCACGACCGGTACTTCAGCGTGTCCCGGACCTGGGCCGACCCGCGCATGGTCGACCCGACCCTGGACCCGTCGAGCCGCAAGCCGGGCTGGTGCTACCGCGGCCCGACCGAGGAGGCCAACCGGGGCGAGCGCGGCATCGGTGGCCAGACCACGCTGCGCAACTGGCTGAACATGTGGAGCCTGGAGGAGTCCCAGACCCGCGCCGAGCCGCACCTGGCCAAGATCACCGTGCCCACGCTGGTGGTCAACCCCGAGGCCGACACCGGAGTCTTCCCCAGTGACGCAGAGCGGATCTTCGCCGCGATCGGGAGCACCGACAAGGAGCGGATCGACATGCCCGGGGACCACTACTTCGCCGAGCCCGCCCACGCCCGGGGCGACGTCGCCGACGTCGTCGCGCACTGGGTGAGCACGCGCTTCTCGGGGGGCGAGGGGTGACGGACGCGGACGCGCTCACGCGGGCTCGTCGCCAGCACTGGGTCAACCAGGTCGCCCGGCACGCGTTCGAGCGGCCGGACCGGTGCGCGGTGAAGTGCGCCGGGCGGGAGCTGAGCTGGGCCGAGCTGGAGGAGCGCGTGCTCGCGCTCTCGGGTGCGCTGGCTCGGCGTGGGGTGCGCGAGGGCGACCGGGTCGCGCTGCTTCTGGGCAACCGGCTGGAGTACATCGAGATCCTGATCGCGGTGAACCGGCTCGGGGCGGTGGCCGTCCCGCTGAACTTCCGGCTCAGCGCGGCCGAGATCGACTACATCCTGGGCGACAGCGGCTCGGCGCTGCTCTTCGTCGACGCCGGCACGGCAGCGGCGGGCGCGGCCGCCGCCGGTGACCGGCTGCCGGTGGTGGAGATCGTCGATGCCGGCGCGTCACCGCACGGCGTCGGCACGGCGTACGACGAGCTGCTGGCCGAGAGCGGGGAGCCGGCCCCCGAGCTGGACCTGCTCGAGGAGCTGCCGGCGCTGATCATGTACACCTCGGGGACCACCGGGCGGCCCAAGGGCGCGGTGCTCACCCACCACAACCTGGCCGCCCAGTGCGCGACCCTGCTCACCGCGTTCGCGTTCGAGATGCGCGACGAGGTCAACCTGTGCACCTCGCCGCTGTTCCACATCGGCGCGATCGGCGCCACCGCGCCGGCGATCATGATGGGCGCGACCTCGGTGATCCTGCCGACGGGGGCGTTCGACGGGGCCACCACCCTGGACCTGATCGAGCGCGAGCGGGTGACCTCGTGCTTCATGGTGCCGACCCAGTGGCAGGCGGTGTGCGAGGAGCAGGCGCGCGCGCCCAGGGACCTGTCCGCGCTGCGGGTGACCGGGTGGGGCGCGGCGCCGGCCAGCGACACGCTGCTGCGGGAGATGGGCCGGCTGTTCCCCGGGTCCTCGAACGTCGCCCTGTTCGGGCAGACCGAGATGTCGCCGGTGACCTGCGTGCTCGAGGGCAGGGACGCGCTGCGCAAGCTCGGGTCGATCGGGCGTCCCGCGCCCGGCGTCTGGGTGCGGATCGTGGACAAGGAGATGCGCGACGTCGCTCCGGGCGAGGTGGGCGAGATCGTCTACCGGGGGCCTGGCACGATGCTCGGCTACTGGAACAACCCGGAGGCGACGGCCGAGGCCTTCGCGGGCGGCTGGTTCCACTCCGGCGACCTGGTCCGGATGGACGAGGACGGCTTCCTCTACGTCGTGGACCGCGCCAAGGACATGATCATCTCCGGCGGGGAGAACATCTACTGCGCCGAGGTCGAGAACGTGCTGGCGGGACACCCCGACATCGCGGAGGTGGCCGTGATCGGCCGCAGCCACGAGGTCTGGGGCGAGACCCCGGTGGCCGTGGTCGCGCTGAAGGCCGGTGCGGACCCGCTGGACATCGAGGCGCTCCGGACCTGGGCCGGTGCCCAGCTGGCCCGCTACAAGCTCCCGACCGAGCTCGTGCTCCTGGACTCGCTGCCGCGCAACGCCTCCGGCAAGCTCGTGAAGGGCGTGCTGCGTGAGCGGCTCAGCGAGAGCTGAGCGGCTGCGTCGTACCCCCACGCCGGTCTCGGATCGTTACGCTGCGGTCGTGGCGAACGCGAACACCGACGACGAGCACGGCCCTCGGCCCCAGTACCCGATCGAGTCGGTCGACAACGCGCTGCGGATCCTGCGGCTCTTCGCCGAGCGACGCAGCATCCGGCTCACCGACGTCAGCGAGTACCTCGGGGTGGCGTCCTCCACGGCGCACCGGTTGCTGGCGATGCTGCAGTACCGCGGCTTCGTCAGGCAGGCCGAGGGGTCGCGCGCCTACGAGCCCGGCCCGGCACTGACCGGGATCGCGTTCGCGGTCCTGCGCCAGGCCGACGTGCGCGCCCGCGTGCACCCGTTCCTCGAGCAGCTCTCCTCCAGCCTGGGGGAGACCGTGCACCTGGGCCGGCTCGTCGGCAGCACCGTGACCTTCGTCGACGCGGTGGAGAGCACCCGCGCCGTGCGGGTCGGCTCCCGGCTCGGGATGACGATGCCGGCGCACTGCACCTCCTCGGGCAAGGCCCTGCTCACGATGCTCGACGACGAGGCGATCGTGGCGCTGTTCCCCTCCGAGCGGTTGCCGAAGCTCACGCCCCACTCGATCACCAAGCGCTCGGTGCTGCTGCGCCAGGTCGAGGAGGCCCGGCGTACCGGGGTCGCCGTCAGCATGGAGGAGAGCGAGGACGGCGTGGCGTCGGTCTCGGTGCCGCTCGGTGAGTACGCCGGCGCCCGCTACGCCCTGAACGTCGCGACCCCCACAGGGCGGATGACCGAGGTGACGCGCGCGGAGATCTCCGACGAGCTCACCCGCGCGGCCGGGAAGCTCGCCGCGTACTTCATCTGAGCCGGCGGCCCGGCCTACGGGCCCGGGCCGGGAAGCAGACGAGGCCCTGCCGATCCTCGCGGATCAGCAGGGCCTCGGTTCTGCCGGTGTCTGTCTCAGCTCAGCGCAGAGGTGAGCTGTCCTCGGTCGAAGTACTCCTCGATCCGGGTGATCTTCTCGTCCTCGACGTAGACCCGCAGGATCGCGGGCACGACTGCGAGCTTGCCGTTGCGGCCGGCACGGATCACGTGCTGGCGCAGGAACCCGCCGTCGACCTCGACGGTGCGGGCGTCGGCGTACTCGAAGCTCTCGTAGCGCTCGGGGATGCTCCCCAGCGTGGTGAGGTTCTCGGCCTTGGTCTGGTCGACGAGGTCGTAGTTGTGCCAGATGGTGGCGTCGTCGCGGTAGAGGTTGTCGACCGCCTCGATGTCACCGCCGGAGACCGCGGCGAAGAACCGGTCCGCGAACGCGAGCATCTCGCTCATGCAGGCACGGGGACGGATCCGGCGGGGACGCCGTCCTTGGTCATCGGGGCGTGGCGGACGTCCTCGGGGGTCAGGGCGCGGGTCCATGCGGCGAACTCGAGCAGGATGCCGTCGGGGTCGAAGAAGTACATCGAGCGGACGTAGACGCCGTCGTGCAGCTCCGCGGAGATGCCGCGCTCGCTCTCGTCGTGGTTGAGCACCGGACCGGTCTTGACGCCCTTGGCGTCGAGCTTGGCCTTGTACTCGTCGAACTTCTCCAGCGGCACCTTGAAGGAGACGTGGTTCATCGAGCCGTGCGCGGTGACGATGTCGCCGATGCCGGGCAGCTCGGCGGCCGAGGCGATGCCCGGGGCCCGCTTGGGCGCGCCGGGGAACCAGAAGAACGCGATGTACTCGTCGTGGCCCATGTCGAAGAAGAAGTGCTGGCCGCCGTTGCTCATGGCGATGGTCTTGGCGAGCTTCATGCCGAGGACGTTGGTGTAGAAGTCCACCGTTCGCTCCATGTCCTCGCAGACCAGCGCGAGGTGGCAGAGCCCACCGAGTTCGAATTCCGTGTTTGCCATGGGTCTCTCCTTGACGTGTGTGACGTGTGCAACCTCGCACCCTGGCGGTGACGATAGTCACAGGTGTTCGGCGCTGTCAATAGTTAGCGTCCGCTAAGTAGCCCTCGTGAGAACGGTCGGCCATCGATGCCCGATCGTGGATAACGTGTCGCCGTGGATCGAGTGCGGAGTGTGAAGGAGCAGGGCCTGGGGCCCCGGATGAAGGCTGCCCGGGTCTCTCGGCACCTCGGCCTGCGCGAGCTCGCCCACCAGGTCGGGATGAGTCCGTCGTCGTTGAGCGAGTTCGAGAACGGCAAGTCCACCCCGGGCGCACCGCGGCTCGAGGCGCTCTCCCGGGCGCTGGAGGTGCCGGTGACGGTGGCGACCCCGGACCCGCCCGCGCCGTGGTTCGAGCACTGGCGCGAGTTCGACCCGGTCGAGCTCGACCCGGTCACGGAGGCTGCCCTCGACATCTTCACCGAGCTCGGCTACCACGCCTCGACCATGCGGATGATCGCCGAGAGGTGCGGGCTCTCGGTCGCGGGCGTCTACCACCACGCCGAGAGCAAGCAGGAGCTGCTCAGCCGGATGCTCGCCCGGGGGATCCGCGAGCTCGCGGACCGGTGCGCCGCTGCCGCGGCCGACGGGGACACGCACGAAGGGCGCCTGGCCAACCTCACCGAGTGCGTCGTGCTGTTCCACCTGCACCGCCGGCGCTGGGCCGTCCTGGCCGCGACCGAGCTGCGCTCGCTCGGCGAGGAGGACAAGGCCAGGCTGATCGACTCGCGCCGACACGTCCGTCGGATGGTCCAGGGGGTGATCACCGAGGCGCGGGCCGGGGCGGTCGCGGAGACCTCCGCGGAGCTGACCGCCCGGGCGATCATCACCATGTGCGTCGCGATCGCCGACTGGTACGACGAGCGCCTGCACGGGCCTGCCGACGACCTCACCCGGCAGTACGTCGCCCTGGCCCTGTCGATGGCAGGCGTCCGACCGGTCGCGACCTGACCTGGCCCCGCCGGTGCTTTGCATCGTGACCGTTACCGGTTAAATTAGCGAACGCTCACTAGTGGAGAGGCGAACGCATGGGTGCGAACAACCGGGGGGTGGGGCGCTGATGCGCATCGTGGAGGTCCGTGAGGTCGCGGTGCCGCTGGGCGGCAACTTGGCCAATGCGGTGGTCAGCTTCGCGGGGCACACCGTCTCGCTGGTTGCGGTGGTCACCGACGTGGTCCGTGACGGCCGCCCGCTGACCGGGGTGGCGTTCAACTCGATCGGGCGGCATGCGCAGAGCGGGATCCTGCGTGACCGGATGATCCCGCGGCTGCTGGCGGCCGACCCGGACGAGCTGCTGGATCCGGTCTCCGGGATGCTCTCGCCGGCGGCGGTGCTCGCGGTGTGCCTGCAGGGCGAGAAGCCCGGGGGTCACGGTGACCGTGCCGCGGCGGCCAGTGTCCTGGAGCTGGCCTGCTGGGACCTGCTCGCGAAGGCGGCCGGGGAGCCGGCGTACGCGACGATCGCGCGGGCGCACGACCGCAAGCCCGAGCCGGACGGGGTCCCGGTCTATGCGGCCGGTGGCTACTACCAGCCCGGCAAGGGCACCGTGGCGCTGCGCGCGGAGCTTGCCGGCTACCGGGACACCGGGTTCGCGGCGACCAAGATCAAGATCGGCGGCGCCACGATCGGTGAGGACCTGGAGCGGGTCGAGGCGGCGATCGATGTGCTGGGTTCGGGTTCGGCGGTCGCGGTGGACGCGAACGGCCGGTTCGGCCTCGATGAGGCCGTGGCCTACGGGCGGGCCCTGGAGGGGTACGGGCTGCGGTGGTACGAGGAGGCCGGCGATCCGCTGGACTACGACCTCAACCGTCGGCTGGGCGAGGAGTACGGCGGTGCGTTGGCGACCGGGGAGAACCTGTTCTCGGTGCCGGACCTGCGGAACCTGCTGCTGTTCGGTGGGGTGCGCGCGGACCGCGACGTCTTCCAGATGGATGCCGGGCTCAGCTACGGCCTGACCGAGTACGTGCGGATGATCGAGCTGATGGAGGCCCACGGCATCGACCGCCGGGCCGCGTTCCCGCACGGCGGGCACCTGATCAACCTGCACATCGTGGTGGCGCTCGGCCTCGGTGGCTGCGAGGCCTACCCGGGTGTCTTCGAGCCGTTCGGTGGCTACAGTGCCGGCTGCCGGCTCGAGGACGGCCGGATCCGTCCCGCGGAGGACCCCGGTTTCGGGCTCGAGGCCAAGGCCGGGCTCGCCGAGCACATCACCGCACTGGTCGGCTGAGGAGCCAGGATGAGGATCGCCGTCGTCGGTTGTGGCGCCATGGGGTCGGTCTACGCCGCCCGGCTCGCGCTCGGTGGGCACGAGGTGCTCGCCGTGGACCGCTGGGCCGACCACGTCGCGGCGATGAACGCCGACGGGCTGCTGCTCTCGGGGCCCGACGGGGAGCGCCGGGTGCCGGTCTCGGCGCACACGAGCGTTCCCGAGGAGGTGGTGGACCTCGTCGTGCTGGCGGTCAAGGCCGCCGACGTCGGGTCGGCCGCGGCGCGGCTGGGCCCGCTCCTGGGTGAGGAGACCGTGGTCCTCACGATCCAGAACGGCCTGGGGTCCACCGACCTCGCCGAGGCCGCGGTCGGTGCCGAGCGGCTCGCGGTGGGGATCGCGGCCGGCTTCGGGGCCTCGATCCGGGGACCGGGCAGGGTGCACCACAACGCGATGAAGGCGATGCGCTTCGGGTCGGCGGGCTCGCTGGACCAGGGGAGGGTGGAGGCCGTCGCCGAGGCGTGGCGCGCCGGCGGGTTCGATGCCGCCGCGGTCTCCGACATCGCCGCGATGCAGTGGGAGAAGCTGATCTGCAACGTCGCCTACAGCGCCCCGTGCGCGCTGACCGGCCTGACCGTGGGTGAGGTGATGGACGACGAGCAGATGGGGCCGGTCAGCCGGGACGCGGCCGTCGAGGCGTGGGAGACCGCGCGGGCGCTGGGGGTGGGGGTCACGGTCACCGACCCGGTCAAGCACGTGCGTGACTTCGGGGCCCAGATGCCGGCCGCGAAGCCCTCGGCACTGCTGGACCACGAGGCAGGCCGCGTCAGCGAGATCGCGTTCATCAACGGCGCCGTACCCCGCGAGGCGGCGAAGGTCGACCGCACGGCACCGGTCAACGCCACGCTCACCGCCCTGGTCCGTCAGCGGGAGAGCACCTTCTCCTAGATCGCGGCCAGGCCCCCGTCGACCACCAGCGTGGTGCCGGTGACGTAGCTGGACCCGCTGCCGGCCAGGAAGAGCAGGGCGGCGTCGAGCTCGTGCTGCTCGCCGAACCGGCCGAGCAGGCTGTGCTCGGCGACCATCGTGCGCAGGGCGTCCTCGCCGTCGCTGGTCATCTCGCTGGCGAAGTACCCCGGGCACAGCGCGTTGACCCGGATCCCGCGTCGCGCCGACCACTGCTGGGCCAGGTCGCGGGTCAGCCCGATCACGCCGGCCTTGCTCGCGGCGTACGGCGCCTGCGGGAACCGGGATCCAACGAGCCCGTGCACGCTGGCGATGTTGACGATCGAGGAGCCGCGCGGCATCTGCGGGGCGCACGCGCGGGCCATCCAGTAGGCGCCGTTGAGGTTCACCTCGATCACCTGGCGAAACACCTCCTCGCGCTCGTGCAGCGCCGCCCCGGAGGCGCCGATCCCGGCGTTGTTCACGAGCACGTCGACGCGACCGTAGGCCGTCACCGCGGCTTCGACGAGCGCCCGGCAGTCGTCGGGCTCGGTCACGTCGGTGGTCCTGACCAGCACCTCCGCGCCGTCGACCCGCAGCTTCTCCGCGACCTCCTCGAGCCGGTCGGTGCGGCGGGCCCCCAGGACGAGCGTCCCGCCGACCGCGGCGACCGCCTTGGCGAAGCCGACGCCGAGCCCCGAGCTGGCTCCGGTGATCACCACGACCTTGTCGTCGAGGCGGAACGAGTCGAGGGGGGAGATGGTCGTCATGGCGCTCCAGTACGTGGTCGTGGGCCGTGCCGTCGGCGTCGCGGCCTGCTACCTTAGCGAACGCTAAATCAAATGCAATGAAAGGTGGGATCGCGTGCACACCTCCGGGCGCACCGCAGTCATCGTCGACGTCGTTCGCACCCCCTCGGGGCGCGGCAAGCCGGGCGGCTCGCTCAGCGGGGTGCACCCGGTCGAGCTGCTCGCGACCGTGCTCGGTGCCCTGGCCGAGCGCAACCAGCTCGACCCGGAGCTCGTCGACGACGTGATCGCCGGCTGCGTGATGCAGGTGGGCCAGCAGGCGGTCAACATCGCCCGCCAGGGCGTGCTCGCCGCGGGCTGGCCCGAGTCGGTGCCGGGGACCACCGTCGACCGGCAGTGCGGCTCCAGCCAGCAGGCCGTGCACTTCGCCGCGCAGGGCGTGATCGCCGGTGCCTACGACATCGTGGTCGCGGCGGGCGTCGAGTCGATGAGCCGGGTGCCGATGGGCAGCTCGACGCTGGACCAGGACGCCTACGGTCCCTCCGTCGCGCAGCGCTATCCCGAGGGCCTGGTCAACCAGGGCGTGTGCGCCGAGCTGGTCTCCGAGAAGTGGGGCCTGGGCAGGGACGAGCTCGACGAGTACGCCGCCCGCTCGCACCGCCTCGCCGCCGAGACCGCGGCGGCCGGTGGCTTCGACCGCGAGATCGTCCCGGTCCGGGTGGGCGACGACCTGGTGCGGCTCGACGAGACCATCCGCATCGGCACCACCGCCGCAGGCCTCGCGGGGCTGCGGCCCGCCTTCGCGGTCCCCGAGATGCAGGAGCGCTTCCCGCAGCTGGAGTGGCGGATCACCCCCGGCAACTCCTCGCCGCTGACCGACGGTGCGTCGGCGTCGCTGATCATGGCCGAGGAGGTCGCGCTGCGCCTCGGCCTGACGCCGCGTGCCCGGTTCCACAGCTTCGCGGTGGCCGGCGACGACCCGCGGCTGATGCTCACCGCGCCGATCCCCGCCACCGCGAAGGTGCTCGCCCGGGCCGGCCTGGGCATCGAGGACCTCGACGCCTACGAGGTCAACGAGGCCTTCGCGCCGGTGCCGCTGGCCTGGGCCGCCGAGGTGGGTGCGGACCCGGAGAGGCTCAACCCTCGCGGGGGTGCGATCGCGCTGGGCCACGCCCTGGGCGCGTCCGGGACGCGGCTGCTGGCCACGATGCTGGGCCACCTCGAGGCGACCGGCGGCCGCTACGGGCTGCAGACCATGTGCGAGGCCGGCGGCCTCGCCAATGCCATGATCATCGAGCGGCTCTGACCGCACCGGCAGGAGAACCGACATGAGCCAGGACCTCTGGGCCACCCGCCCCCTGTTCAACGACGACCACGAGTCGTTCCGGGTCAGCGTGCGCGAGTTCCTCGCCCGCAGTGTGACCGACCACGCAGACGAGTGGGACGCGGCCGGGATCATCCCCCGCGAGCCCTGGCTCAAGGCGGGGGAGCTGGGCTACCTCGGCATCAACGCCCCATCGGCGTACGGCGGCGGCGACTCCCTGGGCGACTACGCCTTCCGGGTCGCGATGATCGAGGAGTGTGCCCGCGCCGGCGCCACCTCCTTCCTCTCGGGGACCTCGTGCCACGCCGACATCGTGCTGCCCTACGTCTTCGACCTCGCCAACGAGGAGCAGCTGGCTCGCTGGGTCCCGGGGATGTGCTCGGGCGAGATCATCGGCGCGATCGCGATGACCGAGCCGGGCACCGGGTCCGACCTCCAGGGCATCCGCACCAGCGCCCGCCGCGAGGGCGACCACTGGGTGCTGAACGGGTCGAAGACCTTCATCACCAGCGGCATCAACGCCGACCTCGTCGTCGTGGTCGCGCGCACCGACCCGGACCCCGCCGCGCGGAGCAGGGCGTTCAGCCTGCTCGTGGTCGAGCGCGGGATGGAGGGCTTCACCCGGGGTCGCAACCTGGACAAGGTCGGGCTGAAGTCGCAGGACACCGCCGAGCTCGTCTTCGAGGACGTGGTCGTGCCGGCCGAGAACGTCCTCGGCGAGGTCGGCTCCGGCCTGGGCTACCTGATGAGCCACCTCCCGCTGGAACGGATCGGCATCGCGGTCGCTGCGTGCGCCGGTGCCCGGGCGGCACTGGCCTGGACGCTGGAGTACGTGCTGGAGCGCCAGGCCTTCGGCAAGCCGGTCGCCACCTTCCAGAACACCGAGTTCGCGCTCGCCGAGATGGTCACCGAGCTCGAGGTCACCCAGGAGTACGTCGACCAGGCGGTGCTCAAGCTGAACCGCGGCGAGCTCTCCGCCGTGGACGCGGCCAAGGCCAAGTGGTGGTCCACGGAGATGCACAAGCGCACTGTCGACCGGTGCGTGCAGCTGTTCGGCGGCTACGGCTACATGCTGGAGTACCCGATCGCGAAGGCGTTCGCGGACACCCGGGTGACCACGATCTACGGCGGCACCACCGAGATCATGAAGGTCATCGTGGCCCGCGACGTCCTGGGCCTGCGATGAGCGCCGACCAGTACGCCGACCTCGTCCGGCCCGCCGAGCTCGGCGCGGTGCTGGCCGAGGCCCTGGGCGACGACCGCTGGCGCGACCCGCAGGTGACCCTGATCGCGGGCGGAAAGTCCAACCTGACCTTCGGGCTGAGCAGCCCGGCCGGTGAGCTCGTGCTGCGCCGCCCGCCGACGGGTGACCTGCTGCCCAGCGCGCACGACATGGGCCGCGAGGCCCGGGTGCAGCGCGCGCTGGCCGGGACCGCGGTGCCGGTCCCCGGCATCCGCTACGAGGACACCGAGGGCGCGCTGCTCGGGGTCCCGTTCTACGTGATGGACCGCGTCGAGGGGTTGGTGCTGCGCGAGGAGCTCCCGGCGGGGTACGCCGACGACGCCGACTCCCGCGTCGCGATGGCGGACGCCCTGATCGACGCCCTGGTCGCGATCCACCAGGTGGACCCCGCGGCGGTGGGCCTCGGTGACTACGGCCGTCCGGACGGCTTCCTGGCCCGGCAGCTGCGTCGCTGGCGCGGTCAGTGGGACGCCTCGAAGACCGAGGACCTGCCCGACCTCGACGAGCTGGGTCGGCTCCTCGGCGAGCAGCTCCCGGCGCACCAGCGCGCCGGCATCGTGCACGGCGACTTCCGGCTGGACAACTGCCTGATGGACCCGGCCGACCCGACCCGGGTCGCCGCCGTGCTCGACTGGGAGATGTCGACCCTCGGTGACCCGCTCACCGACCTCGGGATGCTGCTCTTCTACTGGCGGCACCCCGGCGAGCCCGCCCCCCTGCTCACCCCGGCGCCGAGCCAGCAGCCCGGGTTCCCGGACCGCGAGCACCTGGCGCACCGGTACGCCGCGGCGACCGGGGTCGCCCTGGAGGGCCTGGACTACTACGCGGCGTTCGCCCACTTCAAGTTCGCGATCATCGCCCAGGGCATCGCCGCGCGCACCGCATCCGGGTCGATGGCGGGGCAGGAGTTCGGCAACCTGGACTCCGAAGTGCGCCGGATCGCCGCCGACGGGCTGGCCGTGCTGCGCGCGATCGGCTGAACTGACGACGTACACACCGCAGAGAACAAGAAGGTAGGGATCAACGTGGACTTCGAGCTGTCGCCGAAGGCGCAAGAGGCCGTGGCCGAGATGTGGGACTTCATGCGCGAGGAGGTCTTCCCGGCAGAGCCGGTGTGGGCGGCCTCGTTGCGCGAGCACGGCGAGCACTCCCACCCGCCGGTGATGGAGGACCTGAAGGCCTCGGCACGCGACCGCGGGCTGTGGAACCTCTTCCTTCCCCAGCTCTCGGGACTCTCCAACGTGGAGTACGCCGCGGTCGCGGAGGTCTCCGGGTGGTCGCCGGTGATCGCCCCCGAGGCGATCAACTGCCAGGCGCCCGACACCGGCAACATGGAGACGCTGCACCTGTTCGGCACCGAGGAGCAGAAGAGGACCTGGCTGGAGCCGCTGCTCGCGGGAGAGATCCGCTCGGCGTTCGCGATGACCGAGCCGGACGTGGCGTCCTCCGACGCCACGAACATCGAGACCCGGATCGAGCGCGACGGTGACGACTACGTCATCAACGGCCGCAAGTGGTGGATCACCGGTTCCGCCGACGAGCGGTGCCAGGTCTTCATCGTGATGGGCAAGAGCGACCCGGACGCCGACACCCACCGGCAGCAGTCGATGGTGCTGGTCCCGCGGGACACCCCAGGCCTGACCATCGAGCGGCACCTGCCGATCTTCGGCTACCAGGACCAGCACGGCCACTCCGAGATCGTCTTCGACGACGTCCGGGTCCCGGCGAGCAGCCTGCTGGCCGAGGAGGGCGACGGGTTCAAGATCGCGCAGGCCCGGCTCGGGCCCGGACGCGTCCACCACGCGATGCGTGCGATCGGGATGGCCGAGCGGGCGTTGGCCCTGATGGTCGAGCGGGCCAAGAGCCGCGTCGCGTTCGGGAAGCCGCTCGCCGACCAGGGCGTGGTCCAGGAGCTGATCGCCCAGTCGCGGATCGACATCGACCAGGCCCGGCTGCTGGTCTACAAGACCGCGTGGCTGATCGACCACCACGGCGCCAGGGGCGCGCGCACCGAGATCGCGGCGATCAAGGTGGCCGCGCCGGCGATGGCGACCGCGGTGATCGACCGGGCGATCGAGGTCTTCGGTGGGGCCGGGGTCAGCGACGACACCCCGCTGGCGTACTTCTACGCCTGGGCGCGGGTGCTGCGCATCGTGGACGGCCCCGACGCGGTGCACCGCCGGTCGATCGCACGCGAGGAGCTGCGCCGGGAGCGCCCCTACACCGGCTGAGCCCCGATTGGATGACCCGGTGGATTACCTGGGGGAATACCCATAGGGGGTATAGGGTTGGGAGATCTGCAAGCCTGATTTCCGACCCTCGACCTGATCAGGAGCCCTCCGATGAACACCACCGAGTACCAGGTCACCGGCATGACGTGCGGCCACTGCGAGGCGGCGGTCCGCGAGGAGGTCACTGCCGTGCCCGGCGTCCAGGACCTCCAGGTCAGCGCCGAGACCGGCAAGCTGGTGATCGTCTCCTCCGCGCCGGTCGACGACGACGCCGTGGTCGCGGCGGTCGACGAGGCCGGCTACGAGGCGGTTCGCGTGCGATGAACGCCGGGACGCGCCTGGGGGTGTACGCCGCCGGTCTGGCCGTCGTGTTCGGCGCCGCCTACACGACCGCGGACGCCGTCGTCCCGCAGAGTGCCGTCCGGAGCTGGGCCGACGAGTCGGCGGAGAAGTTGCACGAGAAGTCCGAGGGCCACGACGGCGCCGAGCACGCGGCCACGCCTCGCAGCGAGGCGGCGGCCGAGAGCCAGGTGCAGGGCGTGAGCATCGCGCGGGACGGCTACCTGCTCGGCACGGTGACCGCCCCCACCGGTCTCGGGGAGCGCAAGGACCTGTCCTTCCGGATCCTCGACGACCGGGGCCGTGCGGTGACGAGCTACGAGACCTCGCACGAGCGGCGGCTCCACCTGATCGTCGTACGCACCGACGGGACGCACTTCCGCCACGTGCACCCGACCATGGACGCCGAAGGCACCTGGTCGCTGCCGTGGCGCTGGACGGCAGCGGGCACCTACCGGGTGTACGCCGACTTCGTTCCCGAGGGATCCGACGGGAAGAGCGCGGCTCCCGTGACGCTGACAAGGACCCTCGAGGTCGCCGGCGAGCTCGACCCCGTCCGGGCCGAGCCCACGAGACGGGCCTCGGTCGACGGGTTCACCGTCGACCTCACCGGGGACCTGGTCCCCGGGACCGGGTCGGAGCTGACCCTGCGGGTGTCCCGCGACGGCAGGCCGGTCACCACGCTTCAGCCCTACCTCGGGGCCTTCGGGCACCTGGTCGCGCTTCGGGAGGGTGACCTGGCCTATCTCCACGTCCACCCCGAGGGGGAGGAGCCCGCGGCCGGTGCCCGGTCCGGGCCGGACCTGGAGTTCGTGGCGCAGGCGCCCACCCCGGGCCGCTACCTGCTCTACCTCGACTTCCGCGTCGACGGTTCGGTCCACACCGCTCCCTTCGTCCTCGACACCGCAGGGACGCCCCGGGAGACCGGGACCCCGGCTCCCGGGACCGAGGACCACTCCGGTGGACACGGCCACTGACCACCGATCCACTCCCTGAGAGGAGGAGGAGACCATGACTGCACCGCCTGTCCAGGGGACCGGCCCCACGATCGAGCTCGAGATCGGCGGGATGACCTGTGCCTCCTGCGCAATGCGCGTGGAGAAGAAGCTGAACAAGCTCGACGGCGTGAGCGCGACGGTGAACTACGCGACCGAGAAGGCCCAGGTCCATGCCCCCGAGGGGCTGGACCCGGAGACGCTGATCGCCGAGGTGGCCAAGGCCGGCTACACCGCACAGCTGCCCCGCCCCGCGACCCCGGCTCCTGACGGGGCCGACGCGGAGGACCAGTCCGACCCCGAGCTGGTCCGGCTGCGGCAGCGCCTGATCGGCTCGGTCGTGCTCGCCGTGCCGGTGATCGCGATGTCGATGGTCCCGGCGCTGCAGTTCGACTACTGGCAGTGGGCCTCGCTGGTGCTGGCCGCGCCGGTGGTGCTGTGGGCCGCGTGGCCCTTCCACAAGGCCGCCTGGGTCAACCTGCGCCACGGTGCCGCCACGATGGACACCCTGGTCTCGCTCGGCACCCTCTCGGCCCTGCTGTGGTCGCTGTATGCGCTGTTCCTCGGCACCGCGGGCACGCCGGGGATGACCCACCCGTTCCAGCTGACCGTGGAGCCCACCGACGGGGCCTCGAACATCTACCTCGAGGTCGCCGCAGGCGTCACGATGTTCCTGCTGGCCGGGCGGTACTTCGAGAAGCGGTCCAAGCGGCGGGCAGGGGCGGCGCTGCGTGCCCTCCTCGAGCTCGGCGCCAAGGACGTCACCGTGCTGCGTGGGGGAGCGGAGGTCCGCGTCCCGACCTCGGAGCTCGGGGTCGGCGACGAGTTCGTCGTACGCCCGGGGGAGAAGATCGCCACCGACGGGGTGATCACCTCCGGCAGCTCGGCGGTCGATGCCTCCATGCTCACCGGCGAATCGGTGCCCGTCGAGGTCGGTGAGGGCGATGCCGTCACCGGCGGCACCGTGAACGCGGGCGGCAGGCTGGTCGTCCGCGCCACCCGTGTGGGCGCCGACACCCAGCTCGCCCAGATGGCCAAGCTCGTCGAGGACGCCCAGTCGGGCAAGGCGCAGGTGCAGCGGCTGGCCGACCGCGTCTCCGGGATCTTCGTCCCGGTGGTGATCGGGATCGCCGTGGCGACGCTCGGGGCCTGGATCGGGGCCGGCTTCCCGCTCAGTGCCGCGTTCACCGCAGCAGTGGCGGTGCTCATCATCGCCTGCCCGTGTGCGCTCGGGCTGGCCACGCCGACCGCCCTCCTGGTCGGCACCGGCCGCGGCGCCCAGCTCGGCGTGCTGATCAAGGGGCCCGAGGTGCTCGAGTCGACGCGCCGGATCGACACCGTGGTGCTCGACAAGACCGGCACCGTCACCACCGGGACGATGACGCTGGTCGACGTCGTCACCGCACCGGGGGTCTCCCGGGACGAGGTGCTGCGACTGGCCGGCGCACTCGAGGCGGCCTCCGAGCACCCGATCGCCCGGGCGATCGCCCTGTCCGCCGCGGACGAGCTCGGCCCGTTGCCCGACCCGGTTGGGTTCACCAACGTCGAGGGGAGGGGCGTACGCGGCAGCGTCGAGGGACACGCCGTGCTGGTGGGCCGGGAGTCCCTGCTCCGCGAGTCCGACCAGCCCCTCGGCGAGGACCTCGCCGCGGCGAAGGCCCAGGCGGAGCGAGAGGGCAGGACGACCGTCGCCGTCGCCTGGGACGGCGCCGCACGAGGCGTGCTGGTCGTGGCCGACCGGGTCAAGCCCACGAGCGCGGAAGCCATCGCCCAGCTGCGGGACCTGGGCCTGACCCCGATCCTGCTCACCGGCGACAACCGGGCCGTGGCCGAGCAGATCGCCGCCGAGGTCGGTGTCGAGCAGGTCATCGCCGAGGTGCTGCCCCAGGACAAGGTGAGCGTGATCTCGGACCTGCAGGACCAGGGCCGGGTCGTCGCCATGGTCGGGGACGGGGTCAATGACGCCGCAGCTCTGGCCCAGGCCGACCTCGGGATGGCGATGGGGACGGGCACCGACGTCGCCATCGAGGCCGCCGACATCACCCTGGTGCGCGGAGACCTGCGCAGCGCCGCGGACGCCATCCGGCTCTCCCGCAGGACCCTGGCGACGATCAAGGGGAACCTGTTCTGGGCCTTCGGCTACAACGTCGCCGCGATCCCGCTGGCGGCCCTGGGCCTGCTCAACCCGATGCTGGCCGGCGCCGCGATGGCCTTGTCCAGCGTCTTCGTCGTCGGCAACAGCCTGCGGCTGCGCTCGTTCAGGAGCCGGGCCGCGGACTCCGAGGCCACCACCACCGCACCCGAAGGAGCCTGACCACATGGACCTGACCGACCCCGGCCAGCTGGCCGACCCTGAGGCGGGGAGCGAGGCCGCCGCCACGCACGCCCACCACGGCTACATCTCGGACAAGGCCCGCTACCTCGCCCGGCTCAAGCGGATCGAGGGGCAGGCGCGCGGCATCCACCGGATGGTCGAGCAGGAGCAGTACTGCATCGACATCCTGACCCAGGTCAGCGCGCTCACCAAGGCCCTGGAGTCGGTGGCCCTCGGCCTGCTCGAGGACCACCTCCGGCACTGCGTGATGGACGCGGCCGTGGAGGGCGGCCCGGCCGCCGAGGCCAAGCTCAAGGAAGCGACCGACGCGATCGCGCGACTGGTGCGTTCCTGACCCGGAGGAAGCTGATGGACGCACGCAACGCGATGGCGGCGAACGCGACCCTGCACTGTCTCACCGGCTGTGCCATCGGGGAGATCGCGGGCCTGATGATCGGCATCGCCCTCGGTCTCAGCACCGCGACGACGATCGCGCTGGCCGTCGGCCTCGCCTTCGTGTTCGGCTACGCGCTCTCCACGCTTCCGCTGGTGCAGGCGGGGCTGGGGTTCCTGGCCGCTCTCCGCCTGGTGCTCGCAGCCGACACGATCTCGATCCTCACCATGGAGGTCGTCGACAACCTGGTGATGGCCCTGATCCCCGGCGCCATGGACGCGGGCCTGGTCAACCCGGTGTTCTGGGTCGGCATGATGATCGCCCTTGCGGTCGCCTTCCTGGCCGCGTTCCCGGTCAACCGCCACCTCATCGACAAGGGCAGGGGCCACGCGCTCACCCACCAGCACCAGCACCAGCACGAGCACGAGCACGAGCGGACGGAGGCTCCATGAACACCAACACCCTCGCTGCCGGTGTCGTCGGCTTCCTGCTCGGCGGACTCGTGGTCTCGATCGCCGCCGAGCTCGAGGACGAACAGCCGCCGGCCCCGAGCCACGGCTCCAGCGTCGTGCGCCACCACGACGGGTGAGATGGGAGGGCGACGACCGTGGTCCCGCTCAGCGAGGGGGATCGCTGGTCAGCGCCTGCACCCCAGCGCCGGCCAGCGCCGCCCGGAGGGGCTCGTCGAGCACCGTGTCGGTGATCAGGCCGGTGAGGTCACCGAGGTCGCAGACCCGGACCGGTGCCACCAGGCCCTGCTTCGAGCTGTCCGCCAGCACGTAGGCACGGGTGGCCGTCTCCAGCACGACGCGCCGGGTGGCGACCTCGTCGACGTAGTGGTCGGTGAGGCCCGCCTCGGCGTGGATCCCGCCGGTCCCGAGGAAGGCCAGGTCGGGGCGGAGGTCGCGGAGGAAGCCGATCGCCGTCGCGTTCGAGACGGCCAGGTCGCCGGAGCGGACCCGGCCGCCCGCCACGAGCAGCTCGACGCCGGCGCGCTCGGCGAGCTCGGCCGCGACCAGCAGCGAGCAGGTCACCACCCGGCCACGGAAGTCCGCGGGCAGGGCGCGCGCCACGCTGACGCAGCTCGTGCCGACGTCGATCATCACCGTCATCCCCGGCTCCACCAGCGAGGCGGCCGTGGCGGCCATCGCGGTCTCCTGCTCGCTGGCGCGCAGGGTGCGCGCCGGGTCGGGCGCCCCCTCGCCCCGGCCGGGGAGGTGGCTGGCGCCGCCCCGGACCCGCAGCAGCCGACCCCGGTGGTGCAGCTGGGACAGGTCGCGGCGAACGGTCTCCAGCGAGACCTGGAGCAGCTCGGCGAGCGCCTCGCTGCTGACGTAGCGCTCGGACTCCAACAGGGCCACTATGCGGGCGTGCCGTTCGGCGGCGAGCACGTGGTGTTCCCTTCGGCCGGTGAAGTCGGCGCGCAACGTACCCGCCCGATCACGCGAGGTGTCCACACGAGTGTCCACGCATCGGATGCGCCCGGCCTGCCCCGAACGGGGCGACGAGGTCGCGTTGGGTCCACCGTGATGCACTGGCACGCAAGCACCGATCACCCCAGCCTCCCCCTCCAAGGACTCAGATGCCGTCAGCTCGCGCGTTCCTCGTCATGGTCGTGGCCGTCGCGGGCGTCGGCCTGGTCGCCCCCCAGCCGGCGGTCGCCGCCTCGCGCTCGCAGGTCCGCCCGGTCGCGGCTTCGTTCGACCGCGAGGTGCTGCGGCTGGTCAACCGGGCCCGTGCCCGGCACGGCGTACGCCCGCTGACTCCGCGGGCCTGCGTGGAGCGGGCGGCGAACCGCTGGGCCCGCGTGATGGCGACCCGGAACACGTTCCGGCACCAGCAGCGGCGGACCCTGGTCCGTTCCTGCGGCACGCGCTACGTGGGGGAGAACATCGCGATGGGCCGGCCGATGAGCGCCGCCAAGGTGGTCCGGATGTGGATGCGCTCCAAGGGGCACCGCGCCAACATCTTGAACAAGCACTACCGCCACCTCGGGGTGGGTGGCTACCGGTCGGTGCGCACCGGCCTCACCTACGTGGTGCAGGACTTCAGGCGCTAGCGTCCCCGCCATGGTCGAGAAGAGCGTGTGGATGAAGCAGGTCGAGGCCGACCCGGAGCACTCGTCCTGGTACGTCGAGCGGTTCCGCGCACTGGCGGCCGCCGGTGAGGACCTGGCCGGTGAGGCGCGGCTGGTGGACGCGCTGGTGCCACGCGGTTCGCGGATCCTGGACGCGGGCTGTGGCCCGGGCCGGGTCGGTGCCGCCCTGGCCGCAGCCGGGCACGACGTGGTCGGCGTCGACGTCGACCCGGTGCTGGTCGAGGCAGCCGTCACCGACCATCCCGGGCCGACCTGGATCGTGGAGGACCTGGCCGAGCTCGACCTGGCGAGCCACGGCATCGAGGAGCCCTTCGACGCCATCGTCAGCGCCGGGAACGTGATGGCGTTCGTGGCGCCGAGCACGCGCCGAGAGGTGCTGCGACGGCTCCGTGCGCACGTGCGCGAGGGCGGTGCCGTGGTGATCGGCTTCGGTGCCGGTCGCGGCTACGAGTTCTCGGAGTTCCTCGACGACGCGCGCGGGGCGGGGCTGGAACCGGACCTGCTGCTCGCCACCTGGGACCTCCGGCCGTGGCGCGAGGACTCCGACTTCCTCGTCGCGATCCTGCGGGCAGGTGGCTGACCCGCGACCCGTGGGAGCCGTTCCATAGGATGGGGGCCCACCCCCCCAACTTCGTTGTTCGGAGGCTCCTCCTTGCTCGCGATCGTCGCTGCGCACTTCGTGGCCGCAGCGATGTCCCCGTGGCTGGTGCGGAGGCTGGGTCGGCGTGCCTTCCTGGTGCTGGCCCTGGTGCCGCTCGTCGGGCTCGGCTGGACCCTGGCCCAGACCGGACGGGTGCAGGACGGGAACGCGCCCGTGCAGGTCCTCGACTGGGTGCCGAGCCTGGGCCTCGAGCTCGCCTTCCGGATGGGCACGCTGCAGTGGCTGATGGCCGTGGTGGTCACGGGCGTGGGGGCGCTGGTGCTGTCCTACTGCGCCTGGTACTTCGACGACGACGACCCCGGGCTGGGCAACTTCTCGGGGAACTTCGTGGCCTTCGCCGGCTCCATGCTGGGCCTCGTCCTGTGCGACGACCTGCTGGTCCTCTACGTGTTCTGGGAGCTGACCACGGTCTTCTCCTACCTGCTCATCGGCAGTGACCCCGCCAAGCGGGCGAGCCGGAACGCAGCCATGCAGGCGCTCATCGTGACCACGCTGGGCGGGCTGGCGATGCTCGTCGGGATGCTGATGCTCGGCCAGCAGGCAGGCACCCACCGGATCAGTGAGATCCTCGCCGACCCGCCCGCCGGAACGGTCACCGCCGTGGCGATCGCCCTGCTGCTCGTGGGCGCCCTGAGCAAGTCCGCGCTGGTCCCGTTCCACTTCTGGCTTCCCGGTGCCATGGCCGCGCCCACCCCGGTGAGCGCCTACCTGCACGCCGCCTCGATGGTGAAGGCCGGCGTATACCTCGTGGCGCTGCTGGCCCCGGCGTTCGCGGGCACCCCGGGATGGCACGAGATCGTGCTCACCCTGGGCATCGCCACCATGCTGCTCGGCGGGTGGCGCGCCCTGCGGCAGTACGACGTGAAGCTGCTGCTCGCCTACGGGACCGTGAGCCAGCTCGGCTTCATGCTGGTCGTCCTCAGCGTCGGGACGCGCGCCACCGCCCTCGCCGGGCTGGCGCTGATCCTGGGCCACGCGCTGTTCAAGGCGACCCTGTTCCTCGTGGTCGGCATCGTGGACCACCAGGCGGGGACCCGCGACCTCCGGGTTCTCTCCGGGGTCGGCCGGTCGGCCCCGCTCCTGTTCGTGACGACCTGCGTCGCGGGTGCCTCGATGGCCGGACTCCCGCCGCTGCTCGGCTTCGTGTCCAAGGAGAGCGCGTTCGGCTCCCTGCTCGACGTCGCCGAGGCCGGTGACCGCCCGGGGATCACGCCCCTGGCCGGCTGGCTGGTGCTGATCGGGGTGGTCCTCGGCTCGGTGCTGACCGTGGCCTACACGGCCCGGTTCCTGTGGGGCACCTTCGCCACCAAGCCGGGCGTGCCCCCGATCGCCTTCCCCGCGGTGCCCGGCGGCTTCATCCTCGCCCCGGTGGTCCTGTCGACGCTCACCCTGGCGCTGGGGTTCGCCGGGCCGGTGCTCACCAAGGTCTTCGAGCCGCACACGGACCAGTTCCCAGCCGGCGTCCACAAGGCCGAGCTGGCGCTGTGGCACGGCCTCGGGCTGCCGCTTGCATTCTCGGCGCTGACCCTGCTGCTGGGGCTGTTCATCTTCGCGCGGCGGCAGACCTTCGGGCTGATCCAGACGGCCCTCTCACCCTCCTGGGCGGCGGAGAACGGCTACCGGCTGGTGATGCGCACCGTGGACCGGTCGGCCGTGGAGATCACCGGCTTCACCCAGCGCGGTTCCGTGGCGGCGTACCTCGCGGTGATCCTCGGGGTGGTGCTGCTCCTGCCGGGGATCGCGGTCCTCGGTGCCCTCGACGGACCCATCGACGTGGTGCTGTGGGACTCCCCGGCACAGGCTGTGGTGGGACTCGTGATCATCCTGGCCGCGTTCTCCGCGACGCGTTCGCGGCGCCGCCTGCGGGGGGTGATCCTCGTCGGGGTGACCGGCTACGGGACCGGGATGCTGTTCATCCTGCACGGCGCCCCGGACCTCGCGCTGACCCAGGTGCTCGTCGAGACGACCAGCCTGGTGATCTTCGTGCTGGTGCTGCGCCGGCTCCCGCCGTACTTCACCGACCGGCCGCTGTCCCCGCGCCGCTACTTCCGGGTGGCGCTGGGCGCGGCCGTGGGCGGCGTGGTCGCGCTGGTCATGCTGGTCACCACCGGGGCCCGCACCGAGGTCGCGGTGTCGACGGCCTATCCCGAGGAAGCGGTGCGGTTCGGCGGCGGCGGGAACATCGTCAACGTCATCCTCGTCGACATCCGGGCCTGGGACACGCTGGGGGAGATCTCCGTGCTCGTGGCCGCCGCGACCGGCGTCGCCAGCCTGCTGTTCCTCAACACCCGGCTCTCCGGGATCCGGCGCGTCTACGACATCCCCCAGCCGGAGTCGGTGGAGAAGGTGCCGACCGGACCGGGCAGGCGCGTGTGGCTGCCGGGTCCGCGGACGCTGTCCCCGGACCGCCGCTCGATCATCTTCGAGGTGGTGGCCCGGCTGCTGTTCCCGGCCGTCATCGTGTTCAGCATCTACCTGCTCCTCGCCGGCCACAACAACCCCGGCGGCGGGTTCGCGGCCGGCATGGTCACCGGCCTGGCCCTGATGGTCCGCTACCTGGCAGGCGGCCGCTACGAGCTCGACGAGGCGGCCCCGATCGACGCCGGCGTCCTGATGGGCACCGGGCTGTTCATCGCAGCCGCCTCGGGGCTGGCCCCGCTCGCCTTCGGGGGAGCGGTGCTGCAGAGCGCCCAGGTCGACCTGCACCTCCCGCTGGTCGGTGACCTGCACATCGTGACGTCGATGTTCTTCGACATCGGGGTCTACCTCGTCGTGGTGGGCCTGGTCCTCGACCTGCTGCGCGCCCTCGGCTCCCGCATCGACCGGCAGATCCTCCGCGAGGAACGCGCGGCCGAGAAGGAGGGTGCCCGATGAGCACCAACCTGACCCTGATCATCACCGCAGCCACCCTGATCGGGTGCGGGGTCTACCTCGTCCTCGAACGCAGCCTGACCCGGGTCCTGCTCGGCCTGCTCGTGCTGGGCAACGGTGTGAACCTGCTGTTCCTGATCTCCGGCGGACGGGCCGGCAAGGCGCCCATCGTCGGGGGCGCCGACCCGGGGGAGATGTCAGACCCCCTCCCGCAGGCGCTGGTGCTGACCGCGATCGTGATCGCGCTCGGCACCACCGCGTTCCTGCTGGCGATGGCGCACCGGAGCTGGCAGCTCAACGGCAACGACGACGTGCAGGACGACGTCGAGGACGCCTCGATCCGGCGCCTCGCGGCCGCCGACGAGGCCTCCGACAGCCACGACCTCGCCACCGGCGGCGAGGACGACGAGATCCTGGAGGAGGGCGCATGAGCTTCCTGGTCCCCCTGCCGGTGATCCTGTCCCTCTTCGGGGCCGGTGCCGCCCTGATGCTCTCGCGCCGTCCCCGGGCCCAGCGCCTGGTGAGCGTCTCGGTGGTCGCCTCGGTGGTCGTGATCGCGGCCGTGCTGCTGGTGCGCGCCGACCTCTACGGCCCCCAGGTCGCCTGGCTCGGGGCGTGGACGCCCCCGCTCGGCATCAGCCTGGTCGCCGACCGGCTCTCGTCGCTGATGCTGCTCGTCTCGTCGGTCGTGACGCTCGCCGTGCTCTGCTACTCGCTCGGGCAGGGGATGACCTCCGACGACAACGAGTCGCCGGTCTCGATCTACCACCCGACGTTCCTGGTCCTCGTCGCCGGCGTCTCGAACGCCTTCCTGGCCGGCGACCTGTTCAACCTGTTCGTCAGCTTCGAGATGCTGCTCTTCGCCAGCTACGTGCTGCTCACCCTCGGCGGCACCGAGACCCGGATCCGTGCGGGCACGATCTACGTCGTCGTGAACATGCTGTCCTCGATGCTGTTCCTGATCGCGCTCGCAGCGGTCTACGCGGCCACCGGAAGCCTGAACCTGGCCCAGGTGTCCCAGCGCATCGCCGAGCTGCCGGACGCGGTCGCCCTCACCCTGCAACTGCTCCTGCTGACCACGTTCGCGGTCAAGGCGGCCGTCTTCCCGCTCTCGCTGTGGCTGCCGGACAGCTACCCGACCGCCCCGGCCCCGGTGACCGCGGTGTTCGCCGGCCTGCTCACCAAGGTGGGCGTCTACGCGATCCTGCGCGTGCAGACCCTGCTGTTCCCCGACAGTCCGCTCACGGACCTCTTGATGTGGGCCGCGCTGGTCACGATGGTGGTGGGGATCCTGGGCGCGGTCGCCCAGTCCGACATCAAGCGGATGCTCTCGTTCACGCTGGTCAGCCACATCGGCTACATGATCTTCGGTATCGGGCTGGCGACGCAGGCCGGCATCTCCGGCGCGGTGTTCTACGTCGCGCACCACATCACGATCCAGACTGCGCTGTTCCTGGTGGTGGGGCTGATCGAGCGCCGTGCGGGCAGCACCGCCCTGCTCAGGCTCGGGGGGTTGGCCCGGCTGGCGCCGTTGGTGGGCATCTTGTTCTTCATCCCGGCGATGAACCTCGCCGGGATCCCGCCGATGTCCGGGTTCCTGGGCAAGGTCGGTCTGCTCCAGGCCGGCCTCGACGTCGGCACCCCGCTCGCGATCACCCTGGTCGTGGGTGGCGTGGTCACCAGCCTGCTCACCCTCTACGCCGTGGCCAAGACCTGGACGATCGCGTTCTGGCGTACGCCGGAGCAGGCGCACGAGACCGCGCATGCGCTCCCGGTGCCCGGCGAGGAGGCCGACCAGCACCACCCGAACGTGTCGATGGTCCGGCACCGTGGCCACGTCCACGTCGGCGGCGCGGCGTACGCGACGTTCGACCTCGAGGAGGCGCGGCGGGTCCGCGACGAGGAGTCACCGGACCGCGACCTCTACCAGCTGCTGCGCGACGGCGAGCTCCCCGACCGGCTGCCGATGGCGATGGTGCTGCCGACGGCCGCGCTGGTCGCGTTCAGCCTCGTCTTCACCCTCGTCGCGGGACCCCTGTTCGGGTTCACCGACCGGGCCGCCGAGGACCTGGTCCAGCGCACCCCCTACCTCGAGTCGGTGCTCAGCGAGGCCGGCCAGTGAGCCCCCAGCTGAAGACGCGCCGCGACGGACAGGTGCGCCCGGCCCGCTACCGGTCGCTGCAGCTCCCGGTGCTCGTCGTCCTCACCGTGGTCTGGATGGCCCTGTGGGGCGAGGTCTCGCTGAAGACCGTGGTCGGCGGTTTCCTGGTCAGTGTCGTGGCCTGCTTCGTGTTCCCGCTGCCGCCGCTGCACCTCGACGTCCGGGTGCACCCGATCCCGCTGGTCCGGCTGCTGGTCCGCTTCGCCGCGGACGTCGTGATCTCCAGCATCCAGGTGGCCTGGGTGGTGCTGCGGCCCCAACGCACGCTGCGCAACGCGGTGATCGAGGTCAACCTGCGGACCCCGTCGGACTTCGTCCTGGTGGTGGTGGCGGAGATGACCTGCCTGATCCCGGGCAGCCTGGTCGTGGAGGCGCGGCGCTCCACGCACACGTTGTTCCTGCACGTGCTCGACGTCGGGGACGACGAGGGGGCGGAGAAGTTCCGTCAGAGCGTCCTCGCCCAGGAGGCCCGCGTGGTCCGCGCCCTGGGCGGGCGGATCGAGCACCTCGACCGCGAGGTTCCCACCACCCCGGGAGGATCCCGATGACCGTCGTACTGATCATCTGCGCGGCGATGCTGACGCTCGCCGCCCTGTGCACCGTGGCCCGGATGACCATCGGCCCGACGATCCTCGACCGGGCCGTGGCGCTGGACGTGTTCGTCGCGGTCGGCATCTGCGGGCTGGCCATGGAGGCTGCGCACAACCGGCACACCACCACCCTGCCGATCCTGCTGGTGCTCACGCTGCTCGGGTTCGTCGGCTCGGCGAGCATCGCCCGGTTCACGCCAGGCAGCGACGACATCGACGAGGACCGCCCATGAGCTGGGTCCAGGTCGCCGACGTCATCGGCGCGGTCTGCATGCTGCTCGGCGCCCTGCTCTCGCTGATCGCCGGGATCGGCGTGCTCAGGCTCCCGGACCTGCTGAGCCGGATGCACGCGGCCACCAAGCCCCAGGTGCTTGGCCTGGTGCTGGTCCTGATCGGTCTCGGCTTCCGGCTGCGCGACCCCGGTGCCATCGGCATCCTGGTGCTGGTCGCCCTGTTCCAGATGATGACCTCGCCGGTCGCCAACCACATGGTCGGCCGGGCCTCCTTCCGCGCCGGGCAGGTGCGCGAGGAGAACCTCGTCGTCAACGAGCTCCCCGACCTGCAGCGTGGATCCGAGGAGCCGCGCGGCGCCCCCTGACCCGGGACCCCTGACCCGGGACCCCGGACCTCGACGGACTTGAACCTCAGCACTGGCGGGGTTCACTGGACGAGAGCCGTGCACACCGAGGTGCACGTCCCCACGCACTGACGCGCACCCGGTGAACCACCTGGGGAACATCGCGGCGACGACGGAGGCACTCGTGCAGATTGACACCAAGGTCTGGGTCGTCACGGGGGCGGGGAACGGGATCGGGCGCGAGCTGGTGCTGCAGCTGCTGTGGGGTGGTGCCCGGGTGGCGGCCGTCGACATGGACCGCAGCGGGCTCCAGGAGACCGTGACCGTGGCGGCGGTCGGCGAGCGGCTGTCCACCCACGTCGTGGACATCACCGACCGTGCTGCCGTGGAGGCGCTGCCCGAGGCCGTGCTCGCCGCGCACGGTCAGGTGGACGGGCTGGTCAACAACGCCGGCATCATCCAGCCGTTCGTCACGGTGGACGAGCTCGACTACCCGACCATCCAGCGCGTGCTCGACGTCAACCTGATGGGCACGCTGCACATGGTCAAGGCGTTCCTGCCGCACCTCCAGCAGCGGCCCGAGGCGCACATCGCGAACGTCTCGAGCATGGGCGGGTTCTTCCCGTTCCCGGGGCAGACGGTCTACGGCGCGGGCAAGGCGGCGGTCCGGCTGCTCACCGAGGGCCTGTACGCCGAGCTGCTCGACTCGCACGTCCGGGTCTCGTTGATCATGCCCGGAGCGGTCGCGACGGCGATCTCGCAGCACTCCGGAGCGGGCTCGGGGAACTCCGCCGACTCGGGGAACGTCCCGATGACGACCCCGGACAAGGCCGCCAGGATCATGGTGACCGGCATCGAGAAGAACAAGCTGCACATCTACGTCGGCGCCGATGCCCGGCTGATGAGCCTGGCGATCAAGGTGGCGCCGCGTGCCGCGATCCGCCTGGTCCAGAAGGCGATGGCCAAGCGCCTCCCATCCCCCGACGGGGCCCTCGACGGGGCCCCCGGCAGTGCCGCCGGCCCCGTTGGACCGGAGGTTCCCGGCGGCCCGTCCCGGGGTGTTCCTGCTGCGGGACGTGACCGGGAGCGGTAGGCTTGGTGTCGTACCAGCCATCATTTGATGGTCATGGGCTCCACGATGTTGGCGGGCCGTCGGCCGGCTGCCTGATCTGTCGCAGATCCGCGGAGCCCGTCGTCACCAGTCGCACCCAGTCGGACCACCCGTAGGGGGCGCAGCCGCTCCGGCTCGTTCCGTTCCTGGTCCGGCCCCTGGTCTCGGAGCCAGGGGAACTGTCCCACCCGCCGCGACCAGCGGCGTTCCGAGTATCTCCCGAGGAGGAGTAAGTGGCTCGACGAGGCACGCGCCAACCGGGCGCTCGCCGTTCGGCTCCACGTGCCCAGCGCCGGGCCCGTGACCTCGACGGAGAGGGCATCATCCCGGTGCTGGCCCGGGCCGTCCGCGAGGTGGAGACCGCCGCGCAGCGTGGTCCCGTGCAGTCCTCGGCCCGCACCAAGTTCCAGGTGGTGGCGCTGCTCGTGCGCGAGGAGCGTGCCCGGCTCAAGGCCGACGAGAGCCTGACCGAGGCCCAGCGCAACGCCCAGCTCAAGCGCCTCGACGGCGTGGCGACGATCCTGGCGAAGACGGCTGCCCGCGACACCTCGCTGCTGCAGCTGCTCGCCGAGGACTCCGAGGTCTCCGACGCCGCCCGCTCGCTCAAGCGCGAGCTCCTCAAGCGCGCCGGGGTGGAGGCGCCCCCCGAGGAGGCCGCACCCAAGCAGCAGGACGAGCCCGCCGCCACCACCACCCGTCGTGTGGTGCCGCAGTCGGTGGTCTCGCGCCAGCTCGCCAACCCGTTCCTCGCGCCCGACTTCTCGGCCGCGGCCAAGAACAAGTCCCACCCGCGCCAGCTCGCGACCTGGGAGCTGCTCGGTCCGCTGTTCCGCGCCTTCGAGTACGGCGGCGCCTCGTCCTGCATGAAGCTGCCCGAGCCCACGTCGCTGCGCACGCCGCAGGGCCAGGAGCTGATGCGGCACCAGGCCGAGGTCGTCGCGGCCGCGGCTGCGGGGCACCGGACCTTCCTGCTCGCCGACGAGCCCGGCCTGGGCAAGACGGCGCAGGCGCTGCTCGCCGCCCAGGCCGCGAACGCCTACCCGCTGCTCGTGGTGGTGCCCAACGTGGTCAAGACCAACTGGGCCCGCGAGGCCGAGCTGTGGACGCCGCGGCACCGCGCCACCGTGATCCACGGCGACGGCCACACCATCGACGGGTTCGCGGACATCGTGGTCGTCAACTACGAGGTGCTCGACCGGCACGTCGGCTGGCTCGGTGACTTCGGGTTCCGCGGCATGGTCGTCGACGAGGCCCACTTCATCAAGAACAAGAGCTCGCAGCGCTCGCAGCACGCGCTGCAGCTCTCCCAGCGCATCCGGGCACGGATCGCCCAACCGCTGCTGATGGCCCTGACCGGAACCCCGCTGATCAACGACATCGAGGACTTCCGGGCGATCTGGCAGTTCCTCGGTTGGATCGACGACAAGGCCCCGCTGGGGCCGCTGATGGAGTCGCTGGAGGAGACCGGGCTGACCCCGGCCGATCCGGGGTTCTACCCGGCGGCACGCACGAGCGTGATCGACCTCGGCATCGTCCGTCGCCGCAAGGTCGACGTCGCCGCCGACATCCCGGCCCGCCGGGTCGCCGACCTCCCGGTCGAGCTCGACGACGCCGTGGGCCGGTCCATCCGCGAGGCCGAGCGCGAGCTCGCCCGCCGGCTGGTGGCGCGCTACGACAGCGCTCTCGCGACCCGCGCCTCCGGTGTCGTGGTCGAGGGCATCGACCACGAGCTGGTACGCCGGGTCGCCGGGTGGGAGCGCGACGACACCACCACGACGAAGTCGGGCGAGAACGTCTTCAGCATGATGCGCCGCATCGGCCAGGCGAAGGCGGGCCTCGCGGCTGACTACGCCGCCCAGCTCGCGCACAGCGTCGGCAAGGTCGTGTTCTTCGCCAAGCACGTGGACGTGATGGACGTGGCGGAGGAGACCTTCGCCAAGCGGGGCATCCGGTTCGCCTCGATCCGGGGCGACCAGACCACCAAGACCCGCGAGAAGAACATCGCCGCCTTCCAGGAGGACCCCGAGGTGGCGATCGTGGTCTGCTCGCTGTCCGCGGCGGGCGTCGGCCTCAACCTGCAGGTCGCCTCCAACGTCGTCCTCGCCGAGCTCTCCTGGACCGACGCCGAGCAGACCCAGGCCATCGACCGGATCCACCGCATCGGCCAGGAGCAGCCGGTCACCGCGTGGCGGATCATCGCCGCGCAGACCATCGACACCAAGATCGCCGAGCTCATCGACAGCAAGGCCGGCCTCGCCGCGCGCGCTCTCGACGGGTCCGACGAGGAGGTCTCGTCCTCCGCCGACGTGCAGCTCGAGGCCCTGGTCGTGCTCCTCACCGAGGCGCTGACCCAGCGGGCGGGGACGACCGAGGACACGTTCTCGGGCGAGAACCTGACCGACGCCGGCCAGCGCATCGGCTGAGGGGCCGACTCAGTCCAGCAGGAGCCTCAGCGGCACCGTGGCGCTGAACGTGCTGCCCACGCCGACCTTGCTGTCCACGGTGAGGGAGCCCCCCATCAGGGAGGTGATCTCCTGGGAGATCGCCAGGCCGAGCCCGGCCCCGCCGTACTTGCGCGTGGTCGACGGGTCGGCCTGGGTGAACGGGTGGAACAGGGTCGGCAGCTGGTCCTCGCCGATCCCGATGCCGGTGTCCTCCACCCGTACCCGCAGCCGTGGGTCCGGGCCGGGATCGCGGACGACGTCGACGGTGAGGGACACCCGCCCCACCTCGGTGAACTTCACCGCGTTCTCCAGCAGGTTCGAGATCACCTGGGACAGCCGGAGGGCGTCCGCCTGTACCTGGTGCGGGACGTCGTCGGCGACGTGCCAGCCCAGGTCGAGGCCGCGGCGGTGGGCGAGCTTGGCGGCGTACGTCGCGGTCTCCTCCACGAGCGCGCGGACGTCGACGGCCGTCTCGTTCAGGGCGAAGGTGCCCGCCTCCATCCGGGAGAAGTCCAGGAGGTCGCCGACCAGCTGGAGCAGCCGCTCCCCGGAGCGGTCGATCAGCTGCACCAGGACGCTCTGGTCCTCGTCCAGCTCGGTCTCCATCAGGACCTCCACCGAGCCGAGCAGGCTGGTCAGCGGGGTCCGGACCTCGTGGCTCATGTTCGCCAGGAACAGGGACTTGGTGGCGCTCGCCTCCTCGGCCAGCCGACGCGTGCGCTCGAGCTCGCGGCGCAGCTCGTTGCTCTCCGTGATGTCCTCCGCGACGCCGTGCACCCCCACGACCTCGTTGCTCACCACGACCGGCATCGCCGTGAGGCTCATCTCGATCCGGTGCCCCTCGCGGTGCAGCATGCTCGCCTGCAGCTGCTGCGGGATGCGGTCGACCGCGTCCTGGAACGCATCGACGGTGCGCTGCACGTGCTCGGGGCAGATCAGCGCGTCGAACCTGAGCTTCCGCAGCTCGGGGAGGGAGTAGCCGCTCAGCCGCAGCGCCACGGGGTTGGCGTCGACGAAGTAGCCCTGGAGGTCGACCGAGAACGCGGCGTGCGGGTTGTACTCGAACAGCGAGCGATGCCGCTCCACGCTGTCGGCGAACGCACGCCGGCTTCCGTCGTGGATGGGTCCGCCTGAGGTTCTTCGATGGGCCCTGCTGGTCACTGCCCGCGCCTTCCCGAGACCGCTGATGCGGGTATGGTTTCACGAAGCGCCGATTTGGTGCACATAATGCGCTTAACCGGCGAGAGGCTCGCCACGGGACGCCGGCTCAGGCGAGATCACCGGCGAGGCGCCGTGCGGTCGAGTGCAGGACGGGCACGGCCTCGCGGATCAGGGCGTCGCTCATCCGCGGCGCCGGACCCGACACCGACAGTGCCAGGCGCAGGGTGCCTCCCGGCACCACGACGGCGACGCAGCGCACGCCCACCTCCTGCTCGCCCTCGTCGAGGGCGTACCCGCGTGCGCGCACCCGGGCGAGCTCGGCCAGGAGCGCGGCGGGCTCGGTGATCGTGTGCGGGGTGAACCGGGCGAGGCCGGCGCGCTCCACCAGGGCTCCCACCTCGTGCTCGCCGGACTCGGCGAGCAGGGCCTTCCCCACGGCGGTGCAGTGCAGGTCCACGCGGCGGCCGACCTCGGTGAACATCCGCATCGAGTGCCGGCCGGGGACCTGGGCGAGGTAGGCGACCTTGTTCCCGTCGAGCATGGCGAGGTTGGCCGTCTCACCGATCTCCTCCACCAGGTGGCGAAGGTGCGGCAGCACGAGCGCCGACAGTGCCGTGGAGGAGCCCTCGGCGAGCAGGAACAGCCGGGGGCCCAGGGCGTACTGCCGCGACGGCTCCTGGCGCAGGTAGCCGAGGTCGACCAGCGTGCGCGCCAGCCGGTGCAGGGTCGGCGGCGGGAGCCCGGAGTCGGCCGCGAGCCTGGACAGCGAGACGGGGCCGCTGTGCGCCGCGACCAGCTCGAGCACGCGGAAGGCGCGCTCGAGCGACTGCACCCCGCCGGCGCGGGTGGGCCGGGCAGCCGCAGGGGCGCCCGTGGGGGGCCGGGTACCGGCCCGCTCAGGTTCGTCGCGCATGTCGTCTCCGCTCGGATTCCGCATCTCGGAACCACCCGGATCCTAGGCCCCTTGACACGAGCCAGTCCTGTCGATGAGGTTGTGAGGGGCGCCACACCAGGTTCCACCATACGAAATCGACTGCATCGGGAGTCTCATGGTCCAGCGCGTTCAGATCGGTGGGCTCGGCGTCGCCGCACCCCTGCACAAATTCGTCGAGGACGAGGCCCTGCCCGGCTCCGGCCTGGAGACCAACGTGTTCTGGGACGGGGTCGCCGCGATCATCGAGGACCTGGCGCCTCGCAACCGCGAGCTGCTGGCTCGTCGCGAGGAGCTGCAGTCGCTGCTCGACGACTGGCACCGCGAGCACCCGGGTGCGCCCGACTCCCAGTCCCAAGGCACGGAGGCCTATACCGCGTACCTGCGCGAGATCGGCTACCTGCTCGAGGAGCCCGCCGAGGTCTCGGCGACCACGGCCGACGTCGACGACGAGGTCGCCCGGATCGCCGGCCCGCAGCTGGTGGTGCCGCTGCTCAACGCGCGGTTCGCGACCAATGCCGTGAACGCGCGGTGGGGATCGCTCTACGACGCGCTCTACGGGACCGACGTGGTCCCGCAGGAGGGGGACCTCGCGCCGGGCAAGGACTACAACAAGGTCCGCGGCGACGAGGTGATCGCCCGGGGTCGCGCCTTCCTCGACGAGCACTTCCCGCTGGCCTCGGGATCACACGCCGACTCCACGTCGTACGCCGTCGACGACGACGGCCTCGCCGTGACCCTCAAGGGTGACGTCGTGCGGCTCGCCGACCCCGCGCAGCTGGTCGGCTTCCGTGGTTCCCGGACCGCGCCGGAGGCGGTGCTGCTCGTCCACCACGACCTCCACGTCGAGATCCAGGTCGACCCCGAGGACGCCATCGGGTCGACGGACTCCGCAGGGGTCAAGGACCTGCTGCTGGAGTCCGCGGTCTCCACGATCATGGACCTCGAGGACTCGGTCGCCGCGGTGGACGCCGAGGACAAGGTGCTCGGCTACCGCAACTGGAAGCAGCTCAACGAGGGCACCCTGGCCGAGGAGGTCACCAAGAACGGCAAGACCTTCACCCGGTCGATGAATCCCGACCGGACCTACTCCACGACGTCGGGCGAGGAGGTCACCCTGCGCGGCCGCTCGCTGCTCTTCATCCGGCAGGTCGGTCACCTGATGACCACCGACGCGGTGCTCGACCGCGACGGCAACGAGGTCCCCGAGGGCATCCTGGACGCGATCATGACCGCGTTGGGCAGCCTGTCCGACCTGCGTGGGACCTCGGCGCTGGCCAACTCGCGCACCGGCTCGATGTACGTCGTGAAGCCGAAGATGCACGGGCCCGACGAGGTCGCGTTCGCGGTCGAGCTCTTCGGCCGTGTCGAGGAGCTCCTCGGTCTGCCCCCGCTGACGATCAAGGTCGGGATCATGGACGAGGAGCGCCGTACCTCGGTCAACCTCAAGGCCTGCATCAACGAGGCCCGCGAACGCGTGGCGTTCATCAACACCGGCTTCCTGGACCGCACCGGCGACGAGATCCACACCTCGATGCAGGCCGGCCCGATGGTCCGCAAGAACGACATGAAGGGCGAGACCTGGATCCAGGCCTACGAGGACCTCAACGTCGACATCGGGCTGGAGTGCGGTCTGCTCGGACGTGCCCAGATCGGCAAGGGCATGTGGGCCGCGCCGGACAGCCTCGCCGACATGCTGGAGGCCAAGATCGGCCACCCGAAGGCCGGGGCGACCTGTGCCTGGGTGCCCTCGCCCACCGCGGCGACGGTGCACGCGCTGCACTACCACCAGGTCGACGTGCACGCCCGGCAGCAGGAGCTGCTCGAGGGCGGGCGCCGCCGGGATCGTGACCAGCTGCTCCAGATCCCGCTCGGTGACCCGGGCGACTGGACCGACGAGGACCGCCAGGACGAGATTCAGAACAACCTGCAGAGCCTGCTCGGCTACGTCGTGCGCTGGGTGGATGCGGGCGTGGGCTGCTCGAAGGTCCCCGACATCACCGGGGAGAAGCTGATGGAGGACCGGGCCACCTGCCGGATCTCCGCGCAGCACGTGGCGAACTGGCTGCACCACGGCGTGGTCACCGCCGAGCAGGTCGACGAGACCCTGCAGCGGATGGCGGCGGTCGTCGACGAGCAGAACGCCGAGGACCCGACGTACACCCCGATGGCGCCGGGCTTCGACGGCTACGCGTTCCGCGCAGCGCGAGCCCTGGTGTTC
Organism: Nocardioides sp. Z30_9; assembly: GCF_058215735.1. Taxonomy (NCBI): domain Bacteria; kingdom Bacillati; phylum Actinomycetota; class Actinomycetes; order Propionibacteriales; family Nocardioidaceae; genus Nocardioides; species Nocardioides sp. Z30_9. The sequence continues at coordinate 1,086,713 of NZ_JBZAJF010000002.1, forward strand.
GAGGGCCTGGAGCAGCCGAGCGGCTACACCGAGCCGATCCTGCACCGATACCGAGCCGAGAAGAAGCACGAAGGAGCGGCCCAGTGAGCGGGCTGGACCTGGAGGCCGCACGCACGATCATCGCCGGGGCCCGCGCCCACGGGGACTCCGCCGGCTTCAAGCCGCTGACCGTGGTGGTCCTGGACGCGGGCGGCCACGTGGTCGCCGTGGAGCGCGAGGACGGCGCGTCGATCAAGCGCTTCGAGATCGGCTTCGGGAAGGCGCACGGCGCCCTGTCGCTGGGGATGGGCTCGCGCTCGCTGATGGGCCGCGCCGAGCAGCAGCCCTACTTCATCGCCGCCGTCACCTCCGCCGTGGGCGGGGCCCTGGTGCCGGTGCCCGGTGGGGTCCTGGTCCGCAACGAGGCCGGAGACCTGCTGGGTGCCGTGGGCGTCACCGGCGACACCTCCGACAACGACGAGGCCGCGGCCGTGGCCGGCATCGAGAGCGCCGGGCTCACCGCCCAGGTCGACTGAGGAGACGGCCATGGCGTCGACGGACACGACCGCACCAGCAGGGGACCGCCCCGCGAAAGCCGACGCCGGCAGCAGCGCCGGGATCGCGGCCGTCACGGCCGTGGCGCGCCGGCTGCTCCCGGACCAAGCGGTGATCTCCGAGCGCTCGCGGCTGCGCACCTACGAGTGCGACGGGCTCGCGCACTACCGGGTGACTCCGGCACTGGTGGTCATCCCGCAGGACGCCGGGCAGCTCGCCGAGGTGGTGAAGGCGTGCGCCGAGCACCGGGTGCCCTACGTCGCCCGCGGCTCCGGCACCGGTCTCTCCGGCGGTGCCCTGCCGCACGCGGAGGGCGTCCTGGTCGTCACCTCGCAGATGCGGGCGATCACCGCCGTACGCCCCGAGGACCAGCGGGCCGTCGTCGAGCCCGGGGTGATCAACCTCGACGTGACCAGGGCCGCCACACCGCACGGCTACTACTACGCGCCGGACCCCTCGAGCCAGCAGATCTGCTCCATCGGCGGGAACGTCGCGGAGAACTCCGGTGGTGCCCACTGCCTCAAGTACGGCTTCACCACCAACCACGTCGTCGGCGCCGACTTCGTCACCCCCCAGGGGGAGACCGTGACGCTGGGTGGGCTCGCGCCCGACAGCCCCGGCTACGACCTGCTCGGAGCCGTCGTCGGCTCGGAGGGGACCCTGGGCATCGTCACCTCGACCATCGTGCGGCTGGTGCGGCTGCCCGAGGAGGTGCGCACGATCCTGGTCGGGTTCGAGACCACCGACCAAGCGGGCGCCGCCACCTCGGCGATGATCGCGGCCGGCATCGTCCCCGCCGCCGTGGAGATGATGGACGCACTGGCGATCGAGGCCGCGGAGGCCGCGGTGCAGTGCAACTACCCCGCCGGGGCGGGCGCTGTGCTCGTGATCGAGCTCGACGGCGCCAAGGTCGAGGTCGAGCAGGAGTACGCCGACGTCAAGCGGCTGTGCCAGGAGAACGGCGCCTTCGAGCAGCGGCTCGCCACCGACCCAGCGCAACGGGCGCTGATCTGGAAGGGCCGCAAGTCGGCCTTCGCCGCGGTGGGGCGGATCAGCCCCGACTACATCGTCCAGGACGGGGTCATCCCGCGCACGGCGCTGCCCGAGGTGCTCAAGGCGATCGCCGACCTCTCCGGGGAGTCCGGGGTCCGGGTCGCGAACGTCTTCCACGCCGGCGACGGCAACCTGCACCCGCTGGTGCTCTTCGACGACACCGTCGAGGGTGCCGGCGAGGCGGCCGAGAAGGTGAGCGGCGCGATCCTCGACCTGTGCATCGAGCACGGTGGCTCGATCACCGGCGAGCACGGCGTCGGGATGGACAAGGCGAAGTACATGCCGCGGATGTACAACGACGAGGACCTCGACACGATGCAGCTGGTGCGCTGCGCCTTCGACCCGGACTCGATCTCCAACCCCGGCAAGGTGTTCCCGACGCCCCGGCTGTGCGGCGAGGTCCCCGGACGGCACAAGGGGGCCCACCCCCTCCAGGAAGCCGGCGTGGCGGAGGTCTTCTGATGCACACCGAGACCGTGAGCCGCGACGCGCACGAGGCGATCGCCTCGGCCTGCGCCGACGTGCACGAGCCGGGGGAGGGCGACGCGGTCGACGGGGTGCGGCCCGGGCTGGTCGCCCGGCCGGCCGACACCGCCCAGGTCGCCGAGGTCCTCCGGGCCGCGGCGGGCCACGGGCTCACCGTGGTGCCGCGAGGACGGGGGACCAAGCTGTCCTGGGGCCTCCCGCCGGCCGGCGCCGAGGTCCTGCTCGACCTCGGTGCGCTCGACCAGGTCCTCGACCACGCGGCCGGCGACCTGATCGCGGTCACGCAGGCCGGTGCCCGGCTCGACCACGTGCAGGACGTCGTCGGGACCGGCGGCCAGTGCCTCGCCCTGGACGAGACGGTGCCCGGCTCGACCATCGGCGGCACCCTGGCCGCGAACACCAGCGGTCCCAGGCGGGTCGCCACCGGCACCGCGCGCGACCTGCTGATCGGCATCACCGTGGTGCGTGCCGACGGGGTCGTCGCCAAGGCCGGTGGCCGGGTGGTCAAGAACGTCGCGGGCTACGACATCGGCAAGCTGATGATCGGCTCTCTGGGCACCCTCGCGGTGATCACCGAGGCGGTGTTCCGGCTGCACCCGGTTCCGGACACCCGGCAGTGGGTCAGCGTCCCCGTCGCCGACCCGGGCGCCGCCCAGCTGGCGGTGCAGTCGGTGCTCGGCTCGCAGGCCGTCCCGGCGGCGATCGAGGTCGAGTGGACGGCGCAGGGAGCAGGCGCGGTGCACGTGCTGCTCGAGGGGCGCGAGGAAGGCGTCCGTGGCCGGGCCTCGACCGTGAGCGCTCTGCTGGGCGCGGGAGCCACCGAGTCCCCGGAGGACCCGGCGGGTGGTGCGGCGTACCCCTGGGACGTGAGGGCCACCGGGGACGACCGGGCCACGGCGCTCAAGCTCACCTTCGCCCTCTCCGGCCTCGCCGAGGTGCTCACGGTGGTGGCTGCCACCGGGATGACGCTGCGCGGGTCCGCGGGTGCAGGCGTGGCCTATGCCTCGATCGCGCCGGGGACCCCCCTCGACGACGTACGGGTCGCGGTCGACCGGGTGCGGGAGGTGTGCACCCGTGTCGGGGGCAGTGCCGTCGTGGTGGACGCGCCCGCCGCGGTGAAGGCGGCCGTGGACGTGTGGGGACCGGTGCCGGCGCTGGAGCTGATGCGCCGGGTCAAGGACCAGTTCGACCCGGAGCACCGGCTCGCCCCGGGCCGGTTCGTGGGAGGGATCTGAGTTGACCGAGCAACACACCGACCAGAAGCAGGAGCCCGGTGGGCTGGGCGAGATGGGCAGCATCATCGACCTCGGGACCCCGGTCGTCGGCGGCGCCTTCGACGAGCACCATCCGCCCGACGCCGCCCTGATCGGCGACTGCGTGCACTGCGGCTTCTGCCTGCCGACCTGCCCCACCTACGTCCTGTGGGGCGAGGAGATGGACTCGCCGCGGGGCCGGATCTACCTGATGAAGGAAGGGCTCGAGGGCGAGCCGATGACCGACGACATGGTGCAGCACTGGGACGCCTGCCTGGGCTGCATGTCGTGCGTCACGGCGTGCCCCTCGGGCGTCCAGTACGACACCTTGATCGAGCAGACCCGCGCGCAGGTCGAGCGCAACCACGACCGGTCGGCCAAGGACCGGGCGCTGCGCGCGCTGATCTTCTCGCTGTTCCCGCACCCGAGGCGGCTCAAGCTGCTGCGCGGCCCGCTCCGGCTGGTGCAGCGCACCGGGCTCGACCGGGCGATGCGGCGTACCGGCCTGCTGGAGCGGTTCGCGCCGCAGCTCGCGGCGATGGAGCGGCTTGCCCCGCGCCTGGGCCAGCCGCTGCCGCTGCCGCCGTACATCCACGCGACGGGGGAGCGCCGCGCGGTCGTGGGCCTGCTCACCGGGTGCGTCCAGGGCGCGTTCTTCCCGGGCGTCAACGCGGCCACGGCCCGGGTGCTGCAGGCGGAGGGCTGCGACATCGTCGTACCGCCCTCGCAGGCCTGCTGCGGTGCGCTGTCGGTGCACAACGGCCGCGAGCCCGAGGGGCAGAGGTTCGCCCGGGCGCTGATCGACTCCTTCGAGGACTCCGGCGTCGACTACGTCGTGGTCAACGCGGCCGGCTGCGGCTCCACGATGAAGGAGTACACCCGGCTGCTCCAGGACGACCCCGAGTACGCCGACCGCGCAAGGGCCTTCTCCGACCGGGTCCGCGACGTCGCGGAGATCCTCGACGAGCTCGGCACGGTGGCGCCGCGGCACCCGCTCGCGATGTCGGTGGCCTACCACGACGCCTGCCACCTCGCCCACGCCCAGGGCATCCGGGCGCAACCTCGGCGGCTGCTCGAGGCGATCCCCGGGCTGGAGCTGCGCGAGATCGCGGAGGCCGACCTGTGCTGCGGCTCGGCCGGCGTCTACAACATCATGAACCCCGAACCGGCCCAGGAGCTCGGTGACCGCAAGGCCGCGAACATCGTGGCGACCGGGGCCCAGCTGCTGGTGACCGCCAACCCCGGATGCCTGATGCAGGTCACCTCGGCGATCGAGAAGTCTGCCGCCCAGCAGGGGACCACCCCCATGGGGATGGCGCACACCGTCGAGGTGCTCGACGCCTCGATCCGGGGTGCTGCCGCGGAGTCGTTGCTGCCCACCTGAGCCCGAGCCACCGTTTCGTCCGACCGTTCACGATGAGGGAGTCACGATGTTCCAGCAGGACCTTCAACCGGTGGGTGACTCACTCGCCCTCAGCGCGCTGTGCGGTGCCATCCCGTTGGTCACCCTGTTCGTCCTGCTCGGCGGACTTCGGCTCAAGGCCTGGATCGCCGGGCTGATCTCGCTCGTGGTGGCCCTGCTGGTCGCGATCGTGCTCTTCGGAATGCCGGTCGACCAGTCGCTGCTCGCAGCGAGCGAGGGCGCGGCGTTCGGGTTCTTCCCGATCCTGTGGATCGTGATCAACGCGATCTGGGTCTACAACCTGACCGTCACCTCGGGGCACTTCGACGTGCTGCGCCGGTCCTTCGAGAAGGTGAGCCCCGACCAGCGCATCCAGGCGATCATCATCGCCTTCTGCTTCGGTGCCCTGCTCGAGGCGCTGGCCGGCTTCGGCACCCCCGTGGCGATCACCGTGGTGATGCTGATGGCCCTCGGGTTCCAGCCGATCAAGGCCGCCGCCGTGGCCCTGATCGCGAACACCGCGCCGGTCGCCTTCGGCGCGCTCGCGACCCCGATCGTCACGCTGGCCTCGGTCACCTCCGGGGTCAGTGACGACGCCCGCCTCACCGTCGACACGCTCGGTGGGATGGTCGGGCGGCAGACCCCGATCCTCGCCGTGGTCGTGCCGCTGGTCCTGGTGTTCGTGGTCGACGGCCGGCGCGGCGTACGCAGCATGTGGCTGCCGGCGATCGTGGCCGGAGTCGCGTTCGGGCTGGCCCAGTTCGTCGCCGCGAACTACATCTCGGTCCCGCTCGCCGACATCCTGGCCGCCCTGGTCTCCGCTGCCGCCGTGGTCGGGCTGCTGCGGTTCTGGACGCCCGGTCACGTGCTCACCGCGGCCGACATGGCGGCCGACGACGCGGAGCGGGACGGGCGCTCCGGTGAGGACTCGGCCGGCGACCTGGGCCCGGCCGGCGGCTCGTCCGGCTCCACGGGCGCCCCGACGGGCGGCTCGGCCGGGGACGGGACCGGGGTGGCGACCTCGACGCGCCCGGTCACCGACCCGGGCTCGGAGGTCGCGAAGGCCTACGCGCCGTACGTCGTGATCATCGCGATCTTCTCGATCATCAACATCCCGGCGGTCAAGGAGTTCTTCGCCGAGAAGCCGTTCACGTTCTCGTTCGCGTGGCCGGGCCTCGAGGTGCTCAACACCGCGGGGGAGCCGGTCGCGACCACCACGTTCGCGTTTAACTGGCTGCCCGCGGCGGGCACGCTGATGATCCTCGCCGGGCTGATCACGATGGTGATCCTGAAGATCTCGCCCGCGGAGGGGCTGCGCACCTACGGGCGCACCTACGTGGAGCTGAAGTCGGCGATCATCACGGTGATGGCCGTGCTCGCGCTGGCCTACGTGATGAACCTGTCCGGGCAGACCGGCTCGCTGGGCGCCTGGCTCGCCGGGACCGGTAGCGCGTTCGCGCTGCTCTCCCCGATCCTCGGCTGGATCGGCGTCGCGGTGACCGGCTCGGACACCTCCGCCAACGCGCTCTTCGGTGCCCTGCAGGTGCAGACCGCGACCGAGGCCGGGCTCGACCCGGTGCTGATGGCCGCCGCGAACACCTCCGGCGGCGTGCTCGGCAAGATGGTCAGCCCGCAGAACCTCGCGATCGCGGCCGCCGCCGTGGGCATGGCCGGGCGCGAGGGCGACATCTTCCGCAAGGTGATCGGCTGGAGCCTGGGCCTGCTCGCCCTGATGTGCGTGATCGTCTGGCTCCAGTCAACGGGAGTCCTCAGCTGGATGGTCCCGTAGACCCGCCGAGACGTCCCATCTGAAAACCCCAACCCCGCCGACACGTCGCATCTGAAAGACCGGGTGACGCTCAACCCGATCGACGGCCTGGGGGAACCGGAAAGGCGGCTCAGCGCATCCGGTCGCGGAACACCCGGTGGAAGATGCCTGCGCGGCCGAGGTCACGGCCCTGCTCCTTCGACATCGACCGTCCGTCGAGGTAGTCGTTGAACCCCGGCAGTGCCGCGGCCTCCTCCGGGCTCAGCGTCTCGAAGCCCATGGACCAGTCGGGGAAGGTGCGTTCGGGGACCGCCTCGCGCAGCGCGATGAACACGTCGCGGTGCCGGGGGTCCTGCTCGATGCGGGCGAAGGTCGCGTCCACGACGTCCTCGGACCCCTCCAGGGTCTGGATGAAGTGGCCGCCGGCGTAGAGCAGCATGCCGGTCAGCTCGGCGGCGTGGTTGTTCGTGCGCGAGGTGAGCAGCAGGTCGGTGAGGCCGTCGTCGTCGTACGGCGTGGTGGCGGTGCTCAGGTAGGTAAGTGAGATCAACTCAGCGTCTCCGAGGGAGTGTCCGTACGGCGACCGCGGAGGCGGTCACCGATCTGGCCGCCGACCCTACCTATCCGGACAAAGGGCGCACCGGAAAACGCTGGAACGACCTACTGGTGTCCCGCGATCGCGTGCGGTACGTAGCCCACGGACAGCTCCTCGAGTTCGTCGTCGTCCAGCTCCAGGTCGACGGCGCGGACGGCGTCCTCGAGGTGCTCGGACCGGGTGACGCCCACGATCGGGGAGGTCACGGCCGGCTGTGCCAGCACCCACGCCAGGGCCACCTGGGCGGGGGAGACCCCGCGCCGGTCGGCGACCTCGAGCACCTTCGCGACGATGGCGGCGTCCTCGTCGCGGTAGAGGGAGGAGCCGAACTCATCGGTCTCCGCGCGCGTGGTGGAGGCATCCCACGGCCGGGTCAGCCGCCCGCGTGCCAGCGGGCTCCACGGGATCACCCCGACCCCCTGGTCGACGCAGAGCGGGTGCATCTCCCGCTCCTCCTCGCGGTAGATCAGGTTGTAGTGGTCCTGCATCGAGACGAACGGCGTCCACCCGTTCGCCCGCGCGACCTCCTGGGCCTTGGCGAACTGCCAGGCGTACATCGAGGAGGCGCCGAGGTAGCGGGCCTTCCCCGACCGCACCACGTCGTGCAGCGCCTCCATCGTCTCCTCGATCGGCGTCTCGGGGTCCCACCGGTGGATCTGGTAGAGGTCGACGTAGTCGGTGCCGAGCCGGGTCAGGCTGGCGTCGATCTCGTGCAGGATCGCCTTGCGCGACAGGCCGGAGCCGTTGGGCCCCGGACGCATCCGGCCGCGCACCTTCGTGGCCAGTACGACGTCCTCGCGGGCGGCGTACTCCCACAGCGCCCGGCCGGTGTACTCCTCGCTCGTGCCCGCGGAGTACACGTTGGCGGTGTCGAAGAAGTTGATCCCGGACTCGAGCGCGGCCTTGATCGTCTGCCGCGCGAACTCCTCGTCCTTGACCCACGAGTGACCGCCGCGCACCGGGTCGCCCCAGCTCATGCAGCCGAGCGTGACCGCCGAGACCTCGAGGCCGGAGCGACCCAGACGCGAGTACCGCATCAGGCCGCGGCCTTGCCGATCGCCTCGAACTCCTCTTCGCTGAGGTCGATGGCCGCGGCTGCGGTGTTGGACTCGAGGTGGTCGACGCTGGAGGTGCCGGGGATCGGCAGCATCACCGGCGACCGCTTGAGCAGCCAGGCCAGCGCGAGCTGCGACGGCGTCGCGTCGTGCTCCTTCGCTGCGTCGGCCAGCGGGCCGTCCTCCTTGGAGAGCTCGCCGGTGGCCAGCGGGAACCACGGGATGAACCCGATGTTCTCCCGGGTGCAGTGGTCGAGCAGTTCCTCGGCGTCGCGCTTGGCGAGGTTGTAGAGGTTCTGCACCGAGACGATCTCGGCGGTCTTCTGGGCCTCCTTCAGCTCCTCCACGCCGACCTCGGAGAGGCCGATGTGCCGGATCTTGCCCTCGTCCTGGAGCGCCTTGAGCTCACCGACCTGGTCGGCCACGGGGTAGTCCGCGTCGATGCGGTGCAGCTGGAACAGGTCGATCCGCTCGACGTCGAGACGGCGCAGGCTCATCTCGACCTCCTGGCGCAGGTACGCCGGCTTGCCGAGCGGGGTCCACACGTCGGGGCCCTGACGGGTCAGCCCTGCCTTGGTCGCGATCACGACGTCGTCGGCGTAGGGGTGCAGCGCCTCGCGGAGCAGGTCCTCGGCGACGTAGGGGCCATAGGAGTCGGCGGTGTCGAAGAAGGTGATCCCGAGCTCGACCGCGCGGCGCAGCACCCGGATCGCCTCGTCGTGGTCGCGCGGCGGTCCCCACACACCCTTGCCGGGGAGCTGCATGGTGCCGTAGCCGAGGCGTACGACGGGCAGGTCACCCCCGAGCTGGAAGGTTCCGGACGGTGCAGCAACGTTCTGGCTCACGCAGTTCTCCTCGAGTCGTCGGGTGTTCTCCACTCCCTGTCCCAAGTCATCGACCCGGCGCGATGTTCCCCTGGTCCCCACGTGGGCCAGTCGCCGGGCGCGGAACCGGTCTGCCCAGCGAGCCCGGGGGAGCGGGCGCGGCGCCACGTCGTACCTTGGCCTCCCCTCTTCACCCTTGGAGTAGTGCATGGGCATCAACCAGCGTTCCCAGATCGAGATGACGCCCGAGGAGATCAGCGAGTTCGTCGCCTCACGGCGCACCGCGAACCTCGCCACGATCGGCGCCAGCGGACAGCCCCACGTGGTGGCGATGTGGTTCGCCGTGATCGACGACGTCCTCTGGTTCGAGACCAAGTCCAAGGCGCAGAAGGCGGTGAACCTCCGTCGCGACCCCCGCGCGACCGTGCTGATCGAGGACGGCCTCACCTACGACACCCTCCGGGGCGTCTCGTTCGAGGGGACCGCGGAGATCCTCGACGACCCCGAGGCCCTGTGGGAGGTGGGCGTCAGCGTCTGGGAGCGCTACCACGGCCCCTACACCGACGACCTGAAGCCGTTCGTGGAGGCGATGCTGCACAAGCGCGTCGCAGTGCGCTTCGACGTGACCCGCACGCGCTCCTGGGACCACCGCAAGCTCGGCCTCGACCCGATGCCGCTCGGCGGGAGCACCGCCCCCGCGCAGGACTGAGGCGCCGCAGGGCCGATCACTATCTGGGCGATTTCCAGCGGTTTGTCAGTATCTGATGAACTATGAGGCATGGTCCCCGACGGCTCCGGCGCGCCCGCGTCCCCAGGATCGGTGTCCGACTGGATCCTGGACGCGTGCCCGGACGCGCTGTGGGTCCTCGACGAGCAGGGACGCACCACGTTCGCCAACGAGGCGATGGCCCGGATGCTCGGGACCGAGCGCCAGCAGATGCTCGGCCGCTCGGTGTACGACGTCCTGGGCGACCCGGGTGCCACCTTCGGAGCCCACCTCGAGCGTCTGGCGTCGGGTGCTGGAGCGGAGGGTGCCGAGGCGAAGTGCACCCTGCGTGGTCCTGACGGTCCCGTGGAGGTCGGTGTCGCGAGTCGGCCGGTCCGCGACGGCGCCGGTGCGTTCCACGGCTGGCTGCACCGGGTCAGCGACCGCGCTGCGGCCGGGGACCTGGAGCGCAGGACGGTGCAGTTCGCCGAGGCGCAACGGATCGCGGGCCTCGGCAGCTGGACCTGGGACCTGGCGGCGCACCGGATCACGTGGTGCGACGAGGCGTTCCGGGTCCATCGCGCCGATCCCGGCTTCGAGCCGGGCGTGGACTCGTTCCTCGACCACGTGCACCGCGACGACCTCGAGCCGCTGACCACCGCCGTCCGCCGCTGGATGGAGGCGGGGCCGCTGGACGGGCCGGACAGCGAGGCTCCGTGCATCGTGGACTACCGGTTCCTGCCCCAGGCAGGGTCCGCGCCGGTGTGGGTCCGCGGCCGGGGGATCGCCGCGCGCGACCGCACCGGGAGGGTGGTCCGCATCGACGGCACCGTCCAGGACATCACCGCCACCAAGTCCATCGAGAACGCGATGGCGTTCCTCAGCGTGATGGGCCGGGCCGCCAACGAGGCCAGCACCCTGCAGGAGGTGCTGGTCGCGGCCGAGGAGATCGTGCGGCCCTACGCCCAGTGGCCCGCCGTCGTCGTCGGGGTCCCGCGCGGGCCCGGCAGCGACGAGATCGCGCACATCGAGCTCGACTGGGAGCAGACCAGCGAGCGCGATCGGGTCTTCGCACGCGACCTCGCCGACGAGGTCGCGCGGTCGCGGCGCGTCGTACGACGGCACGGCCCGCAGGGGAACGTGCTCATCGGTGGCCCGGTCATCGCCGGGAACCGGTTGGCGTGCGTGCTGGTCTCCGACACCAGGGGGCCGACTCTGCCGGCGGCCTCCGACCTCGACGTCTTCGACCAGATCCTGAGCCTGCTGGCACACGTGGCCGAGCGGGAGTGGGGCGCGGCCGAGCTCGCCGCAGCGCGCGACCAGGCCCTGCGTGCGTCCAAGGCGAAGTCGGAGTTCCTGGCCACGATGAGCCACGAGATCCGCACCCCCCTCAACGGTGTGATCGGACTCGGGGAGCTGCTCAGCTCCACCGATCTCAACCCGCACCAGCGCCGCCTCGCCAACGGCGTGGACCAGGCGGGTCGCACCCTGCTCGCGATCGTCAACGACATCCTCGACCTCTCCAAGATCGAGGCCGGGCGGCTCGACCTCGAGGCGGTCGACTTCGACCCCCGCGTGGTCATCGAGCAGAGCGCTGCCCTGGTCGCCGACCGGGCCCGCGAGAAGCACCTCGAGCTGGTGATCTCGAGCGCCGCCGACGTGCCCGACCAGGTCCGCGGCGATCCCGTCCGCTTCGGCCAGGTGATCACCAACCTGGCCTCGAACGCGGTCAAGTTCACCTCCGTGGGCGAGGTGCTGATCCGGGCGACCGCCGAGCCCGGCACGTCCGGGACGCGGCTGCACGTCGAGGTCCACGACACCGGCGTGGGCATCGCCCCCGAGGTGGAGAGCCGGCTCTTCGAGGCGTTCACCCAGGCAGACAGCTCCACCACTCGCCAGTACGGCGGCACCGGCCTCGGCCTGGCGATCAGCAAGCGGATCGTCACCGCGATGGGCGGCGAGATCGGCGTGGACAGCGTGCCCGGTGAGGGCAGCACGTTCTGGTTCACCGTCGAGCTGGCGTCGCCGCTGCACGACGGGCCCGGCCGCGACGCGGTCCGCGAGAACGCGGTCGCGGACCTGCGGGTGCTCGTGGTCGACGACAACCAGACGAACAGGTTCATCCTCGAGGAGAAGCTGACCTCCTGGGGCGTCCACGTCGAGGTCGCCGGGTCGGCGTACGACGCGATGGTGCGGCTCGACGCCGCCGCGAACAGGGGCACGCCCCACGACGTGGTGCTGCTCGACTACATGATGCCCGGGGTCGACGGGGAGCAGCTGGCCCGGATGGTGCGCGCGGACAGCCGGCACGACGGGACCCGGCTCGCCCTGCTGTCCTCGGCGATGGAGCCCCACGGGGACTTCCTCGCCGAGGCCGGGATCGACAGGTTCCTGAGCAAGCCCGTGCTGCCGGCCCAGCTGCTGAACGCGCTCGCGCACCTCGGTGGTCGCCTCGACGCCGAGGACGACCGGCCGGCACCCGCCCCCGTACCGGTCGTCCGCGGACGCGGACGGATCCTGGTCGTCGAGGACAACCCGGTCAACCAGCTGGTGGCCGAGGGTGTGCTGCAGCGGATCGGCTACGAGGTGGTGCTGGCCGACAACGGCGCCGCCGGGGTCGCGGAGTTCGCCGAGGACCCGCGGGGCTTCGACGCGATCCTGATGGACTGCCAGATGCCGGTGATGAACGGGTACGACGCCACGCACGCCATCCGCGCGATGCAGTCGATCGGCCCGCGGATCCCGGTGATCGCGATGACCGCGGGGGCCGGCGAGGACGAGCGGCAGCGCTGCCTCAGCGCGGGGATGGACGACTTCCTGCTCAAGCCGGTGGACCGGACCGTGCTGGAGGAGACCCTGTCGCGATGGGTGGGGGAGCCCGTCGAGCAGCCGGTGCGGCCACCACGTGGGTCCGCGGCGCCGAGGCCCGCGCCGGGCGACCTTCCCGTGCTCGACGAGGGACGGCTCACCGACCTGCTCGACTCCGGCAGCGCGGACGTCCCGCTCCTGCTCCAGATCGTGGACCGCTTCGGCGACCGGGCAGAGGGCGCCCGCCAGGAGCTGAAGGCGGCAGTGTCGGCCGCGGACCCGGTGGAGGTGAGCCGGGTGGCGCACGCCCTGCGTGGCGGGGCGGGCAACGTCGGCCTGGAGCGGTTGGCCGCCTGCTGCGCGGACCTGGAGCAGCGCGCGCTCGACGGGCAGCTGCCCGGGGCCGCCGATCTGGCCACCCTGGAGCGGGAGTCCACCGAGGGCGTCAGGCAGCTGCAGCTCCTGGCCGAGGAGATCGCCAGCAGCACGCCGGAATCAGCCACCGTCTGAGCACTGACGGCGGCCCCCTGTCCGACGTACAGTCGCAAGGGACGGATGCCCGCTCACCGGGCGACCCCGGGCCCGAGCGGAGTTGAGCGGCGTGCGAGTTGCGCTTCAGGTGACCTGCATCAACGATGCGATGTTCCCCGACACCGGCAAGGCGATGGTGACGTTGCTGCGCCGGCTCGGCGTCGACGTCGAGTTCCCGACGGCGCAGACGTGCTGCGGCCAGCCGTTCGTGAACACGGGGTACGTCGACGAGGCCGTGCCCGCGCTGCGGTCCTTCGTGGAGGCGTTCTCCGGGTACGACGCCATCGTCACCCCCTCGGGCTCGTGCGCGGGATCGGCGCGGCACCAGCACCAGATCGTGGCGCGCCGCTCCGGGGATCCTGCGCTGGTCGAGGCCGTCACCGAGACGGCGCCGCGGGTCTTCGAGCTCAGCGAGTTCCTCGTCGACTTCCTCGGGGTGACCGACGTGGGCGCGGCGTTCCCGCACACGGTGACCTACCACCCGACGTGCCACTCGCTGCGGATGCTCGGCGTCGGCGACCGGCCGCGGATGCTTCTGGAGAAGGTGCGCGGACTGCGCCTGGTGGACCTGCCCGCGGCGGAGGAGTGCTGCGGCTTCGGCGGCACGTTCGCGATGAAGAACGCCGACACCTCCGTGGCGATGGGGTCGGACAAGGCCCGTCACGTGCGGGAGACCAGGGCCGAGGTGCTGGTCGCCGGCGACAACTCCTGCCTGACCCACATCGGTGGCCTGCTCTCGCGGCAGCGGGGCGGGGTCCGGACGATGCACCTGGCCGAGGTCCTGGCCGCGACCGAGGGGACGAACTGATGACTGCCACCTTCGTCGGGATGCCGGTCTTCCCCGAGGCCGCGAAGCTCGCGCTCGCCGACACCCAGCTGCGGCACAACCTCGCGCACGCCACCAGCACGATCCGGGGCAAGCGGGCCCGGGTGGTCGGCGAGCTCCCGGACTGGGAGGACCTGCGTACCGCAGGTGCCGCGATCAAGGACGCCACCCTGGCTGAGCTCGAGGACCACCTCGTCGAGCTCGAGGCCACCCTGACGGCCAACGGAGCAGTCGTGCACTGGGCCCGCGACGCCGCCGAGGCCTGCCGGATCGTCGCCGAGGTCGCGAAGTCGCACGGCGTCGACGAAGTGGTCAAGGTCAAGTCGATGGCCACCATGGAGATCGGCCTCAACGAGGCGCTGGCCGCGGAGGGGATCGCGGCCTGGGAGACCGACCTGGCCGAGCTGATCGTCCAGCTCGGCGACGACCTGCCCTCGCACATCCTGGTGCCCGCGATCCACCGCAACCGGGCGGAGATCCGGCAGATCTTCCTGGACCGGATGGCCTCGGTCGGGAGGCCCCCGCCCCCTGACCTGACCGACGAGCCGAAGGAGCTGGCAGCGGCTGCGCGGCTGCACCTGCGCGAGAAGTTCCTGCGCGCCAAGGTCGCGATCTCGGGAGCGAACTTCGCGGTGGCCGAGACCGGGACGCTGGTGGTGGTGGAGTCCGAGGGCAACGGCCGGATGTGCCTGACGCTGCCCGAGGTGCTCGTCTCGGTGGTGGGCATCGAGAAGCTCGTGCCGACCTGGGCCGACCTCGACGTGTTCCTGCGCCTGCTGCCGCGCTCCTCGACCGGCGAGCGGATGAACCCGTACACCTCCACGTGGAGCGGTGTGACCCCCGGCGACGGCCCGCAGGAGGTGCACGTCGTACTCGTCGACAACGGCCGCACCCGCGCGCTCGCCGACGAGATGGGACGCCAGGCGCTGCGGTGCATCCGGTGCTCGGCGTGCCTGAACGTGTGCCCGGTCTACGAGCGGGTCGGGGGACACGCCTACGGCTCGGTCTACCCGGGCCCGATCGGCGCGATCCTCAACCCGCTGATGCGCGGCCCCGGAACCAATGACCAGGTCGACTCGCTGCCGTACGCCTCCTCGCTGTGCGGCGCCTGCTACGAGGTGTGCCCGGTCAAGATCGACATCCCGTCGGTGCTGGTCGACCTGCGCGCCCAGGTCGTCGACGCCCACCGCGGCCAGCGGCCGCCCAAGCCGGAGGCGGTGGCGATGAAGGGTGCCGCGGCGACGTTCGCGTCCGCGAAGCGGTTGGGCTTCGCCGAGCGCTTCGTCAGGTTCGGCACCGGCCTTGCCCGGAGGGTCCCGATCGTGGCCCCGTGGAGCGGCGCGCGGGACGTGCCGAAGGGTCCGCCGGAGTCGTTCCGGGCCTGGTGGCGACGCACGGACGGAGGGCGTGATGAGTGAGTCCTTTGGCGGCAGCAGTGCTCGCGACGAGATCCTGGGCCGGGTCCGCGCGGCCACGGCGTCCGCGGTGGCGGTCCCGTACGAGCGTCCTCCCCGGACCCGGGTCGACGGCTCGGTGGAGCTGTTCGCGGAGCGGGTCGCGGACTACCTCGCCGTGGTCGAGCGCTGCACCGCCGCCGAGCTGACCGACCGGGTCCTGGCGGCGGTGGAGGGTTGCTCGGTCGTCGTACCCGAGGGGTTGGGAGTCGAGGTCCCCGGCGCCACCGTGGACGCCGGGCTCACCGCCCTCCAGCTCGACAGGATCGACGCGGTCGTCACCGAGGCCCGGGTCGGCGTCGCCGAGACCGGGACCATCGTCCTCGACCACGGCCCCGGCCAGGGCCGCCGCGCGATCACCCTCGTCCCCGACCGCCACGTCTGCATCGTCCGCGCCGACCAGGTCGTCGCCGACGTCCCCGACGCCGTAGCCCTCCTCGACCCCTCCCGCCCCCTCACCTGGATCAGCGGCCCCTCGGCCACCAGCGACATCGAGCTCGACCGAGTAGAAGGCGTCCACGGCCCCCGCCAGCTCCACGTCATCGTCGTAGAAGGCTGAGCGAGGGACACACGGCCCGAGGTGGTCTCGCGACCCAAGGTGGTCGAGCAGCGAGCGAAGCGAGTGGATAGTCGAGACCACGTGAGGTGGGCCGGGGCACGCGACCACAAGGTGGTCGAGCAGCGAGCGCCAGCGAGCGGACAGTCGAGACCACACCGGGCGGCCGCGAACGCAGACGTACGCGGGCTAGGGCGCCCAGACGTACGACGGTGCACGCGACCACAAGGTGGTCGAGCAGCGAGCGAAGCGAGTGGATAGTCGAGACCACACCGGGCGGGCCGCGAAGGCAGACGTACGCGGGCTAGGGCGCCCAGACGTACGACGGTGCACGCGACCCCCATGGTGGTCGAGCAGCGAGCGGAGCGAGCGGATAGTCGAGACCACGCAAGGCGACCCGGCAAGCAAACCCGAGCCGCGCAAGGAACCCAACCGACCCGGGCCATGAAGCTCGGAGAATCTCTCCAACTATTTCCCTGATCCCCCGTAAAACAAGGGGATTCTCACCCGAAACTGTCAGTGCCCGGTGCTTGGATTGATCCATGACACCAACCGCGGCGACCAGCATCGAGGAGCTCGACAGCGCCTCGGACGTGCTGTCGTTCGCCCGGCAACGGCGCGCCGATGCGGATCGTGCGGAGGCCGATGTGCTGACCGCCGCAGTGCTCTGGGCCGAGCAGCACCCGCCGGAGTCGATCCACGAAGCCGCCACCTGGATCGGCGGCGGCGAAACTGGCCTCCTGCTTGCCGGCCCCGGTGCTCCGCTGGTCGCGGAGTTCGCGATCGCTGAGTTCGCCGCCGCGATCGGGAAGACGACCGACGCCGGCAAAGCGCTGATCGCGCACGGGCTGGAGCTGAAGTACCGCCTGCCCAGGCTCTGGGCACGGATCCAGAACGGGGCACTCCCGGTGTGGCGCGCTCGCCGCGTCGCCGAAGCCACCCTCGCCCTCTCACCGGAGGCGGCGAGGTTCGTGGACGCCCAGGTGGCGCCGTTCGCGCACAAGATCGGGTTCGCCGCACTGGAGCGGCTGGTCGCGGAAGCGGTCGACCGGTTCATGCCCGACCTCGCGGTCGAGCGGGCCGAGAAGTCAGCTGACGGTCGTCACGTGACGTTCCATCACGACCAGGTGTCCTTCAACGGCACCACCCGGGTGGAGGGTGAGCTCGACCTCGGCGACGCCCTCGACTTCGACGCCGCCCTGGCGCAGGGTGCCGAGCAGCTCGCGCTGTGTGGAGCTACGGAGTCCCTGGATGTCCGCCGCGCGATGGCAGCCGGTGAGCTCGCCCGCAGGCAGCTCGCTTTCGACCTCGAAGCCGGTGCAGTGGAGGTCTCCGGTGACCGGGCCACGGAGCAGGACTCAGCCACAGGGCGGTCGAGCAGCGAACGCAGTCCTGCGTCGAGCAGCGAGCGTCAGCGAGTGGTCAGTCGAGACGAGCGGACAGTCGAGACCACGCAACGCAAGCGAGGAGCGTCACCCAGGCCCCGCCAGGTGATCCTCTACGTGCACCTCTCCGACGCCGCGGTCCGTGGCGAAGACGGCCTCCACCTCGCCCGGGTGGAGAACACCCGCACCGGGGTGACTGCCGAGCAGGTCCGCACCTGGTGCGCCAACCCCGACACGGCGATCACGGTGAAGCCGGTGATCGACCTCAACGACCACATCGGTGTGAACGCCTACGAGGTCCCCGACCGGCTCGCCGAGCAAATCCAGCTGCGCGACCACACCTGCGTGTTCCCGTGGTGCACCCGGCCCGCGCGCAAGTGCGACTCCGAGCACTGCATACCGCATGACCGGGGCGGAACCACCTGTTCATGCAATGTGGCGCCGATGTGCCGGAAGCACCACCGACTCAAGACGCACTCGACGTGGGGCTACACGACGTTGGGGCCCGGGACGTTCTTGTGGACCAGCCCGCACGGGCTCCAGTTCCTGCGGGATCACCACGGGACGGTTGATGTCACCGCGGATCGGCCGCCGCCACAGCCGGACGCGCCACCGCACTTCTGCTGACTCAGCCCTCTCTGCGTGGCGTGGGTCTGACTGCGGGCTCACCTGAGTGGTCTCGACTTCCGCTCGCTGACGCTCGCTGCTCGACCGCCGTGGGGTCGTGTGCGCCGTTGTACGTCCGAGTGCCCGCTCTCGTGCCGTCGTACGTCTGGCTCCCCGGTCACGTGTGTGGTCTCGGCTGTCCGCTCGCTGACGCTCGCTGCTCGACCGCCGTGGGGTCGTGTGCGCCGTTGTACGTCCGAGTGCCCGCTCTCGTGCCGTCGTACGTCTGGCTCCCCGGTCACGTGTGTGGTCTCGGCTGTCCGCTCACTGCGTTCGCTGCTCGACCACCGTGGGGTCGTGTGCCCCGTCGTACGTCCGAGTGTGGGAACTCGTTGCCGTCGTACGTCTGGCTCCCCGGTCACGTGTGTGGTCTCGGCTGTCCGCTCACTGCGTTCGCTGCTCGACCACCTTGGGAGTCGTGTGCTCCGGCGTACGTCCGAGTGCGGCCCTCGTGCCGTCGTACGTCTGGCTCCGGCCCACCTGACGTGGTCTCGACTGTCCGCTCGCTGCTCGACCACCTAGTGGTTGCGCCGCCGTACGCAGGCTTCGCTCGCTGCTCGACCACCTGTGGTCCCCCCCTACAGCAGGAGGAGGGCCTTGCGGATCTCGTTGAGCGCCAGGGCTCCGAAGGTGAGGGTGCACAGGACCATGGCGATGTTGCTGGGGAGCTTGTTGCGCCACTGGCCCGGGACGCGGTCGGTGTTGAGGATCCAGAGCAGCGTCACCGAGAGGAACGGCATGAAGAACGCGCCGAGGACGCCGTAGGCGAGGATCAGGTAGACGGGCTGGCCCAGGAAGATCAAGATGATCGGCGGCACCGTGAGCCACAGGACGTAGGCCTTGTAGTACTTGCCTCCGGCGCGGCTGTCGGGGTGGTCGGGCCCGAGGCCGCGCACGTGGCCCACGAAGTCGGCGAACATCAGGCTGACGCCGTTCCAGACGCCGACCAGCGAGCTCATCGCCGCCGCCCAGAACCCGACGAGGAACACCGTCCCGGCGGCCGCGCCGTAGCGGTCCTCGAGCACGTTGGAGAGGTCGAGCATGCCCTTGTCGCCGGTTGAGACCGCGATCCTGGCGGAGTACAGCAGCTCGGCGCCCACGATCAGGGTGGCGACGACGAACAGCCCGGTGACCAGATACGCCACCGAGTTGTCGATCCGCATCACGCGCATGTGCCGCGGGGTGATCCAGCCCTTCTCCCGCAGCCAGTAGCCGTACGCCGCCAGCGTGATCGTCCCGCCGACACCTCCTGCCACGCTGAGGACGTTGAGGATCGCGCCGTCGGGGATGGTCGGCACCAGCCCGGTGAGCAGCTCGGGGATGTTGGGCAGCGTGATCGCGGCCGCGCCCACCATCGAGACAAACATCAGGAGCACCATGGCGCCGAGGACCTTCTCGAAGACCCCGTAGCGACCCGACCACACGAGCACGAGCCCGATCACGCCCGACGCGATGCCCCAGGCCTTCACTCCGAGCACCGGGAACAGCGCCGCCAGCGCCAGGCCCGTCCCGGCCATCGCGGCCGCGCCGTAGACGACGCCCCAGATCACGATGTAGGGACCGAAGTAGAAGTGCGTCCAGCGGCCCAGGCTGGTCCAGCCCTCGTAGATCGTCTTGCCGGTGGCCAGGCTGAACCTGCCGGCGCCCTCGACGAGCACGACCTTCAACAGGCACCCGAGCACGGCGGCCCACAGCAGCGCGTAGCCGTACTTGCTCCCGGCGACGAGCGTGGCGACCAGGTCCGCGGCGCCGACGCCGGTGGCCGCGACCACCAGGCCGGGCCCGAGGAGACGCCAGCGCGGCTCCGGCTCGGTGTCGGGCTGTTGCTGTTCGCGCGCGGACATCGCTGACCTCCGGGGCCCGGGACGAGACGTGCCCGTCACGCTAGCAATCACCGGCGCGGTGCGGAACGGCCTCGATCCAGGACGGTCAGTGCATCGCGCCGAGCTCGATCAGCAGGACTCCGCCGGCGATCGCAACGATCCCCAGGAGCATCCGCGGCGTGAGTGGGTCCTTGAACAGGAAGCGCCCGGCGAGGGCGGTCAGGGCGACGCCGGTCGCGGCCCAGATCCCGTAGGCCACTCCGATAGCCATCCCCGAGTCGAGGGTCAGCCACAGCAAGCAGATCGCGGACACGTACCCGACCACCGTCGCCGCGGCCCACCCTCGCTTGCTCAGACCCTCGGACTGGCGCAGCGAGAGCGTGCCGCCGACCTCGAGCAGGATGGCCGAGACCAGGTAGACCCACGTCATCGCGAGTCTCCGGCGGCGGGGGAGGGGTGCTCGCGCGAGCCGGTCTCCACGAGCAGTACGCCGAGCACGACCAGGACGATGCCCAGGCCGATCGGGGTGGTGAACGGGTCGGAGAACAGCACGGTGGCCAGCACCGCGGTCAGGGCGACGCCGGTGGCGGCCCAGATCCCGTAGGCGACTCCCACGGGCATCCCGGCGACGAGCACCCTGCTCAGCAGCCAGAACGCCACCAGGTAGCCGACGGCGACCAGCGCGAACCAGGCCGGCTGGTCCAGCGCCGCGCGCAGTGCCAGCGTCCCGGCCACCTCGGAGAGGATGGCGATCAGCAGCAGGATCCACTTGTTCATCAGGAGGCCGGTTCGGTCAGGGCGAGCAGCTGGGCCACCAGGGCGGCGTGCTCCTCCGGGTCGGGCGGCATCGTCTCGGTGGCCTTGGCCACCCACAGTCCGTCGGCGGCGAACCTCGCGCAGGAGAGCCGGGCGCGCTCGGCGGCGGTGCAGCCCTCGAGGTCGAACCAGCGGGAGAACACCTCGTTCCACGGGCCCACGTGCTGCGGTCGGCAGAGTGCATCGGCGTAGATCGCGAAGTCGCCGCGGGAGACGTCGTCGCCGGCCGCGACCTCGACGTACGCGCGGATCCGCTGGGCGGGGGTGGACCCGGCCAGCGGACGTCCGAGGGCCTCGAGCATCGCCTCTTCCCAGGTGCGCGCGACGTACTCCACCACCGCGAGCACGAGGTCCTCCCGCGCCGGGAAGTGGTAGAGCACCCCGGCCTTGGTCAGGCCGGCCTCCGCGGCCGTGGACTCGAAGGAGTAGTCGGCGCCGCCCTGCCGCGCCGCCACGCGGTGGGCGGCCTCGACGATGGCATCACGGTTGCTCGGGCGCACCGAGTAACTCTACCAACCGGTCGGTCAAGTTACTACCTCGCGAGGCGGCCCCGACGTCACTGCGGGAGTCCGCTTTCCGGACCGATGCCACAGATCCCCTAGCCACTATCGCGAGGGCCGTGCAAGACTAAGGCAAGCCTTACCTATGGCTCCGAAGCCTGACTCTCCCGATCCTCCTGGAGGCCGACCCGTGATCTTCTGCCACTGCGCCGTGGTCGGCGAGCGGGCCGTCACCGAGGCGATCGAGGCCGGCGCACGCACGGTGTCCCAGGTCTGCAAGGCCACCGGAGCGGGCCAGCAGTGCGGCAACTGTGTTTTCTCCGTCAAGCGTGTCCTGTGCCAGCATGGGGGTGTATCCGCACCCGCCATGGAGGTCGAAGTTGCAGCCAGCTAGTCCCAGAGTCGTAGAAATGCTCAATGACGCGCTCACCTTCGAGCTCACCGTCACCAACACCTACTTCCTGCATGCACGCATGCTCGACAACTGGGGCTTCCCTCGTCTCGGCAAGGTCTACTACGACCTGTCGATCGACGAGATGAAGGACGCGGACGACATCATCAACCGCATCCTGCTCTTCGACGGCCACCCGAACGTGCAGCGGCTGAACAACATCCAGGTGGGGGAGACCCCCGAGGAGATGCTCCGTCTCGCACTCGAGAGCGAGCGCGCCGCCGTCGCCCAGTTCAACGCCTCCGCCAAGGAGTGCCACGACCTCGGTGACCACGGCACCGCGGCGGTGTTCGAGCAGATGGTGCTCGACGAGGAGCGGCACGCGGACTGGTTCGAGAGCCAGATCGACGCGATGGAGCGGGTCGGTACGGCGCAGTACCTCGCCCAGCAGATCGACAGCGGCGCCGGGCCCGCGTAGTGACCGAGGTGAGCGCCGATCCCCAGGTGATGCTGCCCGGGGACGCCACCGAGATCGCCGGTGAGTTCGTCAACTACATCGGACTCGAGTTCGTCGAGCTCACCGGGGACAAGGTCGTCGCGACCTGGAAGGCCGGTCCGCACCTGCACCAGCCGCACGGGATCGTGCACGGCGGTGCCCACTGCAGCGTCGTGGAGACGCTGGCGAGCATGGGTGCCTCGGTGTGGCTCGGGGAGCGCGGCCGGGTCGTCGGCGTCAACAACAACACCGACTTCTACCGCGCGATCAGCGAGGGTGGGTTCACCTCCGTCGCGACTCCGATCCACCGCGGCAGGTCGCAGCAGGTGTGGCTGGTCGAGACGACCATCGACGAGACCGGCAAGCTGGCCTCGCGCGGTCAGGTGCGGCTGCAGAACCTCACCGACGCCGGGTAGTCAGCAGGCGTCGGCGTAGGTCCCAAGCCTGGCCTGCGGCGCAGTGATCGGCTGGGCGTTCTTGCGCGCCAGCGTGTAGTGGCGCACCCAGTC
Organism: Nocardioides sp. Z30_9; assembly: GCF_058215735.1. NCBI lineage: Bacteria > Bacillati > Actinomycetota > Actinomycetes > Propionibacteriales > Nocardioidaceae > Nocardioides > Nocardioides sp. Z30_9. The sequence goes on from NZ_JBZAJF010000002.1 coordinate 1,109,150, forward strand.
CATCTGCATCCGGCCGCGGTTCATCTTCTTGCCGGGCGTGGCGATCAGCCGGAAGCGCACGTCGTACGACGCGCCCGTGCGGGCTGCGGGCCGCCGCTCGGTCATCACCACGCGGGTGTCGACGAACCACGAGATGCGGTCGGGGGTGACCTCGACCGCGTAGGTGTGGAACTTGTTCTTCAGCGGAAGGCTCTTCGAGACGCTGTAGTCGAGGTCCGGCAGGTTGCGCAGGTGCGCCGTCGCCACGTTGGTGCCGATCACGTAGTCGCTGAGCACGATGCTGCGGGCCCCGCACCGCTCCCCGGTGGTGGGGACCAGCTCCCAGGCGACCCGGTACGGCGTCGCCTTCGCGCCGTACTGCCGCGAGCGCACGCGTGCCTCCCAGCGGCCGTACTGACGTGAGCGTCCCGTGAGCTTCGCGGTCACGGTGCCGCTGGTGCCCAACGTGTCCAGGGTGAGCATCCCGTTCTGGTTGCGGACCTGCGCCTTCTGGTTCACCGACCACACCGGCTTGAGCGGGCCGATGAACTCGTCGACCCACTGCGCCTTGCCCCAGCGGAAGATCTTGGCCGCGTTGGTGGGGTAGGTCGTGGCTGCCGGCCTGACCTCGCCGGAGGCCCAGGCGTCCGCGACGGCCGCGCTCGTTGTCGGTCCGGGCGCCGGTCCGGCGTACGCCGTGACGGTGGCCGCCAGGGCGAGCACGCCGATCGCTGTGATGGCGGACCGGAGAGCGCGGGAAACAGTCACGACGGAAACGGTAGGTCCGATTTGTACGGTTTCGAGGTAGAATGGAAAAAAGCAAGGTTTCCGGCCCCCGAGGTTTCCCGGATTCCCGTACGGAGCGCTGCTCCGCGTGGCAGTCTCTGAAATATCCCTGTTGAGCCTCATTTGGTTCGCCCGGGGGGATCGTCGCGAAGGAGGTGTCCGATGGGCTCGAGGAAAGACACGAAGACCCAGGCCAAGCAGTACGTGTTCGTCGCACCCGACCCCGGTCGACGGGTGATGCGCATGCTGGCCGTCATCGCGCTGATGGCGCTGTGCATCGGTGCCACGCTGTCGATCACGCAGCGCAACGTCTGGGCGATGCTGGTCACGGCCGCGGCCGTGGTCTCCCTGGTGATCGTCTGGGCGATGCTGCAGGCCAACATCCCGCAGCGGATCACGGTGGAGGGCTCGATGATCTCGATCCGCCGTGACGGTCACGTCGACAGCTTCGACCTCGAGGACCCCTCGGTGGACATCCGGGTCAGTGACGGGGAGATCGCCTTCGCGAACTACCAGGACCGGTGGGTCGTGGTCCGGGCCCGCGACGTCGACTGGAAGGTCTTCAGCGACGTCGTCATGCACTACCAGAACAAGGCCGATCTCTACGCGGCCGAGCGGGACGTGCGGTTCAACCGCTGACCCGTCGCGGCACGCCCCCGGCGCCGTCCGGGCAGCGTGACGCTCGCCGCATCAGGAATGAACCCCGGGGTCGCTGGGCACGCTAGGCCCCATGACCTCCCTGTGGTTGGCGCACGCCCAGACCGTTCCCAGTGACCCGCTGCCCGACGCTCCCGTCGATGACGTCGTCGTGGGCGCGGGCATCACCGGCCTCACCACCGCGCTGCTGCTGGCACGCGCGGGGCGGCGGGTGGCCGTCGTCGAGGCCCGGGAGGTGGGCGCCGTCGCCACCGGCAACACCACCGCGAAGGTCTCGCTGCTCCAGGGCACCAAGTACACCGGTCTGCTGCGCTACCAGTCCCAGGAGGTGGCCTCCGCCTACGTGGAGGCGAACCGGGAGGGCCAGGAGTGGCTGCTGCGGTTCTGCGAGGACCACGGAGTGCCCTTCCAGCGACGGGCCGCCTACACCTACGCCGCGAAGCAGTCCGAGGTTTCCACCGTCCGCAAGGAGTACGACGCGGCGCGGCTCCTGGGCCTCGACGTGCGCTGGCGCGACGAGCTCGACGTACCCTTCCCGTTCCACGGCGCCACCGTGCTGGAGGAGCAGGCCCAGTTCGACCCGATGGACTTCCTCACGGCCCTGGTCGCCCAGCTGCGTGACCACGGCGGCACCCTGCACCAGGGCCACCGGGTCCGGACGGTCACGCTGACCGGACGGCCCGAGCTCACCCTGGACGACGGCACCACGCTGCTCGCCGACCACGTCGTGCTGGCCACCGGCACCCCGATCCTGGATCGGGGCCTGTTCTTCGCCAAGGTCGAGCCGGAGCGCTCCTACGCCCTCGCCTACGACTGGCCGGCGCCTCCGGAGGGGATGTTCCTCTCCGCCGGGTCGGACTCCCGCTCGGTCCGCGACACCCCCGGGGAGAACGGGCCCAAGCTGCTGGTCGGCGGGAGCGGTCACTCCGTGGGGCGCACCCGTTCCGAGCTCGAGCACGTGGACCGGCTCCGGGAGTGGACGGCCGAGCACTTCCCGGGCGCCGTCGAGACCCACCAGTGGTCGGCGCAGGACTACTCGCCGGTCGACGGAATCCCGTTCGTGGGGCACCTGCCCCGAGGCGGCGGGCGGATCTCGGTGGCAACCGGGTTCGACAAGTGGGGGATGACCAACGGCGTCGCAGCGGGGCGGGCCATCTCCGGGCGGATCCTGGGCTCCGAGCCGTCGTGGGCCAAGCCCTTCGACCGGCGCAACCCCCGGCTCTCCGGCGTGCTGAACACGATCAGCATCAACGGCAAGGTCGGGATCGCGCTGGCGGGCTCCGTCGTGGAGACGGTGCGTCAGGAGCGCTCCTGCGAGGTGGTCGGGGTGTGCACCCACCTCGGCGGCCTGCTGCACTGGAACGACGCCGAGAGCTCCTGGGACTGCCCGCTGCACGGTTCCCGGTTCGCCCCCGACGGAACGGTGCTGGAGGGCCCGGCGACCAGGCCGCTCAAGCGTCGCGCCAGCAAGGACTGATGCGCTCCGCCGAGGAGTGTCGGGACGCGGGGCTAGATTCGATTCCGATGGATCGTCGACACCCCCCGCTCGCCACGGCCAACGCAGCCTTCGTCACGCCCGAGCTGCTCGTGGGCGGCGACCTGGACACCCAGGACGCCGACCTCGCCGCCGAGCAGCTGCGCGAGCTCGTAGAGGTGGGGGTGACTCACGTCCTCGACGCCCGGATCGAGTGGAGCGACGAGGACTACGTCGCCGAGCACGCGCCCACGATGTCCTACCTCCACCACGGGATGGACGACGCCGGCCAGCGGGTGCCGACCCAGTGGTTCGAGGACGCGGTGTCCTGGGCGTTGGAGGCGATCGAGCAGGGCGGCGTCGTGCTGACCCACTGCCACATGGGCATCAACCGCGGACCCTCGGTGGGGTACGCAGTGCTCCTGGCACAGGGCTGGGACCCGATCGAGGCGCTGGACGCGATCCGCACGGCCCGGCCGATCGCCTGGATCGCGTACGCCGACGACGTGCTGCGCTGGCACCACGAGCGCCTCGACAGCCCTCCGGAGGCCCTGGAGCGCGACCGTGCCCGGCTCGCCCGCTGGCGCGAGGAGAACCACCTCGACCTCGCGGCAGTGATCCGGCTTCGGCGCAGCCAGGGCTACTAGCGCCGGGTCACGCCTCCAGGACGGCGAGCAGCCAGGTCGGGCTCATCGTGCGGGCCCCGAGGGACTCCACCCGCTGCGAGAGCGTCCGGTCGGCGGTGATCACGACCACGTCGTGCTCCCGTTCCCGTGCGGAGCGGGCCTCGATGATGATCGTGGAGTCGCCGTCCTTGCCCGCGTGCACGGTGCGCAGGTGACCGTCGCGGCCCCGCGGGACACCGGCCTTGGCCTGGCCCTCGAGCACCAGCACGATCTCGTCCTACGACGTGTCGGCGACCGCCAGCCGGCCGTGCAGCCGGGCCGCGGCGCCCGCCCGGTCGCGCCACCAGCCGTCGGGGCGCGATCCCACGACGTTGGCGCCGTCGACGACCAGTACCCGGAGCACGCCCAGATCCTGTCATGGCGCGCGGTGTGAGGCAGGCCACGCGTGCCGGCCCCGAGGTGGGGTACTCCTTTCCCCAGCATCCGCGAGGAAAGGACACGTTCGTGAGTGAGAAGGACGCCGGCAAGCGCGACGACGCCAGCTCGAGCATCGACCCGGGCACTCCCGAGGTGAAGAACAGCCGCCGGGTGGCGCGTGACCAGGCGCGGATGGTCCGCCTCGCGGCCACCGTCGTGGGCGCGGTGTTCCTGCTGGTCGGCATCGCCGGCTTCATCCCCGGCATCACCACCGACTACGACCAGCTCAGCTTCGCCGGCCACGAGAGCAGCGCCGAGCTGCTCGGGATCTTCCAGGTCTCGGTGCTGCACAACATCGTGCACCTGCTCTTCGGCATCGCCGGCCTCGCGCTCGCCCGCACCATGGCCGGGGCGACGTACTACCTGATCGGCGGCGGTGTCGTCTACCTCGTGCTGTGGCTCTACGGGGTGGTCATCGACCACGACGGCAGCGCGAACTTCGTGCCGGTCAACAACGCCGACAACTGGTTGCACCTCGTCCTGGGTGTCGCCATGGTCCTGCTCGGCCTGATCGGTCGCCGCGCCGCGATGGCACCGGGGGAGCCGGTCGCCCGCTGACCTTCAGCGCTCAGGGCGTCTCTCAGGGCGTCTCGACCATCCACAGCTGGTGCTCGCCGGGCAGTCCCTTGAGCTCCACCACGTCGTCCTCGACGAAGCGGTGGTCCGGGGAGTCGGCGAGCGCCTGCGCGATGTCCTCGGTCACCAGGATCTCGCCGCCGTCGGCCATCGCGGCGACCCGAGCGGCCATCGCGACGTTGCGGCCGAAGTAGTCGCCCTCGCGCTCGATCGCGGTCCCGGTGTGCAGGCCGATCCGCACCCGGATCGGCGTACGCCGCAGCTGGCGACTGCGCTGCCGCTTGGCGCTCAGGGCCCGCTGGATGCCCACGGAGGCGGCGATCGCGAGCTCGGGGGTGGGGAACACCACCATGTAGCCGTCACCCTGGTTCTTCACGACGTGGCCACGGTGGCGGTCGACGTAGGTCTTCAGCAGGCGGTCGTGAGCGCCCAGCAGCCTGACCCACTGGTCGTCCCCGAGCTCGCTGTTCAGGCTGGTGGAGTTCTCGATGTCGGAGAACATCATCGTCACGGTGCCGTCGGGGGCGGCGATCCGCGCGATCTCGTTGCGGTCCTCCACCGCCCAGGCCGCCAGGTCGTCGATGGAGCTGAGCAGCATCCCGCGCACGCCCTGCTCCCGCACCCGGGTCGCGGTCTCCACCACGGTGCGCACGGCCTGGCCGGCGGCCTGGATCGCGCGCGGCCCCCGAGGAGCCTGCTGGGCGGTCAGCTCCCGGCGCAGCTCGCGGAGCTGCTCCTCCTGCTGGCGCAGTCGCTGGACCAGCGCGCCGATCACGGCCAGCGCTGCCAGCAGCAGCAGGCCGAGGACGACTGCGATCGTGTGGGCCGTTTGCACGGGCACAGACTGGCACACACCGGGTGCTTTCCGGCAGGCAGGATCGCAGGCCGGACCGGCGGCCTCCGTGTGCCAGAATGAGAACCTGTTCTAGTTCTAGGAGAGTCGATGACCGAGGCGGCGACAACGGCGACACCGGCGATCGAGGGCTGGTTCACCACCGGCCCGGAGCCCGCGCTCCTCGCCTCGCGGTGCACCGCCTGCGGGTCGGTGTTCTTCCCGCGCACCGAGGGGTTCTGCCGCAACCCGGCGTGCGACGGCGAGCAGTTCGAGCTCACCGAGCTCTCCCGTCGCGGGACCGTGTGGTCCTACACCGACGCGCAGTACCAGCCGCCGCCGCCGTACGTCCCGGCCAGCGACCCCTACGTCCCGTTCGCGCTCGCCGCGGTCGAGCTGCCGGAGGGCTTCGTGGTCCTCGGCCAGCTCGCGGAGGGGTACGGCATCGCCGACGTCCACGTGGGCTCGGAGGTGGAGCTGGTGGTCGAGACGCTCTACGCCGACGAGACCGGCGAGCGCACGATCTGGCGCTGGCTCCCCCTGACTTCGGGGCGAGTGGTGGTCGAGCTGGGCGAGGAGGCCGACCAGTGAGCGCCGGCAACGACAAGGACGTCGCCGTCCTCGGGGTCGGGATGCACCCGTGGGGCAAGTGGGGGAAGAACTTCGTCAGCTACGGCGTGCACGCCGCCCGCGAGGCGCTGAAGGACTCCGGCGTCGACTGGCGGGACGTGGACTTCGTCGTCGGTGGCGAGACCGTGCGCAACGGGTACGGCGGCTACGTCGCCGGCGCCACGTTCGCGCAGGCCCTGGGCTGGAACGGCGCCCGCGTCGCCACGTCGTACGCCGCCTGCGCCACCGGCGCCCAGGCCCTCGACACCGCGCGCGCTCGCATCCTCGCGGGCCTGTGCGAGGTGGCCCTGGTCGTGGGGGCCGACACCACACCGAAGGGGTTCCTCGCGCCCAACGCGGGGGAGCGGTGGGACGACCCGGACTGGCTGCGGTTCCGCCTGCTCGGGATGACGAACCCCGGCTACTTCGCGCTCTACGCGCGCCGCCGGATGGACCTCTACGGCGCCACCCCCGCCGACTTCGCCGGGGTCAAGGTGAAGAACGCCCGCCACGGGCTGCACAACCCGAACGCGCGCTACCGCAAGGAGGTCTCGGTCGATGACGTGCTGGGCAGCGCGGTGGTCTCGGACCCGCTGCACCTGCTGGACATCTGCGCGACCTCCGACGGTGCCGCCGCGGTGGTGCTCACCTCGATGGACTACGCCCGGCGCCACGGCCTGGGCGGCAGCGAACCGGTCCGGGTGCGGGCGATCTCCACGGTCACGCCGACCTTCCCGCAGACCGTCATCGACATGCCGCTGCTCTCCACCGACCCGGCCGGCTCGGTCGGACCAGTCGAGACCCGTGGGTCGAGCAGTGAGCGAAGCGAGCGGACAGTCGAGACCTTCAAGCAGTCGATCGGCGCGGCGGCGTACGAGGAGGCCGGCATCGGGCCCGAGGACGTCAGCCTGGCCGAGGTCTATGACCTCTCCACCGCGCTGGAGCTCGACTGGATCGAGGACCTCGGGCTGTGCGGCCAGGGCGAGGCCGAGGAGCTGCTGCGCGCGGGTGACACCACGATCGGCGGCCGGATCCCGGTCAACCCCAGCGGCGGGCTCGCCTGCTTCGGCGAGGCCGTGCCGGCCCAGGCGCTGGCGCAGGTGTGCGAGGTGACCTGGCAGCTGCGTGGCCAGGCGACCGGCCGCCAGGTCGAGAACGCCAAGGTGGGCATCACCGCCAACCAGGGCCTGTTCGGCCACGGCTCCTCGGTGCTGCTCAGCCTCTGAGCCGGGCAGGTGACGTGGGCGTGACGCGGCCGGTGTCTCCGGTCGTTGACCGGGCATGCGCCGTACAGCCCCGTCGCTCCTGCTCGCCCTGCCCGCCACCCTGCTCGCGGGAATACCTGCTGGGTCTCGCTGAGCCCGGGTCACCCAAACGCCCGCCGAGACGTCGCAACTGAAAGGCCAACGCCCGCCGAGACGTCGCATCTGAAAGGCCGGATTCCCAGGTCCCACGTCTGGGTGCCGGGTCTCTCACATGGCGTCGACGTAGAACCAGCGCCCCGCCCGCTGTTCGAAGACGCTGCGCTCGTGCAGGACGTCGTCCTTGCCGGCCTGTTCGTAGTGCGCGCGGAACTCCACGACGTCGTCGTGGGCCTCGACGATCTCGAGCCGGGTCCACCGGGTGCCGGGGTCAGCGGTCACCCGTTCGGGCCGGGTCCGCGGATGCCAGGTGCGCCAGACGTAGTCGGAGTCGCCGACGGCGTACGCCGAGAACCGCGACCGCATCAGCTCCTCCGGCGAGTCGGCCTGCCGCTCCCCACGGTGCAACGGCCCGCAGCACTCGTCGTACGACGCCCCCGGCCGCGCGGGCGATCCGCAAGGACAAGCATCCGTAGACCACCCGAAACCACCCATCCCCCTATCCTCCCCGACCCACCCCATCCGCCGAGACGTCGCATCTGAAAGAGATCCCGTCTTTCAGATGCGACGTCTCGGCGCACGGCCAGCTTTCAGATGCGACGTGTCGGCGGGCTGGGGGTTTCAGTTGTGACGTCTCGGCGGGAATGTGGGGGACGGGGGATGAGACGAAACACGGGCGTTTCCGACGGTGAGTAGCGTTGCGAACGTGACGACGACACCACCTTCCATCAGCACCCTCGGCGAGCTCCGCGAGAGCGGCCACGTGCAGAAGTCGCTGCGCGAGGAGCTGCGGGACAACCTCCTCGACGCGCTGCGCTCGGGACGGGATCCGTGGCCGGGGCTGCACGGCTTCGAGACCACCGTGATCCCCCAGCTCGAGCGAGCCATCCTCGCCGGGCACGACGTCGTACTGCTCGGGGAGCGCGGCCAGGGGAAGACCCGGCTGCTGCGCACCATGGTGGGTCTCCTGGACGAGTGGACTCCGGTGATCGCCGGCTCCGAGCTGGGGGAGCACCCCTACGAGCCGATCCTCCACGCCAGCAAGCGGCGTGCCCTCGAGCAGGGGGACCACCTGCAGGTGGCGTGGCGCCACCGCGACGAGCGGTACGCCGAGAAGCTCGCCACCCCCGACACCAGCGTCGCGGACCTGATCGGCGACGTGGACCCGATGAAGGTCGCGGAGGGGCGCAGCCTCGGCGACCCCGAGACGATCCACTTCGGCCTGATCCCTCGCTCCCACCGGGGGATCGTCGCGATCAACGAGCTCCCCGACCTCGCCGAGCGGATCCAGGTCGCGATGCTCAACGTGATGGAGGAGCGCGACATCCAGATCCGCGGCTACGTGCTGCGGCTGCCCCTCGACACGCTCGTGGTGGCCAGCGCCAACCCGGAGGACTACACCAACCGCGGCCGGATCATCACCCCGCTCAAGGACCGCTTCGGCGCCGAGATCCGCACCCACTACCCGATCGAGCTCGTCGACGAGGTGGCGGTGATCCTCCAGGAGGCGAACCTCGTCGCCGACGTACCCCCGCACCTCGTCGAGATCCTGGCGCGGTTCACCCGCGCACTGCGCGAGTCGAGTGCCGTCGACCAGCGCTCCGGCGTCTCGGCCCGGTTCGCCATCGCCGGCGCCGAGACGATCGCCGCCGCCGCGCTGCACCGCGCCACGGCCCAGGGGGAGAACGAGGCGGTCGCCCGCGTCGTCGACCTCGAGACCGCGGTCGACGTCCTCGGCGGCAAGGTGGAGTTCGAGACCGGCGAGGAGGGCCGCGAGGCCCAGATCCTCGAGCACCTGCTGCGCCGGGCCACCGCCGAGACCGTCCGATCCCGCCTGGCGGGCCTGGACCTCGGCCTGCTCGTGCAGGCGCTGGAGTCCGGCGCCAGCGTCACCACCGGCGAGCAGGTCACCGCGCTCGACTTCCTCACCGGACTGCCGGCGCTCGGCGAGTCCGAGGTGTACGACGAGATCTGCGAACGGCTCGAGGCCACCAACGACGGCGAGCGGGCCAGCGCCATCGAGCTCGCTCTCGAGGGGCTCTACCTGGCCCAGAAGGTCAGCAAGGAGTCCGCCGACGGAGAGACCGTCTATGGCTGAGCGGCGGCGCTCCCGCTACGGCCGCTACGGAGGCGGCCCGGACCCGCTCGCGCCCCCGGTCGACCTCGCCGAGGCGCTGGACGCGATCGGCGAGGACGTGATGGCCGGGTACTCCCCGGAGCGCGCCATGCGGGAGTTCCTCCGCCGCGGAGGGCAGGACCAGCGGGGCCTCGACGACCTGGCCCGCCAGGTGGCGGCCAAGCGGCGCGAGCTGCTGGCCAAGCACAACCTCGACGGCACCATGGAGGAGATCCGCGAGCTGCTGGACCAGGCGGTGCTCGAGGAGCGCAAGCAGCTCGCCCGCGACGTCGACCTCGACGACGCCGATCGTGACTTCCGCGAGCTGCAGCTCGGTGCCCTCCCGCCGAGCACGGCGGCGGCGGTCAAGGAGCTCGGCGACTACGACTGGAAGAGCTCCCAGGCCCGCGAGAACTACGAGAAGATCAAGGACCTCCTCGGCCGGGAGATGCTCGACCAGCGATTCAAGGGGATGAAGCAGGCCCTGGAGAACGCGACCGAGGAGGACAAGGCCGCGATCCAGGAGATGATCGGCGACCTCAACGAACTGCTGGACAAGCACCGTCAGGGGGTCGACACCGAGCAGGACTTCGCCGACTTCATGGACAAGCACGGGCAGTACTTCCCCGAGAACCCCCAGAACATCGACGAGCTGATGGACGCCCTCGCCCAGCGGGCAGCGGCCGCCCAGCGGATGCGCAACTCGATGACCCAGGAGCAGCGCGACGAGCTCGACGCCCTGGCCAGCGAGGCCTTCGGCAGCCCCGAGCTGATGCAGGGGCTCTCCCAGCTCGACGACAACCTGCGGGCCCTGCGGCCCGGTGAGGACTGGGGCAGCTCGGAGGAGTTCGGCGGCGAGGAAGGGCTGGGACTCGGTGACGGGACCGGCGTACTCCAGGACCTCGCGGAGCTCGACGACCTCGGGGAGCAGCTCTCGCAGTCCTACGGCGGCGCCCGGATGGACGACGTCGACCTCGACAAGCTGGCCCGTCAGCTCGGCGAGGAGGCCTCGGTGGACGCCAAGAAGCTGGCGGAGCTGGAGCGGGCACTCAACGAGACCGGGTACCTCAAGCGCGGCTCGGACGGCCAGCTGAAGCTCTCGCCCAAGGCGATGCGCCAGCTCGGCAAGGCGCTGCTCAAGGACGTCGCCAACCGGATGTCGGGCCGGCAGGGCCAGCGCGACATGCGCCATGCGGGTGCCGCCGGGGAGATGAGCGGCGCGAGCCGCGAGTGGACCTTCGGGGACACCGAGCCGTGGAACGTCACCCGGACGATCACCAACGCCGTCGTACGCACCGCGGGGGAGGGTGGCGACGCCCGCTCCGGGGTGCGCATCGACGTACGCGACATCGAGGTCAACGAGACCGAGGCCCGCACGCAGGCCGCGGTCGCCCTGCTGGTGGACACGTCGTTCTCGATGGCGATGGCCAACCGCTGGGTGCCGATGAAGCGTACGGCGCTCGCGCTGCACCAGCTGATCACCAGCAGGTTCCGCGGCGACCACCTGCAGCTGATCGGCTTCGGCCGCGCGGCGCACGTGATGGACATCGACGAGCTCACCGGGCTGGACGCGATGTGGGACAAGGGGACCAACCTGCACCACGCGCTGCTGCTGGCGAATCGGCACTTCCGCAAGCACCCCAATGCCCAGCCGGTGCTGCTGATCGTCACCGACGGCGAGCCGACCAGCCACCTCGAGCCCGATGGAGAGGTGTGGTTCTCCTACCCGCCGCACCCGCGCACCGTGGCGTGGTCGGTGCGCGAGCTGGACAACTCCTCCCGGCTCGGCGCGCAGGTCACGTTCTTCCGCCTCGGCGACGACCCGGGCCTGGCCCGGTTCATCGACCAGCTCGCCGCCCGGGTCGAGGGACGGGTCGTCTCCCCCGAGCTCGACGACCTCGGTGCCGCCGTGGTGGGCAGCTATCTCGGTGGCCGGGGCGGACGCAGCGCCGGGACCCCGCACCTCAGCGACTGGTACGGCGGACGGGGTTCCTGGTTCGGCGGCTGACGGTGAACCGGCCGGGCACACACGGAGGCGATCCTCGCGTCAGCCTGCCGGCTCGAACGACTGCAGCATGGCCTCCAGCGCTGCCTGGTCGGGGCCCACGAAGGGCTTGATGCCCTGGGCCGCGATGGCCATCTCGAAGAGCCGGTCGGGCTGGTCCTGCACCGGGGGAAGGTGGCTGCTCAGGATCCGCCGGGCGTCCAGGGCCCGCATCGCCTCCACCGAGTCGAGGTATCCGGGACCGACGGCGTGCTCCACCCAGGGGCTGTCCACGCTGGCCCAGAGCAGCTGCCGGTCGCGCAGCTCCGCGGCGGCGAGACCGTCCGCGGACGGAGCCGTCGCGTCCTCGGCGGACCCGAGCGGCGCCCCGAAGCAGTCGGAGACGAAGCAGTTGCCCGAGCGATCCTCGAGGAACCCGGTGGTGGCGGGGTTGTCGAACAGGGCGGGCCGGAAGGCCCGCAGCCGGCGGTCGCCGACGTCGAGGCTCTGGCCGGGATTGAGCAGGTGGACCCGGTCCAGCGGTAGCGGGGCGGAGTTCGACAAGATGCCGACCCCGATGAAGTTGGTGACGACCTTCGCCCGGGGGGCGGCCGCCAACAAGGCGTGCAGCCCGCCGGTGTGGTCGGTGTCGGGGTGGGTGAGCCAGATCCAGCGGACGTCCGCGGGATCCATCACCTGCTCGAGGTCGGCGACGAAGTCGCGGTCCGGCAAGGAGAGGCCGGTGTCGACGACGACCGGCTCCTCGGCGTGCAGCACGTAGGCGTTGACCGGGACGAAGCCGAGTCCCGGCACCTCCTGGCGGTCGGCCAGGACGGTCACCTCGGGGTCGATGCGGTTGATGATCATGGCGTTTCCTTCACGGTCAGGCGAGCGGGGACAGAGGGGCGGCAGGGGAGGTGCGGGGCAAACAGCCAGGGCGCCAGCGGGTGATCCGGTGGCGGCCCGGGGTGCAGACGCGGGCTCAGGAACCACGGGTGGTTGCGGCGTACGCCGGACAGGTCGGTCCGGCGCCGGGCGTCCTCGAAGCGCATCAGGTCGGGGTTCAGGGAGTGCATGGTGCTCACTCCCGCGTCGCGGTGGCAGGAACGCTCGCCCGAGCGAACTCGTAGGAGGTGCGCACCAGGTCGAGCACCACGTCGCGCTCGGCCTCGTCGCGCGGGGCGTAGAGCATCACGACCGTGGCCGGGAGGTCGCCCGTGAGTGCCAGGAAGTGTGGTTCGGCCCAGCCGGCGCGCTCGGTCGCGAGGGCGACCTCGCGTGGCAGGGTGGCGTGGAGGCTGAAGTCGCCCTGGGCGTGGCCGTGGCAGAACTCCCGCGCGACCATGAACGCCTCCGGTGGCCCCGGCTCGATGCCCGGGCCGAGCACCAGCGCGCGCGCACCCTCCACGGAGACCCCCGAGTCCGCGGGCCGGACGCCCGGCCAGGCCAACGCCTCGGTCAGCACGTCGTCGAGGTACGACGAGTCCGGCGGCTGCTGGTCCTCCTGCCGGTGTGGCGTCCGGGTGCTCGTGCGCGGACGGCCCCCCGCGCGGATCGGGAGCGAGGACATCTCAGGCCCCGAACCAGATCAGCTCGATCGGGATCCCGTCGGGGTCCCGCAGGATGACCAGCGCGAACCTCATCGGCTCGAAGGCCTCGGTGACCGGCTCGTGGTCCACCCCGAGCTCGTCGAGGTGCGTCACCCACGCGTCGATCTCCTCGCGCGTCGAGATGGTGAACGCGAGGTGGTCCAGGCCCGTCCGTCGTGCGTCGAACTGCTGCCGGTCGGCGTCCTCGTGGTGGTCGAGCCCGATGAAGAACCCAGAACCGGGACGGGTCATCACGACGGCGTAGCCGGTCTCGTTGTCGTGCTTCTCCACGAAGGCGCGCACGAAGCCGAGGGTGCGGGAGTACCACTCCTCGCTGGCCTCGATGTCACGCACGGTCAGGCCGAGGTGGTGGTAGCCGGCGAGGGCGGGGGCGGTCCGCGGCTGGACCTCCTGGGTGTTCGTCACGATGTGCTCCTTCTGGGTGGCGGGGGTACCGTGCAGGAATCCGCAACTGGATTCCCATACTGTAATGACGTTCTAGAATGGGAATCTAGTAACGTCGGGGGAGCCCGTCAAGGGGAGGAGTGAAAAAGGTGGCCACTGGATCTCGCACGAAGAGCCGCACCAGCAAGGCAGAGCAGTCCCGCGCGACCAGGCGGCGCATCGTGGCCGCAGCCACCACGTTGTTCCTGCGCGACGGCTTTCTGACCACGACGATGGCGGCCGTCGCCCAGGAGGCGGGCGTCGTCGTGCAGACGCTCTACCTGTCCTTCGGCAACAAGACGAAGATCCTCAAGGCAGCCTTCGACACCGCGATCGTGGGTGACGACGAGCCGGTGCCCATCTTCGACCGCGACTGGTTCGTCTCGGCGCAGACCAACCCGGACGGCCCTGCGGCGTTGGCCGCGTTCGTGCACGGCACCTCCGCGGTGATGCAGCGCTCCACCCCGCTGTACAACGTGATCCGGGCCGCCGCCGCCGAGCCCGAGGTGGCCGAGCTGTTGAGCAACAACAAGCGCGAGCGGCACGCCGGCTTCACGCAGGTGGCCCAGGCGATCGCGTCGAAGAAGGGCTTCGCGCCCGACCTCGCGCCCGCCGACGCGGCCGGGGTGCTCTACGCGGTGCAGAGTGAGGAGACGTTCGCGTTGCTCGTCCTCGAGCACGGGTGGTCGCCCCAGCAGTGGGAGGAGTGGGTCCTGCAGACCCTGCTTCGCCAGTTCTTCCCCGACGAGGCGCGATGATCCCCGCGCCGGGTCAGGGGAGTGGTTCGACCACGCCGTACGACGTCAGCCGGCGCGACAGGTTGCGCACCTGCTGACGCCCGTCGCCGAGGAGGTGGTCGATCGCGGTGATCCGGGCGGCGAGGTGGCCCACGGAGTACTCCGCGGTCATCGCGATGCCGCCGTGGAGCTGGATCGCCTCCTGGCTGAGGTGGCGCCCGGCGCGGCTGACCTGGAGCTTGGCGCGGGAGGCGGCCTCGCGCTTGCGCTCCGCCGTGGACGACTCGTCGGAGAGGACCATCGTGGCCCAGGTGACGATGCTGCGGGTCAGCTCGAGCGAGGTGTACATGTCGGCGGCGCGGAAGGTGAGCGCCTGGAAGCGGTTCAGCGTGACGCCGAACTGCTTGCGCTGGGTGAGGTACTCGGTGGTCTTGCGCAGCGCGGTGTCCATCGCGCCCAGCGACTCGTGGCAGTAGGCCACCGTCGCGAGGGCGATCACGTCCTTGACGCCGTCGGTGACGTCGCCGCCGGCACCCAGCGGGGTCGCCGGCGTCTGGTCGAAGACGACCCGCGCGGCACGACCGCCGTCGAAGGTCGCGTACGACGTCCGCTCGGTCGCCGAGGCGTCCACGAGGAACAGCTGCCCCTCGGCGAAGACCACCAGCACGTCGGCGCGGCCGCCGTTGAGCACCGGCTCCTTGGCCCCGGTCAGGGTGTCGCCGTCGACGCTGACGCCGCCCTCGCCGCCCGTGGCGTCGGAGTAGGCGAACGCGGGCACGAGCTCGCCGGAGGCGAGGCCGCCGAGGATCTCCTGCTTCTGCTCGTCGCTGCCGTAGGCGGCCACGAGCCCGCCGGCGAGCACGACCGCCTCGACGAACGGCTCGGGTGCGATCACGCGGCCGAGCTCCTCGGCGACGACCGAGACCTCGGCGGGGCCGGCGCCCATGCCGCCGTCGTCCTCGGCGAAGGGCAGTCCGAGGACGCCCATCTCGGCCAGTCGGGCCCACAGCTTCTCGTCGAAGCCCGGGTCCTCGGCGACGACCTCGCGGCGGCGCTCGGTGTCGTATCCCTTGAGCAGGCCGCGTACGGCGTCGCGCAGGGCGGTCTGCTCACCATCGAGTGTGAAGTCCATGTTCAGTCCCTCTCTACAGGCCGAGGATCGTGCCGGCGATGATCTGGCGCTGGATCTCGTTGGATCCGCCGTAGATCGAGGCCTTGCGAAGGTTGAGGTAGATGGGGGCGGAGAGTCGTGCCCACGGGGGTACATCGGAACCCTCGCCGGCTCCCGACGCGAGTGCGAGGTTGCCGCCGAGGTCCATGGTCAGCTCGGAGACCGCCTGCTGGAGCTCGGTGCCCTTGAGCTTGAGCACCGAGGAGGCGGGGTGCGGCTTGCCGTCGTCGGAGTTCGCCACCACGCGCAGGGCGGTCAGCTCGAGCGCGAGCAGCTCGTTCTCGAGCTCGATGATCTGGGCGGCGACGAGCGGGTCCTCGATCTGGCCCGTCTGCACGGCCGTCTCCTTGACTGTGGCGAGGGCGCGCTTGGTGGCCCCCACGGGAGCGACCCCCACCCGCTCGTTGCCGAGCAGGAACTTGGCGTAGCTCCAACCGGCGTTCTCCTCGCCGACGAGGTTCTCGGCGGGGACGCGCACGTCCTCGAAGAACACCTCGTTGACCTCGTAGCCGCCGTCGATCAGCTGGACCGGGCGCAGGGTCACGCCCTCGGCGTCCATCGGGCACAGGATGAAGCTGATCCCCTTCTGCTTGCGCTCGGCCTCGGGGTCGGTGCGGCACAGCACGAAGATCCAGTCGGCGTACTGCCCCAGCGTGGTCCAGGCCTTCTGCCCGTTGATCACCCAGTCGTCGCCGTCGCGGACGGCGCGGGTCTTCAGCGAGGCGAGGTCGGAGCCGGCCTCGGGCTCGGAGAAGCCCTGGCACCACCAGATGTCGAGGTTGGCGGTCGCGGGGAGGAACTTCTCCTTCTGCTCCTGGGAGCCGAAGTTCGCGATCACCGGGCCGACCATGTTGGCGTTGAACGCCAGCGGCGGCGGGACGCAGGCCAGCTGCATCTCCTCGTGCCAGATGTGGCGCTGCAGCGGCGTCCAGTCGCGGCCACCCCACTCCACGGGCCAGTTGGGTACGGCGAGGCCCGCCTCGTTGAGGATCCGCTGGGCCTCGACGATGCCGTCCTTGCCGACGTGTCCACCTCCCCGGATCGTGTCCCGGAGCTCCTGGGGGATCTTGGTGGTGAAGAAGGTGCGCATCTCCTCGCGGAACGCGGACTCATCCTCGGTCAGGGCAAGGTGCATGTCTGCTCCTGTCGGGGTGTGGCGGACGTGCTGGTCAACCTACCCCGCAGTACAACCTCCGGAAATGGGGCTCGGACCGCGGGGGGCCGGGTCAGGAATTCAGCGCCTTCTCGATGTCGGCGGCGATCTTCTCGGGCTTGGTCGTCGAGCCGTAGCGCTTGATCACGGTGCCGTCGCGGCCGACGAGGAACTTGGTGAAGTTCCACTTGATCTTCTCGCCGAGCAGCCCGCTCTTCTCCTCGCGCAGCCACTTGTAGAGCGGGTGCGCCTCGTCGCCGTTGACCTCGACCTTCTCGAACATCGGGAAGCTGACGCCGTAGTTCTTCTGGCAGAACGCCCCGATCTCCTCGTTCTCGCCGGGGTCCTGGTTGCCGAACTGGTTGCACGGGAAGCCGAGGACGACGAGTCCCTGGTCGGCGTACTGCTCGTGGAGCTTCTCCAGCCCCTCGAACTGGGGGGTGAACCCACACTTGGACGCGGTGTTCACCACGAGGGCCACCTTGCCGGCGTAGGCCTCCAGCGGCTGCTCCTCGCCGGTGATCGTCCTGGCGGTGAAGTCGGTCAGTCGCGGCACGTGGGGGCTCCTTGCGTCGGGTGGGTGGTTCGTCAGGCACAGCCAGTTGGATGGCCCGTTTGTTCCGCCGTGGACGAACTACCCCGGCGAGCTACTTCAGCCTGGCCCGGACGGCGTACCGCTGGCCGAGGTCGTGGACTCCGCGGCCGAAGCAGGAGTACACCGGCCCGCCGTACCCGTCGCCGATGCTGCCGCAGTCGCGCATCTGGGTGCTGGTGTTGCTCACCACGACCACCACGGCCGAGAGCGCGCGGCGGTTGAAGCCGAGCAGCATCCGCCCGTCGCCGCTGCGGTTCAGCCGCATCATCGTGTGGCTGACCGTGCCGTTGCGGAACCGTCGCTGGACCAGCGCCGTGCTGCCACTCGCCGTGTCGGGTGCGTTCACCTCGACGAGCAGCCGCTTGCGCGGCTTCAGGCGGCCGTGGGGGAGCACCGCGACCGCCGAGCTGGACAGGTGCGGCAGGCTCACCCGGCGCCACCCGGTCGTGCGGGTGTTCTTCTTGCGGGTGGAGAGCACCTTGAGCATCGTGAACGCCGGGGTGGGGTACGCCGACCGCTCGGCGTAGCTGCGTGCGGGCAGCGTGTTCCAGCTCCCGAACACGGTGAAGAACTCCGGCCAGGCGACCCGGCGGGCGCTCAGCACCGCCCGGATGGCCTGGAGGGAGTACCGGTTGCGGGGCGCGTCGGCGTACTCCCAGAACTGCCGGACCACGTTGCGGTCGCGCAGCCGCTCGGCGGCGTACTTGAAGAACACGAAGGAGCCGTAGCGGCTCATTCCGACGCTGTAGTCCAGCGGGGTGCCGGGGCTGCGGATCGGGCTCTGGCCGAGGAACTGGTAGTTGTCGTTGATGGAGTCGTAGACCTCGTCCTCCATCCAGGCGGCGGTGCCCTCCATCATCCAGATGTCCTCCTTCACGTCGTACCCGAACTGGATGACGTGGAAGAACTCGTGGGCGGTGGTGACCCGGAGGGCGTTGATCGGCGCGATGCCGTACTGGGCGCGGGAGAAGTCGTTGTCGAGGACGCAGTAGCCCGAGGTCTGGCGCGCGCCGGGGCTGCCCTCGGGGGCGCAGTAGCCGTAGAGCCCGCGGTTGCCGAGGTCGGCGAGATAGATGTCGATCCGGGCGTCGGGGTTGTCGAGGTCCGAGGCACTGCCGTCGTCGCCCCGGGGAGCGCGGAACCGCAGCGTCCCCACCTGGTGCTTCCAGACCTGCGCCACGGTGGCGTAGACGGTCTCCACGTAGTTGGGTACGCCGTCTGCGTCGGTGTCGGTCGGGTTCACCCGGTCGGTGCCGGTGGTGACCCAGTGCAGGCACGCGACCCCGCCCGGCGGGCACCAGTGGGCGCGACCACGAGCCGGGTAGCTGATCGCGGGCGGGCCCCCGAGCCAGTCGCCGCCCGGGTCGGAGGGACGTGCCAGCAGCCGCTCGGCGGCCTCCCTCTCCTCACCGCGCAGGAGCGGTCGGGCGAGGTGCAGGTCGCGCAGCGTCATCGTGACCTCGGTCGAGGCGCCGTTCCCGACCGGCCGGCCGGCCCGGACGCGCCGGGTGTCGGTGGCGAACTGCCGCTCGGCCTTGGCCAGCAGGTCCTCCGCCTCGTCCCGGGTGAAGTCGGCCGCGCTGCCTGCTGCGGCCGGGCTCGTCGGCGCCTCCACGGGGGCGGGGGACTCGGCGGTCGCACCCGCGACCGGGGTCACCGACCAGGCCAGCACGAGGCCCAGCAGGACCACCAAGGTTGCGCGAAAGGTGCAATACACCCACGAAGTGTAGGGGTTCGACGGCCAGGTACCCGGGCTATCGGTAGGTTTCTGGCAGTGAGCACAACTTCCTTCGCGAGCACCGACTCGCAGGCGGACGCGGTCCGACGTACCCGGCTTCGGCGGATGCAGGCAGTGGCCGGCGGTCTGCTCGTCTTCGCCGCCGTGGTCTACGTGCTCACCCTGGACCAGGACGGCTTCTGGGGGTTCGTCAACGCGGGCGCCGAGGCGAGCATGGTCGGGGCCATCGCCGACTGGTTCGCGGTGACCGCGCTGTTCCGGCACCCGCTGCGGCTGCCGATCCCGCACACGGCGCTGGTGCCGCGCAAGAAGGACGAGTTCGGCAAGAGCCTCGAGGAGTTCTTCGCCGAGAACTTCCTCAACGAGCCGGTGATCCGCGAGCGCCTCGCGGCGGCCGACATCACCACGCGCGTCGGTGCCTGGCTCACCGAGCCCGCCAACGCCCAGCGGGTGGTGGCCGAGGCGACGACGGTCGCCGCGCTCGGGCTGCGCAGGATGCGCGACGAGGACGTCGCCTCGGTGGTGCGCGAGGTGGTGATACCGCGCTTCATGGCCGAGCCGATCTCACCGATCGCCGGGGGGCTGCTCCAGGAGATCGTCCGCGACGGAGCCCATCACGGACTCGTCGACCTCGCCCTCGAGGAGGCGCACCGCTGGCTGGTGCACAACCAGGAGACCTTCACCGACGTGATCGGGGAGCGCGCTCCCTGGTGGGCGCCGGACCGGCTCAACGACGTCGTCACCACGCGGCTGCACCTCGAGGCCGTGCGCTGGCTGGCCGACATCCGTCGCGACCCCGACCACCACGCCCGGCTCGCCCTGGACAGCCTGCTGGCCCAGCTCGCCGAGGACCTGCTCACCGACCCCGCCACCCAGGAGCGGGCCGAGAACCTCAAGCTCCGGGTGCTCGGGCAGCCGCAGGTCGTCGAGACCGCGATGTCGCTGTGGAGCGCCTTCCGCAAGGCACTGCTCGAGGCCCTGGAGGAGGAGGACGGGCCGCTGCGCCAGCGTGCGACCCAGGAGCTCGTGGCCTTCGGCACGCGGATCGGCACCGACGCCGCCCTTCGGGCCAAGCTGGACACCTGGGCGGCCAACCTCGTGGTGTGGGCGGTCGGGCGCTACGGCAACGAGCTCACCGCGGTGATCACCCAAACCATCGAGCGCTGGGACGGCAAGGAGGCCTCCGACAAGATCGAGCTCCACGTCGGCCGGGACCTGCAGTTCATCCGGATCAACGGGACCGTGGTCGGCGGACTCGTCGGCGTCATCATCCACGCCGTATCGTTGGCGCTCTGATGGCAGCGATCGAAGACGTACCGATCAAGGACCAGTCGATCCGGCTGGGCCAGTTCCTCAAGCTCGCGAACCTGATCGAGAGCGGTTCCGACGCCAAGGAGCTGATGATCCAGGGCGCGGTCACCGTCAACGGCGAGGTCGAGACCCGTCGCGGTCGTCAGCTCGTCCCCGGCGACGTGGTCGGCCTGGGCGGCACCGCGTCACGGGTCGCCCAAGCCGACCACTGAGGTCGTTTCGGCCAGGTCAGCGCACGTCGATCAGGTCGACGACGAAGATCAGGGACTCGCCGGGCTTGATCACGCCGCCCGCGCCGCGGTCGCCGTAGGCGAGGTGCGGGGGAATGGTGAGGCGACGACGCCCGCCGACCTTCATGCCTTCCACGCCCTGGTCCCAGCCGGCGATGACCTGGCCGACGCCGAGCCGGAAGTCGAGGGGTGCCCCGCGGTTGTAGGAGGCGTCGAACTCCTCGCCGGTGGAGTGCGCGACGCCGACGTAGTGGACGGACACGGTGCTGCCCTTGGTCGCCTCGGCGCCGCTGCCCTCCTCGAGCTCGGTGATCTCGAGCTCGGTGGGTGCTGGGCCCTCGGGCGGGTCGATCTCTGGCTTCTGTGTGCTCATGGCTCCACCCTGCCACGCCCCTCCCGGCGCCGGTCCGGGTGCCCGCGTCCGAAAGTGGTCGAGCAGCGAACGCACCTCAAGGTGGTCGAGCAGCGAGCGAAGCGAGTGGATAGTCGAGACCACACCAGGTGAGCGCCCCCCGCTCGTGCCACACCACCTACGTCACTCTGCTCCGGAGTGCTCGTCGGTACCGCCGCTGGTACCAGCGTTGTGCGACGAGGATGGCTGGGAACGCCGGACGCCAACGACCGGACGCTGGGCGGGTCAGGGAGCGCAAGGTCAACCAGACGCCGCCGTCGGAAGTGCGGTGCACGATGAAGGCTTCCTCGCCGGAGACGGGGTGACCCTGCATGGTTCCGTAGGCGAAGCCGCACCGGTCCGGCCCCTCCAAGACCGCCACCACCCGGACGGGTTCGTGGATCGAGAACGGGCCGATGTGAGCGGTGAGGAGGTAGTCCCTCCCGTCCTGCACGCGAGTGGCGTCACCGGTGACCGATTGAACGGTGAACCCGCTGCGGGTCTTCACGCCCCAGTCGAGCACCTCGTCGGACACCCTCTTCCAAAGTGCCGTTCCGCGCCCGATGCGCACTGTCCGCTCGTAGCGGCGAAAGCCGGAGGGGTCCTCGGCCCAGGTGTGTTCCCCCGGCCGGGTTGCCCCGACCGCCTCGTAGCTGAGGCTGCCGGCCTGCTGCTTCACAGACGCGCACCGTGATCGTGACGGCGATGCCGTACGACGACGGGACGGCTTCGTCTCCCGGGCCACGCCAGCGCAAAGGCTGTCGCCGAGATGATCGGGAACAGGACGAGCATGGAGCGCGCGTCATCGCTGAGACGCAGCACCGTCTCGTCACCGTTCACCATCAAGGTGCGCTCCCAACGGTCCTTGGAGACGCGGTCTCCCTCTTCGAGCATGGAGGCGAGGGCGGAGTCCCAGTGGCGGCCCTTGCCGTCCACTGTCACGTGCCAGACGTCGTCCACGCCCGGGTGCTTCTCCTCGCGAACCTCCACGTCGGTCACCTTTCCGTCGAGGTGCCACGGGATGGCGGAGCGCTCCACGAGAGTCCACGCACCGAGAGCGCCGAAGCACACCACCGCAAGGATCAGCACCGTGGCGACGTACCCGTGGGTCTGCTCAGGCGAACGCAAAGCCGAACCCTGCAATCAACAAGGCGACCCCACCGAGCAGTGCGACGCCTGTCGATGACAGGCGGTCCTCTGCATCCATCAGCGCTATGCCCGCCAGCACGGCACCGGTGCTCTGGTTGGCGAGGTCGACCGGATCGAACTCGGCCAACCGGAAGACCGTCGCCTCCGCCACCACCCCGAGCACGACCGCGCACCCCACTGTTGCGGGTACCACCCAGGGGCGTCCCGGCAGACCCGCGACCACGAGGGCCACCAGGATGAACGTTCCTCCGGCACCAGCGAGAAAGTGACCTACGTAATCGGTCCGATCCGAGAAGAGCAGCCCGTAGGCCACCCCTAGGGTCCCGATAGCAGCGAGTGCCGCGGCGGGGCGGCTTGGCGAGTGCGGTACGCGCTGAAGTGGGTGCGGTGGCGGGCCGGTCCGTGGTCCGCGTCCTGGTGTCACACCCGCCCGGCTCAGGTCTGGTGGACGTAGCTGTCGAGCTGGTCGCGCTCGAAGGTCAGCTGGGTGATCCGGCTCTTGACGACGTCACCGATGCTGACCACGGCGACCACCTCGCCGTGCTCCACGACCGGCACGTGGCGGATCCGGTGCTCGGTCATCTGGGCCATCAGCTCGTCGACCTCGAGACCGGGCTCGCAGGTCCGGACGGTGGTGGTCATGATCTGGCTGACCGGGGCGTCGAGCACCGCCTCGTCGGTGGCGAGCTTGCGGACGACGTCACGTTCGCTCACGATGCCGTCGAAGCCCGCGCCCTCACTGCTGACGACCACCGCGCCGATGTTGTGCTCGGCGAGCAGCGCCAACAGGTCGCGCACGCTGGAGTCCGGGCGGATCGTGACGACCTCGCTGCTCGACTTGCTGCGGATGACGTCGCTGATCTTCATGGCCAGGCCCTTCGATTCACTCACGGATGAGAGGTAGAGGCTCGTGAATCTAGTGTCCCTCGGCCTGGTTGCACAGGGACAGATTTCAGTCGCGGTCAGCCGCGGGCTCGCTGCGGCGTGAACTGAGGTCGTGCACGGTCCCGCCGGGGTGGGGGTTCCCCTGGTCGGGGAGCGACCCCAGGAAGGCCAGGGCCTGGTCGTGCAGCTTGCCGTTCGTGGCCAGGGCGCTGCCTCCGGTGGGGCCGGGCTCCCCGTCGAGGGAGGTGAAGTAGCCGCCGGCCTCGCGCACGATGATGTCCAGGGCCGCCATGTCGTGGATCTCGAGCTGCGGCTCGGTCGCGATGTCCACGGCCCCCTCGGCGACGAGCATGTAGGACCAGAAGTCGCCGTACGCCCGGGTGCGCCAGCAGCGCCGGGAGAGCGAGAGGAAGTCGTCGAGGCGTCCGCGCTCGTCCCAGCCGGAGAGCGAGGAGTAGGACAGCGATGCGTCCTCGACCCGGGAGACGTCGGAGACCTGGCAGGGGGTCGCGCGCAGCAGCGACTTGCCGGTCCACGCGCCGCCGCCCTTCATCGCCCACCAGCGACGGTTCAGCATCGGGGCCGAGACCAGGCCGACGACGACCTCGCCGTCGACCATCAGCGCGATCAGGGTGGCCCACACGGGTACACCGCGGACGAAGTTCTTGGTGCCGTCGATCGGGTCGACCACCCAGCGCCGCTGGCTGTGGCCGGTCGACCCGGTCTCCTCGCCGAGCACGGCGTCACGGGAGCGGGCCCGCGACAGGGTGCGGCGGATGCCCTCCTCGACCGACCGGTCGGCGTCGGTGACCGGGGTCAGGTCGGGCTTGGTCATCACGTGGAGGTCCATCGCCTTGAACCTCGCTTCGGAGGTGGCGTCGGCGTCGTCGGCGAGCACATGGGCGAGCCGGAGGTCGTCGGTGAAGTCGGACGGCATGAGGCACAGAGTAAGCCCCCGCAGAGATGGTTGTCGGGTTAACCTTTCCCGCATGGAGATCAACGGCCTTCCGCTCCACCCGCTCGTCATCCATGCCGTCGTGGCCTTCGTGCCCCTGGCAGCCCTGGCCTCGACCGCGATGGCGGTCCCGAGGTGGCGCTGGATCGCCCGCTGGCCTGCACTCCTGCTGACGCTGGTCGCGACCGCGGCCGCGTTCGTCGCCACCCGGTCCGGTGAGCAGCTCGCCGAGGACCGGGGCCTGGGGGCGTCGCCGCTCGTGCAGACCCACGAGGAGTGGGGCGAGCGCCTGATGATCGCGATGTGGGTCTTCGCGGCGGTGGTCGCGGTGGCGTTCTGGGTCCTGCCGCACGTGACCCGCCTCAGCGGGGGCAGGGACCGGGTGGGCAAGGTCGCGGCGCTGGAGAAGCCGCTGATGGTGCTGCTGCCCCTGGTCTCGGTGGTGGCGCTCGTGCTGGTGGTGCTCACCGGGGACGCGGGCGCCCAGGCGGTCTGGCAGCAGTAGCCCGCGCTCGGCCGGGCTCAGTAGTGCTGGTCGCCGGCCTCGCGGCTCGCGAGCAGCCTGCGGAACGAGCTCACCCGGTCGGCCTCCGGGCCGGTGGCCTCGCTCAGCCCGCACTCGGGCTCGTTCTCGCCGTGCGTGCAGCCACGCGGGCACGTGTGGGTCAGCTCGTGCAGGTCCGGGAACGCCTCGATCAGCTTGTCCGGCTCCACGTGGGCGAGCCCGAAGGAGCGGATGCCGGGGGTGTCCACGATCCAGCCCCCGCCGGGCAGCGCCAGCATCAGCGCGGTCACGGAGGTGTGCCGGCCGCGACCGGTCACGGCGTTGACCACGCCGACCTCGCGGAAGGCGTCCGGGACAAGGGCGTTGACCAGCGTGGACTTGCCGACCCCGCTGTGCCCGAGCAGCACGCTGGTGCGGCCCGCGAGGCGGTCGACGATGTCGGTGAGGTCGGCGCCGCGCTGGGTCACCACGTAGGGCACCCCCAGCGGCCGGTAGCTCGACAGCAGCGGCTCCGGGTCGGCGAGGTCGGCCTTGGTCAGGCAGAGCAGGGGATCCATCTTCGCGTCGTACGCCGCCACGAGTGCGCGGTCGATCAGTCCCTGGCGCGGCTCGGGGTCGGCGAGGGCGGTCACGATCACGAGCTGGTCGGCGTTGGCGACGATCACCCGCTCGACGGGGTCGTCGTCGTCGGCGGTACGACGCAGCACCGTCTTGCGCTCGTCCACGCTCACGATCCGCGCCAGGGAGCCGTCCGCGCCGGAGGTGTCGCCGACCAGGCGCACGCGGTCGCCGGTGATCACGGCCTTGGGGCCCAGCGCGCGGGACTTCATCGCGGTGACGATGGGCTCGTGCTCGCCGAGCCGGCAGGTGTAGCGGCCCCGGTCCACGGTGACCACCACCGCGGGGACGGCGTCGGCGTACGCCGGCCGGTCCTTGGTCCGGGGGCGGGTGTGCCGCCGCGGGCGCTCGTAGCTCTCGGGATCGTGCTCGCCGTAGCGGCCCGTCGTCATCGCACCAGCCCCGCCCACACGTCGGCGAAGCCGGGGAACGTCTTGGAGGTGGTGGCGACGTCCTCGACGAGCACGCCGTCGACCGCGGACCCGACCACCACCGCCGCGTGCGCCATCCGATGGTCGGCGTAGGTGTGGAAGGTGCCGCCGTGCAGCGTCGCGGGCTCGAAGGACAGGCCGTCGGGGTGCTCGGTGACCGCCGCCCCGAGGCCGCCGAGCTCGGCTGCCAGCGCGGAGATGCGGTCGGTCTCGTGCCCCCTGATGTGCGCGACGCCCCGCAGCCGGGACGGGGTGGAGGCCAGGGCGCACAGGGAGGCCACCGCGGGGGTGAGCTCGCCGACGTCGTGCAGATCGGCGTCGATCCCCAGGAGCGTCTCGCCGGCGGCGAGGGTCAGCCCGTCGTCGTCGAGCGTCACCTCGGCCCCCATCTCGCCGAGGATGCCACGCAGAGCGTCACCGGCCTGGGTGGTCCGGCGCGGCCAGCCCGGGACCCGGATCCGGCCGCCGCTGGTCATCGCGAGCATCAGGAAGGGTGCGGCGTTGGACAGGTCCGGCTCGATCGTGACGTCCACGGCCTGGATCCGGGTGGGTGCGACCGTCCACGTGTCCGCGCCGTCGTCGTGGCCCACGACCACCTCGACGCCGTGCTCACGCAGGCTCTCGATCGTCATCTCGATGTGCGGCAACGAGGGCACCGGTGGCCCCTCGTGACGCACCACCACGCCCTCGGCGTACGCCGCCCCGGCGAGCAGCAGCGCCGAGACGAACTGGCTCGAGGAGGAGGCGTCGATGGTCACCGAGCCGCCGCGGACCCGCCCGGAGCCGTTCACGGTGAACGGCAGCACCCCGCGGCCCTCGTCGTCGATGTTCACGCCGAGCTGGCGCAGGGCGTCGAGCACCCCGCCCATCGGGCGTGTCCTCGCGTGCGGGTCGCCGTCGAAGTGCACCTGCCCCTTGGCCAGGGCGGCCACCGGGGGCACGAAGCGCATCACGGTGCCGGCCAGGCCGCAGTCGATCGTCCCGCCTCGGAGCGGTCCGGGGAAGACGAGCCAGTCGTCGTCGGTGGTCACCACGGTCGACCCGAGCGTGGAGAGCGCGGTCGCCATCAGCTCGGTGTCGCGCGAGCGCAGCGCCCGGCGTACCACCGAGGGGCCGTTCGACAGCGCCGCCAGGACCAGGGCGCGGTTGGTCAGCGACTTGGATCCGGGCAGCTCGACGCGTGCGTCCAGGGGGTGGCGCGCGACCGGTGCCGGCCACAGCGCCGGGTCAGGACTGGAGGTTGGGTGCACGCACCGAGGCTATTGGCCCATCGACTTCGCTGCGACCTTGGCCTGCAGCTTGGCCTCGCGGCCGAGGTGCCTGGCCTCGCGGCGTACCGAGGTCGCACCGTGCCGGGCGCGCCAGGCGATTCCCGGCCGGCCCTCGGTGTCGACCGCGGCGAGGAAGAGCCCGCCGAGCACGGAGAGGTTCTTGAAGAAGTCCTGGCGCTGGTGCGCCTTCGCGACCGGGTCGGACTCCTGCCAGAACGGGTGCCCCAAGACGGTGGTGGGCAGCAGTGAGGCAGCGAGGACCGTGCTGGACAGGCGGGGTGCCCGGCCACGGGCGAGCGCCACGGCGGCGAAGATCTGCGCGGCGGCGTTGATCCGGACCAGCGTCACGCTGTCCTCGGGGATCGGCAGCTGCGGGGCGGCCTTCGCGACCATCGGCCGGAAGCGGTCGATGGCCGGCTTCGCCTTCGCGGCGACGGCGGGTGCGTTCTTCAACGTGCCCACGCCACCGACCACGAAGACGGACGCGAGCAGGGGGCGGGCGAGCAGGCGAGTGGCAGTCATGGCTTCACCAATACCCCGATGTCCGACGGCTCAACCAGGGTGCTGCCGGTTCCGGACACCGACGCGGCGACCCGGCTGCCCGTGCGGCACTAGCCTTGGCCGCATGTGTGGTCGCTACGCCTCGAGCAGGCAGCCCGAGGACCTCGTGGAGGAGTTCGAGATCCGCAACCCGGACCTCCCGCACCTCGAGCCCGACTACAACGTCGCCCCCACCAAGGAGGTGTACGCCGTCGTCGAGCGCCCTCCGAGCGGAGATGCGGGTGCTGGCCCCGAGGCGGTGCCCGAGCGGCAGCTGCGGGTGCTCACCTGGGGGCTGGTCCCGTTCTGGGCCAAGGACCCGGCCGTCGGGAACCGGATGATCAACGCCCGCATGGAGACCGTCGCGGAGAAGCCCGCCTACCGCCGGGCGTTCGAGAAGCGACGCACGATCCTGCCGGCCGACGGCTACTACGAGTGGTACCCCACCGAGGAGAAGACCAAGGCGGGCAAGCCGCGCAAGCAGCCGTACTTCATCCGGCCCCGGGACGGCGGGGTGCTCGCCATGGCCGGGCTCTACGAGATCTGGCGCGACCCCGCGAAGGCCGACGACGACCCGACCCGGTTCCGCTGGACCTGCACCGTGCTGACCACCGCCGCCGAGGACTCGCTGGGCCACATCCACGACCGGATGCCGTTGATGCTGACCCCCGACCGGTACGACGAGTGGCTGGACCCGCGCCACCACGACAAGAGCGACCTGCTCGGGCTGCTGGAGCCGGCCGCGCCCGGCAGGCTGGAGGCGTTCCCGGTCGCGCCACTGGTCTCGAACGTGAAGAACAACGGTCCCGAACTCGTGGTGCCGCTGCCACTGGAAGGCGAGAGCTGATGCCGATCGAGCGGATGGTGCCCACTCCCCGGGGCGAGGCGCGGCTCGTCGTACGCCGGGCCAAGCGGCCGATCGCCACCGTGGTGCTCACCCACGGGGCGGGCGGGGGGATCGACGCGCCCGACCTGGTCAGGCTGGCGCGCACGCTCCCGCAGCAGGACATCTCGGTGACCCTGGTGGAGATGCCGTGGCGGGTGGCGGGCCAGCGGCTCGCACCGCCACCGCCCGCGATCGACGAGTGCTACCGCGCCGTGCTCAACAGCATGCGCACCCGGAGCCCGCTGGTCCTGGGTGGCCGCAGCGCCGGCGCCCGCTCGGCGTGCCGGATCGGGCGCACCGTCGGGGCGCGGGGGGTGCTGGCGCTCTCGTTCCCGCTCCACCCTCCGGGCAAGCCGGAGAAGTCGAGGCTTCCGGAGCTCCAGGGCGCCAGGGTCCCGGTGCTGGTCGTGCAGGGGGAGCGGGACCCCTTCGGCACCCCGGCGGAGTTCCCGGCGGGCGTGGACCTGGCCGTCGTACCCGCTGCCGACCACTCGATGAAGGTGCCGAAGTCGGCCCCGGTGAGCCAGGCCGACGCGCTGGCCGTCGTGCTGGAGGCGACTCTGGAGTGGGTGGTGCGTGAGGTCGCGGGGAATCGAAACCGCTGACGCTGCGTTGGGAGTGGAGATTGCGTCTGGAGGAGATGCCCGTGCTCGACACACTCGACCGACCTGCCGATGAGCAGACCCCGGTAGTCTGGGGAACGATGAGTGATTCTGAAATCGAGGCCCTGGGCCTCGTCGACGTCGACCCCGCTGACATCGATCCCGCCACCGAGAGCGAGGTCGACCGCCAGGCGCGCTTCGAGCGCGACGCGCTGCCGTTCCTGGACCAGCTGTACTCCGCCGCCATGCGGATGACCCGCAACCCGGCCGACGCCGAGGACCTCGTCCAGGAGACCTTCGCCAAGGCCTACGGGTCCTTCCACCAGTTCCGGCCGGGCACGAACCTCAAGGCGTGGCTCTACCGCATCCTGACGAACACGTTCATCAACACCTACCGCAAGAAGCAGCGCGAGCCGCAGCAGTCGATGGCCGAGGACGTCGAGGACTGGCAGCTGGCCCGCGCCGAGTCGCACTCCTCCCGTGGCTTGAAGTCCGCGGAGATGGAGGCGCTGGAGCACCTCCCCGACTCCGACGTCAAGGACGCCCTGCAGCGACTCCCCGAGGACTTCCGGCTCGCGGTCTACCTCGCCGACGTCGAGGGTTTCCCGTACAAGGAGATCGCCGAGATCATGGAGACGCCGATCGGCACCGTGATGTCCCGGCTCCACCGCGGACGGCGCCAGCTGCGCGAGATGCTCACCGGCTACGTGCGCGAGCACGACCTGCTCCCGAGCGGATCGAAGGGGGGCTCGCGATGAGCGGCGGCCCCACCGAGGGAGCCGGAGCACCCGAGACGAACACCCCGCTGCCCGACGCGGACTGCTCCGAGGTCCTCGGGCGCGTGTTCTTCTTCCTCGACAACGAGCTGGACGCCGCCGGGTGCGCCGAGATCCAGCACCACCTCGACGAGTGCGGCCCCTGCCTGGCCCGCTACGACCTCGAGCGCACGGTCAAGAGCCTGGTCGCCCGGTCCTGCACCGAGGTCGCCCCGATGGCGCTGCGCCAGCGGGTGCAGCTCACGATCAAGCAGGTCCAGATCCGGATCAGCCCCCAGGACTGAGTGGGCCGAGACCGCCGATTTCGCTTCTGCCCGGCCTCGATGAGAAGATGAGTCTCGCTTCGAGGGAGACTCCACGGAGCCGTCGACGTAGGAGGACCTCATGGGCAAGACAGGCCGCAAGCGCCGCGCTCGCAAGAAGAAGGCAGCGAACCACGGCAAGCGCCCCAACGCCTGAGCCTGGCTCAGGCCCAGCAACCATCCATTCGAGCCCCGGACCCACGGTCCGGGGCTCGAATGATGTTTGGATGTCTCCATGGAACTCGAGTCGCTCCTGCTGCGGGGCCGCGAACTGATCGACCTGACCACCCAGGCGCACGCCGAGCGGTGGGGCCTCGGTACGGCGCAGCGCTGGGTCCTCGACCAGGCCACCGGCACGATCAGGTGGGCCTTCGAGGACCGGGTCGTCTCCGCCCCCGCCCAGATCCTCGCCTCCTGGAACAGCAAGGTGAGCAGCTTCGTCTGGGCCTGGGACAACGAGACCATCGCCGAGCACCTGCGAGCGACGGCCGTCGAGGTGCGCACCTTCGGGGTCGAGCACCAGGTCCCGGCGCTGAGCTCCTCGCCGCTGAAGCTGGACGAGGAGCAGGTGCGTGACCTGATCGCGCTCGCGTTCGCCGCCACCGGCGGCACCGGGCTCTACCACCCCTACGACGGGCAGCTGGCCACCTACATCAGCTTCGGGGCCGTCACCATCGAGGAGTCCGGGGGCCGGGTCTCCACCTTCGAGCCGGCGCTCTCGTGAGCGCCGCCGCGCCGCTCGCCGCCGGGCTCGTGGCCACGCTGGAGCGCACCGTCGGCGACGACGACACCGCGTCAGCGGTCGGCTCCGGCAGCCTGCCGGTGCTGGGCACCCCGCGCCTGCTCGCGTGGTGCGAGGCTGCCACGTGTGCGGCGATCGCCCCGGCGCTGGAGGAGAGCCAGACCAGCGTCGGCACCCGGGTGACGCTCGAGCACACGGCGCCGTCGCCGGTGGGCAGCACGGTCGAGATCACGGCGAGCGTGGTGCACGTGGACGGGCGGCTGGCCAGGTTCACGGTGGCCGCGCGCCAGGGCGGCAGGCTCGTCGGCTCCGGCGAGGTGACCCGGGTGGTGGTCGACGCGGAGAAGTTCATGTCGCGCGTCCCCGCGCCGGACCCTCGCTGAGGGGACTCAGTCCGTCGTCAGCGGGAGCTCGTAGGCGAGCAGCAGCACCCCAGGGCTGGGCGACCAGTCGTCCTCCGGGACCCGGGTGAAGCCGAGCCGCTGGTAGACCCGGTGGGCCGCGGTCATCTTGTCCATCGTGGACATCCGGACACCCGTGTACCCCAGGGCGCGGGAGCGTTCCAGGCACAGCTCGACCAGCGCCCGGCCGACCCCGCGGCCGCGTGCCGCGGGGTTGACCGCGAGCATCCGGAACTCGCCCTCGCCGCCGCGACCGATCTCGCGGTACGCCGACCCGACCGGGCAGAACGTCACCGACCCGAGCAGCCTGCCCTCGTCGACGGCGACCCAGACCTCCGCCTCCCGGGCACGGCGAGCCGTGGCGAGGAGCTCGTGGACGTACTCGTCGCCCTCGGTGAGGAACCCGTCGTCGAGGTACACCTGAGCGGTGAGCCGGCCGACCTCCTCGAGCTCCGCGTCCAGGACCCGGCGGATCTCCATGCCCGGGCCCGGCGTCAGATGCCGAACGTGTTGCGCGGGTAGGCCGCGTTCACGTCGGTGATCACGTTGACCAGGTAGGGCACGTTCGCGGCGAAGGCGCGGTCGATGGCCGGGCCGATCTCGCGGGGGTCGGTGACGGTCTCGCCACCGCCACCGAGCGCCTTGACCACCTCGTCGTAGCGGGTCCCCGGCGCGAGGTCGGCGGCCACGTCGTACCCGTAGAGCATCTGCATCGGCTGCTTCTCCAGACCCCAGGCCGAGTTGTTGCCGCAGATCATCACGACCGGGAGGTTGTGCCGGACCAGGGTGTCCACGTCCATGAGGGACATGCCCGCGGCGCCGTCGCCGTACAGCAGCACGACCTGCGCGGAGGGCCGGGCCAGGCGCGCCGCGATGGCCGCGCCGAGGCCGGCGCCGAGGCAGCCGTAGGGGCCCGGGTCGAGCCACCCACCGGGGCGCTTGGGCTCGACGAACTTGCCGGCGAAGGAGACGAAGTCGCCGCCGTCGCCGATGACGATCGCGTCCTCGGCCAGGCGGGGGACGAGCTCGCCGTAGATCCGGGCAGGGTGGATCGGGTCGGCGGTGGCGCTGAGCAGCTCGGCGTCGCGCGCGGCGGCAGCCTTCGCGGTGTCCTGCAGCTTGGCGACCCATGCGGCCCAGTCGGGCCGCCGGACCAGGCCCGCAACGGCCTCCCGCAGGCCGTCCAGGATCAGGGTCATGTCGCCGGAGGCCTGCGCGGCCAGGTCGGCGTGCGCGGAGAGCTGGCCGGGGGAGTCGGCGAGGTGTACGACGCGTGCGGGCACGGCTCCCTCCTTGCCGCCGAAGACGCCGTACCCGAGGCGGAAGTCCAGGGGGGTGCCGGCGACGACGACGAGGTCGGCACCGCCCAGCGCCACGCCGCGGGCCTTGGTGACGAGCAGCGGGTGGCCACCGGGGATGACCCCGCGGCCCATCCCGTTGGTGATCGCCGGGATGCCGGTCTCCTCGACCAGGCGCAGCGCGGCCTCCTCGCCGCCGTCGGCCCAGACGTCGGTACCCATCACCAGGACGGGACGCTGCGCCTGCCCCAGCAGCTCGGCGATGTCGGAGAGCACGTCGCCGTCGGGCTCGGCGCCGCGACGGGGTCCGACGGCCGGCCTGGTGGAGGTGGAGGAGTTGAAGAACTCGTCCATCGGGATGTCGACGAAGACCGGTCCCCGGTGCGAGGAGCCCGCGACGGTGAACGCCTCGTCGATGCCCTCGGCCACCTCGCCGGCGGTGTGGATCGTGCGCGAGAGCTTCGAGACCGGCGCCATGATCGGCGGCTGGTCGAGCTCCTGCAGCGAGCCCATGCCCCAGCGGTTGGCCGGCGCGCGTCCGCCGACCACCACGAGCGGGGAGCCGTTGAACTGCGCCTGCGCGATCGCGCTCACCCCGTTGGTGACGCCCGGCCCCGCGGTCAGCACGGCCAGCCCCGGCTTGCGGGTCAGCTTGCCCGTCGCCTCCGCGGCGAACGCAGCCGTCTGCTCGTGGCGCACGTCGATGATCCGCATCTGCGGGTCGGCGGTCACTGCTCCGTCGTACATCGGGAAGACGTGGGCGCCCGAGAGGGTGAACATCGCCTCGACACCGTGTGCCCGTGCGACCGCGACCGCGTGCTGCCCCGAGTGCGCCTCGACGGCGCCCCCGGCCTCGGAGGTGGTCTGCGGGTCAGTGTCCTGCTCAGGTGCCTGCGTCATGACGCGAGGTTAGCGGGTCCGTAGCCCGCCGAGCGTGCAGTCGTGCCGGGATCCGTAGGCTGAGTCGGTGCCGTCCCTCCAGGAGCTCGCCCGGGTCCACACCGACCTCTCCGCCGAGGACGTGGAGTGGCTCTCGTTGCTGCTGGCGGACTGGCAGATCGTCGCCGACCTGAGCTTCGCCGACCTGGTGCTGTGGCTGCCGGCGCGCGACGGGTCGGGGTACTGGGCCGGTGGCCAGATGCGCCCCACCACCGGGCCGACCGCGTTCGTCGACGACATCGTCGGCTCGTTCATGGAGGCCGGCAAGCGGCCCCTGCTGGACATGGCACTGCGCGACGGCCGGATCGCGCGCGAGGGCGACCCGGAGTGGCGCGACGACGTGCCCGTGCGGGTCGAGGCGATCCCGGTACGGCGCGGTGATCGGCTGATCGCGGTGGTGGCGCGCAACACCAACCTCCAGGGCGTGCGTACGCCGAGCCGGCTGGAGCTCTCCTACCTGCAGACCGCCAGCGAGCTCTCGCAGATGATCAGCCGCGGCAGCTTCCCGTTCCCCGGGGAGCGCTCGGACCATGCCGACACCGCCCGCGTCGGGGACGGCTTCATCCGCGTGGACGCCACCGGGAGGGTGACCTACGCGAGCCCGAACGCGCTCTCGGTCTACCGCAAGCTCGGCCTGACAGGTGACCTCAGCGGCCAGTCGCTCGCCGATGTCACCCGGGGGCTGATCCCCCCGGCCATGCGCGCGGACGAGGAGACGATCAGTGCCGTGCTCGGCGGGAGGATTCCCCGGGACACCGAGCTCGGGAGCGCGCTCGCCACCGTGGTGCTCCGGGCGATCCCGCTCAGTCCCGAGGGGGAGCACACCGGAGGGCTGGTGCTGCTGCGCGACGTGACCGAGCTGCGGCGTCGCGAGCGGGAGCTGGTCACCAAGGACGCGACCATCCGCGAGATCCACCACCGCGTGAAGAACAACCTGCAGACGGTGGCTGCGCTGCTCCGGCTGCAGGCGCGACGCATCGGCATCCCCGAGGGGCGGGTCGCGCTCGAGGAGGCGGTACGCCGGGTCGGGGCGATCGCGGTCGTCCACGAGACCCTGAGCCAGGCCTTCGACGAGACTGTCGACTTCGATGACGTCACGGACCGGCTCACCCGGCTGGTGACCGACGTCGGGTCGCAGGGGGTCCCGATCCGCACGCGGCGTACCGGGTCGTTCGGTGCGATCAGCTCGGACGCCGCGACGCCGCTGGCGATGGTCTACACCGAGCTGATCCAGAACGCGGTCGAGCACGCCTTCGACGCCGAGCACGGCGGGCTGATCGAGATCTCGTGCGCCCGCGACGGGGACGGCCTGCGCCTGGTCATCGAGGACGACGGCGTGGGGCTGCCCACCGGCTTCGACCTCGAGAAGGCCTCGAGCCTGGGGCTGTCCATCGTGAGCACGCTCGTCGCCGAGCTCGGCGGTGAGATCACCCTCGGGGCGCGCGGTGACGGCCCCGGAACGCGGGTCGCGGTCGTGGTGCCGAACGTTGCCGGCCAGCCGCGCTGACCGGCACTGCCGTGCGTCCGAGTAGGGGTTGGGGAGGCCGCCTCAGGCGGTGCGGACCCGGGCCCGGGCGTTGCGCCGCTTCAGCGCGCGGCGCTCGTCCTCGCTGAGTCCGCCCCACACGCCGTGGTCCTGGCCGGCCTCGAGGGCCCAGGCGAGACACTGCTCGCGCACGTCGCACCTGCGGCACACCTGCTTGGCCTCCTCGATCTGCAGGATCGCAGGACCGGTGTTGCCGATCGGGAAGAACAATTCCGGGTCCTCGTCGAGGCACGCGGAGCGGTGACGCCAATCCATGATTGGGGAACTCCGAACTCTAGCTAGTGAATGATTTCACGATGTGGGCCGGACCCCAAGGTGAGAGGGGGAACGGAAGGGTGATTGTGGTGCGCGCGCGCATCGTCTACCGCAAACGCAACAAAATGATCGTCGCAACTCTGCGCCTCGATGACAAGCCCTTCGGATCGTCAGGTTGGTCACAGAGAGCGACGGAATAGGCTTTCGGTCGTGAGTGAATCCCATCTCCGGCCTCGGGGCGAGGGGTCTGAACCAGATCCCTCGACGAGGTCGCCGTACCCCTTCCATGGTACTCCGGGGCCCCTTGTGGCCGCCGCGGCAATCACGCTGGTCGAAGGCCTGCTGACCTTCGGTTTCGGTGTGGCCGAGCTGTTCAGCCTCGACAGGGACAGGCTCGTGATGGGGCTGACCACCGCGCTGCTGTTCCTCGTGTTCGGGGCCGGACTGGCCGGGTGCGCCTGGGGGCTGAGCCGGGTGCGGACGTGGGCGCGGGGGCCGGTGATGCTGACCCAGATCATCTGCCTCGGGCTCGCGTGGAACTTCCGTGGCGGCGACACGACCTGGGTGGCGGTCGGGTTGCTGGTGCTCGCCGTCGTCGCGCTCGGCGGGCTGCTCCACCGGCGGTCGATCGAGGCGCTCTCCGAGGCCTCCGACGGGCCTAGCTGACCTCGCTCAGCGAGGTGCGCAGCTGCGCGAGGGTGCGGTTGAGCAACCGCGAGACGTGCATCTGCGAGACGCCGATCTCCTCGGCGATCTGGGACTGCGTCATGCCCCGGAAGAACCGCAGCAGCAGGATCCGCTTCTCGCGGGACGGCAGCTGCTCGATCAGGGGCTTGATCGACTCGCGGAGCTCCACGTGGGCGAGCGACTCGTCCTCGCTGCCCAGCGTGTCGAGCATGGTGTTGCCCTGTCCCTCGTCGTCGCTGTCCCCGGCGTCGAGGGACAGCGTGGTGTAGGCGTTGGCGGACTCGAGGCCCTCCATCACCTCCTCCACGGTGATCTCCAGCTTGTCGGCGATCTCACGCGGCGTGGGGGAGCGACCGAGGTCCTGGGCCATCTCGCCGGTGATCGCCCCGATCGACATCCGCAGCTCCTGCAACCGCCGGGGGACGCGGATCGCCCAGCCCTTGTCGCGGAAGTAGCGCTTGATCTCGCCGAGGATCGTGGGCGTGGCATAGGTGGAGAACTCCACGCCGCGAGCAGTGTCGAACCGGTCCACGGACTTGATCAGCCCGATCGTGCCGACCTGGATCAGGTCGTCGAGCGGTTCGCCACGGTTGATGAACCTGCGGGCGCAGTGGTCCACGAGCGGCAGGTGCAGCCGGACCAGCTCGTCGCGGCACACCAGCCGGCGCTCCTCGGAGGTGGCGGGATCCGTGAGCTCGGTGAACAGGGCATGGCTCTGCTCGCGCGTCGAGATCTGGCGAGCGGTCAGCGGCGTACGACGGCGAGGGCCGGAGCCGCCGAGCAGCTCGCGAGGCGACTCCTCGGTGGAGTCGGATACAGGGTCGGACACGTTCAGGCCGCGATGCTTGAGCGCACCGTGAACGAGACCCAGCGCAGCCGCCCCTGACGGCTGGACCGTACGTCGCTGGTCAGGGCGCTGAGGACCTGCCAGCCGAAGCTGTGCTGGTCGGGGTCGGCGTCCTCCAGGGTGTCCGCGGAGACCGCCACGCGGATCGACCCGTCACTGAGGTCGAAGGTGGCGTGCAGGTCGCCTTCAGGGTCGGAGTGCTCCAGGACCAGGGCGCAGGCTTCTCCCACCGCCATGCGCAGGTCCTCGATGTCGTCGAGGGTGAAGTCGAGCCGTGCAGCGAGGCCGGCTGTCGTCATGCGCAGCACGGCGACGTAGGCGCTCTCGGCAGGGAGACGCAGTTCGACGTCGGGGTTGGAACTCACGTGGCTGTCCTCGGGGAAGGGGGCTGAGTGGCACACAGACTAGTGCCGAAGGTCCCGCCGTGTGCAGGGTCCACGGATGCCGCTGTCCGGGCAGCCTGTGACGCCCGGTTCGACGCTTGGTGTGAGTGGGCGCCCGGCCCGGTCAGTGGCTGCCAGCCGAGGTCGGTCCGGGCGACGAGACCGAGCTCCTCGAAGGCGTGCAGCCAGCCGAGCATCGGCCACCTGCCCCAGCGCTGGTGGAAGAGGGTGGCGTTGCGCACGATGTCGTGGAGGTGCTGCACCGGAGGTTCCTGGGTTCGGTGGTGCTGGTGGTAGGCACGCGCGTCGCCGGTCCACCCGAACCGCAGCCCGCGCTGCTCCGCCTGGCGGGCGAAGTCCGTGTCCTCGCCCCCGTAGCCGACGTAGGCCTCGCAGAACCCGCCATCGTGCAGCCACGCGTCCCGGTGCAGGGCGAAGGACAAGGACCAGAACAGGTCCGGATCAGCACCGTGCACGAGCTCGCCGGCTCCCGGTGCGGGGCGAGCCGGATGCGGGTCGTCGTGCTCCTCGGGGTGCCTCAGCTGGTCCTCGGTGAGCCCCGCGGGCAGGTAGGTCACCGGACCGGACCAGATCGTGTCGGGGAAGCGGGTCACCGCACGGTGGTAGCCGGCGACCAGGGTCGCCCCGGCCAGGCAGTCGACGTCGAGGAAGACCAGCGTCGCTGCCCCGCGCTCGAGGGCGGCCGTGGCGCCGAGGTTCCGGGCGGCGGCGAGGGGCAGCGCCTCGGGGTCGGCGTGCATGCTCACCACGTGGGCTCCGGCGTCGGCAGCGTCCCGTTCGAGGACGGGGTCGTCCACGGCCACCACCACGTGGTCCGGGGTGTGGGTCCCGGCCCCGAGGGAGCGCAGCTGACGGGCGAGGTGCGCGTGCCGGCCGTGAGCGATCGTCACCACCGCGACCCCGCTCATCGGGCCGACCTCGAGCCGGAGAGGGCTTCGTCGCCCGCGATCACGCGGGCGAAGCGGTCTGCGGCGAGCCCGTCGCACCAGTGCTGCCACCGGGCGCCGTCGAGCCGGGCGGCCCGCTTCAGGAGGTCCCCCGCACCGGTCTCGGGGAGCCGGGGCACCACGACGACCGGCCAGTCCCCGCGACTGAGCAGGGTCGCCGTCCTCTCCTGCTCCCCGAAGGGGCGTGCCGCCGGGATCACGACGGCGGGACGCCGATGGGCGGCGACGTCCGCGAGCGCGCTCTCACCGGCGTTGGTCACCACGACGTCGGCCTCGCGCAAGCTCGCCGACGGATCCTCCACCCAGCTGTCCGGTCCACCGATGACGGTCCAGCGCCAGTCCGGGGCGTGGGCACGCAGTGTCTCCGCGCTGCCGGCTGCCAATGACGGCCCGCCGCCCTGGCCCTGCAGCACCAGTACGCGGCTGGGGCCGACGCGGGAGCCACCGGCCGGGCGGACGACAGGAAACCGGGAGACGGCCCCGAGGCTGGTGACGCGCCGCGCGATGTCGTCCGGGAGGCCCGGGACCAGCTCGTTCGCGGCCAGCGGGGAGAACGTCACCACCGCCGACGCCACTCGGTAGCCCAGCAGGTGCGCCGGGTCGGTGCGCAACCCGGGGAGCAGCACCGCGACGACCGGGACCCCGTGCAGGCGGACCAGGATCGTGGCCTCGACGGACACGTCGACCACGACCAGCCGCGGCCGCGCGGTCTCCAGCCAGCCCGAGATGGCCGCCGATCTCGCGCGCAGGCCGGTGTCGCCGTACGGGACCCAGTGCAGCTGGCCGCCTGCGGTGACGTCCCCGGGAAGCCGCGCCGTGTCGTCGCGAGGCAGCTCCAGCCACTGACCGCACCACTCGGGCGGTCGGGGGAGCGAGCTCAGGCCGGTGGTGGTCTCGCCCGTCGTCCGCGCCAGTGCCTGCGCCAGCGCCTGTGCCCGGTGGAGGTGTCCGCGGCCGTGGTGGTGGACGTAGTAGCCGATCATCCGGCCACCGCCAGGCCTGCCATCCGCTGGTAGGTGGCCACGTACTCCGAGACCATCCTGGTCAGCGAGAAGTGCTCGTGGATCCGCCGGCGTACGACGCGCCGGTCACGTCTCGAGGCATCGACCAGCGCCGCGGCGAGCCCCTCGACGTCGCCGGCGGCCACGAGCACACCGGTCTCCGGGTCGACGATCTCCGCGAGGGCGCCGCGGTCGTAGGCCGCGACCGGGGTGCCGCACGACATCGCCTCGGCGGCGACGAGGCCGAACGGCTCGTCCCAGTGCGGGGTGACCACCGCGACCGATGCCGACGCCAGCAGGTCTCGGAGCTGGGTCGCGTCGAGGTGCCCCAGGTAGCGCGCTCGCCCGTGCAGCCGGGGGACCACCTCGCGGTCGAAGTAGGCGGGGTCGTGCACGGGGCCCGCGAGGGCGATCGGAAGGCCGGCGAGGGCGGCAGCGTCCAGCGCTTCGTGGGGCGCCTTCTCGGGCACGATCCGGCCGGACCACACGATCCCGGCGCCACCGGGACCCGCCTGCCAGAAGTCGGTGTCGACGCCGTTGTGGATCACCTCCAGCTCGACTGCATGGCTCCAGGCCCGCGACATGCAGCGGCTGACCGCGACGAACCGGCTGTCCGCAGCGGCGAACCGGACCGCGGACTCCAACCAGGGGATCGGCGGGGTGTGCAGCGTCGTCAGCACGGGTACGTCGATGATCTCGCTCATCGCCACGGGGAGGTGGTGCAGGCTGTTGTTGTGCACGACGTCGAACGGGCCGATGCGGCCGCGTGCGAGGCCGAGCATCAGGTCCAGGTAGACGTGGTGCTCCTCCATCCACGCCTGGGGTGTCGTCCCCACGTCGGCGCGTGCGGCCGGACTCATCGAGAACGGGGCCAGCGGCAGCTCCGTCGCGCCGAGCCGGGGGTCGGAGCCCGGAGACGCGAACAGGCTGACCCGGTGTCCGTCTCGGAGCAGCTCCCGTGCCAGGGCGTGGGTGTGCGCCTCGAGACCTCCCATGAACGGCTCCCGCACCGGGAACCGGGAGGAGGCGATCAGGCAGATGCGCAGTCGCCGGCTCATGCCAACGACCGGTAGAGGGCTCGGTGCGCCTGCGCCACCTGCTCGCGCTGACGCCGGCGTTCCCCGACGCTGACGGGCCGGGGCGGACCCTGGTCGTAGGCGTCGTACAGGGCCTGGCGCAGACTGCGCTCGTCGAAGCGCTCCTCGTCGAGGTGGTAGCCGTGCACCGGTCCCTGCTCGGCGAAGAACCCGCACGTCGGAGCGACCACGGCGGTGCCGAGGTCCCGGCACGCCTCCAGCCAGCCGGAGTGGGTCCCGAACCGGTAGGGCAGGACCGAGACGTCGAGCGAATCGAGGTAGTCCCACAGCCGCGCGTCACTCATGAAGTCGTGGACGTGGAGCTTGAGCTCACCGCGGCCCTGTGCCGTGCGCAGGTACGCCGTCAGGGCGGCGTCGGCCCGGGCACCGCCGGGCTCGAGGACGTCGCGGTGCCCGTTGACCTGGAGGACCGCGCCGGGGAGGTCGCGCACGGTGCGCACCAGCGTCGGCAGGATCGCCAGCGGGTCCATGCTCGCGCGCAGGCTCTTCACGTGCAGACCCACCCGGAAGGTCGAACGCTTCTCCGGGACGGCCCGGGCGACGCGCGCCATGGTCTCGAGCTCGACCACGTGCGGGTGGGGGAGGACGACGGGCTTGCGGCCCCAGCGACGCTCGATCTCCGCAGCGGCTCCCGGTGTCAGCGTCAGGACCGCATCTGCCTGCCGGACCAGGACCTCGAGCTGGGCGTCGTGCAGCCCCGGCTGCTCGTGGTGGGGGTTGCGCAGGTCGTGCGCGGTGTAGACGAACGGACGCCCCTTGGCGTGCACCGCGTCGACGATGTCGCGCAGGGACTCCGGTGACCAGGCGTCGAAGCCGAACTGGACGTGGAAGACGTCGAAGTCGTGGACCGAGATCCACTCCGGACAGAGCATCACCGGCGGCCACCACCGTTGTTCGGTGGAACGCTGGGGACAGTCCGGATCGGGGTCACGGAGCCGGACGACACCGTCGGGGTGCTCAGGGGCGATGTGCCGGACGTAGACGTGGGCAGCCGGCACCGAGGCCACCGTCGTCACCCTCTCGGACGGTGGGGAGAACTCCTCGGAGCGTGGGGCCCGGACGAGCCCGGTCATGCAGGTGGTGAGGTGGTCGAGCCGTTCATGGAGCGGGAGTACCCGCACTCCGTCGGGACAAGCACCCGCAGAGAACCACGACGCCGCCCCGGTCCGCGACGTACGTGCGGAGGGACGGCGTCCTGTGGTGCCCTGTTTCAGACCATGAAGGCCTGAACGAAGTTCAGGCCTTCTTGGTCGCCCAGAAGATCTCGGCGATGTCGTCGATCTTGGCGAGCAGCTCGTCGGCCTTGGCGGCGTCGAGCTCACCCTTGGTGCCGGAGGCGCCGGCGAGCTTGGTGGCCTCGTTGACGAGCTGGTGGAGCTGGGGGTACTTCTCGAAGTGCGGGGGCTTGAAGTAGTCGGTCCACAGCACCCACAGGTGGTGCTTGACCAGCTCGGAGCGCTGCTCCTTGATCAGGATGGCGCGGGTGCGGAAGTCGGGGTCGTCGTTGTCCGCGACCTTGGCGATGATCGCCTTGATCGACTCGGCCTCGATGCGGGCCTGGGCCGGGTCGTAGACACCGCACGGAAGATCGCAGTGGGCGGAAACCTCGATGGTCGGTGCGAACAGCTTGTTCATCAGCATCCGGGGTGGTTCCTCTCGCAGATGTGTCAAGGACGGCGCTGGGACTCCGGCGCCTGGCTGGCTGCGACACTACTCCCGACCGCGAGTCCGGCTCCAGAGGGAGGTAGACGTGACCGCGATGCGGATGAGCAGGATCGTGCACCGGTTCCTACCCGGAGGTCGGTCTCCTCATGCACGCACACCCAGACAGCTCGGTCTTGCGGTGGTCCGGGGCCGGTCGATGACGCCCACGGTTCACGACAGGGACCGGTTGCTGGTGCTGCACGGGGCCGCCCCCCGCGCCGGCCGGTTGGCGGTGGTCCGGTTCGCCGACGGGATCGTCGCGGTGAAGCGTCTGGACCACCTGGCCCCCGAGGGCTGGTGGGTCACCCGTGACAACCCGCTGGAGGGACGCGACTCGTGGTCCGGGGGTGCGATCCCCGAGGGCGGCGTACTCGCCATGGTGCTGCTGCGGGTGTGGCCGCGGCCCGGGCGTCTGGCCGACCCTCCGGGACCTGTGGGACGATGACCGACGGGACACCCCCGCGCACCGTTGCGATTCCGCGGCCTCACACCTGCCCGCGTCGACTCGCCCCGGCCAGCCCACACCACCCATATTCGCCCCTCCGCCCAAGGAATGCTGTCCATGGTTGCTCCCGAACACCGCTCTGATCTCGACGAGGCCCGCCGCCAGGACCCCGTCTTCGCCCTGCACCTCGGCGGCAAGATGGAGGTCGCCTCCCGGGTGGCCCTCAACGGCCCCGAGGACCTCTCGCTGGCCTACACCCCCGGCGTGGCCCGGGTGTGCGAGGCGATCGCCGCCGACCCCAGCCTCACCGACGACTACACCTGGGTCCCGAACACCGTGGCCGTGGTCACCGACGGGACCGCGGTCCTGGGTCTCGGTGACATCGGCCCGCGCGCCGCGATGCCGGTGATGGAGGGCAAGGCCGTGCTGTTCAAGCAGTTCGGTGGCGTCGACGCCGTGCCGATCTGCCTGGACACCGTCGACGTGGACGAGATCGTGGAGACCGTGGTCCGGCTCGCCCCGAGCTTCGGCGGGATCAACCTCGAGGACATCTCGGCACCGCGGTGCTTCGAGATCGAGGAGCGGCTCAAGCAGCGCCTCGACATCCCCGTCTTCCACGACGACCAGCACGGTACGGCGGTCGTGGTGCTCGCCGCGCTGGAGAACGCACTGCGCCTGACCGGCCGGCTGATGGAGACCACGCGGGTCGTCGTCTCCGGGGCCGGCGCCGCGGGCGTGGCCGTGACGCGGATCCTGCTCGCCGCGGGCCTCAAGGACGTCTCGGTCCTGGACCGGTCCGGTGTGCTCGCCTCGGCGCGCGGCCCGCTCAACGACTCCAAGCTCGCGCTCGCCGCGATCACCGCCGACCTCACCGGCCGCACCGGCTCGCTCGCCGACGTGATGGCCGGTGCCGACGTCTACATCGGTCTCTCGGGCGGCACGGTGCCCGAGGAGATCGTCGCGACGATGGCGCCGGACGCGATCATCTTCGGGCTCGCCAACCCGATGCCGGAGGTGCACCCCGACGTGGCCCACCGGCACGCACGGATCGTGGCCACGGGACGCTCCGACTTCCCGAACCAGATCAACAACGTGCTCGCGTTCCCGGGGATCTTCCGTGGTGCCTTCGACGCCCGGGCCCGCGCGATCACCGAGGGGATGAAGCTGGCGGCAGCCGACGCGCTGGCGGCGATCGTCTCCGACGAGCTCCGCGAGGACCTGATCATCCCCTCGCCCTTCGACCCCAGGGTCGGACCGGCCGTTGCAGCGGCCGTGGCGGAGGCTGCGCGGCGCGACGGGGTTGCCAAACGCTGAGTGTGCGCCGCTAGGGTCGGTACATGTTCGCTGTCTACGCAGAGTCCTTCTCCACCGACAACCCGCTCGACGGCCTCGTCCTCGGGGAGCGACCCGAGCCCGAGGTGCCCGACGGGTGGACCACGGTCACCGTCAAGGCGGCCTCGCTGAACCACCACGACCTGTGGTCGTTGCGCGGGGTCGGGCTGAAGGAGGATGCGCTGCCGATGATCCTCGGCTGCGACGCCGCCGGTCTCGACGAGGACGGCAACGAGGTCGTCGTGCACGCGGTGATCAGCGACCCGGCGTGGACCGGTGACCAGACCCTCGACCCGAAGCGGTCGCTGCTCAGCGAGCGGCACCCGGGCACCTTCGGCGACTTGGTGGCGGTGCCGCGGCGCAACGTGATCGCCAAGCCCGAGTCGCTCTCCTTCGAGGAGGCGGCCTGCCTGCCGACCGCGTGGCTGACGGCGTACCGGATGCTCTTCACCCAGGGCGGCCTCAAGGCCGGCGACAGCGTGCTGGTCCAGGGCGCCGGCGGCGGGGTCGCCACCGCCCTGATCACCCTGGCCAGGGCCGGCGGGCTGCGCGTCTTCGCGACCAGCCGTGACGAGGGCAAGCGCGCCAAGGCCCTCGAGCTCGGTGCCCACGAGGTCTTCGAGTCCGGTGCCCGGCTGCCGATGAAGGTGGACGCGGTGATGGAGACAGTCGGCAAGGCCACCTGGTCGCACTCCATCCGGGCCCTGCGCCCGGGCGGCGCGATCGTCATCTCCGGGACCACCTCGGGCCCGAAGCTCGACGACGCCGAGCTCACCCGGATCTTCTTCCTCCAGCTGCGCGTGATCGGCTCCACCATGGGCACCAGTGACGAGCTCGCCTCCCTGGTCAACCTGCTGGACTCCAGCGGTGCCCGGCCGCTGATCGACCGCACCCTGCCGATGGAGAAGGCCAAGGACGGGTTCGCTGCGATGGCGGAGGGCGACGTCTTCGGCAAGATCGTTTTCACCCGCTGATGAGCACCCACCTGCTCACCGGTGCCGGATCCGGCATCGGTGAGGTGATCGCCGACGCCCTGCGGGACCGCGGCGACACGCTCGTCCTGGTGGCCCGCTCGCAGGAGCGCGCCGACGCGCTCGCCGACCGCTACCCGGGAGCGACGGTGGGCGTCGCCGACCTCGCCGACCCGGAGTCGATCGAGGGGCTCACGCTGCCGGCGGAGCTGGACTCGGTGGTGCACGCGGCCGGTGGCGTGGACCTCGGCCGGGTCGAGGAGCTGAGCGTCGCGCAGTGGCGCGCCCAGCTCGACGTCAACCTGCTCGCGCCCGCCGTGCTCACCCGGCTCGCCCTGCCCGCGCTGCGCGCCAGTCGCGGGACTGTGGTCTTCCTCAACTCCGGGGCCGGCCTGCGCGCCAACCCGCAGTGGGCCGCCTACGCGGCCTCCAAGCACGGCCTGCGCGCGCTCGCCGACTCGCTGCGGGCCGAGGAGCTCGGGAACGGGGTCCGGGTGACCAGCGTCTACCCCGGCCGCACGGCCACCCCGATGCAGCGCAAGGTGCACGAGCAGGAGGGCAAGGAGTACGCCGCCCAGGACT
The DNA here is from genome assembly GCF_058215735.1 of Nocardioides sp. Z30_9. Lineage (NCBI taxonomy): Bacteria > Bacillati > Actinomycetota > Actinomycetes > Propionibacteriales > Nocardioidaceae > Nocardioides > Nocardioides sp. Z30_9. The sequence goes on from NZ_JBZAJF010000002.1 coordinate 1,154,104, forward strand.
GGGTCCAGCCCGGGACCGTCGCGGACGTCGTCCTGCACGTGCTCGACCTCCCGCGCGACGCCACCATCCCCGACGTCACGGTGAGCCCCGGCCCCTGACCGATCGCCCCTGATCGGCCGACCGGGTCAGCGGGGCTGGTCCGAGCGCCAGTGCAGCGCGCCCACCAGCAGCATCCGCAGCTGCGTGCGGGCCTGCTCGGCGATCACCGCGTCGGCGCCCGGGCGGGCGCTCAGGATGGCCTCGGCGGTGCCGATCATCGAGTTCACGATCAGGTTCGACAGCACCCGCAGGTCCTCGGTGGACCAGAAGGCCGGGTCCGTCAGCCGGGCGAGGTCGGCGGCGAGCTCCCGCTCGACGAGCTCGATCTGGTGCCGGATGGCGGCACGGACGGCGGGGGGACCCGCGACCTTCTCGCGGAAGATGAACGCGAAGTGGTCGTGCTGGGAGTGCACGTGCTCGACCAGCAGGTCCACCGAGCTGTCGATGATGTCCTGGTAGTCCGGGTCGCTGCGGCGGGTGTCGCGCAGCATCTCGCGCAGGGACCCGAAGGACTCCTCGACGAGGGCGAGCCCGAGGTCCTCGATGGAGTCGAAGTGGCGGTAGAACGCGGTCGGCACGATGCCGACCGCCTTGCTCACCTGGCGCAGCGACAGCGCCACCAGGCTGCTGTCCTCGCACAGCTCGAGGGTTGCGTCCAGCAGCGCGCGCCGGGTGCGCTCCTTGCGCTCCCCGCGCGACTCGGCGTGGACGGCGCTCTCCATGCCTTCGACCCTACTGGTCTTCTCGCCGGGTGGACGGTCGTGCTCCATCTCAGGCGGCAGCCGCCCGGGGTGTTGGGCGTCACGCGACGCTTGTCTTGACCCTCGTCGTCGCAGCCCGCAGACTTTTGAGTGAACACATGTTCACTCAAACTACCTTTAACGGAGGCGTGCGACATGACGATCGCCGAACGCATCCTCGGCTCACGAGCGCTGGCAGCGCTGACCTCGCCCCACAGCGTGGACCGCTACCTCGAGCAGATCAACCCGATGTGGGCGGCCACGGAGGTTCGCGCCCGGATCGTCTCGATCGAGCGCGAGACCGACGGGGAGAACCCCGTCGCCACGATCACCCTGCAGCCGACCAGCACCTGGCGCGGTCACCGGGCCGGCCAGTACGTCCAGGTCGGCGTGGAGATCAACGGGGCCCGGCGTACGACGCGGTGCTTCTCGATCTCCTCGGCCGAGTCCAACCCCGGCGAGCAGTTCTCGATCACCGTGCGGGCCCACGAGGAGGTCCGCCCGGGACAGCAGCGGGTCAGCAAGTTCCTGGTGTGCGAGGCCCAGCCGGGCGAGATCGTGCACCTGAGCCAGGCCGAGGGTCGGTTCACCCTGACCGAGAGCCCGGCGACCCCGACGAACAACGAGCTGCTGATGATCTCGGGCGGCTCCGGCATCACCCCGGTGATGTCGCAGATCCGCACTCTGCTCCGCGACGGGTACGACGGCAGGGCGAACCGCAAGAAGGTCACGTTCCTGCACTACGCCCGCTCCCGTGAGGACCAGATCTTCGCCGAGGAGCTGAACCGGATCGCCTGGCAGGACAACGGGATCGACGTGCACACGCGCTACGGCGAGAACTTCACCGCGGAGTCGCTGGCCAGGCTGGTGCCGAACTTCCGCGACACCGACACCTGGGCGTGCGGGCCGGCACCGATGATGTCGCTGGTCGCCGAGGCGTACGGCGACTCGCCGCGGCTGCGCACCGAGTTCTTCAAGATCTCGACAGGTCAACCCGTCGACGGTGACTCCGCCGACGGCGAGGTCTCCTTCTCCCGCAGCGGGACGACCGCCCCCAACTCCGGTGCCTCGTTGCTCGAGCAGGCCGAGGAGCAGGGCCTGAGCCCGGAGTACGGCTGCCGGATGGGGATCTGCTTCTCCTGCGTCGCCCGCAAGAGCGAGGGCACCGTGCGCAACGTCCTCACCGGCGAGGAGTCCTCCCTGCCCGACGAGGAGATCCGCGTCTGCGTCTCCGCCCCCGTCGGCAGCTGCTCCATCGATCTCTGATCGACACCCCAGACCCACCGAAAGGATTCGACATGACCATCACCACCGACGCGCCCACCAAGCAGGCGCCCACGAAGACCGACAACAAGCTGACGTCCGAGCAGATCGAGGCGTTCGGCGACGAGATCGACGCGATCCGGCAGCGGATCATCGGCCAGCTCGGCGACGAGGACGCGGACTACATTCGCGGCATCGTCAAGAAGCAGCGCCAGCTCGAGGTCGCCGGACGCGCCCTGATGTACCTGCCCCCGGCCTGGCCGCTCGCCGTCGCCGCCCTGAGCGTGTCCAAGATCCTGGACAACATGGAGATCGGGCACAACGTGATGCACGGCCAGTACGACTGGATGGGCGACCCGGGCCTGAACTCGCGGATGTACGACTGGGACAACGTCTGCCCCCGCGACCAGTGGAAGTACTCGCACAACTACATCCACCACACCTTCACCAACATCCTCGGCAAGGACCGTGACATCGGCTACGGGATCCTGCGGATGGACGAGGACCAGAAGTGGCACCCGTACTACCTGGGCAACCCGGTCTACGCGACGCTGCTGATGATCTTCTTCGAGTGGGGCGTGGCGATGCACGACCTCGAGGTCGAGAACATCGTCAAGGGCAAGCGCTCCCTCGAGGACAACAAGCCGCTCTACCCGGGCCTGCTGCGCAAGGTCCGCAACCAGGCGCTGAAGGACTACGTGCTGTTCCCGGCGCTGACCGGTCCGCTGTTCCCGCTGACCTTCGCCGGCAACGCGACCGCGAACCTCGTCCGCAACGTGTGGGCCTTCAACATCATCTTCTGCGGCCACTTCCCGGCCGGGGTGGCGACCTTCACCGAGGAGGAGTGCGAGGACGAGTCCCGCGGCCACTGGTACTACCGCCAGCTGCTCGGGTCGGCCAACATCACCGGCGGCAAGCTGTTCCACATCATGACCGGGAACCTCTCGCACCAGATCGAGCACCACCTCTTCCCCGACCTGCCGGCGCGCCGCTACCCCGAGATCGCCGAGGAGGTCCGGGAGATCTGCCAGCGCTACGGGCTCGACTACAACACCGGGCCCCTGGGCAAGCAGCTGTTCAGCGTGGCGAAGAAGATCTGCAGGTTCGCGCTGCCCGGGGCCCGCAACAACGCCCCCGAGCACGGGACCAAGGTGTCGCAGGACATGGCCGCGTGAGAGCGAACCTGAGAGACTTCCGGGCATGGTGAACCGACCGATGAACGACAGGCTCAGCAAGGCGGAGATCCGCAAGGACGCGTTGCAGGACGGTGTCACCGCAGCGAGCCAGGCCGTCGGCAGCGTTGCGACCATCATCACCGGGGCCGTCGGCGACATCGCCCGGACCGTGGGTGGGTTCGCGACCGAGATCTTCGAGATCCGCGACTCGGTCCGCAAGGCCGGTCGAGACCACATCCGCGCCGTTCCCGACGAGCCGGAGCTCTCCGCCGGCCCGGCGGGCCGGGTGGCGGGCGAGGGTCAGCCGAAGGACATCTGAAAGTCGCTCATCCGCGCCGACGCGAGGGGTCGCTTGCCTGCCAGCCAGGCGAGCGGCCCCGCTGCGTTGAAGTCCCAGGTGCCGTGGGCGGGGAACGCCTTGGCGCTGCCCTTGATGTGCGCGACGACCTCTCGGTCGGCGCCGGGCTCGTCGGCGGCACGCTGCTGCCAGGTGGATCCCTTGAACGGGACCCGCGGGACGTTGCGGGAGACGTCGGTGAACCGCGCCGAGGCGATCGGGGTGCCCTCGAGGCTGGTGCTCCACGACGTGCGCTGCACCCGGCCCCCACTGGTGGTCTGCTCGAAGTCGCACAGGTCCTTCGGGATCGCCCACAGTGCCCGGCCGCCCTCCATGGAGTCGGGCGAGTCGACCCAGATGTCGGTGATGTTGACGCGTCGGCCGCCGGCCTCGCTGACGACGTGGGCGACGAGGAGCTCGGAGTAGGTCAGCGGGCTCGGCGTCTCGTAGGAGACCAGTGCGACGCCGTACACCCCGGGCCGGCGGTCGGGGTGGTCGTCCTTGCGGACGCGGAACAGGGACAACCAGAGCTGGCCGTGCATGTTCCACGGCGCGGGGGGATAGGTCATGCGCAGACTCTAGGGGGAACCTGTTCTAGCCGACGCGGAGGTCCGGTGCCCGGAACGTACGCCGGTACTCGGCCGGGGCCACGCCCACGGCCGTCCCGAAGTGGTGGCGCAGCAGCGCCGCCGATCCGAATCCGGACCGCTGCGCGACCGTCTCCACGGGGAGGTCGCTGCTCTCCAGCAGGGTCCGCGCGTGGTGCAGCCGCTGGGCCAGCAGCCACTTGCCCGGTGTGGTGCCGGTCTCGGCTGTGAACCGCCGTGCGAAGGTGCGCTCGGACATCGCGGCCCTGGCGGCCAGCGCCCGGACCGGCTGTTCCTCGGCGAGGTGCTCCCGCATCCAGGTCAGCAGCGGAGCCAGGCTGTCGGCCTCACAGGTGGGCACCGGGAGGTCGATGTACTGACGCTGCCCTCCGTCGCGCTGTGGGGGCACCACCATCCGGCGGGCGATCCGGGTCGCCACCGCCGCCCCGAGCTCGCACCTGACGTGGTGCAGGCAGGCATCGATGCCGGCAGCGGTGCCGGCACTGGTGATCACCCGGTCGTCCTCGACGAACAAGACGTCGGGGTCGACCGTGGCGGAGGGGAAGAGTCGCGCGAGGTCGGCCGCGTGGCGCCAGTGCGTGGTGCACGAGCGGCCGTCCAGGAGACCGGCCGCACCCAGCAGGAAGGCACCGGAGCAGACGGAGAGCACCCAGGCGCCGCGTGCGTGGGCACGGCGGAAGACCTCCAACAGCGGCTCGGAGAGTGGCGCGGAGAGGTCGTAGGCGGTCGCGATCACCAGGTCGGCGTCCTCGGCGGCCTCGAGGCCGTGCGGGGTCGTCATCGTGATCCCGTTGCTCAGCTGCAGCGGAGCGCCCGGGTGCTCGGAGCAGGCGCGGAAGTCGATCGGGGGGACACCGTCGTCGGTCCGGTCGACACCGAAGATCTCGGTGACCACGCCGAGTTCGAACATCATCGGCCCGGGCGGGACGACCAGGGCGACGCGAGAAAGGGGCATGACCTCGAGTATGGCAGGAGTGTGGCAGGAAACCGATGGTGGTCGACTTTCCTGCCACTGTTGGCGGGATTCCGGCGGGAGCAAAGTCACTGCCATGACCACTTTCCTCGCACTCGCGCTCCTGCTGCTCCTCCTCGGGGTCCCCTTGCTGCTCCTGGAACGCAGCCACCGCCACGCACGCGACCTGCCGGGGCAGCCGCCCGGGGCGGACGCCCTCCGGGACGCCGACTACGCGCGGCTGCGTCACGACCTGGACGTGATGCGGCGTACGTACCTGACGTGAGACGGGGGTCGACACCGCGACCGGGATCAGTAAGGTAAGGCTTACCTAACTCGCTCTTCTCGGAAGCCAGGAGGACCTGGGTGCGCACCTCGACCCTGCAGCACGTGTTCCATCCCGACAACATCGAGGAGTACCTCACCTCGATCACGGCCGGTGCCCACCACCTCGCCGACACGCTGGGCCGGGTGCGCGGGCCCAGCGCTGGCACGACTCCGGCCCAGGCGGCCGCACCCGTGGCCGACATCGATCTCGACGTCCCGGCCGAGGACCTCGGAGCCACGCTCGGGGAGCTCTCCCGAGTCTGGCTCGACGACGCGGTGTGGTTCCACGAGCCGACCTACGCGGCGCACCTGAACTGCCCGGTGGTGATCCCGGCCCTCCTCGCCGAGCTCTTCGTCTCCTCGGTGAACTCCTCGATGGACACCTTCGACCAGAGCGTCGGGGCCACCCAGGTGGAGCGGCGCCTGGTGGACTGGACGGCGGCCCGCATCGGGTTGCCGACCTCGGCGTACCCGGACCGGTCCCGGGTGGGCACCCGCGCCGACGGCATCTTCACCAGCGGCGGCACCCAGTCGAACCTGCAGGCGCTGCTGCTGGCCCGGGACACCGCCCTGGGAACGGGTCCCGGCCCGGATGGCCAGGACGTGACCTCGGACCGGCTGCGGATCCTCGCCTCCGAGGACGGCCACTTCAGCGTCGACAAGGCGGCCCGGCTCCTCGGCCTGGCCCCTGACGCGGTGCTGAAGGTGGCCTGCGACGAGCAGCACCGGATGCGTGTGGACGACCTCGAGGCGCAGCTCGACCAGTGCCTCGAGCAGGGCCTGGTCCCGATGGCCGTGGTCGCGACGGCCGGCACCACTGACTTCGGGGCGATCGACCCGCTGCGCCGCATCGCAGGGGCGTGCCAGCGCGCGGGGGTGTGGTTCCACGTCGACGCGGCGTACGGCGGCGGGCTGCTGGCCTCGCGGCGCCGGCGGCACCTGCTCGACGGGATCGAGCTTGCCGACTCGGTGACCGTCGACTTCCACAAGACGTGGTTCCTGCCGGTCTCGGCGAGCGCGGTGATCGTGCGCGACGCCCGCACCCTGGGGCACCTGACCCACCACGCCGACTACCTGAACCCCGCCGGGTCCACCGACCCCAACCAGGTCGACAAGAGCCTGCAGACGACGCGGCGCTTCGACGCCCTCAAGCTCTGGATGGCCCTGCGGATCATGGGACCCGACACCATCGGCGACTACTTCGACCAGGCGATCGACCTCACCCAGCGGGTGCACCGCGCGACCCTGGAGATGTCCGAGATCGAGGTGGACGTGCCTCCGCTGCTGAGCACGCTGGTGTTCCGCTACCGCCCGCTCGAGGTGCCGGCCGAGGAGCTCGGCGAGCTGAACCGCCGGGTCCGTGAGGAGCTCTACCGGCGCGGCAACGGCATGGTCGCCGCGACCAGCGTGGACGGCACCACCTGGCTCAAGCTCACCCTGCTCAACCCGATGGCCACGGTCGCAGACATCACCGGGATCCTCGACGAGATCTGCGCGATCGGCGCCCGGGTGCTGCCCGGCTCGGAGGTGGCGTGATGCACGTCCACGACTTCGTCGCCGTCGGCATCGGGCCGTTCAACCTCGGCCTGGCCTGCCTGGCCGAGCCGCTCGACCTCGACGGGGTGTTCCTGGAGGCGCGCCCGGAGTTCGACTGGCACCCCGGGATGATGCTCGACGACGCTACCCTGCAGGTCCCGTTCCTGGCCGACCTCGTCACGATGGCCGACCCCACCTCGCCGTACAGCTTCCTGAACTTCCTCAAGGACACCGGGCGGCTCTACTCGTTCTACATCCGCGAGTCGTTCTACCCGCTGCGCCGGGAGTACAACGACTACTGCCGCTGGGCCGCGGACCGGCTGACCTCGCTGCGCTTCGGGCAGCACGTCGACTCCGTGACCCACGACGGCCGGTCCTACCTGGTGCACACCACCGCGGGCGAGGTGTACGCCGGACGGCGGCTCGTGCTCGGTGTCGGGACCAGCCCGGTCGTCCCGGACGTCGCGAGCCGGCTCGTGGAGGAATCGGCCCGGGCGGGGGAGACCGACCGGGTGGCGCTGCACACGGCCGACTACCTCGCGCACCGCGACACCTTGCGCCGGCTGGGCTCGGTCACCGTCGTCGGCAGCGGCCAGAGCGCCGCCGAGGTCTACCTCGACCTCCTCGACTCCCTGGAGCCGGGCCAGAGCCTGAACTGGCTGACGAGGTCACCTCGGTTCTTCCCGATGGAGTACACCAAGCTCACCCTGGAGATGACCTCCCCGGAGTACACCGCCTACTTCCAGGCGCTGCCCGAGCCCACCCGCGAGGACCTCCTGCGCGAGCAGAAGGGGCTCTACAAGGGGATCAGCTCCGACCTCGTCGACCAGATCTTCGACCGGCTCTACGAGAAGCGCGTCGCGGGCGGCGTCGACACCACGATGGTGACCGGGTCGGAGCTGACTGCGGCCCGGTTGCAGGGGTCGGCGTACCGGCTCGAGCTGCACCACCAGGAGTCCGGCCAGGACTTCGCGCTGCGCACCGAGGGCCTGGTGCTGGCCACCGGCTACGCCAACGAGGTGCCCGCGTTCCTCGACCCGGTCCGCGACCGGATCCGGTGGGACGACCGTGGCCGGTTCGCCGCGTCGGCGACCTTCGCCGTGGACCTGGCGGGATCGGAGATCTTCGTCCAGAACGCCGAGGAGCACACCCACGGGTTCGTCGCCCCGGACCTCGGGATGGGAGCGCACCGCAACTCCACGGTGCTGGCGGCGATGCTGGGGCGCGAGGTCTACCCCGTGGAGAAGCGGATCGCGTTCCAGCACTTCGGGGTGCCCGACCACCTGCGCGTGCTGGAGGGGGCCCGATGAACGCGCCGGCGAGCCCGTCGAGCTGGGACCTGCGCGTGGCGCCCCTGGTCGTCGGGCGCGACACCGAGCTGCTGCACGCCTGGGTCACCCACCCCCGGTCGGTCTACTGGGAGATGCAGGACGCCGACCCTGCGGAGGTGGCCACGGAGTACGCCGGGATCCTCGCCAGCGAGCACCACGAGGCGTTCCTCGGCCTGGCGGACGGTCGTCCGCAGTTCCTGGTCGAGCGCTACGACGCCACCCGCAGCCCGCTGGCAGGCCTCCCGGAGATCGACGAGGGCGACGTGGGCATGCACCTGCTCGTCGCGCCCACCGACGAGCCTGAGCACGGGTTCACCCGCGCGGTGATGCGGTTCGTGATGCGGTTCTGCCTCGCCGACCCCGCCGTACGGCGGGTGGTCGTCGAGCCCGACGTGCGCAACCGGGCCATCGCCGCCCTCAACGAAGCGGCGGGGTTCACCGTGCTGCGCCACGTCGAGCTGGAGACCAAGACCGCCGCACTGTCCGTGGCCACCCGTGAGTCCTTCCAGGACTCCGATCTCGAGAGGGGGCTCCTGCGATGACTCTGGCCACCGCCCACCTGACCCCCGCGAACCTCGTGCGCGCGCAGCGGGACCTGGTCGCGAAGGCGATCGCGGAGTTCGCCCACGAGCGGATCATCGAGCCGGTGCGCGACGGTGAGCACTACGTCGTCGAGGCACCTGACGGTCGGGTGCGCTACCGGTTCGCGGCGCGCGAGCTCGCCCTGGAGCACTGGCTGCTCGACCGCGCCTCGCTGTCGCGGGAGCGCGACGGGATGGCCGTCCCCCTCGACGCCCAGGAGCTCGTCGTGGAGTTCGCCGACGTGCTCGGCATCCCGCCGGCGCTGCTGCCGACCTATCTGGAGGAGATCGCAAGCACCCTCGCGTCGACCGCCTGGAAGCTCGAGCACCACGCCACCACCTCCGCGGAGCTGCTCGACGCCGGCTACCAGGACGTGGAGGGCGCGATGACCGAGGGGCACCCAGGCTTCGTCGCCAACAACGGCCGGATCGGGTTCGGCATCGACGACTACGTCCGCTGGGCCCCCGAGGCCGGGTGCGCGCTCCGGCTGGTGTGGCTGGCCTGCCGCCGCTCGGCCAGCCGGCTGAGCCTCGGGGAGGGGATCGACGAGATCGCCCTCTACGAGGACGAGCTCGACCCCGAGGTGCACGAGCACTTCCGCGAGCGGTTGCGCGAGCGTGGTCTCGACCCGGCCGACTACCGGTGGCTGCCGGTGCACCCGTGGCAGTGGACCAACAAGGTGGCGATCACCTTCGCGCCCGACCTGGCGCGCGAGGACCTGGTCCACCTCGGGACCGGCCCGGACGACTACCGGGCGCAGCAGTCGATCCGCACGTTCTTCAACATCTCCCGTCCCGACCGCCACTACGTGAAGACGGCGCTGTCGATCCAGAACATGGGGTTCATGCGCGGGCTCTCCCCGAAGTACATGACCGCGACGCCCGCGATCAACGACTGGGTCGCCGGCGTGGTCACCGCCGACCACACCCTGCGCCGGTGCGGCTTCGGCGTCCTGCGCGAGCGGGCCGCGATCGGCTACACCGGCGACGTGTTCCACGAGCTCGACGAGACCTCGCCGTACCAGAAGATGCTCGCCGCGCTGTGGCGGGAGAGCCCGGTGACCCGGCTCGAGCCGGGGGAGCAGCTGGCCACGATGGCGGCGCTGCTGCACCGCGACGCCGCAGGCAGGTCGTACGCCGCGTGCCTGGTGGAGCGCTCCGCGATGACGGCCCGGGAATGGGTGGAGACCTACCTGCGGGTGCACCTGCGACCGCTGGTGCACTGCCTGCTGCGCCACGACCTCGCGTTCATGCCGCACGGGGAGAACCTGATCATGGTGCTGCGCGACGGGGTCCCGGTGCGGATGCTGATGAAGGACATCGGCGAGGAGGTCGCCGTGCTCGGCGACCAGCCGCTTCCGCCGGAGGTGGAGCGGATCCGCCACCGGATCCCCGACGAGCAGCTGCCGCTGCCGATCCTCACCGACGTCTTCGACGGGTTCCTGCGTCACCTCGCCGGGATCCTCGACGAGGACGGCGTGCTCCCGCAGGAGTCGTTCTGGGCGGCCGTCCGCGAGTGCATCGAGCAGCACGCCGTCGACCACCCCGAGCTGGCCGAGGCGGTGGCACGCTACGACCTGCTGCGCCCGGAGTTCCAGCACAGCTGCCTGAACCGGCTGCAGCTGCGCAACACCCTGGAGATGGTCGACCTCGCCGGACCGGCGGAGTCGCTGGTCCACGCGGGGATGTTGCGGAACCCCGCGGCGAGGAGCTAGTCAGTCGTCCGGGTCCGCGAGCACGTGGCGCAGGTAGCGCCCCGGCTCGGCGAGGTAGTCGCGCCAGTGCGCGACCAGCTCGAGGTCGTCGTACGTCGTCTCGCGGATGCCCCAGTCGCCCACCTCGAGCAGCCGCGCCCCGGGAAGGGAGGCGAGCAGCGGCGAGTGGGTCGCGCAGACGAGCTGTGCTCCGGCGGAGGCCAGGTCGTGCATCGTGCCCAGCAGCGCCATCTGGCCGCTGAACGAGAGCGCGGCCTCGGGCTCGTCGAGGCAGTAGAAGCCGGGGGAGTCGAACCGGGTGCGGAGCAGCGTCAGGAAGGACTCGCCGTGGCTCATCGCGTGCAGGTCCCCGCCGCCGTGGTCCTCGAGGTAGGTGTAGAGCCCGTGCATCGACTCGGCGCGCAGGAAGAACCCCCACTTGCTGCCGCCGGCCGAGCGCTCCATCGAGAGCCACTCGTGCAGCGGGGACTCCGAGGGGCGGGTGCTGTGCTGGGCGTACGGCGTGCCGCCCTCGCTGGAGAGGCCGAACGTCATCGCGAACGCCTCGACCAGGGTCGACTTGCCGGCCCCGTTCTCGCCGTACAGCAAGGTGACCCCGGGGGTCACCTCGAAGCCCTCGCGGAGCACCTGGTCGACAGCGGCCACGCCGACCGGCCACTGCCCGGTCGCGGTCCCGTTGGGGACGAACCGGCGCACCGGCCGCGAGTCGAAGGACCCGCGGGCGCGCCTGGCGCCCACCGGGTCAGTCGTCCTCGGGGTCGTCGAGCCGGGCCAGCCAGGTGGCGAACCGCTCGACCGCGGTCTCGAAGTCGGGGTTGAGGTCGGTGAACTCCTGCAACCGCTCTGCGAGCCAGTCGAGGGTCACCTCCTCGCCGCCCCGTCGCTTGGTGAGCTCCTCGATCCCGCGGTCGGTGAAGTACATCGCGGCCTAGTAGCTGGCCTCGGCCGAGCCCTCGACCGGTGCGAACGCCGAGCTCATCAGGCCCTTGAGCTCCTCGACGTGCCGCGAGTGCTGACCCACCGAGGGCGAGCTCGACGCGGGCCGGGAGATGACCTTGACCTTGTGGTCGAGCTCGTTGAACATCCCGAGCCGGAAGTGCGGCGACGGGCCCATGTTGGCGGGCTCGTCCTGCACCCAGCGGATCTCCTTGAGGTTCGGGTAGCGCTCGACCTCGGCCTTCAGCTCCGAGACCGGCTCCGGGTAGAGCTGCTCCACGCGAGCGATCGCGGTGGTGGGCGAGTCGCCCTGCTGCTTGCCCCGCTCGACCATCAGGTCCCAGGTGATCCGGCCGCTGCACAGGAGCAGCGTGTCGACCTTCTCGGGGTCGGTGACGGCGTCCCCGATCAGCGGGCGGAAGGTGCCCTGGGTGAAGTCGTCGGGCTGCGAGGCAGCCTCCTTGCGGCGCAGCATCGACTTCGGCGTGAACACGATCATCGGGCGGTGGGTGTCGCCGAGGGCGTGCCTGCGGAGCAGGTGGAAGTAGCTCGCCGGAGTCGAGGGCTGTGCGACCACGAACGCCTCGTCGGCGGCCATCTGCAGGAACCGCTCGATGCGGGCCGACGAGTGGTCGGGTCCCTGGCCCTCGTAGCCGTGCGGCAGCAGCAGGACCACGCCGGACTGCTGGCCCCACTTGGTGCTGCTCGCGGTGATGAACTCGTCGATCACCGTCTGGGCGCCGTTGACGAAGTCACCGAACTGTGCCTCCCAAGCCACCAGGGCGTCGGGACGGGCGACCGAGTAGCCGTACTCGAAGCCGAGTGCGGCGTACTCGGAGAGCAGCGAGTCGTAGACGTAGAAGCTCGCCTGGTCCTCGGTGAGGTTCGCCAGCGGGGTCCACTCGCTCGCGTTGTGGCGGTCGATGATCGTGGCGAACCGGCTCGCGAAGGTGCCGCGGCGCGAGTCCTGGCCGGAGAGGCGCACGGGCCGGCCGTCCATCAGCAGCGACCCGAGGGCGAGGATCTCGCCTGCGCCCCAGTCGATGGGCCCGCTGGTCATCGCCGCGGCACGGCGCTGCAGCTGCGGGAGCACCTTCGGGTGCACGGTGAAGCCGTCGGGAGCGCTCACGTAGGCGTCGGAGATCCGCTTGAGGGTCTCCTTGGAGATCGCGGTCGTGAACTCCTCGTGGCTCTTCTCCGGGTAGTCCGGGACCGTGGTCCAGCTCTCGGGAGCGCCGGTGGCCTCGCGGACCTCGGTGAAGACGCGCTCGAGCTGCTGCTGGTAGTCCTTGAGGACCTGCTCGGCCTCCTCCAGCGTGATGTCGCCACGCCCGATCAGCGACTCGGTGTAGAGCTTGCGCACCGAACGCTTCTGCTCGATCAGGTCGTACATCAGCGGCTGGGTGTACGACGGGTCGTCGCCCTCGTTGTGACCGCGGCGGCGGTAGCAGACCAGGTCGACCACGACGTCCTTGTTGAACGCCTGGCGGTACTCGAAGGCGAGCCGGGCGACGCGGATGCACGCCTCGGGGTCGTCACCGTTCACGTGGAAGATCGGTGCCTGCACCATCCGGGCGACGTCGGTGCTGTAGAGCGAGGAGCGCGACGCCGCGGGGGAGGTGGTGAACCCGACCTGGTTGTTGACGACCACGTGGATGGTGCCGCCGGTCCGGTAGCCGCGCAGCTGGGAGAGGTTCAGCGTCTCCGCCACCACGCCCTGGCCGGCGAAGGCCGCGTCGCCGTGCACCAGCAGCGGCAGCACCGGGAACGCCTCGCCCTGGTTGAGCATGTCCTGCTTGGCGCGGGCGATGCCCTCCAGCACGGGGTCGACCGCCTCGAGGTGCGAGGGGTTCGCCGCGACGGAGACCTTGATCTTGTCGCCCTTGTCGGAGAGGAACTCGCCCTCGGCGCCGAGGTGGTACTTCACGTCGCCGGATCCCTGCACGGTGCGGGGGTCGATGTTGCCCTCGAACTCGCGGAAGATCTGGCTGTAGCTCTTGCCGACGATGTTGGCCAGCACGTTGAGGCGGCCGCGGTGGGCCATGCCCATCGTGACCTCGTCGAGCCCGGCCTCGGCCGCGGCCTCGCAGATCTCGTCGATCAGCGGGATCGTGGTCTCGCCGCCCTCGAGGCTGAACCGCTTCTGGCCGACGAACTTCGTCTGCAGGAAGGTCTCGAACGCCTCGGCCTGGTTGAGCTTGAGCAGGATCCGCAGCTGCTCCTCGCGCGGGGGCTTCTGGTGCGGCTGCTCCACGCGCTCCTGGATCCAGCGGCGCTGCTCGGGGTCCTGGATGTGCATGTACTCGATGCCGACGGTGCGGCAGTAGGAGTCACGCAGGATGCCGAGGATGGAGCGCATCTTCATGAACCGGCGCTCGCCGCCGAAGGAGCCGGTGGCGAACTCGCGGTCGAGGTCCCACAGGGTCAGCCCGTGCGTCTCCACCTCGAGGTCGGGGTGGCTGCGCTGCTTGTACTCGAGCGGGTCGGTGTCGGCCATCATGTGCCCGCGCACCCGGTAGGCGTGGATCAGCTCGAGGATCCGGGCCTGCTTGCTGATCTCGTCGTCGTGGTTGGTCGAGATGTCCTTCGACCAGCGGATCGGCTCGTAGGGGATCCGCAGCGAGCGGAAGATGTCGTCGTAGAAGTTGTCCTCGCCGAGCAGCAGGCCGTGCACGATCCGCAGGAAGTCGCCGCTCTGGGCGCCCTGGATCACGCGGTGGTCGTAGGTCGAGGTCAGCGTCATGATCTTGCTGATCGCGTTGCGGGTGAGCGTCTCCTCGGAGGCGCCCTGGAACTCCGGCGGGTACTCCATGGAGCCGACGCCGATGATCGCGCCCTGCCCCTTCATCAGCCGGGGCACGGAGTGGTTGGTGCCGATCGTGCCGGGGTTGGTCAGGCTGATCGTGGTGCCCTGGAAGTCAGAGACCTGGAGCTTGCCGTTGCGCGCCTTGCGGACGATGTCCTCGTAGGCGGTCCAGAAGTGGGCGAAGTCCATGTTCTCCGCGGCCTTGATGCTGGGCACCAGGAGCGTGCGGGAACCGTCGTCCTTCTTCATGTCGATCGCCAGGCCGAGGTTCACGTGGGCCGGGGTGATCAGGTTGGGCTTGCCGTCGATCTCGTCGTACCCGACGTTCATCGAGGGCATCGCCTTGAGTGCGCGCACCAGGGCGTAGCCGATCAGGTGCGTGAAGGACACCTTGCCGCCGCGAGCACGGGCGAGGTGGTTGTTGATCACGATGCGGTTGTCCCACAGCAGCTTGACCGGGACCGAGCGCACGCTGGTCGCCGTGGGCACCGTGAGGCTCATGTCCATGTTCGCGACGGTGCGTGCCGGTGCGCCCTTCAGGACGGTGTACGTCGGCTCGGCCTTCGCCTCGGACTCAGCCTGCTCCGTGCTCTTGGAGGGCGACTTGTCGTTGCTGGTGGCGGCGCTCTTGGTGGCGCCCTTGCTGCTGTTCTTGCTCTCGGAGGACACGCTGCTCGACTTCTCGGCCTTCTTCTCGGTCTTCTTCGCGGGCTTGCTGGTCTTGGAGGACTTGTCCTCCGGCGCAGCGGTCTTCTCGGACGCGGCGGCCTTCTTCTCGGGCGCGGCCTTCTTCTGGGGCGCGGAGGACTTCGACCCCCCGGACCCGTTGCCGGAGGGCCGGCTCTTGGGGGCGCCGGTCGACTCCGTCACGGTGCCGTTGGCGGCCTCACCGCCGTCGCTGCCGCCGTTGCGGGTCTGCTCGGAGCCCGCCGGCGACGCGTCGCGTCGCGGTTCCTTGTCGAAGAAGTCCCACCAGACCTTGTCCACACTGTGGGGGTCCTTCTGGTACCTCTCGTGCATCTCGTCGACGAGCCATTCATTGGCTCCGAACCCAGACGTCGAACTGTCCTCGGTTGACTCGGGCACGGCCAGTTTTCGCCTCTTCCAATGTGCGTGGGTGTGCGTACGTCACAGGCTAGACCCCAGCCTACGAGAATCGGAGGGGAGGAGTCCCCCTCGCTCGCCGTGTGGCCAGTATCACTCAGGCCGGAAGGGGCCGGGTCCACCGGCACACCTCGGAGTGACCCGCGAGGGGCCGGCCCGGGATGCGTGGGTGGCGCTCCGGTGGATGGTGCCTCCGGCAGGATTCGAACCTGCGACACCTGGTACCGGAAACCAGTGCTCTATCCCCTGAGCTACGGAGGCGTGCGCCGAGGCGCGATCCCGCACACTACCGGGAGATCCTCCCACGATGGCACACCGGCCCCGCAGATAGGCTGGGGGCGTGAATCCCACCCAGCTCTCCTCCACCATCGTTGCTGCCCTGACCACGCTGAGTGATGCGGGGCGGCTGAGCCTGCCGGACGGCATCCCGGCGACGGTCGTGGTCGAGCGACCACGGAGCAAGGAGCACGGGGACTACGCCACCAACGTCGCCCTCCAGCTGGGCAAGAAGGCCGGCCTGAACCCCCGCGAGCTCGCCGGGATGCTCGCCGAGGAGCTCTCCGCCGCCGAGGGCATCAACGCCGTCGCCGTCGCCGGCCCAGGCTTCTTGAACATCACCGTCGAGGCGGGCTCCCAGGGCCTGGTCGCAGCCGACGTCGTCGCGGCCGGTGAGGGCTACGGCCACACCCAGGTGCTCGGTGGCCAGAAGATCAACGTCGAGTTCATCTCGGCCAACCCCACCGGACCGCTCCACCTCGGCCACACCCGCTGGGCGGTGCTGGGCGACGCGATCGGGCGGGTGCTGAGCGCGGCCGGGGCAGTGGTGACCCGCGAGTTCTACATCAACGACCGCGGTGTCCAGATGGACCACTTCGCCGACTCGATCATCGCCTCGGCGCTGGGCCAGCCCAAGCCCGAGGACGGGTACGCCGGCGCCTACATCGACGAGCTCGCCAAGGAGGTGGAGGCGGCCAGCCCCGGCATCTTCGAGCTGCCTCCTGCCGAGCGTCGCCGGGCGGTGCGAGCCAAGGGCTACGAGCTGCAGCTCGCCTCCCAGCAGCGACAGCTCGAGCGCTTCAACACCCACTTCGACGTGTGGTTCTCCGAGCAGTCCCTGCACGACTCCGGCTCGGTGCCCGAGACGCTCCAGCGGCTCAAGGACCTCGGTCACGTCTACAACGAGGGCGGGGCGCTGTGGATGCGCACCACCGACTTCGGCGACGACAAGGACCGGGTGCTGATCAAGTCCGACGGCGAGCTGACCTACTTCGCCTCCGACACGGCGTACTACCTGAACAAGCGCGCCCGCGGCTTCGACCACTGCATCTACCTGCTCGGCGCCGACCACCACGGCTACGTGGGCCGGCTGCGGGCGATGGCTGCCTGCGTCGGCGACGACCCCGAGGTCACGCTGGACGTGATGATCGGCCAGCTGGTCAAGATCATGCGCGACGGCGCCGAGATGAAGCTCTCCAAGCGGGCCGGGACGATCGTGACCCTGGACGAGCTCGCCGAGGAGATCGGCGTGGACGCGCTGCGCTACTCCTTGGCGCGCTACCCCGCGGACTCGCCGCTGGTGCTCGACGTCGCCGAGATCACCCGGGCCAGCAACGACAACCCGGTGTACTACGTCCAGTACGCGCACGCGCGCACCTGCCGGATGATGGCCAACGCCGCCGACCTCGGGATGTCGCTGCCCGACGAGCCCTCCGCCGACTCCCCGCGAGCCTTCGACCCCTCGCTGCTCTCCCACGAGCGCGACGGCGACCTCCTGCGTGCGCTCGCCGAGTTCCCGCGGGTGGTGGCCAGCGCCGCCGAGCTGCGCGAGCCGCACCGGGTGGCGAGGTACCTCGAGAACACCGCGTCGATCTTCAACCGCTGGTACGACACCAAGGAGTGCCGGATGCTGCCCCAGGGCGACGCGCCGGTGACCCCGGCCAACGAGGCCCGCCTGATGCTGGTGGTCGCGACCCGGACCGTGATCGCCAACGGACTGCGCCTGCTCGGCGTCTCCGCGCCCGAGAGGATGTGACGGGACGGTGCGCGCTCACGAGGCCGGCTGGGCCCATGCTGCAGTCTCGGTCCGCGGGCCGGCGTGGCTGCGCGAGCCCGAGGACCCCGACGCCCTGGTCGAGCAGCTGTGGTCCCGGACCGCACGCAAGGTCGACGGCGTCCTCGAGATCGGCGGCGTCAGGCTGACCGACCTGGTGGCCGAGCACGGGTCGCCGGCGTACGTCCTGGACGAGGAGGACTTCCGAGCGCGGGCGCGGGCCTTCCGTGACGGCTTCGCCGGCTGCGACGTCTACTACGCAGGCAAGGCGTTCCTGTGCACGACCGTCGCCCGCTGGATCGCCGAGGAGGGGCTGAGCCTCGACGTCTGCTCCGGTGGCGAGCTGGCGGTCGCGGAGCGCGCCGGGTTCCCGATGGAGCGGGTCGGTCTGCACGGCAACAACAAGACCGTCGCCGAGCTGCGGCGCGCGCTCGAGCTCGGGGTGGGCCGCATCGTCGTGGACTCGTTCCACGAGATCCGCCGGCTGGTCGAGCTGACCCAGGAGACCGGGATCACCGCACGCGTGATGGTCCGCGTCACCGCAGGGGTCGAGGCGCACACCCACGAGTACATCGCCACCGCCCACGAGGACCAGAAGTTCGGGTTCTCGATCAGCAGCGGCGACGCGCTGGACGCCGTACGCCAGCTCCAGGAGGCGCCCGGGATCGAGCTGCTCGGGCTGCACTCCCACATCGGCTCGCAGATCTTCGACTCCTCCGGGTTCGAGGTCGCCGCACGCCGGGTGCTCGCCCTGCAGTCGCAGATCTCCAGCGAGATCGGCGTCGAGCTCCCCGAGCTCGACCTCGGCGGAGGCTTCGGGATCGCCTACACCACCCAGGACGACCCCTCGGACCCCGCGCAGCTGGCCGTGGAGATGACCAAGATCGTGCGCGACGAGTGCAATGCCCTGGGCCTGTCCGCCCCGCGCCTCTCCATCGAGCCCGGGCGAGCGATCGCCGGTCCCGCGATGTGCACGGTCTACGAGGTCGGCACGGTCAAGGCGGTGCAGCTCGACGGTGGCGCGGTGCGCACCTACGTCTCGGTGGACGGGGGGATGAGCGACAACATCCGCACCGCGCTCTACGACGCGGACTACTCCTGCACCCTCGCCAACCGCGACTCGGACGCGCCTGCCCTGCTGACCCGGGTGGTCGGCAAGCACTGCGAGGCGGGCGACATCGTCGTCAAGGACGAGTTCCTGCCCGGTGACGTCGCTCCCGGAGACCTGGTCGCGGTGCCCGGCACCGGGGCCTACTGCCGGTCGATGGCGAGCAACTACAACCACGCCCTGCGCCCCCCGGTGGTGGCGGTTCGCGACGGGGAGTCGCGGGTCGTCGTACGCCGGGAGACGCTGGACGACCTGCTCGCCACGGACCTCGGGTGAACGCCCCGGCAGTGGCAGGTGGATGGGCCTCACCGGTCCCCGGACACAGGTGGGAGGATGTGTCGCGATGAGCCAGCACTCCTTGAAACCAGTTCGCGTTGCCCTGCTCGGCTGCGGCGTCGTGGGTTCCCAGGTGGCGAGGCTGCTCCAGGAGCAGTCACGCGACCTGGAGGCACGCGTCGGCGCCCCGGTCGAGCTCGTCGGCATCGCCGTACGCCGCCTCGGGCTGGCGCGCGGAGTCGACCTCCCCGAGGAGCTGTTCACCACCGACGCGGAGGGACTCGTCTCCCGCGGCGACATCGACGTCGTGGTGGAGGTCATCGGCGGGATCGAGCCCGCCCGCACGCTGATCCTCTCCGCGCTGGCGAACGGTGCCAGCGTCGTGTCGGCCAACAAGGCCCTGCTCGCCGAGGACGGCACCACGATGTTCGCCGCGGCCGAGAAGGCCGGTCGCGACCTGTACTACGAGGCCGCCGTGGCCGGCGCGATCCCGATCGTGCGGCCGCTGCGCGAGTCGCTCGCCGGCGACCAGGTCACCCGCGTCCTCGGCATCGTCAACGGCACCACCAACTTCATCCTGGACCGGATGGACACCTCCGGAGCCGGCTTCGACGAGGCCCTCCAGGAGGCCCAGGACCTCGGCTACGCCGAGGCCGACCCGACCGCCGACGTCGAGGGCTTCGACGCCGCCGCCAAGGCCGCGATCCTGGCGAGTCTCGCGTTCCACACCCGGGTGACGGCCGCCGACGTGCACCGTGAGGGCATCGCGGAGGTCACCGCCAGCGACGTGGCCTCGGCCAAGGAGATGGGGTGCGTGGTCAAGCTGCTGGCGATCGTCGCCCTCGAGGAGGGGCCGGACGGCCCCGCCGTGTCGGCCCGGGTGCACCCCGCGATGCTGCCCAGGACTCACCCGCTCGCCAGCGTGCGCGAGGCGTTCAACGCCGTGTTCGTGGAGAGCGCCGCGGCCGGCCAGCTGATGTTCTACGGGCCCGGTGCCGGAGGCGCCCCGACCGCGAGCGCCGTGATGGGCGACCTGGTCACGGTCGCCCGCAACCGGGTGGCCGACGTGCGTGGGGCCGGTGAGTCGTCCTACGCGGACCTGCCGGTGCTGCCCATGGGGGAGACCCAGACCCGCTACCACGTGCAGATCGACGTCGACGACAAGGCGGGGGTGCTCGCCGGGGTCGCGCACGCGTTCGCGGAGCACGACGTCTCCATCCAGACCGTCCGCCAGGAGGGCCGCGGCGACGACGCCCAGCTCGTCGTGGTCTCGCACCGCGCGAGCGACGCCGACCTGTCGGCGACCGTGGAGACCCTGCGGGGCATGGCCAGCGTGCGCGACGTGTCATCGGTGATGCGGGTCGAGGGGGACCAGGAGTGAGCCCGGAAATGAACCCGGAAGTGAGCCCAGGAATGAGCCAGCCCAGCGGAGTGCGTGCACCCAACCCTGCCTCGCGGCAGTGGCTCGGGGTGATCGAGGAGTACCGCGACCGCCTCGACATCCCCGAGGGCACCCCGACGATCACCCTGCGTGAGGGCGGCACCCCGATGGTCCACTCGCCCTGGCTGAGCCGCATCACCGACGCCGAGGTGTGGCTCAAGGTCGAGGGCGACAACCCGACCGGCTCGTTCAAGGACCGCGGGATGACCGTCGCCCTCTCGGTCGCGGTCGGCCAGGGGGCCGAGGCCGTGGTGTGCGCCTCGACGGGGAACACCTCCGCCTCGATGGCCGCCTACGCCGCGCGCGCCGGCGTGAAGCCGCTCGTGCTGGTCCCGCAGGGCAAGATCTCCGCCGGGAAGCTGGCCCAGGCGATCCTGCACGGCGCCCAGGTGATCATGGTCCGCGGCAACTTCGACGACTGCCTGCGGATCTCCCGCGAGCTGGCCGAGCACTACCCGGTCGCCCTGGTCAACTCGGTCAACCCGATGCGGCTGCAGGGCCAGAAGACCGGGGCCTTCGAGATCGTGGACTTCCTCGGGGACGCCCCCGACGTGCACGTGCTCCCGACCGGCAACGCCGGGAACATCTCGGCGTACTGGCTCGGCTACCGCGAGTCGCGCCAGGCCGGTGAGTCGACCAGGCTCCCGGTGATGCGGGGCTGGCAGGCCGCCGGCGCGGCGCCGCTGGTGCTCGGCGCCCCCGTGCCCGACCCCGAGACCGTCGCCTCGGCGATCCGGATCGGCAACCCCGCCTCCTGGGATCTTGCGGTCGAGGCAGCCGACAAGTCGGGCGGCAAGTTCCGCCAGGTCAGCGACACCGAGATCCTGGCGGCCCAGCGCGAGCTCGCCTGCCGCGACGGCGTCTTCGTGGAGCCTGCCTCCGCCGCGGGCGTCGCGGGGCTCCTGCTCGAGGCTGCCGAGGGCGTCAGGTACGCCGGGCAGCGAGTGGTGGTCACGGTGACCGGTCACGGGCTCAAGGACATCGACACCGCCCTGTCGAGCTTCACCGACCTCGTCGACACCGTGTGCGACGCCGAGGTCGACGCAGCAGCGCGCGCCGCGAACCTCGTCTGATGGTCGTGGCGTGATGACGGGCCCCGGGGGACGGTTCCTGCCCGGCCCCGTCGTGGTCGAGGTGCCCGCGACCAGCGCCAACCTAGGTCCCGGCTTCGACTGCCTCGGCCTCGCCCTCGAGCTGGTGGACACGCTCGAAGGCGAGGTCATCGACGACGGCCTGGAGGTCCACGTCGAGGGCGAGGGCGGCGGCGAGGTCCTCCTCGACGAGAGCCACCTGGTGGTCCGCGCCATGCGGGCCGGTTTCCTGGCGCTGGGGCTCAACCCCCCGGGGCTGCGCCTGACCTGCGTCAACCGGATCCCGCACAGTCGCGGGCTGGGCTCCTCCTCGGCCGCCATCGTCGGCGGCATCGTCCTGGCCCGCGCGCTGGTCGACGGGGGAGCGGCGCTGCTCGACGACGAGGCGGCGCTGTGCCTGGCCACGCGCATCGAGGGCCATCCCGACAACGTCGCGCCCGCCCTGCTGGGCGGGTTCGTGATCAGCGGCCAGGAGGGCGAGACGGTGTGGGCCCAGCGCTCCCCGATCGACCCGGCCATCTCCGCCGTGGTGCTCGTCCCCGCCGGCGGCGTACGCACCGAGGTGGCGCGGGGCCTGCTGCCGGAGAGCGTTCCGCACGCGGACGCGGCGGCCAACGCGGGCAGGGCGGCGTTGCTGGTCTCGGCGCTCGCCGGGCACCCCGAGCACCTCCTGCGAGCCACCGAGGACTTCCTGCACCAGCAGCAACGCGAACCAGCGATGCCCGGCACGCTCGCGCTCGTGACGCGCCTCAGGGAGCACGGGATACCGGCGGTGGTCTCGGGCGCAGGACCCACCGTGCTGGCGTTCGTGACCGGCGCCGCCGAGGCCGTCGAGGAGCTCGCTCCGGCCGGATGGCGGACGCTGCGGCAACGCGTCGGTGGACCCGGTGCCACCGTGCTAATGTGACGAGGCGTCACGTCCAAGCCTCCGGCGAGAAGCGCCGAAGCGACAATTGGCGACGCGTCCCAGCCGATCACCACCTCCTGGAACCCGACACGCGCGTGTCCGGAGTCCCCCAGCCGGTATCGGTCACCACCGCAACAGCTCGGTTGGCGGCTCTCGCCGCACAGCCGACGAGGGGAAGGACCCCCGCATGACGGAAACCACCGACACTGCTCCCACGACGGGGGCTCCCGCTGCTGGGACGTCGGCGTCCGGCGCCCGCAAGGGTGGCGGCCTGAACTCGATGCTGCTGCCCGAGCTCAAGCAGCTCGCCGGCGGCCTCGGCATCAAGTCGACCGGACTGCGCAAGGGAGCGCTGATCGAGGCGATCAAGGCTGCCCAGAGCGGTGGTGGCCACAGTGGTGGTGGCCAGAGCGGTGGTGGCCAGAGCGGCCAGGCCAACGGCCAGAGCGGTGGTCAGACCAACGGCCAGGCCGGCGGCCAGCCGAACGGGCAGAGCGGCGACCGGGGCGAAGCGCAGGAGGCCGGGCCCTCGAAGCCGCGGCGCACCAGCAGGAGCCGGCGCGAGAACGGCGGCGCCACCACGGAGACCACCCCGGAGACCTCCTCGGCGACCTCCCCGGCGACCGACGCTCCCCAGGCGAGCGAGGCCCCGGCGCGGGACCGTCAGGGCGACGCCCAGCAGTCGAAGCAGGAGTCGAACCAGGGCTCGAACCGGGCTGTCGTCGAGCGTCAGCCCGAGTCCGACCAGGGCGAGCAGCGCAACGGCCGCAACGACCGGGCGAACAACGACCGCAACGAGCGCGGCAACGACCGGGCGAACAACGACCGGGCGAACAACGACCGCAACGAGCGCGGCAACGACCGGGCGAACAACGACCGGACGAACAACGACCGGACGAACAACGACCGGGCGAACAACGACCGGGCGAACAACGACCGCAGCGACCGGGGCAACAACGACCGGAACAACGACCGCGGCAACAACGAGCGCGGCAACGACCGGACGAACAACGACCGGGCGAACAACGACCGGGCGAACAACGACCGGAACAACGACCGGGCCAACAACGACCGGGCGAACAACGACCGGAACAACGACCGGGCCAATGACGACCGCGGCAACGACCGGAACCAGGCGGCGGGCAACCGCAACCAGGGCCCCGCGAACCGCAACGACGACGAGGGCGACGGGAGCCGCCGCAACCGCCGTCGTCGCGGTCGCGACCGCAACGACCGCCAGCCGGCCGGTGGCAACCCGGCCCCGAGCGGGCCGCGCGGCAACCGGCACGAGCCCGACATGCAGGTGCTCGAGGACGACGTCCTGGCTCCGTGCGCCGGCATCCTGGACCTGATGGACAACTACGCCTTCGTGCGTACCAGCGGCTACCTCCCCGGCAGCGACGACGTCTACGTCTCGATGTCGATGGTGCGCAAGTTCGGCCTGCGCCGAGGCGACGCGGTCACCGGACAGGTGCGGCAGCCGCGCGAGGGGGACCGCAAGGAGAAGTACAACCCCCTGGTGAAGCTGGACAGCGTCAACGGGGCCGACCCCGAGGAGGCCAAGCACCGCGTCGAGTTCAGCAAGCTCACGCCGCTCTACCCCTCCGAGCGGCTGCGGCTCGAGACCACCTCGACGAACCTGATCGGCCGCGTGATCGACATCGCCGCGCCGATCGGCAAGGGCCAGCGCGGCCTCATCGTCTCCCCGTCCAAGGCGGGCAAGACGATGATCATGCAGTCGATCGCCAACTCGATCACGACCAACAACCCCGAGTGCCACCTGATGGTCGTGCTCGTCGACGAGCGCCCCGAGGAGGTCACCGACTTCGAGCGCTCGGTCAAGGGTGAGGTGGTCAGCTCGACGTTCGACCGCCCCGCCAGCGACCACACGATCGTGGCCGAGTTGGCCATCGAGCGTGCCAAGCGCCTCGTCGAGCTCGGTCATGACGTCGTGGTGCTGCTGGACGGCATCACCCGCCTGGGTCGCGCCTACAACCTCGCCGCCCCGGCGAGCGGCCGGATCCTCTCCGGCGGCGTGGACTCGGCGGCGCTGTACCCGCCCAAGCGCTTCTTCGGCGCCGCGCGCAACATCGAGGACGGCGGATCGCTGACCATCCTGGCCACCGCCCTGATCGAGAGCGGCTCGAAGATGGACGAGGTGATCTTCGAGGAGTTCAAGGGCACCGGCAACATGGAGATCCGGCTGCGTCGCGACTTCGCCGACAAGCGGATCTTCCCGGCCATCGACGCCGTCCAGTCCGGCACCCGCCGCGAGGAGCTCCTGATGAGCAAGGAGGAGCTGGCCATCGTCTGGAAGCTGCGCCGCGTGCTCTCCGGTCTCGACGGCCAGCAGGCACTCGAGCTCCTGCTCGAGCGGCTCAAGAAGACCCAGAACAACCTCGAGTTCCTGATGCAGGTGCAGAAGACCACGCCGACAGCAGGCGGCCAGGGCGACTGAGTCGGACATATGCCCGCGCATGGCCACGGGTGTGGATATGCTCTTGCCGGTCTGGTTGACACATCGAGGGGAACAAAATGGCTCGGATCGTGATTGCGGACGACGACGCGGACATCCGCGAACTTGTCGTGTTCAAGCTGCGTCATGGCGGGCACGAGGTCGTCCCGGTCGGTGACGGCGCCGCTGCCGTCGAGGCGTGCACTGCGCAGAAGCCTGATCTGGTGATCCTGGATGTGATGATGCCGGGCGTCAGCGGCCTCGACGCCGCCCGCGCCCTGCGGCAGGACCCCAACATGGAGGGGCTGCCGATCATCATGCTGACGGCCCGGGCCCAGGAGTCCGACATCGAGCAGGGCTTCGAGGCCGGCGCCGACGACTACATCGTCAAGCCGTTCAGCCCCCGCGAGCTCGCATCGCGGGTCTCCGCAGTGCTCGCCCGCACCCGCTGAGCGACCCGACTCCCACGTTCCCGTGAGCACGGGAACACCTCGGCGTGCCCGCGTGTTGAGGGGGGTGTCGCCCGATTGGCCCATCGAGGGCTCTCGGTGGCACACTTGGACGCTGGCTGGCGGTTCACGCACCTCATCTCGAGGGCGACCCGGCGGCTGTAACCCCGAGAGGAAACCCATGAAGAAGGACATCCACCCCGAGTACGTGACGACCGAGGTCACCTGCACCTGCGGCAACAAGTTCACGACTCGCAGCACCTCCACCAGCGGCTCCATCCGCTCCGAGGTGTGCTCCAACTGCCACCCCTTCTACACCGGCAAGCAGAAGATCCTCGACACCGGCGGCCGCGTCGCCCGCTTCGAGGCTCGCTACGCCAAGAAGGCTCCTGCCGAGAAGAAGTAGCTCTCCGGGTTGGTGGTCCCGCCGGTCGCCGGTGGGACCACCACTTCCCTGTGTCCCCACGCAGGGCAGCGGAATCTTCACTGGATCCCCAGTGAAACGGTCACCACCGCAGGAGCGCCACGATGTTCGAAGCCGTCTCGCAGCTCGCAGCAGAGCATGCCGAGCTGGAGCTGAAGCTGGGTGATCCCGCGGTCCACTCCGACCAGTCGCTCGCGCGACGGCTCGGTCAGCGGTACGCCGAGCTCAGCGCGGTGCTGCGTGCCCACGCCGACTGGATCCAGCTCGGTGAGGACCTCGAGGCGGCCCGTGAGCTGGCCGGGGACCCCGAGTTCGCCGCGGAGGCCGAGGAGCTCGCCGTGGCGCGGGTCCGGGCCGAGGAGCGGCTGCGCCACCTGTTGATCCCGCGCGAGCCCTCCGACGGCAAGGACGTCCTGCTCGAGATCAAGTCCGGGGAGGGCGGCGAGGAGTCCGCTCTGTTCGCCGGCGACCTGCTGCGGATGTACAGCCGCTACGCCGAGCGCCATGGGTGGTCGACCGAGATCCTGGACGCCACCGAGTCCGACCTCGGCGGCTACAAGTCCGTGACGGTCGCCGTCAAGGCCAAGGGCACCCCCGAGCCGGGGGAGGCGCCGTACGCCCTGCTGAAGTTCGAGGGCGGGGTGCACCGGGTCCAGCGGGTGCCGGTGACCGAGAGTCAGGGACGCGTGCACACCAGTGCAGCCGGGGTCCTCGTGATGCCGGAGGCCGAGCAGGTCGAGGTGCAGATCGACGACAAGGACCTGCGCATCGACGTCTACCGCTCCAGCGGGCCGGGCGGGCAGAGCGTGAACACCACCGACTCCGCCGTCCGGATCACGCACGTGCCGACCGGGATCGTCGCCAGCTGCCAGAACGAGAAGTCCCAGCTGCAGAACCGTGAGCAGGCGATGCGCATCCTGCGGGCCCGGATCCTGGCCGTCGCCGAGGAGGAGGCCAACGCCGAGGCCAGCGACGCCCGCCGCTCCCAGGTGCGCACCGTGGACCGCTCAGAGCGGATCCGCACCTACAACTACGCGGAGAACCGGATCTCCGACCACCGCACCGGTTACAAGTCCTACGACCTCGACCGCGTCCTCGACGGTGACCTGGAGGCGGTGATCGGGTCCTGCGTGGATGCCGACATGGCCTCCCGGCTCGAGGCCCTGGGCGAGTGAGCGCACCGACCTGCCGGCCCCGCGACCTGCTGCGCGAGGCCTCGCGCCGGCTCGCCGAGGCCGGGGTCGCCAGTCCCGAGCACGACGCCGCCGAGCTGCTCGCGCACGTCCTGGGCACCACCCGGAGCCGGCTGGCGCTGCTTGACTCGGTCGCCCCCGAGGACCAGGCGAGCTTCGAGGAGCTGCTCGCCCGTCGCGCCGACCGGGAGCCGCTGCAGCACCTCACCGGGACGGCCGCGTTCCGTCACGTCGAGCTCCAGGTCGGTCCAGGGGTCTTCGTCCCGCGCCCGGAGACCGAGCTGCTCGCCGGCTGGGCCATCGACCGGGCTCGCGAGGCCGGCGAGGAGCCCGTCGTGGTCGACCTGTGCTGCGGCTCCGGGGCGATCGCCCTGAGCATCCACGACGAGCTGCCCAAGGCACAGGTCCACGCCGTCGAGCTCGACCCCGGTGCGCACGCATGGGCGATGCGGAACCTCGCCTCGACCGGCGTCGACCTGCGGCTCGGGGACATGTCCGAGGCGTTCGCCGACCTCGACGGGACCGTGGACGTGGTGGCCTGCAACCCTCCCTACATCCCCCTCGAGGCCTGGTCGAGCGTGGCCCCGGAGGCCCGCGACCACGACCCCGCACTGGCGCTGTGGTCGGGCGACGACGGGCTCGACGCCATGCGCGTCCTCGAAGCGACGGCCCGGCGGCTCCTGCGCCCGGGTGGCTGGGTGGGGGCCGAGCACGCGGACGTGCAGGGCGAGTCCGCAGCCGGCGTGTTCCTCGACGGCGGCTGCTGGACCGAGGTCCGCGACCACCGCGACCTGGCAGGTCGTGCGCGCTACGTCACGGCTCGGCTGGCACGATGACCCCGTGGACACGGTGACGAGGAGGGTGCAGTGAGCACGCGCTACGACCTCGCTGACCCAGAAGAGCGGGAGACCGGGCTGGCCGCGGCTGTGGCCGCCGTACGCCGGGGCCTGCTGGTGGTCCTGCCGACCGACACCGTCTACGGCGTCGGCGTCGACGCCTTCGACGCCGAGGGTGTGCAACGCCTCCTCGACGCCAAGGGCCGAGGACGCGACATGCCGCCGCCGGTGCTGATCTCCGCCACGACCACCCTGGAGGCGCTCACCACCGAGCTGCCCGGGTGGGCCACCGGCCTGATCGAGCGCTACTGGCCGGGCCCGCTCACGATCGTGTGCCGTCAGCAGCCGTCGCTGAGGTGGGACCTCGGTGAGGCGCGGGGGACCGTCGCCGTACGGATGCCCGACGACCCGGCGGCCCTCGAGCTGCTCGCCCGCACCGGACCGCTGGCGGTCTCCTCGGCCAACGTGACCGGCCAGCCGGCGGCGCTCGACGCCGACGAGGCCGAGGCGATGCTGGGGGAGTCCGTGGAGGTGATCCTGGACGGCGGCACCAGCGCCGGGACCGTGGGGTCGACCATCGTCGACTGCACCGGGACGGCACCCAGGATCCTGCGCGAGGGCGCGATCACTGCCGCCGAGCTGGCACCGGTCCTCCAGGAGCTGGGCACCCTGCTGGAGCTGGGCGGACCGGAGCCGGAGGCTGGCCCGGGCCGTGCGTGAGTACCTCCTCGTCTTCCTCGTGGCCGGCGTGGTCAGCTATCTGCTCTGCGTCTTCGCCCGCGAGCTGGCGGTCAGGTCCGGCGCCGTGGCGCGGGTGCGCGACCGGGACGTGCACGCGACGCCGATCCCCTACTTCGGCGGGGTCGCCATGCTCGGGGGTCTCGGCGCCGGGCTGCTGGTCGCCCGGCACCTCCCGTTCCTGAGCACCTCCCAGCCGACGGTCTTCCACGACTCCGGCATCGTGCTGATCGCCGGAGCGATCATCTGCGCCGTGGGTGTCATCGACGACCTGATCGAGCTGGACGCCCTCACCAAGCTCGGCGGCCAGCTGCTCGCCGCGGGCTTCATGGTGCTCAACGACGTGCAGATGTACTCCCTGAACCTCCCCGGTGTCGGCCAGTTCGTGCTCGACCCCACCCAGGGCGTGCTGCTGACGATGCTGCTCGTGGTCAGCACGGTGAACGCGGTGAACTTCGTCGACGGCCTGGACGGGCTCGCCGGGGGAGTGGTGCTGATCGGCGCGATCGCGTTCTTCCTGTTCTCCTACAAGCTCGCCGATGCCAACGGGGAGACCCTGGCGATCACCGCCGCGATGCTGTGCGCCGCGATGGGCGGGGCCTGCGCGGGCTTCCTGCCGCACAACTTCTTCCCCGCCCGGATCTTCATGGGCGACTCCGGCTCGATGCTGCTGGGCCTGGTGCTCTCGGGGTCTGCGCTCACCCTCACCGGCCAGTTCGCCAGCGTCTCGGTCGAGCAGGGCGGCGGCGACGGCTGGTTCGTGATGCTGCTGCCGATCCTGCTCCCGATCTCGATCCTGATCGTCCCGCTGGCCGACCTGGTGCTGGCGGTGGTGCGTCGTACCCGCCGGGGGCAGGCGTTCTACCAGCCCGACAAGGAGCACCTGCACCACCGGCTCCTGGAGATCGGCCACAGCCAGCGCCGAGCGGTGCTGATCATGTACCTGTGGGCCGGCCTGATCGCCTTCGGGGGAGTGCTGGTCAGCCTGTACTCCGGGGCCCTGACGTGGGCGCTGCTGGCCGCGGTCACGTTCGCCACCGTGGCTCTCACCTTCATCCTGCCGCGCGTCCAGCGCCCGGGACCGGCGTCGATTTCCTGATGTACCAGACTTTGTGCTAATTTTCACAAGCACCGCCACCCGCCCGATGACAACGCCTCCGAGCGAGGTTAGGGTCACCAGACGACGACGATGAGGCCGCCAATGACGACGACCGCCCGCCCCGCCACGGGGCTGCTGCGACGAGGGACCCCCCAGGTCCTCGTGGTCGCGGGGCTGTGCGTCCTGGTCGCGGGGGCCGTGGTCACCGTGCTCGGCGGCATCTCCGCGGGCTCCCCGGGAGCGATGGGTGCCCTGGTGGGCGGCTCGATCGCACTGTGCCTGTTCATGGCCGGCTCGCTCGTGGTGGAGACCGCGACCCGGATGGCGCCCCAGACCGCGCTGGTGGTCGCGATGACGACCTACGCGCTCCAGGTGGCGCTGGTCGCCGCCGTGTTCGCGGTGCTCAAGTCCTCCGGTGCCCTGGGCACCACCCTTGCTGCCGGCTGGCTGGCCACGGGAGTCATCGTGGCCACCGTGACGTGGCAGGTCGCGCAGCTCGCTGCCTCGGCCAGGGCACGCGTCCCGGCGTACGACGTCGAGCTCCCGGAGTCGCTGCCCGAGCGGCGAGAGGTGGGTGCCCCGTGACCAGTCGCGACTGCTACGCTCCCACCGCAATGGCTCACCAAGATCCGGGGCGCAAGGAATTCCGAACGGGCGACCCCTGGGTGGCCTTCAGCTATCTGGTGGCCGGAGTGGGGTTCTACGGAATCCTCGGCTGGCTGGCAGACCGGTGGCTCGGGACCTCGTTCCTGGTGGCCGTCGGGATCCTGCTGGGTGCCTGCCTCGGGATCTTCATGACCTGGCGGCGGTTCAACATCGAGCCCGACCCGACCAAGACACAAGCTTCGACGAAGACCGTCACGACACAGGAGTTGCAGTGAGCCTCACCCCGTTGCTCCTCGCCCCGAGCGAGGGCTTCACCCCGCCTGGTCCGGGCGACTTCAACCTGCCCCCCGTCGGGCCCGACCACACGTTCACGTTCCTCGGTCAGGAGATGTACCTCGGCGTCACCAAGCCGATGCTGATGCTCGTCCTGAGCGTCGTGCTGATCGTGGTGTTCTTCCGGGCCGCCGGTGCGAAGCGCGCCATGGTCCCCGGGAAGATGCAGTACGTCGGCGAGCTCGGCTACGGCTTCGTGCGCAACTCGCTCGGCCGCGACATCATCGGCAGCAAAGACTTCATGCGGTTCGTGCCGTTCCTGTTCGCGCTGTTCTTCTTCGTGCTGGTGAACAACCTGTTCGCGACGATCCCGTTCATCCAGTTCCCCACGTTCTCGCGCGCCGGCCTGGTCTACGGACTGGTGCTGATCAGCTGGCTGGTCTACAACATCGCCGGCATCAAGGCGCAGGGCGGCGTCTTCGCCTACCTCAAGCACCAGACCGTGCCGCCCGGAGTCACGGGGCCGATGCTGGCGCTGCTGATCCCGCTGGAGTTCTTCTCCAACATCCTGGTCCGCCCGCTCACGCTGGCGCTGCGACTCTTCGCCAACATGCTGGCCGGCCACATCCTGCTGATCCTCTTCGCCCTCGGTGGTGAGTACCTGCTGATCCACGGCGAGGGCCTCGTCAAGCCGGTCGGCATCGTGGCCTGGCTGATGTTCATCGCGATCGCGTTCCTCGAGCTGCTGGTCCAGGCGCTCCAGGCCTACGTGTTCACCCTGCTCAGTGCGCTCTACATCTCCGGCGCCATCGCCGAGGAGCACTGAGCCAGCCTTCGGGCCCCACACTTCCCGGCCCACGCCGGGAGTCGCAGCACACAACCGAATACCACGAACCAGTTGAACCAATCGAAAGGAACTAGCCGTGCTTCCTATGGCTATCGAGGGCGGAAACCTCAACATGATCGGCTACGGCCTGGCCGCCATCGGCCCAGGTATCGGCGTCGGTCTGATCTTCGCCGCCTACATCAACGGCGTCGCCCGCCAGCCTGAGGCACAGGGTCGTCTCCAGACGATCGCGTTCCTGGGCTTCGCGCTTGCCGAGGCGCTCGCGATCATCGGTATCGCCCTCGCGTTCGTGCTCTGACCGAAGACCCCTGACGAAGGACCGAGCACATGTATGTGACCCCGCTGGCGGGAGAGCTGAACCCGCTGATCCCGCACCCGATCGAGATCGTCTTGTCGATCGTGGTGTTCGGCATCCTCTACTTCCTCGCAAAGAAGTACGTGCTGCCCAACTTCGAGAAGACGTTCGCCGAGCGCACGTCTGCCATCGAGGGCGGGATCAAGGCCGCCGAGACCAAGCAGGCCGAGGCCGACGCCAAGCTCGCCGAGCTCGAGCAGCGGCTCTCCGACGCCCGTCACGAGGCCTCGCGGATCCGCGAGGAGGCGCGCGAGCAGGGTGCGCGGATCGTCTCCGAGATGCGTGAGCAGGCTCAAGAGGAGTCCTCGCGCATCGTGGAGAACGGCAAGTCCCAGATCGAGTCGGAGCGCCAGCAGGCGATCGCCTCGCTGCGGGCCGAGGTCGGCACCCTGGCCACGTCACTGGCAGGTCGCATCGTCGGGGAGAGCCTCGAGGACGACGAGCGTGCCGGACGCGTGGTCGACCGGTTCCTCGCGGACCTCGAGCTGCACAACGAGGCGAGCGACGCCGGCTCGAGCGCCACCGGAGCCAGCTGATGGCGAACTCCTCCGACCTGCGGGGCCCGTCGGCCGACGCGCTGGTCGCCCTGGGCGACCGGCTCGAGGGCGTCGGCGAGTCCGACGCCGCGCAGCTCGGTGAGGACCTGTTCGGCATCAGCACGATGCTGCGCGCCGAGCCGGGCCTGCGCCGGGTGCTCACCGACGCCGCGACGGACAAGTCCGCGAAGTCGGGACTGGTTCGCCAGATCCTCGACGGCAAGGTGTCCGGAGCAGCGCTCGACATGGTCGCGGACGCGGTGGAGCGTCGCTGGGCCCGGCCCCGCGACCTCGCCGACGCCTTCGACCACCTCGGTGTGATCGCGGTCGTGAAGTCGGCCGGGGACGACGACGGCCGGCTCTCCGACGAGCTGTTCTCCGTCCTGAACCTGATCAACGAGCAGGCCGACCTGCGTACCGCCCTCTCGGACCCGGCCCGCTCGGTCGAGGACAAGCGGACGCTGCTGCGCAACATCCTCGGCGGCAAGACCCTCGACGCCACGCTGCGCCTCGCGGAGCAGGCGTTGTCGGGCAGTCACCGCAGCGTGACCGTCGCCATCGAGGACTACCAGAAGATCGCGGCCGAGGCTCACGGCCAGCGCGTCGCCGAGGTCCGCGTGGCCCAGGAGATGACCGAGGCGGAGTACCAGCGCCTCGCAGCCGCCCTGAGCAACCAGTACGGCCGCACCGTGCACCTCAACGTCGTGGTCGACCCGGGCATCATGGGTGGCATGCGCGTCGAGATCGGTGACGATGTCATCGACGGCACCGTCTCTGGCAGGCTCGACGACGCTCGCCGCAGGCTTGCGGGCTGAGCCACCGGTTGACCAGCACCACCGCAGAACTTCAGATCACCGCTTTGACGCACCAGAGAGTAGGGACAAGGAAATGACGGAGCTTTCGATCCGTCCGGAGGAGATCCGGGACGCGCTGCAGCGCTTCGTGTCCGATTACCAGCCGGAGGCATCCAGCAAGGAAGAGGTCGGCACCGTCGCGGAGGCCGGCGACGGCATCGCCCGCGTGTCCGGTCTGCCGTCGGCGATGGCCAACGAGCTCCTCGAGTTCGAGGACGGCACGCTCGGCATCGCCCTGAACCTCGACACCCGCGAGATCGGTGTCGTCGTCCTCGGTGACTTCTCCGGCATCGAGGAGGGCCAGAAGGTGCGCCGTACCGGCGAGATCCTCTCGGTCCCCGTCGGTGACGGGTTCATGGGCCGCGTCGTCGACCCGCTCGGCATCCCGATCGACGGCCTGGGCGACATCGAGAGCGACACCCGTCGTGCGCTCGAGCTCCAGGCCCCCGGCGTGATGGCCCGCAAGTCGGTCCACGAGCCCCTCGCCACCGGCATCAAGGCGATCGACGCGCTCACCCCGATCGGCCGCGGCCAGCGCCAGCTGATCATCGGCGACCGCTCGACCGGCAAGACGACGATCGCGATCGACACGATCATCAACCAGAAGCAGAACTGGGACTCCGGTGACCCGGACAAGCAGGTGCGCTGCATCTACGTCGCGATCGGCCAGAAGGGCTCGACCATCGCCTCCGTGCGTGGCGCCCTCGAGGAGTCCGGCGCGCTGGAGTACACCACCATCGTCGCCGCACCGGCCTCCGACAGCGCCGGGTTCAAGTACCTCGCGCCGTACACCGGCTCGGCCATCGGCCAGCACTGGATGTACGACGGCAAGCACGTCCTGATCGTCTTCGACGACCTGAGCAAGCAGGCCGACGCCTACCGCGCCGTCTCGCTGCTGCTGCGCCGCCCGCCGGGCCGCGAGGCGTTCCCCGGTGACGTGTTCTACCTGCACAGCCGGCTGCTCGAGCGTTGCGCGAAGCTCTCCGACGACCTGGGCCACGGCTCGATGACCGGTCTGCCGATCGTGGAGACCAAGGCCAACGACGTCTCGGCGTTCATCCCGACCAACGTCATCTCCATCACCGACGGTCAGATCTTCCTTCAGTCCGACCTGTTCGCGGCCAACCAGCGCCCGGCCATCGACGTCGGTGTGTCCGTCTCCCGTGTGGGTGGCGCCGCGATGACCAAGGCGATGAAGTCGGTCACCGGTTCGCTCAAGGTCGACCTGGCGCAGTTCCGCGCCATGGAGGCGTTCGCGATGTTCGCCTCCGACCTCGACGCCGCCTCGCGCCAGCAGCTGGACCGCGGGCAGCGCCTGATGGCCCTGCTCAAGCAGCCGCAGTACTCGCCGTACCCGCTCGAGAACATGACGGTCTCGCTGTGGCTCGGTACGTCGGGACGCCTGGACCGGGTCCCGACCGAGGACGTGCTCCGCTTCGAGCAGGAGTTCATCGACTTCCTGCACCGCTCGCACGAGGGCATCCTGGACGGCATCCGCGAGAGCCAGAAGTTCGAGGACGAGGACGGCGTCGCGAGCGCCTACGACGACTTCCTCGACCAGTTCGAGACCTCCGAGGGCAACTCGATCAAGCCCGGCACCGAGGCCAAGGCCGAGGCGCTCGAGGACGAGGACGTCGAGCAGGAGCAGATCGTCAAGCAGAAGCGAGGGTGACCCCACATGGCACTGTCGCTGCGTGAGTACCGCGCGCGGATCAAGTCGACCGAGTCGATGAAGAAGATCACGCGCGCCATGGAGCTCATCGCTGCGTCCCGGATCATCAAGGCGCAGCAGCGGGCACAGGCGGCTTCGCCGTACGCCCGTGAGCTGACCCGTGCCGTCTCCGCTGTCGCGACCTTCTCCAACGTCGAGCACCCGCTGACCACGGAGCCGGAGGACCCCAAGCGGGCCGCCGTGCTCATCGTGACCAGCGACCGGGGTCTCGCCGGGGCGTACTCCTCGAGCGTGCTCAAGGAGGCCGAGCGCCTTGCGGAGAAGCTCCGCGAGGAGGGCAAGGAGATCGAGACCTACATCTGCGGCCGCAAGGGCGAGGGCTACTACAAGTTCCGCGACCGCCCCGTGGTCAAGACGTGGACCGGGTCCTCCGACCAGCCCACCTACGACATCGCGCGTGAGGTGGGGGAGACGCTGATCTCCGCGTTCCTGCGCGACAGCGACGAGGAGCCGGGCGAGGACGACAAGGGCGGGCGCGGCGTCGACGAGGTGCACGTGGTCTACACGCGCTTCAAGTCGATGCTCACCCAGGAGCCGACCGCCGTTCGGCT
This sequence comes from Nocardioides sp. Z30_9, assembly GCF_058215735.1. Taxonomy (NCBI): domain Bacteria; kingdom Bacillati; phylum Actinomycetota; class Actinomycetes; order Propionibacteriales; family Nocardioidaceae; genus Nocardioides; species Nocardioides sp. Z30_9. The sequence continues at coordinate 1,189,375 of NZ_JBZAJF010000002.1, forward strand.
GCTGCCGCTCGAGGTCGTCGAGGGCGAGGAGAAGCCCGAAGAGGCCGACGTGCTGCCGCTCTACGAGTTCGAGCCGTCCGCGGCCGAGGTGCTCGACGGGTTGCTGCCGCGCTACGTCCAGAGCCGGATCTTCTTCGCGATGCTCCAGGCCGCGGCCTCCGAGCTCGCCGCTCGCCAGCGGGCGATGAAGTCCGCCACGGACAACGCGGACGAGCTGATCAAGAAGTACACCCGAATTGCCAACCAGGCCCGCCAGGCCGGCATTACCCAGGAAATCAGCGAGATCGTCGGTGGCGTCAACGCGCTGGCCGACGCCAACGCCGGGAATGAGTGAGAGACATGACTGCCACTGTTGAAGAGACCAAGAACGACCAGGACTCGGCCGGGGGGATCGGCCGGATCGCGCGTGTGACCGGCCCCGTGGTGGACGTCGAGTTCCCGAGCGACTCCATCCCCGAGATCTACAACAAGCTCGAGGTCGAGTTCGAGCTGCAGGGCGAGCAGCGCATCCTCTCCCTCGAGGTGGCCCTGCACATCGGTGACGGCATGGTCCGCGCCGTCTCGCTGCAGCCGACCGACGGCCTCGTCCGCGGCGCCCAGGTGCGCGACACCGGTGGCCCCATCACGGTGCCCGTCGGCGACGTCACCCTCGGCAAGGTGTTCAACACCCTCGGCGAGTGCCTCAACCTCGAGGAGGGCGAGACGCTCGACGTCAAGGAGCGCTGGGGGATCCACCGCAAGGCCCCCTCCTTCGACAAGCTCGAGTCCAAGACCCAGATGTTCGAGACCGGCATCAAGGTCATCGACCTGCTCACGCCGTACGTGCTCGGCGGCAAGATCGGCCTCTTCGGTGGTGCCGGCGTCGGCAAGACCGTGCTGATCCAGGAGATGATCGCCCGAGTCGCCAAGGACCACGGTGGTGTGTCGGTGTTCGCCGGTGTCGGCGAGCGCACCCGTGAGGGCAACGACCTCATCGTCGAGATGGAAGAGGCCGGCGTCATCGGCCAGACCGCCCTCGTCTTCGGCCAGATGGACGAGCCGCCGGGCACCCGCCTGCGGGTCGCGCTGTCCGCGCTGACGATGGCGGAGTACTTCCGCGACGTGCAGAACCAGGACGTGCTGCTCTTCATCGACAACATCTTCCGGTTCACCCAGGCCGGTTCCGAGGTCTCCACGCTGCTCGGCCGGATGCCTTCCGCGGTGGGCTACCAGCCCAACCTCGCCGACGAGATGGGCGTGCTCCAGGAGCGGATCACCTCGACGCGTGGTCACTCGATCACCTCGATGCAGGCGATCTACGTGCCCGCCGACGACTACACCGACCCGGCCCCGGCCACGACGTTCGCGCACCTCGACGCGACCACCGAGCTCTCACGTGAGATCGCATCGCTGGGTATCTACCCGGCGGTGGACCCGCTGACCTCGACGTCGCGGATCCTCGACGCGCAGTACATCGGCCAGGAGCACTACGACTGCGCCATCCGGATCAAGCAGATCCTGCAGCGCAACAAGGAGCTCCAGGACATCATCGCGATCCTCGGTGTCGACGAGCTCTCCGAAGAGGACAAGATCATCGTGTCCCGGGCCCGCCGCATCCAGCGGTTCCTGTCGCAGAACACCTACGTCGCCAAGCAGTTCACCGGCATCGAGGGCTCCACGGTTCCCGTGGCCGACACCATCGAGGCGTTCAACAAGATTGCCGACGGTGAGTACGACCACGTGGCCGAGCAGGCGTTCTTCATGTGCGGTGGCCTCGACGACGTCGAGAAGCGCTGGGCGGAGATCCAGAAGCAGACCGGCGGGGACTCCAAGTGAGCGACGACGCTCTCCGGGTCGAGCTGGTCGCTGCCGACCGGCTCGTGTGGTCGGGCGAGGCCAAGATGGTCGTCGCCCGCACCACGGAGGGCGACGTCGGCATCCTGCCGAACCACGCGCCGATGCTCTCGCTGATGGTGGACGGCGTCGTCGACGTCCAGACCACCGACGGGGAGACCTGGATCGCGGCCGTGGACGCCGGGTTCCTCTCGGTCGCGCACAACCGGGTCTCGGTGCTCGCCGAGCACGCGGAGATGGCGCACGAGATCGACCTCGAGAAGGCTCGCCGCGACCTCGAGAGCGCGCGCGAGCACGGCGAGATGGATGACGACGCCCTGGCCGCCGTACGCCGGCACGAGGCGCGTGTGCGCGCCGCGGAGACGGCTTCCTAGCAACACGGCGCCGGCTGCCGAGAAGCCGGAACTGACCATGAGGGCCGTCCCGAAAACGGGGCGGCCCTCGGTCCATTTCGGGCATCTCCTAGGCTGGCCCTTCACGCATCGAAGACGCCGGAAAGAGGATCGATGCCGCTCTGGCAATGGCTGTTGGACTCAGCTGGTGCCGTGCTGCTCCTGCTCGCCCTGTTCGGCCTCGCCCTGGTGCTGCGGCGGCGGTTCCTCTCGCGCCACGGCGGCACCTTCGAGCTCAGCGTCCGCGACACCAGCCAGCCCGAGGGACGCGGGTGGGTCCTGGGCATGGGGCGCTACCGCGAGGACTCCCTGGACTGGTACCGGATCTTCTCCCCGCTGCCCAGGCCGAAGCGCTCCTGGCGCCGCAACGACCTCACGTTCGTCTCCCAGCGCCAGCCCCGTGGCCAGGAGCGGTCCGCGCTGTACGCCGGCCACGTGGTCGTGGTCTGCGCGACCCCGCACGGCGACGTCGAGTTCGCGATGAGCCCGAGCTCGCTGACCGGCCTCACCTCCTGGCTCGAGGCCGGCCCCCCGGGATCCCGCCCCTCCCGCTAGCTCGCCGACCGGGCAGTTACGTCTCGCCGTAGCGCGCGGAGCGGGCAATTGCGTGCCGTCGTACGGCGTCGACCGGGCAACTGCGTGCCGTCGTAGACACGGAGTCGGCGTCAAGGCCGGACGTTTCTGCCCCCTCGGCGAGCCGCGGCGGCACGTTTCTGCCCGCTCGGCGAGCTGTGGCGGCACGTTTCTGCCCGGTCGGCGGGGTTTGGGGGGCGGGGGCTAGGGGGTGGGGGTGCCGCGTTCGCCGCCGGGGACCCAGAGGACGTCGCCGAGGTCGCGGTTGGCGTGGCGGGCGAGGATGAACAGCAGGTCGGAGAGGCGGTTGAGGTACTTGATCGCGAGCACGTTCATCGAGTCGGCGTACTGCTCGTGGGCGGCCCAGGCGGAGCGCTCTGCACGCCGGCACACGGTGCGGGCGACGTGCAGGTTGGCGGCCGCGACGGTGCCCCCGTTGAGGATGAACGAGCGCAGGTTGGGCAGCTGCTCGTTGTAGTGGTCGCACCATGCCTCGAGGCGGTCCACGTAGTCGGCCTCGATCCGCAGCGGGGGGTACTCCGGGTCCGGAACCACCGGCGTGCAGAAGTCCGCACCGACGTCGAACAGGTCGTTCTGGATGTGCGTGAGCACGGCCACCACGTCCTCGTCGATGCCGCCGGTGGCCAGCGCGAGGCCCAGGTGGGCGTTGGTCTCGTCCACGTCGGCGTACGCCTGGAGACGGAGATCGGTCTTCGTGGTCTCGCTCATGTCGCCCAGCCGAGTGCTGCCGCCGTCGCCGGTGCGCGTGTAGATGCGAGTCAGGTTCACCATGCGCCCACCCTAGAAGCCCTCACTACAGTTGCGCGCATGGGCAGCATCCGCGTGGTCTCGCAGGGTCCGCTCACCCGACCGTTGTCCGGGACCGTCCACGTCGGTGGAGCCAAGAACTCCGCGCTGAAGCTGATGGCGGCCGCACTGCTGGCGCCCGGCCGCTCGGTGATCCACAACGTGCCGGACATCCTGGACGTGACCGTGATGGGACAGCTGCTCCAGCGGCTCGGCTGCGCGGTCGAGATCCGCCACCCGGCCGCCGTGGACGCGGCGTCTGGCTCCTCCGCCGGGCAGGTCACGATCGAGGTCCCCGAGGAGCTGGAGCACGAGGCCCCCTACGAGCTCGTACGCCGCCTCCGGGCCTCGATCTCCGTCCTGGGCCCGCTGGTCGCCCGGTGCCGCCGTGCGAGCGTGACGCTGCCCGGCGGGGACGCGATCGGCTCGCGCGGGCTCGACATGCACATCCGCGGGCTCGAGGAGCTGGGCGCGGTCGTGCGCATCGAGCACGGGCAGGTCGTCGCCGAGGTCCCCGACGGGCTCAGCGGCGCGCGGCTGTGGCTCGACTTCCCCTCGGTCGGCGCGACGGAGAACCTCGTGATGGCGGCGGTGCTGGCCTCCGGCACCACCACGATCGACAACGCCGCGCGGGAGCCGGAGATCGTGGACCTGTGCACGATGCTGGTCTCGATGGGCGCCGTCATCGAGGGCGTGTCCACCTCGACGCTGGTGATCCACGGGGTGGACCGGCTGCACCCGGTGGAGCACACCACGGTCACCGACCGCATCGTGACCGGGACGTGGGTCTTCGCCACCGCGATCGCGGGAGGCGACCTGCACATCGCGGGCGGAGTCACCGACCACCTCGGGATCGTGCTCGACAAGGTGGCTGCCTGCGGCGCGCAGATCGACACCACCGAGACCGGGTTCTCGGTGCACGTCCACGACCGGCTGGCGTCCTTCGACGTCGCCACGCTGCCCTACCCCGGGTTCCCCACCGACCTGCAGCCGTTCGCGATGGCGCTCGCCGCGGTGTCCTCGGGGACCGCGATGATCACCGAGAACGTCTTCGAGGCCCGGTTCATGTTCACCCAGGAGCTGGCCCGGCTCGGCGCCGACGTCCGCACCGACGGTCACCACGCGGTGGTCAGGGGAGTGCCGCTGCTCTCGGGTGCACCGGTGGTGGCCCACGACATCCGTGCGGGCGCCGCGCTGGTGCTGGGCGGGATGGCCGCCGAGGGCACCACGCTGGTCGCGGAGGCGCAGCACATCGACCGCGGGTACCCCTGGTTCGCGGAGACGCTGACCGCTGTGGGGGCCGACGTCACCCGGCTGCCGGACTAGCCCGTCGGCGCGCGCCGCGCCCGCGGTGTGACCGATGCCGCAAGGTGAGACAGTCCACACGGCGTGCCCCGGCGGCACCTGCGGGCCTACCCTCACCCCATGACCGCCAACGCCAGGCCAGAGAAGGACCGCCCCTGGGTGATGCGCACCTACGCGGGTCACTCCTCGGCCGTCGAGTCGAACAAGCTCTACCGGATGAACCTGGCGAAGGGGCAGACCGGGCTCTCGGTCGCCTTCGACCTCCCGACGCAGACCGGCTACGACCCGGACTCGCCGCTCTCGCGCGGAGAGGTGGGCAAGGTCGGGGTCCCGATCCCGCACCTCGGTGAGATGCGCCGCCTGTTCGCAGACATCCCGCTGACCGGCATGAACACCTCGATGACGATCAACGCCACCGCGATGTGGCTGCTCGCGCTCTACCAGGTGGTGGCCGAGGAGCAGAACCCCGACATGGAGCCGCTCGAGGTGGCCCACCAGCTCGCGGGCACCACCCAGAACGACATCATCAAGGAGTACCTCTCCCGCGGGACCTACGTGTTCCCGCCCGAGCACTCCCTGCGGCTGATCTCCGACGTGATCTCCTACACCGTCAAAGAGATCCCCAAGTGGAACCCGATCAACATCTGCAGCTACCACCTGCAGGAGGCCGGGGCGACGCCCACCCAGGAGCTCGCCTACGCGCTGTGCACCGCGATCGCCGTGCTCGACACCGTGAGGGACTCCGGGCAGGTCTCCGAGGAGGACTTCGAGAAGACGGTGGGGAGGATCTCGTTCTTCGTCAACGCGGGGGTCCGCTTCGTCGAGGAGACCTGCAAGATGCGCGCCTTCGTGCAGCTGTGGGACGAGATCACCCGCGAGCGCTACGGCGTCCAGGACGAGAAGATGCGCCGCTTCCGCTACGGCGTGCAGGTGAACTCGCTCGGGCTCACCGAGGCCCAGCCGGAGAACAACGTCCAGCGCATCGTGCTCGAGATGCTCGGCGTCACCTTGTCGAAGAACGCGCGCGCCCGCGCCGTACAGCTGCCCGCGTGGAACGAGGCCCTCGGGCTTCCCCGCCCGTGGGACCAGCAGTGGTCGCTGCGGCTGCAGCAGGTGCTGGCCTTCGAGTCCGACCTGCTGGAGTACGACGACATCTTCGAGGGCTCGAAGGTCATCGAGGCCAAGGTGGCCGAGATGGTCGAGGAGGCCCGGGCGGAGATCGACCGCGTCCAGGCACTCGGCGGCGCCATCGCGGCGGTCGAGTCCGGCTACATGAAGCAGGCGCTGGTCAGCTCGCACGCCGCCCGCCGGTCGCGGATCGAGAACGGCGAGGACGTCGTGGTCGGGGTGAACCGGTTCGAGACCACTGAGCCCTCCCCGCTGACCGCCGACCTCGACGCCGCCATCCAGGCGGCCGACCCGGAGGCAGAGCGCTCCGCGATCGCCGGCCTCGAGGCCTGGCGCGAGCAGCGCGACCAGGCCGAGGTCGACCGCGCGCTGGAGGCACTCGCTGCGGCCGCCAAGACCGACGCCAACCTGATGGAGGCCACCCTGGTCGCTGCCCGCGCGGGCGCCACCACGGGGGAGTGGGCCGCGACCCTGCGCGAGGTGTTCGGCGAGTTCCGGGCCCCGACCGGGGTCTCCGGAGCCGTCGGTGTCGCCGAGGCCGGGCAGGAGCTCACCGAGGTGCGCGAGCAGGTGCGCGCGACCGGTGAGGAGCTCGGTGGACGGCTGCGCCTGCTCGTGGGCAAGCCCGGCCTGGACGGTCACTCCAACGGCGCCGAGCAGGTCGCGGTGCGAGCGCGCGACGCCGGCTTCGAGGTCGTCTATCAGGGCATCCGGCTGACCCCGGAGCAGATCGTCGCCGCGGCCGTCGCCGAGGACGTGCACTGCGTCGGGCTCTCGATCCTGTCGGGCTCGCACATGGAGCTGGTCCCCGACGTGCTGGAGCAGATGCGCGCGGCCGGGATCGCCGACGTCCCGGTGATCGTGGGCGGCATCATCCCCACCCGTGACGCCAAGCTCCTCAAGGAGATGGGGGTCGCCGAGGTGTTCACGCCGAAGGACTTCTCCCTGACCCAGGCGATGGCGGGTATCGTGCGTGCGATCCGAGATGCGCACCAACTGGTCTAGTTGATGCCGGATCAATCCGGACGCGACTTGAACTAACGCCTTATCCGTGCCGCACGCGTCGTAGTGTGCGCATGGACGTCACGTGCGGCTGGCTGGCCTGGCCGCCTCGGGCCAGACGATCGAGGGCGGAGCTAGATGGAGCACCTGTACGACGCGGGACAGTGGGAGTACGACGCCTTGTCCCGGACGATCCTCAACTCCGACGACCCGATGGTGCTCGCCGACGGCGAGGGCATCGTGCTGCTGGCGAACGCGGGCGCGTGCGACCTGCTCGGGTTCTCGGCGGAGGTGATCAAGGGCCTCAAGGTGCAGGAGTTCGGTCGCGAGACCATGCACGAGTTCCAGCACGTCGCCGTGAACGCCGTGGTGGCCAACAACGTCGAGATCACCGTCCGTGACGCCAAGCTCCGGCACTCGACCGGTGACGTCCACACCGTCGACCTGACCCTGACGCCTGCCGTCACCGAGCGCGGTCCGATGGTGGCGATCGGGATCCGCGACCCCAACGAGAAGTACCGGCAGACCAAGCTCTTCCGCGGCCTGCTCGAGGCCGCCCCCGACGGGATGGTCATCGTCGACCGCGACGGAGCCATCGTGCTGGTCAACGCCCAGGCCGAGGAGCTCTTCGGCTACGGCCGCGCCGAGCTCGTGGGAGAGCAGGTGGAGATCCTCGTCCCCGACCGCTACTCCGGCATGCACATGGCCTTCCGCAACGGCTACGTCAGCGAGCCGCGCACCCGCCCGATGGGGCTGGCCGGCGACCTGCACGCCAGGCGCAAGGACGGGTCGGAGTTCCCGATCGAGGTCACGCTCTCCCCGCTGGAGACCGACGAGGGGCTGCTGGTCTCGGCGGCCATCCGCGACATCTCCGAGCGCCGCAGGATGCAGGAGGAGACCGACCGGGTCAAGGACGAGTTCTTCGCCACGGTCTCCCACGAGCTGCGTACGCCGCTGACCTCGATGATCGGCTACGGCGAGCTGATGACCGACCTCGAGGAGCTCAGCCCCCAGGGCCAACGGTTCCTGTCGGTGATCATGCGCAGCGCCGAGCGCGAGCTGCGCCTGGTCGACGACCTGCTCACGCTGGTCACCATCGAGGAGTCCGGCCTCGCGATCCGCTCGGCGGAGATCGACCTCGAGCGCGTGGTCCGCGAGGCCGTGGAGGCGGCGCGCCCACGGGCCGAGGAGGCGACGCTCAGCCTGTCGCTGGAGACCGAGGGCATCGCCGTCCCGATGTACGGCGACCGCGACCGGCTCGGCCAGGCGATGGACAACCTGCTCTCGAACGCCATCAAGTTCACGCCCGCCGACGGGCGGGTCCGGGTGGTGCTGCGCTCGCAGGGCACCTCGGCCGAGATCGACGTCATCGACACCGGCGTCGGCATCGGCGACCAGGACCCGGACGCCCTGTTCGAGCGGCTGTTCCGCACCCCCAGCGCGGTGGCCCAGCAGAAGCCGGGCGCGGGCCTGGGCCTGACGATCGCGCTCGCCATCGTGGAGGCGCACGCCGGCACGATCGAGGTCGTGCAGAGCAACGACCGGGGGACCACCTTCCGGATGACCTTCCCGCTGCGCCCCGCGCACGCCGGCAGCTGAGGCGCGCGCCCGACAGAGCTCAGAACAGCCGCTGGCTCGGGTCGTCCATGCCGCGCAGGGCGTCGTAGTCGACGACGGCGCAGGTGATCCCGCGGTCCTCGGCCAGCACCCGCGCCTGGGGCTTGATCTCCTGGGCGGCGAAGATGCCGGCCACGGGGCCCTTGCGGGTGAGGGCCGGGTCGCGGTTGAGCAGCTCGAGGTAGCGGGTCAGCTGCTCGACCCCGTCGATCTCGCCGCGCCGCTTGATCTCGACCGCGACCGAGCGCCCGTCACTGTCGCGGCACATCAGGTCGACCGGACCGATGGCGGTGGGGAACTCCCGGCGTACCAGGCTCAGGCCCTCGGCCAGCGTCCCCGGGTGCTCGGCGAGCAGCTCCTGGAGATGCTTCTCCACACCGTCCTTCTGCAGGCCGGGATCCACGCCGAGCTCGTGGCGGGAGTCGTGGAGCACCTCCTCGATCAGGATGCGCAGGGTGTCGCCGGTCTTGGCGGCCACCGTCCACTCGACCTGACCGTCCTCGGTGGTGCCCTCGCGGACGGTGCACGGCGGGCTCATCCAGTTCAGCGGCTTGTAGGAGCCGCCGTCGGAGTGCACGAGCACCGAGCCGTCGGACTTGAGCATCAGCACCCGCGTGGCCATCGGCAGGTGGGCACTGAGCCGACCGGCGTAGTCGACCTGACAGCGTGCCACCACGATTCTCACGATCGGTGAATCTACCTGCCATGCTTGCGCGGTGCGTCGTGGGCCGAGCAGAGTCGTCGTGGTGGGTGCCGGAGTCACCGGCCTCACGTGCGCGGTCCGGCTGGCCGAGGCCGGCCATCGCGTGGACGTGTTCGCCCGCGACCTGCCGCTGGAGACGACCTCGGTCGTGGCCGCCGCGCTCTGGTACCCCTACAAGGCGCTGCCGCAGGACCGGGTCACCCGGTGGGCTGCGACGTCGTACGACGTGTTCCGCGCGCTGGCCTCCGGCGAGGGCGGGCCCGACACCGGCCTGACGATGCGGCCGGGGACCGAGGTGCTCCGCGAGCCCACCCCGGACCCGTGGTGGGCCGGCGCCGTACCCGACCTGACCCGGACGCCACCACCTGCGGGGTACGCCGACGCGTGGTCGTTCACGGCGCCGGTGGCCGACATGCCGGTCTACCTGCGCTGGCTGCACGGGCGGCTCGAGGAGCTCGGCGGGACCGTCACCCGGATGAGCCTGCCGGCACTGCCGCCCGACCGGGAGGGCGAGGTGGTGGTCAACTGCGCCGGGCTCGGGTCACGGCTGCTGGCCGGCGACGCCGAGGTCACGCCCGTGCGCGGCCAGGTGGTCCTCGTCTCCGGGGTCAAGGTCGACCGCTGGCTCCTCGACGCCGCCGGACCGACGTACGTGGTGCCGCGCGGGCGCGAGGTCGTGGTCGGTGGCACCGACGAGGCCGGCGACTGGAGCCGGACCGCCTCACTGGCCACGGCAGCCGACATCTGGCGCCGGGCCACGCAGCTGGTTCCCGAGCTCGCCGGGGCCACCGTCCTCGCCCACCGGGTGGGTCTGCGTCCCGTGCGCCCGGCGGTGCGGCTCGAGGCGCAGGGACGGGTGGTGCACTGCTACGGCCAGGGTGGCGCCGGGGTGACGTTGAGCTGGGGTTGTGCCGCCGAGGTGGTCGGCCTCGTGGATCAGCTGGCCAAGGCGGAGCCGATGACCAGCTGAGCGCGGGCACGGTCCGGGGACCATGTGAGAAGGGACCTTGTCGGCCCCAGTGAGGATCGTGCGAGGATGCCGCCATGGCACGTGACTTCAAGACCATCGGCGTAGTCGGACTGGGCACCATGGGTGCCGGCATCGCGGAGGTGTTCGCCCGCCACGGGTACGACGTCGTCGGCGTGGAGGTGGACGAGGAGGCGGTCGAGCGCGGCCGCCAGCACCTCCAGCACTCCACGGACCGCGCGGTCTCCCGCGGCAAGCTCAGCGAGGAGGACGCCGGGCAGCTGCGTGACCGGGTCCGCTTCGTCACCTCACTGGACCAGCTCGCGGACGCCGACCTCGTGGTCGAGGCAGTCGTGGAGTCCGCCTCGATCAAGAAGGCCATCTTCCGGGAGCTCGACGGGATCGTCTCCCCGGACACCATCCTGGCGACGAACACCTCGTCGCTCTCGGTCACCGACATCTCCTCGGCCACCTCGCACCCCGGCCGGGTCATCGGCGTGCACTTCTTCAACCCCGCGCCGGTGCAGAAGCTCGTCGAGATCGTGCGCACCGTGGTGACCGCGCCCGACGTGCTCGAGGACGCCGCGGCACTGGTCGAGACGATCGGCAAGAACCCGGTCGTGTGCGGGGACAAGGCGGGCTTCATCGCCAACACGCTGCTGTTCGGCTACCTCAACCACGCGGTGTCGATGTACGAGAACCGGTACGCGACGCGCGAGGACATCGACGCGGCGATGCGCTACGGCTGCGGCTACCCGATGGGTCCGCTGGCGCTGCTCGACCTGATCGGCCTGGACACGGCGTATGAGATCCTGGACACGATGTATCGCCAGGGCCGGGACCGGCTGCACGCACCCGCGCCGATCCTCAAGCAGATGGTCACCGCCGGCCTCCTCGGTCGCAAGACCGGCAAGGGCTTCTACACCTACGAGGCGCCCGACAGCCCCGTCGTGGTGGCCGACGACCGAACCCCGTCGGCCGACGACGAGCCGCAGCTGCGCCACGACATCAACCTCGTCGGCATCGTGGGCACCGGCACGATGGCCACCGGCATCGTGGAGGTCTTCGCCAAGGCCGGCTACGACGTGATCTACGTCGGCCGCTCGCAGGACAAGGTCGACGCCGTGAAGGCGACGATCGAACGCTCCCTGGACAAGGCGATCCAGCGCGGCAAGCTCGAGGAGTCGGTCAAGGCCGAGGTGCTGGGCCGGCTCACCGGCTCGACGTCGCTCGACGACCTCGCGCAGGTCGACATCGCCGTCGAGGCGATCGCCGAGGACCTCAAGATCAAGACCACCCTGTTCGAGAACCTGGACGAGATCTGCAAGCCGGGCGCCATCCTCGCGACGACGACCTCCTCGCTGCCGGTCATCGCGTGTGCCCAGGCGACCAGCCGGCCCCAGGACGTCGTCGGGATGCACTTCTTCAACCCGGCGCCGATCATGAAGCTCGTGGAGGTGGTCAGCACGGTCTCCACCAGCGAGGACGTCGCCGAGACGACCCGCGCGCTGTGCGCCAAGGTCGGCAAGGTCGCGGTCTCCTGCGCCGACCGGGCGGGCTTCATCGTCAACGCGCTGCTGTTCCCCTACCTCAACGACGCGATCAAGATGCTCGAGGCGCACTACGCGACGGCCGACGACATCGACACCGCGATGAAGCAGGGTTGTGCCCTGCCGATGGGCCCCTTCGAGCTGCTCGACGTGGTGGGCAACGACGTGTCGCTGGCGATCCAGCGCGAGCTCTACCTGGAGTTCCGTGAGCGTGGCTTCGCGCCGGCGCCGCTGCTCGAGCACATGGTCACCGCGGGCTACCTGGGCCGCAAGACCAAGCGCGGGTTCCGTGACTACAGCAAGCGCTGACCCCCGCTGGGGACGGGGACGTAACCTGAGGCCATGGGTTTCCTGATCTTCCTCATCGTGCTGGCGGTGGCAGCCCTCGTGGTGGTCCTCGTGGTCAAGAGCACCCAGCGCCGTGCGCTGGAGCGCAAGGAGGCCGAGCTGGCCCCGGTGCGCCAGTTCGCGTTCGAGGACGTCACCGCGCTCGGCGAGGAGCTGCAGGTGCTGGACATGGAGATGGCCGGGCGGGAGCTCGACCCCGGGCAGCACGCCGACTACCAGCGCGCACTCGACTCCTACGTGGCCGCCAAGCGTGCTGCCGACAAGATCACCGAGCCCGAGCACGTCAAGGGCGTCACCGAGATCCTCGAGGACGGCAAGTACGCCATGGCCTGTGTGCGCGCCCGCGTCGCAGGTCTGCCGCTGCCCACCCGCAGGCCCCCGTGCTTCTTCGACCCGCGCCACGGCCTCTCGGTCGAGGACGTCCCCTACACCCCTCCGGGCGGGGCCCAGCGCGACGTACCCGCGTGCGCGCTCGACGCCGAGCGGGTCAAGGTCGGCGCGGAGCCGGACATCCGCAAGGTGATGGTCGGCAACCGCCGGGTGCCCTACTTCCAGGGCGGTCGCGCCTACCAGCCCTACGCCGCGGGCTACTTCGGCGGCTTCGGCCCGATGGACTTCATGTTCATGGGGCTGCTGTTCGGGGGCGGCTTCGACGGGCTCGGTGAAGGCATCGGCGCCATCGGGGAAGGCCTCGGTGAGGGCCTCGGCTCCATCGGGGACGGCATCGGCGGGATGTTCGACGGCATCGGCGACCTCTTCGACGGCTTCGACTTCTAGCGCCGCCCAGAAGGTGTGACCTGCACGAAACCGTCCGTCAACCGTGCGGTGATCTTCGCCTGACACTCTCCAGGCTCACGCCAGGCCATGGAGAGGGACCGTGATGGATCACATCGCCGCAATCGAGGAGCAGCTCGCACGTCCTGTCCGGGAGTCCACCCAGACAGATCTCGCCACCCGGCACAAGCACGGTGTGAGCACCCTGCTCGCCCACCGCGTCGACCTGCGTGGTGTCTACGCCTTCGCCGACATCGTCGAGGAGTCCGTGCGCTGGTCGGCCTGACCCGCGTGGTCGCGGGGGCGGGCCGACGCGGCACAATGCCCTGGTGACCCTGCACACCACCACGTACGGCGACGGCGGATCCCCGATCGTCTTCTGCCACGGCCTGTTCGGCCAGGGCCGGAACTGGACGGGGGTGGCCAAGGCGCTCGCGCCCGATCACCGCGTCGTGCTGGTGGACCTGCCCCACCACGGCCGCTCGCCCTGGTCGGAGCGCTTCGACTACCTCGAGGTGGCCGACGAGATCGCCGGCCTCGTCGAGGGCATGTTCGGCGAGGATGAGCCGGTCACGCTCGTGGGGCACTCGATGGGCGGCAAGGCGGCCATGGTGACCGCGCTGCGCAGCCCGCGGCTGGTGCGGCGGCTGTGCGTGGTCGACATCGCCCCCGTGGCGTACGGCGGGCGTGGCGAGTTCGAGGGCTACGTCGAGGCGATGCAGGGACTCGACCTGGACGCGGTCGAGCGCCGGGCCGACGCGGACGCCGCGCTGGCGGACGCCGTGCCCGAGAAGACCGTGCGCGACTTCCTGCTCCAGAACCTGCGCCGCGAGGGCGAGACCTGGGGGTGGCAGGTCAACCTCGACGTCCTCGGCCGCGACCTCGAGGTGCTCAGCGGGTGGCCCGAGGACGAGCTGGGCGACGTGGCGCCGTACGAGGGGCCGGTGCTGTGGGTCGCCGGCGCCGACTCGCGCTACGTGCGTCCCGAGCACGACGACCTGATGCGTCGGCTGTTCCCGCGCACGCGCAAGGTGGTCGTCAAGGACGCGGGGCACTGGGTGCACTCCCAGCAGCCGGACGTGGTCGTCGACATGGTCCGGCGGCTCTCGGCCTGAGGCGAGGCCTGCGTCAGAGAGCGTCCTGGTTGCGGACGAAGACCTCACGCACCAGCAGCAGCACCGCCGCGGCGGTGGGGATCGCGAGCAGCGCGCCGACGACGCCGAGCAGGCTGGCACCGATCAGGGCGGCGATCACGGTGACGGCGCCGGGGATGTCCACGGACTTCGACATCACCCTCGGGTAGATCAGGTAGTTCTCGACCTGCTGGTAGATCAGGAAGAAGATGATGCAGAAGATCCCGGTCTCGACGTCGGTGGCCAGGGCGATCGCGCTGACCACGATCGCTCCCAGGGTCGCCCCGATCATCGGGATCACGTCGAGGATGGCGACCACCACGGCCAGCGCCACGGCGTACTGCCCCAGGCCCACGATGAACAGGAAGATCAACGTGGAGACGCCGGCGCACAGCGCGACCAGGAAGGCGCCGGAGACGTAGCCGCCGATGCCTTCCAGGATCCGGTCACCGAGGCTGGCCACCCGGGGGCGGCTGCTGGCGGGAGCCAGCTCGTAGAGGGCGGCCTTGACCCGGTCCAGGGAGGCCAGGAAGTAGAGGGTCAGCACGATCACGATGAACGCGTTGCCCAGCGCCGAGAGGATCGCGAGACCCACTCCCAGGACCCCGCCGAAGAGCTTGTTGGTGAGGTCGCCGCCGAGGACGTAGTCCTTGGCCTTGTCGATCACGTCGTACTTCGCGTCCAGGCGCTCGATCTGACGGTTGTGCTGGAGCTTGTCGAACCAGCCGGGGGCGCTGTTGGACAGCGCGGTGACCTGGTCGGCGACCACCGGAGCGATGGCGAGGACGAACAGGGCCAGTGCGGCCACGAAGGCCAGCGCGACGAGCAGCACCGCGATGGAACGGCGGATGCCGCGACCGACCAGCCAGCGCACCACCGGGTTGAGCCCGAAGGCGATGAACAGGGCGACGACGATCAGCACGATCACCGAGCTGGCGTGCAGGATCAGCCCGCCGACCCAGTAGGCGACCAGCGCGCCCGCGGCCAGCAGGAAGCCGGTCACGAACGGGTGGCGGCCCCACGTGCCCATCGAGCGCCGAGCCGCCGGCGGGGGCGGGGGAGTCCGCTTCGCGTCGGTCGATCCGGTTGAGCCAGTGACTGTGTTCCCGGGGCCGGGTGCCTCCTCCGAGGCAGCCGACTCAGGCTCGGGGGTCGGTCCGCCGGACCCGGGAACCGTCACCTCAGCTCTCGTCGTCGGTGCCGAACCCTGCGACCACGTCGCGCAGCGCGGCGAGCTGGGCCGTGATCGAGTCGCGGCGGCGGGTCAGGCGCGAGACCTCGGCCCGCAGGACCTGCAGCTCGCGCTCGGAGTCGGCGTGCCCGCTGTTGCGCAGCGCGTCCGCCTGCTTCTTCGCGGCGCTGACGATCTGCTCGGCCTCGCGGCGCGAGCGGCTGACCAGCTGCTCGGCCTCCTGGGCCGCCTGGTCGCGGTGGGAGTTGGCTGCCTCGATGGCCTCGCGGGCCCGCTGCTCGGCTGCGTTGGCGCGCTCCTCGGCCTCGGCCACCAGGCGCCGGGTCTCGGCCGACGCGGAGTCGTGGTGCTCGGCCGCCTCGCGGGTCAGCCGCTCCTTCTCCACTGCCAGCTCGCGCCGAGCCTCCTGCACCTCGCGGTCGGCCGCGGCGCGTGCCTGCTCGGCCTCACGTGCGGTGCTCGTGCGCAGTGCGTTGGTCTCCTGCTCGGCGGCGAGGCGGTGCTGCTCGGCCTCGCGCTTGGCGGAGGCGAGGTGGTCGTCGGCCTCGGCCAGCGCGCGCACCCGGTGTGCCTCGATGTCGGCGATCGTGCGGCTGCGCGTCTCCTCGAGCTCGCGCGTCTGAACGACCCGCATGTCCTCGGCAGCGGCCTCGGCCTCGGACGTGATCGCGGCGGCGTCACGCTGGGCCTGGTGCCGGACCTGGGCGGCCTGCGCGTTGGCCTCCTCGAGGACGTCGGCAGCCTGCTCCTCGGCGAGCCGCAGCATCTCGCTGGCCTTGCCGCCGAGACCTGCGTAGGTGGGGTTCTCGTTCTCGTCGACCTTCACGCGCAGCGTCTCGACCTCGGCCTCGAGCGCCTCGAGGCGGCTCTGGGCCTCGGTCAGGCTCGCGGTCAGGCCGGCCTTCTCCGCGGCCGTGGCACGCAGCAGCCGGTCCACCGCGCCGGTGTCGTAGCCACCGCGACGCACGGTCGGCAGGGCCGGGAGCTGTGCCGCGGCGGGGGGCTCGGAGCGCTGGGTGGGGGCGGGACGCGCCCCGGTGCTGCCGGAGGCCTGGGGGCGTGAACCGGCTGCCGGGGGAGGTGGCAGTGGCCTCTCGGCGACCTTGTTGGCGGTCTTCTGCCCGGAGCGTGCGGCGCCCGGCTTCTCGCTGACCACGGGGATCACCTGGGTCGCCTCGTCGGCGGAGTCCCTGGTGCTGTCCCCGTCCTCGGGGTCGTTGTCGAAGATGGACAGTCCCTGGTCGCGCATCGGGTCGCTCATGAATCTTTTCTCCATCCGGCATTGGTGGTTCCGACGTACGCCGTCAGTCTCGCCCATTGCCAAAGCGATTCCGACCGCGACCCGTCCGACTCGCCGTAGTCCCGAAAAAAGGTGCCGGAAAAGGCGGCACCCGGCAGCACCAGTGGTGCTGCCGGGTGTCGTGAGGCGCAGGAGGTCGTTGAAACCTCACCTGTTCTGCCGGGTGGTCAGACCCCGCGGAACGCGTTGATCTGGTCGAGGTGCTTGGCGCGGAGCGCCTCGTCGCGGACGCCGAGACCCTCCTCGGGTGCCAGGCAGAGCACGCCGACCTTGCCCTGGTGGGCGTTCTGGTGCACGTCGACCGCGGCCTGCCCGACCTCGTCCAGGGTGTAGGTCTTGGACAGGGTGGGGTGGATCATCCCCTTGGCGATCAGGCGGTTGGCCTCCCACGACTCGCGGTAGTTGGCGAAGTGCGAGCCGATGATCCGCTTGAGGTTCATCCACAGGTAGCGGTTGTCGTACTGGTGCATGTAGCCGCTGGTCGAGGCGCAGGTGACGATCGTGCCACCCTTGCGGGCCGCGTAGACCGAGGCGCCGAAGGTCTCCCGGCCCGGGTGCTCGAAGACGATGTCGACGTCCTCACCGCCGGTGAGGTCGCGGATGTCCTTGCCGAACCGGCGCCACTCCTTGGGGTCCTGGGTGTGCTCGTCCTTCCAGAACTTGTAGTCGGCCTCGGAGCGGTTGATGATCAGCTCGGCGCCCATCTTGCGGGCGATCGCCGCCTTCTCCTCGTTGGAGACCACGCACACCGGGACCGCGCCGCCGTTGAGGGCGTACTGCGTGGCGAAGCCGCCCAGCCCGCCGCTGGCGCCCCAGATCAGGACGTTGTCGCCCTGCTTCATCCCGGCGCCGTTGCGGCTCACCAGCTGGCGGTAGGCGGTGGAGTTCACCAGGCCGGGGGAGGCGGCCTCCTCCCAGGTCAGGTGGTCCGGCTTGGGCATCAGCTGGTTGGACTTGACCAGCGCGATGTGCGCCAGGCCGCCGAAGTTGGTCTCGAAGCCCCAGATGCGCTGCTCGGGGTCCATCATCGTGTCGCCGTGGCCGTCGGGGCTCTCCAGCTCGACGGAGAGGCAGTGCGCGACGACCTCGTCGCCGGGCTTCCAGGAGTGCACGCCGAGGCCGGTCTTGAGCACCACGCCGGAGAGGTCGGAGCCGACCACGTGGTAGGGCAGGTCGTGCCGCTTGGACAGCGGTGACATCCGGCCGTAGCGCTCCAGGAACCCGAACGTGGAGACGGGCTCGAAGATCGAGGTCCACACGGTGTTGTAGTTGATGGCGCTGGCCATCACGGCGACGAACGCCTCGCCGGGGCCGAGCTCGGGCAGGGCCACGTCCTCGATGTGGATGGACTTGCGCGGGTCCTTGTCGCGGGTGGCGAGACCCTCGAACATCTCCACCTCGTCCTTGTGGACCGTGGCGGCCCGGTAGGACTCCGGGAGTTCGAGGGCGGCGTACTCCTCACTGCTCGTGTCGCCGGCGAGGATGGCCTCGAGGATCTTCTGCACGTGGGGCTCCTGTGGGGGGTGACGTCGTCGGTCCGGTTGGGCTGCGGCGGAATCTACCGGCGAGTAGCCCCCGTGTCAGCCCGGTGTGACCTATCTGGCTACCGGGAGCGGCGGGGGCTGACCGAGGACCCCGGACCGGCTCAGGGCAGGCGCGAGAACCAGCGCAGCGAGAGGGCCGCGGCCAGCAGCCCGAGGAGGAGGGCGGCGGCCGCGGCGTACTGCGTGACCTCGCGGGGCTCCTCGCGGTAGCCGATGGAGGACTGGACCTCGTCGTAGACCTCGTTGAGCTCGTCGCTGCTCCGGGCGGTGTAGGCGTGGCCACCGCTCTCCGCGGCCAGCGCCGCGAGCGTCGCCTCGTCCACCGGCACGCTGACCAGCTGCCCCTCGCTCTCCACGGTCCCGTCGGGGGTGCCGTAGGCGATGGTGGAGACCGGCACCCCGGCCTCGCGGGCCGCTTGCGCGGCCTCCTGCGGGGTGCGCCCGGTGGTGTTGGTGCCGTCGGAGAGCAGCACGACGTGGGCGGGTACGCCGGCCTGGTCGGCCCGCGCCGCCATCAGCTGCACCTGCTCCAGCGAGGTGAAGACCCCTTCGCCGATCGCCGTCCGGGTGGACAGGTCGAGGTCGTTGAGGGCGGCGACGACGTCGTCGCGGTCCGCGGTGGGGGGAGCCAGCACGGTGGTGACCCCGGAGAACGTGACCAGGCCGGCGTTGAACCCGTGGGGCAGGTCCTCGACGAACCGGGTCGCGGCCTCGGCGGCCGCGTCCAGCCGGTTCGGCGACACGTCGGTGGCCTTCATCGACAAGGAGACGTCCACCGCGACGATGACCGTGGCGTTCTCCCGGGGGACCCGCACGTCCATCTCCGGCCTGGCCGCCGCGAGCGCCATCAGTGCGAAGGCGGCCAGCAGCACGGCGGCGGGGGCGTAGCGCCGCCACCCCGGCCTGCGCGGGATCAGCCGTTCCAGCATCGGCAGCGAGGCGAACCTGACCGCGTAGCGGCTGCGGCGGCGCTGCTGGACCACGTAGGCCACCGCGAGCGCCGCCACCGGCACGAGCAGCAGCAGCCACCAGGGGGAGAGCAGCCTCATCGCCGGCTCCTCATCCGTGGCGCTCCGCTCCTGCGGGCCTGGTCACGGCGCAGGAACCAGACCAGGTCGCCGACCCAGTCACGGTCGGTGCGCAGCAGCACGTGCTGGGCACCCGAGGCGCGGACGGCTGCGGCGACGCTCTCACGATGGGCGGCGGCGAGGGCGGCGTACTGCTCGCGCAGGCGCGCCGACGAGGTCCACACCTCGGAGCGGCGGCCGGACTCGGGGTCCATCAGCACCACGGGCCCCACGTCGGGCAGGGCCAGCTCGCGGGGGTCCAGGATCTCCACGACCAGCACGTCGTGGCGAGCGCAGAGGTGCCGCAGCGGCTGCTCCCACGAGAACGGCCGCTCGGTGCTGCCGTCGGGTTCGACGAAGTCGCTGATCACCACGCGGGCCCCGCGGCGGCGCTGCCGGGCGTCGAGCGCGGTCAGTGCGGGCGCGAGCCCGGGGGCGACCGGGGTCCGGGGCACTGCCCGGCCACGATGGCCGGTCGGCCCGCGGCCCGACATGGCGCGTACCGCGGCCTGGCGTGGTGGCAGTGGCGGCGACCAGCGCACGGCGTCCTCACCGAGGTGGGCCACGCCCATCCGGTTGCCGGGGCCATCGCTGAGCAGCCCGATCGCGCCGGTGACCCAGGCCGCCAGCTCACCCTTCTCGATCTCGACGGTCCCGAAGTCCATGCTGGCCGTCTCGTCGACCAGGACCCAGGTCTCGAGCTCGTACTCGGCCCGGGTGCGCCACACGTGGGGTTCCTGGCTCCGGGCGGTCACGTTCCAGTCGATGCGGCGTACGTCGTCGGAGCCGGCGCGGTAGGGGACGACCTCCTCGGGGTCGCTTCCCGGACCGAGGCGGGTGCCCTCGCGGGCGCCGTACAGGGTGCCGGCGAGCCGCCGGTTCAGGGCGAGCTCGAGCGCTGCGAAAGCGCGTCGGGACTCGGCCAGGGACCTCACGCTGCTCCGGTCTCCCGCTCGCCGGCAGCGTCGTCGTGGGGTGCGATCTGGGGAGCCGGGACCACTGAGAGCAGGTAGGCGACCACCTGGCGCGCGTCCACCCCGTCGGCGATGGCGTCGAAGGTGAGCACGAGCCGGTGTGAGAGCACGTCGCTCGCGACGTCGTACACGTCACGGGGCAGCACGTAGTCACGACCGCGCATCAGGGCCAGTGCCCGGGCCGAGGCGACGAGACCGAGCGTGGCTCGGGGGGAGGCCCCGAACTCGACGTGGGGGGCGATCGGCTCCAGGCCGTAGCGGGCCGGCTCGCGGGTGGCCATCACGAGGGCCACGGCGTACTGGGCGACGGCGTGGTGGACGAAGATGCGGTCCGCGGCCCGTTGCAGGTCGAGCACGGCCTCGGTGCTGAGCACCTCGCGGGCGCGTGGGGGGTCGACGCTCATCCGCTGGAGGATCGCGAGCTCCTCGGCGGCATCGGGGTAGCGGACGTCCACCTTCATCAGGAAGCGGTCGCGCTGGGCCTCGGGCAGGGAGTAGACGCCCTCGGACTCGATCGGGTTCTGCGTGGCCATCACCAGGAACGGCTCCGGCAGCGGGTAGGTGCGTCCGCCGATGCTCACCTGCCGCTCGGCCATCGCCTCCAGCAGCGCGGACTGGACCTTCGCCGGGGCCCGGTTGATCTCGTCGGCGAGCACCAGGTTGGCGAAGACCGGCCCGAGCTCGATGTCGAAGGTCTCGGAGGAGGGGCGCCACACCCGGGTCCCGACGATGTCACCGGGCATCAGGTCGGGGGTGAACTGCAACCGGTGGAAGCTGCCGCCGGTGACCTCGGCGAGCGTCCGGACGGCCAGGGTCTTGGCGACGCCGGGAACGCCCTCGAGGAGCAGGTGTCCCCGGGCGAGCAACGCCACGACCATCCGCTCGACCATCAGGTCCTGGCCCACCAGCACCCGCTTGATCTCGAACAGCGCCCGTTCCAGGAGCGCCGCGCTCTGCTCGGTCGGGGGCGTGTCGTCCTGGATCGTGGTCATCGGGCGTCCTCGGTGTCTCGACGGGTGCCACCACTTCACCACGGGAACGAAACGGACAGCGAGGGGTTGGCCCGAAAAACCGGGGAAAGGGGGTGGACCCCGCCCCGGGGAGAGGGAGGCTCAGGCGCCGGCGGGCTCCACCAGCTCGACGAGCACGCCCCCGGCGTCCTTGGGGTGGATGAAGTTGATCCGCGAGTTCGCGGTGCCCCGGCGAGCCTCGTCGTACAGCAGCCGCAGGCCGCGCTCGCGCAGGATCGCGCTGACCTGGTCGACGTCGGTCACGCGGTAGGCGAGCTGCTGCAGGCCCGGGCCGGACCGGTCGAGGAACTTCGCGATCGTCGACTGGTCGTTCAGCGGGGCCAGCAGCTGGATCTTGGAGCCCTTGGGGTCGGACGGGTCGCCGACGGCCACCATCGCCTCGCGCACACCCTGCTCCTCGTTGGTCTCCTCGTGGGTGACCTCCATGCCGAACTTCTCGCGGTACATGGTGATCGCGGCGTCGAGGTCCGGGACGGCGACGCCCACGTGGTCGATGCAGGTGAACAGGTGGGCCGGGATGTCCAGCGGGGCTGACGTGGGGGTACTCATGTGCGCATCCTCGCCCAGTGGGCGCCGCGGCCTCAACGGGGTGTGACGGGTCGAACACCACTCGGAGCCGGACCCCCCTCCACCTGCGGGCCGTTGCTGGGTACTGTCGGATGACCAGACTGCTCTACAGGAGGCACTCCCATGTCATCGACCAATGGTGGATCCGTCATCGTCGCCGGCGCCCGTACGCCGATCGGACGCCTCCTCGGGGGCCTGAAGACCCTGTCCGCCGCCGAGCTCGGCGGAGTCGCGATCAAGGCGGCCCTGGAGAAGGCCGGCGTGTCCGGCGACCAGGTCGACTACCTGATCATGGGCCAGGTCATCCAGGCCGGTGCCGGCCAGAACGCCGCCCGTACGGCGGGCGTCGCCGCGGGCCTGCCGATGTCGCTGCCTTCGATCACCATCAACAAGGTGTGCCTGTCCGGCATCAACGCGATCGCGATGGCCGACCAGATGATCCGCGCCGGGGAGCACGACGTCGTCGTGGCCGGCGGGATGGAGTCGATGACCAACGCCCCGCACCTGCTGCTGAAGTCCCGCGAGGGGACCAAGTTCGGCGACGCGAAGCTCGTCGACTCGATGGCCTACGACGCGCTCTTCGACCAGACCACCCAGCAGGCCATGGGCCTGCTCACCGAGGAGTGCAACGCGGCCGGCGCCAACCTGACCCGCGAGGAGCAGGACGAGTTCTCCGCGCAGTCGCACCAGAAGGCCGCCCAGGCCTGGAAGAACGGTGTCTTCGACGAGGAGGTCGTCCCCGTCGAGATCCCGCAGCGCAAGGGCGACCCGGTCGTGGTCAGCCAGGACGAGGGCGTGCGTGGCGACACCACCGCCGAGTCGCTGGGCAAGCTGCGCCCCGCCTTCAACAAGGAGGGCACCGTCACGGCGGGCTCCTCCTCCCAGATCTCCGACGGCGCCTGCGCCGTCGTGGTGATGAGCAAGGCCAAGGCCGAGGAGCTCGGGCTGAGCTGGATCGCCGAGATCGGCGCCCACGGCCAGGTCGCCGGCCCCGACTCCACCCTCCAGCTCCAGCCCGCCGCGGCGACCGCCAAGGCGCTGGAGAAGGAAGGCATCTCCGCCGACGACGTCGACCTCGTGGAGTTCAACGAGGCGTTCGCCGCGGTCGGCATCTCCTCCGCGCGTGAGCTCGGCATCCCGGACGAGAAGGTCAACGTCAACGGTGGCGCGATCGCCCTGGGTCACCCGGTCGGCATGTCCGGCGCCCGGATCGTGCTCCACCTCGCCCTCGAGCTCCAGCGCCGCGGAGGCGGCACCGGGGTCGCCGCCCTGTGCGGTGGCGGTGGCCAGGGTGACGCCCTGGTCATCAAGGTTCCCTCCTCCTGAGCGAGAGGGGCATGAGCAGACGGTCGACCGGCGACGTACCCGCACTGGTCGAGAAGGCCAGGGCGGGGGACGCGAGGTCGGTCGCACGGCTGATCTCGCTGGTCGAGGACGCCTCGCCGCTGCTGCGCGAGGTGATGGCCGGGCTGGCGCCGTACACCGGCACGGCCGGCGGCCGGCGCGCACACATCGTCGGGCTGACCGGGTCTCCCGGTGTCGGCAAGTCGACCTCGACCGCGGCGATCGTCACCGCCCTGCGTGCGCAGGGCAAGCGGGTGGGCGTGCTCGCGGTGGACCCGTCGTCCCCGTTCTCCGGGGGAGCGCTGCTCGGTGACCGGGTGCGGATGCAGGACCACGCCCTCGACAAGGACGTCTACATCCGCTCGATGGCCTCGCGCGGGCACCTCGGCGGCCTCTCCTGGGCGACCCCGCAGGCGCTGCGCGTGCTGGACGCCGCCGGCTGCGACGTGATCCTCGTCGAGACCGTGGGCGTGGGCCAGAGCGAGGTGGAGATCGCCGCCATGGCCGACACCACGATCGTGCTGCTCGCCCCCGGGATGGGTGACGGGATCCAGGCGGCCAAGGCCGGGATCCTCGAGATCGGCGACCTCTACGTGATCAACAAGGCCGACCGCGAGGGTGCCGACCAGGTACGCCGGGAGCTGCGCGGGATGCTCGCGCTGGCCGACCGTCCCGAGGGGGCCTGGCAGCCCGAGATCGTCAAGACCATCGCGAGCAAGGGCGAGGGCGTCGACGAGGTCGTGGCCGCGATCGACCGGCACCGGGCGCACCTGGAGGCCAGCGGTGAGCTCGAGGCGCGGCGGTTGCGGCGGGCCCGGGACGAGATCGAGGCGATCGCCGTCACCGCGCTGCGCGAGCAGTGGCGCGGGGTGCACGAGAACGCCGCGCTCGACGACCTGGCGGCCGAGGTCGTCGCCGGGAAGAGCGACCCCTACGCGGCGTCCGACCTGCTGCTCGAGAGCCTCGAGTCCGGCTCGGGCTAGCCCCGCCGTTTCCGCGTTTCGGTGCTCACCGGACCGGTGAGCCTCGATAACGGGCGGTTCCAGGCGCGCCTGAGCCGAATCATGGCGCGTTCTTGGTACAACAACTCTGTCGTGGGCGCGTTCTGGTGCCCACGGTCTTCCCCCGGACACAAGGAGCAACCGATGGACGGCGCGCTGAAGAAGGGTGTCGGCCTCCTCGTCATCTTGTTCCTCGGCTTCTGGCTCGTGCAGGACCCCAACGGGTTCGGTGCCAGCGCCAAGGAGGCCACCAGCACGATCTGGGACCTGCTGGTCAAGCTCTTCGACGCGATCATCCGGTTCGTCCAGTCGGTCAGCAGCTGAGCGCACCATGAGGCGGGTCGTCGCCTGGCTGACCGATCCCTCCGTCGGCGCCCGGCTGCTGCGGGACGAGGACGAGGTCGTGGTCGACATCGTGCACAAGCACTGGGTCGTCTACCTGCTCCCCGGCCTGCTGGTCTTCGCCGGGATCCTGTGCTGGGCCCAGGTCCCGTTCGCCTCCCTCGAGCTGGGCTGGGTGCCCCTGGTCGTCGGTGCCGTGCTGGTCGGGTGGGGCGTGCTGAAGGCCCTGCAGCGCAACATCGACCGGTTCGTGGTCACCAACCAGCGGGTCTTCCGGGTGCACGGGCTGTTCAACCGCAAGGAGGCCACGATGCCGCTGAGCCGGATCCTGGACATCTCGGTGGACAAGCCCCTGCACGGCCGGATCCTCGACTTCGGTCACTTCGTCTTCGAGTCCGCGGCGCAGGCCCAGGGGCTGCGCGACATCCGCTACGTGCCGCGCCCCGACGAGCGCAACCTGACCATCCAGCGGGTGGTGACCCGGGCGGGCCTGCGCGGGCGGGGCCCGCACCACACGGAGCGGGGCGAGGTCTCCCCCTAGAGGCCGGCGGCCGCCTGCAGGTCGCTGCGGATCGCGTCGAGCCGCCCGACGGCGTTGATCCGGGCCGCGTCCACGGCGTCTTCTCGCACCGGGACGACGACCTCGAGGTAGCACTTGATCTTCGGCTCCGTGCCCGAGGGGCGTACGACGACACGGCCGTCGTCGGCGAGCCGGAACCGGAGGCCGTTGGTCGGGGGCAGGCCGTTGCCGCCCGCGGAGAGGTCGTCGACCCCCAGGACCGCCAGGCCGCCCAGCGAGGCCGGGGGAGCTGCACGCAGCCGGTCGACGACCGCCGTGATGGACGCGACGTCGTCCATCCGCACCGAGAGCTGGTCGGTGGCGTGCAGGCCGTAGCGGCTCGCGATGTCGTCGAGCAGGTCGCGCAGCGTCCGGCCGGCGGCCTTGGCCCGGGCGGCGATGTCGCAGACCATCAGCAGCGCCGAGACACCGTCCTTGTCCTTCACGTGCCGGGGGTCGACGCAGTAGCCGAGCGCCTCCTCGTAGCCGAAGGCCAGGTCGGGCACCCGTCCGATCCACTTGAAGCCGGTCAGCGTCTCGGCGTACAGCTGGTGCTCGGCGACGGCCATCTTGCCGAGCAGCGACGAGGAGACGATCGAGGTGGCGTAGACGCCCTCGCGCCGCAGGCCGAGCAGGTGGTGGGCGAGCAGCGCCCCCACCTCGTCGCCGCGGAGCATCTGCCAGCCGTGGGGTCCTCCGGGGATCGCGACCGCGCACCGGTCGGCGTCCGGGTCGTTGGCGACCACGAGGTCGGCGCCGACCTCCTCGGCGAGGGCCAGCGCGAGGTCCATCGCGCCGGGCTCCTCGGGGTTGGGGAACGGCACGGTCGGGAAGTCGGGGTCGGGCTCGAACTGTGCGGTGGCGACGCGCGGCTCGCTGAACCCGGCCTCGCGCAGCGCGGTGAGCACCGTGGCCCCGCCGACGCCGTGCAGGGGGGTGTAGACGACGTCGAGGTCGCGCGGTCCGGCGCCGACCAGGTCGACGACGGTCTTCAGGTAGCGGTCGAGGAGGTCGTCACCGAGGACCTCGCCGCCGTCGCCGCGGGGGATGTCCCCGACCGGCCCCACGGCCGCGATCTGCTCGGCGATCTGCTCGTCGGCGGGCGCGACGATCTGGCTGCCGTCGCCCAGGTAGACCTTGTAGCCGTTGTCCTGGGGCGGGTTGTGGCTCGCGGTGACCATCACCCCGGCCACGCAGCCGAGCTCGCGGATCGCGAACGCGAGGACGGGGGTGGGCAGCGGCCGCGGCAGGGTCATGGCCCGGAAGCCGGCGCCGGTCATCACCTCGGCGGTGTCGCGGGCGAAGACCTCCGAGTTGTGCCGGGCGTCGTACCCGATCACCACGGGGGCGCCCGCGGGCGCCCCGCTCGCCGTGAGGTACGCCGCCAGGCCGGCCGCCGCGCGGAGCACCACGACCCGGTTCATCCGGTTGGGACCCGCCCCGAGCGCACCGCGCAAACCGGCGGTGCCGAACTCCAGGGTGCCGTCGAAGCGGTCCGCGAGATCGGCGGTCGGGCCCTGACCGACCAGTTCCTCGAGCTCTGCCCTGGTCGCGGGGTCGGGGTCCTCGGCGGCCCAGGCGCGGGCACGATCCAGCAGGTCGGCATCGGTGTGGTCGGTCCGGCGGGTCATGGCCCGAGGCTAGATCATCGCCACCCGGCCCGATCGGGCTCCCACCGGTGGTCATACTGGAGCCCATGCCTGCGCGAAGCTTCCGGTTCTCCAGCTCCCTGGACGTGGCGGCGCCACGTGAGCGGGTGCACGCCGTGCTCGTGGATCTCGAGCACTACGGCGACTGGTGGCCGCAGGTGCGCGCCGTCGCCAAGCTCGACGACGACCGGGCGCTGGTGGTGTGCCGCTCCGCCCTGCCCTACGACCTCGAGCTCGAGCTCACGGCGGTGAGCCGCGACCTCGACCTGTTGGAGGTGCGCATCGACGGCCCGATCCGGGGCTGGGCGAGGTACCACCTGTCCGAGCGGGCAGACAGCTCGGCGCGCACCTCGCTGCGCTTCGAGCAGGAGGTGCGCGCCGAGGCCAGGATGTTCGTGATGGCGTCGTACGCCGCCAAGCCGCTGCTCAGCTGGAACCACCACCGGATGATGGCGGGCGCCGACTGCGGCCTACGGGCGCGTCTTCAGGAGAGCGCTGCGACCGCTGCGTCGTAGTCCGGCTCCTGGCCGATCTGGGGGACGAGCTCGCTGTGCACGACGACGTTGTCGGCGTCGAGGACGACGACGGCGCGGGCGAGGAGGCCCTCGAACTTCGTGTCGGTGAGCCGGACGCCGTAGTCCTCGCCGAACGAGGAGCGGAACGCGGACCCGACCTGGACGCCCTCGAGGCCCTCGGCGCCGCAGAACGCGGTCATCGCGAACGGCAGGTCGACCGAGACGTTGAGCACCGTGGTGTCCTCGAGCCCGGAGGCGAGCTCGTTGAACTTGCGGACGCTCGCCTGGCACACGCCGGTGCCGATGCTCGGGAAGATGCTGAGCACCTTGCGACCGGTCAGGTCGGCAAGGTTGAACTCCTTGAGGTCGGCGTCGACCAGGGTGAAGTCGGGAGCCTGGTCGCCCACGGCGGGCAGTTCTCCGACAGTGTGGGCAGGGGTGTCTCCGAGTGCGGTGGTAGCCATGCGTCCCAACCTAGCCGGGCGGGGTCAGCGCCTCGCGCGCGGTCCGAACTGCGGAGCCGCCTTCGCGAAGGCGGCCTTGCGGGCGGCGTTGGTGTTCGCGGCGACCAGGAGGACCAGCTGCTCGGCGCGTTCGCGGGCGAATGTGCGCCGGGGCGAGGACGTCCAGGTCTGGTCGAAGAGCCGCTTGGCCGCCGCCAGCGCGTCGGGGGACTTCGTGGCGAGCTCGCGGGCGAGCTCGTCCGCGGCGGCCTCGGGGTCCGCGGCGAGGTCGGTGACCAGGCCCAGCTCGCGGGCCTCCTTGCCGGAGACCTTGCGTGCGCTCATCGTGAGCAGCTTCGCGGTGTCGATGCCGACCAGCTCGGAGAGCGAGCGGACCCCGGACATGTCGGGGATCAGTCCCCAGCGTCCCTCGAGGACCGACCACTCCGAGTCCGGCGTGGCGATCCGGAAGTCGGCGGCGAGCGCGATCTGCAGCCCCCCGCCGTAGCAGTGGCCGTGGACCGCGGCGATCACCGGCACGGGCAGCCGGCGCCAGGCCCAGCACGCCTCCTGGAAGGTGTTGGTCCCGCGCCAGGGGCGGGGCGTGAACGCGCCCGCGATGCCGCGGGGCGACTTCAGCACCGCGGCGAAGTCGAGCCCGGCGCAGAAGGAGTCGCCCTCGCCGCTGATCACGACCGCGCGCAGCGAACGGTTCCGGCGCAGCGTGCGGGCCGTGGACACCAGCTCATCGAGCGTCTGCAACGTGAGCGCGTTGAGCTTCTCCGGTCGGGCGAGCCGGACGTGGGCGATGCCGTCGGTGACGGTGTGGGTGACGAGCTGGGTCATGGCGTCATGTTACCGATCGGTAATGGCGCCGCCATGGCCAGCCGCCCGACTCAGGAGTCGATGCTGGACATGTCCCCGTAGCGGTCGCCGGCCACCGCGTCCCGGGGGACGGCCTGCTCCAGGGCGCTGAGGTCCTCGGGGGTGAGCTCGAGGTCGGTCGCGGCCACGTTCTCCTCGAGGTAGCGCACCCGCTTGGTGCCCGGGATCGGCACGACGTCCTCGCCCTGGGCGAGCACCCACGCCAGCGCGAGCTGGCCCGGGGTGGCGCCCTTCCCGGCCGCGATCTCCTTGACCTTCTCCACCAGGGAGAGGTTGGCCTCCAGCGCGTCGCCCTGGAAGCGCGGGAAGTACGGCGAGCGCCGGCTGTCGGCCTCGCCGTCGGCACCCGAGTCGCGGGTGATCGACCCGGTGAGCAGTCCTCGGCCCAGCGGGGAGTAGGGCACCAGTCCGATCCCGAGCTCCCTGATCACGCCGAGGATCTCGTCCTCGATGTCGCGGGAGAACAGGGAGTACTCGGTCTGGAGGGCGGTGATCGGGTGCACGCCGTGGGCCTTGCGGATGTTCGCGGCACTGGCCTCGGAAAGCCCGAGGTGGCGGACCTTGCCGGCCTGCACCAGCTCGGCCATGGCGCCGACGGTCTCCTCGATCGGGACGGTCGGGTCCACCCGGTGCTGGTAGTAGAGGTCGATGTGGTCCACGCCGAGGCGGCGCAGCGAGTCGTCGCAGGCCTGGCGGACGTACTCCGGGGAGCCGTCGATGCCGAGGCGCTCTCCGTCGGGGCCGCGCTTGTTGCCGAACTTGGTGGCGAGCTGGACCTGGTCGCGACGGTCCGCGATCGCCTTGCCGACGAGCTGCTCGTTGATAAACGGCCCGTACATGTCGGCCGTGTCGAGGAAGGTGACCCCGAGGTCGAGGGCCCGGTGGATGGTGTCGATGCCGCCCTGCTCGTCGGGAGTCCCGTAGAACTCCGACATCCCCATGCAACCCAGCCCGAGGCTGGAGACGGTGAGCGGGCTGGATCCTGACTGGCCGAGAGTGCGCTGGTTGATCGTCATGGAACCACTCAACGACCTGGAGTGCGCTCCAGGTCAAGACCCGGGCGGGCGACTCAGCGGCGCTGGTCGACCTGGCCCTCGTAGAGCCCGATCTTGTGGTCGATCGCGCGCAGGTGCCCGGTGACCTCGGCGAGCTGCTGCTCGACCCGGTGCCGGTGGGCCTTGAGCAGGGTCAGCCGCTCGAGCTCGTTGCCGGGTCCGCTGCGGACGAGCTCGGCGTAGCGCCGTACGTCGCGGATCGGCATGCCGGTCGAGCGCAGCCTGGTGATCATCTGGATCCAGGTGAGGTCGCGCTCGGCGTAGCGGCGGTGTCCCGAGGAGGAGCGTTCCACCGAGGCCAGCATCAGCCCGTCGCGCTCGTAGTAGCGCAGGGTGTCGGGCGTCAGGCCCGTCTCCAGGGCCGCCTCGGCGATGCTCAGCGCAGTCACCGGTCCAGTGTGCCCCCCGGAGTGGGCTCGAAGTCAACGACCGGTGTCGAAGGCGGGACGCTCGAACTCCGCCGTGGCGTAGGGGCCACCGACGTGCGCCGCCTCGAGGCGGTCGGCCTCGGTCTCGGGCCCGGACTCGACGTCGGCGGCGAAGTCCTCGGCGTCGTCGTGGGGGTCGTAGCCGAGCGCGCGCCCAGGAGCGAGGTCCCACCACCCGCGGGTGTTCGCCGAGACGCCGTAGAGCACCGCATGTCCCGGCTGCGGTGCGGTGAGCGTGGCGTGGAACATCCGCACCGCGTCGTCGGGGGAGAGCCACGTGCTCAGCTGGCGACGCGTCGTGGGCCGGGGGAGGAACGAGCCGATCCTGGTGCAGATCGTGTCGAGCCCGTGCCGGTCGGTGTAGAGCTGCAGCAGTGCCTCCGCCGCGACCTTGCTGACGCCGTAGAAGGTGTCCGGGCGGCCGTTCGCATCGACGCCGAGGAGGTCCGAGCGAGGGGTACGGCCGACGGCGTGGTTGCTCGAGGCGTAGGCGATGCGGCGTACGCCGTGACGCACCATCGCCTCGAGCAGGGCCGCGGTGGTGATGACGTGGGAACCCAGGGCAACGGGCAGCGAGGACTCGGTGGGGATCCCGGCCAGGTGGATCACGGCCTCGGGCCGAATCGTCTCGACTGCGGCGTCGACGGCCACGGGGTCGGTGCAGTCGAGGTCGACGTCGCTGCCATGGCCGGGGAGGTCGGCGCCGACCACCTCGTGGCCGAGGGTGCTCAGACCGGTTAGGAGGACGCTGCCGATCGAGCCGGCCGCGCCGGTGAGGAGGACTCGCATCCTCGCAGGCTAGTTGAGCATCAGTCGGCCCGCGGAGTGCGGCGGTGCTCCTCCAGGGTGGCGTCGAGCTCGGCGAAGAGGGCCTGGTTGAGGCGGAACGCCGCCTTCACCTCGTCCACCACCAGGGCCTTCTGCGCGGCGTCGAGCGGGGCGGCGTCGAGCCGGGCCCGGTAGGCGTCCTTGTAGGGCTTCGGCTTCGGGATCTGGGCGAAGTCGTAGAAGGCGATCCCGTGCCCGTCCTCGCCGAGGTCGAACTCGCGCTTGAGGATGCGTCCGATGGCCTGGCCGCCGGAGAGGTCGCCGAGGTAGCGGGTGTAGTGGTGGGCGACGAACAGCCCGCCCCAGGACGCGGACGCCCGGACCCGCTCGGCGTAGGCGTCGGCAGCCGCGCTGGCGACCGGAGCGTGGGGGTCCGGGCACCAGAACGCGAGGTCGGCGTCGATGGCCTGGAGGCGTTCCAGGGCGGGGTCCACGACTGCTGCGACCAGGGGGTCGGAGCCGTGCGTGCGGCCCACGTCCTCGAGCACCGCGTAGACGGTGCGCAGTCGCTTGAGGTAGCCGGCGTACCCCGCCTCGTCGACGCGGCCGGCGAGGAGCGCCGTCATGAACCTGGAGTCCTCGGCCTCCTGGTGCTCGACGCGCGAACCCTCGCGCATCGCCTGGGAGAGCGAGTCCGTCAGTAGGCCGGTCTCGTGGAGAACGCTCATCTGGACACCTTGTCGTCGTGGGCGGGTGGAGTTGCTGACGGACTGTCAGATCCAAGATGACAGTCTGTCACATCAACCCTCTAGTTAGGCAAGGCCATCCTAAGTTAGGGTAGCCTTCGTTCGCGCTGAGAGACACCCTGCGCCGCCGACTGCTCCGCCTGTGCGGACCTGCCCGAGAACCGAGGACCCCCATTGCGCACGCCAACCCGCCCGCGTCCCGGGAGATCAGCTCCTCGGGTGGTGACCGCGGTGATCCTGGTCGCGGCGACGGTCGCGGGCTGTGGGGACACCGCGGCGAGCACCAGCGGGTCCGGGAAGGCCGCCCCCGAGCTCGCCTCGGTCTCCGCGCTGGAGGACCCGAGGCAGTGGAAGGGGCCCTCCACCGCCCGGCTCTCGCACCCGGACGTCGAGCCGGTCGCCGAGGACGCCGCGCCGGCACTGCCGGTCACGGTGACCGACGAGCAGGGCACCAGGGTCACCGTGAAGGACACCAGCCGGATCCTCGCGATCGACGTCTACGGCACCACGGCCCGTACCGTGGCCGAGCTGGGCCTGGGGGACCGGCTGGTCGGACGCGATGTCTCCACCCAGTTCGAGGAGGCCAAGGACCTGCCCCTGGTCACCGCCCACGGTCACGACCTCAGCGCGGAGTCGATCCTCGAGCTCGACCCGACCGTCATCCTCACCGACACCTCCCTGGGGCCGTGGGACGTGATCTTGCAGATGCGGGACTCGGGCATCCCGGTCGTGGTGCTCCCGGCCAAGAGGAGCCTGGAGAACCTGGACTCGTTCACCACCAAGGTCGCCGAGGCGCTCGGCGTCCCTGCCGCGGGGCAGGCCCTCGTGAAGCGGACCGAGTCGCAGGTCGCCAAGGTGCGGGCGGCGGTCGCAAAGGCTGCTCCCACCACCACCCGGGACAGGCTGCGCACGGTCTTCCTCTACGTGCGCGGCAAGAGCGGCGTGTACTACATGTTCGGCGAAGGCTCGGGAGCCGACTCGCTCATCGACTCCCTCGGGCTCTACAACGTGGCCGAGGAGATCGACTGGAACGGCATGAAGCCGGTCACCGACGAGGGCATCGTGGCCGCCCAGCCCGATCTCATCTTGATGATGTCCAACGGGTTGTCCTCGGTCGGGGGAGTCGACGGCCTCCTGGACCGGCTGCCGGCGCTCGCCCAGACCCCGGCCGGCCAGAACCGCCGGGTGGTGGACATGCAGGACTCCCAGATCCTGGGCTTCGGTCCCCTCGTCGCGTCCGTGCTCAACGCGCTCGCCGTCGCGGTCTACGCCCCCGAGGCGGTGCAGTGAGCGTCCT
Source organism: Nocardioides sp. Z30_9 (assembly GCF_058215735.1). NCBI lineage: Bacteria > Bacillati > Actinomycetota > Actinomycetes > Propionibacteriales > Nocardioidaceae > Nocardioides > Nocardioides sp. Z30_9. The sequence continues at coordinate 1,222,214 of NZ_JBZAJF010000002.1, forward strand.
GACGCGTCCCCGCGGATCGGTGCGGGCATCCGGCTCCTCGGGACAGCGGCTGCTCGCCCCCGGGTGGCTGTTCTCGGTGCTGGGCGTCGCGCTGGTGGTCGTCGTGGTCGCCGCCGCCGGGCGCGGACAGCTCGACATCCCTGCCTCGGAGGTGATCGGCTCGATCATGCGCCGGCTAGGCCTCGACCTGGGCCCGGTGCCGACCCACCCCCAGGGCGAGAACACCCTGTGGCAGGTGCGCTTCCCCCGGGTGGCGACCGCCCTGGTCGTGGGAGCCTCGCTGGCCAGCGCCGGGGCCCTGATGCAGGGCGTCTTCGGCAACCCCCTCGCCGAGCCCGCAGTGGTCGGGGTGTCCGCGGGTGCGGCGTTGGCCGCAGCTGCGGTGATCGTCTTCAACCTGGCCGTCTTCGGTGCCTGGACGACAGCGGCCTTTGCCTTCGTCGGAGGCCTGGTGACCACGCTCGTGGTCTACGTGATGTCGCGCGACGGTGGCCGTACCGAGGTGGTCACCCTGGTCCTGACCGGGATCGCGGTCAATGCGATGGCCAGCGCCGGGATGGCCCTGATGATGTTCCTCGGCGACACCCAGGCCCGCGAGGAGATCGTGTTCTGGACGCTCGGTTCCTTCAACGGCAGCCGCTGGGAGTACGTCGGGGTGATCGCGCCGCTGGCCGCGGTGGGGCTGGTCGGTGCCTGCCTGCTCGCCCGCCAGCTGGACCTGCTCTCCCTGGGTGACCGTGCCGCCCGCCACGTGGGTGTCGACGTCGAACGCCTGCGCCTGCTGGTCATCGTGCTGGTCGCGCTGCTCACCTCCGCGGCGGTGGCCTTCGCCGGCATCATCGCCTTCGTCGGGCTGGTGGTGCCGCACCTGGTGCGGATGCTGGTCGGCCCCGGGCACCGGGTGCTCGTGCCCGCGTGCGCCCTCGGCGGCGCGGTGCTGATGGTGCTCGCTGACCTGGGGGCGCGCACGCTGGTGGCCTACGCCGACCTGCCGATCGGCATGCTCACCGCGCTCGTCGGCGGTCCGTTCTTCTTCTGGCTGCTGCGCCGGACCCGGCGTACGTCGGGAGGCTGGTCGTGAACGGGCTGGCCATGGACGGGCTGGCCATGAACGGGCTGGAGGTGCGCGGACTCTCCGTGGTGCTCGCCGGCAACCCGGTGCTCACCGAGGTCGACCTCGACATCCGGCGCGGCGAGGTGGTCGTGCTCGTCGGCCCCAACGGTGCCGGGAAGTCCAGCGTCTTCGGGGCCGTGGCCGGCGACCTCGAGATCACCGCCGGCACGGCCCACCTTGACGGCGACCTGTTGCTCGGCGCCCCGGCGCGGGTGACCTCGCGGCGCCGGGCCGTGTTGCTCCAGGAGACCCACCTGGCGTTCGGGTTCCGCGTCAGGGACGTCGTGGCCATGGGGCGGACCCCGTGGCACCGCACGCCCGAGGAGGAGCGCGACGAGGACGTGGTCGAGGAGTCGATGCTCCGAGCCGACGTCACCGCCCTGGCCGAGCGGTTCTTCCCCTCGCTCTCCGGCGGTGAGCGCGCCCGGGCCTCGTTCGCACGGGTGCTCGCGCAGGAGACGCCACTGGTGCTGCTCGACGAGCCCACGGCAGCCCTCGACATCCGTCACCAGGAACAGGTCCTCGCCGTCGCCCGCGAGCTGGCCACGGCCGGCTGCGCAGTCGGGGTGGTGCTCCACGACCTGTCGCTCGCCGCAGCCTGGGCCGACCGGCTGTGCGTGCTCCACCGCGGCCGGGTGCGCGCGGTGGGGCCCCCCGAGGACGTGCTCCGCCCCGCCCTGCTGGAGGAGGTCTACGGGCATCCGGTGGACGTGGTCCGCCACGCGGGGCAGCTCCTCGTCGTACCCCTGCGCCGACACCTGGCCAGCAGTCCTGACCGCCCCGCCACGAAGGAGAACCCCCCATGCGTGCCCGCCCCCTGATCGCACTCGTGCCGCTCGCAGGCCTGGTGCTAGGCCTGCTGCTCCTGCCCGGCCCGCCGGCGAGCGCCGCCGCTCGCGTCACCGTCACCAACGACTTCGGGACCCGGAAGGTCGACCCGACGTACACCACCAGGCTGACGGTGAAGGGGGCCGGGTTCAGCTCGGTCCGCAACGGGTTCGGCGGGATCTACGTGGTCTTCGGCACCGTCTCCGGCAACTGGCGACCCAGTGCCGACGGTGACGGCACCCGGCTCTACGTGCCGGACTCCCAGACCAAGGCCAACGCGGGCTACCAGCGCTTCGTCGCGTTCCCGGGGACGGAGACGGCCGAGTCGGCCAACGGGGGCACGCTCGGCGCCGACGGCAGCTGGTCGGTCACCATCAACGTCCCCGGCGCCACCTTCAAGACGGTGGACGCGAACAACCGCGTGCGGACCGTCGACTGCCGCAAGGTCAGGTGCGGGGTGATCACCTTCGGTGCGCACGGGGTCGACAACCGGGTCAACGAGACGTTCACGCCGGTCACGGTCGCCGACCTCCACCGTGGCTCCTCGGCGAAGAGCTCCTCCCAGGCGGCGGGAACGAGCCAGCAGGCTGCTGCCGCCACCGACGAGGCAGGCACCAGCGCCGCAACGGCGCCCGGGACCGCGACGGCCGGGACCGCGACGGCCGGGACCGCGACGGCCGGGACAGAAAAGGCTGGGACAGCCAAGGCAGCGGGAGGCGCAGCGAAGCTTGAGGTGGACCGGGCCTCGGCGGGAGCAGGCAAGATCCTTGCCTTCACCGCTGCCGGGATCCGTCCCGGTGCCCAGGTCAGCGCGGTGCTCGATGACGGCGATGCGGGGGCGGGGCCGTTCACCGCGGGAGCGACCGGCCAGGTGGCCGGGCTGCTCCAGGTGCCGGCGGAGATCGCGCCCGGCACCCACGAGCTGCGACTGGTCGGGATCGAGGGTGCGCCGTCGGTCCGGTTCGCGGTCGCCTCGGACCAGGCCCGAGCCGAGTCCACCGACGGCGCCTCGTGGTGGGAGAAGGCCTTCGTCATCGCCGCGGCCCTCGTCCTGCTCGCCGCGGTGCTCCTCGCCGTACGTCGCGTCAGGAGGCGTCATGTCGCCGCGTGAACGCCGTACCGGACTCCGGATCGGGCTGGCCGGTCTCCTCGCCGGTCTCGTCGCCGCCTCGACCACCCTGGTCGGTGGGCCGGCCGCAGCCGCGGACGCCGCAGAGGCCACCACCCTGGAGAACGCCGTGCTCCGGTGGGGCCTGAGCAACGAGGCCAACAACTCGGCGTGGGCGCCCGGGACCCAGAACTTCTTCTCGGCCGGCAAGGTGCCCAACCCGGGCCGGGGCGGCACCACCCTGGCCCGCGGGGACTGGCGCCAGTCCGTCGGCAACGTGGCGGTCGAGAAGTCGAACGGCAGCTCCTGGAAGCCGGCCACCTGGGCTGGGCTCTCCACCACTGCCGACGGAAGCCCCCTCGGCGCCCCGACCTCCGGGAAGTTCAGTGACCATCAGGTGGTCCTCTCCGGTGGCAGCGGCACCGTCGACCGGGTGGCGGGGACCGCGAAGCTCGAGTGGACCGGCGACTTCACCGTCCTCCTCTACTCCGGCATGTCGTTCTTCTACGTCTCCGACCCTGTGCTCGAGGTCGCCGAGGGGAAGGGCCGCCTCACCGCGACGTTGAGCGGCTACGGGTCCTCCCAGGACGACACCTCGCTCTGGGAGCCGCTCCCGGCCCAGCGGGTGACCCTGGCCGACCTGCCGGGGGTTGAGGTGGGCGAGGACGGGTTCACGGCCGACGCCGCCTACCGCGGCGTCACGGTGTCCGGTGTCGGACAGGAAGCCGGTGGGGCTGCCTTCGGGTCCTTCCCGCAGTCGTTCATCAGCTACATGAACCGCGTCGGCACGGCGGCGTACTGGTGCTCGACCGGCGCATCCACGGACGCCTACAAGGTCGCGCTCCCGGTGACCGTCTCCTTCGGACCCGGGGCGGCCGCGCCGGTGCCCACCGCGCCTCCGGCCGCACCGGTCGTGGAGAACGCGGCGCCGCCGGCACCTGCTGTCGCGGCCGGCAGCGCGTCGGGTGCCTCCGGGGCGACCGCGAGCTCGTCGGTCGCGGGCACCTCCTCGGCGCAGCTCCCACCCAGCTCGACTCCGGTACTGCCGGCACCCGTGCCCGTCGCCGGTGCAGAGGTGCTCCCGCCGACGGCTGCCGCGGTCGCCGCCACCTCCGGCCCCGGGGCTGCGGTGCCGTTGCGACTCGTCGCCACCCCGCCGGCAGGTGCCGGCTCCGGGACGGGGAGCGCCTGGTGGGCGACCGGACTGGGCCTGCTCGTCGTGGCCGGGCTGGTCACGCTCGCCACCCTCGGGCGCCGGCCCCTGTTCTTCCTCCGCACCGCCCAGCCGCGCCCTCGCGGCTGACCCACCCCTCTGAAAGGAACACCATGCCCGCCACCACCCCGAGGCTGCCACGCGCGCAGTCGCGGCGCCGTTCGCTGACCTGGGCCTCGGCCACCGTCACGGCGCTGGTCGCCTCGTCCCTCACCCTGACGGCGGCTCCGGCCTCGGCAGCCACGGCCCCTGCGCCGGTGCTGAAGTGGGAGATCTCGCAGCAGTTCGACGACCACCTCTCCACCCACGTGCTCACCGGCGGGGCGCTCGAGGACGCCGACGGCGTCGTCACCTTCCCGGGCGGCACCACGACCGTCAGCTCCGACGCCGTCGTCACCACGACGTACGCGGGATCGGTCACCGGCGCGTTCGTGAACGCCGGGACCGAGTACTACCGGGTCACGATCGCGAACCCGACGGTCACCGTGAACGCCGACGGGAGCGGGAGCCTCAAGGCCGAGGTCTCGTCGAGGAACGCCGCCGGCATGGGCAGCTCCGAGGCCTCCACGGACCCGGCACAGGTGGTGGTGACCACGTTCGGGACCACCGGCACCGTGGCCGACACCGGCGGGTACCGGACGCGCACCACCACGCCGGCCTGGGGCGGGGTCCTGCCCGCCGGCAGCGCGGATGCGACCAGGCTCGAGCTTGCCGAGGGCACCCCGGTGGACGGCAAGTCCTTCGCCCCCTCCTTCCTGGGTCAGCTGACCAAGGGTGTGCGTGCACACTTCCATGCGACCAGCGCGACCGCGGAGAAGAAGAGGCCGGCGCAGATCGTCGCGCAGCTGGGAGCCCCCGACGTCACCGCAGCGATCACCTCGCAGAGCGCGACCGGAGGTGTGCAGGTCAAGGTCTCGGGGATCGGCTTCAGCCCCGGGTCGAACCCGGGTGACGACGGCGTCTACGTCGGGGTGGCCCCCTCGGGCGGCCTCCCGGACGTGTCGGACCGGGAGCACGGGATGGCCTCGTTCGTCGCCGTCGACTGGGTCAGTGGCAGCCAGATCACCACCGGCGAGTTCACCAGGGCCCTGACGGTCCCGGCCGCCAAGCTCGACCGCAGCAAGCGCTACTCGGTCTACACCTGGCGCGCGCACAGCTACTCCGACGCCAGCCAGGACACCGAGACCCCGCTGGCGATCGACTACTCCGCCCTCCGCTCCGCGGCAGCCGTCTCGATCAGCGGACCCGCCAGCTTTGCGCTGGCCACCTCCCCGGCGTACGTCGTCAAGGTCGCCTCCGGGACCGGGACCGTCCGGCTGAGCGGCGCGGGGACGGCCCGGACGGCGACGCTGTCCGGCGGGACCGCCCGGTTCGTGCTGCCGAAGAACCTGTGGGCCGGCGCGCGGGTGCTCACCTTCAGCTACAGCGGGGACGCGGTGCGCAAGCCCGCCACGGTCACCCGCAGGGTCGTGATCGCCAAGGGCGCCACGGTGCTCAGCCACGCCGTGGCCCGACGCGCCACCAAGAAGCAGGCCGGCATCCTCACCGTCGCCGTACGTCCCGCCCGGGCGGGTTCGCCCGCGGCGAGCGGCAAGGTGCAGGTCGTGCTCAGCAAGGGCAAGAAGCGCCGCGTGGTCACCAGCGGCTGGTTCGCCAGCGGCCGGGTCAACATCGCCCTGCCGAAGGTGGCCAAGGGCAGGTGGAAGGCACAGCTGAGGTACCTCGGCTCCGGCAACTACCTTCCCTCGTCGGGGAGCCGGACGCTGACGGTCACCCGGAGGTAGCCCGCCTGGCCCGGTTGCCGATCAGGACCTGACCCCGACACCTCGCAGCACGAACGCCTCCACGGCGTCCGCGTCGAGGTGTCGGGGTTGCAGGCACGCGTGCACCAGGGACACGGCGGCCGAAAGGTCCGTGCGGGCGAACACGCCCGAGTCCATCCCCTCGACCAGGATCTCGCGGAGCACGTCCTCGAGCGCCACCACGTGCTCACGGATCGCACCCGCGGACTCGCGCGAGAGCATGCTGTAGAGCTCCGGCCCCAGCCCGAGATGGAAGTCCTGGGCCGCGGTCCCGTGGTGGCGGACATAGGTACGCAGGCGCTCGACCGGGTCCTCGACACCGGCCAGCTCCATCTCGAGCCGATTGAGGTAGCGCGTGGTCTCGTCCGCAGCGAAGGCCACGACCACAGCGTCCTTGTCGGCGAAGTGGTTGTAGATCACCGTGCGCCCGATCCCCGCCGCAGCGGCGAGGTCCGCCATCGTGAGGGCATCGAAACCGCGTTCGGCGAGCAGCTGCTCGAACGCCGCGAAGACGCGACGGCGAATCTGCAGCCGGTGCTCCTCGAGGGTGGCACCGATGATCTTGGGCATCAGGCGAATCTACGCCTCTGGTCCTCGCGAGGGCGCAGGACGACCGTCAGGCGTCGTCGTTGTTCGGGTCCTCGGGATCGCTGAACGGCGCCGGCTCGTTGTCGTCGTAGTCGTCGCTGTCCTTGAACTGCCCGCGCTCCACGTCGAAGTCGCGTGGGGTGTTGTCCACCTCGACGTTGTCGGGGCGGTTCTCCGGGTCGAGGCGGCGCTCGCGCTCCTCCTCGATCTCCTTCTTGGTCTCCTCGTCGGGCTCGGACTCGACGTCGAGCCCGGTGCCGGGGTCCTCGTTCTCGTCGGTCGTGCTCTCGTCCTTGGTGTCCGAATCGCTCATGTGCCCTCCGAGTTCGTGTCCGACATCGATATCGGGGTGCTTCACACGATGTCAACGGCGCGTCCGCGGGGCACGGCTCGCCGGGTGGGCCAGGGTGCGGCTCAGATGCGGGGGACGATGCCGCCCAGCAGGTCGCCCATCCGGGTCGCGGCGGACCGGCCGGCCTCGAGCACCTCGGCGTGGTTGAGCGGCTCCCCGGTGATACCGGCGGCCAGGTTGGTGACCAGGCTGATGCCGAGCACCTCCATCCCGGCCTCCCGGGCAGCGATCGCCTCGAGCGTCGTACTCATCCCGACCAGGGTGCCGCCGATGGCGCGGATCATCCCGATCTCCGCCGGGGTCTCGTAGTGCGGGCCGGGGAGCTGCACGTAGACCCCCTCGTCGAGGGTCGGCTCGGCCTCGCGGCACAGCTCGCGCAGGCGCGCGCTGTAGAGGTCGGTGAGGTCGACGAAGTTCGCACCCTCGATCGGCGAGGTCGCGGTGAGGTTGATGTGGTCCGAGATCAGCACGGGCGTGCCGGGGGACCAGCGCTCGTCGAGCCCGCCGCAGCCGTTGGTGAGCACGACCGTGTGGCAGCCGGCCGCCGCAGCGGTGCGCACGCCGTGGACGACCGGGCGCACGCCGAGCCCCTCGTAGAAGTGGGTCCGCCCCAGGAACACGAGCAGGTTGCGGTCCCCGGAGCGCACCGAGCGGATCTTGCCGGCATGCCCGGCCACCGCCGGCGGCGCGAACCCGGGCAGGTCGGTGGAGCTGATCTCCGCGGTGGACTCACCCAGTGCGTCGACCGCGGGCAGCCATCCCGACCCCATCACCAGGGCGACGTCGTGCCGCGCGACGCCGGTCTTCTCGGCGAGCACGCGGGCGGCTTCCTCAGCGGCTTCGGTGTAGGTCTGGGTCACGACACGGAGCCTAGTTGGTGGCTCAGCCGCCGAAGTTGGACCGGCAGGGACGGGAGCGCAGGGCGCTGACGTAGTCGGCGGGGGCGTCGGCGGCCTCGGCCGCGTCGGCGAGGGTGCCGAGGTAGGTGGCCGAGGGGAGGCCGCCCTCGAACGCGTCGAGCACGTAGACCCAGACGACGACCTCCTGGTCCATCGTGGAGACCCGCACCTTGGTCTTGCGGTAGAGGCCGGTGTCCGCGGACTCCCAGCCGTCGAGCGCGTGCACGTCCTCGTCGGTGACGTCGTAGATCGCCACGAAGACCTGCTCGAAGGGATCCTGGACGATCGTGGTGAGCGCGCCGTCCCAGCCGTGCTCCTCGCCGCCGAAGGTGAGACGCCACCCGATCAGCCAGCCGGTGCCGCGCAACGGGGAGTGCGGGCACCGCTCGCCCATCCGCGCGGGATCGAGGTTGGTCCCGTAGGCGGCGTACAGGGTCATCGAGCTCCTTGCGGGATCAGACAGCGGCGTGTCACCCGGCAAGACTAAGGGGCGCCACCGGACCGGCGGACATGCGACACAATGAGGTGGTGACGACACCTCACTTCGGGCAGGCGAACCGCGTCGTGATCATCGGCGGCGGACCGGGCGGCTACGAGGCGGCGCTGGTCGCGGCGCAGCTCGGGGCCGAGGTCACCGTGGTCGACAGCGACGGGCTGGGCGGCTCGGCGGTGATCACCGACTGCGTCCCGAGCAAGACGCTGATCGCCACCGCCGAGCTGATGACCGACCTCGCCGGCGCCCCCGAGCTCGGCGTCAGCTTCGAGGACCGGCAGGGCGACGCCGCGCACCAGGTGGTCGTCGACCTCGCCCGGGTCAACAAGCGGGTGCTCCGACTCGCCGGCGACCAGTCGGCCGACATCGGCCGGCGCCTCGAGCGCGAGGACGTCAAGGTGCTGGTGGGCCGCGGCCGGCTCCGCGGTCCCTCCACCGTCGAGGTCGAGCTACCCGACGGCGGCACCGAGACCCTCGAGGCCGACGCCGTGCTGCTCGCGACCGGCGCGGCCCCGCGGACGCTGCCGACCGCCCAGCCCGACGGGGAGCGGATCCTCACCTGGGAGCAGGTCTACGACCTCACCGAGACCCCCTCGAAGCTGATCGTGGTCGGCTCGGGGGTCACCGGGGCCGAGTTCGCCAGCGCCTACATGGCTCTCGGCATCGAGGTCGTCCTGGTCTCCTCGCGCGACCGGGTGCTGCCCGGGGAGGACGCCGACGCGGCGACCGTCCTCGAGGACGTGCTGACCAGGCGCGGCATGCAGGTCCTCTCCAGGTCGCGGATGGAGTCGGTGACCCGCGAGGGCGACGAGGTCACGGTGAAGCTGACCGACGGGCGCACCGTGACCGGGTCCCACTGCCTGCTGGCGCTCGGCTCGATCCCCAAGACCGACGACCTGGGCCTGGAGGAGGCCGGCGTACGGGTCGACGACGGCGGCTTCGTGATGGTCGACCGCGTCTCGCGCACCACCGCGCGCGGGGTGTACGCCGCCGGCGACTGCACCGGCGTGCTGATGCTGGCCAGTGTCGCGGCGATGCAGGGCCGGATCGCGATGCGGCACGTCCTCGGCGACGCGGTCACCCCGATCGAGCTCAAGCAGGTCTCCTCCAACGTGTTCACCGCTCCCGAGATCGCCACCGTCGGCTGGTCGCAGAAGGCCGTCGACGAGGGGGAGATCCAGGCCGAGTGCGTGCGCCTCGACCTCGCCGGCAACCCCCGGGCCAAGATGCAGGGCGTGCACGACGGCTTCGTGAAGCTGTTCAGCCGGCCCGACACCGGGATCGTCGTCGGCGGGGTGGTGGTGGGGCCGCGGGCCAGCGAGCTGATCCACCCGATCTCGATCGCGGTCGCGGAGTCGTTGACCGTGGACCAGCTGGCGCACGCGTTCACCGTCTACCCCTCGATGAGCGGCTCGGTCGCCGAGGCCGCGCGACGGCTGCACCACTCGCCCGTCTGATCCTCGCCGGGTTTTTCAAAAACGGACAAATGCCGCGCAAGAAGCGGTGATACTGACCGGGTTCCTGTTCTCGACGGGTCACCGGGGTCACGATGTCTTCCATTGCACACCGCTTCCGGGTCACGGCCGCAGGCGTCGTGGTGCTCGCCACGGCGGCGGCCGGCACCCTCGCCCCGAGCCCTGCCCACGCGGCGGCTCGCGCGGTCTCCGAGAGCTACCAGGTCCCGGCGAACGGCAAGGTGTCGGTGACCGGTCACGGCTTCGGTCACGGCCGCGGGATGTCGCAGTACGGCGCCCAGGGGGCCGCCAAGCAGGGGCTCGACCACCGCCGGATCCTCGCGTTCTACTACCCGGGGACCACGCCCGCGACGGCCGGCGGGACGATCCGCGCGCTCATCTCCGCCGACACCGACAACGACGTCCGGGTGCTCCCCGCCGCCGGGCTCGCGGTCCGCGAGGTGGCCAGCGGCACGTCGTACGCGCTGCCCGCGATCGCCGGACTCAAGACCTGGCGGCTCCGCACGGTCGGCGCCAACACCGTGCTGGACTACGACAACGGCGCCTGGCGCGCGCACCGCACGCTGAAGGGTGAGGCCGAGTTCCACGGCCCCGCCGCCCTCACGCTCCGGGTCGCCGGCACCACCCGCACCTACCGCGGCACCCTGCGACTGAGCCGCTCCGACACGGTCAACGTGGTCAGCCTGGAGGACTACGTGCGCGGCGTGGTCCCGCGCGAGATGCCGACCTCCTGGGCGCCCGCGGCCGTGCAGGCGCAGGCCGTCGCCGCGCGCACGTACGCCGCCCGCGACCGGGCCGACAACCTGAACCGGCACTACCAGACCTGCGACACCACCTCCTGCCAGGTGTACGGCGGACTGGCCGCCGAGGACGCGCGCGGCAACGCCGCCGTCGCTGCGACCGCCGGCCAGATCCTCGCCCACCAAGGGAAGCCCGCGTTCACGCAGTTCGGCTCCAGCAGCGGCGGCTGGCTCGCCGCCGGGAACATGCCGTACCTCGTCGCCAAGGCCGACCCCTACGACGGACACAGCGGCAACCCGGTGCACACCTGGACCAAGTCGCTGACCCGCGCGGCGATCCAGAAGGCCTATCCGGGGGTGGGCACCCTGCAGCGGATCAAGGTCACCCGCCGCGACGGCAACGGCGACTGGGCCGGCAGGGTGGAGCAGCTGGTCCTCGACGGCACCAAGAGCAACGTCACCCTCAGCGGGACCACCTTCCGCTCGAAGTTCGGTCTGCGCTCGCACTGGTTCCGGTTCGGCTCCGGTGCGACCGGTTCGGTCACCCCACCGCGAGCGGTGACGCCGCCGCGAGCGGTCACGCCCGCTCCGGAGTCCGCGATCACGAAGCGCTGGCGCGCCCTCGGCGGCAACCGCTCGGTGCTCGGCAAGCCGAAGGGCCCGGAGTACGCCGTGCCCGGCGGCCGCGCCCGGAACTTCAAGAAGGGCCGCATCTACGCCAAGAACGGCGTGGCCGCCCGCGAGCTGCGAGGCAAGTTCGTCAAGGTCTACGCCCGCCGCGGCGGTCCCGCCCGCCTCGGCTTCCCGGTCACATCCCAGCAGCGGGTCGGCAAGCGCCTCCAGGTCCGCTTCGAGCGCGCCGTGATGTCGGTGAAGAAGAACGGCAAGGGGAAAGTGCGGGTGGTCCTCACTCGGTAGCGGGGGCGGCGCGCGTGACGTCGCGGGGCTGGCGCACGGCTGAGTATCGATGCCGCTCGTCGGCAGATCCGCCGCGATGCCTACGCGGGAAGCGCCATTAGGGTCAAATGACAAACGCTCCAGTCACCCCTACCCCTCCCGTCGTACATACGCCCCAGGGGGCACGCCGACGAGTTCGGTGAACTCGCGGGTGAAGTGGGCCTGGTCGAACCACCCGTAGGTGGCGGCGAGGTCGGCCAGGGAGTCGGCGTACCCGGCGTCGAGCGCGGTGACCACGTCGTGCATCCGGTAGCGGGACAGGACCCACTTGGGGCTGACGCCGACGTAGCGCTCGAAGAGTCGTTGCAGGGAGCGCGTGCCCACGCCGCAACGCTGCTCGACCTGGGCGACGCGGATCAGGGAGCGGTCCTCGAGCATCGCCGTGATCACGTCGAGAAGGAGCTGATACTCCGGAGAGGGCGTCGTGGCGATGCGGCTGAGGACCTCGTCGAAGGTGCGGCGGCATTCCTCGCCCGATTGGTCGGGCCCGAGGCCGGCGAGCGGCGCGGTGATCGTGGGGTCGAGGACATCATGCGCCGCCACCGTGGCGTCGCGCAGCGGCCGCGCGGGCCTGCCGGTGAGGGCGGCCAGCCCGCCGGGGCGGAACTTGGCGGCGTACACCCAGCCCTGGTCGCGGATCGTCACGTCGAAGCGCCGGGTCACCACCCCGGTGACCACCACGGGCTCCTCCCCGACCTCCGCGCGCCGGTCGCCGCGCTCGACGCTCAGGTTGCAGGCAGGCTGGGGGAGCGTGGAGCTCAGGTAGGAGGTGCCGGGCGGCAGCTCCCAGCGCAGCGACCAGTAGTTTTCCACCCAGGGCGCCAGGTCGGGGGCACAGACGGCGCGCTCGAGGTGCGCGTGTCGGGCGAACTGGTCGGGGCGCAGCACCCCCGCGGTGGTCGCCGTCGGGGCGGGGCCTGTCGCCTTTCTCCTATCGCGCACCCCTCGGATCCTAGGAGGCTGCAGGGACACACCCGAGACGAAGGAGACTCCCGATGAGCACCGCACGGCTGGCCATGATGACTCTCGATTGCGCCGATCCCGAGGAAAGCGCCCGGTTCTGGTCCGGCCTGCTCGGCTGGGAGGTGAAGCACGCGGAGAAGGAGTACGCGATGCTCACCGGCCCCGACCTGGCCCTCGGCTTCGGCCGCGTCGAGGGGTACGCCGCCCCCGGCTGGCCCAACGAGAACGGCAGCAAGCAGTTCCACCTCGACCTGGCTGTCGACGACCTCGACGAGGCCGAGAAGAGGGCCGTCGAGCTCGGCGCCACCGTCGCGGACCCGCAGCCGGGGGAGACCTGGCGCGTGCTGCTCGACCCTGCGGGCCACCCGTTCTGCCTGACGAAGGCGGAGAACTGGGGGTAGCGGCGCAGCCGTCTCGAAGGGCGTGCGTGGCGCCTGAAGTCCCGCCTCCAGGGCCTACTTCGAAGTAACCTGAAGGTCATGACCACCCAGGCGCACGACCCCGCGGAGTTCCTGCCGCGCCGTCGGCCGTCGCAGGAACGCAGCCGCCGGCGATTCCACGACATCCTGCGGGCGGCGCGGGCGCTGCTGGTCGAGGTCGGGTTCGAGTCGTTCACCTCCGAGCAGGTGGCGCTGCGGGCAGGCGTGCCGATCGGGACGCTCTACCAGTTCTTCGGCAACAAGTACGCCATCATCTGCGAGCTCGACCGCCTCGACACCGCCAACGTGCAGGCCGAGCTGGAGGCGTTCGCGGCCGAGATCCCCAGCCTGGACTGGGCGCAGCTGCTGGAGCGGCTGCTCGACCACCTCGCCCTGCTGTGGCGCACGGACCCGTCGCGGCGCGCGGTCTGGCTGGCGATGCAGGCCACCCCGCCGACCCGGGCGATCGCCGCCGAGCACGAGCGCGAGCTCGCGGCGCACGTCACCCGACTGCTCGCCCCGCTCACGCCGGGCTCCAAGATCGCCGACCGTCAGGTGATCGCGGAGGTGCTCGTGCACGTCACCTACTCGATGCTGAACTTCTCGATCCGCGACGGGCAGTCGCACCCCGACGCGGTGGTCCAGCTCAAGACGATGCTGACCGGCTACCTGATGGCCGCCGAGGCCGAGGCTGCGAAGAAGAAGCTCTCGACCAGCTGACTCAGGCCGGTTCGTAGAGCCGGGAGCGAGGGTTCATCGCGCCCGAGACGACGTAGTAGACGTTCGTCCCGACGAACAGCACGACGGCCGTGGCCACGAGCAGGACCTGGGTCAGCACAGGGACGAGGTCGATCGGGAGCGAGTAGGCCATCACCCACCGCAGCGCCGCGTCGGCCAGGGTGCCGACGCCCCACGCCAGGCTGGCCACGCGCCACATCCGGCGGAAGCGTGGTGCCCGGTGCCAGTGGCGCTCCCAGTCAGGAGGCCAGCCGAAGCGACCTTCTCCCACCGCGCGGGCAAAGGAGTAGGCCAGCGGACGCGGTGCGATCCGGCAGCTCGCGATGAACCAGACCCCGGCGACCCCGGTGAGCCACGCCTCCCGCGCCAGCAGGAACCGTGGGCTGCCGCCGACCAGCGCCACCAGCGTGCTCAGCAGCATCATGGTCGCCATGAACGCGGCGACGCCGTTGAGCCGGCGGCCCCGGACCAGGCTGACCGCGGCGCTCACCAGCGAGGCCCCCGCGCCCACGAGCAGGGCGAGGTAGGCGCTCACCCCGGCAGCACGCAGGAGGTAGAAGAACGCCACCGGCACCACGAAGTCGAGCACCACGAGCAGCACACGCAGCCAGCGCGGACGGGTGCTGCTCCGCTCCGCGGCCGGCGTGCTCATGACGCGCCCGGTCCGTCACCCCGCACCCCGCGGACGTAGAGCTCGACCAGCTCGGTCGCATGCAGGTCGGGGTCCAGGTCGGGCTGCGCCGCGAGCAGGAAGGCGAATCCCTCGATGGAGCGCTGGACGGCGGCAGCCACCGGGACCACGTCGAAGTCACGGAACTCGCCGGTCGACTGGCCGTGACGCAGCAGGCCCTCGAGCGGGGTGCTGGTCTGCTCCCCGGTGGGGACGGCGCCGGCGGCAGCGCCGGAGAGCACGATCTGCATCAGGGCCTGCATCTGGGAGCGGTGGCCGGCGATGAACTCGATGCTGCCGGCGATGTAGGCGCGCAGGATGCCGGTGGCGTTGGGGATCCCCCTGGCCTCTGCGTCGCGCTCGGCCGTCTCGATGTGCCCGGCGACGTGGGCGGTGATGTCCTCGAGCACCGTCCGGGTCACGGCGCCGATCAGCTCGTCCTTGTCGGCGAAGTGGTAGGAGATCAGCCGGGTGCTGGAGAGCCCGGCCCGGTCCGCGATCCGGCTGAACGAGGCCTGGCCGAGCCCGAGCTCGGCGATCACCTCGATGGTCGCCGCGACGATCTGGGCCCGCCTGGCCGTCGCGGCGGGGGAGCGGGTCTCGCCAGACTCAGTTACTCGCATGAGTAAGAACTTACTCGCGTAAGTAACCGCGGTCAACGCCCCCCGGGGTCAGCGCTCCTCGACCACCGCGCCCACGCCGGAGTTCCAGCCGGCGTCGACCCCGGTCACGATCGCGGTGTCGGGGATCTGCCCGGTCGGGACCAGCTGCCTGGCCGGCACCCAGCCCCCGGTCAGGGTGGGTGCGTCGGCGACCCCGGCCCCGATCAGCCGGGCGACGCTGGAGCGCACCTCGTGCACGTCGATCACCTCGTCGATCGACCCCACCTTCGCGGCGCGGTGCACGTCGTGGACCTCGTCGAACTTCCGGGCCAGGGCGGCCCGCTCGCGACGGTGCACGGCAACGGGGTCCTGGGACGGGTCCTCGGCCATGGCGGCGGCCTCGCGCTTCTTCAGCTCCCCGGCGAAGACCACGCCGGCGGCGGCGTCACCGCCGATCACCGAGACGAACGCACCGTCGAGGGCGAGGATCCGCACGTCGGGGTTGAGTGCCTTGGAGAACACCACGTAGGCCCCACCGTGGAAGCGCCCGAGGACCACGACCACCAGAGGGCCCTCGAAGTTGGTGACCGCACGGGCGATCTCCGCGCCGAACTCGAGCTGGCGGCCCTTCATCGAACGGGCGCTGCCGTCGAAGCCCGACAGCGAGGCGAGCACCACGACCGGGCGGTTGCCGGACGCGGCGTTGATCGCCTTGGCGACCTTGCGCGAGCCCTCCGGGTGCAGCGTGGAGGCGGAGAGCCAGTGGTCGCCGGTGTCGGACTTCACCGGCCGTGCCTCGATCCCGACCACGGAGACCGGTGAGCCACCGATCCGGCTGTCCCACACGATGGTGCCGCGTGCGTCGGCCATGTCGGTCCAGCGCTCGAGCACGGGGGCGTCGCGGTCCACGACCGAGCCCATCACCAGGCGCATCGCGAAGGCCTGCTTGCGGCCCGGGTGGGTGACCTTGTCGAGCACCTCGCCGATGGTCTCGAACGGCTCGGTCTCGGTGTAGCGGTCCGAGGTGATGTCGCGGTCCAGCGGGTCGTTGGACGCGACCGCAGGGGCCTGGCCGTCGCGACGCCGGCTGCACAGGGAGTGGTGGGAGAACACCATCCGGTAGGCGTCGATCATCGTGGCCGCCTTGTGGTGGGCCTGCCCGTTGGGACCCATCACCTCGTCGTACCCGCCGATGTGGGCGTCGGTCGCGTGGGTGCCGCCCCCGGACAGGGCCAGCGCCCGCTTGCCGGTGAGCACCATCGCCTGGTCGGGCAGCATGATCAGCATGCCCTTGTGGTGCCCGAGCATGGTGGCCTCGGCGTTCCAGTAGGACTGCGCGCCGACGTTGATCCCGCTCACCACGACGACGACCTGGCCGCCGCCCTGGGTGAACGTGATCAGGCGCGCGACCACCGCCGCGCACCAGTCCATGTTCTCGGTGCCGGAGTCCCAGGCGATGCGGGCGCCCGCGGAGATCGCCACCCACTCCAGGGGTACGCCGAGCCGCTCGGCCAGGTCGATGGCCGCGAGGATCCGCCGGCACTCGGCCTCGGCGACCGCACCCATCGAGCGACCGGGGTCGCCGCCGATCCACACGCGCGAGATGCCGTCGGGGTGGCCGTCGACGACGTGGGTCATCACGCCGATCATCACCCCGCACTCCCGCTGGTGACCCGGCTCGACGCGCACCAGCCTGTCCCCGGGAGAGGGGTTGGCGAACATCGCGGGGGTCTCGGCGAGGTCGTACTCCACAAATGTGCCGCTGCGCGCGGACGGCCCGAGACGGGGGTCGGCGTGCGGGCCGCAGACGAGGTCGACGACCGCCTGCGGGGACAGGGGACGGGGACCGCGCAGGTTCACCGGAGCGGGCTTCGAGGCGCGCACCGGTGTCACCAGGGCGACCAGGTGACCGGGCTCGACGACGTCGCCGACCGTGCAGGACAGCGCCACGGTGCCGTCGACGGGAGCGACCAGCGTCTGCTCGCACTTCATCGTCTCGGTGATCAGGATGCCCTGGCCCTCGCGGACCCGCTCGCCGTCGGCGACCAGGGTCCGCACGACCAGACCGGGCAGCGTGGTGGTGACGTGGTGGGACATGGGTTCAGCCCTCCTGCTGGAGCACGACGAACGCGATGGCGGTGCCGCCGGGGCCGGCGGTGGGGTCGTGGGAGAGGGAGACCAGCACCCGGTACCCGGCCATCGACTCCGCGATGGCGCCGTGCAGCCGGATCGCCGGCCGCCCCCACGCGTCGGTACGGACCTCGATCTCGCGCAGGTCCACGTGCTCGGGGTCGATCACCTCGGGGTGGCCGAAGCAGGTGCTCGACCACGCCTTGACCACCGCCTCCTTGGCCGCCCAGCGGGCGGCGAGGCTCTCGGCCTCCCGGAACGAGCCGGGGGAGGAGTCTCCGTCCGAGCCGGCCCGGGCCGCCCGTCGTTCACCTGCGGTGAACGAGCGGGCGAACCGGGTGCCGGGCTGGTCGAGCTGCTCGGCGAACGCCTCGACGCCGACGAGGTCGACGCCGACACCGGCGGTCTCCGGCAGGGCCTCCACGATCTCCGGGGCCACGCCCGTCATGCCTGGACCCCAGTTGTGGCCCGGGAATCGGCCCGGGCGTAGACGCCGTCCGCCCCGAGGCGGGCACGCGGGTCGATGAGCATCGCGGTCTCGTCGGCCTTCGTGCGCTTGAGGTCGCTGTCGGCGAACCGGCGCTTCTCGGCCTTGCGGAACAGGGGGTCGCCGCCGCACATGGCGTCGAGCCTGCGCGCCTCGCCGGCCACCAGGCGCTCGGTGGCCGCCTGCTGCCAGCTCTGCCGCTGCGTCGGGGAGAGCGCCGCCACGAAGGCACCGGGGTGCGCCACCGCGACCAGCGCCGAGACGTGCCCGAAGCCGAGGCTGGTGAGCAGCCCGGCACGCATCGGACCGGTCTCCAGCGACTGCCGCAGCCAGACGAGGTGCTCGTTCTCCGAGAGGACCTCGTCGACGCAGTCCAGCCCGCGGTTGGGCGGGACCACGCCGCCGGCCAGCATCTGGCACAGCCCGATCAGCTGGAAGGCGGCAGCACCGCCCTTGGCGTGACCGGTCAGCGACTTCTGGCTGACCACGAACAGCGGCGCACCCACCGTGCGCCCCAGGGCGCCGGCGAGCCGCTCGTGCAGCTGCGACTCGTTGGGGTCATTGGCCGCGGTCGAGGTGTCGTGCTTGGACACCACGGCCACGTCGTCGGCGCCCAGGCCCAGGGCGGCGAGGCCCTTGGCCAGCGGCGAGGAGGCACCACCGATCCCGGCTCCCAGGGCCCCGACGCCGGGCGCGGGGATGGAGGTGTGGATGCCGTCGGCGAAGGAACCGGCGTACGCCACGACCCCGAGCACGGGAAGCCCGAGCTCCGCCGCGACGTCACCGCGAGCCAGTACGACGGTGCCGCCACCCTGGCCCTCGACGAACCCGCCACGACGACGGTCGTTGGGCCGGCAGACGTGGCGCTCGTCGATGCCCCGGGCGAGCATGTCGGCGGTGTCGGCCGTCGCGCTCATGTTGCCGAAGCCGAGGATGCCCTCGATGCCGAGGTCGTCGAAGCCGCCGGTGACGACCACGCTGGCCTTGTCGAGGCGGATCTTGTCCACACCCTCCTCGACGCTGACGGCGGCGGTGGCACACGCGGCGACCGGGTGCACCATCGAGCCGTACCCACCGAGGTAGGACTGCACGGTGTGCGCCGCGATCACGTTCGGCAGCGCCTCCTGCAGCACGTCGTTCGGCGGCTGCTCACCGAGCAGCGCGTCGACGTACATCTTGCGGGTGGACTGCATCCCGCCGATGCCGGTGCCCTGGGTGTTGGCGAACCTCGTCGGGTGGATGTGGCGCAGCAGCTCCGCAGGCTCCATGCCGGCCGAGATGAACGCGTCCACCGTGGCCACGAGGTTCCAGGCCGCCAGCCGGTCGGTCGACTCGGTCATCGAGCCGAGGCCCCAGACCTTGGGGTCGAAGCCGTCCGGGATCTGGGCTCCCACGAACCGCGAGAGCTTGAACCTGCGGGGGACCCGGATCTCGCTGCCGGCCAGTCGGGTGACCAGCCAGTCGCCGTCCGCGGTGGGGGTGATCCGGGTGTGCTTCGGAGACGCCGCCACCATCGCGTCGGCCTCGTCGCGGGTGCGCACCACGAAGGAGGTGTCCTCCTCGAGGAACACCGGCACCATCAGCGGCGCGGTGCCGTCGATCATCGCCCCGTCGTCGCGGTAGCGGCGGATGCCGACGCTGCCCTCGATCTGCTCGGCGTACTTCTCCACGACCTCGGCCTCGGTGAGCGGCTCACCGGTCGCGACGTCGTGCCAGCCGGCCACCGGCTCGTGCTCCCAGACGATCAGCCCGGTCGTCCACGCCAGCTCGAGCACACCGGCCGGGGACAGGCGGTCCTCGACCTCGAGCTCGAACCGGGTGCGCGAGGACCCCATCGGGCCGACCTCGCCGGCGCCGACGATCACGACCATGTCCTCGGGGGCGGTGCGCAGCTCGGGCCAGTCCATCGTGGGCTGGACGACGCCGTAGCCCGCGGGGTGGGTCAGCGCGTGCAGCACGTTCTCGGCCTCGGGCTCGTCGGCGGCCGCGCTAGACGCTGCGGCCTGCGCCTCCCTGGCCAGCGCGGCCAGGTCGAGGTCGGCCTCGCCGAGGCCGCCGGTGAGGTCGGCCACGATCGGTGCCTCGGACGCCGTACGCCGGGACTCGGCGCTGCACAGCTCGAGCAGCTCGGCGGCCATCTCGGTCGGGGACCAGGTGCGGACCCCTGCCTCGGTCACGGCGTCGACCAGCGGGTCGTTGTGACCCATCAGGCCGGTGCCGCGGACCCAGCCGATGTGGGCGTGGGCCAGGGAGACCCGCGCGGACCAGTCGCGCTCGGCCTGCCAGCGCTGCACGAACGCGTCGAACGCGGCCTTGGCCTCGCCGTAGGCGCCGTCGCCGCCGAAGCGGCCACGGTTGGGCGAGCCGGGCAGTACGACGTGCACCCGACGGCCGAGCTTGTGCTCGGCGCCCTGGGCGGCCAGGCCGGTGACCAGGCGCTCCACGCCCCAGAGCAGGACGCGGAACTCGACCTCGGCCCGGGGGCCGGCGTCGGCGGCGGTCCCCTGCACGGCCGGGGCCGCGAACGGGAACACCAGCGTGGGGGAGAGGGCCGGTCGCAGCTCGGTCTTCATGCCGCCGGCGGACTCCACCACGGGGGAGGAGATCCACTTCACGAGCGCGTCGACGTCGGCGTACGACGCCAGGTTGGCCGGCAGCACCCACAGGGCGGCGCCGTTCGAGGCGTGGTCGCGGTAGAGGCCGCGGAAGAACTCCCGCCGGTCCTTGTCCAGGCGCGAGGTGGTCGCCACGACCGTGGCGCCCCCGCGGAGCAGGTCGGCCACCACGGCGCCGGCGATCGAGCCGGGAGCAGCACCCGTCACCACGGCGACGTCGTCGGCCCACTCCAGGTCGCGGTCGGCCGCCGAGATGGCGCCGCCGTAGAACGAGACCAGGTCGGTGCGCTGCTCGCGACGGGCGCGGTCCAGCCACCAGCCTGCCTGCGCCCGGGCAGCGGGGTCGAGACCGACGAAGCTGCGCGTCCACGCGTCCTCGTCACCGGCCCACACCCGGGCGAAGTCCTCGCGCACCGAGGCCCAGCGGTCGTCGAACAGGACCGCGCGCCTGGCGTCGAAGGACGGCGCCACCTTGCGGGCCCAGTCGGTGCCCAGCTCGGACTCGACGAGCTGCACGAGCTCGGCGTCGAGGTCCTGCTCCTCGGCTGCGACGCCGTCCTCGGCGAGCCCCAGCTTGCCGAGGAGGTGCCTGGCCGTGGAGGCCAGGATGCCGTCGTGCCCGATGATCGTGCCGCTGAGCTCGTCGAGCGCAGCGGAGTCGACCGTGCCGCCCTCGCCACCTGCGGCGGCGGGCATGCTCACGGAGACACCCTGTGCCTGGCCGACGGCCTGGACCGCGTGGTCCACGACGGCGTTCAGGTCGGAGAGGTCGATCGGTCCCGAGCCGTTCGAGAAGGTCAGCGACCCGCCACGGGTGGAGGCCCCGTCGCGCAGGCCGGCGGCCAGCTCGGCGGAGACGTGCGCCACCCAGCCGGGGCCGAGCTGCCAGGTCTCGCGCACCCGGTCCGCGATCGCGGCGGGCTTGCTGCCGGCCGCACCGGCGAACTTGCGCAGCTGCTCGCTGACGGCCTCGGTGAGCACCGGCCCGAAGGGGGAGTAGGTGCGGGCCAGCTTGGTCACGGTCGCGGACAGTGCCTTCCACTCCGCCTCGGCCGCGCCGTCGATCGCACCCAGTGACAGCTCGGCACCGAGGTCGACCAGCAGCTGGTTGCGACGCGAGGAGACGCCGTCGCACAGCGCCTCGATCGTGTCGGCGGGACCGATCTGGTCGGGGCGCACCTTGGTCCGCAGTGCGGCCAGGGTCCGGGTCGCGTCCGCGGCCGTGTAGCTCAGGTCTGCGGGGCGCTCTGCCCCGGCAGCAGCCACCGGTGCAGCAGGAGCGGCGGGCGCGGCGGTCTTCTCCGGTGCCGGTGCGGCCTCGGCGGTCGGCTCCTCCTCCGGCTCCTCCTCGGGCATGGGCGTGTCGGTCGCGAACACCACGGCGGCGTCGCGCGAGGAGTTCACGATCCGCGGCGCGACCCCGTCGTACGACGGGAGCCGGGTCGTCTGTGCCGCCAGGCTGGCCAGCGTGGGCGCGTTGGCCACGCCGACCTCGACGAACTGCTCGATGCCGAGGCCACCGTGCTCGGGGGCGCCGAAGAGCAGGTCCTGGGTCTCGATCCAGCGGACCGGGCTGGCGAACTGCCAGGCGAGCAGCTCGATCAGCAGCGCACGGCCGAGGCGGGCGGGGTCGGCCTCCCAGGTGGCCCAGTCCTCGAGGACCGGCTTCAGCAGCGGGGAGTCGACGAGGTCCGCGACCTCCTGGACGTAGTCGCGGTCCAGGGTGAACAGCCGCGGCACCAGGTTGGGGATGTAGCGACCCACCAGCAGCGACGGGTCGATCACCGCGGGCAGCAGGTCGTCGAGACGCTGACGGAAGTCCTCGACCCCGGCGTGCAGCTCCGAGGAGTGGAACGGCACGTCGATGCCCGGCACCAGGATGAACGCGGGCTTGCCGCCCACCCGGGCGCGGCGCTCCTCGACGACCTCCTCGAGCGCCTCGAGGCCGGCGACGGTGCCGGCGATGGCGTACTGCGAGCCACGCAGGTTGTAGTTGACGATCTGGATGAACTCACCCGACGACGCGGCGACCTCCGAGACGAACGCCGAGACGTCGTCGTCGGCCAGGTCGATCTGCGAGGGGCGGATCGCGGCGAGCCGGTAGTTGCTGCGGCCCTGCGCGTCGCGCGGCACCAGGTGGTGCATCGCCATGCCGCGGCGGAACACGATCTCCAGCAGCGCCTCCAGCGGGAGGATGCCGGTGACGGCGGCCAGCGCGTTGTACTCGCCGACCGAGTGGCCACAGGTGATCGCACCCTCGACGAAGACGCCGGCCTCACGCATCTCGGCGACCTGCGCCACCGCGAGGGTCGCCATCGCGACCTGGGTGAACTGGGTCAGGAACAGCACGCCGTCGGGGTGCCGGTGCAGCTCGCCGTCGGCCCACAGCTCGATCGGGTTGTCGCGCACGACCGCGAGGATCGAGAAGCCGAGCGCCTCCCGGGTGTGGCTGTCCGCACGGTCCCAGACCTTGCGGGCCGCGGCGGAGCGGGTGCGTGCCTCCAGGCCCATGCCCTGGCTCTGGATCCCCTGGCCGGGGAAGGCGTACGTCGTACGCGGTGCCGCGACCAGTGCCTCGGCGACCATGGTCAGCTCGCCGTCGGCGCGGCAGGTGACCTCGACGGCGGTGTCCCCGCCGAGGACGCCGGTGCGCTCCACGGTGATCTCCACCTCGGCGCCGGGCAGCAGCGGGGAGACCCAGCGGGTCAGCCAGCTGCGGATCGGCCGCGGGTGGTGGGTCGCCCCCACCGAGGCGGCAGCACGCTGCGCCACGGCCGAGAGCCACATCCCGTGCACGATCGGGCCGTCGAAGCCTGCGAGCCGGGCGGCGGCGGGCTCGGTGTGCAGCGGGTTGTGGTCGCCGCTCACGGCGGCGAACGCACCCATGTGCTCGGGTGCGGTGACCTTGAACCGGTCCATCCGGGCCCGCGGCGTGTCCTGCACGTCGGTGGCCAGCGACCGGGGGGCGGTCAGCTCGGCGGTGCCGACGCGGCCCCGCACCATGAACCGCTCCTGCAGCGTCGCGACGGTCGCGTCCTGCTCGGAGGAGTCGGTGATCGTGATGTCGACGGTGATGACGCGCCCGGACGTGGTGTCCGCGACCTCGCTGCGGCGTGCGGTGACGGTGAGCGCGTCGCCGTCGGCGGGCACCTTGGAGATCTCGATCCGGTGGTCGAGGTGGACCAGGTCGAGGAGGCCCTCGACGGGGCCGATGCAGGCGAAGACGGCCGGCCAGGTCAGGCCCACCAGGGCGTCGGGGACGGACTGCTCCTGCGGGTCCGCGACGGCGTCGCCGCGGCGGGTGCGGGTGGGGCTGGTGACGCCGATGTGGTCCGCAGCGCGGTCGGTGGTCCAGGTCGCCTCCAGCACGGCGGTGTCCTCGACGACCTCGGGCAGGGTGCCGCCGGCGGTCAGCGCCAGCAGGGCGCCCATCGCCTCGGTGGCTGCCTCGGTGGAGATCACCGGGAGCCGCCCGCTCGAGACCCCGGACAGGTCGACGCGCAGCTCCAGGTCACCCTTCGAGAGGGGGACCCGCAGCATCGCGGCGTCGTCACCGTCGGGCACCAGCTCGAAGGTCGTCCCCTGGGGGAGTCCCTTCAGGCGGTGCAGCGGGTTCGGCACCACGCGCCCGGCCCACACCACGTCCTGGGAGGTGAACGCAGCGTCGAGGGGCGTGGTGCCGGAACCCACGGTGCTCCGGCTCACGGCAGCGTGGGAGGAGACGTCGTGACCACGGAGGTCCTCGACGATCGCTGCCTCGAACCGGTCGAGCAGGTCGGCCACCGGCTCATCCACCACGGTGATGCCACCCACGGCCACAGGGCCCGGGATGACGATCACCTGGTCGGCCCCGTAGGCCTCGTCGTGGGCTTGCCACAACGAGTCCGAGCGCCACCAACGGCGTACGTCGGCGTCGATCACGGGGACGAAGTTGACCGGCTTGCCCGGCCGACGGCAGATCTCGAGGAAGTACTGCACGTCGGCGGGGTGGAGCCGGCAGCTGAGGGCCTCGGGGTGGGTGGCCACGAGCGTGTCGATGGCCTCCGAGGGGGAGTCGAGGTCGGCGTCGAGACGGTCGATGGGACCGGCCGTCGCGGGGTGCACGCGCGCCAGTGCGCGGTCGAGCATCGCCTCGAAGCGGGAGCGGAACGTGACGTCGACCCAGCCCTTGCTGGTCGAGCCTGTCGGGCCCGAGAGCTCCACGTAGCGGCGCAGCCACTGCTCGTAGGTCATCTCCGCGACGTCGCCGAAGTAGGGCTTGCAGGTCTGGGCCATCGCGGCGACGAGCTCGTCCTTGCGGGCGGCGGCTGCCTCGGCGTCGCCGGCGACCTCGTCGAGGACGCGGCCGCAGCGCGAGGCGGCGTTGTCGATCTCGTGGATGTCGGCACCGAGCTGGCTGCGCCCGGAGGTGACGTCCCCGTCGCTGCGACCCGCGCCGACCCAGCCGCCGTTGACGGCGGTCGTGATGCCGGGGGTGTCGACGAGGAGCTGCTTGACCGAGGCCGAGGTGGTGGCCTCCTTGGTCGCCATCGCGGCGGTGCCGATCAGCACGCCGTCGACCGGCATGGCCGCCTCGCCGTGCGCGGTCGCCCAGGCGCCGGTGAGGTAGTCGACCGCGCGGTCCGGCGTACCGATGCCGCCGCCCACGCAGACCACCAGGTTCTCGACCGAGCGAAGGTCGGGGTAGGTCGCGAGCAGGAGCTCGTCGAGGTCCTCCCAGGAGTGGTGGCCCCCGGCGACGCCGCCCTCGATGTGCATGATCACGTTGGTGTCGACCGCACGCGCGATCGCCAGCACCTGCTTGATCTGCTTGACGGTTCCCGGCTTGAACACGACGTGGCTGATGCCGGACTCGTGCAGGTCCTCGATGATCGCCTCGGCGTCCTCGAGCTCGGGGATGCCGGCGCTGATCACCAGTCCGTCGAGCGGGGCGCCCGCGAGCCGGGCCTTCTGCACCAGGCGCTGGCCACCGACCTGCAGCTTCCACAGGTAGGGGTCCAGGAACAGGGTGTTGAACTGGGCGGTGCGGCCCTCCTCGAGGAGCTCGCCGAGCCGGGCGAGGTTGGCCTTGAAGATCTCCTCGGTGACCTGCCCGCCGCCGGCGAGCTCTGCCCAGTGGCCGGCGTTGGCGGCGGCCGCCACGATCTCGGGGTCGACGGTCGTCGGGGTCATCCCGGCGAGCAGGATCGGCGACTTCCCGGTGAGGCGGGTGAACTTGGTGTCCACGACGGGGGACCCGTCGCCGCGGTCGATCAGCCTGGGTGCGTACGCCGACCAGTCGGCCGCCTCGGGCACGGTCGCGCCCGGCGTGAACAGCTGGTCGCGCCCGGCGGCCGTGGCGGCCGGGAGCACGGTGACGCCGCGCCCGCGCAGCGAGCGGGCGGTCATCTTGGCGGAGAGGTCGGCGGGACCGAGGTCGACGACCCAACGGGTCTCCGGGCCCACGGCGTCGGTGAGCTCGCGCGGCCAGTCGACGGTCTCCACGCAGATCGCGCGGGCAAGGTGCTCGGTGAGGCCGGCGTCGAGGCCGCAGGCCTGGGCCCAGTCGCGTGCCATCGCGACGGCGGGAGCGAGGGCGGGGTGGTGGAAGCCGAGGGCCACCCGGATCGGCTCGAGGGTCGGGGCGAACGCCCGGCCGCCACGGGTCTTGGCGTCGATCTGTGCCGCCTCCGCGGCGGCGCGCTTCTCGACGGCGGTGCGCACGCGGCGCAGCGCGTCGATGGTGCCGCTGACCACGACGCGACGGGGCCCGTTGACCGCGGCGACGATGGCGGCGTCGCCGTTCTCGGAGACGCCGGCGACGAGGTCGCGGACCTGGTCGAGGTCGGCGCCGCTGATCGCGAGCATGGGGGAGTCCTCGCCGTGCGGGACCAGGCCGACCCGGCGGCCGACGATCGCCGCCGCGGCACCGATCAGGCGCGCGATCGCCATCAGGTCGACGTCGCTGTCGCGGTCGCCCTCACGACGGCCGGCGAGCGCCGCGACGCCGAAGATGCCCTGCGAGTGCCCGACGCTCGCGACGGGCGCGACCCTGGTCAGGTCGAAGCCCTCCCCGGCGAGGAGGTCGAGGGTGGCGAGCTGGGTCAGCAGCACCCCGGGCATGCCGAGGGCAGGGTTGACGGTGTCCGCGGTCGCGGGCGTGACCTCCTGCGCGAGCCAGGTGTGCGGGGTGAACGGGCGCGGGAGGGCGGCGGCGACTTCGCCGGCCACCGGCGCGATCCGGGCGGCGGACTCCTCGACCAGGGTGCTCACCCGGGAGGTGTCGGCGTGCTCCTCGACGAGCTCGGCCAGGGTCGCGAACCAGTCGGTGCCCTGTCCGCCGAAGGTGATCGCGAACTCCTCGCCCTCGATCAGGCGGTCGGCCAGGGTGCGGCCCCGCTCGGGTGTGGCGTGGTCCTGGGTCAGCGTGGTGGGGGGGAGCTGGGTCATGTGAGGAGTCAATCATGTTTCCCGCCTGAACTTGAAGTCCTCCTCACGTTTTTCATGAGATTTTCCTCGACTTTTCTTCTACCCGTCAGTAGGGCGGTCCTAGGCTGCCGGAATGGTCCTGCCTTCCCCGAAATCCGCCCATGTCGCCGTGATCACCGGAGCCTCCAGTGGGATCGGCGCCGAGATCGCCCGGGAGCTCTCCAGGCGCGGCCACGAGCTGGTCCTGGTGGCCCGGTCGGCCGAGCGGCTGCAGGCCCTGGCCGACGAGCTGCCCACCACCGCGCACGTCGTACCCGCTGACCTCGCCGACCGTGCCGACCGGGCCGGACTGCTCCCCGAGCTGGACTCGCGCGGTCTGACCCCCCAGGTGCTGGTCAACAACGCGGGGTTCTCCACCCTGGGCCCGGTGCACCGCAGCGACCCGGAGGCGGAGCTGCGGATGATCGAGGTCGACGTCGCCGCGGTCGCCGACCTGTGTTCCCGGTTCCTGCCCGCCATGGTCGAGCGGGGTAGCGGGGCGGTGCTCAACGTGGCCTCGACCGCCGCCTTCCAGCCGCTTCCCGGGCAGGCGGGGTACGGCGCCGGCAAGGCCTTCGTGCTCTCCTACACCCGCAGCCTGCACGCCGAGCTGCGCGGCACCGGCGTCACGGCCAGCGTGCTGTGCCCCGGACCGGTCGAGACCGGGTTCGGGGAGGCGGCCGGCTTCGCCGAGGGGGAGGCCGAGGGTGCCCTGCCCGCGATCATGTGGGTGCCGGCGACCCAGGTGGCCAAGACCGCCGTCGAGGGGCTGGACCGCGGTACCCTGGTGATCATCCCCGGCCTCGCCAACCAGGTCGGCGCCGCCTTCTCCACGGTCGCCCCGAAGAGGCTCCTCGCCTCGGTGCTCGCCAGGGTCCACCCGGGGCTGCGCGACTAGCTGGGTGAAGCGCCGGGTGGCCGCCGCGACACAGGCCGGACGACGTACTGGTGGCCGGTGGGCGCGGTCCAGGCATAGCTGCCGTCGTCGAGGCGCTTGTAGTCCCATGGGGTGAACGTCTTGAGCCGGTGGTGGCTCCGGCACAACGGGGCGAGGTTGCCGGGATGTGTCTGGCCCGGTGGTCCACAGTCGTCCATCGACAGGTAGGCGGTGATGTGGTCGAGGTCGCAGCGCCTGCTGTCGCGGCGGCAGCCGGGGAAGACGCAGTGGGCGTCGCGCAGGACGCAGAGCTCGCGCATGGCCGCGGGTGGGTCGTGTGCGTCGACCGGCCGGGCGGCAGGGTCGGCGTTCCCGGCGTCGAGGTCGATGACGGGCCGCAGGACGACCTTGCCGCCCGCGTCGGCGTGCCGGGCGAGCCATTCCTCGAGGAGGCGGGTGGTGGCGGCGCCGTAGTGCTCGATCGTGCACGCTCCGGTGCCGATCAGGTCGGCTGGAGTGAGGTGCACGTAGAGGTCCAGGTTGTCGGTCCCACCCTGTGAGGGCGCGGCGTCACGTCCGGAGAGCAGGTCGAGGGCGTACTGCGGATCGGCGAGGATCCCGACGGCCCGTGCTCGCCGGACGTCGAGGGGGTCGGTGTCGCCAAGGCCCTCGAGCTCGCCGGCGATGCGGCTCAGGGTCTGGTCGAACAGCAGTGCGTCGGGGGTGTCGAGAGTCATCGCCACGTCGGTGGTGCCGGGGGAGGTGCGGCCGGTGCGCTGGAGGTGCACCCCGCGGGCCTGGCGGCGGTGTTGCTCTTCGTCGGCGGCGCGGTCGGGGTCGAAGTAGAGCCGCGCCTCGTTGACCAGCTGCTCGGCGTCGACGAGGTGGACCTTCGCCGGGGTCGAGGCGATCAGCCGGTCCGCGAACGCGACCGCCTCCTCGGAGAGGTCGTGGGTGTGCCGGGAGATCTGGCGGGCGAGCCAGGCCGGGACCCGCCCGGCGACGACGTGCTCCCAGAGTCGCGGCAGCCGGTAGGCGAGCTCGAGGGCGTCGGCGAGGAGCTGCCTGGCGGCGTCCAGGGTGATGTGCAGGGCGGCGCCCAGGCCGGCGACGGCGAGCTCGGAGACCAGCGGCGCACCGGGTCCGGCGAGGGTGCAGATCCGCTCACCGTCCGCGGGGACCTGCCCCCAGTGCGCGGGCCACTCGTCGTCGGGACAGGGGTGCAGCAGGGCCCAGTCGACGGTCCGCTGCAGCTCGCGGATCTCGGCGGCCTGCTTGTCGGCACGAGCCTGGCGGACGGCGTCGAGCACCTCGGGAGCGGAGAGGGTCGAGGTGCTGTCCATGAATCAACTCTAGGCGTGAGCACCGACACAATCGAGCACCTGTTCGAGGTTGTGGAGAACTATCTCGCGGCTCCTGTCGGAAGTCACGAAACGACGCCCTGGCCATGCGTCCCCACCCGAGACCCACGCCAGCGAGCGCGCGAATCAGCCCGCGAACTCCCCGGCGCGAACCAGCGCGGCGAGCTCAGCGATGCGGGCGGTCGGGACCTCCAAGCCGGTCCCCGGCTCCTTGTGGACGACCTTGACGGATCCGGTCGGACCCCACCGGTCGCCCTCGACCCGGACCACGCCGACCTTCCAGGGCTGCCGCTCCTGCCACCGCTCGATGAGCCTGCCGAAGACCAGGTACAGCGGCACCAGGACCAGCAGCTCCTCCCGGCTGCTGGGGCCACCGGTGAACGTCTCGCCGCGACGCACAGCCCGCACGTAGTAGAAGAAGTTGCCGACGTGCAGTGGCACGTCGTGGTCGTTCAGGGCGAACGGCAGCTGGTCGTCGTCGGGCACGCCACCATCGTGGGGCAGGTGGTGCCCCCCTGTCCCGAACCCGGAGAACTAGCCCCGGGTCCTCGTGACGTCGGTCGCGAGGGCGGTACGGCGGCGCACGTCCAGGGGTGACGGGCGACGGCTCAGGCGCCGGTCCAGCACCGCTGCCGCCCGCTCGGCCTGGCCGGAGGCCACGAGGGCGTGGATCAGCGTGTCCTCCAGGACGTCGCGCTGGGCCGCACTCCCGCCGAGCGCCTCGGCGCGGGGGAGGACCGCCTCGAGATGCACGACCGCGGAGCCGTGGTCGCCCTCGACCATCGCCTGCAGTGCGCGGCACACGGGGGCGACGACCTCACGGAAGGTGGCGTCGGCGTGCGCGAGCGAGGTGGTCCGCAGGGCGGCCAGGCCGACCTGGTCCCGAGCGGAGGCGAGGCTGAGCGCGGAGTGCAGCGCGGCGAACGCGGTCGGAGGGCTGATCAGCCAGCCGTCCGGAGCGGCCTCGCACACCGCGGCGCCGGGCAGCAAGCCCTGCCACGAGTCGGTGACCTGGCAGCGCCACAGCAGCGAGCCGCTGTCGACCAGGGCCCGGGAGCCGGTGACCTGGGGCGGGGAGAGCTCGCGCTCGTAGCGACGGCGCACTGCCTCCAGGTCGCCCTGCGCCAGCTCGTGTAGTGCTGCGTGCCAGGAGAAGTGCGAGCGGTGGTTGGCCTCGGGCCCGCGGGTGCGGATCCACTCGTCGAGCCAGGCCAGTCCCTCGGTGTGCCGGCCGGTCTCGTAGAACACGTGGGCCTGCGCGTGCGCGGCGTGGCCGGAGGCCGGCTCCACCGACAGGGCGTACGACGCCAGCGCCTCCGCCTCGGCCCATCGCTCCTGGTCCTGGCGCACGAACGCGAGCTGCCCGGCGTACCACCAGTCGTCGCCGTAGCTGCGCCCGAGACCCTCCACGAGCGCGGCCGTCTGGGGACCCGAGGTGAGGCCGCCGAACGCGACCGTCGGGACCACGACGCTCACCGCGAGGGCGTCGCGGGGGAAGAGCCGGATGTGCCGCAGCAGTGCGGCGGCGCCGGTGGGCTCGTCGGAGCGCAGCCGCACGGTGACGGCGTCGAGGAAGCTGACCTCGCGGTCGTCGAGGTCACGGTCGGCCGCGGCGACGTGGGCGGCCCGCAGCGAGGCGCGCCAGGAGCCGGTCGCGCCCCACTCGTGACCCAGCAACGCCAGGGCCGCGTGGGCGTGGGCGAAGCCCGGGTCCAGCGCCACGGCGGCCTCCAGGCCCGCTTCGACGCCGTCCTGGAGGCGGAGCAGCCGCCCGAGCGCGTCGTTGTACGCCTCGGCCGCCGCGCCTTCGGTCGTGAGCGTGAGCCCGTAGGTGTCGACGGGCCGCCGGCTGGTCTCGCCCTGCAGTGCACGCACGACCGCACGGGCGACCTCGTAGGCCTGCTCGCGGATCTCGGGCATCGCCGTGGTCTCCCACAGGTTGCCGCGGCGCAGGGTGCCCAGGGCGTGAAACGGCACGCTGGGAGGAAGCACACCGAGGATGCGGCCGTCGTCGGCGGTGTCGATGCCCAGGCCCGAGGGCCCGGGCCGGACGAGGCCGTCGCGGGCCAGGGTGACCAGCAGCGGGTCCTTGGCGACCGTGCCGACCGGACCGGTGCAGTTGACGACCCCGGCGACCTCGAGCCGCTGGCCGTCGCTGAGGGTCACCTCGACCCCGGACTTCGTGGGGCGGGCGTCGGTCACGGTTCCGGCGTGCCGGACCAGGCGCCCGGACGCGGCGATCGCACCGAGCCGGCCGGCGGTCACGGGGGGCATCCGGTGCCGGCGTACGTCCCACTCGCGGGCGTCGCGCGCGGTGAAGGTGCGCTTGTCCTCCTCGTCGAGCCCCTGCCACAGCTGGGCGGTGACCGGTCGCAGGCCGTCGAGGGCCGCGCGCCAGTCGCCGGTCTCCTCCACGGTGCGCTCCACGTGGTCGCGGACCACCTCGCGCAGCTCGGCGAGCGAGCCGATCCGGGTGATCCCGGGAGGCGGGGGCACCGCCGGGGTGGTCGGCATCCGGTGCACGGCCGGCAGCCGGTCGCGGCGCGAGACGGTGTGCAGCGTGCGCCCCGGCGCATCGGCGGCGATGGCGACGTCGACCATGGTCAGCCCGGTCCCGACCAGCAGCAGGTCGCCCTCGGGCAGTTCCTGGGTCCACGGGTCATCGGCCAGCAGCTCGCTGTCGCGCAGCTGCGCGGGTGCCCAGTCGGTGCCCGGGGTGGCGCCGGTGGCGAGCACGACGGCGCGCGCGACGACCGACTGGCCTGAGGCCAGCCGGACCACGAACGCGTTGCCGCGGCGGTCCAGCCCGGTCACGGAGTCGGTACGCCGGTCCAGGCGGGCGTTGCCGGGGTACTCCGCCGCCGTGCTCAGCAGGCCGGCCACGTAGTCGCCGTACACCCGGCGCGGGACGAAGTCCTGCGGCTGGGCGCCGGGGTCGTGGTGGTTGCGCACCCAGCGGAAGAAGTGCTCGGGGTCGCGCGGGAACGCGCTCATCCCGCTGGCGGGGACGTTGAGCAGGTGCCGGTCGTCGCCGGTGGAGTACGCCGCCCCGCGACCCGTCGTGGGGGAGGGGTCCACCAGGACGACCTGGTAGCGCTGCGACAGGCTGGTGAGGAGGTGGGAGGCGGTCAGGGTGCCGGCAGCACCGGCCCCGACCACCACCACGCAGCAGTCGCCTTCGCCCCGCGCAGCTTCGTGCATGTGCACCACCCGTAAAGTCTAGTAATCTGGTGCATTAACTTACCAAACAATTCGTCCGGGGCCACCATCCACGCCCGACGGGTGGGTCACACTCGATCGGCTACTCGGCGTCCTTGATCTCGCAGACGACCTCGCCGTTGGTGACGCCCGAGCCCACCTCGGCCGTGAGGCCGGACACGACCCCGGCCTTGTGGGCCTTCAGCGGCTGCTCCATCTTCATCGCCTCGAGCACCACGATCACGTCGCCCTCGGCCACGGTCGCGCCCTCCTCGACGGCGACCTTGACGATGGTGCCCTGCATCGGGGAGGTCACGGAGTCGCCGGACACGGCGGCGCCGGCCTTCTTGCCGCCCGCGCGCTTCGGCTTCTTGTTGCCGTTGCCGCCGCCCCCGCCCATGCTGGCGAGCCCGGCCGGGAGGACCACCTCGAGGCGGCGCCCGCCGACCTCGACGGTCACCTTGTTGCGCTCGTCGGGCTCAGGCGCCTCGGCCGAGTCGCCGGCGTACGGGGTGATCTGGTTGTCGAAGTCGGTCTCGATCCACTGCGTGTAGATGCTGAAGTCCTCGGGCGCCTCGACCGGCGTGCCGATGAAGGCGGGGTCGGAGACCACGGCCGCGTGGAAGGGGATCACGGTCGGCATCCCGTCGACGCCGAACTCGGCCAGCGCGCGGCGGGACCGCTCGAGTGCCTGGGTGCGGTCGCGGCCGGTGACGATCAGCTTCGCGATCAGGGAGTCGAAGGCACCGGGGATGGTCTCGCCCTCCTCGTAGCCGCCGTCGACGCGGACGCCGGGTCCGGCGGGGGGCGACCACTTGGTCAGCGTTCCGGGAGCGGGCATGAAGTTGGCCCCGCCGTCCTCGGCGTTGATCCGGAACTCGATGGAGTGGCCGCGGATCTCCGGGTCGTCGTAGCCGAGCTCCTCGCCGGCGGCGATCCGGAACATCTCGCGGACGAGGTCGATGCCGGTGACCTCCTCGGAGACGCAGTGCTCGACCTGGAGGCGGGTGTTCACCTCGAGGAAGGAGATGGTGCCGTCGGCGGCGACGAGGAACTCGCAGGTGCCGGCGCCGACGTACTCCGCCTCGCGCAGGATCGCCTTGGAGCTCTCGTAGAGCTCGGTGAGCTGGGCGTCGGTGAGGAACGGCGCGGGGGCCTCCTCGACGAGCTTCTGGTTGCGGCGCTGCAGCGAGCAGTCGCGGGTGGAGACCACCACGACGTTGCCGTGCTTGTCGGCGAGGCACTGGGTCTCCACGTGGCGCGGCTTGTCGAGGAACTTCTCGACCAGGCACTCACCGCGGCCGAAGGCGCCGACGGCCTCGCGCACGGCCGCCTCGAAGGCGTCCGGGATCTCCTCGATCGTGCGGGCCACCTTGAGACCGCGGCCACCGCCGCCGTAGACGGCCTTGATCGCCACCGGCAGGCCGTTCTCCTCGGCGAACGCGATGATCTCGTCCGCGTCCTTGACGGGGTCCTTGGTGCCGGGGGCCAGGGGAGCCTTGGCCCGTTCCGCGATGTGCTTGGCCTTCGCCTTGTCGCCGAGGGCGTCGATGGCGGCCGGGGTGGGGCCGATCCAGACGAGGCCGGCGTCGATCACGGCCTGGGCGAAGTCGGCGTTCTCGGCGAGGAATCCGTAGCCGGGGTGCACGGAGTCGGCGCCGGACTTCTCCGCGACGGCGACGATCTTGGCGATGTCGAGGTAGGAGTCCGCCGGGGTGGCGCCCTCGAGGGAGTGGGCCTCGTCGGCGAGGCGCACGAACAAGGCGTCGCGGTCGGGCTCGGCGTACACCGCCACGCTGCCGATGCCGGCGTCCTTGCATGCGCGGATGACACGGACTGCGATCTCGCCACGGTTGGCGATCAGCACCTTCTGCAGCGGCTTGACGTCTGGCACGACTCTCCTCGTTGGGCTCCGGTGATCCATCCGGAGACTACTGCGCCACCTCGGTGCGCCTCGACGGGTCCCGGCTTCTGGGCGTCAACTGTTGCCGACGGAGGGGTCCGCGACGCCGATTCCGGGGCGCTTGTCGCCGTACAGGAGCCGGTCGTGACGGACCAGGGCGCGCGCGGCGCGGCGGTCCAGCGCCTGGCTGCCGCCGGGCAGCCGGCCGACCAGGTGGGTCCAGAAGAGGTTCGCGGCGATCCGGTACGCCGGGTACCACGGCGGCCGGACCGGGAGGCCGAGCTCCTTCATCCCCGAGGGGCCGACCAGCACCGACGAGGCGCTCAGGCCGCGCTCGCGCTCGTAGGTGCGCCGCCAGCGGGGGATGTCGGGGTAGTGCTCGGGCGCGCTCATCAGCGCGGCGGCCAGCTCGCGGCTGCTCCGGTCGGGGCCGGGATCGGCCGAGAGCATCCGGTAGAGCACGGTGCGGCCCTTGCGCTCGGTGCGCGGCAGCCACTCGTCCGGCACCCCCATCAGCCACCCGATGTAGGACCACAGGTGCATCACCGCCTCCGAGTCGCGGCGCGGGACCCGGATGCCGAGCAGGCGTGCGTGCAGCAGGTAGGAGGTGGAGAAGGTGCCCAGCGTGCTGGCCTGGTCGTAGGCGTTGATCGGCACCCCGCGCAGGTCCCACTCCCAGTCCTCGGCCCGCTCGAGCTGGTAGTTGACGAAGGCGTGCATCACCCGGACGTGCACGGTCAGCTGCCAGCCGGGCTCTGTGCGGGCGAGGCCGCCGGGCGTGGTCACCGCGAGCCACCAGGCGCCGGTCTCGCCGACGCGCTGCAGCGTGGTCTCGCTGGAGAGCCGCCCGGAGCGGACCAGCGGCTCCAGGGCGGCGGCGCTGCGGTAGCCGCCGAGCAGGGAGCCGAAGCCCAGGATGTCGTTGGCGTCCCAGCCCAACCGCCGGGTGAACCGGGCCCCGCGCTCGAGCAGCTCGTCGTCGACCCAGTCGGGCCGGGTCTCGACCGCGTCGAACAGCGCGCGCAGCGGCGCCGGTGCGTCGGGCACCGAGTCCACGCCGTGGTGCAGCGCCTGCCGGAACTGCTTCATCGTCGCAGTGCGGTCCTCGCGCACCGCGCGCACGAACGTGTCCCCGACGTCGTCGCGCTCGAGCAGCCCCCGCTTCAGCCGGGCCGTCTCCTCGGGTCCGGGCACCGCACCGGGCCCGGCGACCAGCTTCAGCGGAGCAGCTACCCGGTCCGACCACTCGGGCGAGGAGCGCCAACGGGTCGGGGTCGGCAGGTCGACGAAGCGGCCGGGGGACAGGTGTGCCGGGGTTGTCGAGGACATGCCTCGACCCTAAAGTGAGCAAATGCTCGACTTCTACTCGCGTTCTGCCCAGCGGACACCATGAGTGCCGGCCAGGGTGCCCACCTGCGCAGACGACCTCTCCAGCGCCGCTCCCAGGAGATGATCGACCGGATCCTGGAGGCCGCTGCTCGGGTTCTGGCCAGCGAGGGGTACGCCGCGATGTCCACCAACCGCGTGGCCGCGGAGGCGGACGTGAGCATCGGGTCGCTCTACCGATACTTCGCCGACAAGACCGAGCTGGTCGAGCAGCTGCGCGAGCGGGTCAACCAGGAGATCCTGAGCAGCCTGACCACCGCGATCCTGGACTCCCTGGACGCAGGTCCCCGGGAAGGCATCGAGCGGGTGCTGGAGACCCTGGTCGCCGGGCTGGAGCGTCACCGGGCGCTGCTGGTGGCGCTGATCGACGAGGTGCCGCTGGGCTCCCAGGCCAACACGCTGCCGGAGATCGAGCGCCAGCTGACCGAGTTCACCCGGCTGTTCGTGCTGCGGCACCAGCCGGGGCTGCCGCGCGAGGAGCTCGACGCCCGGCTCTACCTCGCCATGGGCGTGACCCTGAACGCGTGCCTGCGGATCGCGCTGGAGCGGCCCGAGCACCTCGACCGGGACCACCTGCTCCGCCTGGTCGCCGACATGCTGCTGATCGGACTCGACCACTGAGGCGTTCGTCACGCTGTGGTCCGCGCGCACCCGTGGGACCTACGATCCCCTCATGGACTCCTCCGCCACTCCGAACGCCCGCCAGCGCTGGCAGCAGCGCTACGACGCCGCCCTGAGCGGTGGGAAGGTCCGCGACGCCGACTTCACCACCTTGTCGCAGGTGGAGGTCGAGCCGGCGTACGGCACCGACGAGTCCGAGTGGCCCGGGGAGTTCCCCTACACGCGCGGCCTCTACGCGACCGGCTACCGCGGCCGCACCTGGACGATCCGCCAGTTCGCCGGCTTCGGCAACGCCCAGCAGACCAACGAGCGCTACAAGATGATCCTCGGCCGCGGCGGCGGCGGCCTCTCGGTGGCCTTCGACATGCCCACGCTGATGGGCCGCGACTCCGACGACCCGCGCAGCCTCGGCGAGGTCGGGCACTGCGGCGTGGCGATCGACTCCGCCACCGACATGGACGTGCTCTTCGACGGCATCAAGCTCGACGAGGTCACCACCTCGATGACGATCAGCGGGCCCGCCGTGCCGGTGTTCTGCATGTACCTCGTCGCCGCCGAGCGCCAGGGCGCCGACACCACCAAGCTGAACGGCACCCTGCAGACCGACATCTTCAAGGAGTACATCGCCCAGAAGGAGTGGCTGTTCGCGCCCGAGCCGCACCTGAAGCTGATCGGCGACCTGATGGAGTACTGCGGGACGAACATCCCGGCGTACAAGCCGCTCAGCGTCTCGGGCTACCACATCCGTGAGGCCGGCTCCACGGCTGCGCAGGAGCTCGCCTTCACCCTGGCCGACGGTTTCGGCTACATCGAGCTCGGCCTCTCGCGCGGCCTGGACATCGACGAGTTCGCCCCCGGGCTGAGCTTCTTCTTCGACAGCCACCTCGACTTCTTCGAGGAGATCGCGAAGTTCCGGGCGGCCCGCCGGATCTGGGCCCGCTGGGTCCGTGACGTCTACGGCGCCAAGACCGAGAAGGCGCAGTGGATGCGGTTCCACACGCAGACCGCGGGGGTCTCGCTGACCGCGCAGCAGCCCTACAACAACGTCGTGCGCACCGGCATCCAGGCGCTGGCTGCCGTGCTGGGCGGCACCAACTCGCTGCACACCAACGCCCTCGACGAGACGCTGGCACTGCCCAGCGAGCAGGCCGCCGAGATCGCGCTGCGCACCCAGCAGGTGATCATGGAGGAGACCGGCGTGGTCAACGTGGCGGACCCGCTGGGCGGGTCGTACTTCGTCGAGGCGCTCACCGACAAGATCGAGGCCGAGGCCAACGCCATCTTCGACAAGATCCTGGAGATGGGCGGCTCCAGCCTGCGCCACGACCAGACCGAGGCGCTCGCCGAGTCGGCTCGCAACGGTGGCGACCCGGTGACCCAGGGCCTGCTGCGCGGGATCGAGGACGGCTGGTTCATGGCCGAGATCGCCGAGGCCGCCTTCGCCTACCAGATCGCGCTGGAGAAGAAGGAGAAGAAGGTCGTCGGGGTCAACGTGCTCCCCGAGTCGGTGACCAGCGACCTCGAGATCATGCGGGTCTCCCACGAGGTGGAGACCGAGCAGGTGCGCATCCTCGCCGAGCGCAG
This sequence comes from Nocardioides sp. Z30_9, assembly GCF_058215735.1. NCBI lineage: Bacteria > Bacillati > Actinomycetota > Actinomycetes > Propionibacteriales > Nocardioidaceae > Nocardioides > Nocardioides sp. Z30_9. The sequence goes on from NZ_JBZAJF010000002.1 coordinate 1,259,784, forward strand.
GACCGGTCGCGACCAGGCCGCGATCACCGCGGCGCTCGAGGAGATGCTCACCGCCGCCCGCGAGGACCGCAACATGATCCCCGCGATGCTGGAGGCGTGCCGCGCCGAGGCGACGCTCGGCGAGATCTGTGACGCGCTGCGCCGCGAGTGGGGCGAGTACCGGGAGCCCGCGCGCTTCTGAGCCAGGGGCTGGGGGGATCGCTCAGGTGGCGCTCTGCAGCGCCTGGGCGGTGATCGGCAGGGTCAGCTCGAAGCAGCTGCCGACGCCGTCCGGGTTCGCGCTGACCGAGATGCTGCCGCCGTGGCGCAGCACGATGCGCTTGCAGATCGCCAGCCCGAGACCGGTGCCCTGGTAGCCGTCGGTGGGGGCCCGGTGGAACCGGTCGAAGATGCGCTCGCGCTGCGCGGGCGGGATCCCGATCCCGTTGTCGCGCACGGTGACCCGCGCCCAGCCGCTGTCGATCCGGCAGGCCTCGATGAACACCCGCGGCACGGTCCCGGGTGCGACGTACTTGAACGCGTTGCCGATCAGGTTGTCCAGGACCTGGCTCAGCAGCAGCCGGTCGGCCCAGACGTCCACCATGTCGCCGACCACGATCTCGCCGCCGTTGCCGGGCTGGTCACGGGTGGCGGCGAGGTGCTCGACCAGGACGGACAGCGAGATCGGCTCGCAGTCCAGGGCCTGGTCGCGGGCGACCGTGTGGGCGAGCAGGTCCCGGATCAGGCTTCGCGCCTGGGCCGCGCTGGCGCGGATGTGCTGCACCATCGGCGCCGACCGGACGGCGAGGGGGGTGTCGCCCGCCGAGAAGTCCTCCTCCAGGAGCTCGGCCCAGCCGTCGATCACGTTGAGCGGGTTGCTGAGGTCGTGGGCGACCGTGCCGGCGAACGAGATCAGGGACTCCCGGTGCGTGGTGACCGAGGTGATGTCGCGGACCACCACCATCGCCCGCCGTGGAGTGCCTGGGGCGTGGGGGACCGGGGACGCCGAGATCTGCAGCCACCTGACCGTTCCATGGGGGCTCACGTGGCGGTACTCCTCCCCGTCCACCGACTCGCCTGCCAGCGCCCGGGAGTGGGGTTTCTCCGCCTCCGGGACCAGGCGGCCGTCGGCGTAGTACGTCTGGCCTGCGCGCCGGGACTCCGCGTCCACGTGGTCCATCGGCTGGTCGGGGGCGGAGCCGAACGACGTACGCATGGCGGGGTTCGTGTGCAGCACCCGCCCGCCCTCCTCGATGATCGCCACGCCGTCGTCGAGGTGGGACATCACCAGGTCGAGCTCGTCGGCCCGCAGCGCGAGGGCCGCCTCGGAGGTCTCCAGTCGGGTGATCGACTCGGTGAGCTGGCGACGGATCAGGGCGATCGTGAGCCCGGTGACCATCAGGGCGACCACGAACAGCTGGGCCATCAGGGCGCGCGTCGTGGGGTCGCCCACGTTCGCGATCGGCCCGAAGCCATTGATGGTCATGAACACGGTGGTCACGCCGACGACCAGGCAGTGCAGGGCGGTCACCAGGGGGCTGAAGCGCAGCGCCGCCCAGACGACGGTGAGGCTGAGGACGTAGGTGGTCGGGATCTCCGGGGTCAGCCAGAACCCGACGAAGATCAGGGCGGCCACGGACTCGATGCCCAGCAGGTGGGCGAGGGAGGACCGCGGAGTGGGTTCGACCAGGGGGAGGCCCCGGTCGCGTCGCTCGGTGATCCAGCCGCCGAGGAGGAGGCCGGCGACGCCGATGGTGGCCATCGCCGAGGCCTGCCGCCCGAACCTGCCGACCAGGAGGTCCAGGCTCTCGGTGGACAGCACCAGCGAGCTCACGGCGGAGCGGAGCACGGCCGTGAGCAGGGCGGCGGCGGTGATCGCCACCAGGACCCGGCCGAACTGGTCCAGGCGCGTCAGCGGGACGCGCCCGCCCGTCCCCCAGATGCCGGGAACCAGTCGGCGCAGCAGCCACAGCGCCACCAGGGTCTGGAAGACGACCGAGAGCGAGAGGACGGAGCGGATGACGCCGCCCTCGGTCACCGCGAGGCTGAACATCGTGGCGGCCGACATCAGTGCGACGTCGATCGGTAGCAGGCGCCGGTTGCTGCTGGCCAGCCAGACGACGGCCACGCCCGCTGCGGGCCACACCAGCCCGATCTGCTCCGGGCCGACGACGACGGCGCGGCCCAGCAGGCTGGCCAGCGTGAACGCCGTCACCCACAGGGCAGTGCGCAGGGAGGCGGGCACGACCGACCCAGGCCGTTCTGCCTCTCCCACGGGTTCAGTATCGTCACCTCACGAGACCCCGCACAGCGCAAGCGACCAGTTGAGACGATGGAGATATGACCCAGCAGCCCTTTTCCCGCCCCGGTGCGATTGATTTGTCTGGTTTGCAGGGATCTGCCCAGGACGCCTCCGGATCCGTCCCGCAGAGCCACGCGTACGCCGTACGGGTGAACGAGCAGAACTTCCAGGAGGTGCTCGAGTCGTCGCGGACCGCGCCGGTCCTGCTCTCCTTCGAGAGCCCCTCCCGGTCGCCGGAGAGCGTGCAGCTCGCCGAGTCGATCCAGACCCTCTCCACGGAGTTCGAGGGGCGCTTCCTGCTGGGTCGCGTGGACATCGACGCCTCCCCGCAGATCGCCCAGGCGATGCAGATCCCCTCGGTGCCCCTGGTGGTGCTGGTGGCGCAGGGCCGACCCGTGCCCCTGCTGCAGAACTCGGCTCCCCTCGAGGACCTCCGGCAGGCCCTCACCTCGGTCCTCCAGCAGCTGACCGCCAGCGGGGTCACCGGTCGCCACCAGCCGCGCAGCGGCACCGGGACGATCGACGAGGAGACGGGGGAGGAGCAGCTCGACCCCCGCTACTTCCCGGCCCAGGACGCTCTCGAGCGCGGCGACATCGTGGGTGCGGTGGCGGAGTACCAGAAGCTGGTCGACGCCAACCCGGCCGACACCGAGGCCGCAGCCGGCCTGGCGATGGCCAAGGTGCTCCAGCGCACCGAGGGGGTGGACCTCAACAAGGCCCGCGCCGCCGCCGCGGCGAACCCGGACGACGTCGACGCCCAGACGCTCGTGGCCGACCTCGACCTGCTCGGCGGGCACGTGGAGGACGCGTTCGCCCGCCTGGTCGCGCTGGTGGGTCGTTCGTCCGGCGCCGAGCGCGATGCCGCGCGTACGCATCTGATCGGGCTGTTCGGCGCCGTCGGCAACGACGACCCGAGGGTGATCCGGGCCCGCCGGGACCTCGCCTCCGCGCTCTTCTGAGGGCTTCTGGCCGCCCACGCACTGGCTCAGCGTGCCACGATGTTCACCATGGATGACGGGTCCGCCGCCACGCTCGCCACGACGCCGCTCTCCGGCATCGGGCAGCTCTACGTGACGACGGTCGGCGCGGTCTCCCTGATGGCCCTCGTGGAGGGCTCCGAGGCGTGGTACTTCGCGCTCGTCGTACTCGCGCTCCCGCTGAGCCTCCTCGCGCTGTGGGTCGCCTTCTACGCGAGCCTGGCGGTCGGCTTCGCCTCCGGCGCCGACCCCGGCGACCTCTCCTGGCCGGCAGGCATCGTCTGGGTCCTGGTCTGGACCGCAACCGCCTGGATCAACGCCCAGATGCTCCAGAAGGTCCTGCGCACCGGCTGGCGCACCATCGCCCCCCGCCCCACCGACCCCCCCGATGACGACTGACCGCAGGCACGCGACCACACGGTGGTCCCAGGCGTACGCCGGGGCACGCCACCCCAAGGTGGTCGAGCAGCGCGTACGGCGGCCCAACCACTAGGTGGTCGAGCCTCGCGTACGCCGGCGCAACCACTAGGTGGTCGAGCAGCGAGCGGATAGTCGAGACCACTCAGGCGAGGCAGCAGGCAGACCCACGCCGCGCAGAGGGGCTGAGTCAGTAGAAGTGCGGTGGTGCGTCTGGCTGTGGCGGCGGCCGGTCCGCGGTGGCATCAACCGTCCCGTGCTGATCCCGCAAGAACTGAAGCCCATGCGGACTCGTCCACAAGAACGTCCCGGGCCCCAACGTCGTGTCCGCACCCTTCGCGGGGCGACGGGGACAAACAGGCACGGGGACCGTTGGCGATTCGCCAACGGCCCCGCGCCATCCCCGTCGGTGCAGTCTCCGGGCCGCTCCGCCAGCGTCAAGGGTTCGCTACGCCGCTTCGCGCCCTTGACGCTTCCCCCGCAGCCCTATGTCGGCACCTATAGGGACGCCGCTCAGATGTGGTCCACCAGCCCCAGATCACCCGTCCGAGTTACGTTGCTATTTCAAGTTAAGGCAGTGCGGACCGCCCTAGCGGGCGATCAGCGCTGCGACCGCGCCTGCGACGCCTCCCAGGAGGGTCGACGCTCCAATCACCGCTACCTCGAACTCTTTCGAGCGACCGCCCTCCAAGAATCGGATTACCTCGAGATAGGTGTCGATGTCAGATCCGTCCTCGTCCAGGACGTAGTCCTTCAACTCATCGCTGAAGGCCCTCAAGACATTGCTCTCGCGCTCGATGTCCTCCACGCTTCGTGAACCCGCGTGGTGAAGTGAGGCGTAAGTGACCTTCGAATCCAATAGATCCAATCCGAGACGCCTCGTGCTGGACCCCGACCTGAAGACGCGACGGAAGCCTGCCCTAATGCCGGCTTCCTTATGATCGCTCACAACTTGGGCTACCCGTGCAGCAACATACCTTTCCCCGCGGTGCCCAAACTGTTGACATCGGACCAACCAATAAAAAAGCCCCAGTTCTTTATAGAGGTGCCAGTAGAGCTCTGGCGCAGCCTCCAAAGCATTGGCGTACTTTTCTGGCGGGAAGGTGAACTCGATCTGGCGGTATCCGATCCTGCCGAGTTCCTTAACCCCGAAGTTTGCCTGGCCTTCCGCCCCCGGCACCAGCGAGCACCGCACGTGCATAGGGCTGGGGCCAAGGTTCGTTATCGTCAGCAGATCGCTGTGCTTCGCAAACTCTCGCTTCAGAAACTCCCGCACTAAAACGATGCTGCTTGCAGACCTATCTAACTTGTCGAGAGCAGTCACGATCGTGGACGGCCCGTGATAGCCATAGTAGGTCTCGACTCTGAACCGCTCACATTCGATCTCGAAACCATCCCAGAGGAGATCCGAATGCATCCTTTTCGGGATCTCTATGTCGAACCTAACAAAAGTGTCCGTGGGGCATGGCTCGAATCGCTTCAACTCCGGCGGAGATCCTTGCGCCGGCGCGAGGCCTGGGGTCCACGTCTCGTATTTCGAAGGTATACGCGAACTGAATTCCACCTCGATGGCAGTGATGTTGGCCATTTGCCCGAGGGCACGTACAACCTCGTCTCGCCATTCATTGAACTTCCATTCCCGCCCTCGATGAGACTCGGCAACCTCAAAAACAAGGCAACCTGCACCGAAGTCGAGTCGATCAGCGTGCGACATGAGAGGACCCTAGTCTCAACCGACCATGTCGGGGGTGATCTCTGCGCTCGTGTTCCCGGCCAGTGCCCAGCCATACCCACGTCGGCCAGCAGGCACGATGCACGCGTAAATGTGGGCGTACTAGCAACTTGCGATGTTGCAACTGCACGTGGTCCCACCCCGGTCATGCGGCACACAATGCTCGGAGTCGCAGTTGCGCGCCGGCCGGGTCCAACCGGTCGGGGACCTCGTAGGCGTTCACGCCGAGTGGTCGTTGAGGTCGATCACCGGCTTCACGGTCACCGCCGTGTCCGGGTTGGCGCACCAGGTGCGGACCTGCTCGGCGCTGACCCCGGTGCGGTGTTCTCCACCCGGGCTAGGGGCCGCGCGCCCCGGCGTACGCCCGCCCCTCGGCGTACTTCTAGCTCCCGCCTCACCCGACGTGGTCTCGACTGTCCGCTCGCTGGCGCTCGCTGCTCGACCACCTAGTTGTCGCGCGCGCCGGCGTACCCCGCCCCCGGCGTACTTCTAGCTCTCGCCTCACCCGGCGTGGCCTCGACTACCCGCTCGTCTCGACTGTCCGCTCGCTGCTCGACCATCCCAGCGACGTGCTCAGGTGGGGAGGCCGCGGCCGCTTTCTGTGTACGCCGGGCCGGGGGTGTCGGAGAGGTTGCGGAGGGCTGCGTCTATTCGCCGGGAGGTGAAGTCGGCGCACTTCTCGCGGACCTCGGCCGGGGTGTAGAAGCCGACGGAGCGGATCTCGCGCTCCTGGCGGACGATGGTGTCAACGACGCCTGGGTCCAGCTCGCCGCCGTCGAAGACCAGGCAGAGCGCGTCGTCCCAGCCGCCCCACGGGGGCAGCCAGTCGGTGAGCAGCAGCCGGCCCGCGGTGACCTTCAGGCCGAGCTCCTCCTCGACCTCGCGCTCCACGGCGAGCTGGGGGGACTCGCTGACCTCGACGACGCCGCCGGGCAGGTCGAAGTCGCGCTTGTAGGTGAGCTGGCACAGCAGCACCCGACCGTCGGTGGAGCGCACCAACAGCTGGCTGATCGCGCGCTTGCGGGGGAGGAAGGAGTTCAGCAGCGAGCGGAAGCCCTTGGGGTCCTCCAACGGGGTGTCGTCGGCCAGGCGTGCGTAGACGATCCGGTCGGACTCGTCCGAGACGCCTCTGGCAACGCCCTCGCGCATCAGGCCGGCGAACGTCGCCACCCGCTGCGCCGCCTCGTCGTCGGGGTCCACGTGGGTCTCCACGCGGGTGCTGCCGCCCTTGAACGCCGACTCCACGACGCGGCGTACTTCGTCGGCCGACGCACGCAGGCCCTTCGCCTGCAGGTCTGCGGTCCAGGACACGCGTACGACGCCCGGAGCGATCGGGGTCAGCTCGGCGGACACGGCGCGACTCAACGGCGCTGGCTGCTGAGCCACAGCGTGCCGAGGGGAGGAATCCGCAGCCGGGCGGATGCGGGCTGGCCGCCGTGGGCGGTCTCGTGGGCGGTGACCGTGCCGAGGTTGCCCACGCCGGAGCCGCCGTAGATCTCGGCGTCGGTGTTGATCACCTCGCTCCACTCACCCGCGAACGGCAGCCCGAGGAGGTAGCCCTCGTGGGGGATCGCGGAGAAGTTGGTGATGCAGACCAGGGCGCTGCCGTCCGAGCCCCACCGGATGAACGCCACCGTGTTGTGGCTGGCGTCGTCGGCCTCGATCCACTGGAAGCCCTGGGGAGCGGTGTCCTGGGACCACAGTGCCGTCGAGCCGGCGTACACGCTGTTCAGGTCGGTCACCAGGCGCTGCACGCCGCTGTGGTCGGGGTCCTCCAGCAGCCCCCAGTCGAGCGAGCGCTGCTCGGCCCACTCCTGGTCCTGGGCGAACTCGGTGCCCATGAAGATCAGCTGCTTGCCCGGGTGGGCCCACTGCCAGGACAGGAACGCGCGCACGTTGGCCAGCTGCTGCCACCGGTCTCCGGGCATCTTCCGCAGCAGGGACCCCTTGCCGTGCACGACCTCGTCGTGGCTGATCGGCAGCACGTACTGCTCGGAGAACGCGTAGACCATGCTGAACGTGAGCTGGTTGTGGTGGTAGCCGCGGTGGACCGGGTCGCGGGAGATGTAGTCGAGGCTGTCGTGCATCCAGCCCATGTTCCACTTGAACCCGAAGCCCAGCCCGCCCGCCGAGGTCGGCTGGGTGACGCCGGGCCAGGAGGTCGACTCCTCGGCGATGGTGATCGCGCCGGGGACCCGCTTGTAGACGGTGCCGTTGAGCTCCTTGAGGAAGTGCTCGGCCTCGAGGTTCTCCCGGCCGCCGTGGATGTTCGGCTCCCACTCGCCGGGCTGGCGCGAGTAGTCGAGGTAGAGCATCGAGGCCACCGCGTCGACGCGGATGCCGTCGACGTGGAACTCCTCGAGCCAGTAGAGCGCGTTCGCGACCAGGAAGTTGCGGACCTCCTTGCGCCCGAAGTTGAAGACGTAGGTGCCCCAGTCGGGGTGCTCGCCGCGGCTCGGGTTCGGGTCCTCGTAGAGCGGGGTCCCGTCGAAGCGGGCGAGCGCGAACTCGTCCTTGGGGAAGTGCGCGGGGACCCAGTCGACGATCACGCCGATCCCGGCGTTGTGCAGGGCCTGCACCAGCCGGCGGAAGCCGTCGGGGTCGCCGAAGCGCGACGAGGGGGCGTAGTACGACGTGACCTGGTAGCCCCACGAACCGCCGAAGGGGTGCTCCATCACCGGCAGCATCTCGACGTGGGTGAAGCCCATCTCCACGACGTACGCCGTCAGCTGCTCGGCCAGGTCGTCGTAGCTCAGCGGCTCGCCGCCCTCGCGCTTGCGCCACGAGCCGAGGTGCACCTCGTAGATCGACATCGGCTGCTGCTCGGGACGTGACTCGGCGGCGCGCACGGCCATCCACTCGTCGTCGGTCCACACGTGCTTGCTCTCGAAGACGCGCGACGCCGTCGCCGGGGGGACCTCGGTGTAGTAGGCCATCGGGTCGGCCTTGTCGCGCCACACGCCGTCGGCTCCGCGGATGTGGAACTTGTAGCCGTCGCCGGACGCGACGCCCGGGACGAAGGTCTCCCAGACGCCGGAGGTGCCGACGTGGACCAGCGGGTTGCTGCCGCCGTCCCAGCCGTTGAACTCGCCGCGGACCTGGACCTCGAGCGCGGAGGGTGCCCAGACCCGGAACACGGTCCCGCCGGGGACCACGTGGGCGCCCAGCGCCTGCCAGAGCTGCTCGTGGCGGCCCTCGTTGATGAGGTGGACGTCCAACTCGCCGATCGTGGTCTCGCTCATGAACGGTCTCCGATCCGGTCGATTGCCTGCAGGGGGATGTCCAGCCAGCTGGGACGGTTGCGCGCCTCGTAGACGACTTCGTAGACGGCCTTGTCGGCCTCGTAGGCGTCGATGAGGAGTCGCTCGCTGTCGGTGAGCCCGGGCTCGCCGCGCTCCAGCCGCCGCTCGACGTACCCCTCGAGGAACGCGGTGCGGTTGCGGTCGAGCCACTCCTTGGCGCGGTAGCTGATCTGGGGGCCGGGGTCCTCGGAGGAGTAGAGGTCCTTGGCCACGGACTTCGCGGCGTAGTCGAAGGAGCGCAGCATCCCCGCGACGTCGCGCCAGGCGGAGTCCGGCAGCCGTCGCTCGGCGAGCGGCTTGGCGGGCTCGCCCTCGAAGTCGACCAGCTTCCAGCCCAGCGACGTCCGCAGGGTCTGGCCCAGGTGGAGGTCGCCGTGGATGCGCTGCACGTCGCCGGAGGCGTCGGCCACGTGGGCGAACACCTCGTGCAGGGTCTCGCTGTGCCCGGCGAGCTCCGGGACCACGCCCACCGCGTCGGCCAGGCGCTGCCGCATGGCCTCGGCGGTGGCGGCCGCGTCGAGCGGCTCGGTGCCGAACTGATCGCGCAGGAGCTCGTGGATCTCGCTGACGGTGACGCCGAGGCGGTGGGCCTCGCCGGCGAAGTCCCCGCCCACCTCGTCGGCGTGCAGGTCGGCCTCGGCGAACAGGTTGCGAGCGCTGGCGAGGGCGAGCTCCCAGCCGTCGCTGGCGGTGCGCAGGAACTGCGAGAGCATCGCGAGCTGGAGCCGTTCGCCGTCCGGGGTGACCGGTTCGAGCTCCACCCAGCCGTAGAGCTCGGCGATGCTGTGGGTCCCGCTGCGGGTCAGCGCCTCGTGGATCTCGATGTCAGGGTTGACCCCCGGCGTCATCCGGCGGAAGACCTTCATCAGGGAGTCGTCGCCGTAGGCCACCGAGGAGTTGCTCTGCTCGCCGCGGAACAGCGTGGAGTGGGCGGTGAGGTCCAGGTCGTGCTCGCCGCAGCGGTGGAACGTCACCTCGGGGCCCAGCTGCTCCGAGCCGGTGGCGGCCGCGGCGGCGAACGCCTCCAGCCACAGGTGGGTGGCCGCGCGGTCGTGGAGCGCGTCGTAGACGTGGCGGTCCTCCACCATCGCGATGAACGCGTGCCCGAGCCGCTCCTGCGCCTCGGTGTACGACGACACCGGGACCTGGTAGACCGCGGTCTCCGCGACCTGTCCCGGGCCGGCGGAGCTGTCCTCGAAGGAGAGCGTGATCAGCGCGATGCTGACCCGCGGCTCGCCTTCGCGCAGCTGGGCCACGCGCACGTCGGTGACCGAGAAGGCGCGACCCTTGCCGCCGAACCAGCGGGCCTCGCCGATGAAGTCGACCAGGGCCTGCTCCAGCGGTTCGGTGCCCGGGGACGGGGTGGTGGATGTCGTGGGGGTGTGGTCGTCCAGGGTCACGCGGTGCTCCCTTCGCCGAGGGCCTCGGCCTGGGGTTCGGCCTGCGGGAGCCGGATCCAGTAGAAGCCGTAGCCCCCGAGGGTGAGCAGGTAGGGCAGCTCGCCCACCTCGGGGAACCGCACCCCGCCGAGGAGCTCCACCGGCCGCACGCCCTCCCACCGCCGCAGGTCGAGCTCGACCGGTTGGGGGAACCGGCTCAGGTTGTTCACGCACAGCACGGTGTCGGTGTACCCCGTCTCGTCGGTGTACTCCCGCACGTAGGAGAGCACCGAGGGGTTGGACCCCCCGAGGTCGGTGAACCCGCCCAGGCCGAAGCAGGGGTGCTGCTTGCGTGCCTGGATCATCCGCCGTGTCCAGTGCAGCAGCGAGGAGGAGTTGTCCAGCTCGGTCTCGACATTGACCCTCTGGTACCCGAAGACGGGATCCTGGTTCACCGGCAGGTGCAGCCGGCCCGGGGTGGCGACCGAGAAGCCCGCGTTGCGGTCCGGGGTCCACTGCATCGGGGTGCGCACGCCGTCACGGTCGCCGAGCCAGATGTTGTCGCCCATCCCGATCTCGTCCCCGTAGTAGAGGACGGGGGACCCGGGCAGGGAGAGCAGCAGCGCGGTGAACAGCTCCATCTGGTTCACGTCGTTGTCGAGCAGGGGGGCCAGCCGCCGGCGGATGCCGATGTTGGCCTTCATCCGCGGGTCCTTGGCGTACTCGTCCCACATGTAGTCGCGGTCCTCGTCGGTGACCATCTCGAGGGTCAGCTCGTCGTGGTTGCGCAGGAAGATGCCCCACTGGCACCCGTCGGGGATCGCGGGGGTCTGCTCGAGGATCTCCGAGATCGGGAACCGGTTCTCCCGGCGTACGGCCATGAAGATGCGCGGCATCACCGGGAAGTGGAAGCACATGTGGCACTCGTCGCCGGCGCTGAGGTACTCGCCCGACTCCGGGTCGCGCTTGCCGCCGAAGTAGTCGACGACGTCGGAGGGCCACTGGTTGGCCTCCGCGAGCAGCACCCGCCCGGGGTAGTGCTCGTCGACGTAGCGGCGCACCTGGCGCAGCGCCTCGTGGGTCTCGGGCAGGTTCTCGCCGTTGGTGCCCGGGCGCTCGTAGAGGTAGGGGACGGCGTCGAGCCGGAAGCCGTCGAGGCCCATGTCGAGCCAGAAGCTCATCGCCTCCAGCATCGCCTCCATCACCTTGGGGTTGTCGAAGTTGAGGTCCGGCTGGTGGGAGAAGAACCGGTGCCAGTAGTACTGCTGGCGGACCGGGTCCCAGGTCCAGTTGGAGGGCTCGGTGTCGACGAAGATGATCCGCGCCTCTTCGTAGAGCTCGTCGGTGTCGGACCACACGTAGAAGTCGCCGAAGGGCCCGTCGGGGTCCTCGCGGCTGGCCTGGAACCACGGGTGCTGGTCGCTGGTGTGGTTCATCACGAAGTCGATGATCACGCGGATGTCGCGCTTGTGCGCCTCGTCGAGGAACTCGTGGAAGTCGTCCACGGTCCCGGCCTCGGGGAGGATGTTGGTGTAGTCGGCGACGTCGTACCCGCCGTCGCGCAGCGGCGAGGAGAAGAACGGCGGCACCCACAGGCAGTCCACGCCGAGCCAGTGCAGGTAGTCGAGCTTCTCGGTCAGCCCGCGGAAGTCGCCGACGCCGTCGCCGTTGGAGTCCTTGAAGGACCGCACCAGCACCTCGTAGAACACGGCCGTCTTGAACCAGTCGGGCTGCTCGAAGTGCGCCGCGGTGGGTCCACCGCTGGTGCTGGGGAGTACGCCGCTCTCGGTCGCGTCGCTGGAGACCTCGCTCACACCGGCGTCCTGACCGAGAGCACGTGCGCGGGCTCCACGAAGGGGTCGAGGTGGACGTAGTTGTGCGCGCCCCACTGCCAGTCCTGGCCGCTGATCTCGTCGTGCACGTTCAGGGTGTCCTCCCAGTCCAGCCCGAGTGCGGGCATGTTCAGGTGCACCGTCGTGGTGCGTGGTCCGTGGGGGTCGAGATTGACCACCACGATCACCGTGTCATGCCCGCTGGGGGAGCCTGTCGAAACCCGCTTGCTGTACACCAGCACCGCGTCGTCGTCGCTGGAGTGGATCGTCACGTTGCGCAGCTGCTGCAGCGCCGGGTGCGCGCGACGGATCTCGTTGAGCCGGGTGAGGTACGGCGCGAGGGTGTTCCCCTCGCGCTCGGCGGCCTCCCAGTCGCGGATCCTGATCTGGAACTTCTCCGAGTCCAGGTAGTCCTCGGTGCCGGGGCGCAGGGCGAGGTGCTCGTAGAGCTCGAACCCGGCGTACACCCCCCAGCTCGGCGACCCGGTGGCCGCGACCACGGCGCGGATCCGGAACGCCGGGGGACCGCCGTGCTGGAGGTAGGCGTGCAGGATGTCGGGGGTGTTCACGAAGAAGTTCGGGCGCATGAACGCCGAGGACTCGTGCGAGACCTCCTCGAGGTACGACGCGATCTCGTGGCGGGTGTTGCGCCAGGTGAAGTAGGTGTAGCTCTGGTGGAACCCGACCATCCCGAGCGCGTGCATCATCGGCGGCTTGGTGAACGCCTCGGAGAGGAAGATAACGTCCGGGTCGGTGGCCCGGATGCGGCCCAGCAGCCATTCCCAGAACGCCACCGGCTTGGTGTGCGGGTTGTCCACGCGGAAGACGCGCACGCCGTGCGACATCCAGTGCCGCAGCACGCGCTCGGCCTCCGCGTAGATCCCCTCGGGGTCGTTGTCGAAGTTGATCGGGTAGATGTCCTGGTACTTCTTCGGCGGGTTCTCCGCGTAGGCGATGGTCCCGTCGGCGCGGGTGGTGAACCACTCCGGGTGCTCGGTCGCCCACGGGTGGTCCGGCGCCGCCTGCAGGGCGAAGTCGAGGGCGACCTCGAGGCCGACGGAACGGGCCTGCTCCACGAACGCGTCGAAGTCCTCGATGGTGCCGAGGTCGGGGTGGATCGCGTCGTGGCCGCCGTGCCTGCTCCCGATCGCCCACGGGGAGCCGACGTCCTCGGGGGTGGGCGTGAGGGTGTTGTTGCGTCCCTTGCGGTTCACCTCGCCGATCGGGTGGATCGGCGGCAGGTAGATGATGTCGAAGCCCATCGCGGCGACGGCCGGGAGCCGCTCCGCGGCGGTGCGCAGGGTGCCGCTCACCACGGCGCCAGTGCTGTCCACGTGGGCGCCCTCGGAGCGCGGGAAGAACTCGTACCAGCTGGAGAACAGGGCCCGCTCGCGGTCGACGAAGAACGGGAAGGGTCCCTCGGTGGTGAGCAGGTCGCGCAGCGGGTGCGCGGCGAACACCTGGGCCAGGGCCGGTGACTCCGCGACCGCCAGCCGGGCCTCCGCCGGACGGCTGGTGTCCCCGAGCCCCTTCACGGCGTCCTTGACCAGCGACCTCTCCGCCTTGTCCAGCTTCTGCTTCAGCACCCGCTGGAGCAGGAGCACGCCCTCGGTGAACATCAGCTCCACGTCGACGCCTGCGCGGATCTTGATGCCGGCGTCGTGCAGCCAGGTCCCGAGCGGGTCGCTCCAGGCCTGCACCTCGAAGGTCCAGGCGCCCTCGACGTCGGGGCAGACGGTGGCCGCCATCCGCGACACCTCGTCGCCGCCGACGTCGTGCATCCGCAGCGGAGGCCGGCGTACGCCGCCGGGGTCGATGAGCACGACCTCGGCGCCGAGCTGGTCGTGTCCCTCCCGGAAGACCAGCGCCGTGACGTCGAAGTACTCGCCCACCGAGGCCTTCGCGGGGTAGCGCCCGCACTCGACGAGGGGCTTGACGTCCATGACCGGGATGCGCCCGATGCGGGTGTTGACCATGCTCCCAACACTTACGAAGTCCGGCCGATGACGCAAACGGGTCCATTGCGGATGGGCGTGATGCAACCCACGGTTTGATCGTTCCAAGAGTTGGGTTAGCGTGCTCCGGTGCGAGCCATTCGACGATTCACCGTCCGTCCGGTGCTGCCGGAGCCGCTGCGAGCGCTGGGGGACCTGGCCACCAACCTGCGGTGGTCGTGGAGCCCGGAGACCCAGGACGTGTTCGCGGCGCTGGATCCCGAGATCTGGCGCGAGAGCGGCCACGACCCGGTCAAGACGCTCGGCGCCGTGTCCACCGCCCGGCTCGAGGAGCTGTCCGGCGACGCGACGTTCCTGCAGCTGCTCGGCGCTGCCGAGGCCGACCTGCAGGGCTACCTCACCGGCGACCGGTGGTTCCAGGAGGCCCAGAAGCGGGCTGAGGAGGGCGCTGCGCTGCCGAAGGCGATCGCCTACTTCTCCCCGGAGTACGGCATCACCTCGGTGCTGCCGCAGTACTCCGGCGGTCTCGGCATCCTCGCGGGTGACCACCTCAAGACCGCCAGCGACCTCGGGGTGCCGCTGATCGGCGTCGGCCTGCTCTACAAGTACGGCTACTTCCGCCAGCAGTTCTCCCGCGAGGGCTGGCAGCTGGAGAGCTACCCCGTGCTGGACCCCGACGGCCTGCCGATCACGCTGCTGCGCGAGGCCGACGGCACCCCCGCCCACGTGCACATCTCCGTCCCGGGGGACGCCGAGCTGACCGCGCGGGTGTTCGTCGCCCATGTCGGCCGGGTCCCGCTGCTGCTGCTCGACACCGACATCGAGGAGAACCCCGGTCCGCTGCGGGAGATCACCGACCGGCTCTACGGCGGCACCACCGAGCACCGGCTGCTCCAGGAGCTGCTGCTCGGCGTGGGCGGCGTCCGTGCCCTGCGCGCCTTCTCTCGGATCACCGGCGCCGAGGACCCCGAGGTGTTCCACACCAACGAGGGCCACGCCGGCTTCCTCGGGCTCGAGCGGATCCGCGAGCTGACCGTCGCCGAGGGCGGGCCCGGGCTCGACTTCGACACGGCCGTCGAGGTCACCCGCGCCGGCACGGTGTTCACCACGCACACCCCCGTCCCCGCCGGGATCGACCGGTTCCCCCGCGAGCTGATCGAGCAGTACTTCGGCGCGCAGAGCCCGGTGGCCGGCGTACCCACCGACCGGATCCTGCGGCTCGGCGCCGAGGACTACCACGGCGGTGACAGCGGCGTGTTCAACATGGCCGTGATGGGCTTCCGGCTCGCCCAGCGCGCCAACGGCGTCTCCGAGCTGCACGGCGAGGTCAGCCGGGGCATGTTCAACGGGCTGTGGCCGGCCTTCGACGAGGCCGAGGTCCCGATCACCTCGATCACCAACGGCGTGCACGCTCCCACCTGGGTGGCCCGCGAGGTCTTCGAGCTCGCCCGCAAGCAGGGTGCGAACACCGACTCCGACGCCGCCGACGTCTGGAACGTCGTCGACGAGGTCCCGTCGGTCGACCTGTGGGCGACCAAGCGCGAGCTGCGCCAGCGCCTCGTCCTCGACGCCCGCGCCCGGCTGCGGAAGTCCTGCATCAAGCGAGGCCAGTCCCAGGCGGAGCTCGGCTGGACCGAGACGGCCCTGGACCCCGACGTGCTCACGATCGGGTTCGCCCGGCGGGCGGCGTCGTACAAGCGGCTCACCTTGATGCTCAGCGACCCCGAGCGGCTCAAGCGCCTGCTGCTGCACCCGGAACGGCCCGTGCAGCTGATCATGGCCGGCAAGGCGCACCCCGCCGACGACGGCGGCAAGAAGCTGATCCAGGCGATCGTGCAGCTCGCCGACGACCCCGAGGTCCGGCACCGCGTCGCCTACCTGCCCAACTACGACATCGCGATGGCGCAGCCGCTCTACCCCGGCTGCGACGTGTGGCTGAACAACCCGCTGCGGCCCTACGAGGCCTGCGGCACCTCGGGGATGAAGGCGGCCCTCAACGGCGGCCTGAACCTCTCCATCCTCGACGGCTGGTGGGACGAGTGGTACGACGGCAGCAACGGCTGGGCGATCCCGTCGGCCGACGGTGTCGAGGACCCCGACCTGCGTGACGACCTCGAGGCGAACGCGCTCTACGAACTGATCGAGAACGAGGTCGCGCCGAGGTTCTACGACCTCGACGAGACCGGCGTGCCGCCCCGGTGGATCGAGATGGTCCGGCACACGCTGAAGTCGCTCGGCCCCAAGGTGCTCTCCACGCGGATGCTGCGCGAGTACGTCGAGCGGCTCTACGCCCCTGCGGCGCTCTCCTCGCGGGCGATGAACGACTCCTACGCCGGGGCCACCGACCTCGCGGGATGGAAGTCGCGCGTGCTCTCCGGCTGGTCCGGCGTGCACATCGACCACGTGGAGACCGAGGGCCTCTCCGACGCCCCCGAGATCGGCGGCGGGATGGACCTGCACGTCTTCGTCTCGCTCGGCAGCCTCTCGCCCGACGACGTCGACGTCGAGGTGGTGCACGGCCGGGTCAGGGGCGAGGACGAGCTCGTCGAGACCACGACCACCTCGCTCACCCCGGGGGAGAACTACGAGGGCGGCCGCTACCGCTTCGACGGACACGTCCAGCTCAGCCGCGCCGGCTCGTTCGGCTACACGGTGCGGGTCCTGCCCCGGCACCCCGCGCTGGCCTCGCCGGCCGAGCTCGGTCTGGTGGTCCTGGCCTAGGCTCGCCACGTGATCGAGTTACGCAGCCCGGCCGAGATCGAGCAGATGAAACCGGCCGGCCGGTTCGTCGCCGAGGTGCTCACCGCACTCGAGGCGGCGGCCGACGTGGGCGTGAACCTGCTCGACCTCGACGCGCTCGCTGCACGGATGATCCGCGAGCGGGGCGCGGTCTCCTGCTACGTGGACTACCACCCGTCCTTCGGGGCGATGCCGTTCGGCAAGTCGCTGTGCACCTCGGTCAACGACGCCGTCCTGCACGGCCTGCCCCACGACTACGCCCTGCGCGACGGTGACCTGCTCAGCCTCGACTTCGCCTGCTCGGTCGACGGGTGGGTCTCGGACTCCGCGCTCAGCCTGGTCGTCGGTACGCCGGACCCGCGCGACCTCGCGCTGATCGAGACCACCCGCCGTGCGCTCGACGCCGGCATCGCCGCGGCTGTCCCCGGCAACCGGCTCGGCGACATCTCCGCGGCCATCGGCGAGGTCGCCCACGCCGAGGGGCTCAAGGTGAACCTCCAGTTCGGCGGGCACAGCGTGGGACGCACCATGCACGGCGACCTGCACGTGGCCAACGACGGCCGGCCCGGTCGCGGCTACGCCCTCCGGCCCGGCCTCGTGATCGCCATCGAGCCGTGGTTCCTGCACACCACCGACGAGATCTACACCGACAAGGACGGCTGGACGATCCGCAGCCGCGACGGCTCCCGGGGCGCCCACTCGGAGCACACGATCGCCGTCACCGAGGGCGAGCCGCTCGTCCTCACCGCCCGCGACTGATCCCGCGGCCCGGCGTACGCCGGCTCAGGTCTGCTCGAGCAGCACCAGGCTCCGCGCCGCCAGCACGGTGCTGGCGCCGGCGGTGACCTCGACCCCGATCGGGTTGCCCGGGTCGGTGGAGAGCACGACGACGCCGCGCTGGACCCACTGGTTGGAGGGGAAGGTGACGGTGCACTCCTGCGGCGAGCCGTTGAGCCAGAGCAGGAAGCTGCTGTCGTGCTGCTGCTCCCCGCGCGGGCCGGGGGAGCGGAGCGGGTCGCCGGAGACGAACATCCCGATCACGTGCAGGCCGCCGTCGAGCCAGTCGTCGCCGGTCATCTCGCGGCCCGAGGGATGGATCCAGGCCAGGTCCTTGGGGCCGCCGACGATCGTGGGACGGCCCTCGAACCAGTGCCGCTGCCGCAGAGCAGGGTGGTCGCGGCGGATCCGCAGCGCCGCCCGGGTGATGTCGAAGGTGCCGAGCCAGGCGTCGTCGGGTCGCCAGTCGACCCAGGAGATCTCGTTGTCCTGGTTGTAGGGGTTGTTGTTCCCGCGCTGGGTGCGGCCGCGCTCGTCGCCGGCGGTGATCATCGGCACCCCGGCGGACAGGCACAGCGTCGCGATCAGGTTCGCGGCCTGGCGGTGGCGCAGCGCGATCACCTCGGGGTCGTCGGTCTCGCCCTCGACGCCGCAGTTCCAGGAGCGGTTGTTGCCGGTGCCGTCCCGGTTGCCCTCCCCGTTGGCCTCGTTGTGCTTGTGGTCGTAGGAGACCAGGTCGCGCAGGGTGAAGCCGTCGTGGGCGGTGATGAAGTTGATCGAGGCGTACGGCGACCGGCCGTCGTCGAGGTAGAGGTCCGAGGAGCCCGCCAGGCGGGTGGCCACGGTCCGCACGCCGTCGCCGGAGGAGCGCCAGAAGTCGCGCATCGTGTCGCGGTACTGGTCGTTCCACTCCACCCACGGCGGCGGGAACTCCCCGACGCGGTAGCCGTCGCTGGAGACGTCCCACGGCTCGGCGATCAGCTTCACGTGCCGCAGCACGGGGTCCTGCCCGATCGTGGTCAGGAAGTGGCAGGCCATGTCGACCTCGTGGCCGGTCCGGGCCAGGGCCGAGGCCAGGTCGAACCGGAACCCGTCGACGTGCATCTCGGTGACCCAGTAGCGCAGCGAGTCCAGGATCAGCCGCAGCGCAGGCGGGTGGTCGGCAGCCACGGTGTTGCCGCAGCCGGTGATGTCCCAGTAGGTGTCCGGCTGGTGCCGGTCGCGGGGGTCGGGGGAGCTGCGGGCGTAGTAGCCGAGGTCGTCGAGCCCGCGGAAGCTCAGCGTCGGCCCGTCCGCCCCGGCCTCGGCGGTGTGGTTGTAGACCACGTCGAGGATCACCTCGATCCCCGCGGCGTGCAGGTCCTTGACCATCTGCTTGAACTCGGTGACCTGCTGGCCGCGGTCGCCGGAGGAGGAGTACGCCGCGTGCGGGGCGAAGTAGCCGAGGGAGTTGTAGCCCCAGTAGTTGGTCAGGCCGAGCTCCGCGAGCCGCGGCTCGGAGACGAACTCGTGGACGGGCAGCAGCTCCACCGCGGTCACGCCGAGGTCGTTGAGGTAGTCGGTGACGACCCGGTGCCCGAGCCCGGCGTACGTGCCGCGCAGCTCCTCGGGGACCCGGTCGTGCAGCTTCGTGAAGCCCTTGACGTGCAGCTCGTAGATGACGGTGTCGCGCCAGCGCCGCTGCATCGGGCGGTCCTCGCCCCAGTGGAACTCGTCGTGGACCACGACCGCCTTGCCGACGTACGGCGCGGAGTCGCGGTCGTCGCGCAGGGAGAGGTGGTCCACGCCGTCGTCGGTGCGCACGTGCCCGAAAACCGCTGGGTCGGTGCGGAACCCGCCGGAGACCGCGCGGGCGTAGGGGTCGAGCAGCAGCTTGGCGGCGTTGAACCGCAGTCCGGCGTCGGGGTCCCACGGACCGTCGGCGCGGAACCCGTAGCGCTGGCCCCGGGGAAGGTCGGGCAGCGCTCCGTGCCAGATCCCGAGCGTGTGCTCGGTGAGCTCGAACCGCGTCTCCACCAGCTCGCCGGTGGCGGGGTCCTCGTCGAACAGCGCCACCCACAGCGCGGTCGCCTCGGGGGAGTACACCGCGAAGTTGGTCGACTCCTCGCTCCAGGCCGCGCCGAGCGGCCAGGCGCGCCCGGGCCACACCGCGACGCTCTCGTCGGTCGCCGACCACGTCCCTGGAGTCATTCGGCTGATTATGTCCCCCGGGCGGGGTGGGTCAGGCGAACAGGTCCCCGAGCCCGGTCAGCGACTCGTAGCCGAGGTAGATGGTCAGCACCCAGGCCGCGGCGCCGATCGCGATCAGCCACCTCGGGTAGCGGTAGCCGTCCATCAGGTCCCGGCGGCGGGCGGCGACCCAGAGCAGCAGCCCGAGGCCCACAGGCAGGATCAGCCCGTTGAAGGCGCCGGCGAAGACCAGCAGCTTCACCGGCTCGGCCCCGAGCAGCAGGAACAGCAGCGTCGAGGTGGCGATGAAGCCGACCACGATCCACCGCTCCCACCGGGTGACCCACCCGCCGAGGACCTTCAGGAACGAGGTCGAGGTGTACGACGCCCCGATCACCGAGGTGATCGCCGCGCTCCAGATCACCGCGCCGAACACGATCTTGCCCACGTCGCCGAGCGCCGCGTCGAAGGCGGAGGCGGTGGGGTTGCCCTCGTCGATGGAGGCGCCTGAGGTGACCACGCCGAGGACCGCGAGGAACAGCGCCACCCGCATCAGCCCGGTGATCGCGATGCCGAGGACCGAGGCGCGGGTGATCTCGCGGACGTTCTCCACGCCCTGGATCCCGTTGTCGACGAGGCGGTGCGCGCCGGCGTACACGATGTAGCCACCGACGGTGCCGCCGATCAGCGTGGTGATCGCGAGGAAGCTGATCGTCTCCGGCGCCACGGACTGCACCAGCGCGTCCCCGACCGGCGGGGTGGTGCTGATGGCGACGTACGTCGTGAGCCCGAGCATCAGCACGCCCAGCAGGACCACCAGCCGGTCCATCGCCAACCCGGCCCGGCGGACCAGGAACACCGCGACCGCGACCAGTGCCGAGACGACCCCGCCGACCCTCACGTCGAGTCCGAAGAGCGCCTCGAGGCCGAGCGCGGTGCCGGCGACGTTGCCGATGTTGAAGACCAGCCCGCCGAAGACGTCGAGCGCGGCGAGCAGGAAGCCGCTGCCGGGGAGCGCGGCGTTCGCCAGGTCCTGGGCCCGGCGTCCGGAGACTCCGACGATGCGCCAGACGTTGAGCTGGATCGCCACGTCCACGAGCAGGGACACCAGGATCGCGAACGCGAACGCGGCGCCGAGCTGGACGGTGAACGTCGTGGTCTGGGTGAGGAATCCCGGCCCGATGGCCGAGGTCGCCATCAGGAACATGGCGCCCAGGAAGCCCACCCGGCCGGTGGACCTCAGTGCGTGGGGCTCTGCCTCCGCCGCGGTGCTCTGGGCCATCGACCCACCGTATGAATGCCGGCCCCTCGGGTCCAGAGGTCCGCCGGAGGTTGAACCGAGCCGGTCGGGGATAGGTTGACCGCACAGCCGTCTACGTGTGAGGAGCAGTCATGGGGGAGTTCGTCCGTCTCGAGGTCGCCGACGGGGTCGGCACCATCCGGTTGGACCGCCCGAAGATGAACGCGCTCGACGCCCAGATGCAGGAGGAGATCCGCGCGGCCGCCGCCGAGGCGACCGAGCGCGACGACGTCAAGGCGGTCGTGATCTACGGCGGCGAGCGCGTCTTCGCGGCCGGGGCCGACGTCAAGGAGATGGCCGCGATGTCGCACACCGACATGGTCAAGCGCTCCCACGGCCTCACCAGCTCCTTCACCGCCGTCGCCCGGATCCCCAAGCCCGTCGTGGCCGCGGTCACCGGCTACGCCCTCGGCGGTGGGTGCGAGCTGGCGCTGTGCGCCGACATCCGGATCGCTGCCGACAACGCGACGCTGGGCCAGCCGGAGATCCTGCTGGGGATCATCCCGGGAGCCGGCGGAACCCAGCGGCTGAGCCGGCTCGTCGGGCCCAGCCGGGCCAAGGACATCATCTTCACCGGCCGCTTCGTGAAGGCCGACGAGGCGCTGCGGATCGGTCTCGTGGACAAGGTCGTGCCGGCCGAACAGGTCTACGACGAGGCGGTGGCCTGGGCCGCGCAGTTCACCAAGGCGGCGACGTACGCCGTCCGCGCGGCCAAGGAATCGATCGACCTGGGGCTCGAGGTCGACCTCGACACGGGCCTGGAGATCGAGCGCCAGCAGTTCGCCGCCCTGTTCGCTACGCAAGACCGCAGCGCAGGAATGGACTCCTTCGTCCACAATGGGCCCGGCAAGGCCCAGTTCGAGGGTCGCTGACCGCCTCATCCGATCTCGCTGACCACCAGGAGCGCCCCGTGTCGCCGAAAGCAAGCACCGACGAATCCGAGGGAACCCGCAAGGACCGGTTCTCTGCTTCCCAGGCGGCGGTCCGGTCCCGTGCGGCCCGCGTCGTACGCATCGTGTTCGCGGCGCTGGCGACCATCCTCGCCCTCGGTGCGGTGCTCGTGGTGCTGCGCAACAACATCAACGAGCAGAACACGATCGTCGAGTTCATCACCAGCGTGGCCGACGCGGTCTCTGGTCCGTTCAGCCGTGACGAGGGCATCTTCGACTTCACCGGCAAGAACGCCGAGGCGAAGAACGCGCTGCTGAACTGGGGCATCGCTGCGGTCGTCTACCTGGTGATCGGCCGGGTGCTCGCGAACGTGATCGCGCCCAAGAGTTCGCGCTAGACCTTCCGGCTAACGTTCCCCGGGCAGTCGCATCACTGTGACTGACCCCACCCGGTGCACCTGTGCCCAGGTAGGCAACTCGGCGGTAACCTCAACCGAGGCCGCCGGCAAAGCATGCAGCTTCTCCGCGAGAAACCTCATCCGTCTCTAGTTCAGGAGGGGCCCACTTCGGGCCGTGTGAGTCATGAACATTGTCATCTGTGTGAAGTACGTTCCCGACGCAACCGCCGATCGGCACTTCGAGTCCGACAACACCGTGGACCGGGTCGGTGTCGACGGTCTGCTCTCCGAGCTCGACGAGTACGCCGTCGAGCAGGCCCTGCAGCTCAAGGAGAAGAACGAGGACTCCACGGTGACCGCGCTCACCGTCGGTCCCGAGGGCGCCTCCGACGCGATCAAGAAGGCGCTGCAGATGGGTGCCGACAAGGGCGTCCACGTGGTCGACGACGCGATCGCCGGCTCGGACTACCTCGGCACCTCCGCGGTGCTGGCCGGCGCGATCCGCAAGCTCGGCGAGGAGGCTGAGGTCGACCTGATCGTCTGCGGAATGGCCTCGACCGACGCGACCGGCAGCGTGATCCCGGCGATGCTGGCCGAGCGCCTCGACCTCCCGCAGGTCACGCTCGGCTCGGTGATCGAGAGCCAGGGCAAGGAGTTCCGGATCAAGCGTGACGGCGACACCTCCACCGAGGTCATCGGCGCCACCGCACCGCTCGTGCTGTCGGTGACCGACCAGTCCGGCGAGGCCCGCTACCCCTCCTTCAAGGGCATCATGGCCGCGAAGAAGAAGCCGCTGGAGACCTGGTCGCTGGCCGACATCGGCGTCGACGCGGGCGAGGTCGGCCTCGACGCCGCCTGGACCCAGGTCGAGGACACCGAGGAGCGTCCGCCGCGCACCGCGGGCGAGGTCGTCGCCGACGAGGACGGGTCGGGCGCCAAGGCGCTCGTCGAGTTCCTCGCGTCCAAGAAGTTCATCTGACCCCCCTTCTGCGCAGCTGAGTCTTTCGGAGGAATCGAAGAAATGTCTGAAGTTCTGGTACTCGTCGACCATGTCGGCGGCAAGGTCCGCAAGCCCACCCTCGAGCTGCTCACCATCGCCAAGCGGCTCGGTGAGCCCTCCGCGGTGTTCATCGGTGCGGCTGACGCCGCAGACGGTGTCGTGGAGTCGGTGAAGAAGTACGGCGCCGAGAAGGTCTACGTCGTCGACGACGCGCAGATCAAGGGCTACCTCGTGGCCCCCAAGGCCGAGGCGCTGCAGCAGCTCGCCGAGAAGACGAGCCCGGCGGCGATCCTGATCCCGTCGAACTCCGAGGGCAAGGAGATCGCCGGCCGCCTCGCGATCAAGCTCGGCTCCGGTGTGATCACCGACGCCGTCGACGTGCAGGAGGGCCCGGTGACCACGCAGTCGGTCTTCGCCGGCAGCTACACCGTCAAGTCCAAGATCACCCACGGCACCCCGATCATCACGGTCAAGCCCAACTCCGCGGCTCCCGAGGAGTCCGAGGGTGCCGGCGCCAAGGAGGAGTTCGCAGCGACGATCTCCGACTCGGCGAAGAAGGCCAAGATCGTGGCCTCCCAGCCCCGCGCCGCATCGGGTCGCCCCGAGCTCACCGAGGCCGCGATCGTGGTCGCCGGTGGTCGTGGCACGGGCGGCAACTTCGACGAGGTCGACAACTTCGCCGACTCGCTCGGTGCCGCTGTCGGCGCCTCGCGTGCGGCCGTCGACTCCGGCTGGAAGCCGCACGCCTTCCAGATCGGCCAGACCGGCAAGGTCGTCTCGCCCCAGCTCTACATCGCGGCCGGCATCTCCGGTGCCATCCAGCACCGCGCGGGGATGCAGACCTCCAAGACCATCGTCGCGGTGAACAAGGACGAGGAGGCGCCGATCTTCGAGCTCGTCGACTTCGGCGTCGTGGGTGACCTGCACACGGTGCTGCCCACCGCCACCGAGGACATCACCAAGCGCAAGGGCTGATCCGGTCCCAGTGCGGTCGTGAGACCGTTCAGCACCACCAGGCAGCCGGTCAGGTACGCCGGGGCGTTCGTCGCCCTGGCGGTCCTGGCCGGCTGCCTGTTGCTTTCCCGAGGCAGCTGAACCGTTTCGAGACGAGGAAACGGGGAAGTGAATCCCAATCGAGGCGTAACTCACAGATACACCGGACGTTACAGGCGATGTGACCCACCACACTTCGCGCCCCGAGGACCGGACGCGGCTGTTCCGCGCCGCGCTCGCCGCCACTGTCCTCGCCCTGGTGGCGGTGCTGGCACCGGTGCACGGACAGACGGCGGCGACCGGGGCGACTGCGGCGACCGGGGCGAGCTGGGCGCCGGGGCCCGAGCGCTACGACATCGTCACCACCGAGAACATCCCGATCACGATGCGCGACGGTCGCGTGCTGCGCGCCCGGGTGCTGGCGCCGGCGGAGCCCGGGACGAGTACCCCGGCTAAGGGGCCGTTCCCGGTCATCCTGGTCCAGACGCCGTACGGCAAGAAGGTCCAGGACCCGGCCAGCCCCTACCTGATCAAGCGCGGCTACATCTTCGCCGTGGTCGACGTCGCCGGCACGGGCGGCAGCCAGGGGCAGTCGCAGCTCTTCGGCGAGGTGGAGGCGCGCGACGGCGCCGAGCTGGTGCGCTGGGCCGCGAAGCTCCCGAACAGCACCGGCAAGGTGGGTGCCACCGGAGGGTCCTACCTCGGGATCGACCAGATGTTCACCGCCGCGGAGGTGGGCCCGAACTCCCCGCTCAAGGCGATCTTCCCGATCGCCACCGCGGCCGACCCGTTCCGTGACCTGTTCTCCAGCGGTGGCCTGGTCAACATGGAGTCCAGCCTGGGGCTGATCGCGCTGTACTTCGGCCTGCGCACGCTCACCCCGCTGGCGGAGCGGACCGACAACCCCCTCGAGGCTGCGCTGCTCTCCGTCGAGCACGCGATGGCCGGCATCCCGTTCGAGCTCCAGACCGGCCTCGACGCAGTGCTCCAGCAGGGACGCGTCTACGACAGCGCCTACTGGCAGGCGCGGGCCCCGCAGCGGGTGCTCCCGCAGATCGTGAGGAACGGCGTCGCGGTGCACCTCGTCGGCGGCCTCTTCGACGTCTTCCAGCGAGGGGAGCCGCTGCTCTACAGCGGCCTCCAGAACGCCTGGGCCGGTCGCTCGGTGACGGCCCCGATGCTCCGCGACCAGCCGGTCTCGCCGCGCTTCCAGCTGATGTTCGGGCCCTGGGACCACGGCAACCAGGGCGAGGGCCAGGACCTGGACCGGGTGCAGCTGGCCTGGTTCGACCAGTGGCTCAAGGGCAAGGACACCGGGATCCTGGACACGAGGAAGCCGATGCAGGTCATCGAGCCCGGCGGCGCGAGCTACCGCCGAGCCTCCTACCCGAGCGAGGCCGGTACGACGAGACGACTGCACCTCCAGCCGGGAAGGAAGCTGGCCGCGGCGAAGCCGACGGCCGCGACCGGCTCCTCGACGATCGCCTACACCGGGCTCTCGCTGGGCTGCAGCACCTCGCTGAACCAGTGGGGAGCAGGTGCGCTCCGGGAGCTGTACAAGGCCTGCAAGCCCATCCCCGACACGGCCTTCGACAAGCCCGGTGAGGTCAGCTACACCACCGGCCCGCTGGCGAAGCCGCTGCGACTGGCCGGCCCCGCGGGCCTGGCCCTGGAGCTGACCTCGACCCGCCCCGACACGATGCTCTCGGTCGACCTCCAGGACGTGGCACCCGACGGCACCTCGCTGGAGATCAGCAGCGGCGACCTCCTCGGCTCGCAGCGCACGGTCGTGAAGGAGCAGAGCTGGCCCGGGCTCCCGGGTGGCTGGATCCTGCCGCACCGCGCCTACACCAAGGAGTCCGCGCGGCCCGTCCCCGTGGGGCCGGCGGTGCGCCACGACGTGGAGATCCGCCCGGTCTTCCACACCGTCCCCGCGGGCCACGAGCTGCGGATCCTGGTCAAGACCGGGGACACGCCGCACCTGCTGCCGCCGCCCATGCTGCAAGGCAACCTGCTCGGCGGGATCTACCGGATCCAGCACAACGCGACCACCCCGTCGTTCCTGGACCTGGTCGTCGAGCCGTGAGCACGATGAGCGCGGGTCTGCGCACGCGGTCCCGCGCGGGAGTGGTCACCACCGGCTCGATGATGGTGCTCGCCGTGGAGGGGGTGAAGGCGGCGGCGACCGACATCGTGGGGCGCCGGTTCTCGTGGAGCGAGTGCCTCTTCCAGGCGTGGTTCATGACCCGGGTCTCGCTGCTGCCCACGATCCTGGTCGCGATCCCCTTCGGCGTGATCGTCTCGGTGCAGGTGGGCGGGGTCGCCGCGCAGATCGGCGCCTCCTCCTTCTCCGGAGCGGTCAACGGGGTCGGCGTACTCCGTCAGGGAGCGCCGCTGGTGACCTCGCTGATGATCGCCGGGGCGGTCGGCTCCGCCCTGTGCGCTGACCTCGGCGCCCGGACCATCCGTGAGGAGGTCGACGCCCTCCGCTCGATGGGCCTGAACCCGGTCAACCGGCTGGTGGCCCCGCGCATCGTCGCCGCCGTGGGGGTGGCGCTGCTGCTCAACGTGGTCGTCGCGGTGACCGCGATCGGCACCGGCTACGCGCTCAACGTGGGCGGCGGGAACGTCAGCTCGGGGACCTACCTCAGCTCCTTCGTCGCGTTCTCGGCACCCACCGACCTGCTGCTCGCCGAGCTCAAGGCCGCGGTGTTCGGGTTCCTCGCCACGATCGTCGCCGCGCACAAGGGGCTGGGGGCGACAGGTGGGCCACGAGGTGTGGCCGAGGCGGTCAACCAGTCGGTCGTGCTCAGCTTCATCGTGCTGGCCGTCGTGAACGTGGCGATGACCCAGGCCTACGTGATGCTCGTGCCCCAGCGGATCGCGTAGGCGACGGCGATGGCACAGCGGAGCATGCAGCGGGTGGCCACGGACACCCTGGTCACTGCGGGTGACGTCGTCACCTTCGCCCTGCGCACCCTGGGCTCGGTGCGCTACACGATGCGCCACTACCGCGCCGAGGTGCTGCGCCAGCTGGCCGACATCAGCTGGGGCTCGGGTGCGATCGTCGTCGGCGGCGGCACCATCGGCGTGATGGTGCTGCTCGCGGTCTCCGCGGGCACCTCGCTGGGCATCGAGGGGTTCTCCGGCCTCGAGCTCGTCGGCCTCGCCCCGCTGACCGGGTTCGTCTCCGCCTCGGTCAACACCCGGGAGCTGGCACCGCTGGTCGCCGCCCTGGCGCTGGCCGCCCAGGTCGGCTGCCGGTTCACCGCCCAGATCGGGTCGATGCGCACCCACGAGGAGATCGACGCGCTCGAGGTGATGGCGGTCCACCCGCTGCGGTTCCTGGTCACCACCCGCGTGCTCGCCGCCATGTTCGCGATCCTCCCGCTCTACCTGATCGGGCTGATCGGCTCCTGGATCGCCTCGATGCTGGCGGTCACCGTGCTCTTCGACCAGTCGCCGGGCACCTACCAGCACTACTTCGACACGTTCATCTCCGGGCGGGACGTGGCCTACTCGGTGGTCAAGATCCTGGTGTTCGCGCTGCTGGTGACCGTGATCCACTGCTGGTACGGCTTCCGCGCCTCCGGCGGTCCCCAGGGCGTGGGGGAGGCCACCGGCCGGGCGATCCGCGCGTCCATCGTGATCGTGGTCCTGGTCGACATGCTGCTGACCCTCGTCTTCTGGGGCAACGACCCCGGCTTCCGGATCTCGGGCTGATCCGATGAGCCTCCTCGACCTCCTGCGCTCCCGCGAACGCGAGCCCTCCCGGTCCACGCTGGCCGCGCGCGGCACCGTCTTCCTGACCGCCCTGGCCATGCTGGTCGGTGGACTGGTGCTGCTTGGCCGCGGCACCTTCACCGACCGCCTGGACGCCACCGTGCTGGTGGACACCGCCGGTGGGGCGCTGGTCCCCGGCAGCGACGTGAAGTACAAGGGGGTGCTGGTCGGCAAGGTGGCGAGCCTGGAGCGCGCCGACGGCGACCTGGGGGCAGCCTCCACGGTGGCGGTCGCGCTGCGCCTGACCCCGAGCGTGGCCAAGGAGGTGCCGGGCGACGTACACGCCAGGATCCTGCCCGCGAGCGTGTTCGGGACCTCGTTCGTCGACCTGGTCTCGCGCGGCGGGAGGACTGGTGCCGGGGCCGGCTCGCTCCGGGCCGGTCAGCGCATCCCGCAGGACACCAGCAAGCAGACCCTCGAGCTCCAGACCGTCCTCGACGGCCTGGACCGGGTGGTGGGCGCGCTGGGTCCGGCACGGCTCGCGAGCACCCTGCAGGGCCTCGCGGGAGCCCTCGACGGGAACGGGGAGCGGCTCGGTCGGAGCATCGTGGTCCTGGAGCGCTACCTGTCCCGGCTGAACCCGCAGATGCCGTTGGTACGCCGCAACCTCGAGCTGCTCGCGACCAACCTGGAGGCGTTCGCGCGCTACGCACCCGACCTGTTCGACGCCACCGACAACGCGCTCGTGGCGGCCCGCACCCTGGTCGACCGCGAGGCCGACTTCAAGAACCTGGTCCGCAGCGGCTCGCGCACCTTCTCCAAGACCTCCGGCGTGCTCAGCGCCAACGAGAAGGGTCTGGTCGACGTGCTGGTGCGCAGTGCGGTGGTCGTGGACGCGCTCTACGACGGACGGGTGCAGCTCGTCGACGGGGTGGTCTCGGTGATCGGGCTCGCAGACGGGTTCAACCTGGCGCTCAAGCAGGGGCGCTACCTGCAGATCGACGGCAACCTGCAGCTCCAGGAAGATCCCGGGTACGGGTCCGCGGACTGTCCCCGGTTCGGCTCCCACCGCGGACGGGGGTGCTGAGCGTGGTCGGGATGCGCCCCACCCTGGTGAAGTTCACGGTGTTCGCGGTCGTCTCCGGGCTGCTGTTCGTGGGGCTGCTGCGGATGATGACCAACGCCCCCGGCGGGGACGTGACCGAGTGGTCGGCCCGGTTCGAGGCGGTCAGCGGACTGCGCCCGGGCGACGACGTACGCGTGGCCGGCGTCAAGGTCGGGCGGGTCGACTCGATCGAGGTGGTCGAGAACACCCGGGCCCGGGTGCGCTTCTCGATCCGGGCGGACCAGGTCGTCCACGAGCGGACCCAGCTGACGCTGCGCTACCAGAACCTGCTGGGCCAGCGGTACCTCGCGCTGAGCGCACCCGCCGAGGGCAAGCGCGGCCGGGTGCTGCCCGCGGGCTCGGACATCGCGCTGGCCAACACCAGCCCCGGCTTCGACCTCACCGCGCTGCTCAACGGCTTCGAGCCGTTGTTCGCGGTGCTCGAGCCCGCCGAGGTCAACGAGCTCGCCAGGAACATGATCGCGGTGCTGCAGGGGGAGTCCGGCACCGTGGAGTCGCTGCTGCGCAACACCGCCGACGCCACGAAGTACCTCGCCGGGCGGGACGAGATCTTCGGCGAGGTGCTGGCCAACCTGACCCCCGTGCTGCAGAACCTCGACGACCAGTCCTCCGAGCTCGACGCCACCGTCGTCCAGCTGCGCAAGCTGATGACCGGGCTGGCGGGGGAGCGCAAGACCTTCGCGAACTCCATCGACCACCTCGGCGAGCTCGTGGAGAGCACCACCTCGCTGCTCGACGAGCTGCGCCCCGGGCTGAAGCGCGACGTCCGGGCGCTGAAGGACACCACGGCCCTGCTCGCCCGGGAGCAGCCGCGCCTGGAGAAGGCGCTGGAGCGGCTGCCCCTCATGTTCAGCTCGCTCGCCCGGACGATGTCCTACGGCGGCTTCCTCAACGTCTACCTGTGCAACCTCGGCGTCGCCGTGGCGGGCCAGAAGGTCTGGGTCGGCGAGTCCGGCCCCTACACCGGAGCGTGCGCATGAAGCTGCTGGCCGAACGGGATCGCTTCAGCGTGGGGCTCGTCGGCCTCGCCGTGGTCGCCCTGGCCGGGGTGCTGGTGCTGGCGATGGCCCGGCTCTCACCCGGCTCGGACAGCTACACCGCCGTCCTCGAGCACACCGGCGGGCTGCGGGTCGGGGAGGAGGTCCAGGTGGCCGGCGTCGGCGTTGGCGAGGTCAAGGCGATCGAGCTCGGGAAGAACCAGGTCCGGGTGCGGTTCATCCTCGACAAGGCGATCGACCTCGGTTCGCGCACCGAGGCCGAGGTCAAGGTGGCGACCCTGCTCGGCACCCACTTCCTGATGGTCACGCCCCGCGGCTCCGGCGACCTGCGCGAGCACACGATCCCCCTGGCCCGCACCCGCGTCCCGTTCAACCTGCAGGACGTCATCGACCAGGGCGTGCCGGAGATGGGGGAGCTCGACACGGTGACGATCGAGAGGTCGCTGGGTCAGCTCGCCACCACCCTGGAGGCCTCCGGCGGAGAGCTCGGGCCCGCGCTCGACGGCGTCCGTCAGCTCTCCACCGTGATCGCCGACAGGTCCGGCCAGCTCGGCGAGCTGCTGGTGGCGGCCCGCCGGGTGACCCGACAGCTCAGCGACAGCGGCAGCGACCTGATCCCGCTGATGAGGCAGGCGGACCTCCTGCTGGACACGCTGCGCGCCCGGCGCGCGACCATCCACGCGCTGCTGCGCGACCTCGCCGAGCTCGGCGACCAGCTCCGCGGGGTGATCGAGGACACCAAGGCCGACATCGGCCCCACGCTGCGGGACCTCGACAAGGTGATCGCCCTGCTCCAGAAGCAGGAGAAGAACGTCGGGCGGACGGTCAAGTCGCTGGCCGTCTCCGCGCGCTACTTCGCGAACGCTGCCGGCACCGGGCCGTGGCTGGACCAGTACATCCCCGGGGCGACCCCGGACAACCTGGAGTGCGTGCTGAAGGGAGACTGCCGATGACCCGCCCCCGCTGCAGGCCCCTGGCGCTGGTCCTGGCCCTCGCGCTGCTCCTGGCCACCGGCGGCTGCGCGCCGATGCGCGGAGGCACGCTCGAGGTGGTCGCCGAGTTCGACGACTCCGCCGGCCTGTTCGTGGGCAACGACGTGGGCGTGCTCGGCGTACCCGTCGGCGAGGTCACCGACATCACGCCGAAGGGCAAGGTCGTCGAGGTCCGCCTCGAGCTCCGCGAGGACGTCGACGTCCCGGCGAGCGTGGGCGCCGTCGTGGTGGCCAGGTCGGTGGCCACCGACCGCTACGTCGAGCTGACCCCCGCCTTCGCCCCCGGCAAGCGCCTCGCGTCCGGAGCGCGGATCCCGGTCACCCGGACCCGGACGCCCGTCGAGTTCGACGAGGTGCTGGCGTCGCTGCGGGACTTCAGCACCGGCATCGCGGGCGAGAACGGGAACGCCGAGGCCCTGCAGGGGCTGCTGTCCGCGGGGGCCGAGGCGCTCCAGGGACGCGGAGCCGACGCCAACGCGACCGTCAAGGAGCTCTCCGCCGCCGCCAAGGCCCTGTCGGGTCATCGCGGGGAGCTCGTGGGCACCATCGACGGGCTCGACGACCTCACCGCGCTCGTGGCGAAGAACCGGGGCGTCGTGGACGAGTTCATCACCAGCGTGAGCGACGCGACCGACCTGTTCGCCGACGAGCGAAACAACTTCGGCCGCTCGCTGCTGTCGCTGAGCCGGGCGCTGCGGTCCCTGGCCACCTTCGTCAAGACCCACCGGGTCCAGCTGAAGGGCTCGCTCAAGGGGCTCACGAAGGTGACCACGAGCCTGCTCGAGCACCAGAAGGAGCTCGCCGAGGCCGTCGAGGTCTCCCCGCTCACGTTCCGCAACATCGGCGATGCGATCGGCGACAACGACCGGCTGCAAGTCAAGATGCCGGTCGAGCA
Organism: Nocardioides sp. Z30_9; assembly: GCF_058215735.1. Classification (NCBI taxonomy): domain Bacteria; kingdom Bacillati; phylum Actinomycetota; class Actinomycetes; order Propionibacteriales; family Nocardioidaceae; genus Nocardioides; species Nocardioides sp. Z30_9. The sequence goes on from NZ_JBZAJF010000002.1 coordinate 1,291,659, forward strand.
CCTCTCGCCGGCGCAGGAGGTCACGGGCGAGGTCTGCGGAGCCCTGCCGTTCGTGTGTGCCGAGCTCGGCACCGACCCGGACGTCGGTGACCTGTTCGGCGGCCTGCTCGGCGCCGTGCTGGGAGGGACGGGGCGATGAGGCGCACAGGGACGTGGGCGGTCACGCTGGTCGCGGTGCTCGCGGGCGCGCTGCTGACCGGCGGCTGCGGGGTCGGCGCCAGCGTGCGCCCCTCGGTGGTGGGGTCGGACCAGTGGAGGTTGAGCGCCGTCTTCGACGACGCGCTCAACCTCCCGGACGGGGCACCGGTGAAGCTCGGCGGAGTGGTCGTCGGCAAGGTGCTGCGGGTCAGTCCGGAGGACTACCGGGCCCGGGTGGACATGGCGATCGACGACACCACCAGGCTCCGTGAGGGCAGCGCCTTCCGGCTGCGCTACACCACCGCGCTGGGCGAGATGTACGTCGACGTGCTCGCCGCCGAGAAGGGCGCACCCCTGGCCGAGAACGCGCTCGTCGAGGGGCCCGCCGCGACCACCTCGGCCACCGTGGAGGACACGCTCGCCTCGGCCTCGCTGCTGATCAACGGGGGCAGCCTCGGCCAGGTGCAGACGATCGTCTCCGAGCTGAACACCGCGCTCGGTGGGCGCGTGGGGGTGACCAAGGGGCTGCTGTCGGAGACCGACGAGTTCCTGCGGCAGGCGCTGCGCAGCACCCGGGAGATCGACCGCGTGCTGGTCGCGCTGAACCGCGCCTCCAAGACCCTGGACCGGCGTGAGGTGACGCTGAACAAGGCGCTGGAGCAGCTGCGCCCGGCAGCCCGCGCCCTGACCGAGAACACCGACGACCTCGCCCGGCTGCTGCGGCACAGCGACCGGCTGGCGCTGGTCTCCAACCGGCTGGTCAATCGGACCCGTGCGGACCTCACCCTGGTGGTCCGGGAGCTGGGGCCCGTGCTCGAGGAGGTGCTCGGTGCGCAGGGAGAGATCGTGCCGGGACTCGACATCATCAACGACTTCGCGCTGCGCATCGACGACCGCTCCCCGACCGACTACCTCAACCTGAAGTTCCTGCTGCACGTGGACAGCGTCCTGGGCGGGAACGGTGGCGGTGCCGTCGAACCCGGCGAGCCGGGCGGCGTCCTCCCCGGTCTGCCCGCCGTGCCCGGTCTGCCCGCCGTCCCCGGCCTGCCGCAGCTTCCCGGGCTCCCGCAGCTGCCCGCGCTGCCGGGCCTCGGCGGGACGCTCGCCCCGGCGGGAGGCACCCGATGAGGCGCTACCTGAACCGCTCCCTGATGAGCGTGGTGGGACTCTCCACGGTGCTTGTCGTGGGCACGGCGTACCTGCTCGGCGTCGTGCTCGACGTCCCGCTCACCCGCCGGCCGGACAGCGTCACCGTCCAGCTGCCCCGCACCGGCGGGCTCTTCGACGGCTCGCCCGTCAGCTACCGCGGCGTCCGGGTGGGCACCGTGACCCACGTGGGCCTCGCGGACGGGCGCGCCGTGGCCACCGTCTCGCTGCGTGAGGACACCCGGGTCCCGCGCACCGCACGGGCCACCGTGCGCAGCCTCTCGCCGGTGGGGGAGCAGTTCCTGGACTTCCAGCCGGACGCTGCGAAGGGCCCGTACCTCGCCGACGGCGACGTCGTGAAGGCCACCGCGGACGACCTGCCGGTCTCGCTGGCGCAGGCAGCCGACGGCCTGGACAACGTGCTCTCGCACGTGGACGAGAAGGACCTGCGGGTGGTGCTGGACGAGCTCACCCTGGCCACCGGCGGCATCGACGGCGAGCTCGACTCCCTGCTCGACTCGACCGAGAAGCTGACCACCACCCTCGATGAGGCGTGGCCGCAGACGGCCCGGCTGCTGCGCAACGGGAGGATCACCGGGGAGGTCCTGGCCGGCCACCGCGACAAGCTCGCCCAGTTCTCCGGCTCCGCCAAGCTGTTCACCGACTGGCTGGCGGACTTCGATCCCGAGTTCCGGCGCATCCTGGCCACGGCGCCCGCTGACCTCGACACGATGGCGCTGCTCGCCGAGGACCTCGAGGAGGTCCTGCCCGGCACCCTCGCCGCCCTGGGGCGGCTGACCGGGCTGCTGGCCGACAGGGACCCGCACGTGCGTGAGCTCACCACGAGCCTGGACTACGGCGCGTCCCGGTTCTCCTCGGCCTTCAACGACGGCTGGCTCGACGTGGACCTCCTGCTCCAGGGCGAGCGCCAGTGCTCCTACGGCACCCCGCGTCGCGACCCCACCTCCACCGACCGGCAGCCCCTGAACACCGAGGGGCACTGCCGCCCCGGGGGCGGGCACTGGCGCGGCGCGCAGCACACGCCACCCCCCTTGAACCGCTGACCGTGCACCACCACACCTCGAGGAGACCCATGTTGCAGCGCAGGACCCGCACGCTGGCGGACAAGGACGTGTTCATCACCGGAGCCGCCAGCGGCATCGGCCGGGCCACGGCGCAGCTGGCCGCCCAGCAGGGAGCGAGGGTCCACCTGACCGACGTCCAGGCCGACCTGGTCGAGCAGACCGCGACGGAGATCCGCGAGGCCGGTGGGAAGGTCGGCCTCGTCCAGGCCGCGGACATCTCCGACTACGAGGCGGTGCGTGCCCTGGCGGCCCGGCTCACCGCGGAGCACGGCGCGATGGACGTGGTGATGAACATCGCCGGGATCTCCACGTGGGGGACCGTGCAGTCGCTGGAGCACCGGCAGTGGCAGCGGCTGGTGGACATCAACCTGATGGGCCCGATCCACGTGATCGAGACGCTGGTGCCGCGGATGATCGAGGCGGGTCACGGCGGACACGTGGTCAACGTGTCCTCGGCGGCGGGGATCATCGGGATGCCGTGGCACGCGGCGTACAGCGCCAGCAAGTTCGGCCTGCGCGGCGTCTCCGAGGTGCTCCGCTTCGACCTGCGGCGGCACCGCATCGGGGTCAGCCTGGTCTGCCCCGGCGCGGTCGCCACCCCGCTGACCGAGACCGTCGACATCGCCGGGGTGGACAAGGGCGGCAAGGCGTTCCTGCGGCTGCAGAAGCACTTCCGCGACTCGGCGGCTACCCCGGAGGAGGCCGCGGCCGCCATCCTCGAAGGCGTACGCCGCAACCGGTACTGGGTCTACACCTCGCGCGACATCTGGCTCATCCACGCGGTGCAGCGGCACCTGCCCCGCGTCTACGCATTGCTGATGCGCGGGATGAACTACGGCGCCAACAAGGCGCTTCCCGCCGTCCAGGCCGCCCGGCGCGAGGAGGCCGCATGAGCACCGCGCGACTGACGCCCGGGAGGCGCCGCGACGTCGGGATCGTGACCTGGCTGTTCGCGGGTGCCGCCGGCCGCGTCACCGGCACCGAGCCGCCGGCGATCTTCCTGACCTTGGGGCGCAACAAAGGGCTGTTCTGGGGGTGGCTGCACTTCGCCGGACGGTTGATGCCCGGCGGCAGGCTGCCCCGGCGCGAGAGCGAGCTGGTCATCCTGCGGGTCGCCACCCTGGCGCGCAGCGACTACGAGCTCGCCCACCACCGTCGCCTGGGCCGGCGGGCCGGGTTGAGCGAGGCCGAGATCGACCGGGTGACCGAGGGGCCCGAGGACCCTGGCTGGTCCGCACGCGAGCGGCTGCTGCTGACCGCGACCGACGAGCTGCACCGCGAGCGCGACCTGGGTGACCGCACCTGGGCCGCGCTGTGCGCCGAGCTCGACGAGCGGGCGCGGCTGGAGTTCCTGCTGCTGGTGGGGCACTACGAGATGCTGGCGACGACCCTGCACACACTGCGCGTGCAACCGGACAAACCTCGCGGCTGAGGCCACACTGTGCTGCATGTCGGCACCCGTGACCCGCAGCCTCGCGCCTCGCCCCTGGACCCCCGCCCTCGTCGAGGAGCGGGTGAGCGCGGTCAGCTCCGCGGTCGCGGGTCTGGACCCGGCCGCGACGTACGCCGAGATCGAGCGCCTCGTCGGTGAGAACCACCGGATCCACGACCGCGACTGCCTGAACCTCAACCCGGCCACGAACGTGATGAACCCGCACGCCGAGGCACTCCTCTCGCGGGGCCTGGGGTCGCGGGCGAGCCTGGGCTACCCGAGCGACAAGTACGAGACCGGCCTCGAGGCGATCGAGCAGATCGAGGTGATCGCGGCCGAGCTCAGCGCCCGGGTCTTCGGCGCGAGGTTCGCCGAGGTGCGCGTGGGGTCGGGCGCGCTGGCCAACCTGTACGCGTTCATGGCCACCTGCTCCCCGGGCGACTCGATCATCTCCCCGCCGGCCGAGATCGGCGGCCACGTGACCCACCACGGTCCCGGCGCCGCCGGTCTCTACGGACTGCGCAGCATCCCGGCCGAGGTGCACCCGGGCAGCTACACCGTCGACCTCGACGCCCTCGCCGCCACCGCCCGGGCCGAGAAGCCCCGGCTGATCACCATCGGCGGCAGCCTGAACCTCCTCCCGCACCCGGTCGCCGCCATCCGCGAGATCGCCGACGAGGTGGGCGCGAAGGTGCTCTTCGACGCCGCCCACCTGTGCGGGGTGATCGCCGGCGGTGCCTGGCCCAACCCGCTGCGCGAGGGTGCGCACCTGATGACGATGAGCACCTACAAGAGCCTCGGCGGCCCGGCCGGGGGACTGGTCGTCACCGACGACGAGGAGCTGGCCCGCCGCCTGGACGCGATCGCCTACCCCGGCCTGACCGCGAACTCCGACGCGGGCCGGATCGCCGCGCTGGCCGTCACCATGAACGACTGGGTGGCCGCCGGCCCCGGCTACGCGACGGCGATGGTGGCCAACGCGACGCGGCTGGCCGGGGAGCTCGAGCTGCTCGACGTGCCGGTGTTCGCCACCGAGCGGGGCCGGACCGAGTCGCACCAGTTCGCGGTGCTGGCTGCGGCGTACGGCGGCGGGCAGAACGCCTCGCGCCGGCTCCGGCGAGCCAGCCTGCTCACCTGCGGCATCGGTCTCCCGACGGCGGCCGTGCCCGGGGACACCAACGGACTGCGGATCGGGACGCCCGAGCTCACCCGCCTCGGGATGGGCGAGGACCAGATGCCCACGCTGGCGGGCTTCCTCGCCCGCGGACTACGTGAGGACGACCCCGAGGCCGTGGGCGCCGAGGTCACCGAGTGGCGCTCGGCCTACACCGAGGTGCACTTCACGGCTCAGTCACCTGGGCAGTCACCGCTGCCGTAGCCACCCGCAGCGGTGCGCGAGCGCGACCGCCTGCAGCTGGGAGGTGACGCCGAGCTTGGTCAGGACCGCCCGCACCTGGGAGCGCACCGTCGCCTCGGAGACGTACGCCGCCTCCGCGATCGTGGTGACGCAGTGCCCCTCGGCGAGCGCCCGGAGGACCTCGTCCTCGCGAGTGGACAGCCGCTCGAAGGGGGCCACCGCCTCGTTGTGGCAGGCACGCCGGGCGCGTGTCTCCTCGACCAGGTCCCTGCGCCGCGTGGGGTCCAGCACCTGCCGGCCCCTGGCCGCGGCGACCACGGTGTCGAGGAGCACGGTGAACGTCGCTGCCTTGTCCAGCACCCCCACGGCGCCGTTCTCGATGGCGCGGCCGATCTGGTCGGGGTCCACGGACCCGGAGACGACGAGCACACGGGCGCCGGAGCGCACCAGTGGCGCGACTAGCAGCGAGCCGTCTCCCAGCGCACCCCCGAGGTCCAGGTCGAGCAGCACGAGATCGGCAGCGGTCTCGGCCACGGTCCGGAGCAGGCCGTCGCGGTCCTGCAGCGGCGCCACCGAGCAGGAGAGCCCCTCCATCTCCAGGGCCACGGCCAGCGACTGCGTCAGGAGCTGGTGGTCGTCGACGAGCACCACGTGTGGCCGGTGGTCCGGCGCCAGCTCTCGCGTCTCGGTGCTGGCGAGGCTCATCGGGTGCCGACCGGGGTCAGGGGGGTCAGGGCGGCGGCCGCCGCGACGGTGGAGCGGGTGCGTTGGGCCGGGACGTGCGCCGTGGGGCGCGTGCCCTGCGGTGCCGGTGCGGAGGGGAGCAGCACCTCGAAGCCGGCTCCCGAGCCGGTGGCGGCGAGCACGAGGTCTCCGCCCTGGTCGCGCATCAGCTCGCGTGCGTGGTGCAGGCCCAGGCCCGAGCCGGGGCTGCCGGAGGAGTGGTAGCCGCGCTCGAAGAGCCGTGCCGGGTCGGCCGTCCCCAGCCCGGGACCGTCGTCGGAGCAGGCGATCACCACCCCGGACGACGTGGCGCGGACCCGCATCGTCACCGCGCTGCCCGGTGCGTGGGTCTGGGCGTTCACCAGCAGCGTCTTGAGCACCGCGACCAGGTCCTGAGCGCGCCCGTGCCCCGTCGCGGGGTCACCGTGCACGGTGACCAGGGTGCCGAGCGGTCGTGCCGCCGCGGAGACCGCCCGCACGACCTCGGTGACGTCGAAGGTCTCGCACGGCTCGGTGGACGAGCGCGTGAGCAGGTGCTCGATGTGGCCGACCTCCTGGAGCGCGGCCACCCGCAGGCTGGCGGTGACCGCGGGATCCACCCGGCCGTCGTACCGCTCCAGGATCTCCATCGCGGCGCGCAGGCCCAGGCAGGCGCTGCGGGCGTCGTGGGCGAGCTGCTCGCGCCACCGGGCGAGCTCGGTGGTCTCCTCGGCCTCGGTGGTGAGGGCCTCCCCGAAGGCGGTCACGGCGAGCACGGTCGCCGCCGCTGCCACCGCGGCGCAGACGAGTACGCCGGTCAGCGTCCAGCCGGTCGTGCGACCGCTGTCGACCATGCTCACCATCTGCGCGAGCCCCATCCCCCACAGAAGAGGGGCGGACTGCCGGGCCCAGTGGTTCCCGTCCAGAGCGGCCCGCGCGCTGAGCAGCACCCAACCCATCGCCACCGTGACGGCCACAGCCCGGGCCAGCGTCGAGCGGTCGAGCCCGGCCCCGGCGGCCAGCACGGCGAGGTCCTCGACCACCGCGACGAGGAGGAGTGCGCCGGTGCCCAGGGTGATGAGCTGGTCACCGAAGCGGCGGGACTGCTCGGGCGTGGGCTCCTCGGTGGGTCGCAGGGCCCGGGCCACCAGCCACATCGCCGTAACGGAGACCACGGCGTGCAGGGCCACGCCGAGCATGAAGGCCTCGTGGTCGGGGGCGATGACGCGTCCGAGGGCCCCCAGAGGCAGGCACATGCACGCCATCAGGACGTGAGCCGCGCCGACGAGCTCGCTGCGGGGGTCACCGGTCACCCTCCAGGTGACCAGTCGCAGCACCCCGGCGGCGAGGAACAGCGCGGCGGCCAGGCAGGCGACCGTGACCACCCAGCTCGCCGTTCCACCGGGAAGCGTCAGGTCCCACGGCGTCCGGAGGTGGCCGGTGACGAGAAGTCCCGGCAGCACGACAGCGATGCCCAGACCGCCGGCGATGACCGGCACCGGGTGTGGCGGCGCCGCTGTCGAAGCGCCTTGGTTTCCCCCCATGGGAGGAGGATGCATGCCGACAGGGCGTCGCGCGAGTGCCGCCGAGGGCCTCCCAACGGCCTGACATGCCGTTTCAGGCGGGCGGAACGTCCTTTTCGACACTGTAGAAGGTTGTTCGTCCCGGTGGACGGTCTAGTCCTCCGGGGCGTCCGCGACGGCTTGTTCGGGCGTTTCCGCCCCCGGCTCGGGCGGCTGTGCTTCCGGGGCGGCCGGGGCTGGGACGACCGGGGCAGCGGGGGCCTGCGGGGCAGGTGTCGGGGTGGGCGTCGGCTTCTGGGCCGTCTCGGGGGCCGGCTCCGGTGCCGGAGGAGAGGTGGGCATGCCTGCCGCGGGGGAGACAGGCATGCCCACGGCCGGGTGGTCGAGGGTGGGGCCGCCGGACAGGTGGTCCTGGCCGGGGCCGCCGATGAGGATGTCGTGCGCGCCGGTGCCGCGGAGCCGGTCGTCGCCGGTGCCGCCGACCAGGCAGTCCCGGCCGCTGCCGGCCTCGATCACGTCGTCGCCACCGAGGCCCATGATGATCTGCGGTCGCGGTCCGCCGTGCAGGACGTCGTCACCGGGGGTGCCCCACAGGATGCGGTCGTAGCTCGCGACCGGCCCGCAGGCTGCGGGCGGGTCGGGCGCCCAGACGCCGGCCCCAACGGTGCTGCGGACCTCGACGTGGTCGGAGTAGGCGGCGTACGTCGAGGGCGAACCGCCGAGCGCGGCGCCGAGGAAGAGGGCGGCCAGGGCGGCTGCGGCCACTCCGGCTGCCCTATGCGTGCGCACGCTCGTCCTCCTCGCGAGTCCGCGTCAGCGACCTTGCCTCGAGGCCAGACAGGGTGCCCGCCTGGTCGATGATCCGGAGCTGCAGTGGTTGCACGTCGTGCAGCCGTTCCAGGGTGACGGCGATCGCCTCTGGTGCCGGTGTGAGCAGGAAGAGGCAGCTGGTCTCGTCCTCGTGCACCACGGCGGCGGACCACAGGGCCGCGATGGCGTCGGGCGAGAGGCCGGTGCGGGAGTCGAGCCGGGCCTTGTCCAGGTGCGCCAGCACCAGGAGCCGGTTGACCGCGATGTCGCCGGAACGAGCCGTGTCGGGCGTGCCCTGCGCCTTGCGGTCGCGAAGGCCCGCACCCAGCTGGCTCAGCGCGTACCCGCCGAGGAGCAGCATCGCGACCAGGGTGATGCCGCCCTTGCCGTGCAGGGCGTCGCGGATGGCGCCGAGGTAGGGGACGTGGAACCAGACCCGGCCGCGAATCTGGTCGGCGGTTACGGGATCGAGGTCCGCCCCGCGGTTGGCGTCGCCCTTCAGGACGAACGAGGTCGGCGTCGTGGCGGTGTCGACCTTCATGATCCGGTGCGTGATGTATCCCGGCTTGCCGGGCTCGGCCTGGTAGGTGACCACGTTGCCGACCCGGAGCGTCCCGGTGTCGACCGGACGGATCACCACGACCGAGCCGACCGGGATCTCCGGGGTCATGCTGCCGGTGAGCACGGTCAGGGCGCTTCCGTGGGTGGCCCGGGGCAGCACCACCACGACCACCAGTGCGCCGACCACCAGCAGCGCGAAGGCGAGCAGGACCAGGCGGGTCACCCAGCGAGCCAGCAGCTGTGCTGCCTGCCTCGCCGTGCGGGGGGTGGTGTCCCGTGCCATGGTCCTGCTCGCTCTCGTGTCCGGTTCGGTGCGGTCAGGTGGGGCCGGTCTTGGGCTGGCCCCACCTGGGTCGCGCTAGGCGATCGGGGTCCTCGGCGTGCCGTTCGGCGCCTGCTCGAGGTCGAACCTGGTGAGGAACGAGGCGGCGTCGCCCTGCGAGGCGTTGTCCACCGAGGTGGCGAGGTTCAGCGTCATCGACACGCACAGGCCCTGGCCGGGAGCCAGGTAGGAGCGGTTGGCGCCGCCCTTGTCGGAGAGGTCGCCGGTGAGCTCATACGGGGCGGTCTTGCTCGCCCAGAACTTGAGCGAGCCGTTGTGGCTGGCCGTGACCTGCTTGCCACCGGGTGCGTATGACTGGGTGCACTGCCCGGGGCTGTTCACCGCGTAGGAGGTCACCTGCAGGAGCGCGTCCTCGACGAACTGGCCGTCCCCGTTGGTGTCCGCGCAGTTCTTGTCGGCGAGGACCTCCGCGTTGCCGTTGCAGCCGTCCTCGATGCCGTCGAGGTCCTTCAGGCTCATGAACAACCTGCCGCTGGGCGTCGAGTCGCCGGCGTTGCTGGCGACGTACACGTTGCGCTGGGTCGCGATCTGGCCGGGAGCCATCTTGACCTCGTCGAACTTGAAGTCGCTGCTCTTGTTCGGGTCGACGTCGAGCTTCAGGACACCGGCTCCTGCGTTGTTGCCGGCGATCTCGTCGAAGTCGGACCATGCGGCCAGCGTGTTGCCGCCGGCTGCGAGGGCGATGACGGCGACGCCGGCGAGGCTGCCCCGAAGGATCTTCTTGTTCATGGTTTTCTCCCCTGCAGATGCCGCAGTCGCGGCGGTGGTTTGCGAATGCCCACAGCCTCGCTGTCACGCCGGGGCAGCCGCATCACCAGAATTGTTGAAAGCGTTGCCGCCCGGCTTTCCTCAGGATTGGGGATGTGGGGAGGAGACGGCGCTGGCACAGTGTCGGGTCCCTGATCGACCCGAGACGAGGGATGACCTTGCGCCGCCTGCTGGTTCTGACCGCGACCGTGGTTGCCGTGCTGTGCGGCTCCGCTGCGCCTGCTACCGCCGCGGTTCCGGGCCTGCTCGTCGACGTGCCGGGTGACGGCCGGGGCTTCACTCACGAACCGGGTGCTCCGCTCCTGGACGTGGACCGGCTGGTGCCCGGCCTGACGCGGGCGGCCGAGTTGGGTCTACGCAACGACTCGCCCTCCGACGCCCGTGTCGACCTGTCCTCCTTCGGCGTCACGGACGGGGAGAACGGGTGCGTGCGACCGGAGACCCGGGAGCCGGACGAGCGCTGCGAGGCCGACGGAGGGGAGCTCTCCGGGTGGCTGCAGGTCGGGGTCGACCGGCTGGACGAGTCGGGCCCGGTGCCGCTGTGGAGCGGCCCCTTCTCCGCGCTGGACGCGGGGGTGCGGCTGACCGACGAGATGCCCGCCGGGGCCACCTGGTCCCTGCGGATCACGGTCACGCTTCCCGGGGCGGCGACGAACTCGACGATGACCGACACCGTCTCCTTCGGCACCCGTCTGCACGCCCAGTCCGCGCACGGGGGCACCGTCGTCGCCGGTCCGCCGGGCACGGTGGGAGCCGGCGACGCCGGGCCGACCCAGGTCGCCGGCCCGTCCTCCGGCTCGGCCGTCCTGGGGCCGCTGGCCGGGGGCCCGCAGGTGGCGCTGCCGATGACGGGCGCGACCGTGAGCCTGTGGGTCCTGCTGCTCGCGACGGCGCTGGTCGTCCCGGGGGCCGGGCTGGCGTGGCGGTCGAGGAAGCGGCGCGCGGTCGCGGTGCCGGCCGGCCGGCACCGCGCCTGAGGGCTCTCAGTCGAACGCCTGCCTGAGCAGGTCCACCCCTGCCTCCGCGTCCAGTCCCAGCGAGCGCAGCGTGGCCGCGTACTCGTGGGCCGCCTGGCGCGCCGCCCGGTCCACTCCGGCTCCGGTGACCACGCTGCCGGCGCGCCCACGCGTCTCGATCACGCCCAGTGCCTCCAGCTCCCGGTAGGCGCGCGCGACAGTGTTGGTCGCCAGCCCGAGGTCGCCGGCCAGGCGGCGTACGGTCGGCAGCTTGGTGCCCGGCGCCAGCTCCCCGGAGGCCACCTGGGCGCGCACCTGCTCGCGGACCTGCACGTACGGCGGCTCGGGTGACTGGGCATCGATGGTGATCACCCGCCGAGTCTCATTCGTACCATGCATTGTGTCAATCCGGCTGCGCCACCGGACCACCACGCGGCACGCCGTAGGCTGGGCCAGCGATGACCGTCTATCTCGACCACGCGGCGACGACGCCGATCCTCCCCGAAGCGGCAGCCGCGATGACTGCCCAGCTCGGCCGGGTCGGCAACGCGTCCTCCCTGCACGCCTCGGGCCGCCATGCCCGGCGGGTGGTCGAGGAGTCCCGCGAGACGATCGCCCGTGCCCTGGGGTGCCGTCCCGGTGAGGTGGTGTTCACCTCCGGCGGCACCGAGGCCGACAACCTGGCCGTCAAGGGCCTGTTCTGGTCCCGGCGCGCGGAGGACCAGCGCCGCGTGCGGATCCTGAGCACCCCGATCGAGCACCACGCCGTCCTCGACCCGCTGCTGTGGCTGGCCACCGAGGGCGCCAAGGTCGAGCTGGTCGAGGTCGACAAGCTCGGGCGCCTCGACGTCGAGGCTTTCCGGGCGACGCTGGAGGCCGACCCCGACAGCGTCGCGCTGGTGACGGTGATGTGGGCCAACAACGAGGTCGGCACGGTGCAGCCGATCCGCGAGGTCGTCGAGATCGCGCACGCGCACGGCATCCCCGTACACACCGACGCCGTGCAGGCGCTCGGCCAGCTGCCCCTGGACTTCGAGGCGTCCGGGGTGGACGCGATGACGGTGACCGGGCACAAGATCGGTGGCCCCTACGGGGTCGGCGCCCTGCTCGTGCGGCGCGAGCTGCACCCCACCGCGCTGCTGCACGGCGGTGGCCAGGAGCGCGACATCCGCTCGGGCACGATCGACCCCCCGGCCATCGCCGGGTTCGCGGTGGCCTGCGAGCTGGCCGTCGAGCAGCAGCCCGAGCTCGCGGAGCGGCTCTCCGTGCTGCGTGAGGAGCTCGTGGCCGGCGTACGCCGCGAGGTGCCGGACGCGATCTGCAACGGCGACCCGGAACCAGGCCCCGAGCACCGGCTCCCCGGCAACGCCCACCTGGAGTTCCCCGGCTGCGAGGGCGACTCGCTGCTGATGCTGCTGGACGCGCGCGGCATCGAGTGCTCCACGGGGTCGGCCTGCGACGCCGGCGTGCCCCAGGCCTCACACGTCCTGCTCGCGATGGGCTCCTCGGAGGAGTTCGCGCGGTCCTCGCTGCGGTTCTCGCTCGGGCACACGTCCACGCAGGACGACGTGGACGCGCTCGTCGCGGCGATCGGCCCGGTCGTGGCCCGCGCCCGCAACGCGACCCAGTCCACGAGGCGCTGATGCGGGTCCTCGCAGCCATGTCGGGCGGCGTCGACTCTGCGGTCGCCGCTGCTCGCGCCGCCGAGCAGGGCCACGACGTCACCGGCATCCACCTCGCGCTGTCCCGCAACCCGAAGTCCTACCGGACCGGTGCCCGCGGCTGCTGCACCATCGAGGACGCCAACGACGCCCGCCGCGCCGCCGACGTGATCGGGATCCCGTTCTACGTCTGGGACATGAGTGAGCGCTTCCACGAGGACGTCGTCGAGGACTTCCTCAGCGAGTACGCCGAGGGCCGTACGCCGAACCCGTGCCTGCGCTGCAACGAGAAGATCAAGTTCGCCGCGGTCCTGGACCGGGCGATCGGGCTCGGCTTCGACGCGGTGGTGACCGGGCACTACGCGCAGCTGCGCACCGGCGCCGACGGGCTGATCGAGATGCACCGGGCCGAGGACATGTCCAAGGACCAGTCCTACGTGCTCGGTGTGCTCACCCAGGACCAGCTCGCGCACTCGATGTTCCCGTTGGGGGACACCCCCAAGTCCGTGATCCGCGAGGAGGCCGCCCGGCGCGGCCTGGCGGTCGCGGCCAAGCCCGACAGCCACGACATCTGCTTCATCAGCGACGGTGACACCGGCGGCTGGCTGGCCGACAAGCTCGCCGAGTCCGGCCGAGGCGTCAACAGCGGCGGCTCGATCGTCACCGAGGACGGCGAGCGGCTCGGCGAGCACGAGGGGTCCTGGCGCTACACGATCGGGCAGCGCAAGGGCCTGCGGATCGGGACCCCTGCCGAGGACGGGAAGCCCCGCTACGTGCTCGACATCGAGCCTGTCTCCGGGACCGTCACGGTCGGACCGCGGGAGTCCCTGGAGGTCTCCGGCCTCGAGGCGATCCGTCCCCGCTGGTGCGGCACGGCTCCTGCTCCCGGCGTACCCCTGGACTGCTCGGTGCAGCTGCGCGCCCACGGCGCCGAGCACCGCGCCCGGCTCACCGTCGTCGAGGACAACGTCGAGGTCGACCTCCTCGACCCAGCCTCCGGCATCGCCCCCGGTCAGGCCGTGGTGGTCTACGACGGCTCCCGCGTGGTCGGCTCGGCCACGATCACCTCCACCCGGCGGACGGGTCCCGTCCCCACAAATGTTGGGTTGTGACGTGTTGAGCGGCCATTTCGACGTTCCGATCCAACATTTGTGGGGTCCCGCCGGCCCCCACAGGACCACCACGTGACCGCGGCAACAGGCATCGGCTCCATGCCGGGCGTGGACTTCACCAGGTCGGTGCAGGTCGTGGCGGACGCCCTGACCGGGATGCCGTTCCTGCCCGAGCTCCCGGCCCGTGGCCCGGCCGCCGACCTGACTGGGCGGGCGGCTGCGGTCGTGGCGCACCTCGGCTTCGACCTGCAGCCCGCGGGCTGGCGGCTCACCGACGCCGCCGGCGTCGACCACCGTCGGGCGCGCTCGCTGCTGGCGCAGGACCTCGACGTGCTGGAGGAGCAGCTCCAGGGCTACGCGGGTCCGCTGAAGGTCCAGGTGGCCGGACCCTGGACGCTGGCCGCCACCGTCGAGAAGCCCCGCGGCGACAAGGTCCTCTCCGACCTCGGCGCCAGGCGCGACCTGGCGCAGGCACTCGCCGAAGGGGTCGCGGTCCACCTCGACGACGTGCAGCGCCGCGTGCCGGGCGCCGAGCTGTGGCTCCAGGTCGACGAGCCCGCGCTGCCCTACGTCCTCGGGGGACAGGTGCCCACGGCGTCGGGGTTCAGCCGGCACCGCTCGGTGAAGCCGCCGGAGGCGCAGGAGTCCCTGGAGTGGGTGCTCGGTGCGGCCGGCTCCCGCTCGACGCTGGTGCACTGCTGCGCGGCGGAGGTACCGATCGAGCTGCTGCGGCGCTCGGGTGCCGGGGGAGTCTCGGTCGACCTCGCGGTGCTGCCGGTGGACGCCTACGAGGACCTGGCGGTCGCCATCGACGAGGGCTCCACGGTCTTCCTGGGCGTGGTGGCCTCGACCGGCGAGAACGTCCCGGCCGTCAAGGCCCCGCTGGAGCGGGTGCTGCGCCTGCTCGACATGCTCGGCTTCGACCCCGAGGAGGTGGCGGACCGGCTGGTCCTCACCCCGTCGTGCGGGATGGCGGGCGCGAGTGCGTCGTACGCCGCAGGCACGCTGCGGGCACTGCAGGAAGCGGCCGCCGAGATCGGCTGACGTGCTTGTCATCGATCCCGGCTGGGTACGACACAGGCAAACCGATGAGAAGGAGTGACATGGACGACCTGGACGGCAAGCGGATCGCCATCATCGCGACCGACTACTTCGAGGAGGCCGAGCTGGTCACGCCTCGTGACGAGCTCGCCAAGGCGGGGGCCGAGGTCAAGGTGTACTCCTCGAGCGGCAACGCGATCCAGGCGGTCGAGGGCGACACCACACAGACCCAGAAGGTCGAGGTCGACGGCAGCCTCAGCGACGTGGACATCTCGGTGTTCGACGCCGTGGTGGTGCCCGGCGGGACCGTCAACGCGGACCACCTGCGGCTCGACGAGGACGCCCAGAGCATCGTCAAGGAGGCCTACGACGCCGACAAGGTCGTCGCGGTCATCTGTCACGGACCCTGGCTGCTGATCAACGCAGGTCTCGCCGAGGGGAACAGGCTGACCAGCTTCGGGAGCCTGGCGATGGACCTGCAGAACGCCGGCGCGACCTGGGTCGACGAGGAGGTCGTCGTCGACGGCCCCCTGATCACCAGCCGCAACCCCGACGACCTCCCGGCGTTCGTCGAGGCGATCAGCACCGCACTGGTGGGCTGACCGCCCGGCCCCCTCCGGGGCCTGGTCAGGGGGCCTGGGACGGCTCCGCCGGCGGGGCTCCCTCGGGCTCGCTCGAGGGAGCCGGCTGCTGCGGAAGCGGCTCGCCCGGGGCACTGGGCTCGGGCTGCGTCGAGTTCTCCGGCTGCGCGGGACCCTCGCTGGGCTCTGAGTCCTGCTCGGGCTCCGGCGCCTGGGAGGACTCGTCCTGGGGTGTGTTGCGCTCCTCGGTGGGCTGCTGCTTCTGCGGGGCGGCCGGCTCCTTCTTGCCGACGACGTTGCCCACGGTGGTGCCCTTGCTGTCGTCCCCGCCCACGAGCGAGGAGATCGGCTGCCCGGTGACCGCCTCGAACGTGGTGATCCCGCCCAGGGCGAGCGCGGTGACGCCCACGCTCGCGATGGCGAGCTTGCCCCACGGCAGTGCACGGCGCACGGAGTCCTGGTCCTCGTCGGCCTCGTCCGCCTCCGCGTCCGCAGCCGCCTGCTCCGCCGGGGTCGGGTCGTCGGTGTTGTTCCTGGAGCGCATCGGGCCCTGGGCCACGGTCCGCGGCTGCTGGCCGGTCAGCAGCGCCGTCTGGCGCACCTGGGCGGCGCGGCGGCGTACGGCAGCGCTGGTCCGCCGCAGCGACCAGGTGTAGATCGCGGCTCCCACCGTGGCGACGATGCTGCCGACGGCGGCGCCGATGATGGTGCCGGTCACGCCTGCGAAGGAGGCGAGGACGGCGCCGGAGACGGCCGCCAGG
The DNA here is from genome assembly GCF_058215735.1 of Nocardioides sp. Z30_9. Classification (NCBI taxonomy): domain Bacteria; kingdom Bacillati; phylum Actinomycetota; class Actinomycetes; order Propionibacteriales; family Nocardioidaceae; genus Nocardioides; species Nocardioides sp. Z30_9. The sequence goes on from NZ_JBZAJF010000002.1 coordinate 1,307,636, forward strand.
GCGCTGCCCGCGACCTGCGCCGGGGAGATGCCTAGCTTGGGTTGTTCATCGGTTTCCTGTGCCATGTGTCCCGTGGGGTCGAGGGTGGGTCCACGTCGTATGACGCATCCGGGGTCCCAGATGTTTCGTTCCGTGGCCGTGACGTCGCCCACCATGCCTGTTCGGCTCGGGTCGCGTCGAACTGGAGTGGGTCAGTCGAGCACGCGGCCCACGGGTGCGACCCGCAGCTGCGGGACCAGGCCCAGGAGGCCGGCGACCGGCAGGATCGCGATCAGGAGCAGGGCGTAGGGCATCCCGAGCACCGACCCCAGGCCCCCGACCACTGCTGAGCCGATGCCGCCGCCGACGAGGAAGAACAGGCTGGCCACGCCGAGCGCGACGCCGCGCACGTCGTCGCCCACCGCGTCCCCGACCGCCTCCATCAGCGCGGGCTGTCCCAGGCCGAACGCCACGGTCACCACGACCACCGCGAGCACCATGAGCGTGGCCGAGGCGACGTGGGCGCCGAGCGAGGCGACGAGCATCGCGACCACGGACAGGATCGCGGCCACGGCCAGCGACCGGGTCGAGCCGACCCGGGCGAGCAACGGGCCGGCGAGCCGGGGTGCCAGCAGCCCGGCGACCGCGCTGGGGACCAGTGCCACGCCCACCTCCCACGGCTCCCAGCCCTGGCCCACCATCACGGCCGGGACCGCGATCAGCAGCCCGAACCAGGCAGCGGGCACGGCCGCGGCCGCCAGCGCGCTGCGCACGACGGCGGGGTTCCGGATGACCGTGAGCGGCAGGAAGCCGTGCGGACGGCGGCGGACCCACGCGGCCACGGCCGGTACGCCGACCACGGCCAGCACGGCGCCGACGACGCCCACCACCGGTCCGGTCGAGGGCGACTGCACCACGAGCACCACACCAGCGGCGGTCGCGGCGACCAGGGCGCCGCCGAACAGGTCGAGCCGGGCGCCACTGCCCTCGGTCGGGACCGAGCGCCACAGCAGGGGGACCAGCAGCATCCCGAGCATCGGGAGCGCGATCACCGCGCGCCAGCCGAAGAGCCCCTCGACCAGGCCGCCGGCCAGCGGGCCCAGGCAGCTCACGGCTGCCGCCAGCCCGGCCACACGCCCCAGGGCCGCGCCCTTCGCCGAGCCGGAGTAGAGCCGGCTCACCACTGCCACGCCCAGGGTGGGTACGGCGGCCGCGCCCGCGCCCTGGAAGACACGCGCCACGAGCAGCACCCCGAAGTTGGGGGCCAGCGCCCCCGCCAGCGCGCCGACGGTCATCAAGGTGACCCCGGCGACGAGGGGGAGCCGGATCCCGACGAGGTCGGAGATGCGTCCGTAGAGCGCGGTGGTCACGGCCAGCATCAGCACGTAGAGGCTGATCGCCCAGGCACCGACACCGGTGGACACGTCGAGGTCGGCGCCCATCACGGGCAGGGCGATCGCGGCCGAGGAGCTGCCCAGCCCTGCGAGCCCGAACAGCAGGCCGACGAGGAGCGGGACCCGGCGCGCGCCGGTCTCGGTTCTGGAGGAAGACATTGCGGGTAGCAACCAATTCCCGGCCGCTGGCATTCCGCTGCGGCGCGTCGATCTTCGTTCGTCCGGCTCGGCACCTGTCGGCGCCACCCGGCAAGATGGTCCCCGTGACCGAGACGCAGAGCTCAAGTGACAACACCACCGAGCAGGACCCGCTCGCCGACCTGCGCCAGGAGCACCGTGTGCTTGCCGAGCAGGTCGAGGACGCCCGGTGGCGCTACTACGTCAAGGACGACCCGACCCTCTCCGACGCCGACTTCGACCTGTTGATGCGGCGCCTCGAGGAGCTCGAGGAGCAGGTCCCCGACCTGCGCACGCCCGACTCGCCGACGCAGAAGGTCGGGGGCGCGGTCTCCACCGAGTTCACCCCGGTCGACCACCTCGAGCGGATGGAGAGCCTGGACAACGCGTTCTCCTTCGAGGAGCTCGAGAGCTGGGCCGCTCGCCTCGGGCGTGACGGCGTCACCGACCCGGCGTACCTGTGCGAGCTGAAGGTGGACGGCCTCGCGATCAACCTGCTCTACGAGGACGGCCGGCTGGTGCGCGCCCTGACCCGTGGCGACGGCCGCACCGGCGAGGACGTGACCCCCAACGTCAAGACGATCGACTCCATCCCGCACCGGCTGAAGTCCAGCGAGGAGTTCCCGGTCCCGGAGCTGATCGAGGTCCGCGGCGAGGTGTTCTTGCCGGTGAAGGCCTTCGAGCGGCTCAACGAGGCGATGGTCGACGCCGGCAAGCCGATGTTCGCCAACCCCCGCAACGCGGCCGCGGGCTCCCTGCGCCAGAAGGACCCCAAGGTCACCGCGACCCGGGCGCTCGGGATGGTCTGCCACGGCATCGGGGCTCGCAGGGGCTTCGAGCCGAAGGCCCAGTCGCAGGCGTACGCCGCACTGCGGGCCTGGGGCCTGCCGACCAGCGACCGCGCGAAGGTCGTCCAAGGGCTCAAGGCCGTGGAGGAGTTCGTCGAGCACTACGGCGAGCACCGCCACGACGTGGAGCACGAGATCGACGGCGTCGTGGTCAAGGTCGACGACGTCAGCCTGCAGCGGCGGCTCGGCTCGACGAGCCGAGCACCCCGGTGGGCGATCGCGTACAAGTACCCGCCCGAGGAGGTCAACGCCAAGCTCCTCGCGATCGAGGTCAACACCGGCCGCACCGGCCGGGTGACCCCGTTCGGGGTGATGGAGCCGACCAAGGTGGCCGGCTCCACGGTCGAGATGGCCACCCTGCACAACGCCCACGAGGTCAAGCGCAAGGACGTGCGCCCCGGCGACACCGTGATCCTGCGCAAGGCCGGCGACGTGATCCCCGAGATCCTCGGGCCGGTCCTCGGCCTGCGTCCCGAGGGCCTGGCGGAGTGGGTGATGCCCACCGAGTGCCCGGCCTGCAACACGCCCCTGGCCCAGGAGAAGGAGGGCGACAAGGACCTGCGCTGCCCCAACCACCAGTTCTGCTCCGCCCAGGTGCGCGAGCGCGTCTTCCACGTCGCCGGGCGCGGCGCCTTCGACATCGAGGGCCTCGGCTACGAGGCCGCGGTGGCACTGCTGGACGCGGGGGTGCTCGACAACGAGGGCGACGTGTTCGACCTCGGCGCCGAGAAGCTGCTCCGGGCCCCGCTGTTCACCCGGGCGCCGAAGAAGGGCGAGGGCGACCAGCCGGTGCTCTCCGCCAACGGCCGGCGGCTGCTGGACAACCTCGACAAGGCCAAGCAGGCGCCGCTGTGGCGGGTCCTGGTCGCGCTCTCCATCCGCCACGTCGGTCCCACGGCGGCCCGGGCGCTGGCGGGGGAGTTCGGCTCGATGGAGTCCATCCGTGGCGCCTCCGAGGCCGAGCTCGCCGCGGCCGAGGGGGTCGGGCCCACGATCGCGGAGGCCGTGGTGGCCTGGTTCGCGGTCGACTGGCACCGCGCGATCGTCGACAAGTGGGAGGCCGCCGGGGTCACCATGGCCGACGAGCGCGACGAGTCCACCCCGAGGACCCTCGAGGGCAAGACCCTGGTCGTGACCGGGTCGCTGGTCGAGTTCAGCCGCGACGGCGCCAAGGAGGCGATCCTGTCCCGGGGCGGGAAGGCGTCCTCGAGCGTGTCCAAGAAGACCGACTACGTGGTGGTGGGGGAGAGCCCCGGCTCGAAGGCGGAGAAGGCCGAGCAGCTCGGCGTGCCGATCCTGGACGAGGCCGGGTTCAAGCGGCTGCTCGAGAACGGCTCGGTGTGAGGCTCAGCCCTTCGCCGCCGCGACGACCAGCTTCGCGACGGCGGCCTGCTCCGCGGCGAACGGGTGGTAGGCCGCTGCCCGCTCCTGGTCGGTGACCGCACCGTTGAACCACGGGTCCTTGGAGCAGATGCCGTGTCCCTTGCTGGCGCCGAACACGTCGACGTAGGTCGCCTCGGTCGTCTCCGCGGACTCCCGCAGCATCGTGACCATCGCGCGGTTGATCTTCGCCGCGTAGGCGTAGTCGCCCCGGGCCAGTGGCAGCTGGGCGCAGGTCTCGTCGGCGGTGATGATCTCCGGGTAGCCGACCACCAGGAGCTTCGCGTCGGGGGAGCGCCGCTGCACCTCGCGCAGGGCGGAGGTGATCCGCGGAGCCGTCTGCGCCAGGGTCGCGAGCAGCCTGTCCTCGCCGCCCGCCGTCATCTCCCGCTCGCACGGGGCGCCGGCCGGGTCCTGGGCCCGCAGCTCGGTGCACCGGCTCACCAGCTGGTTGAACACGCCGCCGTCGTTGCCGCCGATCCCGATGGTCACCAGGTCGGTCCCGGCCTCGAGCGCGGAGAGCTGGGGGGCCACTCCGGCGTACTGGCTGGCGATGAGGTGCTTGGTCTCCGCGGCGCCACAGCTGCGGTCCAGGAGCGTGACGCCGAGCTCGCGCGCCGCCAGCGTGGGGTAGTTGTTCGAGGACCGGAAGCAGCCGTTGGCCACGTCGGTGACCGGCACCAGCGGGGCGGAGGTGTAGGAGTCGCCCAGCGCGACGTAGGTCATCGACCCGGCAGGGGCGGACGGGGCGTCCTCCTCGGTGCTCGCAGCATTCTTGCTGCCGGTGGAGGAGCAGGCGCTCACGACGAGGAGCAGGGCGAAGAGCAGCGCGGTCAACCGCAGTGCTGACGCAGGTTCGGGCCGGTACATGTGCCTCCAGTCTGTGGTCCCGACCGTATCCGCCGCCTGGTGGGGAACTGCTGCCCGCCCTTTCGTCCAAGACGCGAGGGGGACGCCTCCCCGATGATGGATGGCATGGACATCGAGGATCGCGCCACCTTCCAGGCTCTGCTCGACCAGTGGGCGGAAGCCATCGTCTCCAACGACTCGGTGAGGATCGGCTCCTTCACCGAGCCTGACTGGGTGATCGTCGGGCCCGAAGGCGGGCCGGGGGATCGGGGGTCGTTCCTCGCGATGGTCGAGTCAGGCGACCTGACCCACTCCGAGATGGCCTTCGAGCTGCTCGACGCCAGGGTGTACGGCGACATCGCCGTCGTCCTGTCCCACGGCACCAACCGCGGGGAGTGGCGCAACGAGCCGTTCGCGGCCGACGAGTGGACCACCGACGTCTTCGTCCGCCGACCTGGAGGCTGGCGCTGTGCCTGCACGGCGCTGACCCCGAACCAGGCGGTCCGGCCCGACCCGCCCGGAAGTGGGGCGTGACGCGCCACATCTAGGATGGTGCCCATGCTTGCTATTGCTGGGTCGACCCATGCCTGAGCCCACCGAGGGGATCGCCCGCGAGGAGGTCCGCCACCTCGCGGACCTCGCGCGGATCGACCTCGACGACGCGGAGCTGGACCACCTGGCTCCGCAGCTCTCGGTGATCCTGGAGTCCGTTGCCTCGATCAGCGAGGTCGCGGCTGACGACATCCCGCCGACCTCGCACCCGCTGCCGGTGGTGAACCGGTTCCGCGAGGACGTCGTACGTCCCTCGCTCACCCCCGAACAGGCGCTCTCCGGTGCCCCTGCGGTCGAGGGCCAGCGTTTCGCCGTTCCCCGCATCCTGGGTGACGAGCAGTGAGCGCCGCGAAGAGCCTTCCCCTGGTCCAGCGCAGCGGTGCTGCCCTGGCTGAGGCGCTCGCATCGGGCGAGACCACCAGCGTCGAGCTGACCCAGGCGTTCCTCGACCGGATCGCTGCGGTCGACGGCGAGGTCAACGCGTTCCTGCAGGTCGACGCCGAGGGCGCCCTCGCTGCGGCCGCGGCCTCCGACGAGCGCCGGGCCGCGGGCCGGCTCGCGTCGCCGTTGGACGGTGTCCCCGTCGCGGTCAAGGACGTGCTCACCACCGAGGGCCTGGTCACCACCTGCGGCTCGAAGATCCTCGAGGGCTGGGTGCCGCCGTACGACGCCACGGTGGTCGCGCGGCTCAAGGCAGCCGGCCTGCCGATCCTGGGCAAGACCAACATGGACGAGTTCGCGATGGGCTCCTCCACCGAGCACTCGGCGTACGGACCGACCCACAACCCCTGGGACCTCGACCGGATCCCGGGCGGGTCCGGAGGCGGCTCGGCCGCTGCGGTGGCCGCGTTCGAGGCCCCGCTCGCGATCGGCACCGACACCGGCGGCTCCATCCGGCAGCCGGGTGCGGTCACCGGCACGGTCGGCGTCAAGCCGACCTACGGCGGCGTCTCGCGCTACGGCCTGGTCGCGATGGCCAACTCGCTCGACCAGGCGGGGCCGGTGACGCGCACCGTGCTCGACGCCGCCCTGCTCCACGAGATCATCGGCGGCCACGACCCGCTCGACTCCACCAGCATCGACCAGCCCGTCCCGCCGGTGGTCGACTCCGCCACCTCGGGCGCGCTGGGCGACCTCAGCGGCCTGCGGGTCGGCGTGGTCACCGAGCTCGGCGGCGAGGGCTACCAGCCCGGCGTGCAGCAGCGCTTCGACGAGGCGGTCGAGCTGCTCGTCAAGGCCGGGGCCGAGGTCGTGCAGGTCTCCTGCCCGAGCTTCGTGCACGCGCTCGCGGCGTACTACCTGATCATGCCGAGCGAGGCGTCCTCCAACCTCGCCCGCTTCGACGCGATGCGCTACGGACTCCGGGTGCTGCCCGAGGGCGTGGAGTCGCCCAGCGCCGAGGAGGTCATGCGAGCCACCCGCGACCAGGGCTTCGGCGACGAGGTGAAGCGCCGGATCATCCTGGGGACCTACGCGCTCTCCAGCGGCTACTACGACGCGTACTACGGCCAGGCCCAGAAGGTGCGCACGCTGATCAGCCGTGACTTCGAGGCCGCGTTCGAGCAGGCCGATGTGCTCGTCTCGCCCACCTCGCCGACCACTGCGTTCCGGCTGGGGGAGAAGCTCGACGACCCGCTGGCGATGTACCTCAACGACGTCGCCACCATCCCGGCCAACCTCGCCGGCATCCCGGGCATCTCGCTGCCGGTCGGTCTCGCCGAGGAGGACGGCCTCCCCGTGGGGCTGCAGGTCCTGGCGCCGGCGCTGGCCGACGACCGGCTCTACCGCGTCGGTGCGGCCCTGGAGGCCGTGCTCGAGCAGCAGTGGGGCGGCCCGTTGATCGATCCCGACAAGCTCGACGACCAGCTCGACAAGGGGCTCACACGATGACCAACTCCGCCACCACGGTCGAGACCCTGTCCTTCGAGGAGGCGCTGGAGAAGTTCGACCCGGCGATGGGCCTCGAGGTCCACGTCGAGCTGAACACCAACACCAAGATGTTCTGCGGCTGCCCGGCGCACTTCGGCGGCGAGCCCAACACCCACACCTGCCCCACGTGCCTGGGCCTGCCCGGCTCGATGCCGGTGGTCAACGCCAAGGCCGTTGAGTCGGCGATCCGGATCGGCCTCGCGCTGAACTGCTCGATCGCGAAGTGGTGCCGGTTCGCCCGGAAGAACTACTTCTACCCGGACATGCCGAAGAACTTCCAGACCAGCCAGTACGACGAGCCGATCGCCTTCGACGGCTGGACCGACGTCGAGATCGCCGGCCCGGACGGTCCGGAGACCTTCCGCGTGGAGATCGAGCGCGCGCACATGGAGGAGGACACCGGCAAGTCGCTGCACGTCGGCGGCTCCACCGGGCGCATCCACGGCGCCGACTACTCGCTGGTGGACTACAACCGTGCGGGCATCCCGCTGATCGAGATCGTCACCCGCCCGATCATGGGCGCGCGTGAGAAGGCGCCGGCAGTGGCCCGTGCCTACGTCGCCCAGCTGCGCGAGCTTTTGCTCGGGCTCGGTGTCTCCGACGTACGCATGGAGCAGGGGTCGCTGCGGTGCGACGTCAACCTGTCGCTGGCCCCGGCCGGGACCGGCGCTCTGGGCACCCGCACCGAGACCAAGAACGTGAACTCGCTGCGCTCGGTGGAGCGGGCCGCTCGCTACGAGATCGGCCGCCAGGCCGCGATCCTCGCCTCCGGTGGCTCGATCCTGCAGGAGACGCGTCACTGGCACGAGGACACCGGGGTCACCACGTCGGGCCGCGAGAAGTCCGACGCCGACGACTACCGCTACTTCCCCGAGCCCGACCTGGTGCCGGTCGCGCCCGACCCCGAGTGGGTCGAGCAGCTTCGGCTGGCACTGCCCGAGCCTCCCCGCGAGCGCCGCGCCCGGCTGCAGGCCGAGTGGGGCTTCTCCGAGCTCGAGATGCGCGACACCGTGGGCGCCGGGGCGCTGCCGCTAGTGGAGGAGACCATCGCCGCCGGCGCCTCGCCGCAGAGCGCCCGGAAGTGGTGGCTCTCCGAGCTTGCCCGCCGCGCCAACGAGCTCGGCACCGAGCTCTCCGCGCTGCCGATCACCCCGGTCGGGGTGGCCCGGATCCAGGCCCTGGTCGACGAGGGCGCGATCAACGACAAGCTGGCCCGCCAGGTCTTCGACGGCGTGCTCGCCGGTGAGGGGACCCCCGACGAGGTGGTCGCGGCCCGCGGGCTCGCGATCGTCTCCGACGACGGTGCCCTCGGCGCCGCGGTCGACCGCGCGATCGAGTCCAACCCCGACGTGGCCGACAAGATCCGCGACGGGAAGGTGGCCGCCGCCGGTGCCCTGATCGGCGCGGTGATGAAGGAGATGCGCGGCCAGGCCGACGCCGGCCGGGTCCGCGAGCTCATCCTGGAACGCCTCGCCTAGAAGGCCATAAAGGTGGTCGAGCAGCGAGCGCCAGCGAGCGGACAGCCGAGACCACTCGGGGTGAGCCGAAAGGCAGCCGTACGCCGGGGCACGCGACCCATGGTGGTCGAGCAGCGAGCGAAGTGAGCGGATAGTCGAGACCACTCGGGGTGACGGATCTGCTCGGCGGTGACCCCCGTGCGGGTGCTCTCGACCCGGGCGAGGTGGAGGCCGTCGCCGCGGATCGCTGCGTCGGAGAGATGCACGTGCAGGATCACCTGGCGGGGTCTCGACTGGCCACTCGCTGCGCTCGCTGCTCGACCACCTGGGGGTCGCCGGACGCCCGACCCGAGGCTCGTCGTACCTCTGCCTTCCGGCTCACCTCACGTGGTCTCGACTGCGCTCGCTGCTCGACCACCTTGGGGTTGCTGGACGCCCGGCCCACCTGACGCCCGGCCCACCACCTGGCGTGTCTGTTCACGCCCGCTCGGCGTGCTACGGTCCGGCCAGCCCCGTCGGGGCCACAACTCCACATCCATCACGTTCGTCGTTGGGGAAAGCCGGTCCAAGTCCGGCGCTGACCCGCAACCGTAGGTCGTCATCTGTTCGCAGTGACGACGAGCCGGAGCACCCACTTCAGACGTCTTCGAACACACGCTGTCGTGGAAAGCAGCGGGTGGTCCACGAGTCATGTGTGCCTCCCGCTGTGCAGCGGGAAGGAACCAACTCATGCGCACAGCTGCGCGCACCACCACCAGGCTCGGGGCGTACGTCGCCTCCGCAGGCCTGGTCATCTCCGGCGCGATCCTCGCCACCACGCCCGCCCAGGCCGCCCCACGCGACCCGGTGGGTGTCCAGACAGGGGCAGCCTGGCTGGTCGCTCAGGCCAGCAACGGCCTGCTGCAGAGCGGCTACGCGGACTCCGCCACGGGCGACTGGGTCCTCTACGACGACCAGGGCCTGACCATCGACGCCGTCGAGTCCCTCGTCGAGGCTGGCCAGCAGCCGGCAGCGGTCCAGAAGATGACCGACGCGGTCGAGGACGACGCTGCGGAGTACGCCGGCTACGGGCCCGGTCAGGCCGCCAAGCTGCTGGTCCTCGCAGACCTGGCCGGGCGCAACCCGGCCACCTTCGGTCCCGGGGACCTGGTCGGGCAGGTCGAGTCCAAGGTGGACACCAGCACCGGCCGGGCGGGGGCGCTCACCGGCGCCTACGACAGTGTCGTCTCCCAAGTCTTCGCGGCGCGCGCCCTCGCGACCGCGGGATCGACCAAGGCCGCAGACGTCACCTCGTTCCTGCTCCGCCAGCAGTGCCCCTCGGGCTACCTGCGTGACTCGTTCACCACCGGCAACGACTGCGTCGAGGGCACCAGTGTCCCCTCCGTCGACGCCACGGCGCTCGCTGTGGTCGAGCTGGCCTCGGTCACCGGGAACCCGGCCGTGTCGGCCGCGGTGGCCAAGGCGCGGCGTTGGCTGGCCGGCCAGCAGCGGGCCGACGGCTCGTGGAGCGCGTCCGGCGCCGGCAACGCGAACGCGACCGGCCTCGCGGCACGCGCCCTCGGTGGGAACGCCGCGTCGGAGAGGGCAGCGGCCTGGCTCTACCGGCACCAGGCTCGCCACGGTGGCCCCGCCCGCCTGGCAGCCGAGACCGGGGCCATCGCCGTGGACGATGCGAGCTACCAGGAGGCTGCGGCCGACGGCCTCGACGAGCGCAGCCGGACGGTGTTCGTCCGTGCCACCGCGCAGAGCCTCTCGGCCCTGCGGTGGCTGCCGTCCTCCGCGACCGGGTCGCTGAGCCTGGTGGCTCCCGCGGACTACCGGAAGGCGAGGAGCACGCTCACGCTGAGCGTCTCGGGCACCAGGGCGGGTCACCGGCTGACGCTGTCCGGCCCGGGTGTCGCCACCACGACCGGCACGGCCACCGGCCCCACCTGGAGGAAGAACGTCACCCTGCCCGCGGGTACGGCGACCCGCACCTACACCGTCGTCGACGACCACGGGCACCGCGCCTCGCGCACGGTCAAGGTGCTGGGCGCGAAGAAGTTGGCGGTGCGAACCTCGAAGAAGCGCATCAAGCGCTCCCGGCTGGTCACCGTCACCGTGGCCGGGCTGGCACCGGGTGAGAAGACGACCGTGTACTACAAGGGCAAGCCCACCCGTCGCGGGGTCGCCTCACCGAAGGGTGTGTTCAAGGCGCAGTTCCGGGTGGGCCGCGCCAAGGGCGTCAAACGGATTGCCGCCTACGGAGCCTTCGGCGACATCCGCCGCGGTGCCCGGACGATCCGCGTGGTCCGGTGACCTCGCGGATGCGCAGGCACACCCTCACCGGGCTGGTCGTCACGGCGCTCGCCGTGGCGGCCGGCCTGGTGGGAGTCGTGCCGCCGGCGTCGGCAGCACAGTGCAGCGCGGCCGGTGGCGTCAGCGTGGTCGTCGACTTCGGGCGTGGCGCGGGAGGCGGCGTCCAGACCGCGTGTGCGCCCGACGGAGGTGGGAAGTACGCCAGCACGATCTTTGCCTCAGCCGGGTTCCCGCTGGAGTACGTCGGCGGCTCGGGCGGCTTCGTGTGCCGGGTGAAGTCCGCGCCCGCGGGCGCGGACTGCTCCACCACCTCGCCTGCGGACGCCTACTGGGGGCTGTTCTGGGCGAAGAAGGGCGCCTCCGCTTGGAGCTATGCGAGCGCGGGGGTGTCCACCCTGAAGGTCCCCGACGGCGGGTCGGTGGCGTGGAGCTTCCAGAACGGCGGCGACACCGACGTTCCTGGGGTGCCTCCGGTTGCCAGGGCCCCGGTGGCCCCGACCAAGGCCCCGACCAAGGCACCGACCAAGGCGCCGGCCGAGCCGAGCAAACCGAGCAAGCCAGCCGCCCCGAGCAAGCCGACCAAGCCGACCAAGCCGACCAAGGCGCCCGGTGAGGCCGCGGACCAGGGGAACGTGCAGGCGCCGACGGCGAAGCCACAGGTCCCGGGCCAGTCCGGGCCGGCACGACCGGCGGCCTCGGGGGTCCCGTCGGCAGCGGTTCCCTCGGCGGGCGCGAGTGTCTCCACGAACGCTCCTTCGGCGTTGGGGTCGCCGTCCACGAGCCCCGACAGCGGTGCGACCCCGGCGGCCGGTTCCGGAGGTGACGCGGGGGAGGGCCTCGCCAGCGCCACCACGGACGGGTCGCTCGGGGACCGGGAGGACGGCGGGCTGCCGCTGTGGGTGCCGGCGACGTTGATCGTCGTACTCGCCGGCGCCGCTGGCGGAGGGGTGTGGCTGCGCAACCGGAGGGGTGCCTAGGACCTCTCGCCTCTCCCGGCTCAGACCTCCCTGAACTGGTGTTACGGTTGCCCGGCCTTCGGGCACCCACTACAAGTCAATGTCACGCCCGCAGACGGGGGAAGCCGGTGCAACTCCGGCGCTGACCCGCAACCGTGAGCCGCCTCGTGCGGCGAGCCGGAGCACCCGATGTGGACGTCACTCCACGCACGCTGTCGCGGAACGCAGCGGGTGGCCCTGTCCTGGTGGCAGTCGCTCCCGCTGTTGCAGCGGGAAGGACCACCATGAACATCACGACGTACCCCGGGCGATCCCTGGTCGTACTCCTCCTCTCCGTCCTCGCAGGGGTGGGCTTCACCGCCGCCCCGGCGCAGGCAGCCGGGTACTGCGAAGGCGACGGCGTCAACGTCGTCGTCGACTTCCAGGGCATCGGTGACGGCGTCCAGCAGGAGTGCGTCCAGGACGGCGCGGGCAAGACCGCGACCGCGGTCTTCGAGGAGGCCGGCTTCGACCTGACCCCCGTCGGCGCCTTCCCCGGCGTCGCCTGCCAGGTCGACAAGCTGCCGGCCGACGTCAAGTGCCAGGACATGCCGCCGGGCAACGCCTACTGGGGCCTGTTCGTGGGAGCCGACGGGAAGTGGGACTACGCCTCCACCGGCGCCGACCAGCTGAAGGTCAAGGACGGCGACTACGTCGGCTTCGCCTGGCAGACCTCCGAGAAGCCGGCGTTCCCGCGGGTGGCTGCGTCACCGGGGGCCGAGCCCACGGGTGCGGCGGCGCCGCAGAGCGCGGAGACCGAGCCGGCCGCGAAGTCCAGCGAGTCCAGCGAGTCCGATGAGGACGACGGTCTTCCGGTCTGGGTCCCGATCCTGGGCGTGGTCGCTCTCGCGGCGGGAGTGGGCGCCATGATGGTGACCCGGCGGCGCCAGGGAGCATGACCACCACGTCCCGGCCGGCGAGGGACCTGCACCCCGGAGCCTGGTGGCTCTGGGCGCTGGGCCTCGCCGCCGCGGCGACCGCGACCACCAACCCGCTGTTCCTGCTGCTCCTGGTGGCGGTCGCCGGGTTCACCGTGTCGCTGCGCAAGTCCGACCACCCGTGGTCCCGGTCGTTCCGGCTCTACCTGGTCTTCGGGCTGGTCATCATCGGCATCCGGGTGCTCTTCCGGGTGCTCCTGGGCGGCGGCGCGGGGACCTTCGTCCTCCTGGAGCTCCCGGAGATCCCGCTGCCGGAGTGGGTCGCGGGCATCCGGCTGCTCGGGACGGTGACCCTGGAGTCGGTGCTGGCGGGTCTCTACGAGGGGATGCGGCTGGCGGCCATCGTGATCTGCGTCGGTGCCGCGAACTCGCTGGCCAACCCCAAGCGGCTGCTGAAGTCGATGCCGCCGGCGCTCTACGAGATCGGTACCGCCATCGTGGTCGCGGTGGCGCTGCTGCCACAGATGGCCGACAGCCTGGGCCGGGTGCGTGCGGCGCGCCAGCTCCGCGGCGTCCCGGGTGGTCGCATCGGGAGGCTGCGCGGCATCGTCGTGCCGGTCATGGAGGACGCACTCGAGCGGTCGATGTCCCTGGCGGCCGGCATGGACTCCCGCGGCTACGGGCGAGCCGGTGAGCTCACCAGTGGGCAGCGGCGTACGACGGGTGCGCTGATGATCGCCGGCCTCGCCGGGATCTGCGTCGGCACCTACGCGCTGCTCGACCAGACTGCCCCGCAGTGGCTGGCCGTCCCCGGCCTGCTCGGCGGCATCGCGCTCGCGGCCGGTGGCTTCTGGTCCGCAGGCCGTCGGGTACGCCGCACCCGGTACCGCCCCGACCACTGGGGCCCGGAGGAGCTGCTGGTCGCCGGGAGCGGACTCGCCGTGGCCGCCGGGGTGCTCGGCGCGCTGCGCGGTGACGCGCTGCTGCACCCCGCGCTGGACACCGTCCCGGCGATGAGCGCGGGCATGCTCGTAGTCGTGGGCCTCGGGCTCGTCGCGGCCTTGGTGGCGCCGCAGCCCCTGCAGTCGCAGTCGGTCACCCGCGTCGAGGAGGTGGCCGGTGCTGGAGCTGCGTGACCTGACCTTCGGCTACCACGGCGACCCCGTGCTCAGCCACGTCGACCTGACCCTCGAGGAGGGCGAGCTCGTCCTGGTCGCGGGCCGCACGGGCGCGGGCAAGTCGACCCTGCTCGGGGTGTTCAACGGGCTGGTGCCCACCTTCACCGGTGGCCGGCTCACCGGCGACGTCCTGCTCGACGGCGCCAGCATCCTGCACCTGCCGCCCCGCGACCGCGCCCACTTCGTCGGGTACGTCGGCCAGGACCCGACCGCAGGATTCGTCACCGACACCGTCGAGGAGGAGCTCGCCTACGGGATGGAGCAGCTCGGCCTGGACGCACCCACCATGCGCCGCCGGGTCGAGGAGACCCTCGACCTGCTCGGGATCGCCGAGCTGCGCCGCCGCGACCTGCGGACCCTGTCGGGAGGACAGCAGCAGCGCGTCGCCATCGGGTCGGTGCTGACGATGCACCCGCGCCTCCTCGTGCTCGACGAGCCCACCTCCGCGCTCGACCCCACCGCCGCCGAGGACGTGCTGGCGACGCTCACCCGGCTGGTGCACGACGTCGGCGTCACCGTGGTGCTCGCGGAGCACCGGCTGGAGCGGGTGGTGCCGTTCGCCGACCGGATCGTGCTGGTCGAGGGTGGCCGGATCGTGGCCGGTGACCCCGCGCAAATGCTGGCGGACTCGCCCGTGGCGCCGCCGATCGTGGAGCTCGGTCGCTGGGCCGGCTGGTCACCGCTGCCGCTGAGCGTGCGCGACGCCCGCCGGCGCGCCGTACCCCTTCAGCTGCACGCACCGGCCCCGACACCCAGCCCGGACAGGACAAGGGAGCGGCTGCTCGCCGCCCGCGGGACGCGGGTGAGCTACGGGCGGCAGGAGGCGGTCCGCGGCGTCGACCTCGACCTCGACGCCGGCGAGGTCGTCGCGCTGATGGGGCGCAACGGGTCGGGCAAGTCCACCCTGCTGTGGGCGTTGCAGGGCAGCCGCAAGCGCAGCGGTGGCTCCGTGGCCGTCCTCGGCAAGGACCCCGCCGAGCTCTCCGCGCCGGCGCGCAGGCGGCTGGTCGGGCTGGTGCCGCAGACGGCGGCCGACCTGCTCTACCTCGAGACCGTCGAGGAGGAGTGTGCCGCCGCGGACCGGGACGCGGCCGCGCCCGGACGTGCTCGCGCGCTGCTGGACCGGCTGGCACCCGGCATCGATCCCACGCTGCACCCACGTGACCTCTCCGAGGGACAGCGGCTCGCGCTGGTGCTCGCGGTCGTGCTGTGCGCGGAGCCGCGGGTGATCTTCCTCGACGAGCCGACCCGTGGCCTCGACTACCCGGGCAAGGCCGCGCTGGGCGAGATCCTCGCCTCGCTCAAGGCCGACGGCCGGACCGTCCTGGTGGCCACCCACGACGTGGAGTTCGTCGCCCAGGTGGCCGACCGGGTCGTCGTGCTCGCCGACGGCGAGGTGGTCTCGGAGGGCCCGACCGAACGGGTGGTGGCGGAGTCGCCGGCGTTCGCGCCCCAGGTGCAGAAGGTCCTCGGGCCGGGCTGGCTCACCGTCGACCAGGTGGTCGCGGCAGGGGCGCTGCGGTGAGCGCCACGCTCCGGATCACCTCACGCGCGTCGGCGGCGGTGCCGCTGCGACCCAGGTCCCTGCTCGTGCTGGGGATCGCCTCGCTGGCCGGGGTGCTGATGTTCGTGTGGCCGCTGCTGGTCAGGGTGGGCGAGGACGGGCGCTCGGTCCAGGCGCCGTTCGTGTTCGTGCTGCTCCTCCCGGTGGTGATCCTCGTCTGCCTCGCGGAGTTCACCGAGGGCGGGATGGACTCCAAGGTCCTCGCCATGCTCGGGGTGCTGACCGCGATCAACGCGGTGATGCGAGGGCTCAGCGCCGGCCTGGCCGGGGTCGAGCTGGTGTTCTTCCTGCTGATCCTGGGCGGGCGCGTCTTCGGGGCCGGGTTCGGGTTCGTGCTCGGCTGCACCTCGCTGTTCGCCTCGGCGCTGCTCACCGGCGGGGTCGGCCCCTGGCTACCGTTCCAGATGCTCGCCTCGGCGTGGGTCGGGATGGGCGCCGGGCTGCTGCCGCGCCGGGTCACCGGACGCTGGGAGATCGCGATGCTGATCGCCTACGGGGTCGTGGCCGCCTACGCCTTCGGCCTCGCGATGAACATGTCGAGCTGGCCGTTCCTGCTCGGCATCGAGCTCCCCGGGCACACCGGGGGAATCTCGTTCGTGCCCGGAGCGCCGCTGCTGGAGAACCTCCACCGCTTCGGCATCTACACCCTGCTGACCTCGACGGGCAGCTGGGACACCGGGCGGGCGATCACCAACTCGATCGCGCTGGTGCTGCTCGGCCCCGCCGTGCTCGCCACCCTGCGCCGCGCCGTACGACGGGCCAGCGTCAACCAGGCCTGACCAGGATTCAGGGACGGACGAGCAGGATCCGGTCGTCCTGCTCGGCCGGGTCACCGCGACCGTCGCGGTTGGAGGTGCTCACCCACAGGTTGCCGTCGGGGGCGGCGGCCACGGTGCGGATCCGGCCGTACTTGCCGACCAGGAAGCCCTTCTCGCCGCTCGCCTTCTTCCCGTTCACGTCCACCCGCCACAGCTGCTCGCCGCGCAGGGCGCCCAGCCACAGCCGCCCGCCGAGGAACGCCAGCCCCGAGGGGGAGGCCTCGTCGGTGGACCAGGTCACCTGCGGGTTGGTCATGCCGGGCTCCCTGCCCATCCCCTCGACCACGGGCCAGCCGTAGTTGCGGCCCTTCTCGATCAGGTTCAGCTCGTCGTAGGTGCTGTCGCCGAACTCCGAGGCCCACAGGTTGTCCTCGTCGTCGAAGGCGAGTCCCTGGACGTTGCGGTGGCCCCAGCTCCACACGGGGGATCCGGGGAAGGGGTTGCCCGGCGCCGGCCGTCCCTCGGGGGTGATCCGCAGGATCTTGCCGCCGAGGGAGTCGCGGTCCTGGGCGAGGTCGCGCTGGCCGGCCTCGCCGGTGGAGACGTAGAGCATCCCGTCGGGCCCGAAGATCATCCGG
Organism: Nocardioides sp. Z30_9; assembly: GCF_058215735.1. Taxonomy (NCBI): domain Bacteria; kingdom Bacillati; phylum Actinomycetota; class Actinomycetes; order Propionibacteriales; family Nocardioidaceae; genus Nocardioides; species Nocardioides sp. Z30_9. The sequence goes on from NZ_JBZAJF010000002.1 coordinate 1,324,510, forward strand.
CCGCCGTCGTGGTTGCTGCCCAGCGGGATGCCGGTGAGCACCGGCTTCAGCGCGCCGAGCTTCCCGTCGCGCAGCGTGGTGCGCAGGACGCGGTTGTCCTCGTCGGTGGAGACGTAGAGGAACACCTGCTGGTTCTCGGCGTACGACGGGGACACCACCACTCCCAGCAGGCCCGCCTCCCCGTTGGGTGCCGCCTGGTCGACGGTGCCCACCTGGTCGACCTTGCCGCCGCCGACGGTGAAGACCTTGCCGCTGTCCCGCTCGGTCACCAGGCCCGTACCGTCGGGGAGGAACGCGATCCCCCACGGGGCCTCGAGGTTCTCCGCGACCGTGCCGATCACCTTCGGCCGGGCCGAGACCTTCGGCGGCGCGGAGGGAGTGGCGCTGGCCGACGGCGACGTGCTGCTCGACGAACCGGGGTCCGGAGCAGGCGTGTCGCCGGCGCGGGGCTCCTCGTCGGCACCGCAGCCGGCGAGCCCGAAGATGAGCCCGGAGACGAGCAACGTGAGCAGGACCAGGGGAGAGGCGAGCCGGAACATCTCGCGAGCGTAGCCAGCGCCCCTACTGGGACACGCGGTCCAGGAGCTCGAGCAGTGCCTCGTGCACCTCGTCGGGACGCTCCATCGCGATGAAGTGGGTGGCGGGCAGCTCGGTGTAGGTGGCGCCGGGGATCCGTGCGGCCGCGGTCGACATGTCGTGCGCGGAGGCGAGGATGTCGTACTTGCCGGCGATGAAGCTGGTGGGCACCGCGATGTCGCGCAGCGAGACCCGCCCGTGCAGCGAGGAGTGCAGCGCGAGGTGCATGTACCAGTCGATCGGCGTGGTCAGGAACGTTCGGATCGCGTGCCGGGCCAGCTCGGGGTCCGGCATCGAGAGCATGAACCCCGAGTGCGAGAGCACCCGGTAGGTCGTCGGCCCGATCGGCAGCCGGGAGGCGACCGCGGTGAGCGGCTTGCCGGCCAGCTTGAGGCCGCGCACGACGTTGACCGCGATCGGCTTGCGCAGCACTCGCGGCACGAGGATCGGGGCGCCCATCGAGGAGAACGTGTCGCCCGGGACCCCGCCCACGGCGAACAGGCCGGTGACCCGCTCCGGGTGGGTGACGGCGAGCTCGAACATCGTGTTCACCCCGATGGACCAGCCCATCGCCACGCAGGCGTCCACGCCCGCGTCGTCCAGCACCGCTACCGCGTCCTCGACGAACGCCTCGACGCCCACTCGCTCGGGGTCGCTCGGTCGCTCGGACTCCCCGGTGCCGCGGTGGTTCCAGGAGATGACCCGCACTCCGCACCCGGGCTCGAGCAGGGCCGGCCAGGCGTAGGGGTTGGTGCCGAGGCCGTTGCACAACAGCACCGTGGGCCCGTCCGCGTCGTTGGTCCACGCCTGCAGCTCGGTGCCGTCCGCGCTGGTCACGGTGTAGTAGCGCAGGGCCAGGCCGTCGTCGTCCGACGGCGCGAGGTGCAGGGGCGCGGGGGTAGCCATGGCGGGATTGTGCCCCAGGCCCCGGGCGGCCGCGCGGGTTCGTGCGCGAGATCACCAACAGGCGAGCGGGCACGTCTCGGATGCTGGAGGTGCCGCGCGGCCCCGGTCCGCGCGGTGGGCTCAGCCGAGCCGGGCCACGCGGTGCCGGGAGTGGGCCTCGCCGAAGCTCGCACTGCGCCGGGCGAGCGTGGTCTCGACGTAGTCCTGGGCGTCGTCCCACTCGGCCCGCACCTCGGCCAGGGTGGTGGAGGCCACCATCGCGTTGCGGCACGCCTGCTGCTGGCTGTGCTCGGCCCACCTGGTCACGGGCCGCATCATCGAGTCGAGTATCTGGTTCATGTGCATCTCCCCTGGCTGCTCCGCGCTGTGTGCTCAACGTCGTTAACGAGACGCTAGGCAGTGGGGGAGTCCGAGAGGTCTCAGGTGTGTGACAAGTGTGTGAACAACGCCGGTCAGGCGCCGTCCTTGATCCGCTGCAGCAGGTCCTCGATGATCGTGCGCTCGTGCTCGAAGTAGGACAGCCCCCAGTCCGCCACGAGCGCCGGGTAGCGGAACGCCTCCCCGTCGCGGTCGACCCCTCGCAGCGAGACCCGCACCTGCTCGAGGTCGGCTCGTTCGCGCTCCAGGGCCTCGAGGTGCTCGTGCAGCATGGCAGTGACCGTGGCCGGCTCCACCAGGGCGCCGAGCAGCAGGCGCAGCGCGACGGGGTGCTTGAGCACCGGGAAGCCGACGGGCGAGTCGCGCAGCCAGCGGGTCAGGGCCTCGGAACCCTGCGGGGTCAGCTCGTACGACGACGTGCGGCCGTCCCCCGACCGGCGTACCAGGCCGTGCGCGTGCAGCCGCTCGAGCTCGCTGTACACCTGGCTCATCGCGGGGGAGACCCAGTAGTAGCGCAACGTGCGGTCGGCGCGCTGCTTGAGCTCGTAGCCGGTCAGCGAGTCGCCGAAGGTGAGCAGCCCCAGCAGTGCGTACGCCGTCACCGGCAGGTCTTGACCCATGGTGGGGTCAGGCTACTATTCCTAATAGGAATATGCGAGAGGCGGGGTTCTGGTGCAGACGGTGCTGATGGTGGGGACACGCAAGGGGCTGTGGATCGGCCGCTCCGACGCAGCGCGGACCGACTGGACCTGGACGGGGCCGCACTTCGACATGGAGGAGGTCTACTCCTGCATGATCGACACCCGCGGCCCGACGCCCCGGCTGCTGGCCGGTGCGTCCTCGATGTGGCTGGGTCCCCGCGTCCGCCACTCCGACGACCTCGGCGAGACCTGGCACGAGTCGGCCGACGGCGGGGTCCGCTTCCCCGAGGGGACCGACGCGAGCGTGGAGCGCATCTGGCAGCTCGCCCCGGGAGCCGATGAGGACGTGGTGTACGCCGGCACCGAGCCCGGCGCGGTGTGGAAGTCCACCGACCGGGGCGAGACGTTCGCCCTCGAGCAGGCACTGTGGGACCACCCGCACCGCCCGCAGTGGGGGGCCGGCTTCGGCGGCCAGGCGTTCCACACGATCCTGCCGCACCCCACCGACCCCGACTCGGTGACCGTCGCGATCTCCACGGGCGGGGTCTACCAGACCACCGACGGGGGCGGGTCGTGGTCGCCGCGCAACCAGGGCATCCGGGCCGACTTCCTGCCCGAGGACCAGCAGTACCCGGAGTTCGGCCAGTGCGTGCACAAGGTCACCCGGCACCCCTCACGCCCGGAGCGGCTGTTCCTCCAGAACCACGGCGGGGTCTACCGCTCCGACGACGAGGGCGGTTCCTGGACCTCGATCGCCGAGGGCCTTCCCTCCGACTTCGGCTTCCCGATCGTGGTGCACCCGCACGAGCCCGACACCGTCTACGTCTTCCCGATCGGCAACGGCGCGGGCCGCTACCCGCCGGGGGGCAGGGCCCGCGTGTGGCGGTCCCGGGACGCGGGGGAGAGCTGGCAGGAGCTGGACCGGGGCCTGCCCGACTCCTTCTACGTCGCGGTGATGCGCGACGCGATGTGGCCCGACGCCCACGACGCTTCCGGGATCTACTTCGGTGCCCGCAACGGCGCGGTCTGGGGCAGCGCCGACGGCGGTGAGTCCTGGAGCCAGGTCGTCTCCGACCTCCCCGACGTGATGACGCTGCGCGCCGCCGCCCTCTGAGCCCTCACACGTGCGGGACCGGGGGCACCTCCACCGGAGCCGCTGCCGTATCGGTCCCCAGGTCGCCGCCCAGGTCGTCGAAGTCGATCGGCTCCGGGACACCCGCGGTGATCCGGGTGCCGTCGGCACGGGTACCACCGAGGATGGGCTTGTCCCCGAGCAGTCCGTCGATGCGGTCGCCCTGGTGCTCCAGCGGCACCCGCAAGGGCTCCTCGACGGTGACGACGTACTCCGTGCCGCGCACCGAGAGCCCCACCCCCTCCGGCTCCCCGGCCGACGCCACGGTGAACGCGATCTCGTCCTGGGTCAGCTCCACACGCAGCTGGGAGCCGCGCCACTTCAGCGGGAACCGCAGCCGGGGCCACGAGGCGGGCAGGCGCGGGTCGAAGGACAGGGTGCGGTCGCGGTCGCGCATGCCGGCGAAGCCGAAGACCAGCGCGCTCCACACGCCGCCGGTCGAAGCGACGTGGAGGCCGTCCACGGTGTTGCCGTGCAGGTTCGCGAGGTCGACGTACAGCGCCTGCAGGAAGTAGTCGTGGGCGACCTCGTGGTAGCCGACCTCGGCCGCGATGATCGACTGGACCACGGCCGAGAGCGTGGAGTCGCCGGTGGTGATCGGGTCGTAGTACTCGAAGTCGGCGCGCTTCTCCTCGGCGGTGAACCGGTCGCCCTGCAGGAACAGCGCGAGGACGACGTCGGCCTGCTTGAGCACCTGGAACCGGTAGATCACCAACGGGTGGTAGTGCAGCAGCAGCGGCCGCAGCTCGTCGGGGGTCTGGGAGAGGTCCCAGACCTCGCGGTCGAGGAAGAAGTCGTCCTGGGGGTGGATGCCGAGGCCCTCGTCGAAGGGGATCGCCATCCCCTTCGCGCACGCGCGCCACTCCTCGATCTCGTCGTCGTCGAGGTCGAGGCGGGTGACCAGCTGCGCGTACTCGGTGGGGTGCTCCTCGCGGATCCGCTCCAGTGCCTCCACGGCCTGCTCGAGGTTGAAGCGAGCCATCACGTTGGTGAACAGGTTGTTGTTCACCACGGTGGTGTACTCGTCCGGGCCGGTGACCCCGTGGATGTGGAACGAGGGCGTGCCGTTGCTGCGCCAGAAGCCGAGCTCGGCCCACATCCGGGAGGTCTCCACGAGGATGTCGATCCCGTCGCGGACCAGGAAGCCCCAGTCGCCGGTCGCCGCGACGTACTGGGTCAGCGCGTAGGCGACGTCCGCGTCGATGTGCACCTGTGCGGTGCCGGCCGCGTAGTACGCCGAGGCCTCCTCGCCGCTGATCGTGCGCCACGGGAACAGCGCTCCGGCCTGGGCCATCTCGCGGGCGCGGTGCCGCGCAGCGGGGAGCATCCGGGTGCGGAAGTGGAGCAGGTTTCGCGCCACGTCGGGCTGGGTGTAGCTCAGGAACGGCGCGACGTAGATCTCGCTGTCCCAGAAGTAGTGCCCCTCGTAGCCCGAGCCGGTGACCCCCTTGGCGGGGACGCCCTGCTGGTCGGCCCGCGCGCTCGCCTGAGCAATGGAGAACAGGTTGAACCGGATCGCCTGCTGGAGCACCTCGTCGTCGATCTCCACGTCGGTGGCAGCCCAGTAGCGCTCGTACCAGTCCAGCTGCTCCTGGTGGTAGTGCTCCACGCCGTGGCGCGCAGCCCGGTCCAGGGTCCGGTCGCACCGGTCGGAGAGCTCGCGCACCGGCACGCCCCGGGACGTGTGGTAGGCCACCGTCTTCTCCAGGCGGATGGTGTTGCCCTCCTTGGCGTCGACGCGGATGGATCTCTTGGCGAGGTCGGGGTCGTCGCTGAGGATCGTCTCGCAGTCGTCGGGGGTCTCGAGGTGGTGGTCCGCAGCCACGGCGATCGTCATCAGGGAGTTGGTGCACTGGTAGCCCAGCAGCATCCGGTCCTCGCGGGCGTAGTGCATCCGGGGCACGAGCACCCGGCCCTCAAAGCCGGAGGCCTTGCGGGGATCGACCTGATCGCCCATCGGCTGGACCGTGTCGTGGTACTCGTCCTTGCCGTCCTGCCGGTTGAGCAGCTGGGAGGAGATCACGATGGGGGCGTCGCCCGAGAGCATGGTGACCTCGAGGGTGAGCACCGCCAGGTGGCGCTGGGTCATCGAGACCATCCGGGTGGACTCGACCCGGACCCGCTTGCCCGAGGGGGTGCGCCAGATCAGGGAGCGCCGCAGTACGCCGTCGCGGAAGTCCAGCGAGCGCTCGTAGTGCTCCACGTCGGCGGTCCCGAGGGTCAACGGCTCGTCGTCGACGTAGAGCTTGAGCAGCTTGGCGTCCGGGGCGTTGACGATGGTCTGGCCGGTCCGCGCGAAGCCGAAGGCCGCCTCCGCGTGCCGGATCTCCCAGGTCTCGTGGAAGCCGTTGATGAAGGTGCCGTGGGCGAAGGCGTCGCGGCCCTCCTCGGGGTTGCCGCGCATGCCGAGGTAGCCGTTGGCGACGGTGAACAGGGTCTCGGTGACGCCGAGGTCCTCGGGGTCGTAGTTGAGCTCGACGAGCCGCCAGGGGTCGACCGGGAACCGTCCGCGGTCGAGGGGGTCGCTGTTGACGTGGCGGGTCCTCACGCCCGGGCTCCGCTCGTGTCGGGGACCGTGTCGGGGCTCTTGCCGGGGACCGTCTCCGCGAGGTCTGCCACGACGAGGTCGGCACCTGCGTCGGTGAGGGTCTGCACACCCGCACCCCGGTCGACGCCGATCACCAGGCCGAAGTCGCCGGCACGTCCGGCGCGTACGCCGGAGACGGCGTCCTCGAGCACCACGGACCCGGCGGCGGTGGCGCCGAGCACCTCGGCCGCGTGCAGGAAGGTGTCGGGGGCGGGCTTGCCGGCAAGGCCGAGCTCCGTGGCGACGCGGCCGTCGACGACGGTGGCGAAGCGGTCGGCGAGCCCGGCCGAGTCCAGGACCGCGGGGGCGTTGGCCGAGCTCGACACCACGGCGAGCGGGATCCCCAGGTCGCGGAGGTGGTCGAGCAGGGCCACGGAGCCCGGGTAGGCGACGACACCGTCGCGCTCCAGGACGTGGTTGAACGCATCGTTCTTGCGGTCACCGAGCCGGGTCACGGTGGGCTCGTCGTCCGAGCCGCCGTCCTCGGGCAGGGAGATGCCCCGGGAGTCCAGGAAGTCGCGGACCCCGTCGTAGCGGGGCTTCCCGTCGACGTGGGCGAAGTAGTCGGCGTCGGTGTAGGGAGCCAGGTCCGCGTCGGTGTCCGGGTGCGCCTCGGCGTACTCCTCGAGGAAGGTGTTGAACATCTCCGCCCAGGCACGCATGTGGACCTCGGCGGTGGGGGTGACCACGCCGTCTAGGTCGAAGAGAATGGCGTCGTAGTCGGCCCAGTCGACGACTGGACCGTGATCGCCGTCGGGGGCGTCGGTCGGTGGGGTCACCCAATCAGGCTATGACCAGCGGGGCGATCGGCGCAGTGAGACCCGTTACTCCGGGTGTCGAGAGTGGTCCAGGGGCGAACCAGGAGGACCGGGTGCGACGGCGCCGAAGTAGTCTCGACCTCATGACACAGCAGGATTCTCCGCAGGGCTCCGCACCCGACATCAAGCCCCGTTCACGCGACGTCACCGACGGCCTGGAGAAGGCCGCGGCCCGGGGGATGCTCCGCGCGGTGGGCATGGGTGACGACGACTGGGTGAAGCCGCAGATCGGGGTCGCTTCGAGCTGGAACGAGATCACCCCCTGCAACCTGTCCCTGGACCGGCTCGCGAAGGCGGCCAAGGTCGGTGTCCACGCAGCGGGCGGGTTCCCCCTTGAGTTCGGCACCATCTCGGTCTCCGACGGCATCTCCATGGGCCACGAGGGGATGCACTTCTCGCTGGTCTCGCGCGAGGTGATCGCCGACTCCGTGGAGACGGTGATGATGGCCGAGCGGCTGGACGGCTCGGTGCTGCTCGCGGGCTGCGACAAGTCCCTGCCCGGGATGCTGATGGCTGCCGCCCGTCTCGACCTCGCGTCGGTCTTCCTGTACGCCGGGTCCACGCTGCCGGGCCAGGTCGACGGCAACGACGTGACGATCATCGACGCGTTCGAGGCCGTCGGCGCCTGCCTCGCCGGCAAGATCACCCGCGAGGAGGTCGACCGCGTCGAGCGCGCGATCTGCCCCGGTGAGGGTGCCTGCGGCGGGATGTACACCGCCAACACGATGGCGGCCGTCGCCGAGGCGCTCGGGATGAGCCTGCCCGGGTCCGCCGCCCCGCCTGCCGTCGACCGCCGGCGCGACGGGTTCGCGCAGCGCTCGGGGGAGGCCGTGGTCGGGATGCTCCGCGAGGGGATCACCGCGCGGCAGATCATGACCCTGGAGGCCTTCGAGAACGCGATCGCCGTGGTGATGGCGCTCGGCGGCTCCACGAACGCCGTACTGCACCTGCTGGCGATCGCCCGTGAGGCCGAGGTCGAGCTGACCATCGACGACTTCAACCGGATCGGCGACAAGGTGCCGCACCTCGGCGACCTGAAGCCGTTCGGGCGCTTCGTGATGAACGACGTCGACAAGATCGGCGGCATCCCCGTGGTGATGAAGGCGCTGCTCGACGCCGGGCTGATGCACGGCGACTGCCTCACGGTCACCGGCAAGACGATGCGCGAGAACCTCGAGGCGCTCGCGCCCAAGCCGCTCGACGGCGAGGTGCTGCGCCAGATGGACGCCCCGATCCACAAGACCGGCGGCATCACCGTGCTCCGCGGGTCGCTCTCGCCCGACGGCGCCGTGGTGAAGTCCGCGGGCTTCGACGACACCACCTTCACCGGCACCGCCCGGGTCTTCGACGGCGAGCGGGCCGCGCTCGACGCGCTCACCGAGGGGCAGATCACCGCCGGCGACGTGGTGGTGATCCGCTACGAGGGTCCCAAGGGCGGGCCGGGCATGCGCGAGATGCTCGCGATCACCGGCGCCATCAAGGGAGCCGGCCTCGGCAAGGACGTCCTGCTGATCACCGACGGCCGCTTCTCCGGCGGTACGACGGGTCTGTGCGTGGGCCACATCGCCCCCGAGGCCGTCGACGGCGGTCCGATCGCGTTCGTGCGGGACGGCGACCAGATCACCCTCGACGTCGCGGGCAAGACGCTCGACGTCGCCATCGAGGAGTCCGAGCTCGCGGCCCGCAAGGACGGCTGGACCCCGAACGCGCCGAAGTACACCAAGGGCGTGCTGGGCAAGTACGCCAAGCTGGTGCAGTCGGCGGCCCATGGGGCCGTCTGCGGCTAGTCCCGCTCCGCGCCTGCAACGCCCTTTGTCAACCGAATGGTTGACAAGGGGCGTTGCTGTTTCCTAGGCTCGACTTATTCAACCAATCAGTTGAGGACGAGATGCCCGATCAGCTGTCCCAGGTGTTCGCAGCACTGGCCGACCCGACCCGCCGCGACATGGTGGCCCGCCTGACCGAGGGCGACGCCACGGTCGGTGAGCTGGCCGCGCCGTACGACGTGAGCGTGCAGGCGGTCTCCAAGCACCTCAAGGTGCTGGAGACGGCAGGCCTGGTCACGCGCGGCAGAGAGGCGCAGCGCCGACCGGTCCATCTCGAGGCCGACGTGCTCGACCTGATGACCAAGTGGATCGAGCGCTACCGCCAGCAGGCCGAGGAGAGGTACCGCCGTCTCGACGCGGTGCTGGCCGAGATGAACGACGCCGAGAACGGTCTCGACGCCGACACCCGCAGGGAAGGAACCGCATCATGAGCACCACCATGAAGACCGCCGACGGCACCACCACGATCGAGGCCGACCCGTCGGTCCCGCTGATCCGGATGACCCGCGACTTCCGCGCCACCCCGGCGCAGCTGCTCAGGGCGCACACCGACCCCGACCTGTACGCGAAGTGGGTGGGCCCGGACGGCATCGAGACCCGGATCGACCACTGGGACGCACGCACGGGCGGCAGCTGGCGGTTCACCAACATCCACGAGGGCGAGGAGTACGGCTTCCACGGCTGCTTCCACGAGGTCGGGGAGAACCGGCTCGTGCAGACCTTCACCTTCGAGGGCATGCCCGAGGGCGTCTCGCTCGAGACGATGTGGTTCGAGGAGCTCGGCGACGGCGTCACCCGGTTGCACGCCACCTCGCTCATCGACAGCTTCGAGGCCCGCGACGGCATGCTCTCCAGCGGGATGGACGTCGGCGTGAACGACGGCTACGCCAAGCTCGACGCGCTGCTCGCCGACGGGGCCCTCTGACCGCGATGGACCAGCGGATCAGCTTCATCACCCTGGCCGTCGCCGACCTCGACCGGACCCGGGCGTTCTACGTCGACGGGCTCGGGTGGAGCCCGGAGGTGTTCGTCCCCGGCGAGGTGCTGATGATCCGGGCAGGGGAGAGGCTGATGCTCTCGTTGTGGTCCGAGCAGGGCTTCGAGTCCGAGGTCGGCCCGATCCGCCGCGGCGAGGGGGCGGTGCCGGTCACCCTGGCGCACAACGTGGCGACCGAGGCCGAGGTCGAGGAGATCCTCGACCTCGCCCGATCACTGGGGGCGGAGGTGAGCGGCCCGCGGCATCGCGAGTGGGGCGGCTACACCGGCTACTTCGCCGACCCGGACGGCTTCCGCTGGGAGATCGCGGTCAATCCCGCGATGCCCGACCTCGTCGCGCCCTAGTGGTCAGCTCGGGCGCACGTCCATCACGACCTCGAACTCCAGCAGGTCCGCGCCCGAGGCCACCGGCTTGGCGCGCTCACCGGAGTGGGCGTCGATCGCCGGGCCGTCACGCCAGGCGGCGAAGGACTCCTCGTCCTCCCACTGGGTCACCACGAAGTAGCGGTCCTCGCCCTTGACCGGCCGCAGCAGCTGGAAGCCGAGGAACCCCGGGGTGCCGTCGACGCTGTGGGCCCGGTTGGAGAAGCGCTTCTCCAGCTCCTCGTGCGCCTGCGGGGGGACAGAGATGGCGTTGATCTTCACGACTGACATGAGGTCGAGGCTAGTCACCCCTGACTAGCGTGACGACCATGCCCGCGGTTCCCGACGCTGCCCGACTCGTGCTCCGCGCGTTCGAGCCGGCCGACCTCGACCGCGTGAGCGCGTGGTTCGAGGACCCCGAGGTCCAGCTGCGGCTCGGCGGCCCGGAGTGGCCGGCTCGAGCGCTGCGCCTGGATGCACGCGAGGTCGCAGGCGAGGAGTTCCGCGGCCGCAAGGTGCTGCGCAACCATGCTTGGCTCGCCTGGGCCGGCAGGGTCCCGGTCGGGTACCTCGGTGGCGAGGTCTACGACACCTGGGCCTCGTACGACGGCTCGGACCCCGAACGACCAGTGGTCAGCAGCGTCGAGCCCGGGCCCGCGATGGGCAGCGCCTACGTCATCGACCCGGGCCGGTGGCGCCAGGGGTACGGCGCCGCGATGCTCCGTGCCTGGGTCGAGGCCCCGGAGCTGACCGACGTGCGGGTCTTCGCGCTCGGGATCGACGAGGACAACCACGCGAGCCGCCGATGCGCCGTCGCGGCCGGTTTCGTCGCGGACCCGATTGCGCCGGACTGGGAGGGAACGGTCCACCACCTCCTACGGCGCTGGTAGGTCCTCGGTCACTCAGCGCGCTACCGAGACGGCGGGCAGGTCGAACCAGCGCAGGTGCTCGAAGTCGGCGGAGACCGAGGCCGGGGGAGTGAGGTCGGGCTCGGCGGCGCCGGCGAGGATCTCCTCGGCGTCGAGCAGGTGCTGCCGGAGCAGGGACTCGTCACCGGTCAGCTGCGACGTCGGCGGGTGCATCCCGTGCTCGTCGTAGGTGATCGAGGTCAGTCGCAGCGGCGGCTCGACCAGGCCGTCGCGATGGGTCCAGACCCCGCTCGTGGTGTCGAAGCGGTAGTCGCCGAGCAGCCGCCACCCGTCGCGTGCCACGAGGCGCACCGCCTCGACGATGTAGTCGGCGACGGTGTCGGAGAGGAAGTAGTTGAAGTTCACCCGCACCCACCCGGGCTTGATGCCCTCGCAGCCGCCGGTGATCTCGCGCTCGAACTCCCGGCTCTGCGCCATGTCGATCCCGAGCAGCCGGTGGCCGTACGGCCCGGCGCAGGAGCAGCCGCCACGGGACTGGATGCCGAAGAGGTCGTTGAGCAGCGCGACCACGAAGTTGTGGTGCAGGTAGCGGCCCGAGGGCGCGCGCACCACGAACGAGACGATCGAGAGCCGCGGCGCCTCGAGGTTGCCCAGGATCTCGATCGCGGGCTCCTGGCGCCACGCGGCCACGGCCCGGCCCAGGAACCGCTCCTCGGCCGCGCGGATCGCCGGCACCCCGACGGCCTCCTTGAGCTGGAAGACCAGGCCGGCGCGGATGGACTCGATGATCGCGGGAGTGCCGCCCTCCTCGCGGTGCTCGGGGTCGGGCAGGTAGGCGTGGTCGTCGTCGTTGACGTAGGCCACCGTCCCGCCGCCGGGAACGTCGGGCACCCGGTTGCCGAACAGCTCGCGCCGCGCGACCAGCACCCCCGGGGTCGACGGGCCGCCGATGAACTTGTGCGGTGAGAGGAAGACCGCGTCCTTGTACGCCGCGCGGTCCTGTGGGCCGCCGGGGCACATCTCGATGTCGACGTACGGCGCCGCCGCGGCGAAGTCCCAGAAGGACAGTGCACCGTGCTCGTGCAGGATCCGGGTGATCGCCTCGGTGTTCGACACGATGCCGGTGACGTTGGAGGCGGCCGAGAACGAGCCGATCTTCAGCGGCCGCTCCGCATGGTCCGAGAGGGCCGCACGCAGCGCGTCGAGGTCGATGTGGCCGTCGGCGTCCTGCGGGATCACCACGACGTCCGCGATCGACTCGCGCCAGGGGATCTCGTTGGAGTGGTGCTCGTAGGGGCCGATGAACACCACCGGCCGTTCCTGCGGCGGGATCTGCTCCAGCAGGGAGTACCGGTCCTCCAGCGCCGAGGGGATCCGCAGGCCCAGGACGCCGATCAGCTTGGAGATCGCACCGGTCGTCCCGGAGCCGGCGAAGATCACCACGGTCTCCTCGTCGCCCCCGACCGCCTCGTGGATGATCCTCCGGGCGTCCTCGCGCAGGCGAGTGGTCTGCAGGCCGGTGCCGCTGGACTCCGTGTGCGTGTTCGCGTAGCTCGGCAGCACCTCGTCGCGGATGAAGTCCTCGATGAACGACAGCGCGCGGCCCGAGGCGGTGTAGTCGGCGTAGGTCACCCGCCGGTCGCCGTACGGGGTGCGCATCACGTGGTCCTCCCCGATCACCGAGTCCCGGATCAGTCGCAGGAGGGGGGAGGCGGTCATCTGTTCACTCTAGGCTCAGCGCATGCGATTCAACGTGCACGGGCAACCGGTCGGCGACCCCGTCGACCCGGTCGCCGGCGTCCCCCTGGGGCCGGTGACGCTCACCGGCCGCAGCTGCCGTCTGGAGCCCTTGGCCGAGCAGCACACCGACGCGCTGTACGCCGCGCTGTGCGTCGACTCGCCGCCCTCGGTGTGGACCTACATGTCGGCGGGCCCCTTCGACAGCCGGGCGGAGTTCACCGCATACCTCGACCACCTGCACGCCCTCCCGGCGACAGTGCCGCTGGCGATCGTCCTCCCCGACGGCACCGCGGTCGGGGTCGCGACCTGGCTGCGGATCGACCACGCCAACCGGACCGCGGAGGTCGGCAACATCACCTACGGCCCGGCCCTGCGGCGCAGCACCGCCGCGACCGAGGCGATGTACCTGATGGCGGCGCACGCCTTCGGCTCGGCCGGCGTACGCCGCTACGAGTGGAAGTGCGACTCCCTCAACGAACCCTCGCGCCGGGCTGCGGAGCGGCTCGGGTTCACCTTCGAGGGCGTCTTCCGGAACGCCGTGGTCTACAAGGGGCGCAACCGGGACACCGCGTGGTTCGCGATGACCGACGACGAGTGGCCGCGGATCAGGACCGCCTTCGAGACCTGGCTGGAACCGGCCGGTTTCGACGAGCATGGGCGGCAGCACGCGCGCCTGGACACCAGGTGAACCGACACTGAGAGGAGCCAGCGATGGCGCAGGGCAAGGCAGCAGAGGACAGAAAGGCCCTCACCGGGGCCGAGATCGCGGAGTCGGGGCTGGCCGGTTGGCGCAAGGTGCTGGACCGGCTCACCGTGCGCTACGAGACCGGTGACTTCGGCACCGGCGCGGCGCTGGTGTCCCGGATCGCCGAGGCGGCCGACGCCGCGGACCACCACCCCGACGTGGACCTGCGCTACCCCCACGTGACGGTGTCGCTGAAGAGCCATGACGTGAACGCGATCACCGCCCGCGACATCCGGCTCGCCCGGACCATCAGCGACCTCGCCGACGAGGCCGGGGTGGCCACGGCCGACCGGGCGCCGGACGTGATCGAGCTCGCGCTCGACACCCCCGACATGGGGCGGATCTCCCCGTTCTGGTCGGCGATCCTCGGCTACGAGGCCTCCGACGACGACCAGGTCACCGACGCCGCAGCCCGCACGCCGACGGTGTGGTTCCAGCCCACCGACTCCGAGGACGAGGGCCGGCAGCGCTGGCACCTCGACGTCTCCGTGCCGCACGACGTGGCCCAGACCCGGATCGAGGCGGCGCTCGAGGCGGGTGGGAGGCTGGTCACCGACGAGTACGCCCCGGCCTTCTGGGTGCTCGCCGACTCCGACGGCAACCAGGCGTGCATCTGCACCTGGCAGGGGCGTGACTAGGTTCAGGATGCGGGCACGTGTCTCGCCTGTCGGGACTGATGGCACACTGAGTTGAGCAGTGAGGGGTGCGAGGGCATCCTTGTGCCCATGCGTTTCGATCTCCTTGTACGCACGCGACGCGTGAGCTGAGGGCCTGAACCCTCCGCCCCACGCGTCCACCCCTCGCTCGCCGACAGGCTCGAGGGGTTTTTTGTTGGCCGAAACACGACAGGTTGAACCAGGCAGGAAGAGGAGTGCGATGTCCGAGCAGGGAACCGAGGGCGAGCGCGTCACCGGCGCGCAGAGCCTGATCAAGTCCCTGGAGAGTGCCGGTGCCGAGAGCATCTTCGGGATCCCCGGAGGAGCGATCCTGCCGGCGTACGACCCTCTCTACGACTCCAAGATCCGGCACATCCTCGTCCGGCACGAGCAGGGCGCGGGACACGCGGCCCAGGGCTACGCCGTGGCCACCGGCAAGGTGGGCGTCTGCATGGCGACCAGCGGGCCCGGCGCCACCAACCTCGTCACCCCGATCGCCGACGCCTACATGGACTCGGTCCCGATGGTCGCGGTGACCGGGCAGGTCGGCGCCAGCATGATCGGCACCGACGCCTTCCAGGAGGCCGACATCCGCGGCATCACGATGCCGATCACCAAGCACAACTTCCTGGTCACCGACGCCGCCGAGATCCCGCGGGTGGTCGCCGAGGCCTTCTACATCGCCTCCACGGGACGCCCCGGCCCGGTGCTGGTCGACGTCGCCAAGTCGGCGCTGCAGGCCGAGACCACCTACTCCTGGCCGACCGAGCTCAACCTCCCCGGCTACCGGCCGGTGACGCGGCCGCACTCCAAGCAGATCCGGGAGGCGACCCGGCTGATCCTGGAGTCGCGCCGCCCGGTGCTCTACGTCGGCGGTGGCGTGATCCGCTCGCGCGCGGCCAAGGAGCTGCGCACGCTGGCCGAGCTCACCGGGATCCCGGTCGTCACCACGCTGATGGCTCGTGGCGCGTTCCCCGACAGCCACCCCCAGCACCTCGGGATGCCGGGCATGCACGGCACCGTCGCGGCGGTCGCCGGGCTGCAGAAGAGCGACCTGATCATCAGCCTCGGCGCCCGCTTCGACGACCGGGTCACCGGAAACCTGGACTCGTTCGCCCCCGGCGCCAAGGTGATCCACGCCGACATCGACCCCGCCGAGATCGGCAAGAACCGGTTCGCCGAGGTGCCGATCGTGGGTGACGCCCGCGAGGTGATCTCCGACCTGATCATGGCGCTGAAGGCCGCGCAGGACACCGGCACCACCGGTGACTACGAGGGCTGGGTGAAGTTCCTGGCCGGCGTGAAGATGCAGTACCCGCTCGGGTACGACGCTCCCGCCGAGGGCCTGGCCCCGCAGTACGTCATCGAGCGCCTCAGTGCGATCTCCGGACCCGAGTCCATCTACGTCTCCGGCGTGGGCCAGCACCAGATGTGGGCCACCCACTTCGTGCAGTACGAGCACCCGAACACCTGGATCAACTCCGGCGGCCTCGGCACGATGGGCTTCGCGGTTCCCGCCGCGATGGGCGCCAAGGTCGGCTGCCCCGACACCACGGTGTGGGCCATCGACGGTGACGGCTGCTTCCAGATGACCAACCAGGAGCTCGCCACGTGCACGATCGAGGGCATCCCGATCAAGGTGGCCGTGATCAACAACGAGTCGCTGGGCATGGTCCGCCAGTGGCAGACCCTGTTCTACGAGGGCCGCTACTCCAACACCGACCTCCAGTCCAAGCGGGTGCCGGACTTCGTGAAGCTCGCCGAGGCGTACGGCGCCGTCGGGCTGTCCTGCGACCACCCCTCCGACGTGGATGCCACGATCAACAAGGCGATGGAGATCAACGACGTGCCGGTCGTGGTCGACTTCCGGGTCGAGCGGGACGCGATGGTGTGGCCGATGGTCGCAGCCGGGACCTCGAACGACGAGATCAAGTACGCCCGTGACCTGGCCCCCGAGTTCGAGGAGGACGATCTCTGATGAGCACGCACAAGCACACGCTCTCCGTGCTCGTGGAGAACAAGCCCGGCGTGCTCGCACGCATCGCGGGCCTGTTCAGCCGGCGGGGGTTCAACATCGACTCCCTCGCCGTGGGCCCGACCGAGCACCCCGAGATCTCCCGGATGACGATCGTGGTCGGCCTGGAGTCCTCCCCGCTCGAGCAGGTCACCAAGCAGCTGAACAAGCTGGTCGAGGTGATCAAGATCGTCGAGCTCGAGGACCGGGAGTCCGTCGAGCGCGAGCTCCTGCTCGTCAAGGTCAGGGCTGACGCGGACACCCGCGGCCAGGTCCTCGACGCGGTGCAGCTGTTCCGCGCGAAGGTGGTCGACGTCGCCCTCGACGCGGTCACGATCGAGGTGACCGGCAACGCCGCCAAGCTCAAGGACTTCCTCGCCGTGCTCGAGCCCTTCGGCATCCGCGAGCTCGTCCAGTCGGGCATGGTCGCCATCGGCCGGGGCAGCCGCTCCATCTCCGAGCGCACCCTGCGCCCGGTCCCGGTGTCCGTCCCTGCGGCGTACTCGATCCCGGGCTGACCCCATGTAAATCGGGGTTATGGACGCTCATCAAGCGTCCTGCCGCCCCGGAGCCGTCCACAACCCTCACCAAGCCAACAAGATTCACGAGATGAAGGAGAGCCCCTGTGGCTGAAATGTTCTACGACGACGACGCTGACCTGTCCCTGATCCAGGGCAAGAACGTGGCCGTGCTCGGCTACGGCAGCCAGGGGCACGCGCACTCCCTGTCGCTGCGCGACTCCGGTGTCGACGTCCGCATCGGCCTGCCCGAGGGCTCCAAGAGCCGCGCCAAGGCGGAGGCCGAGGGCCTGCGGGTGCTCACCCCGGCCGAGGCGGTCGAAGAGGCCGACGTGATCGTGATCCTCGCCCCCGACCACGTGCAGCGCAAGCTCTACACCGAGTCCGTCGAGCCGAACATCGCGCCGGGAGACACCCTCGTCTTCGGCCACGGCTTCAACATCCGCTTCGGCTACATCACCCCGCCCGAGGGCGTCGACGTGTTCATGGTCGCCCCGAAGGGCCCCGGTCACCTCGTGCGTCGCGAGTACGTCGACGGCCGCGGTGTGCCCGTGCTCGTCGCGGTGGAGAAGGACGAGTCCGGCACGACCTGGGACCTCGCCCTCTCCTACGCCAAGGCGATCGGCGGCCTCCGCGCCGGCGGCATCAAGACCACCTTCACCGAGGAGACCGAGACCGACCTGTTCGGTGAGCAGGCCGTCCTCTGCGGTGGCGCCAGCCAGCTGGTGCAGTACGGCTTCGAGGTCCTCACCGAGGCCGGCTACCAGCCCGAGGTCGCCTACTTCGAGTGCCTCCACGAGCTCAAGCTGATCGTCGACCTGATGTACGAAGGCGGCATCGCCAAGCAGCGCTGGTCGGTCTCCGACACCGCTGAGTACGGCGACTACGTCTCCGGCCCCCGGGTGATCGACGCCCACGTGAAGGAGAACATGCAGGCCGTCCTCGAGGACATCAAGAACGGCAACTTCGCGCAGCGCTTCATCGACGACCAGGACAACGGCGCCAAGGAGTTCAAGGAGTTGCGCGCCAAGGGCGAGCAGCACCCGATCGAGGAGACCGGTCGCGAGCTTCGCAAGCTGATGGCCTGGGTCAAGAGCCACGACTCGGACTACGTCGAGGGCACCGCCGGCCGCTGACGGGGTTCCCGGTTTCCCAGGTTATGAACCCAGACTGCCTCTTCACACACCTCACACGGTGTGTGAAGAGGCAGTTCCGGTTCATAACCTGGGAAACCGTCCCCCCGCCCACCACAATCACCAGATGACCCACCGCCCGGTCTTCGTGCTCCACGAGCACGACAAGCCGACCCACCACTTCGACCTGCGGCTCGAGGAGGGCGGGGTGTTGCGGTCGTGGGCGGTGCCCAAGGGGCTGCCCGACGACGTACGGCGGGACCGGCTCGCCGTGGCGGTGGCGGATCACGATCTCGGGCACGCGTCGTACACCGACGCCGACAAGCGGATCGCCGACGAGGGCTGGTGGGAGCTCGAGGACCGCGACGAGCGGCGATTCGTGTTCGTGCTGCACGGACGGGGCGGCGCGCGGCGCTACGCCCTGATCGACACCGGGCGGGACTGGCTGGTCCATCTGACACGTGAACAGCCGTGACCGGATCGGGCGGCGACCGGTAGCCTCTGCCTGCCCTGGCTCGGGCCGCCAGCCGCCGTCGCCCGGACCTGTTCGGGCACCACCGCACGAGGTCGTCAGATGTCTCGCACTCCCGCTGTCGTGGTGGCAGCAGTCCTCGTGGTGCTCGGCATCGCGTCGTTCGCCCTGCAGGACCTGCGCAAGCCCGAGCCGACCTGTCTCGCGCCGGGATCGCCGCCCTCGGGGTTCGTCGACAACGCGTCCGGGTGCCCCATCACCGCCGCGAGCTACCGCGAGGTCCGGCGCTACGAGTCCGGCCTGCAGGGGTGGCGCATCGCCGGGCTGCTGCTGGTCGTCACCGGCCTCGGCGTCGGCATCGGTGCCCTGACCGCAGGGTCCCGCGCCCGGACGGCGACAGCTGGCGGCGGGACGGACGACGACCCGAGGGTCGACACGGGTGCCGGGGCCAGGGACTGAGACGGGCGCCGCGAGGCGCTGAACACCAGGTTTTCGCTCATCCCCACGTGGCAACCTGTGCTGCATGGGACCCGGCGAGGTGCGCAGCGACGGCGCCCGCGCCACCCGCTGGGTCGTCGGCGGTGCCGTGGTCGCCACCATCGCGCTCCGGATCCCGCTCCTCGACCTCCCGGCCTGGCCCGACGAGGGCGGGTTCCTGCTGGTCGGTGGTGGGTGGCGCCTGGGGGGCCACGCCGCCGACGGAGGGCTGTACGGCGGCTACTGGGTCGACCGGCCACCGGTCCTGATCACCCTCTACGGCCTGGCCGAGCGGCTCGGGGGCCTGCTCGCCCTGCGCCTCCTCGGGGCCCTGGCCGCGGCGCTCACCGTGGCCTGTGTCGCCTGGATCGCCCATTCGGTTGCGGGAAACCGCGCTGCCCGGTGGGCGGCGGTGACCGGGGCAGCGCTCCTCTGCACCCCGCTGCACTGGTCGTTCATGGTCGACGGGGAGCTGGTGGCCGCGCCGTTCGTCGCCGCCGGCATCGGGTGCGTGGTGCGCGGTCTCGTCACGGGCGGGCGCCGCGGGCTGCTGCTCCAGGCCGTGGGCGGGGTGCTCGCGGTCGCGGCGATCCTGACCAAGCAGAACCTCGCCGACGTGTTCGTCTTCGTGGCGGTCGCCCTGCTCGCGAGGCTGCTCTCGCGCTCGCTGCGCCCCGGTGACGCCCTGCGGCACGCCGCTGCGTTCGCGGCGGGCGCGCTCGCCGGCGGTGCCGTGGTGGCCGCCTGGACCCTGGCCCACGGCACCCGCCTGGGCCCGGTCCTCTACGCGATGTACCCCTTCCGCCTCGATGCCGCCGAGGCGTCCGCGTCCAGGGTCGGGTCGGAGTCCGCGTTCTCCTGGGACCGGCTCGGCGCGATGACCACCGCGGCGCTGCTCAGTGGGCTGCTGCTGCTCGCGGTGTGGGTGGTCGTCGCGGGAGTCCGGCGACGCAATCGCGACGCCTACGTGCTGGCGCTCCTGGCGGTGCTCGCCTTCGACGTGTTCTCCGTGGCCGCGGGGACCAGCTACTGGCTGCACTACCTGATCCAGCCCGTGGTGCCGGTCGCAGCCCTGACCGGGATCGTGGCGGCCCGGGGGTCCTTCATCCGTGTCCTGGGCGTGGCTGCGGGGATCAGCGCCGTGATCGCCTGGGCGGTATTGCTGACGTCGCCTCCCCGGACCGCCCAGGAGCTCGTGGGGGAGGCGATCGCCGACGTGTCCGCGCCGCAGGACACCATCGTCACCCTCCCGGGGCAGTCGAACGTCAACTACGCCGCGGGCCTGGACTCGCCGTACCCCCATCTCTGGGCGCTCCCGGCCCGCACCCTCGATCCCCGGGGTCGCCGGCTCGAGCGGCTGCTGGCCGGGCCGGAGGCGCCGACCTGGGTGGTCAGCTTCGCGCCCGTACGCCGGACGCCTCCGCCCGGCTCGATCGGCGCGGCGATCAGGGAGCACTACCGCCCGGTCGCGCGGATCTGCGGGGCCACGGTGTTCCTGCGCGCGGACGAGAGCCGGGCACACCCCGTGCCGGACCCCCGGCCGGACGCGACCGCGGACTCGCGCTGCACCTCGATCGCCCGGGCGCCCTCGCTGTCGCTGCTGCCCGACTGAGACGACGATCAGGGGCGCCGGGCGGCCTCACGCGAGAGCCCACGCACGGAGGAGAACGTCCACACCTTGTTCAGCACGAAGGACAGCGGCGTGACCAAGCCGACCGCGATCAGCTGCGCCCAGTAGAGCCGGGTCCGGAAGCCGCTGGAGTCGTCGAAGATCCCGCTCGGCAGGGCGAGGGGCGAACCGGGGTGGAGCATCAGCGTCAGCAGGCCGAGGTTGGCCAGCAGGCCCGCCAGCCCCACGACCAGGAAGGGGACGTACTCGCGGCGCCAGCTGGCGTGCACCGAGCTGCGGAAGGTCCACCGCCGATTGAGCTGGAAGTTCCACAGGTTCGCGACCAGGAACGCGAGCGTGGCGTAGACGTGGTACCAGCGGACGTTGAAGTCGGTGCCGGGCAGGTCGACGGCCACGTGGTCGGGATCGGCGCCGAGCTTGTTGCACGCGATCACCACCAGCAGGTTCACCACGACGCCGGTGCCGCCCACGGCCGCGAACCGGAACAGCAGCTTCCAGTTCTGGCCGTGCCGGACGAACACGTAGTCACGGATCCGTCGCACCCGACCGACAGTACCGAGGCAGTGGTCCTCCACCCCGCCCGCCACGACGAGGGGAGGACCACCGCCTCGGGGGCGGGTCGGCTACTTCACCTCCGAGCGCAGCACCAGCCAGAGCCCCACCGCGAGCGGAGCAGCCAGCCAGATCGCACCGGAGACGCCCAGCTGGGCCCACTGCTCTCCCGAGGGTGTCCCGTCGAACAGCGCCGTCTGGGAGTAGTTGAAGTCCACCCAGGCCTGCAGGTCCGCGAACCACTGCTGGAAGGCGGCCAGCATCCCGAAGATCGTGGGCAGCACCAGGGAGTAGACGAAGTACGCCACGATCGCGCCGGCCGAGTTGCGGATCAGCACCCCGAGCATGAACCCGATCAGCAGGCCGAGGACGTTGGCCAGCACGATCAGGGCGAACTCGGTCACCGAGACGTTCCAGACGGTCTCCGTGCCGGTGATGGCCGTGCCGACCACGTTGCCCAGTGCTCCCACCACGAGCGCGACCAGCATGGAGGCGACACCGACGCCCACCGCACAGATCGCCTTGGCCCAGATGACGCGGCCGCGGTGGGGAACCAGCGTGAACGTGGTGAGCCCGCTGCGCTGGCTCCACTCGCTGGTCACCGACAAGATCGCGATCATCGGCAGGATCACCGCCATCGGGAAGCCGATCGCGCTGGCGAAGGTCTCGAAGGTGAGCTCTGACTCCGGAGCGAACAAGATCACCGCGCCGGTGGCGAGCAGGGCCGTGATGCCGATGCTCGCCAGCAGCCAGAAGCCCGACCGGGTGTCGAACATCTTGCGCAGCTCCACCCCGACGACCCGGCCCAGCGGGATCGGAGCGGGCTCGGCCCGGGTGGCGGCGCTCCGGGCCGCCCCGCGCTCGACGGGCAGGGCGGCCGCATCCGGGGACGCCGCGTCGGCGAGGGCGTGACGGGCGGTTTCCTGGAATGACCTCATGCTGCTGCTCCTTCTCGTTGTGACTGCGCGGTGAGCTCGAGGAACATCTCCTCGAGCCCTGCTCCGTCGGCGGACCGGAGCTCGGTCAGGGCGATACCGGCGGCCAGGGCGACCTGGCCCACCCGGGCGGCGTCGGCGCTGGTGCGCACCGACCCGTCGGGCGACGCGGCGGCCGTGATGCCGCAGGCCTCCAGCGCCTGTGCGAGCCGGTCCGGCGAGGCGCTGCGCGCGACGGTCCCGGCCGCCTGCAGCAGCTCGGCCTTGGTGCCCTGGGCGACGATGCGGCCGTTGCCGATCAGCACCAGGTCGTCGGCGATGACCTCGATCTCGTGGAGGAGGTGCGAGGAGAGCAGCACCGTGCCGCCCTGGTCGGCGTAGCTGCGCAGCAGGTCGCGCATCCAGCGGATCCCTGCGGGGTCGAGGCCGTTGGCCGGCTCGTCGAGGATCAGCACGCGGGGGTCCCCGATCAGCGCCGTGGCGATCCCGAGCCGCTGGCGCATGCCGAGCGAGTAGTTGCGCACCCGCCGGCCGGCCTCGCTCTCGGTGAGGCTCACCCGGTCGAGCATCTCCTCGACCCGCGCCTTGGGGATCCCCATGGTGCGCTGGGCGATGGAGAGGATCTCGCGGCCGGTGCGCCCGGCGTGCTGCGCGGACGCGTCGAGGAGCACCCCGATCTCGCGGCCCGGGTTGGGCAGGTCGGCGTACAGGCGTCCGTCGATGCGGACGTCGCCGGAGGTGGGCGGGGTCAACCCGACCATCACCCGCATGCTGGTGGACTTGCCGGCCCCGTTGGGGCCCAGGAAGCCGGTCACTCGTCCGGGACGGGCGGTGAACGTGACGTCGTCGACGGCGGTGAAGCGGCCGTAGGTCTTCGTGAGGGAATCAACCGTGATCATGGTCCGAGCCTCGTCGCCGACGGGGTCCGGCCACATCAGGGAGGTTGCTGGACTCACCCCTGAACCGTCCCTGAGGTGCCTCAGGGGAGCCCGGGGGTGCGCGCCGGGGGCGGCGGGAACACGGGGGAACACGGGACCCCGCGGCGTGGTTGTGCGACACATGAGGATCGAGATCTGGTCGGACGTCGTGTGCCCGTGGTGCTACATCGGAAAGCGGCGGCTGGAGACGGCGCTGTCGCGGTTCGAGCACCGCGACGAGGTCGAGGTGGTCTACCGCTCCTTCGAGCTCGACCCCTCCTCGCCGCGGATCCCCGACCAGACGGTCGCGGAGCACCTCGGCGACAAGTACGGCGGCGGGCCGGAGGCCGGTCGCCGGATGCTGGAGCAGGTGGAGGCGGTCGCCGCCGAGGAGGGGCTGATCTTCCGGCTCTCCGAGGCCCAGCGCGCGAACACCGTCGATGCCCACCGGTTGCTCCACCTCGCGCTCGACGCCGGGGGGCCGGCACTGCAGTCGGTGCTCAAGGAGGAGCTGCTCGCGGCGTACTTCCTGCGGGCGGAGAACGTGGCCGACCCGGAGGTCCTGCGCCACGTCACGCAGCAGGCGGGTCTGGACCCCGCCCGGGTCGAGGACGTGCTCGCCGGCGCGGAGTACGCCGACGCGGTCGAGGCCGACGTCCGGGAGGCAGCCTCCCTGGGCGCAACCGGGGTCCCGTTCTTCGTCGTGGACCGCAAGTACGGCGTCTCCGGCGCCCAGCCCGCCGACACGTTCCTCGAGGTGCTGGAGCGTGCCTGGAGCGAGTCCCACCCCACGCTGGAGCACGTGGGCGCCGCGGCGACCGACGGCGAGATCTGCGGTCCCGACGGGTGCCCGGTCTGAGCTCGAGGGCACGGCTCAGCAGGTAGGGTTGAGGCTCCGCACGGCACCGTGCTCCGCGGCTCTCGGGCCACGCATCCCGTCCACCATGCGAGGACCAACCCTGTGACCCACACCCGTCCGCGGCCCGTCGTACTCATCGCCGAGGAGCTCAGCCCGGCCACGGTGGCCGCCCTGGGTCCCGACTTCGAGATCCGGCACTGCGACGGCGCCGACCGCGCCGAGCTGCTGGCGGCGATCGTGGACGCCGACGCGATCCTGGTGCGCTCCGCGACCCGGGTCGACGCCGAGGCACTGGGTGCGGCGCGGCGGCTCAGCGTGGTGGCACGTGCCGGGGTCGGCCTGGACAACATCGACGTGCGGACCGCGACCCAGAACGGCGTGATGGTGGTCAACGCCCCGACCGCCAACATCACCAGCGCCGCGGAGCTGGCGGTCGCGCTGATGCTGGCCGCCGCCCGGCACATCAGCCCGGCGCACGCCGCGCTGACCCGGGGGGAGTGGAAGCGCAGCAACTTCACCGGCACCGAGCTGTTCGAGAAGACCCTGGGCATCGTGGGCCTGGGCCGGATCGGCGTACTCGTGGCGCACCGGCTGGCCGCGTTCGGCATGGACGTGATCGCCTACGACCCGTTCGTGCAGCCCGGGCGCGCGGCCCAGATGGGCGTACGGATGGTCACCCTCGAGGAGCTGATGACCGAGTCGGACTTCATCAGCGTGCACCTGCCCCGCACCCCCGAGACGATCGGCCTGATCGGCGCGGAGCAGTTCGCGCTGGCCCGACCAGGCCTGGTGCTGGTCAACGCTGCGCGGGGCGGGATCGTCGAGGAGAAGTCGCTGTACGACGCCCTCAAGACCGGCCGGATCGCGGCCGCCGGCCTCGATGTCTTCGCCCAGGAGCCGTGCACCGACTCGCCCCTGTTCGAGCTGGACAACGTCGTGGCGACACCGCACCTCGGTGCCTCCACCGCGGAGGCGCAGGAGAAGGCCGGCCTGGCCGCGGCGAGGTCTGTCCGCCTCGCCCTGTCCGGCGAGCTGGTGCCGGACGCGGTCAACGTGCAGGGCGGCCTGATCGCCGAGGACGTGCGCCCCGGGATCCCGCTGGTGGAGAAGCTCGGCCGGATCTTCACCGCCCTCGCGGGCGAGGTCGCCCAGCAGATCGACGTCGAGGTCCGCGGCGAGATCGCCGACCACGACGTCAAGGTCTTCGAGCTCGCCGCGCTCAAGGGCGTCTTCGGCGAGGTGGTGGAGCACGACGTCTCCTACGTGAACGCACCTCTGCTCGCCGCCGAGCGCGGCACCGAGGTCCGGCTCATCACCGACTCCGAGAGCCCCGACCACCGCAACCTGATCACCCTGCGCGGCACCCTGGTCGACGGGTCGCAGGTCTCGGTCTCCGGCACCCTGATCGGGATCGGCCAGCGCGAGCGCCTCGTCGAGGTCAACGACTTCGTGGTCGACCTCGAGCCCACCGAGCACCTCGCCTTCCTCACCTACCGGGACCGGCCCGGCATGGTGGGCACCCTGGGCCGCATCCTCGGCGAGGCCGGGGTGAACATCGCCGGCATGCAGGTCTCCCGCGCCGAGAAGGGCGGCCAGGCCCTCGTCGCACTCTCCGTCGACTCCGCCGTCACCGCCGAGGTGCTCGAGGACATCCGCACCTCCATCTCGGCCGACATGGTTCGCGGGGTCGACCTCTCCGAGTAGTTCGCCGAGCGGGCACGAACGTCCCGGTCAGGCCACCAGGTTCGGGGCCAGGCGGGGGGTGAAGCCGGGGTCGGCCACGGTCTCGCGCCAGGCCAGGCCCAACCGGGCGATCGCGTCGACCAGCACGTGCGCCGGTTGGGTGTAGGGGAGCCGGACGAACCGGTCGAGGCCTCCCTCCGGCGCGAAGCTGGGCCCGGAGGCGAGGAGGACGTCGCGCTGCTCGGCGCGGGGCACCAGCGCCGTGGAGAGCGCGTCCGGGAGCTCGCACCACAGGTTCAGGCCCCCGGTCGGCCGCGTGGGCCGCCAGTCGGGCAGGTGCTGGCCGACGGCGACCAGGGCGGCTTCCCTGGAGGCGCGGAGCTGCTCGCGCCGGTGGGCGAGCAGGTCCTCGCCGTCGCGCAGGAGATCGGTCGCCACGAGCTGCTCGAGCAGGGGAGCCCCGAGGTCCAGCGTCAGCCGGGCACGGAAGAACGCGTCCATCCGCGCAGGCGGCACCCGGATCCAGCCGATCCGCAGGCCGCCCCAGAACGGCTTGCTCAGGCTGCCCACGCTCACGGTGTCCTCGAGGTACGACGCGAACGGCGGCGGCATCTCCTGGCCGTCCAGGGAGAGCAACACCATCGACTCGTCGATGATCGGGGTGGTGCGGGTCCGCGCAAGGGTCCGGGCGACCGCGGCCCGCCCGGTGGGGCCCATCAGCGAGCCGGTCGGGTTGTGGAAGTCGGGGATCAGGTAGGCGACCCGAGGAGCCACCTGGCGCAGGGTCGTGGTCAGGGCGTCGGTGTCGGTCTCGTCGCGCGGCAGGTCGACGCCGACGATCCGCGCCCCCGAGTGGGTCAGCGTCGCGATCGCGTTGGGGTAGGTCGGGCTCTCGGTGACGGCGCGGTCACCCATACCGAGCAGGGCCCGCGCCGAGATCGCGACACCGGCCATGGCCCCCGGCACGACCATGATCTGGTCGGGGCTGGTGGGCAGCCCCCGTGCGGCGTACGACGACGCGACGGCCTCGCGCAGCGCCGGCAGCCCGGAGGGGTAGTAGCCCGTCCCCGCGAGGTACGCCGGCAGCTCCGCGACCGCACGCTCGTAGGCGGCGAGCACCCCCGGACCGGGCAGCGGCGCGGCGCAGGTGAGGTCGATCTTGTCCTCGGGGAGGTCTCCCGGCGGCAGCAGGTGGTCGCCACGGTGCCCGCGGGTCGCCGGGAGGCTGGCCACGCTCCCGGACCCCTGGCGCGAGACCAGGTACCCGTGCTCGCGCAGCTGCGCGTAGGCGCGGGTCACCGTGGTCCGGCTGACCTCGAGCGCCCCGGTCAGGTCGCGCTCGCTGGGAAGTCGTACGCCGACCGGGACCCGGCCGTCGGTGATCAGCACCCGCAGTCCCTCGGCGAGGCCCCGGTAGGCGGGGGAGCGGTCGAAGTCGCCGAGGAGGGTGGCGATCCGGGGGGCCGAGATCAGGCGGGACATGCAGACCAGTGAATCAGCATTGGCTATTTGCGACCAGACCACTTCGCGATCCAATGAGGTAATGACCAGCCAGCCCCCTCTCGAGTCCCTGGGCGAGGCGGTGCCCCGTCGGGTGCGCGACCTGGCCCGCCTCGGGCCGGTCGCCCAGCTCCGGGCCGGCCGGCTCCCGCGGCGGTTGGTGCAGCTCACCCTCGGGCTGGTGCTCTACGGCATCACCCTGGCGATGCTGATCCAGGCGACGCTGGGCAACGCGTCCTGGGACGTGCTGCACCAGGGGATGGCCGAGCACCTGCCGATCAGCATCGGCACCGCCGTCATCGTGATGAGCCTGGTCGTGCTCCTGCTGTGGATCCCGCTGCGCGAGCCCCCGGGGCTGGGCACGATCGCGAACTCCCTGGTCGTCGGGCTCGTCGCGGACGCGACCATCAAGGTGCTGGACACCCCCGACGTGCTCTGGGAGCGCGCCGCGCTGATGGTGGCAGGGGTGGTGCTGAACGCGCTGGCCACGGCCGTCTACATCGGCTCGCAGTTCGGCCCCGGTCCCCGGGACGGGCTGATGACCGGCCTGCACCGGCGGACCGGCATGCCCATCGGGGTGGTGCGCACCTGCCTCGAGGTCGTGGTGGTCGCGGTCGGCTGGGCCCTCGGTGGAGTCGTGGGCGTCGGCACGGTGCTCTACACCCTCGCGATCGGTCCGCTGGTCCAGGTGATGCTGCCGCGCTGCATCGTCGAGCTCGACGAGACGAAGCTGCCCGCTCGGCGCCCTGAGGTGTGACTAGCGGCGGGTGGCGATCAGGGCGCTGGCGTCGGGGGCGACCATCACCTCGACGGCGGCGAAGCGCTCGTCGAGGAGCCAGTTCTCGCGGAGCATGTCGACGCGGCCGTCGGTGATCGGCGGCCACATCTGGCAGGGGGCGAAGTCGTCGAGCACGACGATGCCGCCGGGCTCGACGAGGTCGGCCACCACGTCGACGTCGGCGTCCTCGGGGACCGAGGGGTCCAGGAACAGCAGCGAGTACGGCCCCTTGTTGCGCAGTGTCGACCAGTCGGCGGCGAGCACCTCGACCTGCGGGTCGTCCTGGAAGATCTCCTGCGCGGCGACGGCGAGGTCCGAGTCCACCTCGGCGGAGATGATCTGCGTGCCGGGGCGTACGCCGGAGCGCAGCCAGGCGGTGCCGACGCCGGCGCCGGTGCCGAACTCGGCCATCGTCCCGGTCCGCGTGGCGGCCAGGGTCGCCAGCAGCCGCCCGGTCTCGTTGCGGCAGAAGGACACGTAGCCGGCTCGGCGCGAGACCGCGAACGCCCGGGACACGATCTCGGGGACCTCAGGCGGAGCACTCATGCCCCGAGTCTCGCAAATCCCTCGGGCCATCCCAACGACGAGACGGTCGTCTCGAATCGCGAGATGCGGCGTGTCCCCGGCTTCGAACGGCTGGGAGGCAGGCGTAGGCTTGCGCACATCATGCGGAGGAACTTCGTACTTATTTGCCGCCGTGGCGGGGCCTCGATTCGATAGGCCACCTCGCCGCGGAGTTCGGCGTACCCGCCGACAGGCCTCTCAACCCCTCCGCGAGCGAGACACAGAAGTCCCACCCCTGATTTCTCGCGAACCGCATCCGCCCTTGTGATCCATCGGCGTCGAGCGGTTCCTCTCCTCCCGGAGTCCTCTTTTCAAGACTGACTCAACTCCAGGAGAAGCACGATGTACGACATGTACCCCGAGTGGGGACCGGCCAGGAACAACCCGGACAGCTCGTGGAGCAGGCAGGCCCTCCAGGCCGCGCTCGACCTGCGTGACAACGGGGGACAGCGCCCGGACGACAACTGATGCAGGTCCACTAGCATCTGGTCCATGCCCCCCACGAACGAGTCTGTGAAGCTTGCCGTCATCCCCGGTGACGGGATCGGTTCCGAGGTGACCGCAGAGGCCCTCAAGGTCCTCGAGGCCACCTCGACCGGCGTCAAGTTCGAGCCCACCCGCTACGAGCTCGGCGCGGAGCACTACCTCGCGACCGGCGAGGTGCTCCCGGACTCGGTGCTCGAGGAGATCCGCCAGCACGACGTGATCCTCCTCGGCGCCATCGGTGGCAAGCCCAACGACCCGAAGCTGCCGGCCGGGCTCCTCGAGCGCGGCCTGCTCCTCAAGCTGCGGTTCGCGCTGGACCACTACGTGAACCTGCGACCCAACCGGATCTTCCCCGGTGCGGCCTCACCCCTCGCCGCCCCCGGGGACGTCGACTTCGTCGTCGTGCGGGAGGGCACCGAAGGCCCCTACACGGGCAACGGCGGTGTCCTCCGCGCCGGTACGCCGCACGAGATCGCCACCGAGGTGTCGGTGAACACCGCCTTCGGGGTCGAGCGCGTGGTGCGCGACGCCTTCCGCCGGGCCCAGAAGCGCCGCGGCAAGCTGACTCTGGTCCACAAGACCAACGTGCTCGTCAACGCGGGCCAGGTCTGGTGGCGGCTCGTGCAGAGCGTGGCCGCGGAGTACCCCGAGGTCACGGTGGACTACATGCACATCGACGCCGCGATGATCTTCATGGTCACCGACCCCGCCCGGTTCGACGTGATCGTCACCGACAACCTGTTCGGCGACATCATCACCGACCTCGCGGCGGCCGTCACCGGTGGTATCGGCCTCGCGGCCAGCGGCAACGTCAACCCCGACCGGACCGCTCCGTCGATGTTCGAGCCGGTCCACGGCTCGGCCCCCGACATCGCGGGCCAGCAGAAGGCCGACCCCACGGCAGCGATCCTGTCGGTGGCCCTGATGCTCGACCACCTCGGCCTCGAGGACGCAGCCGCCAAGGTCGAGGACGCGGTCGTGGCCGACCTGGCCGCTCGCGAGGGCGGCGAGCGCGGCAGCACCTCGGAGATCGGCGACTCCGTGGCCGCCCGCGTCGCTGGGTAACGCCGGCCCTTCGTCACCGGGGCTGCCCGGCCCCGGCCCCGGCGGCCCGGTGCCGGACCCGCCGAACCCGGCTCCGGGCGGGACGGCCAGGGCCCCCGACAGGGAGCGTAAAAGCGACGCGCGGCGCGAGAAGACCAGGCCGGGAACGGCAGGGAAGTCCGAGCGACGCGGGCCGCCAAGCGACTGAGGGGGTGCTGGGCGGCACGACCGGAGCCGACCCCGTGGTGGTTCCGGCCCCGTTGCGCCACCGAGAGTGACTCCGAAACCCACATCGACGAGAGATAGCGTGCCCTTATGACGCTCGACATCACCACCACCGTCTCGGACGCACCGCGCAACGACTCCGAGGTCGCCGAGATCCTCGCCGACCCCGGGTTCGGCACCTACTTCACCGACCACATGCTCAGCCTCGAGTGGACGAGCGAGCAGGGGTGGCACGACGCCCGGATCACGAAGTACGGGCCGCTGAGCATCGACCCGGCCTCCGCGGTGCTGCACTACGCGCAGGAGATCTTCGAGGGGATGAAGGCCTACCGGCACGCGGACGGGTCGATCTGGACCTTCCGGCCCGAGGAGAACGCGAAGCGGATGGCGCGGTCCTCGCAGCGGCTGGCGCTCCCGGTCCTGGACCCCGAGGACTTCGTGCAGGCGGTCGACGCCCTGGTGCGGGTGGACCACCGCTGGGTCCCGTCGCCGGAGGGGGAGAAGAGCCTCTACCTGCGCCCGTTCATGATCGCCTCGGAGGTGTTCCTCGGGGTGCGGCCGGCCCAGCACGCCACGTTCATGGTGATCGCGTCGCCTGCGGGGTCCTACTTCACGGGCGGGCTCACCCCGCTCAGGCTGTGGCTGACCGAGGAGTACACCCGCGCCGGGCGCGGTGGCATGGGTGCGGCGAAGACGGGCGGCAACTACGCCAGCTCCCTGGTGGCGCAGCAGGAGGCGATCGGTCACGGCTGCGACCAGGTGGTCTTCCTCGACGTCGCCGAGGGCAAGTACGTCGAGGAGCTCGGCGGGATGAACATGTACTTCGTCTTCAAGGACGGGCACATCGTCACCCCCGAGACCGGGACCATCCTGGAGGGGATCACCCGCTCCGCGATCATCGACCTGGCCACGAAGAAGGGCTACCGGGTCGAGGAGCGGAAGTTCTCGATCGACGAGTGGCGCGAGGGCGTCGCGAGCGGCGAGATCACCGAGGTCTTCGCCTGCGGCACCGCTGCGGTGGTCACCCCCGTCGGCACCTTGAAGTGGGCCGGCGGCGAGGTCGGCGGCTCCACCGAGGCCGGCCCGCTGACCAAGGAGATCCGCCAGGACCTGGTCGACATCCAGTACGGCCGCGCCGACGACGCGTTCGGGTGGATGCACCGGGTCTGCTGATGGCCCGACTACCGTTGGGCCGGTGACGAACCTGCCCACGCCCCCGCCCGAACAGGCGCGCGTCGGCGACTACCGACTGCTGGCACTGATCGGCGAGGGCGGGATGGGTGTGGTCCACCTCGCCCTGGCGCCGGACGGCCGCCGGGTGGCGCTCAAGGTGCTGCGACCCCACGTGGTCGGCGACGTGGAGGCCCGTGGGCGGCTGGCCAGGGAGGTCAGCTCGCTGCGCCGGATCATCAGCCCGCGGATCGCGGAGATCCTCGACGCCGACCCGCACGGCCCGGTGCCCTTCGTGGTCACCCGCTACGTGCCGGGGCTCTCGCTCTACCACCACGTGGTGGAGGAGGGGCCGGTCGAGGGCGCCGACCTGCTGCACTTCGCCGACGGGCTGGCCGAGGCGCTGGAGGCGGTCCACCGGGTGGGCGTGCTGCACCGCGACGTGAAGCCCACCAACGTGCTGATGGAGGGTCGCTCCCCGGTCCTGATCGACTTCGGCCTCGCCCGCCTGGCCGACGACGCGCGGTTCACCCAGGCCGGGTGGCTGCTCGGCACGCCCGGCTACCTCGCTCCCGAGATCCTCTACGGCGACGAGGCCACTCCCGCCGCGGACGTGCACGCGTGGGCGGCGACCGTCGCCTACGCGGCCACCGGCCGGCCGCCGTACGGCACCGGCCCGGCGATGGCGGTGATGGACCGGGTACGGCGCGGCGAGCACAACCTGCAGGGGGTGCCCGACCCGATCGCCGAGCTGCTCCGCGCCGGCCTCTCACCCGAGCCCCTGCAGCGGCCGACGGTCGCCGAGCTGCGCTCGACGGTGCGCGAGCTCCAGCACGTCGCGCGCATGGCCGCGCGTCCCGCCCCCGCCCCCGAGCTGTGGACGATGCCGTTCGCGCCGGCTGCACGGGCCGCACCGGCCGGTCCGGCGTCGCCGGCGGCGGATCCTGCGCCCGCGACCCGGGTGCTGCCCCCGGACCCGGCACCCGCAGACCCGCCCGCAGCCCCGTCACCCGTGGTTCCGGTGCCCGCGCAGCCCTCGGAGGCGGTCACCGAGCCGGCTCCGGTCTCGCCGCCGGCCCGCGACCAGGGTCGCGACCAGTTCCGGGAACAGGTCCAACCGGGTCCCGCACCCTGGCTCGCCCCGACGCCGCGCGAGAGCAGCCGTCCCCAGCAGCTGCTGCAGCTGGTGGGGCTCGGCGCCCTGAGCGGTGCCCTGGTGGCCTACGCCCCCTATCTCGGTACGGCGCTGGTGACCCTCGTGGTGCTGGGCCTGCGCACCGCCTCGGTGGCGCGCCAGCGGCACGGACGGCGACGGCTGATCCGTGGCCGGCCGCGCTGGTACGACGTCCCGACGACTGCCGTGTCCACCCCGGGCTACCTGCTGCTCGCCTCCTTCGGGACGGTGTCGCTGATCGCCGGGGCCGGACTGACCGCACTGGCGATGCTCTCCCTCGGCTACCTCTTCGGTCAGCCCGCGGCGGTGGGGCTGCTCCTCGCCGGCATCGGGTTCGCGCCCGCCCTGTGGTGGGGACCGGGCTCGGGCCGGGTGCGCGAGACGACCCGCGGTCTGGTGCGACGCACGAGCCGCTCGGAGTTCGGCGGCTGGGTCGTCGCGGGGGCGTGCCTGCTCGGGACCGCCGTACTGGTCGGCCTGCTGCTCGGTGACGGCCCCAACTGGGCGCCATCCCTGGCCGCGCCCTGGGGCTGAGCGAGCCGCCCTACAGCAGCATTCGGGCCGCTGCACAAGGAACGACTCGAACATTCTCACCCTGGTCTAGTGCGCAAAATCGGTACTATTGGGCCGGTAGCGCGCTTGTCGCACTATTGGCACGTGCCCACCCAGAAGTCCTCGTCGATGCGACCAGCAGCCCTGCTGGTGGCGCTGGTGCTCGCGCTCGTCGCGGCTCCCGCTGTCGTGGCCGTGACGCCGGCCAGCGCCGTGGTGACCAAGGCCGCCGCGGCCGCGAAGCCCGCCGCCAAGCCCGCGAAGCCGGCCAAGGAGCGCCGCACCCTGAGCTTCCACGGGGACACCGCCCACGCCCACGCCGCCGGCCGCGCCCGCCGCGCGCCGTTCGCCTGGAACGGCCGCAGGATCCTCTACACCGAGTCGGTCCCCGCGAAGTGGGACTGGAGCCTGTCCACCGCGATCGCGAAGTGGAACGCCAGCGGCGGCGGCATCAAGTTCGTCCGCGCGGCCAAGCCCCGCAAGGCCAAGCTGCGGATCTCGATGGCCAACATCGGCGGCGCCGCGGGGATGGCGACCGTCGGCCGGACCAAGCGCGCCAGGGTCCAGCTCAGCTCCACCTACAACCGCGTCAGCTCGCTGGACGCCTACAGCCGGGTGCAGGTGATGGGGATCTTCGCCCACGAGCTCGGTCACGTGCTCGGCTTCGAGCACACCTCCGCCCCGTGCTCGCTGATGTCCCCGGTGCTCGACGTGGACGGTTGCGGGGTGCTGCCGGCGAGCATGCCCGGCTTCTACAAGTGCCGCACGATCGACGGTGCCCTGGTCGGCCGGTTCGTGAGGATCTACGGCGGCCGTGCCTGGGCCCCCAACGGCTACTGCCCGATCGACCCACTGCCCGCGCCGCTGGCCCGGGTCGCCGTCACCGGGGGAGCCCACACCCCCGTCACCGTGACCTGGGCGCGCCCCGCCTCGATCCCCTGGGGCACCCGGGTCCTGATCCGGTCCTGGACCGCCGAGCGTTGCGGCGCCGTCCCGCCGAACGCCAGCACGACGTACGCCTCCGCCGCTGCCGGGGTGTGGCGGGACCCGCGCGCGGAGGCGACCGGTTCCACCTGCTACCGGGTGCAGCTGGTCAACCGGTACGGCGCCGGCCGCGCCGCGGTCAACCGGATGATGGTCCGCTGAGCCGGTCCGGTCACCGGGGTGCCCGCAGGGCCGGGGCCCCCGGAGAGCATGTGGCAGACTCGGCCGCGTGCTGCACCGCATCATCATCGCCTAGCGCGACGGCTCCTGGACCAGCCAGGACCCGCCGCGCCGACCTCCTGTTCCCCACAGGAGGTCTTTTGCGTTCCGGGTGCCGGCACGAGCTCACCAGCAACTGCCCCACGAGAAGGCCACCACCATGACCAGCGACCTGTTCCACGTCTACGACACCACCCTGCGCGACGGCGCGCAGCAGGAGGGCCTCAACCTCTCGGTGGCCGACAAGCTGGCGATCGCGCGACAGATCGACCGGCTGGGCGTGGGGTTCATCGAGGGCGGCTGGCCCGGCTCGAACCCCAAGGACACCGAGTTCTTCCGGCGGGCCCGCACCGAGCTCGACCTCCAGCACGCGGAGCTGGCGGCGTTCGGCGCCACCCGCCGGGCCGGGACCAGGGCGGCCGACGACCCGCTGGTCGCCGCGCTGCGTGACTCCGGCGCCGGCGTGGTGACGCTGGTGGCGAAGTCCCACGACCGCCACGTCGAGCTCGCCCTGCGTACGACGCTCGAGGAGAACCTCGCGATGGTGCGCGACACGGTGTCCCACCTGCGCGCCGAGGGCCAGCGGGTCTTCCTCGACGCCGAGCACTTCTTCGACGGCTACCGGGCCAACCGGGCCTACGCGCTCGAGGTCCTGCGGACGGCCGCCGAGGCGGGCGCCGACGTCGCCGCGCTGTGCGACACCAACGGCGGGATGCTGCCCGAATGGGTCGCCGACGTGGTCGGCGACGTCGTCGAGACCACCGGGGTCCGGGTCGGGATCCACTGCCACAACGACACCGGCTGCGCGGTCGCGAACAGCCTCGCCGCGGTGGGAGCGGGGGCCACGCACGTGCAGGGCACCCTCAACGGGTACGGCGAGCGCACCGGCAACGCCGACCTCGTCACCGTCGTGGCGAACCTCGAGCTCAAGCTGGGCCGGCAGGTCCTGCCCGAGGGGATGCTGCGCGAGGCCACCCGGATCGCGCACACCGTCGCCGACGTGACCAACTTCCCGCCGGCGTCGCGGCAGCCCTACGTCGGGACGTCCGCGTTCGCGCACAAGGCCGGCCTGCACGCCAGCGCGATCAAGGTCGACCCGGACCTCTACCAGCACATGGACCCCGCGGGGGTCGGCAACGACATGAGACTGCTCGTCTCGGACATGGCCGGGCGCGCCTCGATCGAGCTCAAGGGCCGCGAGCTGGGCTTCGAGCTCGACCCCGAGCTGGTCAAGCGGGTGACCGCCCGGGTCAAGGAGCTGGAGGCCCGCGGCTACACCTTCGAGGCCGCGGACGCGTCCTTCGAGCTGCTCCTGGTCGAGGAGGTCGAGGGCGCCCGTCCGTCGTACTTCGACACCGAGTCGTGGCGGGTGATCACCGAGACCCGCCCCGGCGACGAGGCGGTCTCCGAGGCCACGGTGAAGCTGCGCGCCGGCGGCGCCCGGATCGTCACCACCGGCGAGGGCAACGGCCCGGTCAACGCACTGGACCACGCGCTGCGGCAGGCGATCGAGCAGCTCTACCCAGAGGTGGTGAAGTTCGAGCTGATCGACTACAAGGTGCGCATCCTCGACCAGGGCCACGGCACCGACGCGATCACCCGGGTCCTGATCGAGACCACGGACGGGGTCGGGTCGTGGGTCACGGTCGGCGTCGGGCCCAACGTGATCGAGGCGTCCTGGCGGGCGCTGCGCGACAGCCTCACCTTCGGCCTGCGGCGCCACGGCGCCTGAGCCGGACGCCTGGGCACTGCGCCGCAGGGCGGTAGCGTCGCGGCCATGACCGAGCTGCACGACCTCACTGCACTGGAGCAGGGCGCCGCGATCCGGGCGGGGGAGACCTCCACGGCGGAGCTGGTCGAGCACCACCTCGCCCGCATCGAGAAGCACTCCGAGCGGCTGGGCGCCTTCGTGACCGTCACCGCCGACCGGGCACGGTCCGCGCGCCCCGTCGGGGACGGTCCGCTGGCCGGCGTACCCACTGCGATCAAGGACCTCAACGCCACCAACGGGGTCCGCAGCAGCTTCGGCTCACCGATCTTCGCCGACCACGTCCCCGACTTCGACGACGAGGTGGTCCGGCGGATCGAGGCCGCGGGACTGGTCAGCCTGGGCAAGACGAGCACACCGGAGTTCGGCTCGCCCTGCTACACCGAGCCCGAGGGGGCGCCCCCGGCGGTGACCCCGTGGGACACCACCCGGATGGCGGGCGGCTCCAGCGGCGGTGCGGCGGCCGCGGTGTCCGGCGGACTGGTGCCGCTGGCCCAGGGCTCCGACGGCGGCGGCTCGGTCCGGATCCCCGCGAGCTGCTGCGGGATCGTCGGCCTCAAGCCCACGCGGGGGCGGATCTCCGGAGCGCCGATGTACGGCGACCCCGTCGGCCTGGCCACCAACGGGTCGCTGGCCCGCACCGTCCGCGACGCCGCCGCGCTGCTCGACGTGATGGCCGGCCGCGCGGTGGGGGACCCGTTCTGGGCACCCGAGGGAACCGAGTCGTTCCTGGCGGCGTGCGACCGCGAGCCGGGCCGGTTGCGGATCGCCCGGTTCAGCGCGCCGGTGATCGCGGACACCGCGGTGGACGCGGAGTGCCTCGCGGCGTGGGAGGACGCGAGCCGGCTGCTCGAGTCGGCCGGGCACGAGGTCGTCGACATCGGCGTGCCGCTGCCGCGGGCCGCGGTGCCGGTCTTCGAGACCTGCTGGGCCGTGCTCACCGCGCTCTCGGTGGTCAACCTGCCGCAGGAGGCCCGGGCGAGCCTGCGCCCGTTGACCCGCTGGCTCGCCGGCCGCGGCACGGAGGTGAGCGGCCCCGAGTTCGGGCTCGCGATCGGGGAGCTGCGCCGGGTCGCCGCGGGCACGCTGGCCGCGGTCTCGGCGTACGACGCGGTGCTCACCCCGACCCTCGCGGTCCCGCCCCTGCCCGTCGGGGCGATCCGCGACGACGAGGACCCGGCGGGCGACTTCGAGGCGCAGAAGCGGTTCACGCCGTACACCTCGATGTGGAACGTCACCGGCAGCCCGGCGATCTCGCTGCCCACCCACCAGACCCCCGACGGACTGCCGGTCGGGGTGATGCTCGCGACCCGCCCCGGTGACGAGGCGACGCTGCTGTCCCTCTCCGCGCAGGTCGAGGCGGCCATGCCCTGGCGCGACCGCACCCCGCCCGGGTGGTGAGCGCCCGGACCGGGTCGACCGACCGGTGGCCGGTGCAAGTCAGCCGCAAGTGACCCTCAAGCGGCGCGGCGCAAGGTGCTCCCAGAGCGCGCAGGGAGCGTGCTGACCGAGAGGACCACGATGGACATGGCTACCGCCCATCCCGACCAGTACCTGCTGCCGCGCCAGGAGGCGGCGCCGCCCGGCCCCGTCGACGTGCGGATGATGTACGTGATGCACTTCGCGTTCCGCCGCGACCTCGCGATGTTCGCCGACGCGGCCCCGGTGACGCCGCTGGAGGACCGCGATGCCTGGCGCGCGCTGGCCGAGCGCTGGCAGCTGTTCAGCGCCAACCTGCACCACCACCACTCCGGCGAGGACGCCGGGCTGTGGCCCCTCCTGCTGGAGTACGCCGACCCCGGCGAGCGGGCCACCCTCGCCGACATGGAGGCCGAGCACGCGCTGATCGACCCGATCCTGGCCGAGTGCGCGGCCGGGTTCGAGGAGGTGGTGAGCACCAGCGACGAGGACGTCGTACGCCGGCTCGCGGACAGCCTGGCCGCAGCCCGGGACTGCCTCGCCGCGCACCTGCGCCACGAGGAGACCGACGCGATGACGATGGTGCAGAAGCACCTCACCCAGCAGCAGTGGGACGACATGGCCAAGGAGAACTTCACCAAGGGCCAGAGCCTCTCCGCGCTGCTCAGGATGCTGCCCTGGGTCGCCCACCAGATGCCCGAGGCCGAGCTCCGCGGCGTCCTGGCCGAGTTCGGCTTCCCGTTCGCGCTGCTGCTCCGGTTGACCCGGGGCCGGTTCGAGCGCCTCGAGGCCCGGGCGACCCGGCACCTCTCCGGGGCCGCCTGACCCCTCGAGCCGGGTCGGCTCAGAACCCGTGGGCCGCCCGGACCTCGGCGAACCACGCGGCGAAGACCGGGATCTCCCAACGCTCGCACAGGCGCAGCGCGTCCTCGGCGTGCCGGGTGGCGAGCTCTCGCCGCCCGGTCGCCTCGGCGGCCATCGCCAGGAACGCGTCCACGGGCCCGATGGCCGCGACGGACCCGGTGCTGGCGGGCCGGCCGGCCAGCTCGGCCAGGTGGGTGTACGCCGGGGCCGCGAGTCCGGGCTCCCGGAGATGGAGCCCGGACTCCGCCGACATCGCCCACATCAGCGGCGAGAACCACGTGTCGAGGTGGTGCTCGCCCTCGCTGGTGGAGAGGTAGTCCCTGGCCTCGTCGAAGCGGCCCATCCGGCACAGGATCGCGGAGACGAACGTCTGCACGGGCAGGGGACTGTTCTGGTCGATCAGGGTCAAGATCTGCGCCAGCTGCTCGTAGTCACCGGTCCACATCAGCTTCATCGCCAGCGACCCCGCCACCGTGTGGTCGTACATCGCGTGCTGCACCCGCTCGCGGAGGCCGGCGAGGTGGTCGAGCCGCTCGTCGGCGCCGGCGAAGTCGCCCCGCAGCGCCAGCCACGGGATCTCCAGGCCGTCCAGGACCAGCTCGGCGTAGAAGTGGCGCTGCCGCTCGGCCTGGGCGCGCGCCTCGCGCACCCCGGCGTCCATGAGCTCGAGGCGGCCCAGCTCGCAGTCCGCGACGACCCGCAGGGTCAGGGCCGTGGAGAGTGCGGCCTGGTCGTCGAGCTCGCGGGCCAGGGCGCACGCCTCGTCGAGGAGCTGGTGGCGGCGCTCGGCGTTGGCGCCGCGCCAGATCGTGGTCGCCGCAGTCAGGCAGCACCACAGCCGCAGGCGGGGTTCGCCGAGGCGCTGCGACATCGCCACCGCGTCCTCGGCCAGGGACTCCCGCTCCTGCGGGGTCGCGGCGTAGTAGATCTCGCCGGCCAGTGCGATCATCACCCGGCAGCGCGCGTCGCCGTCGCCGGGAGGCAGCCGGTCGAGCGCGTCCCGCAGCGCACCGACGACCAGCGGGTCGACCACGCCCTGGGTGGAGGCCTGCCACAGAGCACCGTCCAGGGACATGGTGGCCGCGTGGACCAGCCGGTCGAGGTCGTCGAGCTCGTGCGCGGCCTGGATCGCCCGGTGCACGGTCGGCCTGAGCTCGAGCCAGTTGCCGGAGAGCTGGAGCGCGCGGGCGTAGGCGACGAGGAGGTCGTGCAGCTCGAGGCGGGACGCGTCCGGGTCGGAGGCGAAGACGTCGACGGCGTCGTGGAGCAGGGAGGCGGCCTCCTCGTAGGCGAACACCCGGTGGGCGCGCCGGGCCGCGTCCACGCACGCTCGCCACGCCTGCGCGGCGTGGGCGGGACCGGCGGCCAGCCAGTGCCGGGCCACCTCGCTCTCGCGCTCCGGCCGGTCCCGCAGTGCCTGCGCGAACCGGGCGTGCGACCGGGCGGCCCGGGATCTCGAGACCGAGCCGTAGAGGGTGTCGCGGACGAGCGCGTGCGCGAACCGGAACCGGTCGACGCCGTCCTCGCGCAGCAGGCCGGCGGCCAGCGCGGGCTCGAGCGCGTCCAGGGTGCTCTCCTCGTCGCGGTCCAGCACCAGCGCCAACGTGGCCACGTCGAATTGGCGCCCGGCGACGCTCGCGGTCCGCAGCGCGTGGGCGGTGTCCTCGGGCAGGGAGCCCACCCGGCGGAGCAGCACGTCCTGCACCGCAGCCGGGGGATCGGCCTCGGTGAGCAGCGAGGCGAGGTCGCCGCGGTCGTGGGCGAGCCGGGCACACTCCACCAGGAAGAACGGGTTGCCCTCCGTACGCCGCCACAGCGCCTCCGCCTGCGCACCGGACGGCGTGAGGTCCGCGACGGAGGCGACGACGCGGCCGGCGTCCTCGGCGTCGAGCCCGGTCAGCGTCGTACGCCAGGCGTGGCGGCGGGCGAGCACCTCGGCGACCTCCGCGAGGGCCCCGGTCGGTGCCGGCTGGTCGCGCCAGGTGGTCACCACCATCAGGCGCTCGACCCGGGCGGTCTCCACGAGCAGGCGCAGCACCCGCAGCGTCGAGGCGTCCGCCCAGTGCAGGTCGTCGAGGACCAGCAGCAGCGGCAGGTCGCCGGCCGCCCGCCGTACGGCGTCGACGATCTCCTCCCAGGCGCGGAACTGGCCGGCGGAGTCCTCGCTGCCGGCCGCCACCTCGGAGGGCAGCTGCTCGCCGAGCCCGCGCAGGATCGCGGCCCACGGCCACAGCGGCGGGGCGCCCTCGTCCTGGGAGCACCGGCCGACGAGCACGCGGGCACCTGCCTCCCGGGCCTGGTCGGAGAGGGCGTCGCACAGCCGGCTCTTGCCGATGCCGGGCTCGCCGGTGAGCACGGCGAACCGGGGTCGTCCTTCCCGGGCCTGGCCGAGGAGCTCGACGAGGCCGGCGAGCTGCTGGTCGCGGCCGACCAGGGGCCACGCAGCCTCCTCGGACGAGGCAGCCGCGTCGTCGAGCGGCGGGTCGGGGTGGGGTCCGGGTTGTGGCTCGGGCTCGGCGAGCCGGCCGACCCAGTCGAGCGAGGGGTCCTGGCGGAGCACGGCGGCCTGCAGCTCCCGGAGCTCGGCGCCCGGCTCCAGCCCGAGCTCCTCGGCGAGCAGGGTCCGGACCTGCCGAAGCGCGTCGAGGGCGTCGGCCTGGCGTCCCGACCGGGTCAGCGCCAGGGCCCGCAGCCCCCAGAGCCGTTCCCGGAGCGGATGGGCCTGGACCAGCGACTCGAGCTCCGCCGCCGCGGTCGCGTGCTGCCCGGTGGCGAGCTCGATCACGGCCCGGTCCTCCAGGGCGACCAGGCGCAGCTCCTCGAGCCGGGCCCGCTGGGCCTGCACCGCGGGGGCGTCCTCGAGCTCGGCGTACGGCTCGCCCCGCCACAGGTCCAGCGCCGCCCGCAGCCGGCGGGCGAGCTCGTGCAGCTCCTCCGCGCGGACCCGGTCCAGGCCGCCCGGCGTCGCGGAGAGGGCGCCGACGCGACGGTGCACCTCGGAGACCTCGGCCTCGAACCACGCCGCGTCGAGGGTGCCGTCGAGCACCTGCAGGGCGTAGCCGCCCGGCCGGGTCACCAGCACCTGCGACGGCGCCCGGGGCGCCCGGTCGGGCTCGAGTACCCGGCGCAGACGGGCGATGTAGGACTGCAGCGCCGCGGTCACCGCCTCCGGCGGCCGCTCGCCCCAGACCAGGTCCACGAGCGTGTCCACCGGGACCGTGCGGCCCGCGTGCAACGCCAGCGCCGACAGCAGGGCCCGCTGCTTGCGGGTTCCGAGGTCGACGTCCAGCTCCTCGAGCCGGACCTCCACCGCTCCCAGTACGCGTACCTGCACGCAGGCATGCTATTTGCGCGGAGCCGTCCGCGGCAGGTGTCGCGGCTCAGACCGGGACAGCGGCCAGCAGCCGCTCACACTCCTCGACGAGCCGCTGGCGAAGCGGGGCTCCGCGCTCGGCGAAGCCGCGCTGCGCGGCGACGTACTCCTGGCGGCCCTCGGGCGTCTCGATCGGCACCGGGGTGAAGCCGAGCCCGGCGAAGTCGTACGGCGAGGCGCGCATGTCCAGCTCGCGGATCTCCCACGCCAGCGCGAAGCAGTCGGCGACCAGCTCCGAGGCGATCAGGGGAGTGAGCCGGAACGCGTGCTTGTAGAGGTCCATCCCCGCGTGCAGGCAGCCCGGCTGCTCGAAGGAGGCGCGGTCCTCGTGCCCGGGCTGCAGGGTGTTCAGCGGCCGGGCGGTGTCGGTGAAGAAGCGGAACGCGTCGAAGTGGGAGCAGGTGATCCTGCTGGTCTCCACGACGCGGTCGGTGGCGGCTCCGCCCAGCCGGAGCGGCCAGTCGTGGCGCACCTCGTCGGTCCGGTGCACCATCGCCCACTCGTGCAGCCCGAAGCAGCCCAGGGTGGGCGGCCGACCGGCGGTCGCGACCAGCAACCGGTGGATCGACTCGATGACGGGGAGCTGCGACTCGAGATGGTCCACCGAGACGGATAGTCCGAGACGTTCCCGTCGTGATTCGGTCGCCGCAACGACGGAAACGTCTCGGACTATCCGGCTCTGGTAGCCCTTCAGCCCGGCGTACTCCGCTCCGTCGACGAGCGTCACGCCCCAACCCGGGTGCCAGCGGCGCAGGGCCGCCGGGCGCTGGGAGTAGTAGGTGAACAGGAAGTCGTGGACGGGGTGCTTCTCGCCGCGCTGCCTGCGCTCGAGGTGGGGCTGGATCCAGGTGTCGACG
The DNA here is from genome assembly GCF_058215735.1 of Nocardioides sp. Z30_9. Lineage (NCBI taxonomy): Bacteria > Bacillati > Actinomycetota > Actinomycetes > Propionibacteriales > Nocardioidaceae > Nocardioides > Nocardioides sp. Z30_9. The sequence continues at coordinate 1,366,910 of NZ_JBZAJF010000002.1, forward strand.
CGGGCCCCGTGCGCGCGGGCACGCGCGCGCCAGGTCTGCTCGTCGAGGATCTCCACGGGACCCAACCCTAGGTGGCCGGTTCGTCGAGCTCCCGGACGAGTCCGGCCGGCGCGAGCAGGCGGTAGCTCTCGGTCACCAGCTCGCCGACCTCGCGCCAGTCGGTGGCCTCGTCGAGCACGACGGCGACCACCTCGTCTCCCCAGGACGAGAGGTACGGCGGCCCGATCGCCGCCAGCGCAGCCCGCTCCTCGCCGATGCTGCGCAGGGTCACCACCGTCACCGGGCGACCGTCGGTGACCCCGAGCCGATCGGCGGCATCCGCGTGGTGCAGCGCCACGACGTGGGCGAACGTCCGCTGCCGGACCCGCCAGCGGACACCCGTCCAGGCGTCCTCCTCGTGGGCGCCGGGCAGGCGCATCGCGAGCTCCGCGACCCGCGCGACGAGCGCGGGATCGGGCTCGGGACGTCCACGCACCATGAACCCCAACCTAGGCGTCCGCGCCGACATCCCGGTCTCCGTGGCGGTGCCGGCGGCACCGGCCGGACCGGGGATCTCCACAGCCGGCACGCTGATGCGTCCGCGGCGCCGACCGGTCGATAGGCTCGGTGGATGCGCATCGCCAGGTTCACCACAGGTGACGACCCACGTTTCGGCATCGTGACCGGAGACATCGACGACTTCGGCATCCCCGACGAGGAGTCGGTGATCACGCCGCTGCAGGGCGACCCGCTCTACGTCGGCCTCCAGCCCACCGACGAGGTGGTCCGACTCAGCGACGCCCGGCTGCTCTCGCCGGTGCTCCCGCGGAGCAAGGTGGTCGGCATCGGGCGCAACTACGCGGCCCACGCCGCGGAGATGGGTGGCGAGGTCCCCGACGAGCCGCTGATGTTCATCAAGCCGAACACGAGCGTCGTCGGCCCCGGCGACCCGGTGTTCTACCCGCGGCAGAGCGAGAACGTGCACTTCGAGGGTGAGCTCGCCGTCGTGATCGGCCGGATCTGCCGCGACGTGCCGAAGGAGAAGTACGCCGACGTCGTCCACGGCTACACCGTGGGCAACGACGTGACCGCGCGCGACCTGCAGAAGAAGGACGGCCAGTTCACCCGCGCCAAGGGCTTCGACTCGTTCTGCCCGCTCGGTCCCTGGATCGAGACCGAGCTCGACGTGAGCGACCTGCGGGTGCAGACCTTCCTCAACGGGGACCTGAAGCAGGACGGACGCACCTCCGACCTGATCTTCGACGTCCCCACCCTGATCGCCCACGTGTCCAGCGTGATGACGCTGCTCCCGGGCGATGTGATCCTCACCGGCACCCCCGAGGGCGTCGGTCCCATGAACCCCGGTGACGAGGTCGAGATCTCGATCCAGGGCATCGGCAATCTGAGCAACAAGGTGGTCTCACGATGACAGATCCAGTCCTGGGCAGCCTCGCCCCCGAGCAGGTCCGGGTGCGGTTCCCACCCTCGCCGACCGGCAACCTGCACGTCGGCAACGTGCGCTCGGCCCTGTTCAACTGGGCGTTCGCACGTCACTACGGCGGCACGCTGGTGCTCCGCATCGAGGACACCGACCTCGCGCGCAACACCCCCGAGGGCTACGCCTCGGTGATCGACTCGCTCGCCTGGCTCGGCATCGACTACGACGAAGGCCCCGGGGTGGGTGGCGAGTTCGGCCCCTACAAGCAGTCGGAGCGGTTCGACATCTACCGCGACATCGTCGCGAAGCTGCGTGGGTCCGGCGCGGCGTACGACTGCTTCTGCACCACCGAGGAGGTCGACGCGCGCCGCAAGGCCTCCGGCTCCAAGGTGCAGGGGTACGACGGCCACTGCCGTGACCTCAGCGACGAGCAGCGCCGCGCGTTCGAGGCCGAGGGACGCACCCACGTCGTCCGGATCCGGATCCCCGACGGCCCGATCGTCTTCGACGACCTCGTCCGCGGCGAGGTGACCTTCCTGCCCGAGCACGTGCCCGACTTCGCGATCGTGCGCGCCAACGGCGACCCGCTCTACACGCTGGTCAACCCGGTCGACGACGCGCTGATGGGGATCACCCACGTGCTGCGCGGCGAGGACCTGCTGTCCTCGACGCCGCGGCAGATCGCGGTCTACGCGGCCCTGCAGGCGCTGGGCATCGGCACCGGCTCCCCGCGCTTCGGCCACCTGCCGATCGTGATGGGGGAGGGCAACAAGCGACTCTCCAAGCGCGACGCCGGCTCAGGACTGAGCGAGTACATCGAACGCGGCTTCCTCCCGGCCGGGCTGCTGAACTACCTGGCGCTGCTCGGGTGGGGGATCGCGGAGGACCGCGACGTGTTCACGATGGAGGAGATGGCGCAGGCCTTCGACATCCGGCGGGTGAACCCCAACCCCGCCCGGTTCGACCTCAAGAAGCTCGAGGCCATCAACGCCGCGCACATGCGGCTGCTGCCCCTCGAGGAGCTCGAGGAGCGGCTGCTGCCGTTCCTGCGCGAGGCCGACCTGGTCGAGGACCCGCCGACCCCGGAGGAGAGCCTCAAGATCAGCGAGGGCTGCGTGCTGATCCACGAGCGCGTGGGCACCCTGGGCGAGGGCGCGGACATGCTGGCGTTCCTGTTCCTCGACGAGGTCGTCTACGACGAGACCGACGTGGCCAAGGTGCTCACCGAGGACGGGCTCCGGGTGGTGGCGGCGGCACGCGATGCCCTTGCCGCGATCCCCGAGTGGAACACCGCCGCCATCGACGAGGCCCTGCGCGCCAAGCTGGTCGAGGAGCTCGGCCTCAAGCCGCGCAACGCGTTCGGCCCCGTGCGGGTCGCGGTCACCGGACGCCGGGTCTCCCCGCCCCTGTTCGAGTCGCTCGAGCTGCTCGGCAGGGAGCAGTCGCTGGCTCGGCTCGACGCCGCTCCTCGCGCCGCCGCGGACGTGGCGAGGGAGCAGGCCTGATGGCCTTCCCGCCCCCGCCGCAGCCCCCCGCGCCGGGCTACGGACCTGCTCCCCGGCAGTGGAGCCAGCGCGAGATCGCGCACCCGCACCCGGAGCCGCGCCTGTACCCGCTGATGCTGCGCACCTGGGACTACGCCTGGTGGAGGCCGGTCGTCGGCATCCTGGTCCTGGCCGTGGGCGGGATGATCCTGATGCCGATCGTGCTGATGCCGATCCTGGCGCTCGGAGTCGCGGTCGAGGGCGGCTCGGGGCCGTTCGCGGATCGCTTCTTCGACTCCGCCAGCCTCACCTCGGTCACCCCGGCCTCGATGCTCTACCTGAACCTCAGCCTGGCCTCGCTGACCCTGGTGGCGATGCTGGTCGTCCGCTACCTGCACCGGTTGCGGCCCCGCTGGCTGTCCTCGGTGATGCCCGGCATGCGCTGGGGATTCTTCTTCGCCTGCCTCGGTCTGTCCGTGGTGGCGCTGATCGCCTCCGTGTTGTTCAGCACACTGCTGCCGGACAACACCAGCGGCGTCAGCGGTGAGCCCAACGAGATCACCGGCCGGCTGGTGGCCACCGGCATCGTGATCCTGCTCACGACTCCGTTGCAGGCGCTCGGTGAGGAGTACGCCTTCCGCGGCTACCTGATGCAGGCGTTCGGCTCCCTGGCCCACGGGATCGCGGAGACGTTCGGCCTGAGCCGGCAGGCGGCCGTGCGGATGGCGGTCGGGTTCGCGCTCCTGGCCACCTCCGCGCTGTTCGCGCTGGCGCACGGCGCCCAGAACGCCCCGCTGTTCTTCGACCGGTTCGCGTTCGGCCTGATGGCCGGCGCCACCGTGATCCTGGTCGGCGGGCTCGAGGCGGGGATCGCACTGCACATCTTCAACAACCTGCTGGCGTTCGCCATCGCGATCTTCTTCGGCGACCTCCAGGGGGCCCTGACGGTCTCGGAGGTGTCCTGGTGGCAGACACCCGTGACCATCGTCCAGAACGGCGTCTACCTCGTCCTGGTGCTGCTCGTGGCGCGCAGCATGGGGCTGCGCAACAAGACCGCACCGCCCGCGGTGCCCGGCACCCAGCCGCAGGCCGCGTGAACGCGGGGAGACGACAACGTCACACCGCCCCGATTGGTGGCGGGCCCGGGCGTGTGTGTATGTTTGTGCCTCGGTTCGCCCGGTGATCTGGGCGAGCCGAACCCATGGGGTATGGGGTAATTGGCAGCCCGACTGGTTCTGGTCCAGTTAGTCTAGGTTCGAGTCCTAGTACCCCAGCGAACACGACGATTTGGTTCACAAGTTAGCGAACGATAGAGTCTCGTCGGTTCTCAGCAAGATCGCCAGGCCCCCGTTGTGTAGTGGCCTAGCACGCCGCCCTCTCAAGGCGGTAGCGCGGGTTCGAATCCCGTCGGGGGTACCAACACGAAGGGTCCTGACCAGCCAAGAGCTGGGCAGGACCCTTCGTCGTTCCTGTCACATCCGGGTCCCGCCGTACGTCTTCCTCTCGAGCGCGACTTGGGAAAAGGTGGTGGGCACCATGGACGAGGACGACCAGACGCGGGCCTTCGAGGCCGAGCGGCCGCGGCTGCAGGGCCTTGCCTCGAAGGTGCTCGGCGACCCGGCCGAGGCGCAGGACGTGGTGCAGCAGGCGTGGTTGCGCCTGCACGGCACCGAGACCGTGATTGAGAACCTGCCGGCCTGGCTGACCACGGTGACCACCCGGCTGTGCCTGGACCGCCTTCGGTCACGTTCGCCCGTGCCGCACGCCGACCTGGAGACCGAGCTCCAGGGCAGTCCCGAGGCCGACCATGCCGGCTCCGCCGACCCCGCCGACGAGGTCGCCCTGGCCGACACGGTCGGGGTGGCGTTGCAGGTGGTGCTCGACCGGCTCTCGCCGCAGGAGCGGGTGGCGTTCGTGCTCCACGACAGCTTCGGCTTCGAGTTCCTCACGATCGCGGCCGTGCTCGAGACCACCCCCGTGGCCGCACGCAAGCTCGCCTCGCGGGCGCGCGCCAAGGTGGTCCAGCCGTCGGCCGAGGACCAGCTCGCCGACTGGGCCGTGGTGGACGCGTTCATGGACGCGGCCCGCCGGGGTGACTTCTCGCGCCTGCTCGAGCTGCTCGCACCCGACGTCGTCGTCGTCGGCGACGAGGCCGCGGTGCTGCTCGGGACCCCGGCCCTGGTGGAGGGCCGGCGCGAGGTGGCCACGTTCTTCAACGGAGCGGCGCAGTCCGCGCTGCCGGTCTTCCTCGGTGACCGGCCCGGGGCGGCCTGGTTCGACCGCGGCGTGGCCCGGGTGGCCTTCGACTTCGCAGTGGCCGGGGGACGGGTACGCCGGATCGACTTCCGCGCCGACCAGGACCTGCTCACGCAGGTCCGCAAGCGCAGGGCAGGGGACCCGCGGTGAAGGTCGTCTCGCCGTTCAGCTTCTCGGTCACACCTGCGCCGTCGCGATCGTCGTAGGAGTGAGAGCACACCCAGGAAGAACCGGAGATGAACTGAGATGAAGACCATGACCTGTCGCCAGCTGGGCGGCCCCTGCGAGCTGGGCCACCACGGAGAGACGGCCGACGACGTGATTGCGGCCCAGGACAAGCACCTCAAGGAGGCGGAGAAGGCCGGCGACGCCTCCCACCAGGAAGCACGCGACGCCATGAAGTCCCGCTGGCGGCACCCGAAGAAGTCGCTGGGGTGGTACAACGACGCCAAGGCGGCCTTCGCCGCCCTGCCCGAGACCTGATCACACCTGCGTCCGAATCCCGCTAGCACCGAGGTCCCCGGGCGCGCAGACTGGAGGCATGGAGCTCGACCAGGACGCCTGCTACCGCGCGGTGAAGGGACGTGACCGTCGCTTCGACGGGATCTTCTACACCGCGGTGCACACCACCGGCATCTACTGCCGTCCGTCCTGTCCAGCGACCACCCCGCGGCGGGGCAACGTGTCCTTCCACCGCACCGCGGCCAGCGCCCAGGGTGCCGGGTTCCGGGCCTGCCGCAGGTGCCTGCCCGACGCCACCCCCGGGTCCCCGGAGTGGGACGTCGCGGCGGACGTGGCCTCGCGGGCGATGCGCCTGGTCTCCGACGGCGTCGTCGAGCGGGAGGGGGTGGAGGGCCTGGCCGGTGCCCTCGGGTACTCCACCCGGCAGCTCAACCGGCTGGTCACCCGCGAGTTCGGCGCCGGCCCGCTGGCACTGGCCCGGTCGCGTCGCGCCCAGACCGCGCGGGTGCTGATCGAGACCACCGAGCTGCAGTTCTCCGAGATCGCGTTCGCGGCCGGCTTCGCGAGCGTGCGGCAGTTCAACGACACCGTCCGCGAGGTGTACGCCGCCTCGCCCACGCGGCTGCGGCAAGGAGCAGCCTCCCGGCGCCACGGGAGCAGCGCCGGCGCGATCCGCACGCGGATAGCCGTCCGCGAGCCGTTCGCCGGCGACGCCCTGCACTTCTTCCTCGCGGTCCACGCCGTGCCGGGGCTCGAGGCCACCGGGCCGGGCTGGTACGAACGCGCGCTGCGGCTCCCGCACGGCCCCGGGGTGGCCCGGGTCCACTTCGGGGAGGCGACGCCGGGACAGGTGCCCTGCACGTTCACCCTGGCCGATGCCCGCGACCTCGCACCGGCGATGGAGCGCACCCGACGCGTGCTCGACGCCGACTGCGACCCGGGTGCGGTCGACGAGGCCCTGGCCGAGGACCCGGTGCTCGCGGCGCTCGTGGCGGCGCAACCTGGACTGCGCGTCCCCGGGCACCCCGACGGTGCCGAGCTCGCGGTGCAGACGGTGCTGGGACAGCAGGTCAGCCTCGCCTCCGCCCGCACCGCAACGCGGCGCCTCGTCGAGGAGCACGGCGACCCGCTGGGTCTCGACGGCGACCACGAGGTGACGCACCTGTTCCCGACGGCCGCGCGGCTCGCCGCGATCGACCCCGAGGACCCGGCCGCGCTGCGGATGCCCCGCTCCCGCGCCCGGGCGCTCACCGGTCTCGCCGCCGCGCTGGAGCGCGGTGAGGTGCGGCTCGACCGCAGCGCCGACCGGGACGGGACCCGGGCAGCCCTGCTGGCGCTGCGAGGCATCGGCCCCTGGACGGCCGACTACGTCTCCATGCGCGCGCTCGGCGACCCGGACGCGTTCCTGCCCACCGACGTCGGCGTGCGCAACGCCGCCCGCCGGCTCGGGCTGTCGGACGTGGTGAGCCGCAGCGAGGGCTGGCGGCCGTGGCGCTCCTACGCGCTGATGCGGCTGTGGTCGGTCGTGCTCGGGGACCTGCGACCAACGAGAGAGGCGGACATAGGGTGAGGACGAGGGAGCTGGAGATGACGACGATGTGGACCGTGACGAGATCCCCGGTCGGCGACCTGCGGATCGTGGCCCGGGACGGGGCGATCGCGGCGATCGAGTACACGCCGTTCCAGGCGTCGCCGGTGGGGCTGCCCATCGGTGAGCGGGTGGACGACGACCCGTTGCTCCTCAGCGTGGTGGAGCAGCTGGCGGCGTACTTCGCCCGGGACCTGAAGCAGTTCGACCTGCCGCTGGCCCCCCGGGGCAGCGACTTCCAGCACCGGGTGTGGGAGCAGCTGCGCCTCATCGGGTACGGCGAGACTGCGTCGTACGGCGAGATCGCCCGCCGGCTCGGGATGACCAACGCCGCGTCGCGGGCGGTGGGGCTGGCCAACGGCCGCAACCCCGTGCCGATCGTGGTGCCGTGCCACCGGGTGATCGGGGCGAACGGGATGCTCACCGGCTACGCCGGGGGAATCCCGCGCAAGCAGCTGCTGCTGGAGCTGGAGCAGGACGCCCTGTTCTGAGCGGCCTGTTCTGAGCGTCCCTCAGGGGGCGAGCGTCGTGCGGCGGTAGTTCTCCAGCAGCTCCTGCACCTTGGCCTCGTCGCGGTCGGCGATCGGGACCAGGAGCTCGGCGACCACGTCGGTGAGCTCGGCGATGCGCCGGTTGAGCCGCCGGTTCTCGTGGACCGCCTCCTTGAGGTCGCGGACCAGCTCGGGGAACGAGGCTGCCGTGCGGAGCAACCCGCGGGGCGGGGGAGTGCTGTCGCTGGTCATGGCGGCTCCTGAACGGTGGTGGGTGGATGGTTTCGGGGTCCAGCGGACCTCCAGGCGGGCAGTGCGGGGGTCCGGCTGGTCGAAGAGGTCGAGACCGGGGCCGGACTCGCGGTGCACGACCCGGCCGCCGGCGGCCTCGATCTCGCGCACGAGCTCGTCGGTGTCGAGCCGCTTGACCAGTCCGTCGGTGGTCACGCCGGGGAGGCCCTTGCCGGTCTCGGCGTACTCCAGGAACAGCGCGCCGCCGCGGCGCAGGGCCATCGAGCCGAGCCGCCACAGGTTGCGCCGGGCCTCCTGGTCCAGGCACCCGGCGAGGCCCCGTGCGTAGAGCCACGGCGGCTCGCTCTCACGGGCCAGCTCCGCACCGATCAGCAGGGCCGACCGGGTGTCGTTGAGCACCAGGACGCGCACGTCGGCTTCCTGGCCCCCGCGGGAGAGCTTGCGCGCGGCCTGGCGTACGGCGGTGCCGGCGAAGTCGGCGGCGACCACGCGGTGGCCCTGCCGCTTGAACCAGGCGGCGTCGCGGCCGTTGCCGGTGCCGAGGTCGACGACCACGGCGGCCTCGGGCATCCGCGAGCGTGCCCAGGAGGCGAACGTCGATCCCTTGCGCGGGATCTCGTCCTTGCGGTAGCGCAGCAGCTCGTTCCAGGGGATGACGTGGGTGCGGAAGCCGCGCATCCACCCGTCGAGGCGGCGCAGGCCCGGCAGGGGGTCGACGGGCTGGAACGCCGGGTCCGGGACCCGCCAGCGCGGCCCGTAGAGGAACTCCAGGACCGCCTCCGGGTCCGCCGGCGCGGCCAGCTCCACGCCTTCGAGGACGACCGTCGAGGCGGGGGTCAGGGCCTCGCGGGGGAGATGGCCGCTGCGCCCGCCGAGTTGGTAGAAGACGCCCTCGACGTGGAAGGCGCCGAACACGTCGACGTGCACGTTCCTCCCGTCGGACAGCGGCAGGAACAGCTTGAGGTCGGCCCCGGACATCCGGACCACCTTCCAGCCGAGCTCGCGCATCTCGCGCTCCATCCGGAACGACTCGCGGATGATGTCGGCAGGGTGCGTGTGTGCGCTGAGGTAGGCGAGGTCGGAGTCGGAGTCGTGCCCGATCATCGCCCCGGAACGGACGGCTCCGAGCAGGCAGCCGTAGCTCACGTGGGCGTCGATCCCGACCTTGTCGCGCAGGTCGGCGATCGCACGTGCCGTGCCCTCGGCGATCTGCCGGCGTACGTCGTCGCCGGTCTCGGAGAAGACCCGGGTCAGGTGCCCGGCCTTGTCCAGGGCCAGCGGGTGCCCGTGCGCGTCCCGCAGCTCCAGCCGCGCGGTGTTGCCACGAAAGGAGACCGGGCCGTCGAAGTGCACCTGCTCGTCGTCGCTGCCGGCCAGCCGCACGTGCGTGGTGCCGTCGAGCAGGGGGCGGATCACCTGGGGCCAGTCGATCCGGCGGCCCGCGCGGGTGCGGACGCCGTCACGGTCGGGGACGAACGACCAGACGTATCTCCCGTCGAAGGAGACCACCACCGGGTCGTGGCCTGCGGCCGGGATGACGACGTGCTCGTCGGTGACGATCGCGGACACGAGGGCCGGGGGCATGTGGGCTCCGATCGGACATCCCAGGAATGAAAGTCGAGCGGAAGACTACACTTAAACCCTGGGGCTGATCACACGTTAGGCCCCGGCGAGCCGCGCGGGCGTGAATGACCCGTGTCGCGCTCGCGAGCCACTGCGCGAGTGCGGGTCATCCGTTCAACCGGTCGTGCCGGAGAGCGTGGATCGGCTGTCCAGCAGGAAGGTCTCCAGGCTGCGTGCGGGGGTCCCGGTGACCTGCTCCACCGTGTCGGTGACCGTCGCGAAGCTGCCTGCGGCGACCCGCTCGAACGTGAGGACGTTCAGGTCGCGCTCGAAGCCCTCGGTCCCGGCCACGGCCTCCTCCACCGAGACCTCGCGGATCTCGACCGGGCGGCCGACCACGCGGGAAAGGTGGTCGGCGGTCTCCGTCAGTGCGAGTGCCCGCGGGCCGGTGAGCTCGTAGGTCCGGCCGCCGTGACGGCCGTTCAGCAGGGCCTGCTCGGCCACCGCGGCGATGTCGCGGGCGTCGATCCACGCGATCCGACCGCCGCCGGCGGCGAACGCCAGGTCCTCGCCGCGGACGATCTGGTCGCGGAAGAAGCGAGGATCGGTGAACACCTGCATGAACCAGCTGGGGCGCAGGATGGTCCAGTCGTGACTGCTCTCCCGGACGGCGCGCTCGGCACGCGGCGCCCAGCCCTCGGGGCCGACGGAGTCCGCGTCCTGCTCCGACAGCAGCACCACGCGAGAAGTCGCCGGCGTCCGGGCGAGGAGGTCGCGGATCAGCTCCGGCGCCTCCGGCCGGTCCGGGCGTACGACGTAGACCGCGTCGGTCTCCTCGACTGCCGCTGCCCAGCCCTCCGGGTCGTCCCAGGAGAACGCGATCGGCCGGACTCCGTCGATGCGCACAGCGGAGGGGTCACTGCTGCCACCGAGGACCTCGACCTCCGGGCGGGAGGCGAGAAGTCTCGCCAGCGGGTCGCCGGTCTTGCCGCGGACGCCGGTCACGAGGACGCGCGTCCTGCCGGCTGTCTGGCTCATGGGCGCACTGTTCCATCAGGCGCCGTGCAGCACACCCTCTGCGGTTCCCGTGTCCGAAACCCGCCGGACCGGGTGGCCGGCCCCCGTGGCTGGAGGCCGTCACTCGTGGGTGCTACTCGGCCGCGGCGCGGCGCAGCGACTCGGAGAGGCGCTCGGCGGCCGCGAGCACGGCGGGTGCGTGCATCCGGCCGGGCTGGCGGGAGAGCCGCTCGAGGGGTCCCGAGACAGACACTGCGGCGATGATCTTGCCGCTGGGGGAGCGCACCGGTGCGGACACCGAGGCGACTCCCTGCTCGCGCTCGCCGATCGACTGCGCCCAGCCACGGCGACGGATGCCGGCCAGGGCGGTCGCGGAGTAGGCGGCGTTCTGCAGCCCGCGGTGCATCCGCTCGGGGTCCTCCCAGGCGAGCAGCACCTGGGCGGCGGAGCCCGCGCGCATGGTCAGCTGGGAACCGATCGGGATGGTGTCGCGCAGGCCGCTGGGGCGTTCTGCCGCTGCGACGCACACGCGGTGCTCACCCTGGCGACGCCACAGCTGGGCGGACTCGCCGGTGATGTCGCGCAGGCGGGCCAGCACCGGGCCGGCGGTGGCGAGCAGGCGGTCCTCGCCGGCGGCGGCCGAGAGCTCCGCGAGGCGTGGGCCGAGGACGAAGCGCCCCTGCATGTCGCGTGCCACCAGCCGGTGGTGCTCGAGGGCGACCGCGAGGCGGTGGGCCGTGGGACGCGCCAATCCTGTGCCGGCGACCAGTCCGGCGAGGGTGGCAGGACCTGACTCCAGTGCAGCAAGTACCAGGGCGGCCTTGTCCAGGACGCCGACTCCACTTGTGTTGTCCATATTCTAATACTGCCGTCTCGTAGTATGGGATGCAACGGTTAGGATCGGGCTCACGTCTTTGTGAGAACTGTTCAGCATGATTAACGAACCAGGAGGGATTCGGATATGGGTAAGACGCTTTCGGAAAAAGTCTGGGACGAGCACGTCGTCCGCAGCGCCGAGGGCGAGCCGGACCTCCTCTACATCGATCTCCACCTGATCCACGAGGTCACCTCACCCCAGGCATTCGACGGGCTGCGGCTCGCAGGTCGCACCGTACGCCGCCCCGACCTCACCCTGGCTACCGAGGACCACAATGTCCCCACCCTGGACTGGGACAAACCCATCGCCGACCCCGTTTCGCGCACCCAGGTGGACACTCTGCGCAAGAACACCGCCGAGTTCGGCGTGCGCTCTCACCCACTGGGAGATGTCGAGCAGGGGATCGTGCACATCATCGGCCCGCAGCTGGGCCTGACCCAGCCCGGCATGACGATCGTGTGTGGGGACTCTCACACCTCCACCCACGGGGCCTTCGGCGCCATCGCGTTCGGCATCGGCACCTCCGAGGTCGAGCACGTGCTCGCCACCCAGACGCTGATGCAGGCCCGCCCCAAGACGATGGCCGTCACTGTCACCGGCTCCCTGCCCGAGGACGTCACCGCCAAGGACCTGGTGCTGGCCCTGATCACGCAGACCGGCACCGGCGGCGGGCAGGGCTACATCGTGGAGTACCGCGGCCCCGCCATCGAGGCGCTCTCCATGGAGGCCCGGATGACGGTGTGCAACATGAGCATCGAGTGGGGCGCGAAGGCAGGGATGATCGCTCCCGACCAGACGACCTTCGACTACATCAAGGGCCGGCCCGAGGCGCCCAAGGGTGCCGACTGGGACGCCGCCGTGGAGCACTGGAAGTCCCTGGTCACCGACGACGACGCGGTCTTCGACGAGGAGATCGTCCTGGACGCCTCGACGCTGACGCCGTTCGTCACCTGGGGGACCAACCCCGGCCAGGGTGTCCAGCTCGGCGGCGTGGTCCCGGACCCGGCCGGGTTCGAGGACGCCGACGCCCGCATCGGCGCCGAGAAGGCGCTGGAGTACATGGCGCTCGAGGCCGGCACCCCGATGCGCGAGGTCAAGGTCGACACGGTCTTCGTGGGCTCGTGCACCAACGGCCGCATCGAGGACCTGCGCCTCGCCGCGGAGATCCTCCAGGGCAGGACCGTCGACCCGGACACCCGGCTGCTCGTCGTACCCGGCTCGTTCCGGGTCCGGATGCAGGCCGAGGAGGAGGGCCTCGACACCATCTTCAAGGAGGCCGGGGCCGAGTGGCGTGGCGCCGGCTGCTCGATGTGCCTGGGGATGAACCCCGACCAGCTCGCCCCCGGTGAGCGCAGCGCATCGACCTCGAACCGCAACTTCGAGGGACGCCAGGGCAAGGGTGGACGTACGCACCTCGTCTCGGTCCCCGTGGCCGCCGCCACCGCGGTGCGCGGCACCCTCAGCTCGCCCGCGGACCTGCCCGCGCCGGCGACCACGAGCCCCATCGGCAAGGAGGCCTGAGCATGGAGAAGTTCCGCACCCACACCGGTGTCGGCGTCCCGATGCGCCGCAGCAACGTCGACACGGACCAGATCATCCCGGCCGTCTACCTCAAGCGCGTCACCCGGACCGGCTTCGAGGACGGGCTCTTCGCAGGCTGGCGCACCGACCCGGCCTTCGTGCTGAACAGGCCGGAGTACGCCGCGGGCTCGGTCCTCGTCGCCGGACCCGACTTCGGCACCGGCTCCTCGCGCGAGCACGCCGTGTGGGCCCTGCAGAACTACGGGTTCCGTGCCGTGATCAGCCCGCGCTTCGCCGACATCTTCCGCGGCAACTCCGGCAAGGCCGGACTGGTCGCCGCGCAGGTCGACGAGAAGGTCGTGCAGCGCCTGTGGGACTACCTCGAGGAGTTCCCCGGAGCGACCGTGACCGTCGACCTGGAGACGCGAACCGTCAAGGCTGGTGAGGGTCCTGACGCGATCGTCGACTCCTTCGACATCGACGACTACACCCGGTGGCGGCTGCTGGAAGGACTCGACGACGTGGGCATCACGCTCTCGCACGAAGAGGACATCGAGCGGTTCGAGAAGAGCCGCCCATCGTGGAAACCGGCCACAATTCACTGATCTGATGGGGTTTTCCGCAGAACAACTCCTGCGACACGCCCCTTTCCCATTGTGGTGGGTGTCACTTTTCCCTAGCGTGCAAGGGATTAGTCGGGCATCGTGGCTCGGCTGACGTTCACGGAAGGGAAGCTTGTGAACAAGAGTCAGTTGATCGACGCGCTCGCAGCTCGTTACGAAGGCAACCGCAAGGCGGCCGCGCACGCGCTCGAGTCGGTGCTCGACACCATCACCCGCGAGGTCGCTCGCGGCGAGAAGGTCGCCATCACGGGCTTCGGCTCGTTCGAGAAGCGCGTCCGGGACGCCCGGTGGGTGCGCAACCCCGCGACCGGTGACCGGATCAAGGCCAAGAAGAAGGCCGTTCCGGCGTTCAAGGCCGGTGCGCAGCTCAAGGACGTCGTCTCCGGAGCCAAGAAGCTGCCCAAGCTGACCCTCGCCGCGGTGGAGAAGGCGGCCCCGGCTGCCGCGAAGCCGACCGTGCGCAAGACGGCCGCTGTTGCGAAGAAGGCCACCGGGGCCGGCTCGTCGTCGACCTCCAAGAAGTCGGCCGCGAAGAAGTCGTCGGCGACCAAGGCTCCTGCGAAGTCCACGGCCAAGAAGTCCTCGCCGGCGAAGAAGTCGACGAGCACCTCGACCGCCAAGAAGGCCTCCACGACGAAGTCGGCTGCCACCAAGGCTCCCGCCAAGTCCACGGCCAAGAAGTCCTCGCCGGCGAAGAAGTCGACCAGCACCTCGACTGCCGAGAAGACCTCCACGACGAAGTCGGCCGCGACCAAGGCCTCGTCGAGCTCGGCCACCAAGTCCACGGCGGCCAAGTCCGCGGCCAAGAAGTCCTCGCCGGCGAAGAAGTCGACGAGCTCCTCGACCGCCAAGAAGTCCCCGGCCAAGAAGAGCACCGCGAAGAAGTCCTGAACCACGCCCCAGCGCAGCGGCGGTGACCCGGAAGGGTCACCGCCGTTCGTGCGTCCGGGCCCGGGGACTCACGAACGCGGCAGGTCGACCGGGCCGAGCGCCTGCGCGGTGTGCGCACCCACCCCGGTGCGCATCGCCCGGGCGAGGTCGGCCCGGGTGTCGACGTCCATGCGCAACGTCGGCACCTCGGCGCGCACCGGCCTGGCCCCGGAGACCTCGTGGCGGTGGGCCGAGTCCGCACCGAAACGAGGATCGAGGTCCACACCGGGACCGGCGGCGAGCAGCGTCGTACCGTCCCCGGAGGCGTCCGCGACGAACCAGCGCGGGGTGACCCCTGACCCCAGGGCGACGTCGAGGTCCGCGGAGGTCAGGCACGGCAGGTCGGCGCACATCGCGGCCACTCCCAGGTGGGGGTGCAGCAGTCGCACCCGCAGCGAGGCGAGCTCCAGGGCCCGGTTCAGGTCGCCGGCGCCCTCGTCCTCGAGGCGGATCGCGCCGTCGACCTCGAAGCCCGGCTCGTCGGTCACGACGTAGACCTGGGCGACCGAGGCCGCCTCGCGTGCCGCGGTGATCGCGTCGAGCGCGAAGGCGCGCATCAGGGGCGCCCTCTGGTCCGGGGCGGGTACCTCCAGACGCGACTTGGCCAGGGTGAGGGTCTTCACCGGCATCAGGAGCGCGAACGTCTGGGGCATCGGCCCGATCCTCTCAGCAGGTCGCGGCCGAGGGTGACGAGCCCACACGAACGGGCGCGGGTCAGCCCCGCTTCAGCGTTTCCGGAGGTGGTCAGGGCGTAGGGTCGCGAGACGCAGGGACGGGAGATCAGGAGGTCTGGTGGCGAAGGTTCGGCGGCTGCAGCACAAGCTCGGCTGGGCGTGGGGGACGGTCGTCGTCATCGTCAAGCCCACCCTGCTGACGCTCACCAGGCGGGACTGGATCGACGGCGAGAAGATCCCGGCCACCGGCGGCTGCGTGGTGGCGGTGAACCACATCTCCCACATCGACCCGCTGACCCTGGGGCACTTCCTTTACGAGCACGGGCGCCTGGTGCGCTACCTGACCAAGGACGCGCTGTTCCGCACGCCGGTGGTCAAGCACATCGTCAGAGACGCGGGCCAGATCCCCGTCTCCCGGATGAGCGAGGGGGCCGCCAGTGCGTTCCAGGCGGCCGTCGAGGCGGTCCGTCAGGGCGAGTGCATCGGGGTCTACCCCGAGGGCACCATCACCAAGGACCCGGACGGCTGGCCGATGCGCGGCAAGACCGGCGCGGCCCGGATCGCCCTGGCCACCGGTGCCCCGGTGATCCCGGTCGGTCAGTGGGGGGCCCAGGACATCCTTCCGGCGTACACCCTGCGCCCGCACGTGTTCCCGCGGCGTACGGCGCACTACAAGGTCGGCGACCCGGTCGACCTCGACGACCTGCTCGGCCAGCCGGTCACGGCGGAGCTGCTGCACACGGCGACGGACCGGATCATGGCGGCGATCACGTCGCTGGTGGAGGAGCTGCGCGGCGAGCAGGCGCCGGCCGTACGCTTCGACCCGAGGCAGTCGGGCGTGACCGAGATCGGAAACCCTCTCAAGAAGAAGCGGTGGAACCAGGGATGAGCAAGGTCGCGGTGTTCGGAGCCGGATCGTGGGGCACGGCGTTCAGCCTGGTGCTGGCCGACGCAGGCAACGACGTCACCATCTGGGGACGCCGGCCCGAGGTGTGCGAGGCGATCAACGAGCGTCACGAGAACGCCGAGTACTTCCCGGGCATCGAGCTCCCCGAGACCATCCGTGCCACCACCGATCCCGCCGAGGCCGCGGCCGACGCCGAGTTCGTGGTGCTCTCCGTGCCCTCGCAGACCCTGCGCCACAACCTCGGCCAGTGGACCGACGTGATGCCGAGCGACGCGGTCTTCGTCTCGGTGATGAAGGGCATCGAGCTCGGCACCACCAAGCGGATGAGCGAGGTGATCGCCGAGGTCACCGGTGCCGGTCCCGAGCGGATCGCGGTCGTCAGCGGACCCAACCTCGCCCGCGAGATCGCCCTGCGCGAACCCGCGGCCAGCGTGATCGCCTGTGCCGACGAGTCGGTGGCCGCGCGCCTGCAGGACCTGTGCCACTCCCAGGCGTTCCGGCCCTACCGCAGCACCGACGTCCTCGGCTGCGAGCTCGGCGGCGCCTACAAGAACGTGGTCGCGTTGTGCGTGGGGATGGCGGTGGGCCTGGGCTTCGGCGACAACACCACGGCCTCGCTGATCACCCGTGGCCTGGCCGAGACCGCCCGCCTGGCGATGAAGCTCGACGCCGACCCGCTCACCCTGATGGGCCTGGCCGGCCTCGGCGACCTCGTCGCGACCTGCTCCTCCCCGCTCTCGCGCAACCGCACGTTCGGCGAGAAGCTCGGCCAGGGGATGACCACCGAGGAGATCGTCGCCTCCACCAGGCAGGTGGCCGAGGGCGCCAAGTCGTGCGCCTCGATCTACGACCTCGCCGACCGCAACGGCGTCGACGCCCCGGTGGCCCAGCACGTGGCCGCCGTGGTCGCCGGCGAGATGAGCGCCCGCGACATGATGTACGCCTTCATCGCCCGCGACACCAAGCACGAGCGGGACTGACTCAGCGGTACGGCGCCGGCTAGCCCCTCGCCGAGTCCAGCGCCTGCTCGAGGTCCTCCCAGAGGTCCTCGACGTCCTCGATGCCCACCGAGAGGCGGAGCAGGCCCTCGGGGATGCTGCCGGGCTCGGACTTCCAGCGGCGGCGCCGCTCCAGGGTGGACTCGACGCCGCCGAGCGAGGTGGCGTAGACCCAGAGCTGTGTGCCGTGCTGGACGAGGTCGGCCGCACCGCCGTGGGGGAGCACGATCGAGATCATCGCCCCGAAGCCCGGGTAGCGGACCTCGGCGACGTCGGGGCGCTCCCGCAGCCGGCGTACGAGCTCCTGGGCGTTGGCCTGGGCCCGCTCCATCCGCAGCGGCAGGGTCCGTAGCCCGCGCAGCGCCAGCCAGGCCTCGAAGGTGCCGGGGATCGCCCCGTAGAGGTCGCGGCGGCCCTTGAGCACCCCGTGGAGCGCGTCGTCGCGGGTGACCACGGCCCCCATGAGGACGTCGGAGTGCCCGGAGATGTACTTGGTGGCGGAGTGCACCACCAGGTCGACGCCCCACTCCAGCGGCTGCTGCAGGACCGGCGTCGCGAAGGTGTTGTCGACGACCACGTAGGCGCCGGCCCGGTGGGCGGCCTCGGTGATCGCGGGGATGTCCGCGATCTCCATCGCCGGGTTGGTGGGGGACTCCAGCCACACCAGAGAGGCGTCCTCGCAAGCGGCGCTGACGGCCTCGGTGTCGGTGATGTCGACCAGGACGGGAGCGACGCGCGCGCGCAGCTCGAGGTCGCCGAGCTGCATCAGGGCGCCGTTGTAGCAGTGCCGGGGGGCCACCACCTTCTCCCCGTTGCCGACCAGGTCGAAGATCGTCCCGACGGCTGCCAGGCCACTCGAGAAGGCCAGGCAGCGGCCGCCCTCCAACGCCCCGAGGGCGTCCTCGAAAGCCGTCCAGGTGGGGTTGGTGTAGCGGCCGTACTCGCGGTCACCACCCGCGACGTACGTCGAGGCCATCGTGATCGGCGTGTTCAGCGGCTGGTCGGCCTCGTGGGGTGGACGACCGACATGGACAGCTTGGGTGGCAGGGCGCATGTCGCCAGCGTATTTGTCAGGGGCTCCGCCGGTAGGGTCGGGCGGGTGAGCAGCTCCTCGGTACCGGCCCGCAAGCCGCGCGTGGCGGTCATCTTCGGCGGGCGCTCCAGCGAGCACTCCATCTCCTGCATCTCGGCCGGCAGCGTGCTGGCCGCGATCGACAAGGACAAGTACGACGTCGTTCCCGTCGGCATCGCCCGGGACGGCCGCTGGGTGCTCGAGTCGGTCGAGCCCGGCCACCTCGCGCTCGGCCCCGGCGGCGAGCTGCCCTCGGTGTCCGGGGAGCGGGAGATCACCCTGGTCAACGGTCAGGGGCTGGTCGTCACCGAGCCCGGGGACGTCCCCAAGGTGCTCGGCGAGGTCGACGTGGTCTTCCCGGTGATGCACGGGCCCTGGGGCCAGGACGGGACCCTGCAGGGCCTGCTGGAGATGGCCGGCGTGCGCTACGTCGGCGCCGGCGTCCTCTCCAGTGCAGTGGGCACCGACAAGCACTTCATGAAGCAGGTCTTCCTGGCCGCGGGCCTGCCGGTCCTGCCCTACGTGCTGGTGCGCCCGCGCCAGTGGGAGAAGGACCCGGCCGCGGTCCGCGAAGCCGTGGAGGCGCTCGACTACCCGGTGTTCGTCAAGCCCGCCCGGGCCGGCTCCAGCTTCGGCATCACCCGGGTGGACAGCGCCGAGGAGCTCGACGCGGCGATCGAGGAGGCCCGGCGCTTCGACCCGAAGGTGCTCGTCGAGACGGCGGCGGTCAACGCCCGCGAGGTGGAGATCGGCGTGCTCCAGGGACTCGGCGGCGGTGACCCCGAGACCAGCGAGATCGCCGAGATCAAGGTGGGCGCCGAGCACGCGTTCTACGACTTCGAGGCGAAGTACCTCGAGGAGAGCTTCCAGATCCCCGCCTCCCTGAACGAGGACGTGACCGAGAGCGTGACCACGCTCGCGGTGCGCGCCTTCGAGGCGCTCGACGTCGAGGGCCTGGCCCGCGTCGACTTCTTCGTGCTCCCGGACGGCCGGGTGATGCTCAACGAGGTCGAGACGATGCCGGGCTTCACCGCCACGTCGATGTTCCCGCTGCTGTGGCAGGCCTCGGGGCTGACCTACCCCGAGCTGGTCGAGCGGCTGGTGCAGCTGGCCACCGAGCGGAGCACCGGGCTGCGCTAGCAGCGACTTGTCGAGGGCTGTGCACGGTTTCCACCCGGCACGGCCCTTGTCGAGCGTCCATAACCCCGATTTACATGGGGTTCTAGGAGCAGCGCTTGACCACCTTGGTGTGCGCCTCGATGGCGTCGGCCAGGTCGACCATGGCGGCGACCGGGGGCCGGTACCGCGCCGGGAGCCGCACCTCGACGGACGGGACCCGGCCGTAGGTGGTCATCACCACGTCAACGTCCTGGTCGTCCATCCCCTCGGAGGGGACGAACCAGTCCAGGTCGTTGGCCGTCTGGCAGCCGACGATCGGGTCGTAGTCCTCGGGCTCGCCGACGCCGCAGCGCAGCACGATGGGCGGGTCGCCCCAGGCGGCGCCGAGGGGATTGCCCTTGGTCTCGCGCCGCTCCTGGTCCGAGACCGAGTCGGGCAGGTCGTCGACGAGGGCGGCGCACGCCTCGCGCTGGGACGCGGGCACGTCGGTGTCCGGCACGTCGACCTTGCAGCCGGTGAGCACGACGAGCGCGACGACGCCCGCCAGCCCGAGGGCTGACGGGCGTCCGGGTCGAGCGTGCCGCCGTGGCAGCAGGCGTCGCGGCGCGAGGCTCAGATGTGTACGACGGGGCACGTCAGCGTGCGGGTGATGCCCTCGAGCGTCTGGACCTTGGCCACGACGAGCTTGCCCAGCTCGTCGACGTTGCGGGCCTCGGCACGAACGATGACGTCGTAGGGGCCAGTGACGTCCTCGGCGAGGACGACGCCCTTGATCTCGGTGATCCGCTGGGCGACCTCGGCGGCCTTGCCGACATCGGTCTGGATCAGGATGTAGGCCTGCACGACCATGTGGCACTCCCTCGGTGGATCGGAAAAGTACGTCGGAACCGTCTCGCAACCTACCCGACACCCTGCCGGGGTGGAACCGACGGCCCCGCCGGGGGCGTCGGGAGGGTCTGGTGGGATGGGTCCATGAGCTCCTCGCAATTCGCCGCCGGCGCCACCCTGGCCGACGTGGGGGAATTCGGTCTGGTGACCGCCCTCACCGGTCGCTTCGAGCAGGGAGCGCAGGTCTTCGTGGGCCCGGGGGACGACGCCGCGGTGCTGCGTACGCCGCGGGGACACGTCGTGGTCTCCACCGACCTGCTCGTCGAGGGCCGGCACTTCCGCCGCGAATGGGCACCCGCACGTGACATCGGTCGCAAGGCGGCGGCCGCCAACCTCTCCGACATCAACGCCATGGGCGGTACGGCGCACTCGCTGACCGTCGGGCTCGGGGCTCCCCAGGACCTACCGGTCGCCTGGATGCTCGAGCTCGCCGACGGGATCGCGGAGGAGGCGGCCCTGGTCGGGGCCAGCATCGTCGGCGGCGACCTGACCACGGCGAGCGAGGTCGTGGTCGCGGTGACGGTGATGGGCACCTGCGAGGTGGCGCCCGTGCTGCGCAGCGGCGCCCAGCCCGGCGACGTGGTCGCACTGGCCGGCCGCCAGGGCTGGGCCGCCGCCGGCCTCGCGGTGCTCGGCCGCGGGTTCCGCTCCCCACGCGCCCTGGTCGAGGCCTACCAGCGGCCCCGGCCTCCCTACGCCGCGGGACCGCTCGCCGCCCACGGCGGCGCCACCGCGATGATCGACGTCTCGGACGGGCTGCTGGCCGACCTCGGGCACATCGCGAGCGACTCGGGCGTGGTGATCGACGTGCGCAGCGACGCCTTCGAGCTCGCCGACGCCATGCACGCCGTGGGCTCGGCCCTCGGGGTCGACCCGATGCGGTTCATCCTCGGGGGAGGAGACGACCACGCGATCGCGGCAACCTTCCCCGCGGGCGTGGCCCTGCCCGAGGGGTTCACCGTGATCGGCCAGGTGACGCAGGCCGGCGACGATGTCGCCGGGATCACGGTCGACGGAGCGGCGTACGACGGCCCGGCGGGCTGGTCGCACTTCGGCTGAGCCGTTCGGCCGCTGGATCCGGGTACAGCGAAACGGCGCACCCGAGTAGCAGGGTGCGCCGTCAGGCAGTGTTGTCAGACGGTCAGCGGGTGACCTTGCCGGCCTTCAGGCAGCCGGTGCAGACGTTGAGACGCTTGGGCGCACCGTTCACGGTCGCGCGCACACGCTGGATGTTCGGGTCGAAGCGACGCTTCGTGATTTTGCGCGACCAGGGACGGTTGTTGCCGAAACCGGGCTTCTTGGCGCAGATGTCGCAGACGGCAGCCACCGTGCACTCCTCGGATAGTTCTGGGATTCAGATCGGGGGGTCCGGAACTCACCGAAGTGAGCGGTCCGGACAACCTCACGAGACTAACTCAGAG
Source organism: Nocardioides sp. Z30_9 (assembly GCF_058215735.1). NCBI lineage: Bacteria > Bacillati > Actinomycetota > Actinomycetes > Propionibacteriales > Nocardioidaceae > Nocardioides > Nocardioides sp. Z30_9. The sequence goes on from NZ_JBZAJF010000002.1 coordinate 1,388,470, forward strand.
CCGTGTCTCGACGCGAATCGAGACTGAACAACTACGGTGATCCCTCACCCTCACCCGCCAGGAGTACGACGTATGCCAGCACGCGAAGAGGTCGCCACCTTCGACCTCGACGTCGTACGCCGGTTCGCCGACCTCGCGGTGGACGGGCTCGCCGCCGCGCGTGAGGAGATCGACGCCCTCAACGTCTACCCGGTGCCCGACGGCGACACCGGCACCAACATGTTCCTCACCGTGGAGTCGGCCCGGGACGCCCTGGTCCGCGCCCTCGAGGAGCACCCCGACGACCTCCGTGCGGCATTGCACGCCTACTCGCGCGGAGCGCTGCTGGGCGCCCGGGGCAACTCGGGGGTGATCCTGAGTCAGCTCGTCGGGGCCCTGCTGCGCCGGATCGGCCAGGCCGGGCCCGGTGACCGGTCGGCGGCCGTGTTCGCGGAGGGGATGGCCCTGGCCACCGACGCCGCCTACTCCGCGGTCGGCAAGCCGGTGGAGGGCACGATCCTCAGCGTCGCGCGGGCCGCCTCGCAGGCGGCCGCCGAGGCCGCGGAGGTGCCGGAGGACCGCCTCGGCGACGTCGTCCGCGCCGCGGCGACCGCTGCCCGCGAGGCCCTGGCGAGGACTCCCGACCAGCTGCAGGTCCTCAAGGACGCCGAGGTGGTGGACGCCGGCGGCCGCGGGCTCTGCGTGGTGCTCGACTCCGCCGAGTCGGCGATCACCGGCAAGCGGGCCGCCTCGGCCACGCCGCGGGTCGGTCACCCGGCGATCCCGGTGGTCAGGGTGCCCACCGACGACCTGACCGAGGACGGCCCCGCCTACGAGGTGATGTACCTCCTGCAGGCCGACGACCAGGACATCCCCCAGCTGCGCGAGGAGCTGGCGCCGCTGGGCGACTCGCTGGTCGTGGTCGGTGGCGAGGGACTGTGGAACGTGCACATCCACGTCGACGACGTGGGCGCTGCCGTCGAGGCCGGCATCCGTGCGGGGGTGCCGCGACGGATCGCGGTCACGCACTTCGCCGAGCAGGTCGCCCGGGCCAGGCAGAAGCGGTCCGAGCGCCAGGGCCGCAAGCTGGTGATCATGGCCGCCGGCCCGGGGTTGGCAGAGCTGTTCGAGAAGTCCGGCGCGGAGGTCCTGCGGGGCGGACCGGGCAGCAGGCCCAGCACGGGGGAGGTGCTGGCCGCGATCGAGGCGACCGGCGCCAAGGAGGTCATCGTCCTGCCCAACGACCCGGACACCATCGGCGTCGCGGAGGCGGCGGCCCATGAGGCCGAGGCCAGAGGGGTGCAGGTCGTGGTGATCCCCACGCGGGCCCAGGTCCAGGGCATCGCCGCGCTGGCCGTGCACGAGCCCGGCCGCCCGCTGGAGAGCGACGTGGTGCAGATGACCTCGGCGGCGCGCGGCGCCCGCGACGGCGCGGTCACGGTGGCCGCCAAGCAGGCGATGACCACCGCTGGTCCCTGTGCCGTGGGCGACGTCCTCGGCGTGGTGCACGGCGACTTCGCCATCGTCGGCGAGGACATCTACGAGGTCGCGACCGGCGTGCTCGAGCGGCTCCTCGGTGGCGGCGGCGAGCTGGTGACGCTCGTGGCCGGATCGGAGGCGGGCGACCTCGCGCAGGCCTGCGAGCACTGGGTCCAGAGCGCCCATCCCGGGGTGGACGTGGTGCTCTACCAGGGTGGGCAGGAGCGCTACCCCCTGCTGATGGCGGTGGAGTAGTGGTCCAGGTCTCGTGGGACTCACCCGTCGCGGCGGTCGGGGGGAAGCACTACAAGAAGATCGTCAAGGCCACCGGCGTCGAGACCGTCGGCCAGCTCCTCGGCATCTATCCGCGCCGCTACGTGCGCAAGGGCTCCCTGAGCGAGCTCGAGGAGCTCACCGAGGGAGACATCCTCTCCCTGGTGGGCGAGGTGGTCTCGTCGGTGCAGAAGCCCTACCAGGACAAGCGCACCCGGCGTACCGCCTACCGGCTGGAGGTGCGGGTCCGCGCGGAGGGCGGCAGCCTGCTGCTGACCTACTTCGACAAGCACCAAACCACGGCCGACTGGCGCGCCACCCAGGAGCTGCCCGTCGGGAGCGTGGGCGTCTTCAGCGGCCGGTTGAAGTGGTTCAACCACCAGTGGCAGCTGACCAACCCCGCCTCCAGGATGTACGGCGGTCCCGGTGACGACCTCGCTGAGATGCCCGACCTGATCCCGCTCTACGCCTCGGTGGCGGGGGTGAACACCTGGCAGTTCGAGGACACCATCCGGATGGCGCTCGACCTCGTCGAGGAGGTGCCCGAGGTCCTCCCGGAGGGGGTGCGGGAGGCCGAGGACCTGATCGCGGCCGGGCCGGCGTACCGCTGGATCCACCGGCCGGACACCTACGCCCAGAAGGCCAGCGCGGAGAAGCGGCTCAAGTTCGACGAGGCGTTCATCACCCAGACCGTGCTCGCCCGGCGCCGCGCGGCCGTCGAGTCCACCGTCGCGAACCCGCGACCGGGCAGGCCCGGCGGGCTGCTGGACCGGTTCGACCAGCGGCTGCCGTTCGCCCTGACCCAGGGGCAGCGCGACGTGGGGGAGGAGATCGCAGGCGAGCTCGGCCTCGGCCACCCGATGCACCGGCTGCTCCAGGGCGAGGTCGGGTCGGGCAAGACCGTGGTCGCGCTGCGCGCCATGCTCCAGGTGGTCGACTCCGGCGGGCAGGCCGCGCTGCTGGCCCCCACCGAGGTGCTCGCCCAGCAGCACCACCGCTCCATGCTCGGCATGCTCGGTGACCTCGCGGAGGGCGGCCTGCTCGGGGGTGCCGAGGGCGCTACCCGCGTCGCGCTGCTGACCGGCTCGCTGAACGCCGCCGCCCGCCGGCAGGCGCTGGCCGAGGCGGCGGGCGGGGAGGCCGGGATCGTCATCGGCACCCACGCCCTGCTCGAGGAGCACGTCCAGTTCGCCGACCTCGGCCTCGTCGTGGTCGACGAGCAGCACCGGTTCGGGGTCGAGCAGCGCGCCGCGCTCGGCACCAAGGCCGGGCTCCCGCCGCACGTGCTCGTGATGACGGCGACCCCGATCCCGCGCACCGTGGCGATGACCGTCTTCGGGGACCTCGACACCTCCACGCTCTCCGAGCTCCCGGCCGGCCGCGGCGAGGTGCAGACGACCGTCGTCCCCATCCTGGCCCGCCCGGAGTGGCTCGAGCGCGCCTGGGAGCGGGTCCGCGAGGAGGTCGCGGCCAGCCACCAGGCCTACGTCGTGTGCGCCCGGATCGACCCCGACGAGGGCACTGAGGACCCCGAGGTCAAGGTGCCGCTGCGGGCGGTGGAGGAGCTGGCGCCGGAGCTGGCCGCGGGTGCGCTCTCGGGGCTGCGCGTGGAGATGCTGCACGGCCGGCTCGCGCCCGAGGAGAAGGACCGCGTGATGCAGGCGTTCGCCGCGGGCGAGGTCGACGTGCTCGTCTCGACCACCGTGATCGAGGTGGGCGTCGACGTGCCCAACGCCACGGTGATGGTCATCCTCGACGCCGACCGCTTCGGCGTCTCCCAGCTGCACCAGCTCCGTGGCCGGATCGGGCGGGGCGGGCACAACGGTCTCTGCCTCCTGGTCAGCGCCGCGGACCCGGCCGGCCCCTCGATGGAGCGGCTGCTCGCCGTGGCCGGGACCCGCGACGGGTTCGAGCTCTCCCGCATCGACCTCGAGCAGCGCCGCGAGGGCAACGTCCTCGGCAGCGAGCAGAGCGGGGGCCGCTCGGGGCTCAAGCTGCTCTCGGTGCTCCGCGACGAGGACGTGATCGCCCGTGCCCGCGCCGCAGCCAAGGCCAACCTGGCCGCCGACCCGGACCTGTCCAGCACCCCTGCCCTGGCCGCCGCGACCCGCCTGCTCGAGGAGTCCGAGCAGGCGGAGTACCTGGAGAAGACATGACCCGCATCATCGGCGGCTCCGCGGGCGGCCGCCGGCTCAAGACGCCCCCCGGCGAGGGCACCCGGCCCACCTCCGACCGGGTGCGCGAGGCGCTGTTCTCGGCGCTGGAGTCCGACCTGGGCTCGCTGAGGGGCCTGCGCTTCCTCGACCTCTACGCCGGCTCCGGCGCGGTCGGGCTCGAGGCGATGTCACGTGGTGCCGGCGTGGTGACCGCGGTGGAGTCGGACCGGCGTACGGCGAGGCTGGTGCAGGAGAACGCCGCCGCCCTGCACTTCCACAAGGTCGAGGCCCTGGCCCTTCCCGTGGCGCGGGTGCTGGGACAGCCGCCGCTGGCCCCCTACGACGTGGTGTTCGCCGACCCGCCGTACCCGCTGGAGAACGCGGCCCTCGAGGCCGTCCTGGCCCAGCTCCTCGACCAGGGCTGGCTCGCCGCGGGAGCCGTGCTCGTCGTCGAGCGCTCGGTGCGCAGCCCCGAGCCGGCGTGGCCACCGGGACTGGTGCGCGACCGGGAGCGCAAGTACGGCGAGACGGTGCTCTGGTACGTTCGCGCCGATGTCCCCGAACCCTGATGAGGAGCGCCCCGTGCGCAGAGTCGTGTGCCCGGGATCGTTCGATCCTGTGACCAACGGCCACATCGACATCATCTCGCGGGCCTCGCTGCTCTTCGACGAGGTCGTCGTCGCGGTGGGGGTCAACAAGAGCAAGTCCCGCGCCCGGCTGTTCACGGCCGAGGAGCGGATGTCGATGCTCGAGAAGGCCTGCGCGGACTTCCCCAACGTGACCGTGGCGGGCTTCGAGGGCCTGCTCACCACGTTCTGCGAGGAGCGCGGCATCCGCGCCATCGTCAAGGGGCTCCGGGCCGTGAGCGACTTCGACTACGAGCTGCAGATGGCCCAGATGAACTCCTCGCTGGTCGACGTGGAGACCGTGTTCATCCCCACCAGCCCGGAGTACTCCTTCCTGGCCTCCTCGCTGGTCAAGGAGGTTGCCACGTTCGGGGGAGACGTCTCCGGACTGATCCCGCCGGACGTGCTCATCCGGCTCACCGAGCGGCTCGCGGAGCGCGCCGCCGAGGACGGCTCCTGATCCACCTCACGCGGGAGGATCTTCCCGCGTTTTGGCTCGGTGGCGGGTCGCCGGTAGACTGCCGCAGGTTCTGCATGTACCAAGACGGAAGTGAAACTTTGCGCAGTCTCGACCCGAGAGCGCCGCTCGTGCTCGACACCCGCGAGCTCGGCCGCCGCCCGGGGTCGCAACGCAAGAAGACATTCTCCGCCGAAGCACCTGCAGAGCTTGGCATCGAGATCCTGGGCGTACCCGAGGGCAGCAAGATCGACATCGATCTGCGGCTCGAGGCGGTCATGGAAGGTGTGCTCGTCACCGGCACGGCGCAAGCCGTGCTGGAGGGGGAGTGCGCACGGTGCCTGGAGCCGATCACGGACAACATCTCGGTCGACCTCCAGGAACTGTTCGTCTACGACGACTCCGGAGACGCAGCACGCGGTGACGAACAGGACGACGAGGTCAGCAGGCTCGAGGACGATCTGATCGATCTCGAGCCACTGCTGCGGGACGCGGTGGTGCTTGCACTGCCGTTCCAGCCGCTGTGCCGGGACGACTGCCCGGGTCTGTGCGTCGAGTGTGGCGCGCGGCTCGCGGACGACCCGGAGCACCACCACGACGAGCCGGTGGACCCCAGGTGGGCCGCCCTCGGCAACGTCGTGGTGGAGCCGGAGCAGGACTAGCACCACCAGCACCACCGTCGGCACCCGCCGAAGACCGCATCACCCAAGAACTTTCCTCGAACTCAAGGAGCAACCGTGGCTGTCCCGAAGCGGAAGATGTCGCGTTCGAACACGCGGCACCGTCGTTCTGCCTGGAAGGCCGTCGTGCCCTCGCTCGTGACCTGTTCCAACCCCGCCTGTGGCTCCAAGCACCTGCCGCACCGTGCCTGCCCCCAGTGTGGTCAGTACGGCGCCAAGGCTGACCGCCGTCAGGTCCTCTGACCACGAGCTCCAGGTTGTCAGCATCGGGTCGGCCCGACAGCAACGAGCTGCGTGAGGCGCTCGGGAATCCCACTCTGGATCCCGAGCTCCTCGAGCTTGCCCTGACGCACCGCTCGTACGCCTACGAGAACGGCAACCTGCCGACCAACGAACGGCTCGAGTTCCTCGGCGACTCCGTGCTCGGCGTGGTGATCACCGAGACGCTCTACGTGACCCACCCGACCCTCTCGGAGGGACGGCTGGCCAAGCTGCGGGCAGCCGTGGTCAACGCCCGCGCCCTGGCCGAGGTCGCCCGCACGATCGGGCTCGGCGAGCACATCCGGCTCGGCAAAGGCGAGGAGTCCACCGGCGGCCGCAACAAGGCCTCGATCCTCTCCGACACGGTGGAGGCGCTGATCGGCGCCGTCTACCTCTCCGGTGGCTTCGAGAGCGCCGGACGGCTGATCCACCTGCTCTTCGACCCGATGCTCGAGGCCGCTGCGGCCATGGGCGCCGGCCTCGACTGGAAGACGAGCCTGCAGGAGCTCAGCGCCCTGCACGCCCTCGGCGTCCCGGCGTACGTGATCGAGGACGCGGGGCCCGACCACATGAAGACGTTCACCGCCCAGGTCAGGGTGGCCGACCGGCTGCACGGCCACGGCGTGGGCCGGTCGAAGAAGGAGGCCGAGCAGCAGGCGGCCGAGTCGGCCTACCGCACCCTGAGCAAGGAGCTGCCGCCGTCGGTCGACGAGCACACCGCGGACCAGGCCTGAGGCTTCTCAAGCCCCGCGGTCCGGCTACCCACGGCGCATCAACCCACGCAGCTCCTCGAGCTGGGCGGGACCCCATCCCTGCGGCCGGATGATCGCGTTCCACGCATCCACGTGCTCACCGCTGAAGTTGTGCCCGTGCCCGGGAGGGTTGGAGAACCCCAGGGCCAGATCGGCCGACACCTGCCAGAACGTGACGAGGGGCACCCAGCGCATCGAGTCCGAGACGTCGGCACCCCGGTCCTCCTCCAGCCAGTCCGGGCGGTTCAGCACCAGGTCGGGACTCCACCACGTGACCGGGTCCGAGGCGTGCTGGAGGTAGACGACGCGGGTCCCGTTCCAGGCGCGGCCGGTCGGCGGGATGGAGGTGCGGGCCCGGTTGGCGAAGCGGATGGTCCGTCCGTCCCGGTAGACCGGCTCCACCTCGGGGCTCCCGGAGTCGCGACCGTCCACGAAGTCGCGGTACAGCGGGTTGAAGCTCGGTGGGCCCACGAACAGGGCGCCGTCGGTCCGGTTGCCCAGGTCGACCTCGCCGCTGAAGGCGTTCTCGCCGCCGAAGGAGCCCAGGCTCTCGCCGAAGACGTAGAGCTTCGGCCGCTGGTCGGCCGGGAGCCCTGACCATCGGCTGTAGACCGCGTCGAAGAGGTCCCGGCCCGCGTCGCGCGCCTTGCGCTGGTCGACCAGGAAGGCCAGCCACGACGGCAGGTGGGAGTACTGCAGCGCCACGATCGCGGAGTCCCCACCGGTCAGGTACTCGAAGCTGCTGGCCGCGCTCGGCTCGACCCAGCCGCTCCCGGTGGTCGTCACCACGAGCAGCGCCTTGCGCTCGAAGCCCCCTGCGCGTGCGAGGTCCCGGACCGCCAGCCTGGACTGGGCCTCGGTGCCCTCGGCCGAGGCGGTGCCGGCGAAGATCCGGATGGGCTCCTGGGCGGGTGCCTGCGTCAGGGCCGTGATGTCCTCGGCGTCGGGGCCTCGACCGGTGAAGGTGCGGCCCTCGCGCCCCAGGGTGTCCCACTCGATCAGCGACCCCGGACCGCCGGAGCGCAGGCCGGTCTCCGGTGCGGTGACCCCGCGCGGGGTGGTCAGGTCACTGACCGCGAAGCTGCTGTCGACGGCGCTGATCGCCCAGTTCCACGCGACCCCGGTGAGCGTCAGCGCCAGGAACGTGGTCAGCAGCACGAGGCCGGTGGCCCGGGCTGCCCGCCTGCCCATGTGGCGTTGCAGCCTGGCCGAGAGCCTGCGGTACGCCGTGCGCACGGCCCGGGCCAGCGCCACGAGCGCGACGAAGACCAGGCCTGCGACCACCGGGACCACCAGCAGCGACCACAGCCCCGCGGGATCGGTCCCGATCAGGTCGGCACTCTGCCGCTGCCAGCGCAGGCCGAGCAGCGTGCCGACCAGGGCCAGCACCGGAGCCGCGATCGCGAGGATGCGCCAGGACCTCGCCGAGGGTGGACGGGGGTCGCGGTCGGCGTACTCACGCCACACCCAGGCGCCGAGCAGCCCGAGCCCGTAGCCCAGAGCCCCGTCGATGCCGGCCAGGGCGCCCTGGAAGACCGCCGGTCGGGGGAGGAGCGAGGGCGTGAACGAGAGCAGCGCGAAGACGAGTGCCGTCCACAGTCCCGGGAGGGTGTAGCGGCAGCGTTCGGCCACGCTCCTCAGCGGCCAGCGCGCAGGTCTCGGGCGACCCGCCCTGACCCGTGGACGTCGGCTCTCCGCGCCGTCCGGTGGAGGCACTTTGACAGTATGGGCCACTCGATGGTCTCCAGGGGGTTCCCGGACTCGGGGCCGGTTCCGAGCGCGAGGAGGTGCGATGCCCGAGCTGCCCGAGGTCGAGGTGGTACGACGCGGCCTGGAGGCCCACGTGCTGGGGCACCGGATCGAGCACGTCGAGGTCCTCCACCCCCGTCCGGTACGCCGCCACGCCGGCGGCGCGTCCGACTTCGCCGCCCGCCTGACCGGGCAGTCGTTCACCGGCGCCCACCGCCGCGGCAAGTACCTGTGGCTCTCCCTCGACGGCGGCGACGCCCTCCTCGGCCACCTCGGGATGAGCGGCCAGCTGCTGGTGCAGCGGCCCGGCGCCCCCGACGAGCGCCACCTGCGGGTCAGGTTCGTCCTCGCCCCGCAGGCCGGCGAGCCGCTCGAGCTGCGCTTCGTCGACCAGCGCATGTTCGGTGGCCTCGCGATCTCCGAGGGGGGTGCGGTGGTCCCCTCCGAGATCGCGCACATCGCCCGCGACCCGCTGGACGAGAAGTTCGACGAGGCCGCCTTCGTGACCCGGGTCCGGCGCAGCCAGTCGGGGATCAAGCGACTGCTGCTCAACCAGAACGTGGTCTCCGGCGTGGGCAACATCTACGCCGACGAGGGCCTGTGGCTGGCGCGGGTGCACGGCGAGCGCCCCGGATCCCGCCTCAGCAAGCGCGAGGTGGGGACGGTCATCGAGGGCGCCCGCGCGGTGATGCTGGAGGCGCTCGCCCAGGGCGGCACCTCCTTCGACGCGCTCTACGTCAACGTCAACGGCGAGAGCGGCTACTTCGACCGCTCGCTGAAGGCCTACGGGCGGGAGGGCGAGCCCTGCCTGCGCTGCGGTACGCCGATCCGCCGGGCCACGTTCATGAACCGCTCCTCGTTCTTCTGCCCGGTCTGCCAGCCCGCTCCCCGCCGCCCGCGGGGTTGATGGGGGTGCCGTGCCCATGAGACTCTTGTAGACGGCCCGGGCGGGCCATACATCTCGGCTTTTCCGGAAGGCACATTTCATGGCGAAGGCGCTACTCGGCTCCATCGGCGGCGACCCTCGCGAGGCGACCCGTCTCCTGCTCGAGAACCGTGCCCTGCGTCAGCGGGTGGCAGACCTCGAGCAGATCGTGCTGCGGCTCCAGAAGGAGAACGACGCGCTCGCCGCGGTCGCCTCCGAGTCGGTCGACCAGGCGGTCGCACGCGACGGAAGCCTCGCTCACTCCTGACCACGGTCCGACGCCGGTCCCGTTCACGGGGCCAGCTGGTCCTCGGGCACACACCGGCACGCCTCCCCGGATCACCGCACCCCGGTGGCTAGGGTCGAGGCGCTGACCTTCCCCGTCGCGGAGCCAGGCCTGTCCGGTCTGAGATGATGCCGCGTCCAGCAGATGTCGGACCTCGACGACTGGCAGGGAGCGCACGTTGTACCTGAAGAGCCTCACCATCAAGGGCTTCAAGTCCTTCGCGTCCTCGACGACCCTGGACCTCGAGCCGGGCATCACCTGCATCGTCGGTCCCAACGGCTCGGGCAAGTCCAACGTCGTCGACGCGCTCGCCTGGGTGATGGGGGAGCAGGGCGCCAAGTCGCTGCGCGGCGGCAAGATGGAGGACGTCATCTTCGCCGGGACCTCCGGCCGCCCGCCCCTGGGTCGTGCCGAGGTGAACCTGACCATCGACAACAGCGACGGTGCCCTCCCGATCGAGTACACCGAGGTCACGATCAGCCGGACCATGTTCCGCAACGGCGGCTCGGAGTACGCCATCAACGGCAGCAACTGCCGCCTGCTCGACGTCCAGGAGCTGCTCAGCGACTCCGGCATCGGGCGCGAGATGCACGTGATCGTCGGGCAGGGCCAGCTCGACTCGATCCTGCACGCGACCCCGGAGGACCGGCGCGGGTTCATCGAGGAGGCCGCGGGCGTCCTCAAGCACCGCAAGCGCAAGGAGAAGGCGCTGCGCAAGCTGGACTCGACCGAGGGCAACCTCACCCGGCTCAGCGACCTGCTCAGCGAGATCCGCCGCCAGCTCAAGCCGCTGGGGCGCCAGGCCGAGGTCGCCCGCCGGGCGCAGACGGTCCAGGCGGAGGTCCGCGATGCCCGGGCGCGACTGATGGCCGACGACCTCGTCACCGCCCGCACCGCCCTGGAGAAGGAGCTGGCCGACGAGACGGTGCTGCTGGAGCGTCGCGCGGAGGTCGAGGCTGCCCTGGCCGCCACCCGCGAGACCGAGGCCGCCCTCGAGGCCGCGCTGCGCGAGGACCTGCCGGCGCTCTCCCGCGCCCAGGAGACCTGGTTCGGGCTCTCCGGCCTGCGCGAACGGCTCCGTGGCACCGCCGGCCTCGCGGCCGAGCGGGTCCGCAACGCCGCGTCCCAGCCCGAGGTGCCGGCCGGCCGCGACCCCGACGAGCTCGAGGCCGAGGCCGCCCGTGCGCGCACGCAGGAGGAGGCGATCGACGCCGAGGTGGCCGGGAACCGGACCGCGCTCGAGGCGGCGGTCACCGCCCGGCAGGCCGCCGAGCAGGCCTTCACCGAGGAGGAGCGCCGGGTGGCGGGCCTCCAGCGCGCTGCCGCGGACCGCCGCGAGGGGATGGCGCGCCTGCACGGCCAGGTCAACGGGCTGCGGAGCCGGGCGGCGGCCGCCGAGGAGGAGGTCGGCCGCCTCACCCAGGCGCAGGCCGACGTCGTGGCGCGTGCCGAGCGGGCCCAGCAGGACTTCACCTCGCTGGAGTCCCGGGTCGCCAGCCTCGACGCGGGCGAGGAGGGGCTCGACGCCGAGCACGAGGCCGCCAGCGCCCACCTCGCCGACATCGAGGACCGGCTGGCCAAGATCCGCGGCGACCTCACCGCTGCCGAGCGGGAGCGCAGCTCGCTCACCGCCCGCAAGGAGGCCCTCGAGCTCGGCCTGAACCGCAAGGACGGCGCCGGTGCCCTGCTCGCGGCCACCGAGCCGGTCAGCGGGCTGCTCGGCTCGGTGGCGGCCCTGCTCAGCGTCCGGACCGGCTACGAGGCGGCCGTGGCGGCAGCCCTGGGCAGCGCTGCGGACGCCGTCGCGTTCCGTGACGTGGACGCCGCCATCGGGGCGATCGCGCACCTCAAGGACGACGACCTCGGCCGGGCCGGCATCCTGCTCGGCGGAGCCAGCGCCGACGACGCCTCCTGGCCCGGGCTGCCCTCGGGTGCGGCGTACGCCGTGGACGTCGTGGAGTGCCCGGCCGAGCTCCGCCCCGCGCTGGCCCGGCTGCTGCACAAGGTGGCGGTGGTCGAGGACCTTCCCGCCGCCAGGGCGCTGGTGCACGACGCGGCGGACCTCACCGCGGTCACCCGCGAGGGAGACCTGCTCGGCACCCACTTCGCCGCCGGCGGATCCTCGGCCCAGCCCAGCCTGCTCGAGGTGCAGGCGGCGGTCGACGAGGCCACCGAGCAGCTCACCGCCGCGGCGCACACCGTCGAGCGGCTCACCTTCGACGTCTCCACCCTCGAGCGCGAGCGCGAGGAGGCCCTGCGCCGGGCCGACGTCGCGCTGGCGAAGCTCCACGAGTCGGACGCCACCCTGGCCGCCGTCGCCGAGGAGCTCGGGCAGTACAGCTCCCAGGTCCGCAACGCCCGCGCCGAGGCGGCCCGCCTCGAGCAGGCGATCGAGGCGGCGCGGGTGGCCCGCGACAAGGACCTCGAGGGGCTGGCCGACCTCGAGGCCCGCCTCGCCGCGGCCGAGGACGCCCCCGAGGAGGAGCCCGACACCGGCGAGCGCGAGCGTCTCGCGGAGGCCTCACGCACGGCCCGGGCGGCCGAGATGGACGCCCGCCTGGCCCTGCGCACCACCGAGGAGCGTGCGCGCGCCCTGCACGGCCGCGCCGACTCGCTGCTGCGCACGGCGCGCAGGGAGCGCGAGGCCCGGGCCGCCGCGATCGCCCGCCGCGAGCAGCTCCTGCGCGAGGGGCGGGTCGCGGACGCCGTCGGCCGCGGCGTGGCCGTCGTGCTCGCGCGGCTCGAGGAGTCCGTGGCGCTGGCCGCCGCGGAGCGGACCCGCGTCGAGCAGGCCCGCGCCGGGCGTGAGCAGGAGCTGCGCGAGACCCGGGTGCGGCTGCGCGACCTCGGGCGCGAGCTCGACGAGCTGGTCAGCTCGGTGCACCGCGACGAGATGGCACGCACCCAGCAGCGGATGCGGATCGAGCAGCTCGAGGAGCGAGCCCTCGAGGAGCTCGGGATGGACCTCGAGGGACTGGTCGCCGACTACGGCCCCGACCAGCCGGTCCCGCACATCGACCTCGAGACGTCGGCCGCGGGGGATGACGCCGAGCCGCCGCCCCCGGTGCCCTACGACCGCGAGGAGCAGACCAAGCGGCTGCGCAGCGCCGAGCGTGCGCTGGCCCAGCTGGGCCGGATCAACCCGCTGGCCCTCGAGGAGTTCTCGGCGCTGGAGGAGCGGCACCGGTTCCTCACCGAGCAGCTCGAGGACCTGCGCAACACCCGCAAGCACCTCCTCGACATCGTCACCGAGGTCGACGAGCGGGTCGAGCAGGTCTTCACCGAGGCGTACGCCGACGTGAGCCGGGCCTTCGACTCCACGTTCGCCCGGCTGTTCCCCGGCGGCGAGGGCCGGCTCGTGCTGACCGAGCCCGGTGACATGCTCAACACCGGCATCGAGGTGGAGGCCCGTCCGGCCGGCAAGCGGGTCAAGCGGCTCTCGCTGCTCTCGGGAGGCGAGCGGTCCCTGGTCGCGGTGGCGTTCCTGGTCTCGCTGTTCAAGGCGCGGCCCTCGCCGTTCTACATCCTCGACGAGGTCGAGGCGGCGCTGGACGACACCAACCTCGGCCGGCTCCTGGAGATCTACGAGGAGCTGCGCGAGAACTCCCAGCTCCTGGTGATCACCCACCAGAAGCGCACGATGGAGGTCGGCGACGCGCTCTACGGGGTGACCATGCGTGGCGACGGCGTCTCCGCGGTGATCAGCCAGCGTCTCCGTGAGCAGCAGCCGGCCTGAGGCCCGCCCGCGCACGGTCGTGCATTAGTCGTGCATTAATGGAGCGTCCACTCTAGTGTTCCTGGGGTGAGCGAATCGCCGGGTCCAGCAGACGGGCGCACTCGGACCATCGGGGCGCTCTGCCTGCTGTTCGGGGCACCGGTGTTCGCCGAGATCATCCAGTCCTACCTCGACATCACCGGCGAGCTCGGCGGGACGCTGTTCCTGATTGCCTTCCTGGCCCCGTTGTACGGCGGGGTGGGCCTGCTGATCCGCGAGATCGCCGTACGCACCGGTCGTGGGTGGCCCGGACGGCTGCTGCTTGCCGGCGCCGTCGGGGTCCTGATGCCGACGTGGGTTGACCTGTCGCTGTGGATCCCGCAGACGGCCGAGGAGATCGAGCTCTGGGGTGACATCCGCGGGGTCACCATCGCGGGCGTCAGCGTCCTCGCACTGTCGTCCTGGGCCCTGGGTCACGTGGTGATGAGCCTGGCCGCGCCGATGGTGGTCGTCGAGGCGCTGCTGCCGGCAGGCCGCGGGCGCCCGTGGTTGGGCCGGTGGGGAATTGCGGTGCTGACCGCTCTCGCGGTGGGCGTCGCCACGCTGATCCACTTCGACGAGCGTGGGCCCGAAGCCGAGGTCTCGACGGCCAGGTACGGGCTCTCCCTCGCCTTGGCGCTGACGCTGGCCGCCGCCGCCTTCACCCCGCTCGGTGGGCCGGTTACCAGGGTCCAGGGGAGAGGTGCCGGCGCACCGGCCGTGCTCGGCATCGCTGGGTTCGTGCTGATGGGGCTCTTCGACCTGGCGCCGGCCTCCTGGGTCGGACTGGTCATGGTGTGGGGGGCGGCGATCACGGCCGGGGTCCTGCTGGTGCGGTGTGCGAGATCGCCGGACTGGACCGCTCGGCACCTGGTGGCGTTCGCGTTCGGCGGTGTCCTGGAGCGCACCATGATCGGGTTCCTGGTGCCGACGCCCCCAGGTGGGGACCCCGCGGGGAAGCTGGTCCAGAACGTCGTCGTCCTCCTGCTCGTGCTCGCTCTCGGTGCGTTGCTCCGCGCGCGCACCCGAGAGCGGGATCGCGCTCTGGGACCGGCACAATGATGCGCGTGACCGAGCGACCCGTACGCCCCCGCCGCAGTGACTACGCCGTGTGGCGCCAGGCGACCACCCGGTGGTCCGACGACGACGTCTACGGCCACATGAACAACGCCCGCTACTTCGACCTGATCGACACCGCGGTCAACGCCCACCTCACGGAGGCGACCGGCGTGAACATCCGCTCGCTGGACGCGGTCGGGGTGGTGGCGGAGGTGAGCTGCCGCTACTTCTCGGAGATGGGCTATCCTGCGCCGGTCGACATGGGGCTGGTCGTGGACAAGGTGGGCACGTCCTCGGTGATCTACCGGATCGGCCTGTTCCAGGGAGATCCCGAGCGCGAGGGGGCCGAGGCCGCCGCCGAGGGGCGCTTCGTGCACGTATACGTGGACAACACCGGCGAGGCCGGCGCCGGGCGAGCGGTGCGGCCGATTCCCGAGCAGATCCGCGCGGCCGTCGTACCCCTGCTGCGCGACTGAGCAGCCCCCGCGGGAGCACTCGGGCCGCTTTGGGCCGGCGTGGAGACTTGACATGACGCCGGACCATCGCTTCAAACCGAGGGGCACCCATGGTCGTGTTCGTGCTCATGTTGCTGTTTGCGCTCGGGATCAGTGCAGTGATCATGCTGTACGCCGCGTATCCCTACCGTGGTCTCGAGATGCCGTACAAACCCGAGTTCGGGGAGTCCCTGCGCAGGTGGGCGGACGCGCTGCCGGTGCTCGAGCCCGACATCGTGCTCGCTCCGGCGTACGTCGCCGAGACGGACGAGGACTTCGAGGACGCCGAGGACTCGGTGCCGGACGCCCGGGACGCGGTGACGGACGAACGGCCCCATCACCATCACCGCGGGGCTGCCTAGACCGGTCGGGCACGCACCGCTGAGGCTGTCCGGCCGCCTGTTTGATTGGATCGCCTCATGAACCCTCACGCACCTGCCTGCCAGCTCGCCCCGTCTGCGGGGGGCCGGCCATGAGTGAGCTCCTGATCTGGATCATCCTCGCCGTCGCGATCCTCGTGGTGGGGGTCGTCATCGGGACGGTGGCCTTCATCAACGGCCGCCGGCAGCCACCGTCGCGCGACCTGCCGCCCACCGCTCCCGGCGGCACGATCACCCCGGAGGCCCCACCCGAGGCGCCGACCGAGGAGCCGCCCGCCGGGGTCACCACCCTCGAGCGCCCCGAAGGCGCCGCGGGCCGGCTGGTCCGGCTGCGCCAGCGCCTCTCCCGGTCGCAGGGCGGCCTCGGCCGCGGCCTGCTGCTGCTCCTGTCCCGCGACCGCCTCGACGAGGACACCTGGGAAGAGATCGAGGACACCCTGATCACCGCCGACGTGGGGGTGGCCCCCACCCAGGAGCTGGTCGAGCGGCTGCGCAGCCGGATGCGGGTCGAGGGCGTCGGTGCCTCCGAGGCCGCGGCGGTGCTGCGCGAGGAGCTGCTCGCCCTGGTCGACCCGGCCATGGACCGTTCCCTGGCCACGACCGCCAAGGACGGGGTTCCCGCGGTCGTGCTCGTCGTCGGGGTCAACGGCGCCGGCAAGACCACCTCGGTGGGCAAGCTCGCGCGCGTCCTGGTGGCCGAGGACAAGAGCGTCGTGCTCGGTGCGGCCGACACCTTCCGGGCGGCGGCCACCGAGCAGCTGAGCACCTGGGGCGAGCGCGTGGGCGTCGACGTGGTCACGGGTCCTGAGGGCAGCGACCCGGCCAGCGTGGCGTTCGAGTCGGTCCGCGCGGGGGTGGAGCGCGGCGTCGACGTCGTGGTCATCGACACCGCCGGCCGCCTGCAGAACAAGGCCGGGCTGATGGACGAGCTCGGCAAGGTCAAGCGGGTGGTGGAGAAGCAGGCGCCGGTCTCCGAGGTGCTGCTGGTGCTCGACGCCACCACGGGTCAGAACGGGCTGGTCCAGGCCCGCGTGTTCCGCGACGTGGTCGAGGTGACCGGCATCGTGCTGACCAAGCTCGACGGGTCCGCCAAGGGCGGGATCGTCGTTGCGGTGCAGCGTGAGCTGGGAGTCCCGGTGAAGCTGGTGGGTGTCGGAGAGGGTGCCGACGACCTCGCGCCCTTCGACCCCGAGGCCTTCGTGGACGCCCTGCTGGACCAGGGCTAGGCGCCGACCCCGCGGAGCACGAACTCGACGAGCTCGTCGATCTCGTCCATGCCCGGCATCGACTCACCGGAGATGGCGCGGTTCGCCATGATGCCGACGATCAGCTGGACGGCGGCCTTCATCGGCATGTCGGGTCGCGCCTCGCCGCGGGCGATCGCCCGCTCGAAGACCCCGACGGCGTTGGCCTCAGCGCGCTGGCTGGCCTCGCGGTACAGGGTGGCGATCCGGTCGTCGCGCATCGACTCCTTGATCGTGGTGCGGATGTAGTTCGTGCCGGCGGGGGAGTGGATGAAGCTCAGCGCCGCGGAGTACATCGCGAACAGGTCCCCGCGGATCGTGCCCGTGTCCGGGATCGGCATCTCGTCGCGGTAGAGCTGCTCCATCGCCGCCACGGCGAGGTCTTCCTTGCGTGCCCAGCGCCGGTAGACGGTGGCCTTGCCGACGCCGGCCGTCGCGGC
Organism: Nocardioides sp. Z30_9; assembly: GCF_058215735.1. NCBI lineage: Bacteria > Bacillati > Actinomycetota > Actinomycetes > Propionibacteriales > Nocardioidaceae > Nocardioides > Nocardioides sp. Z30_9. Next base: position 1,405,464 of record NZ_JBZAJF010000002.1, read on the forward strand.
CACCTCGTCGACGGTCATGTTGTCGAAGCCGTGCAACAGGATCAGCGAGGAGGCGGCGGCGAGGATGCGCCCGTCCGCCTCGGGGTCGCGCGGACGGCCACGCTTGCGGCGTACTTCGGGGGCTGCTGAGGCGCTCACACCCGCTCCCGTCGCGTCGATGATGCCAGTGTCCACAGTGGGGAGCATAAGTTCGGTTGGCGTGCCCCGTACGGCCTTTTCCGAAATGGGGGCATTTCACCGGGCCGTAACACAAGGGCGCCAGGTGTGACCCAGGCGAAACATGCGTCGCAGACCACTGAAACCTACGCAGACGAGAGTTGCGCCCAACCCGGGGGAAGCGGCGTACGACAGCGCAGTCGTCGGCGCGCGCGGCCCTGTTTGCTCTCTCACCACTGGAGGTTCCATGGATGGCTACTACGCGTGGATGCTGATCGCAACCGCGCTCGTCTTGATGATGACGGTGCCAGGTCTGGCGTTGTTCTACGGCGGAATGACCCGTGCCAAGTCCGTTCTGAACATGATGATGATGTCGTACATCGCGATGGCGATCGTCGGCATCATCTACGTCCTGTGGGGCTGGTCGATGTCCTTCAGCGGCGACGGCCTGCTCTTCGCCAACCCCTTCGAGCTGTTCGGGCTCAAGGGCGTGGAGACCTCCGACTACATCTACGTGATGTTCCAGCTGACCTTCGCGGTGATCACCTGCGCGCTGATCAGCGGTGCCATCGCTGACCGCGTCAAGCTGTCCGCGTGGATCGTGTTCCTGCCGCTGTGGGTGACGCTGTCCTACTTCCCGCTGGCGCACATGGTGTTCAGCTGCTCCGACGCCGCCCTGATCTGCACCAAGATCGGCGCCCAGGACTACGCAGGCGGCACGGCCGTGCACATCAACGCCGGTGTCGCCGGCCTGGTGCTGGCCCTGATCGTCGGCAAGCGGATCGGCTTCAAGCGCGACCCCATGCGCCCGCACAACCTCCCGCTGACCATGCTCGGCGCGGGCATGCTGTGGGTCGGCTGGTACGGCTTCAACGTCGGCTCGATCGTCTTCGGTGACGACTGGGGCACCGAGGAGGGTGCTGCGGCCAACGTGGAGCAGTTCTTCAGCGAGACCGGTCGGACCTTCGCCAACACCACGCTGGCCACGATGGCAGCGATCCTCGGCTGGCTGCTCATCGAGCGCCTGCTGCACGGCAGGGCGACCACCCTGGGTGCGGCCTCGGGCATCGTCGCCGGTCTGGTGGCGATCACCCCCGCAGCCGGTGCAGTCGACGTGGTCGGCGCCATCGCCATCGGTTTCATCGCCGGCGGTGTGTGTGCCTGGGCGGTCGGCCTGAAGTACAAGCTCAACCTCGACGACTCGCTCGACGTGGTCGGCGTCCACCTGGTCGGCGGCATCGTCGGCACGGTGCTGATCGGTCTGTTCTCCACCGCAGAGGGCGCGGGCGGCATCGACGGGCTCTTCTACGGCGGCGGCTTCGGCTCCCTGGGCGACCAGACGCTCGGCGCCCTGGTGGCGATCGCCTGGGCGGGCGTCTTCACCGCGATCATCGGCTTCGCCATCAAGTACACGATCGGGTGGCGCGTCGACGAGGAGCAAGAGGTCAACGAGGGCATCGACCTCGGCCAGCACGGTGAGTCGGCCTACGACTTCGCCTCGCTCGGCGGAGGCAGTGGCCATGGCATATCGGGCGCGGCCGCTCAGGCCAACGCCGAGGCGAGAGGAGTCAACGCATGAAGCTCGTGACCGCGGTGATCAAGCCGCACAAGTGGGAAGAGGTCCGGGCAGCGCTCGAGGCCTTCGGGGTGACCGGGATGACCGTGAGCGAGGTCAGCGGTTACGGCCGGCAGAAGGGCCACACCGAGGTCTACCGGGGCGCGGAGTACGACATCGCCCTGGTGCCGAAGATCCGGATCGAGATCGTCGTCGACGACGGCGACGTCGAGGACGTCGCGGGGATCGTCGTGAAGTCGGCGCAGACCGGTCGGATCGGCGACGGCAAGGTGTGGGTCTCGCCCGTGGACAGCGTGGTGCGGGTCCGCACCGGCGACCGCGACGAAGCCGCGATCTGACCGAGCGGTGACCGGCCGCTCCACCCGGCCGGAGCTCGACCATCGAAGCCCGCGGGCGCGTTTCCCTTGCAGAAAGGGGGAAACGTGCCCGCGGGCCATTCAACGTGTGGGACCACTGGACTGAGAAGGTGAGCCATGAAGATCGTGACTGCAGTGATCAAGCCCCACAAGTGGGAAGAAGTCCGCGCGGCCCTCGAGGCAGTGGGCGTCACCGGGATGACCGTGAGCGAGGTCAGCGGCTACGGCCGGCAGAAGGGGCACACCGAGGTCTACCGGGGTGCCGAGTACGACGTCGCGCTGGTGCCTAAGATCCGTCTCGAGATCGTGCTCGACGACGCCAACGTCGAGTCGGTCACCGAGGCCATCGTCGGGGCCGCAGCCACGGGCCGGATCGGCGACGGCAAGGTGTGGGTCACGCCTTGCGAGGCCGTGGTCCGGGTGCGCACCGGTGACCGCGACGAGTCGGCCATCTGAGATGGGACAGCTGGGTCACGGGCCCCACTGCACGTCTGGTCGCGCGTGAGCGCAGCCGATCGCGCCGAACGGACGCGGGCTGCGGACCAGCTCTGCCTCTCGGCGTTCGAGACCGCGGGGTGCCCCGAGACGGGCGTCGCCCTGATGGCCGTGGGCGGCTACGGCCGCCAGGAGCTGGCCCCGTTCAGCGACCTCGACCTGGTCCTGGTCCACGACGACGGCCTGGAGACGGGCGACTGGGCTGCCCGGATCTGGTACCCGCTGTGGGACTCCGGCGCCAACATCGACCACTCGGTCCGCACCGTGGGCCAGGTGCTCGAGCAGGCCGCGGCGGACCTCCGGGTCGCCACCGGGCTGCTCGACGCCCGGCACCTCGCCGGCGACCCGAACCTGACCCTGCGCCTGCGCACCGCCGTGCTCACCCAGTGGCGCCGCGATGCGCGCACCCGGCTGGGGGAGCTGCAGGAGCTGGTCGCGGCGCGCGGCCGGACGAGCGGTGAGCTGGCGCACGCGTCGGTGCCCGACCTCAAGGAGTCGGTGGGCGGCCTGCGCGACGCCACGGTGCTCAAGGCGCTGGTGGCCAGCTGGCTGGTCGACGTACCGCACGGCGACCTGGAGCGCTCGCGCGTGGCGCTGCTCGACGTACGCGACGCCCTGCACACGGTGGCCGGCCGCGCGACCGACCGCGTGGCACCGGAGTACTGGGAGGAGATCGCCCCGCTGCTGGGCCTCCCCGACGCCCGCGCGGCCCAGGTGCACACCCGCGGGATCGCCCGGCGGCTGACCCACCTCTCCCGGCTGACGTGGCGCCGCGCCGAGGCGGTGCAACGGCGCCCGAGCGTGGGTGCGCGACGCCCGCGGCTGGAGCCGATCGCGCCGGGCCTGGCCGTCTCCTACGAGGAGGTGGTGCTCGACCGTGGCGCGAAACCGGCCGAGGACGTGCTGCTGCTGCTCCGCGCGGCCACGGAGGCCGCCGAGCGCGACCTGGTGCTGGCCCCCACGGCGACCGCACGCCTGGTGCGGGAGAGTCCGCCCCTTCCCGACCCGTGGCCCGACGAGGCCCGCGACCTGTTCGTGCGGCTGCTCGCCTCCGGACCGGGGCTGCTCGGCGTCTGGGAGACCCTCGACGAGACCGGTGCCCTCGAGCTGATCCTCCCCGAGTGGGAGCGGGTGCGCCTGCTGCCGCACGCGTCGGTGGTGCACCGGTTCACCGTGGACCGCCACCTGGTGGAGACCTGCATCGAGGCGTCGGCGCTGATCCGTCGCGTCGCTCGTCCCGACGTGCTGATGGTGGCCGCGCTCCTGCACGACATCGGCAAGGGCCAGCTCACCGAGCACTGCGTCGCCGGAGCGCCGATCGCCCGCGAGATCGCCGAGCGGATCGGCTTCGACAGCCGCGAGGTGGAGCTGATCGGGGCGCTGGTCCGCTGGCACCTGCTGCTCCCGGAGACGGCCACCACCCGCGACCCCGACGACCCGGCCACGATCGGGCTGGTCACGGCGAAGGTCGCGGACCGGGAGGAGCTCGAGCTGCTCGCGGCCCTGACCGAGGCCGACGCGCGGGCCACCTCGGAGAAGGCCTGGACCCGGTGGCGGGCCTCCCTGGTCAAGACGCTCGTACGCCGTGCCGGGGCGGTACTCGCCGACGAGCCGCTCCCCGACGACGACGCCACGGAGATCGAGATCCCCGAGAGGGTGCGTGCCGACCCCGACGCGGTCTCGGTGGTCGCGGTCGACTCGCCCGACGGTTGCCAGCTGACCGTCGTGGCGCGCGACCGGATCGGTCTGCTGGCAGACGCGGCCGCGACCCTGGCGCTGCAGAAGGTCTCGGTGCGTGCGGCCCGTGCCTGGACCCAGGACGGGTTCGGGGTCTCGGTGTGGGACGTGGCCGAGACCGGCCTCGACGACATCCTGCTCCGGCAGCGGATGGAGGCCATCGTGGACGGTCGCATCGACGCGGCTGAGCGGCTCCGCCGGGTGCGCCCGGTCAAGCTCGAGCCGTCGGTCGCCGTACGCCCCGACGCCTCGCCGCGGGCGACCGTGATCGAGGTGCGCTCCGCGGACCGCCCCGGGCTGATCCACACCGTGTGCTCCGCGCTCGCGCGGATGGAGATCTCGGTGAGGTCGGCCCACGTCTCGACGCTGGGGCCCCAGGCCGTGGACGCGTTCTACGTCCAGGAGGCCTACGCAGGGGCGCTCTCGGAGGAGCGGGCGGCCTCTGCGGCGCACGTGGTGCGACAGGCGCTGGTGGACACCTTCGCGCCGCGATGAGGGCCAGGAACGCGGTGCGGCTAACCTTGTCCTCTGGTCCTGACCACCGGCCCCTGAGGAACAACACACGTGTTCGCCACGCTTTCTGATCGTCTTTCCGACACCTTCAAGAACCTCCGCGGCAAGGGGAAGCTCTCCGAGGCCGACATCGACGCCACGGGGCGCGAGATCCGTCTTGCCCTGCTCGAGGCCGACGTCGCCCTCCCGGTGGTCAAGGAGTTCGTCGCTGCGGTCAAGGAGCGGGCCCGTGGCGCGGAGGTCAGCCAGGCGCTGAACCCGGCGCAGCAGGTCATCAAGATCGTCAACGAGGAGCTCATCTCGATCCTCGGCGGCGAGACCCGGCGACTGCGGTTCGCCAAGACCCCGCCGACCGTGATCATGCTCGCCGGTCTCCAGGGAGCCGGAAAGACGACCCTCGCCGCCAAGCTCGCGCTGTGGCTCAAGGGCCAGGGCAAGAGCCCGATGCTCGTCGCGGCCGACCTGCAGCGCCCCAACGCGGTCAAGCAGCTCCAGGTCAACGGCGAGCGCGCGGGGGTCACCGTCTACGCCCCCGAGCCGGGCAACGGGGTCGGTGACCCGGTGTCCGTGGCCCGCAACGGTGTCGAGGAGGCGCGGCGCACCCTGCACGACGTGGTCATCGTCGACACCGCCGGCCGGCTCGGCATCGATGAGGAGCTGATGCAGCAGGCCGCGGACATCCGCGACGCGGTCACTCCCGACGAGGTGCTCTTCGTCGTCGACGCGATGATCGGCCAGGACGCCGTCCGGACGGCCCAGGCCTTCCTCGACGGAGTCGGGTACGACGCCGTCGTACTCACCAAGCTCGACGGCGACGCCCGCGGTGGCGCCGCGCTCTCGATCGCGCAGATGACCGGCAAGCCGGTGATGTTCGCCTCGAACGGCGAGAAGCTCACCGACTTCGACCTCTTCCACCCCGACCGGATGGCCGGGCGCATCCTCGACATGGGTGACCTGCTCACCCTGATCGAGCAGGCCGAGAAGACCTTCGACGCCGAGTCGGCGGCCAAGGCCGCGGCGAAGCTCCAGGGCCAGGGCGGCGAGTTCACCCTCGACGACTTCCTCGACCAGATGCAGCAGGTCCGCAAGATGGGCTCGCTGACCAAGATGCTCGGGATGCTCCCCGGGATGGGCCAGTTCCGCGACCAGCTCGAGAACTTCGACGAGCGCGAGATCGACCGGATCCAGGCGATCATCCAGTCGATGACCCCGGCCGAGCGGGCCAACCCCAAGATGATCGACGGCTCCCGCCGCGCCCGGATCGCCAAGGGCTCCGGCCGCCAGGTCTCCGACGTCAACCAGCTCGTCGACCGGTTCTTCGAGGCCCGCAAGATGATGATGCAGATGGCCCGCGGCGGCGCCCCCGGCCTTCCCGGCGCGCCCGGCATGGGCCTTGGCAAGAAGGCCAAGGGCCGGCAGGCACCCCAGGCCAAGAAGGCCAAGGGCAAGCGCGTCTCCGGCAACCCGGCCAAGCGGGCCCAGCTCGAGTCCGGCGCCGCCGAGAAGCCCGCCGCAGCCGGCAGCGCCTTCGGCCTCGAGCCCGGCCAGGAGCTCCCCGCCGATTTCGACCCCTCCCAGCTGCCGGACCTCTCGAAGTACCTGAAGTAGGGGTTGGGTCTGGGAAACCGGCTCCGGCCCTGACGCGGGAGTGAAACCGGCTCCGGCCCGGGACGGTAGTAACGTCCCCGCCATGGCTGTTCAACGTTTTCGCGGGCCGGTGCTGCCCACCGGTGAAGCTCGTGACCTGTACGTCGTCGACGGGCTGGTCACCTACGAGTCGCAGGCCGGCGCCGAGACGGTGGCCGAGGGCTGGATCGTCCCGGGACTGGTCGACGCGCACTGCCACCTCGGGCTCGACGACAACGGGGCGATCAGCGACGAGGCGACCGAGCAGCAGGCCATCGAGGACCGCGACGGTGGTGCGCTGCTCATCCGCGACTGCGGCTCCGCGGCCGACACCGCCTGGATCCACGAGCGTGAGGACCTGCCGCGGCTGATCCGGGCGGGCCGGCACATCTCGCGCACCAAGCGCTACATCCGCAACTACGCCCACGAGGTCGAGCCCGACGAGCTCCCGGCGTACGTCGCCCAGGAGGCGCAGCGCGGCGACGGCTGGGTCAAGCTGGTGGGGGACTGGATCTCCCGTGACGAGGGCGACCTCGCCCCGTCGTTCCCGCCGGAGGCGTTCGCGGAGGCGATCCGGGTCGCGCACGAGCACGGCGCCAAGGTCACCGCGCACTGTTTCGGCCGGGCCGTGCTGCCCGGCCTGCTCGACGCCGGCATCGACTGCATCGAGCACGGCACCGGCCTCACCCCCGACCTGATCGACCAGATGGTCGCCGGCTCGACCGCCCTGGTGCCGACGGTGATGCAGCTGGAGAAGTTCCCCCAGTACGCCGAGGCCGGGGCCGAGAGGTTCCCGGCGTACTCCGAGACGATGACCGAGCTGCACCGGCGCCGGCGCGACACGATCATGGCCGCGCACGAGGCTGGCGTGGCGATCTACGCGGGCTCCGACGGCGGCGGCGTCTCCCGGCACGGCAACCTCTCCGGCGAGGTGCTCGCGCTCGCTGGGCTGGGGATGTCCACCGAGGAGGCGCTGGGTGCGGGGTCCTGGCGTGCGCGCGAGTGGCTCGGCCTGGACGGCTACCTGTCCGAGGGGACCACCGCGGACTTCGTGGTCTACGACCGTGACCCGCTGGAGGACGTCTCGGTGCTCGCCGAGCCGAAGCGGATCGTGCTGCGTGGCAACGTCGTCGGCTGACCCCGACCAGCTGCCCGACCCGGAGGTCGTCGCGGCTCTGCGTGCTGCCGGCTGTGTGTTCGCCGGGGAGGAGGCAGTCCTGCTCCAGGAGGCGGCCGGGTCGCCCGAGGACCTCGCCTCGACGCTCGCCCGGCGGGTCACCGGCGAGCCGCTGGAGCAGGTGCTCGGCTGGGCCGCGTTCTGCGGCCTGCGGATCAGGGTGGCGCCCGGCGTGTTCGTCCCGCGCCGGCGTACCGAGGCCCTCGTCGGCCCGGCGACCGAGGCGGCGTCCCGGACGGACCGGCCGGTCGTGGTGGACCTGTGCTGCGGCACCGGGGCCCTCGCCGTGGCGATCGCGGCCGGCCTGCCCGCCGTCGAGGTCCACGCGGGTGACCTCGACCCCGCCGCGGTGGCCTGCGCCCGGCTCAACGTGACGATGGGGCAGGTGCACGAGGGGGACCTGTACGACGCGCTGCCCTCCGACCTGCGCGGGCGGATCGACGTGCTCGTGGTCAACGCCCCCTACGTCCCCACCGACGAGATCGCCCTGATGCCGCCCGAGGCGCGGCTGCACGAGCACCACGTCGCCCTCGACGGGGGCCACGACGGGCTCGACGTGCACCGCCGAGTGGCCCGGGAGGCGCCCGGGTGGCTGGCTCCCGGGGGGTCGCTGCTGATCGAGACCAGTCGGCGCCAGGCGTCCGGAACCCTCGGCGCCTGCGAGCACGCTGGGCTCCGCGGGGACGTCCTGGAGCGTGAGGAGTCCACCGTCGTACGGGCGATTTCAGCCTGACGGGCGATGTCTGGCAGACTAAGGGGCTGAGCCGTACGCCGCCCGGGCCCTCTCACCCGGACAGCGCACGCCCACCGGGTTTCACCGCACCTGGCCCCACCGGGATGCGCGGACCCCATCACTACACACTCTCAAGGAGACACCACAAACGTGGCCGTCAAGATTCGTCTGAAGCGCATGGGCAAGATCCGCCAGCCGCACTACCGCGTGGTCGTCGTCGACTCCCGCAAGAAGCGGGACGGCAAGGTCATCGAGGAGATCGGCAAGTACCACCCCAAGGAGGAGCCCTCGTTCATCGAGGTGACCTCCGACCGGGCGCAGTACTGGCTCGGCGTCGGCGCGCAGCCCTCCGAGGCCGTTGCCGCGATCCTCAAGGTCACCGGTGACTGGCAGAAGTTCAAGGGCCTGCCGGGCGCCGAGGGCACCCTCCGCACCAAGGAGCCCAAGCGCGACAAGCAGGAGCTCTTCAACGAGGCCCTCAAGGACGCCGCCAACGAGCCCAAGGGCGACGCGGTGACCAAGAAGAAGACCAAGAAGATGACCGAGTCCACCACGGTCGACAAGTCCGCCGAGGCCAAGGCCGACGAGCCCGAGGCCGAGAAGACCGAGGCCCCTGCCGCCGAGGCCCCCGCCGCCGAGGCCCCCGCAGCTGACGCGGCCGACGCCGAGAAGGCCTGACCCAGATGCTCGCCGACGCCCTGGAGCACCTGGTCCGCGGGATCGTGGAGCACCCCGACGACGTCGTCGTCGAGGACAAGCAGCTGCGCCGGGGTTCCATCCTCGAAGTACGCGTGCACCCCTCGGACCTGGGCAAGGTCATCGGGCGCGGAGGCCGCACGGCCACCGCGTTCCGCACGGTGGTCAGCTCCCTGGCCGGCCGTGGCGGGGCACGTATCGACTTCGTGGACGTCGACCGCAAGCGCTAGTCGCACAGCGTTGAGCCTCGGCCGGTTTCCCAGGTCTAGAGGTCAAACTGCCTCTTCACACACCGCGTGCGGTGTGTGAAGAGGCAGTTTGGGTTCATCACCTGGGAAACCGGCCCACCCACCCACGTCACCGAGAAGGAGCAGCAGTGGCCGAGGACTATGTCGTGGTCGGGCGGATCGGGCCCGCGCACGGGCTGAGGGGCGAGGTGTTCGTGGAGCCGCGTACCGACGAGCCGGCTCGCCGGTTCGCCGTGGGGCAGGTGCTGCGGGCCTCGAGCGGTGACCTCACGGTGGCGGGCTCGCGGACGCACAGCGGCAAGCTGGTGGTCCGGTTCGAGGAGCTCGACGGGCGCAACGCCGCCGAGGCGGCCCGGGGGCTCGAGCTCACCTGCCCGATCGACCCGGAGGAGCTGCCCGAGGACCCCGAGGAGTTCTACGACCACCAGCTGGTCGGCCTGCGGGTGGAGACGGTCGACGGAGAGGTCGTCGGCGAGCTGGACCGGGTCCAGCACGGTGCTGCCCAGGACCTGCTCGTGATCCGTGCGCCGGACCGCGAGATCCTGTTCCCGTTCGTCTCGGTGTTCGTGCCCGAGGTCGACGTCCGCGGCGGCAGGATCGTCATCGACGACCGCTCCGGAATCCTCGACGAGCTCTGACGTGCGCCTCGACGTCGTCTCGATCTTCCCGGAGTACCTCGCGCCGCTGCGGCTCTCCCTGCTCGGCAAGGCCCAGCAGAAGGGCCTCGTCGACGTGCACGTGCACGACCTGCGCGACTGGACCCACGACCGCCACCGCACCGTCGACGACACCCCCTACGGCGGGGGCGCGGGCATGGTGATGAAGCCCGAGCCGTGGGGCGCCGCCCTGGACGACCTCACCGCCCGCGGCACCCAGCGCACGATCCTGGTGGTGCCGACCCCGTCGGGAGAGCGGTTCACCCAGGCGGTCGCCGCCGAGCTCGCGGGCGCGGAGCACCTCGTGTTCGCGTGCGGGCGCTACGAGGGCATCGATCAGCGGGTGATGGACGAGGCCGCGTCGCGGATGGAGGTCCGGGAGCTCTCCATCGGCGACTACGTGCTCAACGGGGGAGAGGTGGCCGTGCTCGCGATGGTCGAGGCCGTGGCCCGGCTGCTGCCCGGCTTCATGGGCAACGCCGAGTCACTGGCCGAGGAGTCGCACACCGACGGGCTGCTGGAGTACCCCGTGTTCACCAAGCCCGCGGTCTGGCGTGGCCACGAGGTCCCCGAGGTGCTGCTCTCCGGCGACCACGCGCGGATCGCCCGCTGGCGCCACACCGAGTCCGTACGCCGCACCGCCGAGCGCCGACCCGACCTCGCCCACGCCTCGCAGGCGGTGACCGTCGACGACCTCGCTGGACATGTCCGCCGGGCCGTGCCCGCCGACGCGGGCGAGCTGCTCACCCTGCAGCGCGCCTGCTGGGCGCAGGCGCAGCAGGCGGGCCCCGACCTCCACGAGGCGGTGCTTGCGGAGGACCTCGCCGACGTGCAGGCCTGGCTGGCGCAGTGGACCACCCTGGTGCTCCGGATCGAGGGCCGGCTCGTAGGCGCGGTCCGCGGGCGTCGTACGGGGAACACCTGGGAGATCGGCCGGCTCATGACCGCCCCCGACCTGCAGGGCCGCGGTCTCGGCCGGTTCCTGCTCTCCGCGATCGAGGATGCGGCTCCCGACGACGTGCAGGAGCTCTCGTTGGTCACCGCCGCCGGGAGCAAGCGCCACCTCCGCCTCTACCGGGCCGCCGGCTACCGCCTCCGCGGGCCGGACCCGGAGGCGCCCGGCGCCGTACGCCTGACCAGGAGACGCGGCTAGGGACTACCCGGTCCCGATGAACCCCGCGAAGCTCACGCCGCGGAACGCCGCCAGCCGCTCGGCCTGCTCGGTGAGGTCGGGGAGCTCCGACCACGGGTCCACGGCCAGCCGCAGCTTCTTGCCCGACATCCGCGGGCGCCAGGTGCCGGCCACCTCGTGGCCGACAAGCACCGCGCCCGGGCGGCCCAGGGTCCGCCACAGGTCCTTGCGCCGGGACGGGTCGGGCACGACCAGCTCGCGGTCACGTCCCTGCAGGAACAGGTCGAAGGGCCCGAGCAGCCGGACCACGCCGGAGACGTCCGGGGGGTGGGTGAGGGTGCTCGCGTCGGTGGTGAGGACGTCGCGCGACTCGCCCTCGACCGTCACCTCGGCCACGTCCTCGGGCCACCGCGCCTTCACGTCCGCAACAGGGGAGTCCAGGTAGCCGGCGACCTGCTGCGGGGTCGCGGGACCCAGGAGCCGCAGCACCGCCCGCACCGGGTCCAGGACCGGGTCGACCGTGGGCGCCGGCCCACGCCAGCCGGGGATGGGCTCCAGGACCGGCGGTGAGGTGTGCGGCCGCAGCTCGAGCCCGGCCGTCAGTGCCGCGAGCCGGAACGGCTGCTCGAAGAGGTGGATCGCATCGCACGGCCGGCAGTAGCGCAGGTAGGGCTCGGGCAGGCGCTGGTTCAGCGCGCCGGACAGGTCTCCCTTCACGGTGGGAGCGGTCACCACCGCGCGCATCTCCTCGGCGATGACCTCCAGCGCGTCGAGGACCGCGATCCCGGCCTCCTTGAGCGGCTTCGCGGCGGCGTAGATCCGCTTGGCGGCATCGGCCTCCGAGACCGGCGCCACGGCGGCGGCCACCGCCGCGGCCTGTGAGCGCCGGTAGGCGTGCGGGGCGCCCCGGATCGTCCAGGCGGTGAGCAGTGCGTCCGGATCCGGGGTGAACCCGCGCAGGGCGAGGGCCCACAGCGCGCCGTCGGGACCGGTCTCCTGCACCCCGAGGTCCAGCACACGAGCCGCGGTGGAGGTCTCGCCGGTGTCCTCGCGGTCGAGCTGCTGGGCATGGATCCGGAACCGGAGGACCTGTTCGCGCGTGATCTCCATGACAATGTTCTAGCAACCCGCGCGGACCCGGTCGAGGACGATTCGCCCCCGGACCCACGCCTGTGGCAAAATCGGTCCTTGGCTCAGCGAGCCAGAACACGCGACCGGTTTCTGCCGGTCGGTGCTCACGGTCCACCTGCCACAGGGGGCGGGCCGTACGGCGTACCGCTGACCACCCGAATCAATCAACCACATCCGTGGGTGACCTGTGGCAGTCACGAGGAGACACAACATGTCGAACGTAATCGACGAGCTCAACGGCGCCCTCAAGCGCGACGACGTCCCGCACTTCCGGGCCGGCGACACCATCAAGGTCCACGTCAAGGTCGTCGAGGGCAACCGCTCGCGGCTCCAGGTCTTCCAGGGTGTCGTGCTCCGGGTCCAGGGTTCGGGCATCGGCCGCACCTTCACGGTCCGCAAGGTCTCCTTCGGTGTCGGTGTCGAGCGCACCTTCCCGCTGCACTCCCCGATCTTCGACTCGATCGAGATCGTCACCCGTGGTGACGTTCGTCGCGCGAAGCTCTACTACCTGCGCAACCTGCGCGGCAAGGCTGCCAAGATCAAGGAGCGCCGCGACTCCTGAGCGACTCGGGCCCTCTGGGCCGGTTAGGCTCTCATCGTGACGAACGTCGGCGAGACCCTGGGCCCGAGTGACCGGTCCGGCGACGAGCCCGGCGAGAAGGCGCAGAAGAAGCCGATGCCGTTGTGGCAGGAGACGATCCTGCTCCTCGGCCTCGCCCTCGTGCTGGCGATCATCATCAAGAGCTTGTTCGTCCAGGCGTTCTACATCCCCTCGCCCTCGATGGAACCGCAGTTCGTCGAGAACGACCGGATCCTGGTGCAGAAGGTGTCCTACTGGGGCAGCGCGTCACCGAGCCGCGGGGACATCGTGGTGTTCAAGGATCCGGGCGGCTGGCTCGACGGGGCCGAGACACCCGCGTCCCGGTCACCGGTGACAGGGTTCATGGAGCGGATCGGGCTCTACCCGACGGGCGGTCACCTGGTGAAGCGGGTCGTCGGCGTCGGCGGGGACCGGATCGTGTGCTGTGACTCCAAGGGCCGCATGACGGTCAACGGCCAGCCGCTGGACGAGAAGGCCTACCTGCCCAAGGGGGTCGTCCCGTCCGAGGTGGAGTTCGACCGGATCGTGCCCAAGGGCCACCTGTGGATGATGGGGGACAACCGTCCCTTCTCCCACGACTCCCGTGGTCACATGGGCGGCCCCGGCGGCGGCTTCGTCGACCAGGACCTCGTCGTGGGCAAGGTGTTCTCCCTGATCTGGCCGCTCAAGCGGGGCGAGCTGATCGACCGGCCGAAGACCTTCGAGGACGTTCCCGACTCGAGATGACGAACCGATGACCACTCCTGCTCTGGGACCCGTCGGCAACCTGCCGCGCGGCTCGACCGTGCGCCGCGACGCGGGCCTGTACGGCTACGAGCGCGCACTGCGCCGTGCCGGGCTGTCCCCGGTCGCCGGTGTGGACGAGGCGGGACGCGGCGCCTGCGCCGGCCCGCTCGTCGCCGCCGCGGTGATCCTGCCCGAGGGCAGGTCCGGGCTGGTCCCGGAGCTCAACGACTCCAAGCTGCTCACCGCGAAGGCGCGCGAACGCTGCTACGAGCAGGTGCTGCGCCGGGCGCTCGCCTGGTCGGTGGTCGTCGTCGAGCCGGGGGAGTGCGACCGGCTCGGGATGCACGTCGCCAACGTCGAGGCGCTGCGGCGCTCGCTCGCGCGGCTCGACCAGCGGCCGGCGTACGTCCTCACCGACGGGTTCCCCGTCGACGGCCTCGAGGTGCCGGGCCTGGCGATGTGGAAGGGTGACCGGGTGGCCGCCTGCATCTCGGCCGCGTCAGTGATCGCCAAGGTGACCCGGGACCGGATCATGTGCCAGCTGCACGAGCGCTACCCCGCCTACGACTTCGCCACGCACAAGGGCTACTGCACCGCCGAGCACACCGAGGCGCTCGAGGAGCACGGCCCCAGCCCCGTCCACCGGATGAGGTTCGTCAACGTGCGGCGAGCCGCCGGGATCATCGACCCCCCGCCCCTCAGTCTTGAGCCCCAGCTGGAGCTGTGGGAACCAGAAGACGCCGACCTGCAGGAGGTTCTGCGATGAGCACCGAGGATCTCGAGAAGTACGAGACCGAGATGGAGCTCAACCTCTACCGCGAGTATCGCGACGTGGTGGGGATCTTCAAGTACGTCGTGGAGACGGACCGCCGCTTCTACCTGTGCAACCAGGTCGACGTGAAGGCCAGGACCGAGGTGGGCGAGGTGTTCTTCGAGGTCACCCTGACCGATGCCTGGGTATGGGACATGTACCGGCCTGCTCGCCGGCTGGCCAAGAACGTCAAGGTGCTCACGTTCAAGGACGTCAACGTCGAGGAGCTCAGCCACAGCGAGATCGAGCCTCCCAAGGGCTGAGCCCGGGTCACTCGATCAGGCGGACCGGGTCGCCCTCGACGCGGGCCGACCACGTGGTGGTGTCGCTGACACCGCTCGGGAAGGCCACCTGGAGCCGGAACCAGCAGCCACCGGTCGCGGTGGACGTGCAGTTGTACGACGGCGGGATCGGGACCCGGATCGTCTGGGACTTCCCGTTGTAGTTGCTGCCCACGCCGGTCAGCTGGCAGCTGGTGAGCGTCCCGTTGTAGACGCCGGCGCCGGTGCAGCCGACCAGCGGCGTGGGCAGGTTCGAGTCGGTGGGCGGCAGGATCTTGATCGAGCCGGCGCTCTCGGCGTCACCCACGTCGAAGAACTTGATCAGCAGGGTCTTGCTCGCGGCCGCGGGGATCACCCGGACCAGGTTGAACTCGGTGGTGCCGCCCGCGAGGTTCGCGTAGATGCCCATGTTCTCCCAGGCGGCGATCGACACCGCGGCCTTGTTGGGACCGGTCACCCGGAGGGCGAACCGGTTGTTGCCGTCGCCCTTGACGTTGTTGTTGTCGTCCATCTGGTTGTAGGTCTGCGCGAAGCCGGAGTACCCGCCGGCACCGTCGGCCGAGCCGCCCAGCGCGACGTTCGTGCGTACCTGCAGGTAGTGGTCGCCGACCTGGGTGGGGGTGAAGGTGCAGAAGTTCACCCACTGGTGGAAGACCTTGGCGAGCTCGTCGGTGTAGGAGCCGTTCGACTGGTTGTTGTCCCTGGTCCGGCGGAGCTTCGAGGTGGTGTTGTCGTTCTCCTTGTAGCCCTTGTACTGCTTCACGCAGCCGGTGACCGGGGTGCCGTTGACCGGACGGTAGGTGTCGGTGGGGCGCCGGAGGACGAACGAGGTGATGGGAGCCTCGGCGTTGTCGTTGCTGAGGACGTCGCCGGTGCAGAAGAGGCCCGCGGTCTTGGCGTAGCGGGCGTTGCCGTCGTTGGTGTAGCTGTTCATGTTGTCGCGCAGCTTGGTGCCCGTTGGGTTGTCGGTCTGCTTGGTGGCGACCTCGCACTTGTCCCCGGTCTCGACGAAGGCCGGGTCGTAGATCTGGATCGAGACCGGCTTGTTCACGGCCGCGGCGCCGACGCGCACGAGGTAGAAGTAGCCGAGCGGGTCGAACTCGTCGTTGGAGGTTCCGGTGCAGCCGGAGTTCCCACTGCTGCACTTGCGCGTCATCAGCCCGTCGCCGTTCGCCTTCGGCGTCTCGGGGCCGGCGACCGCACCCCAGAACTTCGGTGTGGTGCTGCACGGGGCGCCGCCGACAGGTACGACGAGCTGGCTCCCCGTGCCCAGTGTCTCCGCGGCTCCGGCCTTGGGCTCGTTGCCGAAGGTGTTGCACGGGCTGCCCATGGGGGCGGGGCCGTTGTAGTCGGCCAGTGCCGAGCGCGTGATGGTGGTGGTGCCGATCCCGAACGCCGCCGCGAAGCTGTTCGTGATCGTGCTGGACACGGTCACCTTCAGCTGGGTCGGCTTCGCGCCGAGCCCGATGGCGACCCTGGACAGTCCCGAGTCGGGGTAGCCGTTGCGCGCGGAGACGGCCTTCGCGGCGTCCCCCGCCTCGGGCAGGTCGTCGGGGAGGAAGGTCACCCCGGCCATGGCGGCGGCGTCGGCGGCGTTCTGCACCCGCTCGATCTCGACGTACATCCGCGCGACGTCCACCGAGAGGGCGCACAACGGCAGCATCACCGCGGCAGCGAACACCGCGACCAGGATGACGGCGTACCCGCTCTCGTCCCTGGCCCCGCGCCGGAACGGCCACCGCGTGCTCATGCGTGCTTGTTGGGTAGGCACTGCTCGTTGGGCAGTGGTTCGAACTGCATGACGCTGCGCTCGTTCAGCGCGACACCGCTGCCGAAGAACCCGGTCATCCACGCGTGGTTGGCGCGCATGGCGATCCCCACGGCGCTGCGGTTGGGGTCGTTGACGCAGGCGTTGACCGTGGTCTTCGTGTTCCAGCTGCCGCCCCCGAACCGGAACTTGTCCAGGTTCTTGTCCCAGACGTAGCGCACGCAGTTGGTGGTGCAGGTGAGGGTCTTGTTCGAGGCCGGCAGCGGGAACCCGTGCACGTTGGCGTCGTAGATCATCACCCACTCGATGCTGTCCTTGGGCATCGCGGAGCCGGCTCGCGCGATCGCGTCGGCGGCGGCCTGGGCCAGCGCCGGCGCGGTGGCAGGCGTGCACGGCGGCGGGTTCGTGCTCGCGACGCAGGTGCCGGGACCGGCGTTGGCCGAGACCGAGGCGATGCGGGCCCCAGTCCGGACCGAGCTGTTGACCGACACGGCGTCACGCATCAGCAGCGACATCTCGATGATTCCGAAGAGCAGGATGCACAGGAACGGGGTGATCAGGGCAGCCTCGACGGCCACGGCACCGCGCTGGTCGCGCCTGCGTCGCACCCACATGGTCCACACCTGTCCTCACGCATCGCAGGCAAGGCAGTTCCGCCCATGTCGTGGATGCTGGACCATTGTGGCGAAAGCGACCGGTCAATGGGGACGAATCGGGAAAACCTGTCTGCGGAAACCTGGCTTGGGGTTACGCGCGGCGGAGCGGGAGAGCAGCGCTGGCCGGCTGACGTGCACAGGCCCCGCGCAGCACCCCCTCGTCCACAGGATCCGCCGGCGGCAGCGCACCGAGGCCCCGGACCCGGTGGGGTGGCGCCATGAGCAGCGGCGCACGCAACACCAGTCTCGGGTCGTACGGCGAACGGGTGGCCGCACGGCGCCTGATCGAGCAGGGGATGGTCCTCGTCGACCGCAACTGGCGGTGCGACCTGGGCGAGGTCGACCTCGTGCTCCGCGACGGCGACGTCCTGGTGTTCTGTGAGGTCAAGACGCGCAGCTCCACGGCGTACGGCCACCCGCTGGAGGCGGTGACACCCGTCAAGGGCGCCCGGCTGCGTCGTCTCGCCGCCCGTTGGCTCGAGGAGCACGACGTCCACCCGCCGGAGATCCGGATCGACCTCGTCGGGGTGCTGCTCGCCGACCGCGGCGCTGCCGACTTCGAGCACGTGCGAGGTGTGGGCTGATGGTCGCCACCACGCACACCGTCTCGTTGCACGGCGCCGTCGGCCATGTCGTCGACGTGCAGGTCGACCTCTCCGACGGCCTCGTCGGCACCGCCCTCGTGGGTCGGCCGGACACCTCCATCACCGAGGCGCGCGACCGCTGCCGGGCTGCGGTGAACAACAGCCGGTTCGTCTGGCCGAACACGCGGCGCACCACGATCCTGCTGTCCCCGGCCGACCTGCCCAAGCGCGGCCCGCACTTCGACCTGGCGATCGCGGTGGCGGTGCTGGCCGCCGCGGACCCGAACTTCCCCAAGGAGTCCCTGCGCGGCGCGGCGATGATCGGTGAGCTCACCCTGGACGGCCGGATCCGGTGCGTGCCGGGCGTCCTGCCGATGACGATGGCGGCGGCTGCCCGGGGGATCGAGACCGTCTATGTCCCCGAACCGCAGCTCGGGGAGGCGTCGATGGTGCCGGGAGTTCGCGTCTTCGGGATCCGGTCCCTGGCGCAGGTGGTGGCCCTGCTCATGGGGCAGGAGCCGCCGGAAGCGCCCGAGGTGGAGGCGCTCTCAGGGGCGCCGCTGCTCAGCTGGCGCGGCGAGGAGCGCCTCGAGGACCTCGACATGTCAGACGTCCTGGGCATGGCCGACACCCGCTACGCACTCGAGGTCGCGGCCGCCGGTGGGCACCACCTGATGCTCACCGGGCCGAAGGGGTCGGGCAAGACCACCCTCGCGGAGCGACTCCCCGGGCTGCTGCCCGACCTCGACGAGGACGAGTCGCTCGAGCTGATGGCGGTGCACTCGCTGTGCGGCACGCTTCCGGCCGGAGCGTCGGGCATCGTGCGGCCTCCGTTCCGCGCGCCGCACCACTCCGCCTCCCGCACGGGCATCCTCGGCGGTGGCAGTGGCCGGGTGCGGCCGGGGGAGGTGAGCAAGGCCCACCTCGGGGTGCTCTTCCTCGACGAGTTCCCGCTGTTCCCCACCGACGTGGTCGAGGCGCTGCGCGAGCCGCTGGAGTCCGGCGAGATCTCGATCTCCCGCGGCGAGGAGGACGCCACCTACCCGGCGCGGGCGATGTTCGTGTTCGCGTGCAATCCGTGCCGGTGCGGCGAGTACCACCCCTACTCCCGCGACCACAGATGCACGTGCACCGAGCTCCAGCGCCGGGAGTACCGCCGCAAGATCTCGGGTCCGATCGCCGACCGGGTCGACATCACCCGGTTCGTCGAGCCGGTGAGGCACGAGCGGGTCGCGCCGCTGCCCTTCGAGGTGCCCGAGCCCAGCGCGGCCATCCGGAGCCGGGTCACGCTCGCGCGTGAGCGCCAGAGCCTGCGCTACGCCGGCCAGTCGTGGCGGCTGAACTCCCAGGCCCCGGGGCCGGTGCTGCGCGAGCAGTGGCCGGTGACCGATGCGGCCAAGCTGCGCCTCGACGCAGAGGTGTACGCCGGCCGGCTGACCCGTCGCGGCGCCGTGCGGGTGCACCGGGTCGCGTGGTCGGTGGCCGACCTGGCCGGGGTCGAGCGGCCCGGGATCGAGGAGCTCGACGTCGCCCTGCGACTGCGCTCGGCGGACCCGCTGCTGCTGAGCAGCCTGCCGACGCGGCACTCGGTGGACTCGACGGGGGAGTCGGCATGACCGGGAGCGACGAGGAGGAGCGGCTGGCCCGGGTGGTGCTGTCGCGGATCGGGGAGCCGGGCGATCCCCGGCTGACCGACCTCGTGCACGAGCTGGGGGCGCGCACGGTGCTCACCGGCCTGCAGACGCAGGCGGCCGACCAGCAGCTCGGCGCCGACCTCGCCGAGCGGCTCGCGTCGGTCGACCCGGTGAGAGAGCTCGAGCGTGCCGCCTCGCGGGGGATCAGGTTCGTCGTACCGCTGGACGCGGAGTGGCCCGAGGCGGTGGAGGGCCTCGCGCTCGCCCCGCACCTGCACGAGCGCGGCGGCGTGCCCGTGGGCCTGTGGTGCCGCGGCCCGCTCCGCCTGGGTGAGGTCACCGGGCAGGCGGTGGCGGTGGTGGGCTCCCGGTCGGCGACCAGCTACGGCGGCGACGTGGCCGGTGACATCGCCGCGACCCTGGCGGGAGAGAACTGGACGGTCGTCTCCGGCGCCGCCTTCGGGATCGACCAGGCCGCCCACCGCGGCGCGCTGGCGGCCCGGGGTGCGACCGTGGCGGTGCTGGCCTGCGGGGTCGACCGTGCCTACCCGGTCGCGCACCGCAACCTGATCGACTACATCGCCGACGTCGGCCTGGTCGTCTCCGAGGCGCCGCCCGGGTGCGCGCCCACCAGGATCCGGTTCCTGGCCCGCAACCGGGTGATCGCGGCGCTGGCCCGGGGGACCGTCGTGGTCGAGGCGGCCGTGCGCAGCGGAGCCCTGAACACCGCGAGCTGGGCAGCCGGGCTCGGGCGCACCGTGATGGGGGTGCCCGGCCCCGTGACCAGCGCACCCTCTGCGGGCGTCCACCAGCTGATCCGGGCCAGGGACGCACTCCTGGTCACTTCGGGGGAGGAGGTGCTCGAGGCGGTGGGACCGGTGGGCAGCCACACGCTGACCGACCCGCGCGAGCCCGAGCACGCACGCGACCGGCTGCCGGCGCGTGAGCGACAGGTCCTCGACGCGGTGCCCCTGGTGCAGGCGGTCGACTCGGGCGCGATCGCCCGGACAGCAGGCATCGCCCACGGGCGCACCAAGGAGGCCCTCGTCGCGCTCCACCGGGCCGGACTGGTCGAGCACTCGCTGGGCCGGTGGCGGATCGCCGCCGAGGCGCCCTCCGCCTGAGCCCCGCCTGAAGCCCCGCCCGAGCCCGGCCCACTCCCGGTCGCGCCTGCGGGGCAGCCGGTCCCGGGCTTCGTAGGGTGAGCTCGTGGAGGACCCCCAGGAGCTGCCGGAGCCGATGGCCGTTGCCCTGGGTGCCTACGAGCGGCACCTCGCCTCGGAACGGGACCTCTCCGCGCACACCGTTCGGGCCTACGTCGGTGACGTGCAGGGCATGCTCGAGCACGCGGCGGCCCTGGGCCACACCGACCTGGGCACGCTGGACCTGCGGACGCTGCGCAGCTGGCTGGCCAAGCAGCAGACCCTGGGCAAGGCGCGGACCACGATGGCCCGGCGGGCCACCGCGGTCCGGGTGTTCACCGCGTGGGCGCAGCGCACCGGCCGTGCGGAGACCGATCCGGGGGCCTCCCTGGGCAGCCCCAAGGCGCACAAGCCGCTGCCTCCTGCGCTGAACGCAGCCGAGGCGCGCCAGCTGCTCGAGGCTGCGGCGGCCCGTGCCGACGACGGCAGCGCGGTGGGACGCCGCGACGTCGCGATCCTCGAGCTGCTCTACGCCACCGGCATCCGGGTGGGGGAGCTGTGCGGCCTCGACGTCGACGACGTCGACCGCAGCCGCCGCGTCGTCCGGGTCCTGGGCAAGGGGCGCAAGGAGCGCACCGTGCCGTACGGCGTGCCGGCGGACCGGGCCCTCGGCCTGTGGCTCGAGACCGGCCGACCCGAGCTGTTCCGCCCCGGCGCCGGCGCCGCGATGTTCCTCGGCGCCAGAGGAGGCCGGATCGACCCCCGGGCGGTCCGGACCCTGGTGCACGCCCGGCTGGCCGAGGTGCCCGACGCCCCTGATATGGGCCCCCACGGACTGCGCCACACCGCGGCGACGCACCTGCTGGAGGGCGGGGCGGACCTGCGTACGGTGCAGGAGATGCTCGGGCACGCCTCCCTGTCCACGACCCAGATCTACACGCACGTGACCACCGACCGCCTGCGCCAGGCCTACCGGCTGGCGCATCCCCGCGCCTGAGAGTGCGACAGGTCACAGCCGCTCTCGCGGGACGCATATTGACGCACCCTGCGTCGCATAGTTGACTTCTGCAAGCGTTTGGTGCCGCCGGCGCGCTCCCACGACAGCTGAGCGAAGGAACGCATGTCCACCGACCCCGCCACCGCCGCGCGACCCACCGGGTCCGACCCGGTCCCCGCACCGACCAAGGCCATGGTCACGGTGGTCGTGCTGTGCTTCGGTGGGCTGAGCGCGTCCCTGACGCAGACCCTGGTCATCCCGATCCAGTCGCAGCTGCCGCAGCTGCTGTCGACCTCTCCGGCGAACGCGTCCTGGGTGATCACCGCGACCCTGCTGGCTGCGGCGGTGACGATGCCGATCGCGGGCCGGCTGGCCGACATGCTCGGCAAGCAGCGGGTGCTCCTGGTCAGCGCGGCCATCTTGATGGTCGGCTCCCTGGTGTGCGCGATGGCCGACTCGCTCACCCCGATGCTGGTCGGGCGCACGCTGCAGGGCCTCTCAATGGGGTTCATCCCGGTCGGCATCAGCCTGATGCGGGAGGTCACGCCACCGCGGATGACCGGCACGGCGATCGCCTCGATGAGCGCCACGCTGGGCGTCGGTGGGGCCATCGGCCTGCCGCTGTCGGCCTGGGTGGCCCAGGACTTCAGCTGGCACGCGCTGTTCTGGCTCTCGGCCGGGCTGGCGCTGGTGGTGACGATCGCCGTGGCGACCGTGGTGCCGCACGTCGAGGACGCGAACGGGGGCACCCTCGACGTCGTCGGCGCGCTGGGCCTGACCGTCGGCCTGGTCTCCACCCTGATCGCCATCACCAAGGGCAACGACTGGGGCTGGGACCAGCCGCGCACGCTCGGCCTGCTCGTCGGCGGGGTGGTGGTCCTGCTGGTGTGGGGCTGGTACGAGCTCCGCGTCGAGGAGCCGCTGTGCGACCTCCGGGTCACGGCTCAGCCGGCGGTGCTGCTGACCAACCTGGCCGCGGTCGCCATCGGCTTCGGGATGATGGCCCAGGCGATCGTGGTGCCCCAGCTCCTGCAGCTGCCCGAGGCCACCGGCTTCGGCCTCGGCCAGACCATCCTGCAGGCGGGCCTGTGGATGGCGCCGGGCGGGCTGATGATGCTGGTCTTCGCCCCCGTCTCCAGCGGCCTGATGCAGCGGGTCGGCGCCAAGCGGACCCTGATGCTGGGTGCGGGCGTGCTCGGCTCGGGCTACGTCGTGGCCGCCTTCTTGATGCACACGCCCTGGGAGCTGCTGATCGCCTCCTGCATCGCCTCCGCCGGTGTCGGGATCGGGTACGCCGCGATGCCGACCCTGATCCTCGCCGCGGTCCCGATGCGCGAGGCCGCCTCCGCCGTGGGCATCAACGGGCTGATGCGCTCGATGGGCACCACGATCGCGGCGGCCGTGATGGCGATGATCCTGACCGGGTCCACCAAGAGCCTCGGCGGCTTCGAGATCCCCACCGAGTCGGCCTTCCGACTGTGCTTCATCGTCGGTGCGGCGGCTGCGTTCGTCGGCGTGGCGATCACCGCCGCGATCCCGCTTTCCCGTCGGGCCGCCGAGGCCGCCAAGGCTGCGGCCGCCAAGGCCCACTAGCCGGGCGGATCGAGCGGGCCTGCGCCGGTGAGCGGCAGCAGCCGCACGGGTCCGGCCCCGACCAGGGTCAGCGGGTCGAGGTAGGTCGCACCGCGACGCAGCCCCCAGTGCAGGCACACCCGGGGGAAGCAGTGGCTCGAGGCGCGCTGCAGGGTGCCGAGGACGCCGCCTCGACCGACGGTGTCGCCGACCCGGACGCCGGCGGTCACCGGCTCGTAGGTGGTGCGGACGCCGCCGTGGTCGACGACGACCACGCCTCGGCCGGCGATCGTCGCCGCAAACGTCACCGTGCCGCCCAGGGAGGAGCGCACCGGCTGGCCGGCGTGCCCACGCAGGTCCACGCCGCGGTGACCCGCCCCCCAGGGCCGGTCCGGCGGGTCGAATCCCTCCGCCACCGGTGGTCTGGGGGAGAGCGGCCAGGCGCCGTCCCGCACGGGAGCGGGCCCGGCCTGGACGGGCGGGGGCAGGGGGAGCAGCAGGGTCGTGACAGCGAGGACGAGGGAGGGGAGCAGGCTCATGGTGGGAGCGTGCCGCGGGGCGGCCACGAGCCCGGTGTCCGACCCGAGCGCCTGTGGACGGGGGAGGGCTGCGCCGGGGGTGTGCGGGCCAGCCGGCCGGGCCGGTCCTCGTTTCGACATCCCCACCGGGCACCGATAGAGTGATGCCAGCAACCCGTGTGGGTTGACTTCGCACGCTCGTATCCGTGCCGTCCTGCAGATCCTGGCAGGACGGGGTCACACGGGCGAGGGCTCTCAGTCCCTGGCAACAGGGTCGGGCCCCGCACGAACGTCAGGGCAGGATCCCCAGCGACACCGGGGACGTCCTGCAACCGAACTGAAAACCAGTCGGTGCGCGCCAGCGTGCTCCGACACAACAGGAAAGAATCCCCATGGCAGTCGTCACCATGCGCCAGCTCCTCGAGAGCGGCGTCCACTTCGGGCACCAGACCCGTCGCTGGAACCCCAAGATGAAGCGCTTCATCATGACCGAGCGCAACGGTATCTACATCATCGACCTGCAGCAGTCGCTGTCCTACATCGACACCAGCTACGCGTTCATCAAGGACACCGTGGCCAAGGGCGGCACGATCATGTTCGTGGGCACCAAGAAGCAGGCCCAGGAGGCGATCGCCGAGCAGGCGACCCGCGTCGGGATGCCCTACGTCAACCAGCGTTGGCTCGGCGGCATGCTCACCAACTTCCAGACCGTGCACCAGCGGATCAACCGCCTCAAGGAGCTCGACGACGTCGACTTCGACGACGTGGCCGGGTCCAGTCGCACGAAGAAGGAACTTCTCTTCATGCGCCGCGAGCAGATCAAGCTCGACCGGACGCTGGGCGGCATCCGCGACATGACCCGCACGCCCTCGGCCGTGTGGATCGTGGACACCAACAAGGAGCACCTCGCGGTCGAGGAGGCTCGCAAGCTGAAGATCCCGATCATCGCGATCCTCGACTCCAACTGCGACCCCGACCTCGTCGACTACCCGATCCCGGGCAACGACGACGCCATCCGTGCGGTCGGCCTGCTGACCCGCGTGATCGCCGACGCCGTCGCCGACGGCCTGATCGCCCGCTCGGGTGCCAAGACCGACGGTGACGCCAAGGGCATCGGCACCGACGAGCCGCTGGCCGACTGGGAGCGCGACCTGCTCCAGGGCGAGGCCGACAAGGCTGCCGTCGCCGCCACCGGTGGCGACACCAAGACCGAGGACACCCCCGCCGCCGAGGCGACCGGGGCCTCCGTCGAGGGCGCAGCTGCCAAGGAGGCCGCCGAGGCCCCCAAGGCCGAGGCTGCCCCCGAGACCACCGAGGCACCTGCGGCGCAGGAGCCCGACGCGCCCGTCGCTGCCGTGACGCCTGCCGTCACCGCAGTGGAGGAGCCGTCCGAGGCGCTCCCCGCCGAGGGCACCGCTACGACGAAGGAGGACTGAACGTGGCGATCTCCGCCGCTGACGTCAAGAGGCTCCGGGACCACACCGGCGCCGGCATGATGGACTGCAAGAAGGCCCTCGAGGAAGCCGACGGCGACTTCGAGAAGGCCACCGAGCTGCTCCGCATCAAGCTGGGCAAGAAGGCTGCCGAGCGGGGCGCCGAGCGCACCGCCTCGGCCGGCCTGGTGGCCACCTCCGGCAACGTGCTCGTCGAGCTCAACTGCGAGACGGACTTCGTCGCCAAGGGCGAGGACTTCATCAGCACCGCCCAGCAGATCGCTGACGCTGCGGCCGGAGCGCTGGACTCCTCGGCCGACGCCGACGCCCTCAAGGCGGTCAAGATCGGCGACAAGACCGTCGAGGAGATCGTCAAGGAGCTCGCGGTCCGGATCGGCGAGAAGATCGAGCTCGGCCGCGTGGCCGTCTTCGACGGTCCCGTCGTGTCCTACATGCACCGTCGCGCCTCCGACCTGCCCCCCGCCGTGGGTGTGCTGGTGGAGTACGACGGCTCCGACGAGGAGGCCGCCCGCGGCGCCGCCATGCAGGTCGCAGCGATGCGTCCGAAGTACCTCACGCGTGACGAGGTGCCCAGCGACGTGGTCGAGCGGGAGCGTTCCATCGCCGAGGCCACCTCTCGCGAGGAGGGCAAGCCCGAGCAGGCGATCGCCAAGATCACCGAGGGGCGGCTGAACGGCTTCTACAAGGAGGTCGTGCTCCTCGACCAGCCGTCGGTGACCGACAGCAAGAAGTCGGTCAAGGCAGTCCTGGACGCCGCCGGCGTGCAGGTCAAGCGATTCGCACGCTTCGAGGTCGGAGCCTGATCCATCCGTCACCTGTTGGCGGCTCAGTACACGTTGGAGGCCGGTTCGATGCACGCACACTGCAGGCATCGGGCCGGCCTTCGGCCATCAACTACTTGGAGGGTCGGATGAGCGGCTACAAGAGAGTCCTGCTCAAGCTGTCGGGCGAGGTCTTCGGCGGTGGACGGGTGGGCGTCGACCCCGACGTCGTGCAGAAGATCGCCCGCGAGATCGCAGAGGTCGTGCGGTCGGGCGTCGAGGTCGCCATCGTCACCGGCGGCGGCAACTTCTTCCGCGGCGCCGAGCTCCAGCAGCGCGGCATGGACCGGGCGCGCGCCGACTACATGGGCATGCTCGGCATCGTGATGAACTGCCTCGCTCTCCAGGACTTCCTGGAGAAGGAGGGCATCGAGACGCGCGTGCAGACCGCGATCACGATGGGCCAGGTCGCCGAGCCCTACATCCCACGCCGGGCGATCCGCCACCTCGAGAAGGGCCGTGTGGTCATCTTCGGCGCAGGCGCCGGGATGCCGTACTTCTCCACCGACACCGTCGCCGCCCAGCGCGCGCTGGAGACCAAGTGCGAGGTCGTGCTGATGGGCAAGAACGGAGTGGACGGCGTCTACAACGCCGACCCGCGGACCAACCCCGACGCGATGAAGTACGACGAGCTCACCTTCACCGAGGCGCTCCAGCAGGGACTGCAGGTCGCCGACGCCACCGCGTTCGCGCTCTGCATGGAGAACCACCTGCCGATGGTCGTTTTCGGGATGCACCCCGAGGGGAACATCCTCAAGGTGGTCCAGGGTGAGAAGATCGGCACTCTCGTGAGCACCGGGGACGCCGCCCGCACGTCCGAGCACCACAACTAGTCGCAGCAACCAGGCCCAGCAACAGGAGAGATGCGTTGATCAACGACACCCTGAAGGACGCCGACCAGAAGATGGCCAAGGCCGTCGAGGTCACGCGAGAGGAGTTCTCCGCGATCCGTGCGGGCCGCGCCAACCCCTCGATGTTCTCCAAGCTGACCGTTGACTACTACGGCACGCCCACGCCGATCCAGCAGCTCGCCGGCTTCACCGCCCCCGAGTCCCGGATCATCCTGGTGCAGCCCTACGACATCGGCTCGCTGGGCGCCATCGAGCGCGCGATCCGCGACTCCGACCTCGGCGTGAACCCCTCCAACGACGGCAAGCTGATCCGGTGCGTGTTCCCCGAGCTCACCGAGGAGCGCCGCAAGGAGTACATCAAGATCGCCAAGTCCAAGGCCGAGGAGGGCCGGGTCTCGGTGCGCAACATCCGCCGCAACGCCAAGCAGGCGCTGGAGAAGCTGGAGAAGGACGGCGAGGTCGGCAAGGACGACGTCACCGGCGCCGAGAAGAAGCTGGACGCCTCGACCAAGAAGCACACCGACCAGATCGACGACATGCTCAAGCACAAGGAATCAGAGCTGCTCGAGGTGTGAACGACCAGATGACAGAGTCCCCGGCCGCCCCGGTGCACCCCGAGAAGAAGCCCGGAAAGAAGCGCAGTGCCGGGCGCAACCTCCCCGTCGCGATCGCCTCCGGCGTGGTGCTCGTCGCGGCGGTGGTGCTGACGCTGGCGTTCGCGAACCTCGCGTTCGTGGCGCTGGTGGCGGTGGCCATGGTGGTGGCCGTCTGGGAGATGCACAAGGCGCTGCTGACCCGCGGGATCGACATCCCGCAGGAGCCGCTGATGCTCGGGGCCGTGGTGATGATCCTGGTCGCCTACCTCTTCGGGGCACCGGCCCTGGTGGCGACCACGGCGGTCACGGCGCTGGTCACGATGCTGTGGCTGCTGCGGCGCGGGGTGGACGGCTACGTCCAGAACGCGAGCGCCGCGGTGTTCACACTGGTCTACGTCCCCTTCCTGGCCTCGTTCGTGGTGCTGCTCCTCGCCGAGGACAACGGTGCGCTCGCCGTGATCGCGTTCATCGGGGTCACGATCGCCTCAGACATCGGCGGGTACGCCGCCGGGGTGCTGTTCGGCAAGCACCAGATGGCCCCCGTGATCTCGCCGAAGAAGTCCTGGGAGGGGTTCGCCGGCTCGGCGATCGCCTGCGTCGCCGTCGGCTACCTCGTCGTGGTGCACCTGCTCGAGGGTGACTGGTGGGTCGGGGTGGCACTGGGCCTGATCACGGTGGTGATGGCCACCCTGGGCGACCTGTGCGAGTCGGTGATGAAGCGCGACCTCGGCATCAAGGACATGAGCCAGGTCATCCCCGGCCACGGCGGGATCATGGACCGGCTCGACTCGCTGCTCGCGACGGTGGCGCCGATCTGGCTGCTGCTCCACTACCTCGTGCTCTGAGCACGACTGGAGATCAGGGGTTGCCACGCCGCCCGTGCGTGCGCGGCGGCTCGTAGCCACCCTCCGGAGGGACCATCTCGGCCCGCAGCCCCAGCAGGCGCACCGGCCGGTCGTCCTCGAGCCGCTCCCACAGCTCGACCGCGGTCGCGGCCAGCACACTCGCGTCGAAGGTGGGCTCGGCCAGCTTGCGGCTGCGGTTGACGGTGAAGAACGGCGCGAACCTGACCTTGAGGTGCACCCGGGCGCAGGCGCGCCCCTCGCTGCGGAGGTCCACGACCACCTGCTCGGCCAGCGCCCGCAGCGCCTCCGGGATCTCCGGGCCGGTCAGGTTCTGCTGATAGGTGGTCTCGCGGCCGCGTGCCCGGGCCACCCAGGGGGTGTCGTCGACCGTGGCGCTGGAGACACCCCGCCCCAGGCGGCCGTAGTGCGGGCCGGTGTTCGGGCCGAACTCGGCCACGAGCACCTCCTCGGGCGCCTCGGCCAGCTGGCGCACGGTCTCGATCCCGTGGGCCGCGAGGCGCTGCTGCACCCGGCTGCCCACCCCCCACAGGTCGCGGGTCGGGCGCTCGCCCATGTGCGCGAACCAGTTCTCCCGGGTCAGCCGGAACCTGCCCCGCGGCTTGCCGAAGTCGGTGGCGATCTTGGCGCGGACCTTGGTGTCCCCGATCCCCACCGAGCAGTGCAGCCCCGTGGCCGCGAACACATCGGCCTGCAGCGCCCGGGCCACCTCCTCGGGGGCGCCCGGCGTGTCCGGGGTCTCGATCCCCACGAACGCCTCGTCCCAGCCGAGCACCTCCACCACGGCGCCGGGGATGGCGCGCAGCGTGTCCATCACCACGGCCGAGGCGGCGTCGTACGCCTCCTTGTCCACCGGCAGGAACACGGCCTCGGGGCACTTGCGGGCCGCGATCCGCAACGGCATCCCCGACCTGACCCCGAACTCCCGGGCCTCGTAGGAGCCGGTGGAGACGACGGCGCGCTCGGTCGGGTCACCGCGCCCGCCGACGATCACGGGCAGGCCGGCCAGCTCGGGCCGCCGCAGGATCTCGACGGCCGCGATGAACTGGTCCATGTCCACATGGAGCACCCACTGCGCCACGACGACATCCTGCCCCACGGCAGCGGGCTCCCGGCGACACGATGAGCACGGGTACTCATGCCTGGCGGGCCGGTCCATGGAAGGGTGGCCCGGTGCTGTCCGATATCTGGGGGATTCCGACTCATGGCCTCTTCGTGGGCCTCGGGGTGGTCGCTGCGGTCCTCGTCTTCGTGCTCGAGGCCCGGCGGCGCGGCCACACCGACGACCGGCTGCTGATCGTGGTGACCGGTGCCCTGGTCGGCGGTGCCTTGCTGATGCGGCTGGGCACCTGGTTGCAGCACGTCGACCTGCGCGAGAACGCCTCGCTGGTCGAGCAGTGGGCCTACGGCAACCGCAGCATCCTGGGCGGCCTGGTCGGCGCCTGGCTGGGGGTGCACGTCGCCAAGCGGCTGTGCGGCTACCAGCTGCGCACCGGTGACCTGTTCGCCCCGGCGGTCGCGCTGGGCCTGGCCGTGGGACGGGTCGGCTGCCTGCTCACCGAGCTGCCGGGGACGCCGACCGGCTCCGGGTGGGGGATCACCCTGGGTGCGGCCGACGCAGCCCGCCTGGGTGCGGAACCCGGCGTGCCCCTGCACCCGTCCTTCGTCTACGAGATCGTCTTCCATCTCGCGGCGTTCGCGGTGATCTGGTTCTGGCTCCGGCGGCGTGACCTGCCGCCGGGGGAGAGCTTCGTGTGGTTCGTGGCGGCGTACGGTGTCTTCCGCTTCCTGGTGGAGTTCACCCGGGGCAACGAGGTCGTCTGGCAGGGGCTCACCCGGCCGCAGCTGTTCCTGGCCGTCACCGTTCCGTTCGTCCTGCTCCGCATCGCGCTCCACGTGCGTGCCGGAGCCCCCAGTCGTGACCGACCCGAGGAGCCTGTTTCCCAGTGAGCACCCGCACCGGACCAGGGATGCCCCTGCGCGGAGATCGCATCCACCGCTACGTGAACGCGTTCTGCCCGCTGTGCCACGAGGAGGAGCCTCTGCGGCCCCTGACCGAGGTGCAGCGGCTCTCGGGGTGGCTGGTCGAGCGCGAGGACCGGATCTGGCTGGAGCGCGGCTGCTCCACCCACGGCCTGGTCCGGACGATGTACGACGAGTCCCCGGAGATCCTCAGCTACCTCGAGCAGTGGACCGCTCCCACCAAGGTGCACACCCCCGATCTCGCCGGCAACTTCGCGCCCGTGCCCGCGGCCTACGCCGACGGGCTGCCCGAGATGCAGACCCAGCACACCTGCATCCTGCTCCAGGACCTGCTCGACCACTGCAACCTCAAGTGCCCCACGTGCTTCGCGGCCTCCGCCCCCGCGCTGGCCTCGGTTGTCCCGCTCGAGCAGGTGCTCGCCTCGATCGACGCGCGGATCGCGCGGGAGAACGGCCGCATCGACGTGCTCATGCTCAGCGGGGGAGAGCCCACGCTCTACCCGCAGCTGACCGAGCTGCTGGACGCGGTCGCGGAACGCCCCGTGGTGCGCGTGCTGGTGAACAGCAACGGGCTGGCGATCGCCCAGGACGACGAGCTGCTGGCGACGCTTCGCCGTCACCGGGAGCGGGTGGAGATCTACCTGCAGTACGATGGGGAGTCCGCCGAGGCCTCCACCCACCACCGCGGTGCCGACATCCGCCGGTTCAAGGAGCGGGCGATCGAGCGGCTCTCCGGGGCCGGCGTCTTCACCACGCTGACGATGACGGCTTCCCTGGGCGTCAACGACGACGAGATCGGGTTCGTGATCAAGCGCGCGCTGGACACGCCGTACGTCGGCGGCGTCACCATCCAGCCGGTGTTCGGGTCCGGGCGCAGCGCCGGCCTGGACCCGATGGACCGGCTCACCCACACCGGGGTGCTCGCCCGGTTCGAGGAGCAGACGGCCGGCCAGGTGACCTGGCGCGACATGACCGCCCTGCCGTGCTCGCACCCGCACTGCTGCTCGGTGGGCTACCTGCTGCGCGACGACTCCGGCACCTGGAAGTCCCTGGTAGAGCTGATCGGCGCCGACCGGCTCAAGCAGTGGCTGGACCTCGAGCCCGACGTGCTCGCCAACCGGATCGCCGACGACGCGATCCCCGCTCAGCTGCGCGCGGTCGTCAAGGGGTCGCTGCTCGACCTGCTCTCTGAGCAGAGCTCGCTCTCGCATCCCTCGATGGCGACCATCTGGAGCGACATCTGCAGCAACTGCGACCTCGGCATCGGGACGCTGGCGACCCTGGCGGCGTCCAAGCTGCCCGGCCAGCACGAACGGCTGCGCCGGATGCTCGGTGAGCGCGTGCTGCGGGTGACCGTGAAGCCGTTCATGGACATGAACACGATGATCGAGGAACGGCTCACCCAGTGCTGTGTCCACGTCGCGACGGTCAACGGCACCAGCGGTGACCACCAGTGCGCACCGTTCTGCGCCGTGCAGGCCTGGGCGCCGCTGTCGCAGAGCCGGATCTCGACCGCCGTCGGGGTGCCGCTGGCGGCCGCGCGCCAGCAGGCCGGCCTCCCGGTGCTGCCCACGCCGAAGGTCCGACGGTGAGCGACCCCCGCCAGGTGCGCCCGCCCCATCTGGAGCCGACGACCGGGGGAGCGGGGACGCGGGCGGCCCAGCAGGACGAGGAGCACCCCTTCGACCCGCTGAAGCTCTGCGTCTTCGCGACGGTGGCGCTGCTGGGCTGGCTGCTCGGGCCCTGGGCGCTGCTCGGGTTCTCGCTGCTCGCCGTGGCGGGATATGCCAAGGCGCGACGCGAGGGCCTGCTGCGGTCGCGATGCAAGCTGGGTGACACCCGGCTCGTCCTGCTCTACCTTTCCGTCCTGGCGGTCGCCGCTACCTGCGGCATCTACCTGTCGCTTCGCTGAGTCACGTCTAGCTGAGTCACCCCTCGAGAGGAAACCGGATGTCGCAGCAGCCGCCGCCACCACCGCCGCACGGAGGCCCGCCCTACGGGGGCCCGCCCCAGGGCAACCCGCCGTACGGTGGTCGGCCGTACGGGAGCCCGCCAGGGGGACCGCCCGGGCCGTATCCGACCAGTCCCTACGGGGGACCGCCCACAGAGCCGCCGACCCGGCCCGGCTGGTCGAACAAGGCGAAGTTCTGGACGGGCGTGCTGATCACCATCCCCGCGCTGGTCATCGTGAGCGTGATCTCCTCCGGGGTGTCGGCACTGCTGACCCTGCTCGGCGGTGACAACGCTGTCGAATCCGTGTTCTCCGGCGTGATCAGCCTGGGCGTGGTCGGCGGGATCATCGCGATGATCGTCATCGAACGGACTCGGTGGATCGCCCTGGGCCTGCTCGCCGGCACCGCCCTGCTGCTCATCCTGGCTGCGGGCGCGTGCGTGGTGCTGCTCGTCGGCCTGGCCTACAGCTTCGGCCAGTAGGGCCGGGCATTTCGCAGCACAGTCACGAGGGTGGGAGGATGGGACCGTTGTGACTGAATCGATCAAGACCCTTCCCCTCGTCTTCGAGGAGCCCAAGGGGCGCGGCAAGCCTCCGCGCCACCTCGCCGACCTCACCCCGGCCGAGCGCAAGGCGCGCCTCGAGGAGCTCGGCCTGCCCGGGTTCCGGGCGCGCCAGCTCTCCACCCACTACTTCTCCCGCCTGGTCGACGACCCGGAGCTGATGACCGACCTGCCCGCGGGCCAGCGTGCCGAGCTGGTGGAGGGGCTGCTGCCGCACCTGATGACGGCGCTGAAGACGCAGGAGGCCGACAAGGGCACCACTCGCAAGACGCTGTGGAAGCTCTTTGACGGCGCGCTCGTGGAGTCGGTGCTGATGCGCTACCCGGGCCGCACCACGATCTGCGTCTCCAGCCAGGCCGGCTGCGGGATGGCCTGTCCTTTCTGCGCCACCGGCCAGGGTGGCCTGCAGCGCAACATGTCCACCGCCGAGATCGTCGAGCAGGTGGTGGCCGGCGCCCGGTCGCTGGCCCGCGGCGAGGTGGCCGGAGGACCCGGCCGGATCTCCAACGTGGTCTTCATGGGCATGGGCGAGCCGATGGCCAACTACAAGGCGGTCATCGGCGCCGTACGACGGCTCACCGACCCGGCTCCGGACGGTCTCGGGATGTCGGCCCGCGGCATCACCGTGAGCACCGTCGGACTGGTCCCGAGGATCAACCAGCTCGCCACCGAGGGCATCCCGGTGACCCTCGCGCTGAGCCTGCACGCCCCCGACGACGAGCTGCGCGACGAGCTGGTCCCGATCAACACCCGCTGGAAGGTGGGGGAGACCGTCGAGGCCGCCTGGAACTACGCCAAGGTGACCAAGCGCCGGGTCTCGATCGAGTACGCCATGATGCGCGACATCAACGACCAGGCCTGGCGCGCCGACCTGCTCGGCGACGTGCTGAACTCCTACGGCGACTGGGGCTGGGTGCACGTGAACCTGATCCCGCTCAACCCCACTCCCGGTTCGAAGTGGACCGCGAGCGACCCCGCCGACGAGCGCGAGTTCGTGCGCCGCCTCGAGGCCAAGGGCATCTCCACCACGGTCCGCGACACCCGTGGCCGCGAGATCGACGGGGCCTGCGGCCAGCTGGCAGCCGAGGGCTGAGTCCGGCCGGGCCGTGGCCTGGTGGACACCGGGTTGGGTTGACGGGAGGATGCTCCCGACCAAACCGCCCTGATGAGGAGTCCCAGATGGCCGAAGAGCCGCAGCCGGCCCAGCTCAAGAAGCTCAATCGGCTCGAGGACCTGAGCGACAAGGACCTCAAGACGGTGATCAAGAAGGGTCGCCACCTGCGCCTGCCGGCCGACTGGTCGCTGATCTGGGAGAAGACCCCCGGCGACAAGGCCTACCTGATCGTGGACGGCGAGGTCGCGGTCCGCAAGGGCAAGGAGGAGGTGGCGCGCCTCGGTCCCGGCGACGTCATCGGCGAGATGGCCATCGTGGGACACAAGCTGCGCTCCGCGAGCGTGGTCAGCCTGACCCCGGTCGAGGTCATCCACTTCACCAAGGAGTCGCTCACCGAGCTGCTCGACGAGGTGCCCGCCTTCGGCGAGGCCCTGCGCGGGACCACCAGCGACCGGCTGGGCGAGTCCAAGGCCTGAGCCGGTGCCGGAGCGTCGAGATCGTCGCGAGCTGGTCGACCGTCTCGAGGTCTTCCTGCTGGGCGAGGAGCCCTCGCTGACCGGTCAGCAGCTCGCCGACGAGCTGGGGATCTCCTTCGAGGAGGCCCGCCTGCGCTGGCGCTCGCTGGGGTTCAGCGCGGTCGGCGCCGATGTCCCGGCGTTCACCTCGGCCGACCTCGAGGCCCTGCGGCTGACCGAGCAGCTGCTCTCGGTCGGGATGATCGGCCCCGAGGACGAGGCCGCGCTGGTGCGTACCCTGGGCCGCAGCTTCGCCCGCCTCGCGGAGTGGCAGATGGGGCTGCTGGCGAAGGTCGTCGACCCCGACGCGATGAGCCTCGACGAGCTCCGCGAGGTGATGGACGAGGTCACCCCGGCCGTGGAGTCCCTGCAGAACTACGTCTGGCGCCGGCACGTCCTCGCGGCGGCGGCGAGGCTGCTCCTGGCCGCCCCCCAGGACGCGGACGAGGAGGCCGTCGGGGACGACTCCGGAACCACGATGGGCGTGGGGTTCGCCGACATCGTCGGCTACACCCGCCAGAGCCGCTCCCTGACCCGCACCGAGATCGGCCAGCTGGTCGACCACTTCGAGGAGCGCTCCCTGGAGATCATCACCGCCCACGGTGGCCGGATCATCAAGAGCATCGGCGACGAGCTGCTCTTCGTCGCCGACCGGCCCGGGGCGATCGCCGCCATCGGGCTCGAGCTGGCCGAGGAGTCCGGCCGCGACGACCGCTTCCCCGAGGTCCGGGTGGGCCTGGCCTGGGGACCCGCCCTGGCGCGCCTCGGTGACGTGCTCGGCCCAGTGGTGAACGTGGCCTCACGGCTGACCTCGACGGTTCGCCCCAGCCGGGTGCTGGTCGACCGTGGCCTGGCCGACCAGCTGCAGGACAGCGAGGAGTTCCAGCTGCGCCGGGTACGGCGCGCCTCGGTCAAGGGTTACCGCCGGCTGGAGCCCTGGGCGCTGCGCCGCAAGGACCCAGCGGGCTGATCCGGCGTCACGGGCCCTGATCTAGCCTGCAGCCATGACCCCGAACGTCAGCTTCGCCCTGCTCGACGCCGCCGTGATCGCCGGGCGCTTCGACGACCCGGTGATGGGCACGATGACCCACGCCCGGCTGCTCGAGGAGGTGGCGGCGCTGGGCGGGGTGCTCGCCGCACTCGGGGTGGAGCCGGGGTCCTCCGTGGTCATCGACCTCGACTCCGACGAGGACGCGGTGGTCGCCGCACTCGCCGCGGCCCGGGTCGGCGGCGTGGTGCGGACCACCGACGCCCCCGACGCCGCGGTCGTGCTCGCCTCCGCCGGCTCCGAGGTCCCGGACGGTGGGCGGCCGCGGGTGGTGCGCGGCGAGGACGTCCAGGACCCGGACCTGGAGTGGGACACGATGATCCGCGCCGGGCGCACCGACCCCGCGGCGTGCCGCGTGCTGAGCCCGGAGGCGGCGTACTCCCCGGAGCGGAGCGTCGCCGAGCAGATCGAGGTGCTGGCCGCTTCGGCCGCGCCGTACGACGCGGCCGAGCTGCGGCGGCTGCTGCAGGTCTGAGCCGATCGCCGCGGACCTGCTGAGAGACTGACGCGGTGAGTGAGCGCCGCGACATCGTCATCCTCGGGTCGACCGGGTCCATCGGCACCCAGGCGCTCGACGTCGTCCGGGCCAACCCCGACAGGTTCCGGGTGGTCGGGCTGACCGCGGGAGGCTCCCAGGAGCAGCTCTTCGAGCAGCAGGTGGCCGAGTTCGCCCCGGCGTACTCCGGGCTGGGGGAGGACGCCTCCACCGAGGCCGCCGGCCTGTCCTGCGACGTGGTGCTCAACGGCATCACCGGTGCCGTGGGCCTGCGCCCCACGGTGGCGGCGCTGGAGGCGGGCAACACGCTGGCGCTGGCCAACAAGGAGTCGCTGATCATCGGCGGTCCCGTGGTCACGGCGATGGCCGCACCGGGTCAGATCGTGCCCGTGGACAGCGAGCACAGCGCGCTGGCGCAGTGCCTGCGCGGCGGCCGCGCCGAGGAGGTACGCCGCCTGGTGCTCACCGCCAGCGGGGGGCCGTTCCGCGGGCGCACCCGCGAGGAGCTCGCGGAGGTGACGCCCGAGGAGGCGTTGAACCACCCCACCTGGGACATGGGCCCGGTGGTCACGATCAACTCGGCCACCCTGGTCAACAAGGGCCTCGAGGTGATCGAGGCGCACCTGCTCTTCGACATCCCCTTCGACCGCATCGAGGTCGTGGTGCACCCGACCAGCGTGGTGCACTCGATGGTCGAGTTCACCGACGGCTCCACGCTGGCCCAGGCGAGCCCGCCCACGATGCTGATCCCGATCGCCCTCGGCCTGGCGTGGCCCGACCGGGTCCCCGAGACCGCCCCGCCCGTCGACTGGTCGCGCCCCCAGACGTGGGAGTTCTTCCCCCTCGACGACGAGGCGTTCCCCGCCGTACGCCTCGCGCGCGCAGCGGGGGAGCGGGGCGGCACCGCCCCGGCGGTCTACAACGCGGCCAACGAGGTGTGCGTGGAGGCCTTCCGCACCGGCCGGCTCGCCTTCGTCGACATCGTCGACACGGTGGGCCGGGTTCTGGAGCGGCACGCCGCCATCACCCACGACGTAGGATCTGCGCGAGAACTCACCGTCGATGACGTGCTGGCCGCTGATGCCTGGGCACGCGCGGAGACCCTCCAAGCACTGAAGGACCCCACCCGATGAGCACCCCGACATGACCGTGCTGATGTATGTGCTCGGCGTACTCGTCTTCGCCGTGGGTGTCGCGGTCTCGATCGGCCTGCACGAGATGGGTCACCTGATCCCGGGCAAGCTGTTCAACGTCAAGGTCACCCAGTTCTTCGTCGGCTTCGGCCGCACCCTGTGGTCCACGCGTCGGGGCGAGACCGAGTACGGCGTGAAGGCGATCCCGCTCGGTGGCTACTGCAAGCTGATCGGGATGGTCCCGCCTGCTCCCGACGAGGATCCCTCGATGGTGCGCGACCGCAACACCGGGATGTTCGCCCAGCTGGTCAGTGACGTCCGGACCGCCGAGTACGAGCTCGTCGATCCCCACGACCACGACCGGCTGTTCTACAACAAGCCCTGGTGGCAGCGGGTGATCATCATGGGCTCCGGGGTGGCGATCAACCTCGTCATCGCGTTCCTGCTCTTCGGCGTGGTGTTCATGGGCTACGGCATCCCCACGCCCACGACCAAGATCAGCGGCGTCTCCCAGTGCGTGATCGCGGTCACCGAGGCGAACGCCGACCAGCCGCAGCGCACGTGCACGGCCCAGGACCCTGTCGCGCCTGCCAAGGCGGCGGGGTTCGAGCCGGGCGACCGGATCGTGTCCTTCAACGGGCACCGGATCGACTCGTGGGAGCAGATCCAGCGCGAGATCCGCGCCAACGGCGACAAGACCGCCAGCGTGGTGGTCGAGCGCGACGGCACCGAGCGGACCCTCCACCCCACCACCGTCGTGTCCACCCGCCCGAACCCCGACGACCCGGAGAAGATCACCAAGGCGGGCTTCCTCGGCGTGGTGCCCGAGCAGGTCAGGGAGCGGCAGGGACCCGGCTACGTCGTCACCACGATGGTCGACGGCACCTGGGCCACGCTCAAGGCGATCGGCACGCTGCCGGTGAAGCTCTACCACGTCGCGCGCGCCTCGGTGGGCCTCGAGGAGCGCGACCCCGAGGGCCCGATGAGCGTGGTCGGCGCCGGCCGGGTCGCCGGGGAGATGGCCTCCATGGACGAGAACTCGGTCCCGAGCCGGTTCTTCTCCCTGCTGCTGCTCCTGGCCGGGCTGAACCTGTTTCTCGGACTGATCAACCTGGTGCCGCTGCCGCCGTTCGACGGTGGCGGGATCGCGACCACGCTCTACGAGGCGATCCGCCGCGGGTTCGCCAAACTGCTGAACCGGCCCGACCCAGGTCCGGTCGACAGTGCGAAACTGCTACCAGTGACCTATGTGATGGCGGGGCTCATCCTGGTGATGAGCATCGTGCTGATCTTCGCCGACATCGTGGCGCCGGTCTCGCTCACGTAGTCCGACCCAGAAGGAAGAAGACGCAATTGACTTCGGTATCGCTCGGCATGCCCGAGGCTCCGCCTCCGGTGCTGGCCCCACGCCGCAAGACCCGCCAGATCCAGGTGGGCAAGGTCGGTGTCGGCAGCGAGCACCCGGTCTCGGTGCAGTCGATGACCACCACGCTGACCTCCGACGTGAACGCGACGCTGCAGCAGATCGCGGAGCTGACGGCGTCGGGCTGTGACATCGTCCGCGTCGCCTGCCCCTCGGCCGACGACGCCGAGGCGCTGCCCGCGATCGCGCAGAAGTCGCAGATCCCGGTGATCGCCGACATCCACTTCCAGCCCAAGTACGTGTTCGCCGCTATCGAGGCCGGCTGTGCCGCCGTACGGGTGAACCCGGGCAACATCAAGAAGTTCGACGACCAGATCAAGGAGATCGCCGCGGCCGCCAAGGACCACGGCACCTCCATCCGGATCGGGGTCAACGCCGGTTCGCTGGACAAGCGGGTGATGGAGAAGTACGGCAAGGCCACCCCCGAGGCGCTCGTCGAGTCGGCCGTCTGGGAGGCCTCGCTGTTCGAGGAGCACGACTTCCACGACTTCAAGATCTCGGTCAAGCACAACGACCCCGTCGTGATGGTGCGCGCCTACGAGCTCCTCGCCGAGGCCGGCGACTGGCCGCTGCACCTCGGGGTCACCGAGGCCGGTCCTGCCTTCCAGGGCACGATCAAGTCCGCCACCGCGTTCGGCGCCCTGCTCAGCCAGGGCATCGGCGACACGATCCGCGTCTCGCTGTCCGCGCCCCCGGTCGAGGAGGTGAAGGTCGGCATCCAGATCCTGCAGTCGCTGAACCTGCGCCCGCGCAAGCTCGAGATCGTCTCCTGCCCCTCCTGCGGCCGCGCCCAGGTCGACGTCTACACGCTGGCCGAGCAGGTGACCGCCGGGCTCGAGGGACTCGAGGTCCCGCTGCGGGTCGCGGTGATGGGCTGCGTGGTCAACGGGCCCGGTGAGGCCCGCGAGGCCGACCTCGGGGTCGCGTCCGGCAACGGGAAGGGCCAGATCTTCGTCAAGGGCGAGGTGATCAAGACCGTTCCGGAGTCGATGATCGTGGAGACCCTGATCGAGGAGGCGATG
The DNA here is from genome assembly GCF_058215735.1 of Nocardioides sp. Z30_9. Taxonomy (NCBI): domain Bacteria; kingdom Bacillati; phylum Actinomycetota; class Actinomycetes; order Propionibacteriales; family Nocardioidaceae; genus Nocardioides; species Nocardioides sp. Z30_9. The sequence goes on from NZ_JBZAJF010000002.1 coordinate 1,444,819, forward strand.
CGGATCGCCGAGGGCATGGAGGCCGAGGAGGGCGCGACCGCCCAGGTCAGCATCTCCTGACCGGCTCCCGGCAGGCTCCGGCTCAGTCCGCGGCTGCTGCGGCGAGCGCCGCGGCCTGGATCGTGGTCAACGCGGTGGTGCACGCCAGGTAGGCCTCGCTCTGCGAGGACAGGAACGCCAGGTCCTTGACCGCCTTGGCCACGGCGGCCGGGTCACCGAGATCGATCGCGCCGGCCTGCCGCCAGCCCGGCGCCTGCTGCTCGCTCGCCAGCGGTGCCTGCTCGGTGAGCACCTTCAGGGCCGCTGCGACCGCTGCGGGCCTCGGGGCGGTGTTCCGGGGCGCCTTGGCGGGTTTCTTCCCCTTGGCCGGGCTCGGGGACGGGGGAGTCGGCCGCGGTGCTGCGGCGTACTCCTCCGCACCGCTCCTGACCTGGTCGAGCCGGGCCTCCATGTCGAAGGGTGCGACCCGGTCACCGAACGCGGCCAGCGCGTCGATTGCCTCCTCCTGCTCCTCGAGCGTCTCGCCGCAGTCCTTGCTTCCCGCGGCCCCGGAGTAGTGCGCGACGGTGGCGCTGACGCTGTTCCATCGAGAGGCGAGGTCCGAGGGGGTGCTCGTTGCGTCCGGCTCCTGGACCTTCGGCTCCAGGTCCGACCACTTCTCGCGGCAGTCCAGGGCCGCCCGGCTGGGCGGCTCCGGCTCGTCCGACCCGGTGTCGCTGCCGCACGCGGCCAGGCCGAGCAGGAGCGTGACCAGGACCCCGGCAGTCAGGGACGGGCGGCGTGCACCGAGGTGAACCGGGCGGATCCGGACGCTGGCGCTCAGGCAGCTCTGGGGCATGCAGGCACCGTAGACCCACAGCGGGCCGCGCGGCGGTGAACGCGGGGGACTTGTGTCGTAGGCTCCCCGCGTGGTCCGGACCAGCGAGAGCGTTCGAGTGCTGGGACCCGGTGATGTCGCCGAGGCCCTGGCGCTGATCGCGCTGGACCCGGTCACCAACGTGTTTGTCGACTACCGCACCCGGATCACCCAGCTCGACACCCGCTGGCTCGGCGGTGAGATGTGGGGGTACTCCGAGGACGGCCGGCTGGTCTCGCTGTGCCACGTCGGCGCCAACCTCGTGCCGGTGAACGCCTCCGCGGTCGCGTGTGCCGCGTTCGCGGAACGAGCGGCGCGCACCGTCCAGCGGAGCTCGACGATCGTGGGCCCCCAGGACACGGTGGCGATGCTGTGGGAGGGCCTGCGGGAGCACTGGCCCGCGCCCCGGGACCTGCGCTGGGACCAGCCCCACCTGGTGACCAGCACGCCTCCGCTGCTGAGGCCCGACCCGCTGGTTCGTCGTACGACGAGGGCCGAGGCCGAGATCCTCTATCCCGCCTGTGTGGCGATGTACACCGAGGAGGTCGGCGTCTCCCCGGAGGTCGACGGTGGCCGGGACCTCTACCGGGCCCGGGTCAACCAGCTGATCGGTCGCGGGTGGTCGTTCTCGCGGATCGAGGACGGCAAGGTGCTGTTCAAGGCCGAGGTGGCCTGCGCGACCCCGAGCGCCTGTCAGATCCAGGGCGTGTACGTCGACCCGGCGGCCCGCGGACAGGGCCTCGGTGCTGCCGGGATGGCGGCCGTCGTGGAAACCTGCCTGCGTGAGATCGCGCCCACGGTCTCGCTCTACGTCAACGCGCACAACACCCCGGCGCGGGCGGCGTACAAGCGGGTCGGCTTCTCGCAGGCCGGCGCCTTCGCCACCTTGATGTTCTGAGCGCGGCTAGCCTTCGCCGATGACCTCCTCCCTCCCCGTGGACGCCCGCGTCGTCGTCGGCGCCTTCCTCGTCTCCGGCACCGTGCACCTGGTCCGTCCCCGGACCTTCGCCCCCGCGATGCCCAAGGCGCTCCCGGCCCACCGCGAGCTGATCCTGGCCAGTGGGGTGGCCGAGCTGGTCTGTGCCGCCGGGATGCTGTACCCGCGCACCCGCCGCCTGGCCGGGGTCGCCAGCACCGCCCTGCTGGTGGGGGTCTTCCCGGCCAACCTGAAGATGGCCGGCGACGCCCTGCGCTCGAACAACCGGACCGCCCAGGCGCTGACCCTGGCCCGGCTCCCGCTCCAGCTCCCGATGATCCGGGCAGCCTGGCGCGCGGGGCGTAGCTGAGGGCCACCACGCCAGAGCCGGATAGTCCGAGACGTTCCCGTCGTGAATTCGCCCGAATGGGAACGGGAACGTCTCGGACTATCCGGATCGCTCGCAGCTAGGTCCCCGGCACCACCAGGTCGGCGCGCTCCCGGGTAGCGGCGACGACCTCGGCGTTGGCCTGGTCCGAGACCGTCGCCCACTGCCGGGCGGACCCGGGGTCCTTTCCATGGGCGACGTGGCGTGAGACCAGCCGGTCCACGCGCAGCGACTCGTCCACCTCCACGAACCACACCTCGTCGAGCAGCGGCCGCACCTGCGCCCATGCGCCGTCGCTGTGCAGCAGGTAGTTGCCCTCGGTGACCACCAGCCGGTGCTCGGGCAGGACCGCGATGGCCCCGGCCACGGACTCCTCGCGGGTGCGGTCGAACCGGGGAACGTAGACCGGGTGCGTGGTCTCCTCGTGCAGCCGTCGCAGGGTGGCGAGGTAGCCATGCACGTCGAAGGTGTCCGGCGCCCCTTTGCGCTCGCTCCGCCCGAGACGGGCGAGCTCGTCGTCGTGCAGGTGGAAGCCGTCCATCGGCACGATGACGGCCTGCTCGTCGTGGCGCTGCGCCAGCCGGTCCACCAGCGACTCGGCGAGCGTCGACTTCCCGGCGCCCGGGGGACCGGTCAGGCCCAGCAGCGCTCTCCCGCGCCCCGATCGGCTGCCGGCCAGGGCGCGGGCCCGCTCGGCCAGGGCGTCGAGGTCCATGGGCGTGAGCGTAGGCGTGGTCCGGTCCGTGGGGGAGTGCTGGCACAACCGGGTCGGAGGACCGTGCCCGGCGCGGATAGCCTGTCCCGGTGATCCTTCGTATGTCCAAGCTGTTCGTCCGCACCCTCCGCGAGGACCCGGTGGACGCCGAGGTCCCGAGCCACCGGCTGCTCGTCCGCGCCGGCTACATCCGGCGGGCGGCACCCGGCATCTACTCCTGGCTGCCGCTGGGCCTGCGGGTCTTCAAGAAGGTCGAGCAGATCGTCCGCGACGAGATGGACGCCATCGGCGCCCAGGAGCTGCAGTTCCCCGCGCTGCTTCCCCGGGAGCCCTACGAGGCGACCGGCCGCTGGACCGACTACGGCGACGGCATCTTCCGGCTCAAGGACCGCAAGGGCGGCGACTACCTCCTCGGGCCGACCCACGAGGAGATGTTCACCCTCGTTGTCAAGGACCTCTACAGCTCCTACAAGGACCTGCCGGTTTGGCTCTACCAGATCCAGACCAAGTACCGCGACGAGGCGCGTCCGCGCGCGGGCCTGATCCGCGGACGCGAGTTCGTGATGAAGGACTCCTACTCCTTCGACACCACCGACGAGGGCCTCGACGCGTCGTACGCCGCCCACCGTGCGGCGTACGTGAAGACCTTCGACCGTCTCGGGTTCGACTACGTGATCGTCAAGGCCACCAGCGGTGCCATGGGCGGCTCCAAGTCCGAGGAGTTCCTGGCGAGCAGCCCCGTCGGCGAGGACACCTACGTGCGGTGCACCAGCTGCGACTACGCCGCGAACGTCGAGGCGGTCCAGGTGCGGCCCCCCGCCCCGGTGGCGTACGACGACGCGCCCGCCGCGCACGTGGAGAAGACGCCGGACACCCCGACGATCGCGACCCTGGTCGCCCACCTCAACGAGCACCAGCCCCGCGAGGACCGGCCCTGGCACGCGGGCGACACCCTCAAGAACGTGCTGGTCGTGCTCAAGCACGCCGACGGCACCCGCGAGCCGCTGGCCATCGGGCTGCCCGGTGACCGCGACGTCGACCAGAAGCGGCTCGAGGGGATGATGGAGCCCACCGAGATCGAGGCGATGGACGAGGCCGAGTTCGCCAAGCACCCCTCGCTGGTCAAGGGCTACATCGGCCCCGCCGCGCTGGGCGAGTCCTCGAGCAGCCGCATCCGCTACCTCGTCGACCCCCGGATCGTCGAGGGCACCCGCTGGGTCACCGGGGCCGACGTGCCCGGCAGCCACGTGCTCGACCTGGTCGTGGGCCGCGACTTCACCCCCGACGGCACCATCGAGGCAGCCGAGGTCCGTGACGGCGACCCGTGCCCCAACTGCGAGTCCGGTGAGCTCGCGACCGCCCGCGGCATCGAGATGGGCCACATCTTCCAGCTCGGGCGCAAGTACGCCGAGGCGCTGGACCTGAAGGTGCTCGACGAGAACGGCAAGCTCGTCACGGTGACGATGGGCTCCTACGGCATCGGCGTCTCGCGCGCGGTCCCGGTGATCGCGGAGGACAACCACGACGAGCTCGGCCTGATCTGGCCGCGCGAGGTGGCCCCGGCGGACGTCCACATCGTCGCCACCGGCAAGGACGCCGCCATCTTCGAGGCCGCGACCCGGCTCGCCGAGGAGCTGTCCTCACGTGGGATCGAGGTCCTCTACGACGACCGCCCCAAGGTCAGCCCCGGCGTGAAGTTCAAGGACGCCGAGCTGATCGGCGTACCCACGATCGTCACGGTCGGGCGCGGGCTCGCCGACGGCAACGTCGAGGTCAAGGACCGGCGCTCGGGGGAGCGCGAGGAGGTCGCGGTCGGCGACGCGGTGGACCACCTCGTCGCGGTGGTGCGCTCCTAGCATCGGCCGCTCGCGTCACCCACGCGGCGCGAGGTAGCGCTCCACGATCCGGCGCAGCTCGGCCACCTCGGCGTCCGCGTCGAACCCGGGATCACCGGACATGAGGTAGAGCGTGTCCACGAGGCCGAGCAGCCACCGGCCCGCGCGCTCGGGGTCGATCCCCGGGTCGGCTTGCCCGTCTGCGGCCGCGCGTGCCACCAGACGCGCGAACGCGGCGCGCACCCGGGCGTCGCCCGCATCGAGCATCTCCGAGAACTCCTCGTCGTTGACGGCGAGCTGCAGCATCGCCCCCACCAGGCCGGGAGCGTAGGGGTCACCCGCGTCGCGGCACAGGTGGGCGAGCAGGCGCCACGTCTCGTCGACCGCGTGGTCCTCGTCGAGGGTCGCGATGAACTCGTCGTTGACGACCGCGTCCTCGGCAAAGATCGCCAGCATGATCGACCGTTTGTCGCCGAAGTAGTGGAACAGCGTGCCCGACCCGATCCCGGCTGCGCGGCAGATCTGAGCGGTCGTGGCACCGGTGTAGCCGCGCTCGGCGAAGACGACCGCGGCGGCGTCCTGGATCGCTGCTCGTCGGGCCGCATGGCGGGCGGGGTCAACGGTTCTCATCAGTGTCCTCTCCCTCGGCGGCTCGTCGTTCCCCGGTGACCCGCTTGCGTCGCCGGGTCTCCTGCACGGCGATCGAGACCGCGAACAGGAAGCCGATCACGTACTTCCACCAGCCGAGGTCCACGTTGGGGACCCACCCCAGCAGCCAGTCGATCAGGGGCGGCACCCACTGGAACAGGGGTGCGAGGTAGCGGCCCGGGTCGAGGTACTCCAACCACTTCGGAGCGTTGATGTCCACATCAGGCAACCAGCCGAGGTCGATGACGGGGATCAGGGCCCGGAGCAGCGCGCTCACGCCCAGGATCGCGAGGAGCGTGCCGCCGACGTTGATGACCACGTGCCGGGCGGCGTAGAGGTTCGGGTGCGCCTCACCCCACGCGTGCAGCCTCGCGGCCCGGGTGCCGGGTGGGGGAGCGAAGGGGACGCTGCGGCGGCGTACGTCGCCTTGTCCCGGCTCCACGCGGGCGCAGCCGGCGACGCGGCCGACCCACCACCAGGTCACCCGGGAAGGGTGTCCGGACTCCTGGCCGAGATCCACGTGGCCGATCTCTTCGGCGTCCCCGGCGTCCACCTCGATGCCGTCCACGAGGAGGCGTGCCCGGTTGGGTCGCTTCTCCCCGCGCGCGACCGAGGTCTCGATCACCAGGTCGGTGCCCCGGTCACGCAGCGTGTAGGTGCTCGTCTTCACCCAGTCAATAATAGAGTAACCACTCTATTATTGACCAGAGGGCGCGTCGCAGCCGGCTGCCCTAGGGTCTGGCCATGCCACAGACAGTCACCCACCCTGCGGCGCGCAACGATCGGCTGCGGGCGGCGCTCGAGCCCGGTCAGCCCGAGGGCGCCGTGCTCGAGGCGCTGGCTGCGGACGGTCCGCTGCTGCTGGCCGTCGCCGGAGAGAACGGCGACCGGACCGATGCTCCCCAGGAGGCGCGGCTGCGGGTCGCCGAGGCGCCGGGTGGTGGCAGGGCGCTGCGTGCGCAGGACCTCCCGTGATGAGCGGGCGCCCGATGAGGAGGAGTGGCGTGGACGCGGTGATCTTCGACTGGGGCGGCACGCTGACCCAGTGGCACGACATCGACTTCCATGCCGAGGCGCTGGCCCTGGCGCACGCCGTGGTCGCGACCGAGGGCGGTCCCGAGCTGCACGTCGAGGCCCTGCACCGCGCCAACCAGGTGATCTGGGGCCGCAGCCGCGACCACCAGCAGAGCTCCACCCTGGCCGATCTGTTCGCCGAGGCGGGCCTCGCCCACGACCCCGAGCTGCTCGGCCACTACCGCGAGTTCTGGGAGCCGCACACCACCACGGACGCCCAGGTGGAGCCGTTGTTCACCACGCTGCGCGAGCGGGGGATCCGGGTGGGGGTGCTCTCCAACACGATCTGGCCCCGTGAGTGGCACGAGGACTGGTTCCGCCGCGACGGGGTGCTGGACCTGATCGACGGCGCCGTCTACACCAGCGAGGTGCCGTGGACGAAGCCGTCGCCGGAGGCGTTCGCGGCGGCGATGGACGCAGTCGGGGCCACCGACCCCGGTCGCTGCGTCTACGTCGGCGACCGGCTCTACGACGACATCTGGGGTGCTCGCAACGCCGGGCTGAGGGCGATCCACATCCCGCACAGCGTGATCCCCGTCGAGCAGGTCGGCCACTCCGTAGGGGTCCCCGACGCGGTCGCCCACGAGCTCGCCGAGATCCCCGGGCTGCTCGGGCTCTGAGAGGTCAGTCGGTCGCGAACCGGAGCGCGAGAGCCGCTTGGATCTCCACGTGCCGGACCAGGAAGGCGCGCTCGTCGAGCCGCTTGCGCCGCAGCCAGCCGGTCACCTCGTCGTTGCACTTGCTGGCGTTGCATGAGCCGCAGGCGGGCGCGAGGTTGGCCAGCGTGTAGCGCCCACCCCGGGAGAGGGCCTGCACGCAGTCGCGCTGTAGGGGCTTGTCACTCGCACCGCAGTAGGCGCAGCCACCCCAGGCCTGCTTCAGCGCACTCCACTGCTCGTCGCTGAGGTCGTGCTCAACGGCGGCCATCCGGCGCTTGCGCTTCCGCACGGCCCGTCCCCTGCGACTCCGGTCGATCGGCACCGCGTCAGCGTAGGCAACTGCTCGCCCGAGCCGCCGCTCGGCGCGCGAGGTGAGGGTCAGGTGAGGCCGGGGAAGTTGCTCGGGGGGACACCGAAGGCGATCTCGCGCAGGGCGCTGGAGTCCAGGGCGGTGATCGCCCAGCGGCGTTCGGTGCCGGCGGTGTTCGCCACCACCTCGGCGTAGGTGCGGGTGACGCGCTGCTCGATGGTGCGGGCCACCTCCATGATCTGGTCGGGGGTGGAGGTGGGCCCGGGGGCCTCGTAGTCGGGCTCGGCCGCGACCGGGTCCGCGTCCTGCGCCGCCACGAGCACGGTGAGGTGGTCGCGGGCGGCCCGGTGGTCGCCGTAGGCCTGGTCGAGCCGGGTGAACAGCTCCGGCTGTCGCGACTTCGAGGACTGCGCGCCGAGCAGTCCGTAGACGTGCACCGCCGCGTGCTCCGCGGCGAGCGCCTTCTGCAACGCCTCCACCGGGATCATCAGGACCACACCGCGAGTCGCTGGGTGACGCCCGCGCCCATGCTCGCGAGCAGGCGGGCGAAGTCGCCGCTCTCCGCGCGCACGGCCAGCTCGGCGAGGCTGTCGTGCAGCCGCTGCTCCCGCCTGCGCAGCTGGGCCAGGGCCGGCTCGCGGCGGCGGGGGACGGCGTACGGCGCCGGGGTCGCGCTCGCTGACGCCTGGGCCCGTGCCGGGACCGCGTCGACCAGCGTCTTCTCGTGGGCCTGGTGCATCTGCGCCAGCGCGGCGAGCTGCGGCCGGAGGGCGGGGAACCGCGTCACCGTGCCCGCCACCGCGGCGCTGACCGCGCGGATCTCGGCGAGGGCGCTGGTGGCCACCGCGACGTCGGGTGCGAGCTCGGCGGGCCGCGCGGGCGCCTCGTCGTCGACGGGGTTGTCCACGCTGCACCCGCTGGCGACGACCCCGGCCGTGCCCGCCACCGCGAGGGCGATCAGCGACCGCCGCGAGACGGAGCTGCCGCCGAGGGCGGTACGCAGTGCGGGGGAGTCGACCACGGGGGAATCCTAGGGCTGGTCGGCCCCGGGCCCCGGAATGGTCGGGGGTCGTGGCGAGTGGCGCTAGGCTGAGCGGACCACAACAACACAGCAGGGAGGCCTGGCACAGATGCCCGTCGCGGACACCAGAGATCGCCTGGCTGAGGAGCTCACCGGTCCCCTCGGGGAGCTGGGGCTCGACCTCGAGGCCGTGGACCTGACCACTGCCGGCAAGCGCAGCGTCCTTCGGGTGGCCATCGACAAGGACGGCGGAGTCACGATGGATGACATCGCCGACGCCACCCGAGAGGTTTCCCGCGTGCTGGACGAGAGCACCGTCATGGGCGAGCGGCCCTACACCCTCGAGGTCTCCTCACCCGGGGTCGAGCGACCGCTCACCCTTCCCCGCCACTGGCGACGCAACACTGGACGACTGGTCAAGGTGGTCCTCCCCGAAGGGGAGCCCGTGACCGGCCGGATCATCACCACCGACGACGAAGGCGCCGTCCTCGACGTCGAGGGCACCGAGCAGCGGGTCGAGTACGCCGTGGTGAAGAAGGCCAAGGTCCAGATCGAGTTCAAGAAGGAGACCGACTAGATGGACATCGACATGAGCATCCTGCGCATGCTCGAGCGGGAGAAGGAGATCTCCTTCGAGGTGCTGGTCGAGGCCATCGAGCAGGCCTTGCTGACGGCGTACCACAAGTCGCACGAAGGCCAGGAGAACGCCCGCATCGCGCTGGACCGCAAGACCGGCCACGTCACGGTGATGGCCCAGGAGCTCGACGAGGACGGCAACGTCGTCGGCGAGTTCGAGGACACCCCCGAGGGGTTCGGTCGGATCGCCGCGACCACCGCGAAGCAGATCATGCTGCAGCGGCTGCGCGACGCCGAGGACGAGCGCAAGTTCGGTGAGTTCGCCGGCAAGGAGGGCGACATCGTCTCCGGGCTGATCCAGCAGGGCCGCAACCCCGACGACGTGATGGTGGACCTCGGCAAGCTCGAGGCGCTGCTGCCCGCGGGGGAGCGGGTGCCCGACGAGGACTACTCGCACGGCACCCGGATCAAGTGCCTGGTGATCAGCGTCCGCAAGGGCATGCGCGGTCCTCAGGTGATGCTCTCGCGCACCCACCCCAGCCTGGTCAAGAAGCTCTTCGCCCTCGAGGTCCCCGAGATCGCCGACGGCACCGTGGAGATCATGGGCATCGCCCGCGAGGCCGGCCACCGCACCAAGATCGCGGTGCGGTCCAACGTGCCCGGCGTGAACGCGAAGGGCTCCTGCATCGGCCCGATGGGCCAGCGCGTGCGCGCCGTGATGAACGAGCTGCACGGCGAGAAGATCGACATCATCGACTGGTCCGACGACCCGGCCCGCCTGGTCGGCAACGCGCTGAGCCCCGCACGGGTCTCCAGCGTGACCGTCGTCGACGAGGCCTCCCGCTCGGCACGCGTCGTGGTGCCCGACTTCCAGCTCTCGCTGGCGATCGGCAAGGAGGGCCAGAACGCGAGGCTCGCCGCCCGGTTGACCGGCTGGCGCATCGACATCCGCTCCGACGAGGCGCCGGTCGCCCCGAACACGCCCGCCGCCTGACCCGTGGCCCCGCTCACCCGGTCCCCTCCGGGGGCCGGGTGCACACGTAGTACAGGTTCTGGTCGTCGTGCGGGAGCTGGTGGGCGCGTACGGAGAACCCGGCGCCCGCCAGCATCTGCTCGGCCATCGGCCGGCCCCACGCGGCGCCCAGCCCGTCGCCGCCCTGGGCCAGGGACACGGTCATGCAGTGCATGCACGAGATCGTGTACAGGAACGCCCCCAGTGGGTGGTCGAGGTCTCCGTGGTGCGAGCCCGAGGTGTTGATGTCCTGGGCGAGGTAGGTGCCCTCCTCGCGGAGCAGGCCGCTGATCCCGGCCAGCACCCGCGCCGGGTGCGCCTGGTCGTGGACGGCGTCGAAGGTGGTCACCAGGTCGAAGCTCGCCGCCGGCCACAGGTCACCGAGCCGGGTGGCGTCCCCGACCAGGAACCGGAGGTTGTCGAGTCCGGAGGAGCCGCCCTCCGCGTGCGCGATCGCCTCGGGGGAGAGGTCGAGGCCGGTGAACCGCGACGCCGGGAAGGCTGCGGCGAGCTGCTGCAGGGCCCGCCCGCGGCCGCAGCCGACGTCGAGCACGTCGATGCCCGCGCGCAGCCGCTCGCTCAGCCCCGGCACCAGCGGCAGGATCTCCTCCTCCAGCGCGGCGAGCACCGTCTGCTCCGAGTCGGCCTCCATCACCTCGTGGAACCGCGGGAACTCCTCGTAGGCGACGCCGCCACCCTCGCGGAAGCACTCCACCAGCCGGTCCTCCACGCCGGCGAGGACCGGGACGAACTGCGCGGTCGCCGCCACGTTGAGCCCACCGCTGCCGGTGAGCAGGGCGGCGTGCTCCGCGTCCAGCCAGTACGTCGCCGTCGCCGGGTCGTGATGGGTGATCCTTCCGACGGTCATCGCGCCCAACCACTCCCGGACGTAGCGCTCCTGGAGCCCGGCCGCCTCGGCGAGGCCCGCGCTGTCCACCGGTCCGCGACCGGCCAGGGCGGTGAACAGCCCGGTGCGGTGCCCCAGGGAGATCATCAGGGCCAGGGAGGCGTCGTTGACGACCCGGACGAGGCGGTCGAGGGCCTGCTCGAGCCGGTTCTCGTCGACCTGCTGCTGCTGCACGCTCATGGCAACCTCCACTTACAGACTGATTGGTATGGAACGACACTGCGCCTGATCCCACGCCTGGGCAAGGCCGGTCTGGACCGTGCGAGGTGCTCTGCTGGGTAGGCTGGGCACTCCTAACCGACCAGATGGTCCAGGAGGTCAGATGCCACGCGACGGCACGCCGACCCGCACCGCGATCCTCGACGCTGCGGAGCGACTCACCTTCGAGCGCGGGTTCGCCGGGGCGCCCGTGGACCGGATCGTCGAGGCGGCCGGGATGACCAAGGGGGCCTTCTTCCACCACTTCGACTCCAAGCGGGACCTCGGGGACGCGCTGATCAGGCGGTGGGCCGAGGGCGATGCCCGCCACCTTGAGGAGAAGCTCGGCCGGGCCGAGCGGCTGGTGGAGGACCCGCTGCAGCAGCTGGACCTGTTCGTCGGGTTCTTCATCGAGGAGGCGGAGAGCTCGGCCGGGGAGATGCCGGGCTGCCTGTTCGCGGCGTACACCTACCAGGCGGGGATGTTCGCTCCCGAGACCCTCGAGGTGCTCGCCGAGGCGATGCTCGCCTGGCGCCGGCGCCTGCGCGCCAAGCTGGGGGAGATCGCGCTCACCCGGGCCCCGGCGAAGGGTGTCGACCTCGATGCGCTGGCCGACTCGGTCAACGTGGTCTTCGAGGGAGGGCTCGTCGTCTCCCGGGCGGTGGGGGACCCCGGTGTGATGGTTGCCCAGCTGCGCCTGTTCCGGGCGCAGCTCGCGCTCACCTTCACCGGGTTCGGTTCTGGGGCGCCGCCCCGGTAGAGTGGGTTCCGGTGGATTCGCGACTGGACATCTCGACGCACTCCGACAGTCCCATACGGACGTGCATCGGGTGCCGGAAGCGGGCCACCAAGCGTGAGTTGCTGCGGATCGTCGCAGGGACGGACGCGGAGAACACCCAGGGATCGCAGTCCGGATCCTGGTTCGCCGTACCCGACCCGACCGGCACCGCACCTGGACGTGGGGCGCACCTGCACCCCACTGCCCGATGTCTGTCGCTCGCCGAGCGCAAACGTGCCTTCTCGCGGGCTCTGCGGCATGATGCCAGGGTCCGGGGAGCACTGAGCCTCGAGCGGTTGAGAGAGCATCTCGACGAGGCAGGACAGCAACTCGAGCAAGATTCGTCTTAGTCAAGCGCCTACAAGAACTGGAGCATCAGCTCATGAGCCTGCGATGAGAACTTCGCGATGAGCATGCACATCAACTAGCGGTCCGCTGCCCTTCTGGGTCGGTACGGACCAGGAGGAAATACGTGGCAAACACCCGAGTCAGTGATCTGGCTAAGAAGTACGGCGTTCCCAGCAAGGAGGTCATCGGCCTCCTTGGGGACCTCGGCGAGTTCGTGAAGGCGCCGTCGTCCGGCATCAACCCCCTCGTCGAGAAGCGCTTCAACGACACCTACGGTGCCGACCTCGCCGCCAAGGCCGAGGCCAAGGCAGCTAAGAAGGCGGCCAAGAAGGCCCCCGCCGCGCCCGCCGCAGAGCCGGCCGAGGCGACGAACGGGGCTGCCGCGCCGGCCCAGGCCGACGCCCCGGAGGCGCCCGCCGCCGTACCGGCCGAGCAGCCCGAGGTCGCGCAGCCCGCGGCCAAGGCCGAGCCCGCTGCGCCCCGGTTCACCCCTGGTCCCCGTCCGCGGGTCCAGGCGGTCCCCGAGCCCGAGCCCGAGGTCGTCGCGCCCGTCGAGCCCGAGGCAGCGAAGCCCGCTGCCGAGGCGGCTCCCGAGACGCCGGCCCAGCCAGCCGCGGAACCGGACGCCGACGGCGGAGAGCCGGCTGCGCCCGCCGCCAGTGCGGGATCGGGCTTCAAGCCCGGGCCCCGCCCGGCCCGCCCCGGCGCTCCTCGCCCCGGCAACAACCCGTTCTCCTCGACCCAGGGCATGGGCAGCCGCCCGGCGCCCGCTCCCGGTGCGCCGCCCGCGGCTCCCGGTGGCGCGGCTCCTGCTACCCCCGGTGCGAACGACCAGCGTCCGCCGCGCCCTGCCGCGGCGCGCGACGGCATGCCCCGTCCGAACCCGGCGATGATGCCGAAGTCCCCGGCTGCCTTCGGTGGTGGCCCCGGCGGTGCTCGTGGTGGCCCCGGTGGCGCTCGTGGTGGCCCCGGCGCTGCCCGTGGCGGCCCCGGCGGCGCTCCCGCCCGTGGTGGCCCTCCCGGCCGCGGCGGGTTCGGTGGCGGTGCCCCCGGCATGAGCGGTGGTCCCGGCGGTTCGCCGGGCGGAGCCCCGGGCGGTCGCCCGGGTGGTCCCGGACGCGGTCGTCCCGGCCAGCGCGGCAGCACCCAGGGCGCCTTCGGTCGTCCCGGTGGTCCCTCGCGACGGGGACGCAAGTCCAAGCGCGCGCGTCGTCAAGAGTTCGAGCAGATGGAAGCTCCGACCATCGGCGGCATGCGCGTCCGCAAGGGCAACGGCGAGACCGTTCGCCTGGCCCGGGGCGCCTCGCTGACCGACTTCGCCGAGAAGATCGGCGTCGACCCCGCCTCGCTGGTGCAGATGCTGTTCCACCTGGGCGAGATGGTCACCGCGACCGAGTCGGTCAACGACGCGACCCTGCAGCTGCTCGGCGAGGAGCTCAACTACACCGTCGAGGTCGTCTCCCCCGAGGACGAGGACCGCGAGCTGCTCGACTCCTTCGACCTGCAGTTCGGGTCGGACGAGGGCGACGAGGAGTCGCTGGTCGCACGTCCGCCGGTCGTGACCGTCATGGGTCACGTCGACCACGGAAAGACCAAGCTCCTCGACGCACTGCGCACGGCCAACGTCGTGGAGAAGGAGGCCGGTGGGATCACCCAGCACATCGGCGCCTACCAGGTCCGCACCGAGGTCGACGGCGACGAGCGCACGATCACCCTGATCGACACCCCGGGTCACGAGGCGTTCACCGCCATGCGTGCTCGTGGTGCCCAGGCGACCGACATCGCGGTGCTCGTCGTGGCCGCAGATGACGGTGTGATGCCGCAGACGGTCGAGGCGCTCAACCACGCCAAGGCCGCCGGTGTCCCGATCGTGGTCGCGGTGAACAAGATCGATAAGCCGGACGCCGACCCGACCAAGGTCCGTGGCCAGCTGACCGAGTACGGCCTGGTGCCCGAGGAGTACGGCGGCGACGTCATGTTCGTCGACGTCTCGGCCAAGTCGCACCTGAACCTGGACAAGCTCCTCGAGGCGGTCGTGCTGACTGCGGACGCCTCGCTCGACCTGCGGGCCAACCCCGACCAGGACGCCCAGGGCCTCGTCATCGAGGCACACCTGGACCGCGGTCGCGGACCGGTGGCGACGATCCTCGTGCAGCGCGGAACGCTTCGCGTCGGCGACTCGATCGTGGCGGGTCCGGCGTACGGCCGGGTGCGCGCCATGCTCGACGAGCACGGCGAGACCATCGAGCAGGCGGACCCGTCGCGGCCCGCGATGGTGCTCGGTCTGTCCGGTGTTCCCGGTGCGGGCCAGAACTTCATCGTGGTCGAGGACGACCGGATCGCGCGTCAGATCGCCGAGCGGCGTGAGTCGCGTGAGCGTGCGGCCATGCAGGCCAAGCGTCGCGTGCGTCGCAGCCTGGAAGACTTCATGGCTTCGATGGAGAAGGGTGCGGTCCCGGACCTCAACCTGATCCTGAAGGGCGACGTCTCCGGTTCTGTCGAGGCCCTCGAGGACGCGCTGGCCAAGATCGACGTCGGCGACGAGGTGTCGCTGCGCGTCATCGACCGCGGTGTCGGTGCGATCACCGAGACCAACGTCGACCTGGCGGCCGCCTCCGACGCGATCATCATCGGGTTCAACGTCCGCCCGCAGGGCAAGGCGACCGAGATGGCCGACCGCGAGGGTGTGGAGATCCGGTACTACTCGGTGATCTACCAGGCCATCGAGGAGATCGAGGCCGCGCTCAAGGGCATGCTCAAGCCCGAGTACGAGGAGCGGACCCTGGGCCAGGCGGAGATCCGCGCGATCTTCCGCAGCTCCAAGATCGGCAACATCGCCGGCTGCATGGTCACCAGCGGCCTGATCCGCCGCAACGCCAAGGTGCGCCTGCTCCGCGATGGGAAGGTCGTGGCCGACAACCTCGACCTGGCCTCCCTGAAGCGCGAGAAGGACGACGCCTCCGAGGTCCGCGAGGGCTTCGAGTGTGGTCTGGTGCTCCGTGGGTTCAACGACATCAAGGAGGGCGACATCGTCGAGGCCTTCGAGATGAAGGAGATCCCGCGCACCTGAGTCCTGTGATCGGGGGTCGCCCTTGTTTGGGGCGGCCCCCGACCGCTCGCTCCGGGAGGTGCTGCCGCCGCCCGTCGGACGACTCCGGCGGGCCCCTGCGCGGCCTCCCTCGCAACCACCCCTCCGCTCGTTCCTCGCTCCGGGGGGCCAGTCCCATCCACGCTCGGTCGGCCGCTCCGCGGCCCGCCGGAGTCGCTGGTGGGGCGAACCGTCACAGCCGACCGCCACGAGCGGCCAAGGGCCGCAGCGTTAACGTCAATCAGGCAACACAACCCAGCCGCACGGAAAGCCAGGCCAGAGAAAAATGAGCAACCCACGGGTCAGGAAGATCGCCGACCGGATCAAGGTCATCGTCGCCGAGATGCTCGAGCGGCGGATCAAGGACCCGCGGCTGGGGTTCGTGACGGTCACCGACGTGCGGGTCTCCGGTGACACGCTGCAGGCGTCGGTGTTCTACACCGTGCTCGGGGCCGAGGAGGATCTCGAGGGGACCGCGGCAGCGCTCGCGTCCGCCCGGGGGCTGATCCGTTCCGAGGTCGGCAAGCAGCTCGGGATGCGGCACGTGCCGACGATCGACTTCATCCACGACGCGCTGCCCGAGACCGCGCGCCAGATCGACGACCTGCTCGAGCGGGTGCGGGCGGCCGACGCCGAGGCGGCCAAGTCCGCCAGGGCCGGGGCGTACGCCGGGGAGCCGGACCCGTACAAGAAGCCGCGTGAGCCCGAGGCCGAGGACGACCTCGAGGACACCGAGGAGTCCGAGGACGGTTCCGGGGACGACTCCGCGGCCACGGACGACCGGGACCAGTGACAGCGGGACCGCTCAGCGGCCTGGTGGTGGTCGACAAGCCCGCCGGGATCACCTCGCACGACGTCGTCGCCCGGGTCCGCCGGCTCGCCGGCACCCGCAAGGTCGGCCACGCGGGCACGCTCGACCCGATGGCGACCGGCGTGCTCGTGCTCGGCGTGAACCGGGCCACCCGGCTGCTGGGACACCTGCTGGTCACCGACAAGTCCTACGACGCGACGATCCGGCTCGGCGCGTCCACGACGACCGACGACGCCGAGGGCGAGGTGGTCGCCACGGCGTCGACGAAGGACGTCACCGACGAGCAGGTGCTGGCGGCGCTCAGCGGGCTCGTGGGCGAGATCGAGCAGGTGCCATCGGCCGTCTCGGCGATCAAGGTCGACGGACGCCGTGCCTACGAACGCGTCCGCGCGGGGGAGGCGGTCGAGCTGCCGTCCCGCAAGGTCCGGATCGACTCCATCGAGGTGCACGAGCTGCGCCTCGGTGATGATGGGGTGGACGTCGAGGTCTCCGTGCGCTGTGCGAGCGGCACCTACATCCGGGCGATCGCCCGCGACCTCGGTGCCGGGCTCGGCGTGGGCGGCCACCTCACCGCCCTGCGGCGCACCTCGGTGGGGGAGTTCGGCATCGAGACGGCGCGCACCCTGGAGCAGCACCAGGAGGAGCTGATCGTGCTCCCGATCGCGGAGGCCGCCCGGGCGAGCTTCCCGGCGTACGAGCTGGACGACTCGCAGGCCGCCGACGTGCGCGTCGGGCGCAAGCTGCCGGTCCAGCTCGGGCACGGCGGCCCCGTTGCGGTCTTCGCCCCCGACGGGGAGTTCCTGGCCCTCTACGAGCAGGTCGCGGACGCCACCGATCCGCTGGCAGCGGCGGTCGCGGTCTTCGTCTGAGGCCGTCGCCAGTAGTGTTCACGCCGTGCGAATCTGGCGTTCCCTCGACGACCCTCCGGCCGACCTCGGCCGCGTCGTCGCCGTCATCGGCAACTTCGACGGGGTCCACCTCGGTCACCGTCACGTGATCCGGCGCGCCCGCGAGCTCGCGGACGCCCAGGACCAGCCCGTGGTGGCGGTGACCTTCGACCCGCACCCGATGGCGGTGCTGCGGCCCGAGCACGCCCCGCTGGCGCTGACCGACATCGAGCGCCGCTGCTTCCTGCTCGCCGAGGCAGGGGTCGACGACGTGCTGGTGATCCCGTTCTCGCGCGAGATCGCCGCCTGGAGCCCGCAGGAGTTCATCGACCGGGTGCTGGTGCAGGGCCTGCACGCTTCGGCGGTGGTGGTGGGCGCGAACTTCCGGTTCGGTGCCCGCGCCGCCGGCGACGTGGCGATGCTGGCCGAGGCCGGTCGCAGCCAGGACTTCGCGGTGGACGGCGTCGAGCTCGACGGCGGCCCGCAGGTGTGGTCCTCGACGTACGTGCGCACCTGCCTGGCCGGCGGGGACGTGGAGGGCGCCGCCGAGGCGCTGGGACGCCCGCACTCCGTGGTCGGTCCGGTCGTGCGCGGCGAGCGCCGCGGTCGTGAGCTCGGCTACCCGACGGCCAACGTCGCGGCCCGCGGTCTCGCCGCCCCCGCCGACGGGGTGTACGCCGGATGGCTGACCGTGCTCGATCCCGCGACGGGCCAGCCCGCCGGTGAGCCGCTGCCCGCGGCGATCAGCGTGGGGATGAACCCGACCTTCGCGGGGGAGCGCGACCGCAGCGTGGAGGCCTACGTGCTCCCGGAGACCCCGGACGGCGAACCGCGCGACCTCGATCTCTACGACGAGACGGTGGCGATCTCGTTCGTCGCGCGGATCCGCGGGATGGTCAAGTTCGAGGGCGTGGACGCCCTGCTCGAGACGATGGCCGACGACGTCGTACGCACTCGTGCCCTGCTGGGCCTGGACCGGGGATGAGGCGCGAGAGGCCGGTCGAGACCCTGGCCGCGACCGACGCGTGGTTCCTGCGCAATGGCCTCTCCTACTTCGTGCCCGAGCAGCGCCGGTCCGCCCGGGAGGCGCTGCGCCTGCGCCGCACGCTGCCGCTGCTGCTGACCGGCGTGCTGGTCGCCGCGGCCGTGGGGCTGGGCCTGGCCTGGTTCACCGAGGAGCTCAGCCTGGCCCCGGCCACCCTGCTGACCGTCGCGATGCTCGCCGCGGTCTGGTACGCGCTCACGGCGCTCAACGTGCGCCCGATCGTCACCTGGGCCCTGTCGCGGACCTTCGGCGGGCTGCGCACGCTGCTGCCGATGATGAGCCGGGCGCTGCCGTTGCTGCTGCTGTTCGTGACCTTCCTGTTCATCAACGCCGAGGTCTGGCAGGTCGCGGCCACCCTGGACGGGGGAGTCCTGTGGCTGACCGTGCTGCTGTTCGCGGTGCTCTCGGTCGCGTTCCTGCTGGTGCGCCTGCCCGAGGAGGTGGACCGCACCGACGACGACGTGGACGACGCGTTCCTGCTCAGCGCCTGCGCCGGCACGCCCCTGGAGCAGGTCGCGCGCGAGCTGGTCGCGGACCCCGCGATCGACCCGCGGGCGCACGCCGAGGTCACCGGCTTCGAGCGGTGGAACCTGGTGCTGGTCCTGGTGATCGTGCAGACCGTGCAGGTGCTGCTGATCGCCGTCTCGGTGTTCGTGTTCTTCCTGCTGTTCGGGTCGCTGGTGATGACCGGTGACGTCACCCGGTCGTGGATCGGCGAGGAGAGCGTGCACTCGATCCCGTGGCTGCCGAACGTGACCCTGGAGCTGTTCCAGGTCTCGGTCTTCCTCGCCGCGTTCTCCGGGCTCTACCTGACCGTGTCCACGGTGACCGACGAGACCTACCGGGAGCAGTTCTTCTCCCAGGTGCAGCGCCAGCTCGAGCGGGCCGTGGGGGTGCGGGCGGTCTACCTCGCGCTGCGCGAGCGTGACCGTGCGGACCAGACCCCGATGACGCAGCCGATCACCCCTGCCGGCGGGTCCCTCTAGCCGGGGAGCTGGCGCTTCATCACCTTGCCGGCGTCGTTGCGGGGCAGGTCGTCGAGGACCACCACCTGGCGCGGGACCTTGTAGCCGGCGAGGTGCTTCTTCACGTGCTGCTTCAGGTCCTCGGGGGTGGCCGCGGCGTCCGGCCGGAGCACCACGTAGGCGTCGAGACGCTGGCCGAACTTCTCGTCCTCGACGCCGATCACCGCCGCCTCCACGACGTCGGGGTGGGCGTCGAGCGTCTCCTCCACCTCCAGGGGGTAGACGTTCTCGCCCCCGGAGACGATCATCTCGTCGTCACGGCCGACCACGTAGAGCCGCCCGGCCTCGTCGACCCGGCCGAGGTCGCCGGAGACCATGAAGTCGTCGTGGAAGGACTTCGTGTCGCCGGAGGTGTAGCCCTCGAACTGGCTGTCGCTGGACACGGTGATCCGTCCCACCTCGCCCGGCGCCACCTCCCGGTCCTCGTCGTCGAGGATGCGCAGCGTCGTACCCACGACCGGGCGACCGGCGGTGTCCGGGGCCACCCGGAGGTCGGCCGCGGTGGCGGTGCTGATCAGGCCGGCCTCGGTGGCGTTGTAGGAGTTGTGCACCACGTCGCCGTACCGGTCCATGAACGCGGTCACCGCGTCGGGGCGCATCCGGGACCCGCTGGCCGAGACGAACCGCAGCGTCTCCAGCCGGTAGCGGTCCAGGGTCTCCGCGGGCAGGTCCATGATCCGCTCCAGCATCACCGGGACCAGCGCGAGCCCGGTGGCGCGGTGACGCTCGACGAGGTCGAGGGTCGCCTCGGGGTCGAACCTGCGCCGCATCACCACGGTGCAGGCCATCGAGGCGGAGATCGCCAGCTGCCCGAAGCCCCAGGCGTGGAA
Source organism: Nocardioides sp. Z30_9 (assembly GCF_058215735.1). NCBI lineage: Bacteria > Bacillati > Actinomycetota > Actinomycetes > Propionibacteriales > Nocardioidaceae > Nocardioides > Nocardioides sp. Z30_9. Next base: position 1,464,746 of record NZ_JBZAJF010000002.1, read on the forward strand.
CATCGGCGCGGCCACCACCGTGGTCTGGCCGGCACGCCACGGGATCCGCTCCAGCATCGCGGCCAGTGATCCGGCGCCGCCGCCGGAGCGCCGGGCGCCCTTGGGGGTGCCGGTCGTGCCCGAGGTGAGCAGCACGGTCCGTCCCGGACGTGGCGGCGTCGCGGGCCTCTCGCCGAGGTGCTGCTCGATGAGTACGTCGAGCTGGTGGTCCGCCTTCGTGGGGGCGTGGGGGTCGTCGCGCCAGGCGAGCACCTCGACGAGACCGTCCACCCGGGACCGGGCCTCCTCGAGAAGCGGAGCGAACTCCTCGTCGTACACCACCAGACTGGCGTTCTCCCGCTCCAGCACGTCGCCGAGCTGCGGGCCGGAGAAGCCGGTGTTCAGCAGCAGCGCGTCCGCCCCGATCCTGGCGGCCGCCGAGAGCGACTCGACCAGGCCCCGGTGGTTGCGGCACAGGATGCCCAGCGTCCCCGACCGGTCGCCGAGCAGCTCGCCCAGCGCCACGGCCGCGGCGTCGCTGCGACGGTCGAGCTCGGACCAGGTCAGCTGGCCGCGTTCGTCGATCAGCCCGACGGCGCCGGGACTGCGGACGGCCGAGAGGCTGATCCCGGTCATCGCGTTGGCGCCCTGGCGGCGCAGGACCGCCGACTGGCGCAGGTACTTGTCCGGCCGCATCGGCGCGACCAGTCCGGCCACCACCAGGACGCGGAACGTCCACAGCAGCATCCGCAGCGCGTGCAGGGCCGCGCGCAGCCGGTTCATCCGAGCACCGGGAAGCGGCGCTCGCGCTTCAGCTCGTTCAGGGCCGTCTGCATCCGCTCGCGGACCGCCTCGTCCACCTCGGCGATGTCGGGGTCGGGCCCGAACTCCTCCACGATGTCGATCGGGTCCAGCACCCGGGTGCGGATCTTCGTGGGCAGCGGCAGGTTCGGCGGGAACGCCAGGGTCAGCCCGAACGGGAAGCCGAAGCTCACCGGCAGGTACTTCGTGCGGGTCAGCCTCTCCAGCCTGAGCAGCCTGGCCAGCAGCTCACCGCGGAACAGGTGGAGCTGGCTCTCCTGGCCGCCGATGCTGACCACCGGCACGATCGGCACCCCCGCGGCCAGGGCGGTGCGGACGTACCCGCGGCGACCGCCGAAGTCGATCAGGTGCGCGCGGGCCGAGGGGCGAAAGACGTCGTAGTCCCCGCCCGGGAACACGATCGTCACCCCGCCGGAGGCGAGCACGGCGTGGGCGTTCTGCCTGGTCGCGGGCAGGAAGCCGACCCGGCGCATCACCGGCCCCGCCGCCCCGAGGAACAACAGGTCGTGGGCCAGCACGTAGAGCGGACGCTCGGCCCCGAACGCCTCGTGGAAGGCCACGGCCAGGATCGGCACGTCCATCGCGATCAGGCCGCCGGAGTGGTTGGAGACCATCAGGGCGCCGCCCTCGGGGACCTTCTCCATCCCGGTCACCTCCGAGCGGAACCAGGTCCTGACCACCAGCCGCAGCAGCGGGATCAGTCCGGCGACGTACGCGCCGTCGCGGTGGCCTACCTCCCGGGAGCGGTCGCCGTCCTCCTCGGGCAGGTTGTCCATGAGGGCTCCAGGCGTCGACGGCACGGCGGCGTGATGGGCTACAACCTAGAACGTGTTCTCCTTTTTGGAAACGAGAACTGGAACACATTCCAGTTCTCGCTTGCCGCCGGCGGGTCCACGCCCCAGACTCTCGGGGGTGGAGCGGATGGAGGGTGTCGACGCGGGCTACCTCTACATGGAGACGCCCGCGATGCACATGCACACCCTCAAGGTCGCGATCCTGCAGCCGGCCCAGCCCTTCGAGCTCTCCCGTCTGGTCGAGGAGCTCCTGGCCCGGCTCGCCCAGCTGCCGCCGCTGCGTCGCCGGGTGCTGGTGCCCCCCTTCCACCTGAACCACCCGCTGTGGCTCGCCGACCGCGAGGTCGATCCCGACCGGCACGTGTTCTGGCACGAGGTGACCGGTGGGATGCCCGGCCTGGAGGAGCTGATCGGTCAGGTCGCCGGCACGCCGCTGGACCGGTCCCGGCCGCTGTGGGAGATGCACGTGTGCCAGCCGTTCGACGACGGGCGGGTGGCAGTGATCACCAAGATGCACCACGCGCTGGCCGACGGGGCTGCGGCGAACGCGTTGATGTCCGGCCTGGTCGACGGCGCCGCCGGCAACGAGGTCCCGCCACCCGCGCGGGAGCGTGACCTGCCGGCGCTCGAGCTGGAGCCCACCCCGTCGCGGCGCGACCAGCTGCGCTCGGCGCTGTGGGACGCGATCCGCCAGCTGGGCAGCGTCCCGGGCCTGGTCGGCCGGACTGTGAGCGCGGTGCTCTCGCTGCTGCGGCACAAGCGCACCTCCTCGGTCGCGGTGCCGCGGCCGATCCTCGACGTGCCGGACACGCGGTTCAACGGACCGCTCACCCCGCGGCGCAACTTCGCGACCTGCACGCTGTCCCTGTCTGACCTCAAGGAGGTGCAGCGCGCCCACTCGGTGACGCTGAACGACGTGGTGCTGGCCGTGGTGGCGGGTGCACTGCGCAGCTGGCTGCTCAGCGAGGGGGAGCTTCCCGACCGGCCGCTGGTGGCCGGCGTGCCGGTCGGCACCGACGCCCCGGGCGCCCCGCCGCGGCTGGGCGGGAACCGGGTCTCCAACCTGTTCACCTCGCTGGCCACCGACGTCACGGACGCGGGGGAGCGCTTGCAGGCGATCGCGCGGGTCACCCGGGAGTCGAAGGTCGTCCAGCGCACGCTCGGCCCCGACATGCTCGTGGACTGGGTGCAGTTCGCGCCCCCGGCGCCGCTGAGCGCGGTGATGCGGCTCTACTCGCGCAGTGGTGCGGCCGCCCGGCACCCGTCGCCGTTCAACCTGGTGGTCTCCAACGTGCGCGGGCCGGGCGAGGAGATCGACATCTCCGGAGCGCGGCTGTGCGACCTGTTCAGCGTGGGCCCGATCCTGGAGGGCATCGGCCTCAACGTCACCGCCTGGTCCTATGTCGACCGGATGAACTTCTCCGTGCTGGGCTGCCCCGACCTGGTGCCCGACCTGGCGCCGCTGGTGGCCGGGCTGCCGGTGGCGCTCGAGGAGCTGCGGTCCGCGACACGCAGTTGAGCGTTCTGCACACTATTCCGCATCGCGTAGTAGTGTGCAGCGCATGGACACCACCCAGCTCCTCAAGGGAGTGCTCGACCTGACGGTGCTGGCCGTGGTCGACGACGAGGACGGCTACGGCTACGACATCGTCCGCCGGCTCCGCGACCGAGGCCTCGACGAAGTCGGTGACGCCTCGGTCTACGGCACGCTCCGGCGGCTCTACGCGGCCGGCGCACTGACGTCGTACGTCGTGGCCAGCGAGACCGGGCCGCACCGCAAGTACTACGGGATCACGCCCGCCGGGCGGACCCAGCTCGAGCAGCAGCGCGACGACTGGGCGTCGTTCTCCACCACCGTCACCCGCATCCTCCAAGGAGCCACCGCATGAACACGGTCCTGTTCACCCCCGAGATCCGGCTCTTCGTCCGGGCCGTCCGTGAGCGGCTCGAGGACCTCACCGAGGAGGAGCGCGAGGAGCTGGTCGGCGGGCTCGAGGCCGACCTCAACGACCTGGTCGAGGACAAGGGCGTCGATGCGCTGCCCGACCCGGGGGACTACGCGCGCGAGCTGCGCGCCGCAGCGGGCTTCGACCCGGAGATGCGACCCGTGCGGCCGCACCGCAAGCCGGTGGAGCGGGTGACCGCGTTCCTCGACGCAGCCCACCTGCGGTGGGAGACGTCGGTCTCCGGCCTGCCCGGCGACCCCTGGGGCCTGGCCCAGGCGCTTCGCCCCGCCTGGTGGGTGCTGCGGGCCTGGGTGGCGCTGCAGCTCGTCGACCTGCTGTGGGGCAGCGGCTCCTACAACTTCGGCCTGTCCCCGATCCCGTCGTTGCTGGGGTGGGGTTGGGTCCTGCTGGCCGTGGCTGCGCTGGTGAGCGTCCAGATCGGCCGTGGCCGACTGTGGCCGGGACGCCCCGGCGGCGGTCTCGTCGGCCGGCTGCTGCTCCTCGCCGCGAACGCGCTGGCGCTGGCATGCCTCCCGGTCACGGTGACCAGCGTGGCGACGCCGGCCAGCCTGGAGGTCGGATGGGGCGACCCCGTCGCGAGCTACGAGCAGGGGCGCAACGACGCGTTGGGGGAGTTCGATCGCGCCGGGCTGTACGCCGACGGCCGCTGGGTCTCCAACATCTACCCCTACGACGCCGCCGGGCGCCCGCTGGTCGGCGTACAGCTGTTCGACCAGACGGGGAAGCCGGTCGACGTGCAGACGCAGACCGAGTGCGTCTACGTCGACGGCACGCCCGTCGACAAGGGGCGTGTCTACTACCCCTGGACGACGGCGGCCGGCCAGGCGCGCAACGTCTTCCCGGTCCCGAGCCGGGTCCAGGGCCCGGAGACCCCCGACCCCGATCCCGACGCGTTCGCCGGAACGGACCGTCCCGGCGTCGGGCAGTTCCCGCGGACCGAGGTGCCTGCGGCGAGCCTTCCCGGGGTTCCGGTGAGCCGGGCGACCACGCCGGCGAAGGCCTACGTGCCCGGAACCTCGCTGGGCGCGCCGATCAACCCGATCGACCAGGGCTGCTGATTTCGCCCACCGGTGGTGCGCTGATAGCCTTGGATAGTTGCCCGCAAAGGGTGACTTTGCCGTGCAACGGCCGCGGACAGATAGTGCCCGGGTGAACAGGCCCCGGCGCGCCGCGCAACGACCAAAGAGAGATGGGTAGTTCAACGTGTCGATCGGTACTGACGCAGAGACCAAGAAGAAGATCATCGCCGAGTACGCCACCGGCGAGGGTGACACCGGTTCCCCCGAGGTGCAGGTCGCACTTCTGAGCCACCGCATCGCTCACCTGACCGAACACCTCAAGCAGCACAAGCACGACCACCACAGCCGTCGTGGCCTGCTGCTGCTCGTGGGCCAGCGTCGTCGTCTCCTGAACTACCTGGAGAAGACGGAGATCGAGCGCTACCGCTCGATCGTCTCCCGCCTCGGCCTGCGTCGCTGAACCCGGAACGCACCCACCTCGGTGGGTGCGTTTCTGCTAGACCACAACTGAAAACACACCACACATCCCCAGGAGCGGCCCGCGGACGCCGGCCTCCGGTAGTGGCTCCCTCTGTGCTCTGGAAGAGCAACCGGAACTCGGTACAGAGTGAGCCTCGATCGAAGACCGGCCTTGACGCCACAGGCTCAAGAGCGCGCGGCTCGCTCCGCGAAGAGAAAGGGAATCCCTTGACTGAGGGCCCCGAGATCACAGTTGTCGAGACAGTTCTCGACAACGGCAAGTTCGGCAAGCGCACCATCAAGTTCGAGCACGGGCTGCTCGCCCGTCAGGCCGCTGGCGCCGTCACGGCGTACATCGACGACGAGACGATGATCCTGTCGGCGACCACCGCCGGCAAGCACCCCAAGGACCACTTCGACTTCTTCCCCCTGACGATCGACGTCGAGGAGCGGATGTATGCCGCGGGCCAGATCCCCGGCTCGTTCTTCCGCAGCGAAGGCCGTCCGGGTGAGGACGCGATCCTCACCTGCCGCCTCATCGACCGCCCGCTGCGCCCGACCTTCAAGAAGGGTCTGCGCAACGAGGTCCAGGTCGTCATCACCGTGATGGCGCTCGACCCCGACCACCCCTACGACGTGCTCGCGATCAACGCGGCGTCGCTGTCCACCCAGCTCTCCGGCCTGCCGTTCTCCGGCCCGGTCGGTGGCACCCGCGTGGCGCTGATCGAGGGCCAGTGGGTTGCCTTCCCGACGCACAGCCAGCTCGAGAACGCCGTCTTCGACATGGTCGTCGCCGGTCGGGTCACCGACACCGGTGACGTCGCGATCATGATGGTCGAGGCCGAGGCCCCCGAGAATGCGTGGAACCTCGTGCAGTCCGGCACCCAGGCTCCCACCGAGGAGATCGTGGCCCAGGGCCTCGACGCCGCGAAGCCGTTCATCAAGCAGCTCATCGAGGCGCAGGCCGAGCTGGCCAAGCAGGCCGCCAAGCCCGTCCAGGAGTTCCCGATCTTCCTCGACTACGAGGACGACGTGTACGCCGCCGTCGAGGCTGCCGCGAAGAACGACACCGCCGAGGCGCTGACCATCGCCGGCAAGCAGGAGCGCGAGGACCGCCTCGACGACATCAAGGCCGGTCTGCTCGAGAAGATCGCTGGTGACTTCGAGGGTCGCGAGAAGGAGATCGGCGCGGCGTTCCGCTCGCTGACCAAGCAGCTCGTCCGCGAGCGTGTGCTCCGCGACAAGATCCGCATGGACGGCCGTGGCCTCACCGACATCCGGACGCTGTCCGCCGAGGTCGGCGTGGTCCCGCGCGTGCACGGTTCGGCGCTGTTCGAGCGTGGCGAGACCCAGATCCTGGGCGTCACCACCCTGAACATGCTCACCCTGGAGCAGAAGCTGGACACGCTCTCCCCGGAGAAGTCGCGTCGCTACATGCACAAGTACGTCTTCCCGCCCTTCTCCACCGGTGAGACCGGTCGCGTCGGTTCGCCGAAGCGTCGCGAGGTCGGCCACGGTGCGCTCGCGCGCCGCGCGCTGCTGCCCGTGCTGCCTTCGCGTGAGGAGTTCCCCTACGCGATCCGCCAGCTCTCCGAGGCGATGGGGTCCAACGGCTCCACCTCGATGGGCTCGGTCTGCGCCTCGACCCTGTCGCTGCTCCAGGCCGGTGTGCCGCTGCGCGCCTCCGTTGCCGGTATCGCCATGGGCCTGATCTCGGGCGAGATCGACGGCAAGCTCGAGTACGTCGCGCTGACCGACATCCTCGGTGCCGAGGACGCCTTCGGCGACATGGACTTCAAGGTCGCCGGCACCCGGGAGTTCGTCACCGCGCTCCAGCTCGACACCAAGCTCGACGGGCTTCCCGCCGAGGTGCTCGGGGCCGCGCTGACCCAGGCCCGTGACGCCCGGATCGCGATCCTCGACGTGATGGCCGAGGCCATCACCGAGCCCGAGGAGATGTCGGTGCACGCGCCGCGCATCATCTCGGTGCGCGTGCCCGTCGACAAGATCGGCGAGGTCATCGGCCCGAAGGGCAAGGTCATCAACCAGATCCAGGACGACACGGGCGCGACCCTGTCGATCGAGGACGACGGCACGGTCTACATCGGTGCGACGAACGGCGAGGCGGCCGAGGCTGCTCGCCAGGCCGTCAACGCGATCGCGAACCCGACGATGCCCGAGGTCGGCGAGCGCTACCTGGGCACGGTCGTCAAGACGACCAACTTCGGTGCGTTCGTCTCGCTGCTCCCCGGCAAGGACGGGCTGCTGCACATCAGCAAGCTGCGCGGCCTGGCCGGTGGCAAGCGGGTGGACAACGTCGAGGACGTCGTCTCGGTCGGCCAGAAGCTCCAGGTCGAGATCGGCGAGATCGACGACCGCGGCAAGCTGTCGCTGATCCCGGTCGTGGACCAGAACGCCGAGACGGTCCCGTCCTCGGACGACGACTCCGCAGACGACTCCGAGTGACCGCAAGGTCTTGAAGGGTCTTCCTGACGGCGTACGCCGGACCGTCCTGAAGGGCGGTCTGCGCGTCGTCACCGAGCACATGCCGGGCGTTCGCTCGGCAGCGGTCGGGGTGTTCGTGCAGGTGGGGTCCAGGGACGAGGCGGCGCAGCTCAACGGCGCGTCGCACTTCCTGGAGCACCTCCTGTTCAAGGGCACCCCGACCCGCTCGGCCATGGACATCTCCGCCGCCTTCGACGAGGTCGGCGGGGAGTTCAACGCCTACACCGCTCGCGAGTACACGTGCTACCACGCACGGGTGCTCGACGAGGACCTGCCGATGGCGCTCGACGTCCTCGGCGACATGCTCACCTCCTCGCTGCTCACCTCCGCCGACGTGGAGGCCGAGCGCGAGGTGATCCTCGACGAGATCGCCATGCACGACGACGATCCCGACGACGTGGTGCACAACCTGTTCGCCTCGACGGCCTGGGCCGGCACTCCGCTGGCCCGGCCGATCGCCGGCACGGCCGAGTCGATCAAGGCTCTCTCCGCGACCCAGGTGCGCGGCTACTACAAGCGGCGCTACCGGCCCGAGGTGATGACGCTGGCCGTGGCCGGCAACGTCGACCACGCGGACGTCGTACGCCGTGCCCGGCGCGCGTTCGGGCGCAACGGCTTCCTCGCCGGCGATGCCAAGCCCGCGGGCCCACGCCTCGCCGAGCGGCCCCGGCCGCTGCGGCACGGCGAGGTGTCCACCACCCGGCCCTTCGAGCAGGTCAACGTCGTGCTCGGGATGCAGGGCCTGACCCGGTCCGACCCGCGCCGCTACACCCTCTCGATCCTGCAGACCGCCCTCGGCGGCGGCTCCAGCTCGCGGCTCTTCCAGGAGGTCCGGGAACGGCGCGGCCTGGCCTACTCGGTCTACTCCTTCGGTCTCGGCTACTCCGACGCCGGCATGGTCGGCGTCGCGGCGGGATCGCTGCCCTCCAAGGCCGAGCCCCTGCTGCGCGTCGTGCGCGAGGAGCTCGTCAAGGTGGCCGAGTCCGGCCTGAGCGAGGAGGAGGTCGAGCGCGGCAAGGGACAGGCCCGCGGCGGCCTCGTGCTCAGCCTCGAGGACAGCGGCTCCCGGATGACCCGCCTCGGCGAGGCGGAGCTGTTCCAGCACCGGCTGCGCTCGGTCGACGAGGTGCTCGAGAGCCTGGAGTCGGTCACCGTGGCGGACGTGCACGCCTTGGCGCGCGAGCTCTACACGCGACCGCAGACGCTGGCCTCCGTGGGCCCGGCCAGCTAGTCAGCCCGCTCTAGGGTTCGTCCACGGGATCAGGGCTGCCCCCGAGGTTGGGCACTTCGTTCGGCGCGATCTCACGGACCTGCCAGTGGTCGTCCGCCCACTCCCACACCTGGGCCTCGGTGAGTCCTTCACGCGACGGCGGGTTGTCCTGATCTTGGTTCTGATCCTCCGAGTGGGTCATCTTTGATGCGTACCCATATCGCCGGTGGAGTAGTCCGCCGGGACAGTGCGGGCGAGCTCGTCGGCACGGCGGACAGACCCGGTTCCTGAGCGGGGAGAGGGCGCCGAAGGTGAGCATCACCTTCCTGGGGTGGCATGGAAGCCGGGGCTACCGTCGATCGGACCGTGTTCTGGACCCGATTCCTGCAGGAGGAACCATGAGCGCCGTCCTCGAGATGCCGCACGTCACCGGCTGCACCGCCACCTCGTGTGGCTACAACCACGACGGCTGCCACGCGTTCGCCGTGAGCATCGACACCGGGGCGAACTGCGCCACGTTCCTGCCCACGAACGACAAGGGCGGACTCGACGTGGTGGCCCAGGTCGGGGCGTGCCAGCGCCAGGACTGCGTGCACAACACCGACCTGGAGTGCCTCGCCCCGGCGATCGAGGTGGGCGGCTCCTCCGACAAGGCCGACTGCCTGTCCTACCAGGCTCGCTGAGCCCCCGACGGGGCCGCGGGGCCGCCGCGGCCGGTGGGTAGCCTGAGCCCGTGACTCTCAAGGTGGGCGTGCTCGGCGCGCTGGGCAAGGTCGGACGTGCGGTCTGCGACGCGGTCGAGGAGGCCGCCCGCGAGGACGGCGACCTGGAGCTGGTGGCTCGCGTCGACGTGGGCGACGACCTGCAGACGCTGGTGGACAACGGGGTGCAGGCGGTCGTGGACTTCACCCATCCCGACGCGGTGATGGGCAACCTGGAGTTCTGCGTCTCCCACGGCATCCACGCGGTGGTCGGGACGACCGGCTTCGACGCGGACCGTCTCGAGACCCTGCGCGGCTGGCTGGCCGACAGCGAGGGCACCGGCGTGCTGGTGGCTCCCAACTTCTCCATCGGCGCGGTGCTGATGATGCGGTTCGCGACCGAGGCCGCGCGGTTCTACGAGTCCGTGGAGATCGTCGAGCTGCACCACCCCGACAAGGCCGACGCACCCTCCGGCACCGCACGTCGTACGGCGGAGCTGGTCGCGGCCGCCCGCGCCGAGGCCGGCCTCGGCCCTGCCCCCGACGCCACCTCGACCGGCCTCGAGGGCGCCCGCGGCGCCGACGTGGACGGCATCCGGGTCCACGGCCTGCGCATCCGCGGCCTGGTCGCCCACCAGGAGGTGATCCTCGGTGGCGTGGGGGAGACGCTGACGATCCGGCACGACTCGCTCGACCGGGTCTCGTTCACCCCAGGGGTCCTGCTCGGGCTGCGCAAGATCACCGGCCACCCGGGGCTGACCGTCGGCCTGGAGAGCTTCCTCGAACTGTAGGGATTCCGGATAGTCCGAGACAGTCCCGTCGTCAAACTGGCCGATCGGGGACGGAAACGTCGCGGACTATCCGGCCAGGTCAGCTCAGCAGCAGGACCACGGTCTCCGCGACACAGGCGGGCTTGTCCTCGTTCTCGATCTCGATGACGTACTTCAAGGTCAGTTGCTTGCCGGCGGGGATGTCGGCGAGGTCGCCGATGGTGACCTTGGCGCGCACCCGGGAACCGACGCGCACGGGGTTGGGGAAGCGGACCTTGTTGACGCCGTAGTTCAGCTTCGCGCCCGGGGTCTCGAGCTTGAAGACCTGGTTGCCCAGCCACGGCACGAGCGACAGGGTCAGGTAGCCGTGGGCGATGGTGCCGCCGAAGGGGCCTTCCTTGGCGCGCTCGACATCGACGTGGATCCACTGGTGGTCGCCGGTCGCGTCGGCGAACTGGTCGACCCGATCCTGGGTGATCTCGACCCAGTCACTGGTCCCGATCTCCTCACCGGTGGCGGCTTCGATCTCCTCGGACGTGGTGAACACGCGCATGTGCGGGACCTCCTGGGACGTTCTTCGGCTGGGTGTTGAATGGGTCTGTGCCCGAACCTATCGTTCTCACGCCCGACCTGGTCAGGGCCGTCCCCAAGGTGCTGCTGCACGACCACCTCGACGGTGGCCTGCGGCCCGCCACGATCGTCGAGCTGGCCGGGGAGATCGGGCACGACCTGCCTGCCGGCGACGCCGAGTCCCTCCAGCGCTGGTTCACCGAGTCCGCCGACAGCGGTTCCCTGGTGCGCTACCTGGAGACCTTCGACCACACCGTCGCGGTGATGCAGCGCGCCGACCACCTCAGCCGGGTGGCGCGCGAGTGCGTGGAGGACCTGGCGGCGGACGGGGTGGTGTACGCCGAGGTCCGCTACGCCCCCGAGCAGCACCTGCAGCAGGGACTCACCCTGGAGGAGGTCGTGCGGGCCGTCCAGGACGGCTTCGACGAGGCGATGGCGGCCTCGGGCGGGCGGATCGTCGTACGGCAGCTGCTGACCGCCATGCGGCACCAGGCACGCTCCCGCGAGATCGCCGAGCTGGCCGTGCAGCACCGCGACGACGGCGTTGCCGGGTTCGACATCGCCGGGGCGGAGGACGGCTACCCGCCCACCCGGCACCTGGATGCGTTCGAGTACCTCCAGCGCGAGAACGCCCACTTCACCATCCACGCGGGCGAGGCGTTCGGGCTGCCGTCGATCTGGCAGGCGATCCAGTGGTGCGGCGCGGACCGCCTTGGCCACGGCGTACGGATCATCGACGACATCGAGGTGCGCGACGACGGGACGGTCGGCCTGGGCCGGCTCGCCCAGTACGTGCGCGACAAGCGGATCCCGCTCGAGCTGTGCCCGCACTCCAACGTGCAGACCGGTGCGGTGAAGTCGATCGACGAGCACCCCATCGGCCTCCTCTCCGACCTGCGGTTCCGGGTCACGGTCAACACCGACAACCGGCTGATGAGCGGCACCTCGATGAGCAAGGAGATGTCCGCGCTGGTGGAGGCGTTCGGCTGGGACCTCGAGGACCTCGAGTGGGTGACCGTGAACGCGATGAAGTCGGCGTTCGTGCACTTCGACCAGCGGCTGCACCTGATCAACGAGGTGATCAAGCCCGGGTACGCCGCGGTGCGGGAACAGAGCTAGGTAGGCCTACCGGGGACTGGCGTGGTGCTCAGTAGGAGGGGGTACGTCGGACCCGAGCCGTGATCTGCCGGTGGGCGTCGTCGGGTGGGAGCACCCGGCAGCCGAGCTCCTCCGCGCGCCGGACGACCGAGCGCTGGGCCAGCAGCAGGTGCAGCCCGCGCCGGACCAGCACGAAGGGGGGCTTTCGGTGCTCGCGGAGGTCGCGGGCCAGCCGGCGCAGGAACGTCACGACGGGCTGCTGGGTGACGCACACGGCGTCGGCCACCAGGCCGCGGGCACGGCAGTCCGCGACGATCTCCTGCGCGAAGATGCCCTCGGCCACGAAGTGAGCCGCCCCCGCGAGGTCCAGCGCCCGGTGGGCGGTGCGCGCACTGGTCGCGATGTCGTAGACGGGGGCGTCGGTGCGGCCGCTCTCGCACAGCTCTTCGATCGCGGCCATCGCGGCGGTGTGGTTCCAGGAGCGCGCGTCGTCCCAGTCCACGATCGGCTCACCGCCCGCGAGGTCGATCCGGGGCAGCGACGGGTCGTCGCCGTCCTTGTAGAAGTCGTCGAGGCGGAGGACCGGCAACCCGAGCCGTTCCGCCAGCCGGGACTTGCCGGACCCGGAGGGACCGGCGAGGACGATCACCTGCGCGCGCACCCCGGGATCATTTCATCCCGTGCGTGGCGGCCTCGCCTCAGATCCCCATCGGGTGCCAGACGGTCTTCGCCTCCTGGAAGGTGGTCATCCGGTCGAGCGCGGGGGCGGCCAGCAGGTCCTCGGGCTGCGGGCGGCGTACGCGCTTGAGGTTCTCGGCCGCCTCGATCTCGAGGTTGCGCGCGAGCTCGGGGTCCTCGACCCCGGTGAGGTCGATGCCGTTGACGTCCATGTGACCGGCCAGCCAGGGCCCGATCTCGACCTGGGGGCCGGTGAGCACGTTGACGACGCCGCCGGGCACGTCCGAGGTGGCCATCACCTCGGCGAGGGTGATCGAGGTGAGCGGGTACGGCTCGCTCGCGATCACCACCGCGGTGTTGCCGGTGACGATGACGGGCGCGATCACGCTGACCAGCCCCAGCAGCGGCCCTCTGGGGGCCACCACCGCGATCACGCCGCTGGGCTCGGGGGCGGTGTGGTTGAAGTACGGTCCCGCGACCTGGTTGGCGCCGCCGGTGACCTGCGCGATCTTGTCGGCCCACCCGGCGTACCAGACCAGCCGGTCGACGGCGGCGTCGACGTAGGTGCGCGCCTTGGCCGAGGTGAGGCCCTCGGCGGTGCGCAGCTCGGACTCGAACTGCTCGCGGCGGTCCTCGAGGACCTCCGCGATCCGGTAGACCACCTGTCCGCGGTTGTACGCCGTGCGTCCCGACCAGCCGCCGAACGCCGCCCGCGCGGCCGTGACCGCGTCGCGGGCGTCCTTGCGCGAGGCGTGCGAGGCGTTGGCCCAGAACTTGCCCTTGGCGTCGTGGACCTCGTAGGAGCGCCCCGACTCCGAGCGGGGGAAGGCCCCGCCGATGTAGAGCTTGTAGGTCTTGCGTACGTCGATGCGTGTCACTTGAGGTATCCCTCCAGTCCGTGGCGGCCGCCCTCGCGGCCGTAGCCCGACTCCTTGTAGCCGCCGAACGGGCTGGCGGGGTCGAACTTGTTGAACGTGTTGGACCACACCACGCCGGCGCGGAGCTGGCCGGCCACCCACAGGGTGCGCGAGCCCTTGTCGCTCCAGATGCCCGCGGAGAGGCCGTACGGCGTGTTGTTGGCCTTCTCGACCGCCTCCTTCGGCGTCCGGAAGGTCAGCACCGAGAGCACCGGCCCGAAGATCTCCTCGCGGGCGATCCGGTGCGCCTGGGTGACGCCGGTGAAGATCGTCGGCGGGAACCAGAAGCCGCGCGACGGCAGGTCGCACTCGGGGGCCCAGCGGCCCGCGCCCTCGGCCTCGCCGACGTCGGAGAGCTCGCGGATCCGGGCAAGCTGCTCGGCGGAGTTGATCGCGCCGACGTCGGTGTTCTTGTCCAGCGGGTCGCCGACACGCAGCGTGCCCATCCGGCGCTTGAGCCGCTCGAGCACGTCGTCGGCGACGGACTCCTGGACCAGCAGCCGGGAGCCCGCGCAGCACACGTGGCCCTGGTTGAAGAAGATGCCGTTGACGATGCCCTCGACGGCCTGGTCGATCGGGGCGTCGTCGAAGACGATGTTGGCGGCCTTGCCGCCCAGCTCCAGGGTGACCTTCTTGGTCGACCCGGCCACCGACCTGGCGATGGCGCGGCCGACCTCGGTGGAGCCCGTGAACGCGACCTTGTCGACGCCGTCGTGGGAGACGAGCGCCTGGCCGGTGGCCCCGGCACCGGTGAGGATGTTGACCACGCCCGGGGGCAGGTCGGCCTGCTGGCAGATCTCGGCGAACAGCAGCGCGGTCAGCGGTGTGGTCTCGGCGGGCTTGAGCACCACCGTGTTGCCGGTCGCCAGCGCCGGGGCGATCTTCCAGGCCAGCATCAGGAACGGGAAGTTCCACGGGATGACCTGGCCGGCGACCCCCAGCGGCTGCGGGCTCGGCCCGCTCTGCCCATTTCCTGGCAGCGCGTACTCGAGCTTGTCGGCCCAGCCGGCGTAGTAGAAGAACGTTGCCGCCGCCTGCGGGACGTCGACGTCGCGGGACTCCTTGATCGGCTTGCCGTTGTCGATCGACTCCAGCACCGCGATCTCGCGGGCGCGCTCCTGGATGATCCGCGCGATCCGGAAGAGGTACTTCCCGCGCTCGGCGCCGCTCATCCGCGACCACACCCGGGTGTAGGCCTTGCCGGCGGCCTTGACCGCCGTGTCCACGTCGGCCGCGTCCGCCTCGGCGACCTCGGCCAGCACCTCCTCGGTGCTGGGGGAGATCGTCTTGAACGACCCGCCCGCGGCGGGGTCGACGAACTCGCCGTTGATGAACAACCCGTAGGAGGACTTGATGTCGACCACCGACCGCGACTCGGGCGCGGGGGCGTAGTCGAAGACCCCGCCGGCGGTCGAGGTGGTTGAGCCTGTCGAAACCACGATGTCTCCTAGTCCAGGGTGAAGTAGTCGGGACCGGAGTAGCGCCCGGTCGTGATCTTGGTGCGCTGCATCAGCAGGTCGTTGAGCAGCGAGGACGCGCCGAACCGGAACCAGTCCGGGTCCAGCCAGTCGGCGCCGGCGACCTCGTTGACGGTCACGAGGTACTTGATCGCGTCCTTGGAGGAGCGGATGCCCCCGGCCGGCTTCACGCCGACCATCTGCCCGGTCGCTGCCCGGAAGTCGCGGACCGCCTCGAGCATCACCAGGGTCACCGGCAGGGTCGCAGCCGGCTGCACCTTGCCCGTGGAGGTCTTGATGAAGTGGCCGCCGGCCATCATCGCCAGCCAGCTGGCCCGGCGTACGTTGTCGTAGGTCTGCAGCTCACCGGTCTCGAAGATCACCTTGAGGTGCGCGCGCGTGCCGTCGGGGCGGACGCAGGCCTCCCGTACGGCGACGATCTCCTCGAAGACCTGCAGGTAGTGGCCGGAGAGGAACGCGCCGCGGTCGATCACCATGTCGATCTCGTCGGCACCCGCCTCGACCGCGTCCTTGACGTCGGCCAGCTTGATGTCGCGGGCGGCGCGGCCGCTGGGGAAGGCCGTGGCCACCGAGGCGACGTGAACGCCCGAGGAGCCCAGGGTCTGCTTGGCGAACGGCACCATGTCGGGGTAGACGCAGACCGCCGCGACCGGGGGGCACGTCGGGTCGGCGGGATCGGGCCGCATCGCCTTGGAGGCGAGTGCCCGCACCTTGCCGGGAGTGTCCGCTCCCTCCAGCGTGGTCAGGTCGACCATCCGGATCGCCAGGTCGATCGCGACCTCCTTGGCGCCCGCCTTGATCGACCGGCTGCCCAGCCCGGCTGCGCGCTGCTCCACGCCCACCTGGTCGACACCGGGAAGGCCGTGGAGGAACCGTCGCAGCGAGCTCTCCGAGGACGTCACGTCGGGGAAGAAGCTCGTCGTTGCACTCTGCGTCGTCACCGAAGCAGTCTAGGCGTCCGCTCCTCGCGCCCATGCCCGGCGCGAGTCGTAAGGTCGGCACATGACCTTCGAGCTCTCCGAGGACCACGAGCAGTTCCGCCGCAGCGTGCGCGACTTCGCCGAGAAGGAGATCGCCCCGCACGCAGCGCAGTGGGACCGCGACCACCACTTCCCGGTCGACGTGGTCCGCAAGATGGGCGAGCTCGGCCTGTTCGGGCTCACCGCGCCCGAGGAGTACGGCGGCGCGGGGGAGGACGGCGACTTCACCAGCCTGTGCGTGGCGATCGAGGAGATCGGCCGCGTCGACCAGTCGATGGGGATCACCCTGCAGGCTGCCGTGGGCCTGGGGATCAACCCGATCCTGACCTACGGGACCAAGGAGCAGAAGGACACCTGGCTCCCCGACCTGGTCTCGGGGGAGAAGCTGGCCGGCTTCGGGCTCACCGAGCCCGGTGCCGGGTCCGACGCGGGAGCGACCCGCACCCGAGCGGAGCTGCTGGGCGACGAGTGGGTGGTCAACGGCAGCAAGCAGTTCATCACCAACTCCGGCTCGGAGGTCACCAGCGTGGTGACAGTGACGGCCCGCACCGGCGAGCGTCCCGACGGACGCCCGGAGATCTCCACGATCATGGTGCCGGCGGGCACGCCCGGCTTCACCGCGGAGAAGGCCTACGACAAGCTCGGCTGGCACGCCTCCGACACCCACCCGCTGTCCTTCGAGGACGCTCGGGTCCCCGCGGATCACCTGCTGGGGGAGCGCGGGCGGGGCTACGCCCAGTTCCTGGCCACCCTCGACGACGGCCGGGTGGCGATCTCGGCGCTCTCGGTCGGGTGCATCCAGGCGTGCCTGGAGATGTCGGTGGCCTATGCGGGGGAGCGGCAGACCTTCGGCGGCCCGATCGGGCGCAAGCAGGGGGTCGCCTTCCAGATCGCCGACCTCGAGGTGATGCTGCACGCGAGCCGCGGGCTGACCTACCGGGCGGCGGCGCTCAAGGACGCCGGCGCGCCGTACCAGCAGTTCAAGCAGGCGGCGGCGGTGGCGAAGCTCTACTGCACCGAGTCCGCGGTGACCGCGACTCGGATCGCGACCCAGGTCTTCGGTGGCTACGGCTTCATGGAGGAGTACCCCGTTGCCCGGTTCTACCGGGACGCGAAGGTCCTCGAGATCGGCGAGGGCACCTCGGAGGTGCAGCGGATGCTGATCGCGCGGGGACTCGGCCTGCCGGTGGAGTGAATGGTCGGCGTCCGACTCAGTCTGCGACGCTGAGGACCCAGGCTGCCTGGTCGCCTCGAGACTGCCGGTTCAGGGCGTCTGCCTCCCGGCGCCAGCTCCGGATCTGCGCCTTCGTGAAGCTCGACGACGTGGGGTCGATGAAGTGGGAGTGCTCCGAGACGAGCGGGATGTCGCGGGCGTACTGCTCGCTGGCCCAGAACTGCGCCTCGTTGGAGTCGTCCGCCACCGCCTCCACCCGCAGCCCCAGCTCCTCGCACATCAGGTCCATCGACCGGCGGGTGAACAGGGTCATGTGCCGGGGTGCGTCGCACCCGAGCCAACAGGTGCCGTAGCGCTCGAAGGCCACCGAGTCGATGGTGGGCGTCCGGACCAGGATCCGCCCACCGGGGGCGAGGCGCTCGCGGGCCTGCTGCAAGGTCTCGCGAGGGCTCGGCACGTGCTCCAGGCTGTGGTGCAGCATCACGAGGTCCCAGGTGCCCTCCACCTCGGAGAGCTCACGGCGAAGGAGCTGGGCGCTCCTGCCGATCCGTCGGTCTCCTGTCGCGAACGGGTCGATGCCGGTGACGCCTTCGAGACCCACCAGGTCCAGGGCGAAGACCAGCGTCCCGGAACCGGCGCCGACGTCGAGCACGGAGGTCTGCATTCCGCGGGGCAGCCCGGCGAGCCGGATCGAGGAGAACAGCGAGACCAGGGTCCGGAACTCCCGCGAGGGAACCACGGCCGCTGCCCTGCTCACGGCGCGGTGGGGACCGAAGAGCACCGAGCGCCCGACCAGCTGCACCACCTGGCGCACGCCTGCCCGGCCCATGACCGAGGCCGGGTCGTCGTCGAAGGAGTAGTAGGCCGAGGAGTCGTAGTAGCGGCCCATCGAGTCGGGGATCTCCTCGATGAACAGCGAGCCGCAGTGGTCGCACTCGAGGTAGGTGAACGACTCCGGCATCCCGAACATCCGCTCCGGGATCTCGAGACGGCGCGAAGCGACCACCTGCTGGCACACGGGGCAGGGACGGACCTGGCTCATGGAGTGAGCCTAGAGGTCGGTCCCTCTCGTGGGCCTGAGGTCCTCGAGTGCCGTCCCGGCCGGCCGTCTGAAGGAGAAGTGCCGGTGGGCGAAGTAGGTGGAGACGACGGAGAGCCCGCCCGCCGCGCACTGCGCGAGCACGACGTGGAGACCGGCCACCTCCACGAAGACCGGAAGCAGCACCGCGTTGAGGCCCAGCGCGGCGAGGTTGACGACCTCGAACCGGGCGAGGTCGGTCCAGACGTGACCGCTCACGCGGAAGACGAACCTGCGGTGGAGGACGAACGCGCACAACACGGCGACCACGTGGGACAGGCCCAGCGTCGCCATGTACCGAACGAACCCGTCGCCGAGCAGGTAGTGGAAGGCGATGAACAGTGCCAGGCCGTTGAGCGTGTTGAAGCCGCCCACGATCAGGAAGGCGATCCGCCGGTCCCTGAAGAGACGCAGGAACGGCCCGGGTGGGGCCTCCTCGGACGGTGGTTCGAGGGCCGCCATGCCGTGTCCGTCCACTCCCGAGGTTCGCCTGTGGCCTTGACTATAGTCGGGCTCGTGCCAGCCGATGTCGCCCCATCCGAGAGCGAGCACCTGGTATCCGTCGTGATCCCCTGCTACCAGGCCGCCAGGCATCTCCCGGCGATCATCGAGGAGATCGCCCGGTTCACGGCGACCTCGACCTCGCCCGGCGGCACCGCCTTCCGGGTCACTGAGGTCCTGCTGGTCCACGACTGCGGTCCCGACGACTCGGCGAGGGTGATCCGCGAGATGGAGGCGGCACACCCGTTCGTGCGCCCGATCTGGCTCAGCCGCAACTTCGGCCAGCACGCCGCCACGCTCGCCGGGATGGCTTCGGCCGGGGCGGACTGGATCGTCACGATGGACGAGGACGGCCAGCACGACCCGGCGTACATCGGGGGCATGCTCGACGTCGCGCTGGAGCGGCAGTCCAGCGTCGTCTACGCGCGTCCCACCAACGCCGCTCCGCACGGACCGCTGCGCAACACCGTGTCCTGGGGAGCCAAGCGGGTCGTCACGAGCCTCAGTGGGGGCGTGGACGCCTCGGTGTTCCACAGCTACCGCCTCATCCTCGGCGAGGTCGGCCGCAGCGTGGCCGCCTATGCCGGCTCGGGTGTCTACCTCGACGTCGCGCTGGGCTGGGTGGCCGACGGCGTGACCACTGCGCCGGTCAAGCTGCGGGACGAGGGGGAGGGGCGACGCTCGGGCTACTCCGCCCGAAAGCTGCTCTCGCACTTCTGGCGGATGGTGCTCACCGGAGGGACCCGCGGTCTGCGGATGGTCAGCATCCTCGGCCTGGTCTTCGCCCTCCTCGGGCTCGTCTTCGCCGTGTTCCTCGTCTACAACCAGCTCACCCACCCGACGCCGACTGCGGGCTGGACCTCGCTGATCGTGGTGATCCTGATCTCCACGGGCGCGATCCTCTTCTCGCTGGGCGTGATCGCGGAGTACGTCGGGGTGGCGGTCAACATGGCGATGGGCAAGCCGCTCTACCTGATCACCCAGGATCCCTCGAGGGGCCCCCTTGGCCGCGCCCGACCCCGCCCCTGAGGCTGCTCGTACCCGAAGGCGGCCCGGACGGGTCGCCCTGGTCGTGGGCGCCCACGGGCTCCTCGGCAGCGGGGTGTGCCGCCGTCTCCGGACGCTGGGGCGGGAGGTGCGCACCACCGTGGTCCCGTGGGGGGACCACGGTGGTTCAGTGGCGGCGCTGCTGGAGGCTGCGAACGCGTTGCCTGCCGAGGGGTGGGAGCTCTACTGGTGCGCCGGAGCCGGGGTGGTGGGCAGCACCGCGGAGGAGCTCGCGGCCGAGGTCAGGGTGCTCGAGGAGTTCCTCGGCCAGTGGCAGCCGGCTGCCAGCAGCGGGTCGTGCGGTCTCTTCCTCGCCTCGTCCGCAGGCGGGGTGTACGCCGGGTCGGCCGGTGCCCCGTTCACCGAGCACACCGTTCCCGTCCCGCTGTCGCCCTACGGGAACGCCAAGCTCGAGACGGAGGAGATCGCGACCGCGTTCGCCGTACGCTCCGGCGCGGCCCTGCTGGTGGGCCGGCTCTCCAACCTCTACGGCCCCGGCCAGGACATCACCAAGCCGCAGGGGCTGATCTCCCAGCTGTGCCGGGCCCAGCTGACCCGCCAGCCGCTGAGCCTCTACGTCTCGACCGACACCATGCGCGACTACCTCTACGTGGACGACGCGGCCGCGATGGCCGTCTCCGGCCTGGAGGCGGTGACGAGCCGCGGCGCCCGGGCGCTGAAGGTCCTGGCCAGTGAGCGGTCGACCACGATCGCCGCCGTGCTCGGCGATCTGCGCCACGTCACCCGCAAGCGCCCGCCGGTCGTCCTGGGCACCTCGCCCAACGCACGGTTCCAGGTGCACGACCTGCGCCTGCGCTCGGTCGCCTGGCCGCACACGGCCGCGTTCGTGCGCACGACCCTGCCCGCGGGCATCTCGGCGACGCTGGCCTCGGTCCGCTCCCAGGTGCTGGCCGGCTCCCACCCCGAAGGAAGCAGATGACCCAGTCGGTGACCGACCAAGGGACCGCGGTCGAGGGGGATGACCCGGACGTTGCCCGGCCCCGGGAGCGCACGCGGGCCAGGCTCGCGGGGGCCCTGGCGTGGCCCGGCGCCCTGGTGCTCACGGTCCTGGTGCTCGCGGCGGTGCCGCTGCTCTTCCACCAGCGCTACTACTTCTCCGGCGACACCCAGGCAGGTGCGGTGGGGCAGTGGTACTACCTCGGCACCCAGCTGCGCGAGGGCACCTGGCCGCTGCTGGACCTCGGGACCTGGCGGGCGGGGAACTTCGTCGCCGAGGGGCAGTGGGGACTGTTCAGCCCGCTGACCATCCTGTTCGCGCTGGTCACGACGGTCGTGCCGAACCTGGTCGTGTTCGTGACCGTGCTCAAGGCCGGACTGCTCGTGGCAGGGGCCCTGGGCCTCTACGTCCTGGCGCGCTCCTACGGCGCCTCGAAGCCCGCGGCGTACCTCGGCGGGGTGGCGGTGACCATCGGAGGTGCCACCCAGTACCTCGAGTCGCCCTCGTGGGTGACCGGCCAGATGGTCTGGGCCCTGCTGCCCTGGGCCTGGTGGTCGTTCAGGCGCCTCTCCGACCGGTCGGCCAGCCCCGCACCGGCACTGCTGTTCGGGTTCCTGATCGTCTCCGTGGGCTACGTCTACGGGACGCTCTACCTGATCGTGGTCATCCTGGCGTGCCTGCTGGACGCGGCCGTGGCCCGGCAGCGAGCGGCGTTCCTCCGGACCCTGGTGGCCGGGGCGCTCAGCGGCCTCGTGGCCGTGACGGTCTACCTGCCGGGCCTGCTCACCGCGAGCGTGACCACGCGCGGGACCTGGGAGGTGCTCAGCGACGGCCGGCTGCAGGGCGACGTCCCGGGCCTGCTGGCCTCGATGCTGCCCACCGTGATGTCACCGACCGCGGCCTTCGCGCCGGTGCACTTCGTGGCCTGGTTCCTGCCGATGCTGTGCTGGCTCGACCGCGAGCGGGTGCGCGAGCTGTTCCGGCCGATGCTCGGCGCCTACCTGCTGCTCGTGGTGTTCGTGGCCTGGACGATCGGGCCCAACCAGATGGGTCCGATCCGGTGGCCACTGAGGGTGATGCCCGAGGTCGTGCTGGTGGCCGTGCTGGTCACGGTGGTGCTGCTCTCCCGGGCGCTCGGCAGCCGGCCGCGGCGCTCCGCCCTCGTGATGAGCGCGGCCTGGGTCCTGGCCGCGGGCTTCCTCGTGGTGTCGAGGTTCTGGACCGAGAAGGCGATGACCGCAGTCTCGGTGCTCATCGTCCTCGCCGGGCTGGCACTGATGTGGCGAGTGGTCGAACGCCGTGGCTTCGGGCCGCTGGCCGCCGGTGTGGGAGCCGCGCTCTGCCTGGTCACGGTCGTGGTCCAGCACGCCTACTACCCGTCACCGTCCTCTGCGGACCGGCACATGTCCGCGGACCCCGCCGACTACCGGCAGGTCGCCTCCGACGCCCGGGGGGACACGATGCTGATCGGCGACCCGGAGCAGCTGGTCCTGGAGCGGCCGCGCGCCACCCGCGACCAGCTCGTCGGGTCCTCGTGGTTCCTCACCGACAAGCCGGTGCAGAGCGTCTACACCACCATCGGGTACACGGAGTACAACCGCCGCTACTGCTTCATCTACCACGGTGGGACGTGCCCGGAGGCGCTCGGGCGGCTGTTCTCCAAGGAGCCGGTCACGGGCCTCAAGCGCGTCGACCTCCTCTCGGTCAGCAGCCTGCACCTCGTGAAGAAGAACTGGCCGCGCGAGCGGCTGCTCGATCCGCCGAAGGGCTGGTCGGTGGGCGGTGAGAGCCGCTGGGCGGTGACCTGGGTGCGTGACGAGGTGCTGCCGCCCGCGGGCGGCGTGGTGTGGACCTCGCCGGGGCTGGAGGTCCGTGAGACCTCCGTGGAGACCCGGTCGGTGCGGCTCCGCGTGGGCTCCGTGCCGCAGGGAGGCGGCCAGGTCGTGCTCAGCCGGCTGGACTGGCCGGGCTACTCCGTCGACGGGGCCTCGCTGTCCGAGGACCCCGTGGACTCCTACCTGGTCACCCTCGACGTGCCCGAGAGCGCCAGTGGCAAGGAGATCGAGCTGAGCTGGTCCCCACCCGGCTGGGGGATCGAGGTCACCACGCTCACGCTGGCCCTGGGCCTGGGACTGCTGTGGTCCGTGGCTGCGGCCGCCCGGCCGCGGCTCGCCCGGTTGCGGTCGAGGCGGCGTCCTAAGAGGTAGCCGGCGCGTGCATCCGGCGGCCGAGGTAGAGGTAGACCAGCCGTCGCTGGAAGGCCCGCAGGGTGGCGCGCGCGTTGCCGAGGCGTACGTCGCGCCGGCTCAGCAGCCCGGGGGCGAGCTCGGCGAGCTGCCGGTGCATCTCGGCGGCGGAGCGGGCCTGCTCACGGGCCAGGGAGACGCTCCACTGCGTCGCGCTGATCCGGAACGACGCCAGTGCCCCGGGGGCGGTGGCGAGGTCGCCGTCGAGCAGCACCCGGCAGTAGGTCGCCTGGTCGATCATGAAGCCGGGGTCGCCGTGCCATCCGCCCGCGGCCTCGAGCGCCTGCCGCCGGATCATGGTGCAGCACGGCTCGCCGAAGATGTTGGCCCCGCGCAGCACCGAGCGGCGTACCGCCTCGCGGCCGCTGACCCGCCCGGAGAGACCCGCCAGGCCGTGCTCGCGCACCACCGGGCTGCCCGAGGCGTCGACGATGTCGCGCGCCGAGACGACCATCGCCACGCCCTCGCCGTGCTCGTCGAAGGTGGCGACCTGGCGGGCCAGTGCCTCGGGGTGCAGCAGGTCGTCGCCGCAGACGAGCTTGACCAGCTCACCGCGGGCCTCGGAGGTGACCCTGTTCCAGTTCCGCTCGGCTCCGCCGCCGGTCGGCGTCACCAGCAGGCGCAGTCGGGGGTCGGCGGCGAACTCCTGGAGGATCTCCCAGGTGCCGTCGGTGGAGCTGTGGTCGGCCACGACCACCTCGAAGTCGTCGTAGGTCTGGGCGAGCACGGACTCGAGGGTCGCCCGGACGTACTGCGCGTTCTGGTAGGTGGGGATCACCACCGAGACGCGGACCGGCGCAGCCATCGCTCAGCTCTCGGTTCGCGGTGTGGTGCTGCCGGCCAGGGAGGCGGTGAAGGCCTGCGCCTCGTCCCAGGTGGCGAGCAGGCCCTGGTCGCGGACCTCGGCCAGCGTCGGGGCCGCCTCGTCCTTGGGGGAGAGCAGCGTGGGCAGGGGGCTGCCGTCGCGGGCGGTGGTCGGCCACTCGATGCCGATCTCCGGGTCGAGCGGGTGGATGCCGTGCTCACGGCCCGGGGCGTAGGGCGCCGAGCACAGGTAGTTCACGACCGTGTGGTCCTCCAGCGCGAGGAACGCGTGGCCGAGCCCCTCGGGCAGGTAGACCGCCCGGCGGTCCACGTCGTCGATCAGGACCGCGTCCCACTGGCCGAAGGTCGCCGACCCCACGCGCAGGTCGACCACCACGTCGAAGGCAGCGCCCTGGACGCAGGTGACGAACTTGGCCTGGCTGGGCGGTAGCTGCGCGAAGTGGATCCCGCGCAGGGTGCCGGCGGCCGAGACCGAGCAGTTCGCCTGGGCGAGGCGGAAGGGGTGGCCGGTGGCCTCCACGAAGTCGTCCTCACGGAACCACTCCAGGAACACCCCCCGGTCGTCCCTGTGCTGGACAGGGGTGAGCTCGAAGGCACCGGACACGGAGAGCGGGCGAACCATCACCGCCGAAGATTAACGGGTCGCTACCCTCAGTGCGTGACATGGCTGGTAGCAGGAGCGCGCGGAATGCTGGGCACGGACCTCTGCAGGGAGCTCGGTGCCCGTGGCATCGACTTCACGGCCCTGGGCAGGGGGGACCTCGACCTGCTCGACGCCGGTGCGGTCGGTGCCGCGGTGGCGGGGCACGACGTGGTCGCCAACTGTGCTGCCTGGACGGCGGTCGACGACGCCGAGACCCAGGAGGCCGAGGCCTTCGAGGTCAACGCCGTCGCGGCGGGCCTGCTGGCGCGGGCAGCCCGGGCCAACGGCGCCCGGATGGTCCAGGTCAGCACCGACTACGTCTTCGCCGGTGACTCCACCACGCCGTACGACGAGGAGGCGGCGCTCGCTCCGCGGTCGGCCTACGGGCGCACCAAGGCGGCCGGTGAGTGGGCCGTGCGGGCCGAGGCGCCCGAGGACCACCTCGTCCTGCGCACCGCCTGGCTGTACGGCGCACACGGCGGCTGCTTCCCACGAACGATCGCCCGGGTCGCCGCGGAGCGCGGAGCGGTGAGCGTGGTCGAGGACCAGGTCGGCCAGCCCACCTGGACCCGTGACGTCGCCGACCTGATGATCCGCCTCGTCGAGGCGGATGCCCCCTCCGGCACCTGGCACGCCACCTCGGGAGGGACGGCCTCCTGGTTCGAGTTCGCCCGGCGCGTCGTCGAGGCGGCCGGTCAGTCGCCTGACGTGGTCAGCCCCACCGACTCGGCGACGTTCACCAGGCCGGCGCCGCGCCCGGCGTACTCCGTGCTGGGACACCGCCGGTTCCACGAGCACGGCATCGCGCCGATCGGGGACTGGCAGGAGCGCTGGGAGGCGGCGTCCTCAGAAGTCCTGGTCGATCATCTGCAGTAGGTAGGACCCGTAGCCCGACTTCAGCAGCGGCTCGGCGCGCTCGCGCAGCTCGTCGTCGGTGAGCCAGCCCTGGCGCCACGCGACCTCCTCGGGCGCGCCGATCTTGAGGCCCTGCCGGTGCTCGATGGTGCGGATGAAGTTGTTGGCGTCGTTGAGCGAGTCGAAGGTGCCGGTGTCCAGCCAGGCGGTGCCGCGCTCGAGCACCTCCACGGAGAGCAGGCCGCGGTCGAGGTAGTGCCGGTTGACGTCGGTGATCTCGTACTCGCCGCGGTCCGAGGGCTTCAGGCCCCGGGCGATCTCGATCACCTCGTTGTCGTAGAAGTACAGACCGGGGACGGCGAAGTTGCTCCGTGGCCGCTGCGGCTTCTCCTGCAGCGAGATCGCCTTGCCGTCGGAGTCGAACTCCACGACGCCGTACGCGCTGGGCTCGGAGACGTAGTAGGCGAAGACGGTGGCGCCCTCGCGGGTCTCGAAGCGGCTCAGCTTGCGCCCGAAGCCGGGGCCGTAGAACAGGTTGTCGCCGAGGATCAGGGCACTGGAGTCGTCGCCGATGAAGTCCGCGCCGATGGTGAACGCCTGGGCCAACCCGTCGGGGGAGGGCTGCTGGGCGTAGGTCAGCGAGATGCCGTAGGCGCTGCCGTCGCCGAGGAGCCGCTGGAAACCCTCCGCCTCGTGGGGGGTGGTGATGATCAGGATGTCGCGGATCCCGGCGAGCATCAGCGTGCTCAGCGGGTAGTAGATCATCGGTTTGTCGTAGACCGGGACCAGCTGCTTGCTGATGCCCAGGGTCAGTGGATGGAGTCGGGAGCCGGTTCCACCGGCGAGGATCAGGCCGCGCATGCGTTCATCTTGTCAACTCGTTGCGTAGCCTGCACCCATGGGACTGAGACTCGGCCGGATCGGAGGCGAGGCGGCCAAGTTCTCGGTGGTGAACCTCGGGGCCACGGTGGTCGCGGTGGTGCTGTTCAACGTCCTGGTCCACGGCGTGCCGATGGCCTTCAACCCCGGGCCGCTCAACGGGTGGCCGGTGACGTCCTGGTTCATCGCCAACTGCGTCGGGATGGGGCTGAGCTTCTACGGGAGCCGTCGCTACGCGTTCAGGAACCGCCGGCCCTCGGGCGTGGGCGGTGGTGCCCTGAAGTACGCCGTGGTGAACCTGGCCTCGTTCGTCATCCCGATGGCCTGCCTGTGGATCACGCGCAACGTCCTGGACTGGCAGTCGGCGCTCGCCGACAACGTCTCGGCCAACGTCGTCGGGGCCGCCCTCGGGATGGCGTTCCGGTTCTGGGCGTTCCGCCGCTTCGTCTTCAAGCGGAACCCGATCGCGCTCGGCGCCGGGCCGGGGTCAGCGGTTCCAGAACTCCGTCCACACGAACCCGAGCTCGTCGAGCATCAGCCGCAGCAGGGGAAGGCTGATGCCCACGACATTGTGGGGGTCCCCGGTCACGCCCGAGACGAAGGCTCCGCCGAGACCGTCGAGTGTGAAGGCGCCCGCCACGGCTGAGGGCTCGCCGGTGGCGACGTAGGCCTCGATCTCCTCGTCGGAGACCTGCGCGAACCGCACCTGGGTGGCCGCGGAGCGGGCCAGCCAGACCTCGCGGTGGGTGTCGATCACGCAGTGACCGGTGTGCAGCACGCCGGCCCGGCCGCGCATCTTCTTCCAGCGGGCGATCGCCTCGGCCTCACTCGCCGGCTTGCCGAGGATCTCGCCGTCGAGGGCGAGGACCGAGTCGCAGCCGATCACGATGGCCCGCTTCTGCCCGGCCGCCACGGCGACAGCCTTGAGCTGCGCCAGCTTCAGCGTGTAGTCGGCCGGCTCGGTGTGCTCGAGCTGGGACTCGTCGACGCCGCTGACCACCACCTCGGGGGAGAGGCCGGCATTGCGCAGCGTCTTGAGCCTCGCGGGGGAGGCGGAGGCGAGTACGAGACGCGGAGGGGTGGCCACGATCGGGCAGCCTAGTCGCCGGCCCCGACAGGCCGGGACTCGCTCTGCAGCCTGGCCTCGAGGTCGCGGCGGAACCGGGGGTCCACCAGCGGGTGGGTGGTCCGGTGGACGGAGCGCTGCACGATCTCGAGCACCACGGTGTCGGCCTTGAGGATCTCCCGGATCAGGGTGTCGCGCGGGTTCGCCTCGGCCCACAGGAAGCTGCCCTCGGCGAACGCGTGCTGCAGGGTGGGCAGGCCGTAGTAGGCGAAGGAGTCGCCGGCCAGCAGGGTGCGGCCCGGGACCAGCCCGGCCGCGGGCCGGGTGCGCCAGGTGTTCAGGCCGTAGGTGTCCTTCTCCGGCCGGTAGCGAGCACTACCCGGCTTGGCGGTGACCGACGTGCCGTCGACGACCACCCCCGGCGCCTGCTCGCGGAAGAACAGCCCCGCGAGCACGGTCAGGTCGCCGCGGCGCTCCTGAGGGGTGGGGGTCAGCGCGAGCGGGGTCTCGGAGCCGGTGAGCTTGCGGCGGAGCAGGTCGGTGAAGACGGCGCTGCCGCGGTTGCCCCAGTGCGTGTCGGTCTTCCAGTACAGCTGCTCGCCCCGCTCGCTCCTCGCGCCGAGTCGCTGGTGCAGCGGCACCGAACGGGGGTGGTCGATCGCGTCGAGGGCGGCAGCCTGGCCAGCCATCCCGCGGCGCGCGCACTCCCCGTGGGGCAGGGCCTCGGGCAGGGCGTCCTGCTGCACCGAGGACTTGTTGGGTGCGACCGCGAACACCACCGCCCGCCCGGACCGTTCGATCACCTCGGCGAGCCTGGCGAGGTTGCGCAGCCCCCGGGCGAAGCCCGGGCCCGCCTCGCAGGCGCTGTCGAACTCAGGGCCGTAGAACAGGTAGCCCTGCTTGCCGCGGACGACCTCGGGTGAGCGGGTGACGACCTCGCCGTCGGGCTTCGTCTCGGTGCGCCCCATCGTGGTGGCGGTGCGGGGGAGCGAGTCGAGCGCGAAGTAGTCGATCCACGAGCTGAGCCGGACGGCCTGCTGGCGCCCGGGCAGGTGGTCGGCCGCCCACACGGGCACGGCGTCGAGGAGGTCCCAGCCCTCGGCCGGGTCCGGGGCCGGGGCGAGCGGCCGGTTCTCGAACGCGACGGGTCGCTGGCCGGCGGCGTACAGCATGGCCGGGCCGAAGACGAAGCTCGCCGCGACGAGCAGAGCGAGCAGGCGGTAGGGCTTGTCCATGGTCCTCATCAGAACTGGAAGTACAGGAAGGGGCTGAAGGACCCGGCCACCACGGCGAGCGCGGTGTACGGCGAGACCGCCAGGGCGACGAGCCGGGCACCGAGCTGTCGACGGGGCGGGGTCTCGTCGAGGCCGTCGATGACGCGACCCACGACCAGCGACCCCGGAAGGGCCACGATCGCCAGGAGCAGGGCCAGCAGCGCCACGGTCCGGAAGTCGAGCAGCAGGACGAGGTCGGGGGAGGCGCCCAGGAACGGCTCGCGCAGCCGGTCGGGCACGAGCATCGCGCGCATCATCACCCCGGCGTTGTTCAGGTCGGAGGCCCGGAACAGCACCCACCCGAAGACGACCAGCACGAAGGTCACCAGGCGGCGTACGACGACGTAGCCCTCGAGACGTGCCAGCCCGGTCGCGCGCTCGATGATCAGCAGCGCGCCGTGGTAGATCCCCCACAGGATGAACGTCCACGCCGCGCCGTGCCACAACCCGGTGGCGAAGAAGACGATCACTAGGTTGCGGTAGGTCTTGGCGGTGCCGTGGCGGTTGCCGCCCAGGGAGATGTACAGGTAGTCGCGGAACCAGCGCGACAGCGACATGTGCCAGCGCCGCCAGAAGTCGGTGATCGAGACGGCGGAGTAGGGCCGGCGGAAGTTCTCCGGGAGCCGGAGGCCGAACATCAGGCCCAGGCCGATCGCCATGTCGGAGTATCCGGAGAAGTCGAAGTAGATCTGCCCGGCGTAGGCGAGGGCGCCGATCCAGGCGGTGGTGAAGGAGGGGTCCTCGCTGGCGAAGGCGACGTCGGCCAGGGGCGCCAGGGAGTCGGCGATGACCACCTTCTTCGTCAGCCCCCACGCGAACCGCGGGAAGCCGTCGATGAAGTCCTGGAGCTTGTCGCTGCGCTGGTTGCGCAGCTGCTCGTCGATCTCGTGGTAGCGGACGATCGGCCCGGCGACGAGCTGCGGGAACATCGCGATGTAGGTGGCGAACGTCAGCGGGTTGCGCATCGGCGGCCGGGTGCCGCGGTAGACGTCGACGACGTAGGAGAGGTGGTGGAAGGTGAAGAAGCTGATCCCGATCGGCAGCGCCAGGTGGATCACGCTGACCTCTCCGAGGCCGAGGTTCTCCGCGATCGTGTGCGCGACCTGGGAGGCGAAGCCGAGGTACTTCCACACGGCCAGCACAGAGAGGTCGGCCACCACCGTGAGGACCATGATCGTCCGCGGCGTGGGCCGGGTCCCGCGGCTTCTGGCCGCGCCCACCGCCAAGCCCGCGAGGTAGTTCAGCGCCATCAGCGCCAGGAGCAGCAGGACGAACTGCTTGCCGCCCACGGCGTAGAAGGCGATGGAGAACACCGCGAGCACGGCGTTGCGGAAGTGGTGCGGCAGCACCCACCGGACGATCAGGATCGCGGGCAGGAAGTACCAGAGGAAGAGCGAGCTGGCGAAGGACAAGTCGGTGGGCTCCTGGACGGTCGCGGACGCGGACGCGGGTGAACCCTAGGGCTCAGCGCGCGTGCTGCCGCCACACGTCAGGTCCGTGGGCATGGGGCGCCCGCAGCTTGCGGTGGTGGCTGCTCCACGACGACCTGGTCTCCCCGGCCTCACCCTCGGCTGCTCCGGCCATCGCCGAGACGACGGTGACCAGGGCGGCCAGCTCCTCGGCAGTGGGGTCGCCCTTGACGACCCGCAGCAACGGCGCCTGCGGCTCGGGGGCCTCGGCGCCCTCCTCGCTCACCTGGTCGCTCACCTCGTCGCTCACAGCGGGATGTTCCCGTGCTTCTTGGGCGGCAGCGTCTCCCGCTTGGAGGCGAGCAGGCGCAGCGCGCGGACGATCTCCACCCGGGTCTCGTGGGGGGTGATCACCGCGTCGACGTAGCCGCGCTCGGCCGCGACGTAGGGGTTGGCGAGCCGGTCCTCGTAGTCCGCGACGAGCTCGGCCCGGCGGGCCTCGACGTCGCCGCCGTCGTCGGCGACCTTGGCGAGCTCCTTGCGGTGCAGGATGTTCGCGGCCCCCTGGGCGCCCATCACCGCGATCTGGGCCGTCGGCCAGGCGAGGTTCATGTCGGCTCCGAGGTGCTTGGAGCCCATCACGTCGTACGCCCCGCCGTAGGCCTTGCGGGTGATGATCGTGACCAGCGGGACGGTGGCCTCGGCGTAGGCGTAGATCAGCTTCGCGCCGCGGCGGATGATGCCGTTCCACTCCTGGTCGGTGCCCGGCAGGAAGCCCGGGACGTCGACGAAGGTGAGCACGGGGATGTTGAAGGCGTCGCAGGTGCGCACGAAGCGGGCGGCCTTCTCGGAGGCGTCGATGTCCAGGGTGCCGGCGAACTGCATCGGCTGGTTGGCCACGACACCGACCGACTTGCCCTCGACCCGGCCGTAGCCGATCACCATGTTGGGCGCGAAGAGCTCCATCACCTCGAGGAACTCGCCGTCGTCGAGCACCGACTCGATGACCGACTTCATGTCGTAGGGCTGGTTCGGGGAGTCCGGGATCACCGTGTCCAGCGCACGGTCCTCGTCGGTGATCTCGAGCGTGCCGCCGCCGAGCTGGTACTCCGCGTACGACGGCGGGTCGTCCTGGTTGTTCTGGGGCAGGAAGGAGAGCAGCGCCTTGGTGTACTCCAGGGCGTCCTCCTCGTCGCTGCCCATGTAGTGCGCGTTGCCGGACTTGGTGTTGTGCGTCCGGGCCCCGCCGAGCTCCTCCATCGTGACGTCCTCGCCGGTGACGGTCTTGATCACGTCGGGCCCGGTGATGAACATGTTGGAGGTGCCGTCGACCATGATCGTGAAGTCGGTGACCGCGGGGGAGTAGACGTGCCCGCCGGCGCAGGAGCCCATGATCAGGCTGATCTGCGGGATCACGCCCGAGGCGTGCACGTTGCGCCGGAAGATCTCGCCGTAGAGACCGAGGGAGACGACGCCCTCCTGGATGCGGGCGCCGGCGCCCTCGTTGATCCCGATGATCGGGCAGCCGGTCTTGATCGCCAGGTCCATCACCTTGCAGATCTTCTCGCCGTAGACCTCGCCGAGCGAGCCGCCGAAGACGGTGAAGTCCTGGGAGAACACGCACACCTGGCGGCCGTCGATGGTCCCGTAGCCGGTGATCACGCCGTCGCCGTAGGGGCGGTTCTTCTCCAGGCCGAAGGCCACCGACCGGTGCCGGGCCAGCTCGTCGAGCTCCACGAAGGAGCCGTCGTCGAAGAGGTGCTCGATCCGCTCGCGAGCAGTCCACTTCCCCTTGGCGTGCTGCTTCTCCACTGCCTTGGCCGACCCGGCGTGGACCGCCTCGTCGATCCGGCGGTCGAGATCGGCCAGCTTGCCCTCGGTGGTGTGGATGTCGATGTCCTCGGGGACCTCGGTGCCAGCACCTGGTTGTGCGCTCACGACTGTCGACTCCTCCTGGCCCCGTGGAGACGGGCCGGTGTCCGTGGCGGTGTAGCCACCCGTTGATTCCTGCGTCAATCTAGTGGCCATGACCGAGCAGCAGGACAGCCGCCCACCGATTGGCCCGGCAACGGCCGGTGAACGCTGGCGCGTGGAGGTGGTCGAGGAGACCACCTCCACCAACGCAGACGTCGCCGAGCGCTTCCGCGGCGGCGAGCAGGAGGGACTGGTCCTGGTCGCGGAGCACCAGACCGCCGGGCGCGGTCGGCTGGGCCGGACCTGGGAGACCCCGGCCCGCGCGTCGCTGACGGTCTCGATGCTGCTGGTGCCCGAGGGGGTCCCGGCCGAGCGCTGGCCCTGGCTCCCGCTGCTGACGGGGATCGCCGCCGCCGGGGCGGTACGCCGGGTCACCGGGACCAACGTCGACCTGAAGTGGCCCAACGATGTGCTGGCCGGGGGGCAGAAGCTGGGCGGGATCCTGCTCGAGCGCGTCGAGCGGCCCGGTGGTGCCGCCGCGGTCGTGGGGATCGGCCTCAACTGTGCGCAGTCCGGTGACGAGCTCCCGGTCCCCGAGGCCACCTCGCTGGCGATCGTCACCGGCGGTGCCGTCGACCGCAGCGCGCTGCTCACCGCGCTGCTCGAGGAGCTGGGCACGTGGTACGACCGGTGGCGTGCCGGTGACGACCTGCGCGAGGTCTACCTCCAGCTGTGCGCGACCCCCGGCCAGCAGGTGCGGGTCGAGGTGCCCGGCGGGGTGGTGCTCGGGACGGCCGTGGACGTGGACGCCGACGGGCGGCTCGTCGTACGCACCGAGGAGGGTGAGGAGCACCTCGGCGCCGGGGACGTCGTACACGTCCGCAGGCAGTAGCCGAGGCGCCGCCGGGTGCCCCGCCAGGTTTTCGCGACACGACTTCCCGGCAGCCGCACCGTGGCATGATCGCGCTGTGGCCATCTCGCGCAAGCTGCTCAACGACGGTGAGCACGTCATCCTCAGCACCCGCACGCACGTCAAGGCGTTGCTGCTGCCTGTGGTGGCGCTGCTGGTCGTGGCCGGGCTCGCGGGATACCTCTCCAGCCTGCCGAACGGCGCGAACGCCGACGTGTGGCGCTGGGTGGTCTGGGCGATCGCGGCGGTGCTGATCGTGTGGTTCAGCCTGGCGCCGTTCCTGCAGTGGCTGTTGACCACCTACACCTTCACCACGCGGCGACTGATCACCCGGACCGGGGTGCTCACCCGGCGCGGGCACGACATCCCGCTGAACCGGATCAGCGACGTCTCCTACGAGAAGAGCCTGATCGACCGGATGTTCGGATGCGGGACCCTGGTGGTCTCCGACGCCAGCGAGCTCGGCCGGGTGGAGCTGCGCGACATCCCCCGGGTCGAGCAGGCCCAGCTGACCGTGAGCGAAGAGCTCTACCACCGCACCAGCGCCTCCGGGACCCATGACGGATCCTGAGGACCTCGAGCGCGCGATCATCGGTTCGGCCCCCAACCTGACCGGTGAGCAGGTGACCGAGCCGACCGGTCTCACGGTCCAGCACGCGCAGCGGCTGTGGCGGGCGCTCGGCTTCCCAGAGGCCGGCGACGCCCCCGCGTTCAACCGCGCCGACCAGGAGGCACTGGTCCGGGTCGCGTCCATCGTGGAGAAGGGCGGGCTCGACTTCGACACGATCGTGCGGATGACCCGCGCGGTCGGCCAGACGATGGACCGCCTCTCCGAGTGGGAGGTGGCCACCCTGTCCGCCGTCCTCGACAAGTCCGCGACCGCCGCGGCCCAACGGGACCAGGCACTGGACCTGGTCAAGGCGATCGGTCCCGACTTCGAGGCGCTGCTGGTCTACGTCTGGCGCCGGCACCTGCTCGCCGCGGTCACCCGGGTCGACAGCCTCCAGAGCGCGGACGACGAGCAGGTCGCCGAGGCCACCGTGGGGTTCGCCGACCTGGTCAGCTTCAGCGCGCTGACCAACCAGCTCGCGGAGCACGAGATCGGCGACCTGGTCGAGGTGTTCGAGGGGCGCAGCCACGACGTGGTCTCGCTGCACCGCGGACGAGTGGTGAAGACCCTGGGCGACTCCGTGCTCTTCCTGGCGCCGAGCCCGGCAGCGGCGGTGGAGATCGCCTGGGACATCGTCCAGGTCATCGGCGGCGACACCCGGCTGCCCGACGTCCGCGTCGGCCTGGTCACCGGGTCCGTGGTGCTGCGGATGGGCGACGTCTACGGCCCCGCGGTGAACCTGGCGGCACGCCTGGTCGCGGTCGCGCGGCGCAACCGGGTGATCACCGACAAGCACACCGCCGCGGCGCTGGACCGCGACAGCTACGAGACGCGTGTGCTGCCCGCCCGGCCGGTGCGCGGGTTCGGCGACCTCGAGCCCGTCGCCGTACGCCGCACCAGCCGCTGACCCCGCGTGCGGGATCGGCCACCGGTCACAGGAAGTCGGCGGGGTCGAACTCCTCGATCGGGATGACCCGCAGCCGCGGCAGCCGCTCGTTGAACGCGAGCACGTCGTACTCGAGGTCGAAGAACTCCAGGCCGCGCTCGATCAGCGAGGTGAACCCACTGTTCTTGAACTCGCGGAACGCCATCAGCCCGGCCCTGCGGCCGTCGAGCAGGCGTTCCATCTGGGGCAGGAAGTCGCCGTCGTTGCTGACCAGCATCACGTCGGCGTCCCGGCGCGCGAGCTCCTCGAGCGTGCGCTGGATGGCGAGGTCGACGACCTTCTCGTTCTGGGCCCCGGACAGCGGGATCGGCCGGTAGCCGATGCTGGTCAGCGCCTGGATGAAGCTCATCGGCAGCTCGTCCTTGACCGCCAGGAAGAACAGCCCCTTGGCCGGCTGGCGCCAGGTGGCCTCCGCGAAGGTGAGCAGCCGCTCCCAGCGGGGCCGTTCGGTGGGGTTCGGGCGGCGACCGAAGATCGAGGCGCCGAGCGTGGCGTCGATGTTCTCGCCGTCGACGAGGACGTAGCTGGTGCGCTGGGAGTCCAGTGGCATGGCACGACCCTAGGGGAGTCCGGCCGCCGGCGGTCGGTGGATAGGGTCAGCGCGTGACTTCTGCGGCGACATCGGGCCAGACATCGGGCCGGACACCGGGCCAGGCACCGGGCCGGGCCCCCACCGTGGCCGTGATCGGCGGCGGCCAGCTGGCCAGGATGATGGCCGAGCCCGCCGCCGCGCTCGGGATCCCGCTGCGCCTGCTGGCCGAGGCGCCCGGCGTGAGCGCCGCGCAGGTGATCCCCGACCACCTCGTCGGCGACTACACCGACCTGGAGACGCTGCGCGAGGTCACCCGCGGCTGTGCGGTGGTCACCTTCGACCACGAGCACGTCCCCACCGACCACCTGCACGCGCTCGAGGCCGACCTGGCGGTGCGTCCGGGCCCCGAGGCGCTGGTGCACGCGCAGGACAAGGGCGTGATGCGGGCCCGCCTGGCCGAGCTCGGCATCCCGTGCCCGCGCAACGCGCTGGTCGCCGACGTCGACGACGTCGTGGCCTTCGCCGAGTCGGTGGGCGGGTGGCCCTGCGTCCTGAAGACCACGCGCGGCGGGTACGACGGCAAGGGAGTCTGGTTCGTCGAGGGCCCCGAGGACTGCGCGGCCGCCTTCGAGTCGGGCACAGCCGTCCTCGCCGAGGAGCGCGTCGACTTCCGGCGCGAGCTCTCCGCGCTGGTGGCGCGCTCGCCCTCGGGCCAGGTCGCCGCCTGGCCGGTGGTCGCCTCCACCCAGCGCGACGGGATCTGCCACGAGGTGATCGCCCCGGCCCCTGACCTCGACCCCGGGCTGGCCGTGCAGGCACAGCAGATCGCGATGCGGGTCGCCGGCGAGCTCGGCGTCACCGGCGTGCTGGCGGTCGAGCTGTTCGAGACCAACGACGGCAAGGTGCTGGTCAACGAGCTCGCGATGCGGCCGCACAACACCGGCCACTGGACCCAGGACGGCGCGGTCACCAGCCAGTTCGAGAACCACCTGCGCGCGGTGCTCGACCTCCCGCTCGGCGCCCCGGACGCACGGGCGCCGTGGACGGTGATGGTCAACATCCTGGGCGGCGACCGCCAGACCGGGCACCTCTACGACGGCTACCCGCACGCGATGGCCCGCGACCCGCGGCTGCGGGTGCACCTCTACGGCAAGGAGCTGCGGCCGGGACGCAAGGTGGGACACGTCAACGCCTACGGCGACGATCTCGAGGACTGCCTCGAACGTGCCCGGCATGCGGCAGCATGGTTTGCAGGAGACCTCGGCGAGGAGAGCGAATGAGCAGCACGGCAGCACCCGAGGGCCCCGCCCGCGTCGGCATCGTGATGGGCTCCGACTCGGACTGGCCGGTGATGAAGGCGGCCGCCGAGGCGTGCGAGGAGTTCGGCATCGCCTTCGAGGCCGACGTCGTCTCGGCGCACCGGATGCCCGACGAGATGCTCGCCTACGGCCGCGAGGCCGCCGGTCGAGGCGTCCAGGTGATCATCGCCGGGGCCGGGGGAGCGGCCCACCTTCCCGGGATGCTCGCCGCGGTCACCCCGCTGCCGGTGATCGGCGTGCCGGTGCCGCTGAAGTACCTCGACGGGATGGACTCCCTGCTCTCGATCGTGCAGATGCCGGCCGGTGTCCCGGTCGCGACGGTGGCGGTGGGCAACGCGCGCAACGCGGGCCTGCTCGCCGTACGCATCCTGGGAGCGGGCGACCCGGCCCTGCAGCAGCGGATGGTCGACTTCCAGGCCGAGCTGCGCGACGCCGCCCACGCCAAGGGCAGGACCGTCCGCGACGCCGCGGGCAAGCCACGCCGTACCGGCTTCTGAGCGACTCGCTGCCAGCCCGTACGGCGGCGGGATCAGCCGCCGGCGGCGACGCGGTAGCGCTCGGCCAGCTCGGCGAACAGCTCCCGCAGCTCGGGCGGGTCCAGCACCTCGAAGCCCACCTCGAGGCTGGTGAGGAAGCCGACGAGGTCGCCCAGGGACCCGCTGCCGGTCTCCAGCACGCACCGGTCCGGGCCCTCGGGGGTCAGCAGGCCGGCTGCGGGCGGGATCCGGTCGCCGATGCCGGCGGCGGAGACGTGCAGCCGGACGCGCGCGGGGTGGGGCCAGCCGGTGGAGCTGGTGCCGCGGACCACGTGGCGCACGACGTCCTCCGGCGGTTCGCGTGGGGCGAAGCGCGGGCCCGGGGGCAGGCGCGGCTGCACGCGGTCGGCGCGGAAGGTGCGCCAGTCCTCCCGTTCGCGGTCCCACGCCACGAGGTACCAGCGGCGGCCGGTGTAGACGAGGCGGTGCGGCTCGACGTCGCGCCGGCTCGGCTCGCCCTCGTGTCCGAGGTAGTCGAAGCGCAGCCGCTCGTGGTCCCGGCAGGCGGCCGCCACGGTCGTCAGGGTCTCCGCGGCCACCGTCGGTCCCCGGCTCGCGGCGGAGACGGTGGCCAACCGGAGCGCGTCGACCCGGTGCCGCAGCCGCGAGGGCAGCGTCTGCTCGAGCTTGG
Organism: Nocardioides sp. Z30_9; assembly: GCF_058215735.1. Classification (NCBI taxonomy): domain Bacteria; kingdom Bacillati; phylum Actinomycetota; class Actinomycetes; order Propionibacteriales; family Nocardioidaceae; genus Nocardioides; species Nocardioides sp. Z30_9. The sequence goes on from NZ_JBZAJF010000002.1 coordinate 1,502,046, forward strand.
TCATCGCCCGCAACGACGTCTCCTCGATCCCGGTCACGGACCCGGAGGCGGCGGCACGCAGCCCGAGCGCCACCGCGACCGCCTCGTCGTCGTCGAGCAGGAGAGGGGGCAGCACCGAGCCGGCGCCCAGCCGGTAGCCGCCGGTGATCCCGGTGCTGGAGTGCACCTGGTAGCCGAGGATCCGGAGCCGCTCGATGTCGTTGCGCACCGTGCGGGTGGTGACCTCGAGCCGTTCGGCGAGAGCGGACCCCGACCACTCGCGGCGTGCCTGGAGCAGCGAGAGCAGCCGCAGCAGTCGAACCGAGGTGTCCAGCATCGGCCCAGTCTGGCAGCCATTGAGGAACCGCAGGTTCCGCAAGTCGATCTAGCGTGGAATCACCGACACCGAGGAGAGGAAAGGCCGATGAGCCTTCGAGGATTCGCAACGCTGAACATCTGGGCCGCGGACGTGCCGGCGGCCGTCGAGTGGTACGCCGACCTGCTGGGCCAGGACGCCTACTACCGCGTGCCGGGGCCCGACGGGCGCACGGCGTACGCCGAGTTCCGGATCGGCGACTACCAGGCCGAGCTGGGCATCATCGACAGCCGCTACCGGCCGCCGTCGTCGGCGACCGAGCCGGGAGGCGCGCTGATGCACTGGCACGTCGACGACCTCCAGGGCACCTTCGACCGCCTGCTGGCCATGGGCGCGAAGGAGTACCAGCCGATCACGGCGCAGGGCGCCGGCGAGGGGTTCGTCACCGCCTCGGTGGTCGACCCCTTCGGCAACCTGCTCGGGGTGATGACCAACCCGCACTACCTGGAGATCCTGGCGGCGGGTCGCTGAGGCTCAGTCGCGCACGCGGCCGCGCATCGCCTTGACCTGGGAGCGGCGCTTCTTGCCCTCGATCCGGCGCCGCTGGGAGCCCCTGGTCGGCTTGGTCGGGACCCGGGGGAGTGCGGGTGGGGCCAGCGCCGTGCGCAGCCGGTCCGCGAGGCGCTGGCGAGCGGCGACGCGGTTGCGGTGCTGGGAGCGGTGCTCCGAGGCGGTGACCACGATCCGCCCGGAGCCGAGGGCGCGCAGCGCCCGTTCGCGCATCGCGTCGGTGAGCACCGAGGACGCGGACACGTCGAAGACGACCTCGACCCGGCTGTCCGTGGTGTTCACCGACTGGCCGCCCGGGCCCGAGGAGCGGGAGAACTGCTCCACGATCTCGCCCGCGGGGACGACCAGCCCCTGGGGCAGTCCCGGCCCCGGGCGCAGGACGAGGTCCTGACCCGGCTCCGGGTCGTGGCTCGACCTCGGCACGGATCAGCCGCCGGCCGGGCGCTTGCGCCACTCGATGGCAGGGCAGGTGTCCATCACCATCGGCACGCCGGCCGCGCGCGTCCGGTCGAAGGCCGCCTCGTCGATGACGCCGAGCTGGAACCAGACGGCCTTGGCGCCGACAGCGACCGCCTCGTCCGCGAACTGTCCGGCCGTCTCCGAGCGCCGGAAGACGTCGACCACGTCGATCCCGAACGGCACCTCGGCCAGCGAGGCGTAGCCCTGCTCGCCCAGCACCGTGGGGGCGTCGGGATGGATCGGGACGATCTTCTTGCCGCGCTGCTGGAGCAGCGCGGCGATGCTGTACGCCGTCCGGCTGGGGTCACCGGACAGGCCCACCACCGCCCAGGTGGTGCACTCGTCGAGCATGAACCGGACCGCTTCGTCGTCCTGCCACTTCGCCATGCGGCAACGCTAACCCGGCCGTGCCCACAGGGGTCCCCCGTGGGCTGCGACGAGAGGGGCTCGTCGTCTAGGTTCGAGCGCACTGACGAGCCGAGGAGCACCATGAGCGAGACCGGAACGACGCAGCCCGCAGGCCTGACCGTGGCGGTCACGGGCCCGACAGGGGAGATCGGGCTCGCGTTCCTGCGGGCACTGGAGCGCTGCGACCGGGTTGCCGAGGTCCGGGGAATGGCGCGGCGGCCGTTCGACCCGCAGGCCAAGGGGCTCGCCAAGACCGTCTACGTCCAGGGCGACGTGCTCGACCGGGAGGCGATCGACCGGCTGGTCGAGGGGGCCGACGTCGTGGTGCACCTGGCGTTCCTGATCTTCGGGTCCCCCGAGGAGAGCCGTGCGGTGAACCTGACCGGCTCGCGCAACGTGTTCGAGGCCACCGTGGCGGCGGGCGCGAAGCGTCTCGTCTACACCTCCTCGGTGGCGGCGTACGGCTTCCACGCCTCGAACCCCCAGCCGCTCCACGAGGACGTCGGGCCGGCAGGGACCGAGGAGTTCTACTACTCGGCGCAGAAGGCCGAGCTGGAGGCCACGCTCGCGGACTCGCTGGCGGGGAGCGACGTGGAGGCCTACGTGTTCCGCCCCTGCGTCGTGGGCGGTCCCGACTCGCCCGCCCTGGTGAGCAACATCCCCTACCTCGGCACACCTTCGCTCGTGCCGGCGGTCATCCGCAGCCTCCTCGACCGGGTGCCCCAGCCCGGTCCGGTCATCCTCGATCCCGGCACCCCGATGCAGCTGGTGCACGCCGACGACGTGGCGGACGCACTGGTGCGCGCGGTCGAGGGCGCGGGCGAGCCCGGCTACTACAACCTCGCCGCTGAAGGTGAGTTCACGATGCGCGACCTGGCCCGCGAGCTGGGCTGGCACAGCATCCCGGTCCCCGCGGTGGCCGTCGACGTGACCGCCGAGCTCGTCGGGCGGCTTCCGGCGATGCCCTCCCAGGTCGAGTGGATCCAGGCAGCCAGGGTCCCGGTCGTGATGGACACCAGCCGGGCACGGGAGGTGCTCGGTTGGCGGCCCGAGCACGACACGATGGCGACGCTGCAGGCGACGGTCCGGGGCGCCCGGGAGGCGGGGATCGTGACGGCCACCGGGCGCACCGCCACCTGACGTGGCATCGGACTCCGGCCCCCTGCCGATCGAGCAGATCGGCCCGGACCTGCACCGCTACGTCGCGCGCGTGCTGGCCGAGAGCCTCGACCTGCCCCTGGACGCGGAACTGGAGCGGTGGTGCCGCGAGATGATGGCCGCGCCCGGGCGCACGACGTACGCCGTCTTCGACGGGTGGGACATCGTCGCGGTCGCCTCCTTGCTGGTGGAGGGCGGCTCGGCGTACCTGTCGGGCTCCGCGACGCTCCCGCGGTGGCAGGGGCGGGGGATCCACGCCGCGCTGGTCGCCCGCCGGATCGAGGACGCCGCCCGGCTGGGGGTGCGTGACGTGCACACCGAGGCGGAGGCCGGGGAGCCCGGGATCGGCCCGTCGAAGGCGCCGGATCTCGCTCAGTAGGATCAGGGCATGACTGACTTCCCCCTGTTCGCGTTGTCCGAGGAGCACCAGGCGATCCGTGAGGCCGTCCGCGCGGTCGCCGAGGCGAAGATCGCCCCGTTCGCCGCCGAGGTCGACGAGGACGCGCGCTACCCCGAGGAGGCGGCGAAGGCGCTGCTGGCCGCGGACTTCCACGCACCCCACATCCCCGAGGAGTACGGCGGCGCCGGCGCCGACGCGCTCGCCACCGTGCTCGTGATCGAGGAGGTGGCCCGGGTCTGCGTGAGCTCCTCGCTGATCCCGGCCGTGAACAAGCTGGGCTCGCTGCCGGTGCAGATCTCCGGCTCGGAGGAGCTGAAGGCGAAGTACCTCGGCAAGCTCGCTGCCGGCGAGGGCGGGTTCTCCTACTGCCTCTCCGAGCCCGACGCCGGCTCGGACGCGATCGGCATGAAGTGCCGCGCGGTCCGCGACGGCGACCACTGGGTGCTCAACGGTGTGAAGCGCTGGATCACGAACGCGGGCGAGTCGGAATACTACACGGTGATGGCGGTGACCGACCCCGAGGCGCGCTCCAAGGGGATCTCGGCGTTCGTGGTGGAGAAGTCCGACGAGGGCGTCTCCTTCGGCGCGAAGGAGAACAAGCTCGGCATCAAGGGCTCGCCCACCCGCGAGGTCTACCTCGACAACGTGCGGATCCCGGCCGACCGGATGATCGGGGCCGAGGGCACCGGCTTCTCGACCGCGATGAAGACCCTCGACCACACCCGCGTCACCATCGCCGCCCAGGCGGTCGGCGTGGCCCAGGGAGCACTCGACTACGCGCTGGAGTACGCCAAGGAGCGCCAGCAGTTCGGCAAGGCGATCGCGGAGTTCCAGGGCCTGCAGTTCATGCTCGCCGACATGGGGATGAAGGTGGAGGCCGCGCGGCAGATCACCTACGCCGCCGCCGGTCGCTCCGAGCGCGGCGACAAGGACCTGACGTTCTTCGGTGCGGCAGCCAAGTGCTTTGCCTCCGACGTGGCGATGGAGGTCACCACCAACGCGGTCCAGGTGCTCGGCGGCTACGGCTACACCCGCGACTACCCGGTGGAGCGGATGATGCGCGACGCCAAGATCACCCAGATCTACGAGGGCACCAACCAGGTGCAGCGGATCGTGATGGCACGCCAGCTGCTGGCTGGGATTCAGTCCGAGCTCTGACACGGGGCCGTGCGGGGCCTGCCTATGCTGCACAGATGGAGTCCATCCATGGCTGACCTCGCCGAGCTCGACCGGTTCCTCGCCGGTGCGCAGGTGCACCCGGACGTGTTCGCGCTGCGGCCCGACTACCGGGCGATGCTGCTCGCCGTCGACGGGCTGGTCCCCGGGCCGAGCGGCCAGGCCGGCATCGCGGCGCTCGAGGCCGCGGAGCGGGCAGCCGTGGCGGCGCTCGAGGCTCACCCCGTCGACCAGCTCCCGCACGTGGCCGCGTGGCGGGAGGCCTACCGGGCGTTCGGGGCCAAGCCGCAACGGACTCGCAACAGCCTCGAGGCGCTGCTGCGCCGAGCGGGCGACGGGTTGCCACGGGTGAACGGGCTCACCGACCTCTACAACGCCGTCTCGGTGCTCCACCAGCTGCCCATCGGCGGTGAGGACCTCACCCGGTACGCCGGTCCGCCCCGGCTCGTGCGTGCCAACGGCAGCGAGCCGTTCGACACCGTGGCCGGGGGAGCCGAGGTGGTCGAGCACCCCGAGGCCGGTGAGGTCGTGTGGTGCGACGACGCGGGGGTGACCTGCCGTCGCTGGAACTGGCGGCAGGCCCGCCGTACCCAGCTGAGCGACGAGACGACCACCGCGCTGTTCATCCTCGACGCGCTCGACCCGATGACCGACGACGAGCTCGAGGCCGCCACCGAGGACCTCGTCGGGCACCTGACCGGGCTGGGTCCCGAGGTGCTGGTCGCCCGTCGCCTGCTCTCACCCGGCTGACGCCGGCTGGGTGAGCCGAGCCCCTCAGGGGTTCTCCGCGGACTCCTCGACGGTCAGCTCGGCCGTGGGGACGGCCTCGAGGCGCTCGTCGGGGATCGGCTCCCCGCTTCGCACCGAGAGGCCGTAGGTGCCGTCGGCGAGGCGCTGCTCGGCGCGCTCGATGGCGGCGAGGCGGGTCCGCAGGGACGCCTCGACCGCGTCGTCGACGCCCTCGGACTCCAGCGGCTGCGCCGAGTCCCCGGTGTCTCCCGGCTCCTGCTCGCTCTCCCGGTCCTGGGTGCCGGACCTGGTGATCTCGGCGAGCATGGCCTCCACCTCGGCTCGCTCGGTCTCGAGCAGGGTGCGTGCGCGGGCTGCGTCCATGTTCGGGGTTCCTGTCCTAGGTGGGGCTACGGCCTTTCATTCCTACGCCGGGCGGGGGGCGATGTCGAGTTCGCCCCCGGACAGCCGCTCGTGGGTCCTCCCGGTGACCCGGCTGCCGAGGCGGGTGGCGCACCGGACCTGTGCGTCACGACGTACGCGAAGCTCGAGAAGTCTGTTTACGACGTAAGGCTGCGGGTACCGCCAGAGGAATGCGAGACCCGCAGCCTACGAGAGGATCAGAAATAATGGATGAGAACCAGGCCCAGGACCTGATCGGAAGGACCGCCTACTCGAACGAGGGGGAGAAGATCGGCAAGGTGGGACAGGTGTTCCTCGACGACCAGACCGGTCGCCCGGAGTTCCTCACTGTCAACACCGGTCTGTTCGGCAACAAGGAGTCGTTCGTGCCGGTAGAGGGAGCCTCGGTCGATGGCGAGAACGTCACCGTCCCGCACGCCAAGAGCAAGGTGAAGGACGCGCCGCAGGTCGATCTCGACGATGGCCACCTCGACGAGGCGGACGAGCGCCGGCTCTACGACTACTACGGCCGCAGCTACGGTGACGCCGGCCAGACCCAGGCGGCTCAGGGCCAGGCAGCCCAGACCGGGACGGGACAGGCCCAGACGGGACAGGCCCAGACGGGCCGGGCCGACCGTGACGTGGCAGGGGCGGGCCACGACACCTCGGGCCCGACCACCGACGACGCGATGACCAGGTCGGAGGAGCACCTCAAGGTCGACAAGACGAAGCAGGATGTCGGCCGCGCCCGGCTGCGCAAGTACGTCACGACCGAGACCGAGACGGTCTCCGTGCCGGTCCGCAAGGAGCGCGCCGTCCTCGAGACCGAGCCGGTCGATGCCTCGAACGTCGGCGACGCCAAGGACGGGCCTGCGATCTCCGAGGAGGAGCACGAGGTCATCCTCAGCGAGGAGCGAGTCAACGTCGAGACGGTCGCAGAGCCGGTCGAGCGGGTGCGTCTGGGCAAGGAGACCGTCACCGACGAGGAGACGGTCAGCGAGGAAGTCCGCAAGGAGAACATCGAGGTCGAGGGAGACGTCGACCGCCGCTGAGACACGGCACGTGGTGCCGCGGGTCTCGGCCTGCGGCACCCGGCCTGCTCGCTCCGGCAGCGGACCTCACCGCCACCCGGACTCCTCATGAAAGGAATCTCGTCATGTCCCAAGACTCAGGCACAGGACGTCGCGACACCGGAGCCTCCGCTCTCGGAGCCGAGACCGGAGGCGTCGAAGGGTCCCGGCCGGACCACCGGGATCGCCGGGACCAGGAGCACCATGCCCGGGAGAAATTCGGTGGCCTCAACATCGGCGCCGCGTTCTTCGGCTGGATCGTCGCCATCGGGATGGCGATCCTGCTGACGAGCATCGTCGGTGCGGTCGGCGCCGCCGTCGGCTACAACGGCAACCTCACGCAGTCCGACGCCCAACGGCAGGCCGGGACGATCGGGATCACGGCCGCCGTGGTGCTGGGGGTGGTCCTGATGGTTGCCTACTACGCAGGCGGTTATGTCGCAGGTCGCATGTCGCGCTTCGACGGTGGCCGTCAGGGCGTGGCGGTATGGCTGATCGGGCTCCTGGTGATGATCGCCGCGATCGTCGTCGGGGCGGTCTTCGGTTCGAAGTACAACATCTTCGACCGGGTCAGCCTGCCCCGGATCCCGGTCACCCTGGACGCACTCAGCTGGGGTGCGGCCATCACGGGCATCGCCGTGCTGCTCCTGACCCTGCTGGCAGCCGTGCTGGGTGGCAAGCTCGGTCACCGGTACCACGACCGCGTCGACCGCGCGGCGGGCCGCTGACGCGACGGATCGGGCTCAGCACTCCATCCGGATGAGCTCGATGCGGTTCAGCAGGTCCTCGAGAGACTCCTCGAACTCCTCGGCGGCGTGGTCCTCGGTCAGGGCGGCACGCAGCTCCCGCACGGTGGGATGGCGAGGAGCGCTCTCGTCGACGTTCTCCTCCTCGACCACGTCGAGGGGGCCGAGGTCGGCGCCGAGCATGGCCACCTCGAGCAGCAGGTGTCCGAGCAGGAAGCTGCTGAAGCAACGGTAGGAACGCACGGCGGCGTCGTGGCTGAAGCCCTCGTCGATCAGTCCGCGCAGAAATGCCTCGACCCAGTGCAAGCTGCGCAGCGGCGGCCGCAGCCACGGTGCCTCGGCGGGGCGGGAGGCCACGAGGGGGAAGGCCTTGGGGTGGGACAGCGCCATCCGGCGTACGCCATGGGCGAGTCGCTGGAGGAAGTCCTGCCAACCGGCGCTCGGCCGGTCGATCACGTCCGCGTCGTCGGCCAGCGAGTCCGTCATGGCGTCGGCGATGGCGTCGAGCAGGGCCTCGCGGCCGGACAAGTAGCGGTACAGCGACATTGCCTCCACGCCGAGGACGCTGCCCAAGCGGCGCATCGAGAGACCGACCACCCCGAACTCGTCGATGTAGGCCAGGGCGGCAGAGACGATCCGCTCCTGGGACAGGGCGACCCGGACCGAGGGGAGCTCGTCCCCCTCGATGACCGCCCTGTCGACGTCGAGGCCCACGGCGGCGGACTCGTTCTGCTCGCTCAGCTCACCGTCCTCGGACAGCTTGCCGGCATCGTGGGCTCCCGCCTCGTCGGCGTCGGACTCCCGTGCCATCACATCTCCTGGGTGCCTCGTTGCGTTGAACCCAAGGTAGAGCCGTCGCGACGGATCCGACAGCCCGGGTTGTTGGTGGGGTGGCGTCCGACGCGGTCAGGGACGCCCCGACACCAGCACCGCCCGCAGGGTTCTCACGGTGTCCAGGGAGAGACCGAGACCGTGAACGAAGTAGCCCTCGATGTCGCCGTACGACGCCCGCACCTGGTCCAGCGCCGACTCCAGGTAGCTCTCCTGCACGCCCACGACCGGACGCAGCAGCTCGGGGTCACCGCCGGCCTCGCGGAACTGGTCCAGCCAGGGCTGGGTCATCGGCAGCAGGTCGGTGTTGGTCTGGAGGTACTCCGTCATCACGTCCTCCTCGCTCACCCCCAGCAGCAGGAGCAGCGCGGCGCTCGCCCAGCCGGTGCGGTCTTTGCCGCTGGCGCAGTGGAAGAGCACGGCCCGCCCGTCGGCGGTCGCCACCGCCGTGAACAGCCGGGCATAGGCCGTGCGCGCCGAGGGCAGGCTCACGAAGCCGCGGTAGGCGTCCTCGAAGTGGCGCTCCGCCCGGCCGTTCCCGAGGTGCTCGCCGGCCAGCTCCGGTCGGGTGAGCATCTCCCGCAGCTCGGCCGGTGGCGAGGTGTCGCGGTCGGCGAGCACGTCGAGCTGCTCCACCGGCAGGCCCTCGGGAAGGACATCGGGCCGGGCGTCGATCTCGCGGGTGGTGCGCAGGTCGTAGACGGTGCCGATGCCCAGCTCGGCGAGGGCCGCGAGGTCGGGCTCGGTCAGCCCGGTGAGCTCGGCGGAGCGGTAGACCAGGCCCGTGCGGGTGCGGGCGCCGTCCCCGGTGGGCCAGCCGCCGAGGTCGCGCAGGTTGGGCGCGGTGGGGATCGTGATGCGTGGTCGGGGGTCGGTCATCGGCGCCACGGGTCCTCTCGCTGCCACAGGGTCGGGAAGCTGATCTCGACCCCCTGGGCGCGGCCGAGCTCGTCGAGCACCCGCATCGTCGCGTGCAGGTCGTCGCCGGCGTACGGCAGGGCCCGCAGGTCGCGGTCGAGCGGGCGGAAGAAGTCGTCCCAGTGGGTCAGCACGACCCTGCTCGCGCCTACCGCCTCGACGGTCTCGGCCCAGTAGGTGCGGATGTAGTCCTCGCTCTGCACCCCGAGCTGACCCACGCCGAGGTAGGCCACCTGCGCCGTGTGACCGGTCAGTGCTCCCGTGACGTAGCCGGCGCTGCCCTGGAGCAGGGCAGTGCTCCCGCTGGTGTGCTCGACCAGGACCGACCAGGCCTCCCCGCACCGGTACGCCGACATCCTGGCCGGCGGGACGAGGGGCTCCTCGATCCGGCCCGGGCTGCGGTCGGGTGGACAGTGCCGTGACTCCACCAGGGTCAGCGTGAACGCGCCGTAGGTGACGGGCTCGCCCGGCGTCGCCACCCGGATCCGGTCGGCGGGGAGACCGTGGCCGCGCCCGATGTTGGCCGCCGACTCCCCGCCGAGCAGCACGGCGCCGGTGCGCTCGGCCACCACTGCGGCGTCGAGAGCGTGGTCGTAGTGGGTGTGCACCGGGAGAAGGGCGTCGAGCCGGCCGACCCCGGCACGCGACAGGGCGGAGTCGATCCGCTCGAGGTCGGGGGAGAGCCTCCCGAACGCCGTCCTGAGCAGGCTGGGGCGGGAGAAGAACCCGTCGGTCATCACCGCCGACTCGCCGTCGTCGAGCAGCAGGCTCGCGACGCCGAGGAAGGTGACCCCGAGCCCGTCCTGCGCCGGGGGCACGTCGAACCGGTCGGCGTAGGTCGCGAGATCGGGCCGACCGGGCTTGAGGCGCATGGTGCGCACGTTAGCGGGGGAGCCGCGTACGCGGTCACCTCACCGGTCGGCGGCCACCAGCAGGTCGCGGGTGATGTCGGGGATGCCGGCGGCACCGACGAGGCCCATCGTCAGGTCGAGCTCGGCGATGATGTTCTCCAGCACCTGCCGGACACCGTCGGCGCCGGCGAGCGCGAGGCCATAGAGGTGCGGGCGGCCCACCAGGCAGGCGTCGGCGCCCAGCGCCAGGGCGAGGAACACGTCCGCGCCGGTACGGATGCCGCTGTCGAACAGGACCGTGGGCTCGGGACCGACCCGGTCGCGGATCGCCACGAGCGCGTCCAGCGACGCGATGCTGTGGTCGACCTGGCGGCCGCCGTGGTTGGACACGATCAGCCCGTCCACCCCGGCCTCGAGGGCGGTGGCCGCGTCGTCGGGGTGCAGGACGCCCTTGAGCAGGATCGGCAGCGTCGTACGGCTGCGCAGGGTGGCGAGGTGGTCCCAGGACAGCGCGGGGTTGGAGTAGATGTCCAGGAAGGTCTCCACCGACGCCCGCGGCTCCTTCGAGCGCAGGTTGTCCAGGAACCGGCCCGGGTGGTTGCGGGTGATCGAGAGCAGGCTGCGGATGGCGTCGGCGGTCACCTTCACCTTCTCCGCGGGCCGGGAGGCGGACGCGGCGATGCGCTCACGCACGATCTCCAGGAACCGCGGGTCGGAGGTGTACTGCGCGATGCCCTCGCCCTGCGCGAACGGCAGCGACCCGAGGTTGAGGTCCTTGGGACGCCAGCCGAGTGTCGTGGTGTCCACGGTGACCACGAGTGCCTTGGCCCCGGCGGCCTCGGCGCGCCGGATCATCGAGTCCACGAGGGGCTCGTCGATCGACCAGTAGAGCTGGTACCAGAACGGGGTGTCGCCCATCGCCTCCGCGGTCGCCTCCATCGGGCTGCACCCCTGGGAGGAGAAGACGTACGGCGTGTCGGCGGCCGCGGCCCCACGGGCGATGTGCACGTCGCTGTCGCGCCGGATCAGCGCGCCGGCACCCACCGGCGCGACCATGATCGGTGCGCGCAGGGGAGTGCCCAGCACCGAGGTGCCCAGGTCGCGGGTGCTGGTGCCGTGCAGCATCCGCGGCACGATCCGCCACCGTTCGAACGCCGACCGGTTGTGCCGCATCGTCGCGCCCTCGCCGGCACCCCCGGCGACGTAGGCCCAGGCCTTGCGCGACATCGCCTGCCGGGCACGTTCCTCCAGCAGGGCCGCCTCCACCGGCACCGAGGGAGCCTGGCCGAGCACGCCGGCCCGGTAGACGATGCCCTGCCGCTCACGGCCGGGCCCGATCTCGGGTCTCGCCGCGTCCGCCGGCGCGGACTGGGTCGCAGCGGGGTGGGTGGTCGGCGAGCCTGCCTGTCGCTGGTCGGTCATGGTCCTAGAAGAACCGACGGGTCAGCGCGCGCTTCCAGCGGGGGTAGGGGGCGTTCAGCAGCGGTGCGTCGACCAGCCACGACGGCCGCTTCCACACGGCCCGGCGGTGGCTGAACGTCTCGAAGCCCGCCTGGCCGTGGTACGCGCCGTACCCGCTCCCGCCGACCCCGCCGAACGGCAGCGAGGAGATCAGCAGGTGGCTGAGCGCGTCGTTGACGCACATCGCGCCCGACGAAGTGTTCGCCAGCACCTGCTCGACGGTCTCGTCGGAGGAGGTGAACAGGTAGAGCGCGAGGGGCTTGTCGCCCGCGTTGATCGCGTCGGTCACCTCGCTGAGCTCCTCGAACCTGAGCACCGGCAGCACCGGGCCGAAGATCTCCTCGCTCATCACCCCGGCCTCGCGGGTGACGTCACGCAGCACGGTGGGGGCGATGTAGCGACCCTCCACGTCGACCTGCCCGCCGCAGACGACCTCGTAGCCGCCCTGGTCCAGCAGGTTCTTGACCCGCTGCGCGTGCCCCGGGTTGATGATCCGTCCGAAGTCCTTGCTGGCCCGCGGGTCCGACCCGTACCGCTTGGCGACCTCTCGCCCCATCGCCGCGAGGAACTCCTCCTCGACGTCCGCGTGCACGTAGACGTGGTCGGCGGCGACGCAGGTCTGCCCCGCGTTGAGGAACTTCGCGAAGGCGACCCGGCTGGCCGCGAGCTTGATGTTGGCGTCGGCGGTGACGATCACCGGGGACTTCCCACCGAGCTCCAGCGTGACCGGCGTGAGGTGCTTGGCGGCGGCGGTGGCCACGATGCGGCCGACGGCCCCGTTGCCGGTGTAGAAGATGTGGTCCCAGCGCTGGTCGAGCAGCAGCGTGGTCTCCGGGATGCCGCCCTCGACCACGGCCACCGCGCTCTGGTCGAGGTATCGAGGCAGGAACCTCGCCATCGCGGCCGAGGTCGCCGGAGCGACCTCCGAGGGCTTGCAGACCACGGCGTTGCCGGCCGCGAGCGCCGCCGCCAACGGCGAGACCAGCAGCTGCACGGGGTAGTTCCACGGCGCGATGATCAGCACCACGCCCAGCGGCTCGCGCACGATCGAGGCCTTGCCGGGCTGCAGCAGTGCCGGCGCACGCCGCCGCTCCGGCTCGACCCAGCGGCCGAGGTGCCGCTGCAGGTCCTCGATCTCGCGTCCGGTGGCGCGCAGGTCCGCGGCCCAGGCCTCGAACGGCGCCCGGCCGAGGTCCTTGCGCAGCGCCTCGACGAGCTCCTCCTCGCACTCCACCAGCATCCGGCCGAGCGCGGCGAGCTGCTGGTGGCGCCACTCCAGGGACTTGGTGCGCCCCGTCGCGTACGTCGCCCGCAGCCGCGCGAGCAGCTGGTCGGCCTCCACGGGGGAGAACCGGGGCTCCTCCGACGAGGTGGCGGGGGTGCTCAGGGAGGGGTTGGCGACCTGACTCATCAAGGGGCTCCAGGGGTCGGGGGTGGTGCTTCGGTGGCTGCTTCTGGCACGGGCGTCCGGGGACTGCGCGGGTCCAGGGGTGCCAAGGCTGTCGGAGCGAGTGCAGCCGCGCAAGGGCGGGGTGGAGGAGCGGCACGCGTGGCGTTGGCCGCGGCACTCGACACGAATGAGGGCCGGTGCTGCCAAAAAGGCCATAACGGACTGAAATCCCCGTAACGTTCCTCTCGCCCGCCATTCGAGACGCCAACAGGGGTCACACATGTTCCACGCCCGCCCTGCACGCTCCGTGCCGGCGCGCGCCCTCGTGGCCCTGCTGCTCGTGCTGACGGCGACGGCCTGTGGGGGTGACGCGGACCCGCCGCTGCCACGGCCCGCAGCCAACGCGTCGGTGGACGCGGAGGCCGCCGCCGCGGAGGACCTCGGCGTCGAGGTGATCGGCCTTCCCGAGGACGTCGAGCTCGAGGTCGTCGAGACGGCGGAAGGGGCCGAGAACGGTGTCGACCTCGACTTCGTCTCGCCGGTGTTCACCCTGGCTCCCGCCGAGCAGCTCGTCGAGCCGGTCACGGTGATCATCGAGCTCGACAACGCGCTGCCCGACAACGTCCCGACCCTGGTCGCGACGCGGACCGCTGCGGACCAGCCCTGGACGTTCAAGCCCGGCCAGCTCACCAGCGACCTGCGCCACGTGGAGTACACGACCAACCGCCTCGACCAGGTCGGGGTGCTGACCCTGAACCTCGACGCCGCGCTGGCGAGCTTCCAGGCGGACGTGCGCAAGGGGATGGCCAGCGGGATCAGCCGGAAGACGCGTCAGCCCGACTGCGAGGCCAAGCCCGAGGCCCGCGAGAGCGGCTACTCGATCGCCTCCACCAGGAGCCAGACGCTGCTGTGGTGCTTCGGCCTCGAGGACGGCAAGCGCGTCGTGAAGGTCACCAACCGCAGGCTCAGCCCGGTGCAGCTCGCCCACCCCGAGGTCCCGGCACTCGACGAGCCGGCGGCCTCGCGCGCGTTCGCGCCGTGGCTGCCGATCCTCGGGACCGAGAGCACCTTCCTGCCGCCGGGTGGTACGGCGACCTACGACGCCGACCTCGAGCCGCTGACCTCGCTGTCGCTCTCGGCCAGCGCGGCCCCGGCGACCCAGTCGCTGCGGCTGCTCCAGGCGACCGTCCGGGCGACCGCCCTCAGGCTGGCCGCCTTCGACACCGGCCCAACGAACGTCGTGGCCACGGTCAAAGCCCTGCTGGCGATGCCGCAGTGCAGGAGGAGCCTGGGCAAGGGCAGCGACGCACTCCTGGCCGGCTGCTTCTCCCAGGGCAAGCTGGTGCGGGCGTTCGGTCCCCGTGCCGTGCTCCTGTCCCAGATCTTCGCCGCCCCGACGACTGCGGCGTTCCTGCGGGAGCAGGCACAGGCGATGACCGTCGCGCAGCCGGCCGAGCAGCAGCTGCTGGTGGTCAAGCGCGCGGCGCCTGACTTCAGCACCCTCGCTGGGTTCTGGTCGGGCAAGACCCGCCTGCTCGTGATCAGCAACGAGGGGATGGTCACCGAGACCCTGAACAGCGGCGTCGATCTCGTAATCAAGATGACCTACCAGCTCGAGGACCCGGTCGTCACGGGCGCCACCACGACCGCGAAGTCCACGGTCACGGCCGTCAAGGTCGGCCAGCGCAAGCTGCTCAAGGGACGGGTGCCGCGGGTCGGCAGCAAGGGCACGATCCGCCTCGACAAGGGGATCATCCGGCCGCCGTACCTCAAGACCACCTACTGCGAGCCGAAGAAGGCCAAGCGCGGGGTCTGCGGGAAGTAGCCCTCGATTGGCGGGGCCGTGACCCTCTCTGGTCTGCTGGACCCGTGACCCCGGTTCTCTCTGCCCGCAACGCCGTCGGGCTGGTGTTCTTCCTCAACGGACTGATCTTCGCGACCTGGGTCTCGCGGATCCCGGAGGCGCGTGAGTCCCTGGGCCTCGACAACGGCCAGCTCGGGCTGCTGCTGCTGGCGATCGCGGGTGGCTCGCTGTGCACGATGCCCACCACTGGGGCCGCCGTCGAGCGCCTCGGCACGGTCGCGGTCTCCCGCATCGGTGGCGCGTGCAGCGTGCTCGGGCTGCTCGTCGTGTCCTTCGCCCTGGCCGGCGACCAGGTGTGGGCGGCCGCGGCGGGGCTGTTCGTCTACGGCGTCGGCACCGGTGTCTGGGACGTGTCCATGAACGTCGAGGGTGCTGCGGTTGAGCGTCGCCTGGGCCGCAACATCATGCCGCGCTTCCACGCCGGGTTCAGCCTCGGCACGGTGGTCGGCTCGGGGGTGGGCGCAGCAGCCGTCGCACTGGACGTGCCGACCCTGGTGCACCTGCCCGTGCTCGCTGTCGTCTCGTTCGTGCTGCTGGCCGTGTCCACCCGCAACTACCTCCCCGACGAGCCAGTGGCCGAGCACCACGAGAAGTCGCCCTCGGCCTGGCAGGCCTGGCGTGAGCCCCGGACGCTGCTCATCGGCCTGATGGTGATGGCGCTGGCGCTGACCGAGGGCACGGCCAACGACTGGCTGGCCCTGGCCCTGGTCGACGGGTACGACGTGGAGCACTGGGTCGGGGTGGCGGGGTTCGCGGTCTTCGTGAGCGCGATGACCGTCGGCCGCCTCTTCGGCACGGTGCTGCTCGACCGGTTCGGCCGGGTCCCGGTGCTGTGGGGAACGATGGTCGGCGCGGCCGGGGGAGTGCTGCTGATCGTGCTGGGCCAGCACCCCGTCCTGGTCGTCGCCGGGATCGTGCTGTGGGGCCTGGGCGCCTCGCTGGGCTTCCCCGTGGGGATGAGCGCGGCCGCCGACGACCCCCGCCGGGCGGCCGCCCGGGTGAGCGTGGTCTCCACCATCGGGTACGGCGCGTTCCTCGCCGGCCCGCCGCTGCTGGGCTTCGTGGCCGACCACGTCGGCACCCTGGACGCGCTGCTGGTGGTGGCGCTGGTGCTGATCCCCTCGGCGCTGGTGGTGCCGAGCGCACGCGAGTCCCGCACCGGAGACACCGGTGACGCCCCGGGGACCGGCGGCGCCGGCCCCCGTGAGGCCAGCGCCGCCGAACCGAGTTCCTAGGCGCTCTTCTCGGTCGCCTTGCCGAGCCGGATCCAGGTGTCCACGACGGTGTCGGGGTTCAGCGACATGGACTCGATGCCCAGCTCGAGCAGCCACTCGGCCATGTCGGGGTAGTCGCTGGGGCCCTGTCCGCAGATCCCGACGTACTTCCCGGCCTCGCGGCACGCGGTGATCGCGCGCTCGAGCATGAACTTCACCGCGGGGTCGCGCTCGTCGAAGGACCCGGCGACCAGGGAGGAGTCGCGGTCCAGCCCGAGGGTCAGCTGGGTCATGTCGTTGGAGCCGATCGAGAACCCGTCGAAGTGCTCGAGGAAGTCCGCGGCCAGGATCGCGTTGGAGGGCACCTCGCACATCATGATCACCTGGAGGTCGTTCTCGCCCCGGACCAGACCGTGCTCGCCGAGCAGGTCGATCACGCCCTTGGCCTCCGCGAGGGTCCGCACGAACGGGATCATGATCTTGACGTTGGTCAGGCCCATCTCGTCGCGCACGAACTTCAGCGCCTCGGCCTCCATCGCGAAGCAGTCGACGAACTCCGCGGAGAGGTACCGCGAGGCTCCGCGATAGCCGATCATCGGGTTCTCCTCGTCGGGCTCGTAGAGCTCGCCGCCGACGAGGTTGGCGTACTCGTTGGACTTGAAGTCACTCATCCGCACGATCACCGGCTCCGGCGCGAACGCGGCCGCGATCATCGAGACGCCCTCGGCGACCCGCTTGACGAAGAAGTCCCGGGGGCTCGAGTAGGCCGCGATGGCGTCGCTGATCTGGGTCTTGAGGGGCTCGTCGAGGCTGTCGTGCTCCAGCAGCGCCTTGGGGTGGATCCCGATCTGCCGGTTGATCACGAACTCGAGGCGGGCCAGGCCCACACCGGCGTTCGGCAGCTGGGCGAAGGTGAACGCCTGCTCCGGCGTACCGACGTTCATCATGATCTTGGTGCCGATCTCCGGCATCGCGGAGAGCTCGGTCTCCTCGACGGTGAAGTCGAGCTCGCCCTCGTAGACGAAGCCGGTGTCGCCCTCGGCGCAGGAGACGGTGACCGCGCGCCCGTCCTCCAGGCTCCTGGTGGCATCCCCGGTCCCGACCACGGCCGGGATCCCGAGCTCGCGAGCGATGATCGCCGCGTGGCAGGTCCGCCCGCCGCGGTTGGTCACGATGGCCGCGGCCCGCTTCATGATCGGCTCCCAGTCGGGGTCGGTCATGTCGGCGATCAGCACCTCGCCCTCGTTGAACTCGTGCATCTCCTCGATGGAGGTCATCACCCGGACCTTGCCGGCGCCGATCTTCTGGCCGATCGCGCGGCCCTCCACGACGACCTCGCCCTTCTCGTCCATCCGGAAGCGCGTGCGCACCCCGGCGCGCGACATCACGGTCTCCGGCCGGGCCTGGAGCACGTAGAGCTCGCCGTCGAGGCCGTCCTTGCCCCACTCGATGTCCATCGGGCGCTGGTAGTGCTCCTCGATGGTGAGCGCGTGCCGGGCCAGGGTCTCGACCTCGTCGTCGGTGAGGCTGAGCAGCGGGCGCTCCGCCTCGTCGGTGTCGACGAACTCGGTGGTCTTCCCGACCGCCGCGTCCTCGGTGTAGACCATCTTGGTGGCCTTGCTCCCGACGCCGCGCTTGAGCACGGCGGGGCGCCCGGCGCGCAGCGCGGGCTTGTAGACGTAGAACTCGTCGGGGTTCACCGCGCCCTGCACCACGGCCTCGCCGAGGCCGTAGGAGGAGGTGATGAAGACCGCGTCGTCGAAGCCGGACTCGGTGTCCATCGTGAACATCACGCCGGAGGCGCCGATGTCGGAGCGGACCATCTGCTGCACCCCGGCGGAGAGAGCCACGGCGTCGTGGTCGAAGTCGTGGTGGACGCGGTAGGCGATCGCGCGGTCGTTGTAGAGGGAGGCGAACACCTCACGGATCGCCTGGAGCACGCCGTCGATCCCCTTGATGTTCAAGAAGGTCTCCTGCTGCCCGGCGAAGGAGGCGTCGGGGAGGTCCTCGGCGGTCGCGCTGGAGCGTACGGCGAACGACACCTCGTCACGCCCGGCGACGAGCTGCTCGTAGGCGGCGCGGATGTCGGCCTCGAGGTCCTCGGGGAACGGCTGGTTCGCCACCTCCTCGCGGATCTGCTTGCCGGTCTTCGCGAGCGCGCGCGTGTCGTCGGTGTCGAGGCCCTTGAGCTCCTCGGAGATCCGCTCGGCCAGCCCGGTGTCGCCGATGAAGCGGCGGAACGCCTCGGCCGTGGTCGCGAAGCCGTCGGGCACGCGGACGCCGAGGTCGGAGAGGTTGCTGACCATCTCGCCGAGGGAGGCGTTCTTGCCTCCGACCTCCTCGATGTCGTTCAGGCCGATCTCAGCGAACGGTCGGACGTTGACGGGCGAGTGCTGCTCCACGGTGGGCTCCTGGGTCGGGTCGGTCACTTCGACGTTCTCATTCTCATGGTCTTCAGGCGCTGCAGGATCATGGTGGCGAGCTCCTCGACCGACTTCGTCGACGAGTCGACCACCGGGAGGCCGTGCCGCTTGAACATGGCCTGAGTCTGCCGCAGCTCGAACGTGCACTGCTCGAGGGAGGCGTATTGGGAGTTCGGACGCCGTTCCTGGCGCACCGCCGAGAGGCGCTGCGGGGAGGTGATCAGGCCGAAGCACTTCTCCGGGATGTTGCGCACCGGCCGGGGCAGGTCGGAGGACTCGAGGTCCTCCTCGACGATCGGGTAGTTCGCCACGAACAGTCCGTGCTGGAGGGCGAGGTACATCGCGGTGGGCGTCTTGCCGCACCGGGAGGGCGCCACCAGGACCACGTCGGCCTTCTCGAGGCCGCGCACGCTCTGGCCGTCGTCGTGCTCGATCGTGTACTCGACCGCCTGCATCCGGCTGTTGTAGCGCTGCACGTCGCCGACGCCGTGCAGCCGGGCGGCCATCCGCACGCCCTTGGTCCCGAGGATCGACTCGACCTTCTGCATGTGCAGGTCGAAGAAGTCGATCACCGGGCACCGGGTCTCCTGCAGTGCCTGGCGCACGTCGTCGCGGGCGGCGGTGGTGAACACCAGTGGCGTGCGTGCGCTCTCGTCGAGGACCGCGTCGATCCGGGCCACCACGGCCCGGGCCTCCTCGACCGAGGAGATGAACGGGATCACGGTCCGGTCGAAGCGCAGGTCGGGGAACTGGATCAGCAGCGCGTTGCCCATGGTCTCGGCGCTGATCCCGGTGCTGTCGGAGAGGAAGAACACCGGAACGACGTCACCTCCACCGTCCTCGACGGCGGCCTCGTTGACGGCCAGGCGGGGTACGTCGTTCATCTCGCTCCTTCGACACTGCGGAAGACGAGTCAAACGCCCCGGGCCGCGCGCCACAAGTCGGCGCGGACGAGAGCCTATGCCGGGTCGGTCGAGGCAGCTGCCTGGACGTCGCCCAAAAGGCTGGTGGCCTCCTCCTCACTGTCCTCCAGGGAGCGGGAGAAAGCCTCCACGAGCGGGACGAACTGATGTCCCGGCGCTGCCAGCTCGCGACGCGCGTCGTCCTCGGCGCACACCATGTCGTGGGCCAGGCTCTGCACCAGCGAGGTCACCGTTGGCCGCGGCATCCCGGTGACCCAGGCGACGATCCAGCCGACGAGCAGCCGAGGGGCCCACGGCACCGTGAACTGGCGGCGGCGGAGCCCGGCGACGTCCGTGACGAGGCCCAGCAACTCGGGGTAGCTGACCACCGCGTCCCCGCCGACGTCGTAGTGCCGGTTGCGGGGTTCCCCCTGCAGGGCCCTCCCGACGAGGTGCACCACGTCCTGGATCGCCACCGGCTGCAGCCTGGTCCGCATCCAGCCCGGGATCGGGGTGAACGGGACCCGCTCGACGAGCCGGGTCAGGATCTCGAAGGAGGTGGAGCCGGCGCCGACCACCATGGCGGCGCGGAGCACGGTCGTGGGGACGCCCGAGCCGAGGAAGACCTCCTCGACCTGCAGGCGCGAGCGCAGGTGGTCCGAGAGGCCGTCGTCGGGCACGAGGCCGGAGAGGTAGACAATGCGCTCCACTCCGGCGTCCTCGCAGGCGGCGGCGACCTGGCGGGCTGCGCGCAGGTCCTTGGTCACGAAGTCCCCGGACTCCATCGAGTGGACGAGGTAGACGACTGCGTCGACCCCCTCCACGGCGGAGCGGATCAGGTCCGGGTCCTCGATGTCGAAGGGCCTCGGCGTGACCTCCGGGCTCCAGGGGTAGTCCTCGACGGCCCCCTCCCGGCGTACGGCGGCGAGGACCTCGTGGCCCTGCTGCAGCAGCTCGGGGATGAGCCTGGAACCGACGTAGCCGGTGGCGCCGGTGACGAGCACCCGCATTCGATCACTCCTCGTTCAGGGTTGTGGGATCCCGGTCGGGAACCTCACCGGTCGCGCTGGTTCGCCTGGATGGCGCTGCGCGGGGGCTGGGCGTACTGGTGGCCGAACTCGCCGCCGATGCGGCCTCCGAAGGGACGGCCGTGGTCGGCGTACTCCTCGCGGAAGAAGGCGAGACAGTGCTCTCCGATGTCGACGCGGGCGCCGGTGCGCAGGATCGCCGAGGTCGCGACGGGGGCGCCGTGGACCCGGACCAGGGGTCCGCAGTTGCTGAGCATGTACTCGTCGTCGTCGTCGTTGAAGACCATCGTGTGCACGTGCTCGATGCCGGGCAGCACGATGTCGCAGATCTCGTTGGAGCCGATCAGCACCATCGGGTGGTCGAGCCAGTACACCGGTTGCTGCTGACCTTCCCAGCGGTCCTCGAGCTTGAGCATCAGGCGTGGACGCCCGGCGCGTTCGTGGGCGTGCGTGGTGGTGGCCCCGGCTCGGGGGACCCAGCGGTCGGTGGACATGGCCGGCTCCAATCCTCGACATTGACCTCAACAAGGTGTTGAGGTTTATCATCACACTATGAACTCGATGCAAACCGATGCGCAAGTCGACCCAGCCGTGGACGGCGCCGGGAGCCTGTCCATCGGGGAGCTCTCCGAGCGCACCGGGGTCGCCCCGGCGACGCTGCGGATGTGGGAGACCAGGCACGGGTTCCCCGTCCCGCGCCGGCTCGCCAGCGGTCACCGCCGGTACCGGGAGGAGGACGTCGCCACCATCCGGGCCGTGCTGCGGCACCAGGACGCCGGCACCCGGCTCGAGCAGGCCATCGCGCACGCGATGCAGGACGCGGTGCCGGTGGCGCCCTCGGTGTTCGCGCTGCTGCGCCGGCGTTACCCCCACCTCGGCGTGCACCGGCTGAAGAAGGCCACGCTGGACGCGTTGTCCTCGGCGATCGAGGACGAGTTCTGCGCCAAGGCCGACCGGGCCGCGATCTACGGGTCCTTCCAGGAGGAGCGCTACTACCGCGCGGCGCAGCCTCGCTGGACCGAGCTGGCACGCGTCTCCGCGGGCGTCACGGTCTTCGCCGACTTCACCGACCCGGAGGTGGAGGCCGCGCCCTCTGAGGTCGCCCTGCCGCCGGACGCGCCGATGCGGCGCGAGTGGGTGGTGGTGTGCGACGCGCTGGACCTCCCCGTGGCGCTCACGGCCTGGGAGCTCCCCGGGCAGTACGACGTCCCCGACCGGCTCCGGCTCTTCGAGAGCATGTGGACCGTGGACGGTGCGGCGGTCCACGACGCCGCCCGGGTGTGCGCTTCCGTGGCCGAGCAGTACGGTGCACCCCCGACCTCGGGAGCGCTCGCCGCCACCGCGGGCGCGGGCGAGCAGGGCGCCCACCCGCACACGCCCGACCTCGCCGCGGTCACGGCGCTGTTCAACCGGATGGTGGCCTACGTGGACCGGGCAGGTGACTGAGCGGGCGTGGACTCACGCCCCGCGCTCACGCGTGGCCGCTGAGCTGGTCCAGCCGGGCCGCGAGCGCGTCGATCATCGCGTTGGCCCGCTTCGACGGGACCGCCGACTTCCGGTCGCCGCCGACGCTGCACACCGGGAGCACGTCGACGGAGAGCTTCGCACCGCCGGCCAGCGCCCGCAGCTCGTCGACCTTGTCGCCGAACGGTGACCCGCTGCCCGGTGAGTAGTAGCGCACGACCTCGTCGAGCTCGTCGGCGTAGAGGTCGGTCTTGGTCACTGCGATGACCAGCCACACGGGCTTGTCCCGGCGTACGGCCATCGAGGCGATGCGGTGGGCGGTGATCGCCCAGTCCTCGAGCTCCGCGGCGAGCTGCTGCTCGCGGGTCGCGGTCGCCGCGCCGGTGGTGCCCGCCGTACGCCGTGGGGTGGCGTAGCCGTTGGCGACCACGTGGATCACCCCGTCGACCGGCTCGTCGTGGAACACCTCGTCGAGGGCGCCGAGCCGGGTCGCCGCGTTGTCTCCGGGCACGACCAGGAAGCGGAAGCCCTGGAGCCGGGGGGAGCGGCGGGTACGGCGCTCCATCACCGCGGAGCCGACCTCCGCCGTGCCCTCACCGGCGGTGCGCCGCGAGAGCTGGTCGGCGAGCTGGGTCTTGCCGACCCCGGTCATCCCGGTCACGGCCACCGTGGGGAAGCGGCGCCGCAGGAGCCGGGTGACCCGGTCGGGAGCCGACGCCAGCCCGGAGACCAGGCCGCCGGCGATGGTGGCACCGAGTGCGGCGCGACCCGAGCTGGGCAGGATCGTCCGGAATCGGGTTGCTGCGCGGGACACGGGGCCTCCTGGCCGTACGGATCAGGGGTGCTGGCACGCCCGAGCCTACGTTCCGGGCGTGCAGCGTGCTCCCGGCGCGCTCGGGCGCTGGTCGGTCGCCGCCCGGGCTCAGGAGGCGAGGGCCAGTGCGGTGAGGCGCTCCTCCAGCGGTGAGTCGTATCGGGTTGGTGTGGTGGGGGTGCGCCGGTGCACGCGGTGGGTGCCGGTGTGGTCGACGAGGTAGCGGGCTCCGTAGGGGTCGCGCCACTCGTAGACGCCGGGGCGGGGTTGTCGCACGCTCCACCCGCCGTGGGTCTTGATGCGGTGGTGGAAGCCGATCATGGGGCCGTAGTTCCCGATGCGTGACTGCTGCTCACCGGCCGCTGCGCGCTGCCGGGACCAGGCGATGGTGTGGTCGAGCTGCATGTCGCGAGTGGTGTTGCTCGCGTAGGGGAAGGTGTCGGCCGGCGTCAGCAGATGCACGGCCTGTCGATGTCGCTGCGGGATCTCCCAGGCGTCGACCGGGACCTGGTCGAGGGGGTCCAGAGCCGGGGTGATCTTGAACCGGCAGCGTTCGCCGAGGTGGCGGCGGACCCAGTCGGCGGTGACCGGGGCGCTGCCCTCGACCCGCGCGACCGGTCCGAGGTGCCCGGTCGGGGTGGCCGTGTCGGTGCCTTGGGCGGCGAGGTGGACGAACAGCCACACCGCCGGGAGCAGCTGCCGCTCGTAGAGGAGGTCCGCGGGCACGACCGCAGGGTCGAACGGCTCCGGTTCCAGCCCGTCCTCGGCGGCGTCCGCACGGGCGTGGAGCTGGTCGCGCACCCGGGCGTAGCCGGCGAGGATCCGGACCGCCTGGGCCGGGTTGGCCAGGATCAGCACCGCCTTGACCCGGCGCTCGTCCAGGGACGAGTCGTCGCCCATGGTGAGCAGGGCCTGGGCCAGGTAGGCGACGGTGGCGTCGATCCGGGCGACGGTGGCGAAGTCGGCCCGGACGTAGAAGCCGCGCATCCCGTGCTCGGTGGAGTGGGTGGTCCGCGCGAACCTCTCCCGGGCGGCGGCGAGCTCGCGGGCCGCTGCGGCGTCCGGGTCGGCGGCCTTGATCGCGGCCTCGACCAGGGTCTCGAACCGGGTCCACGACAGCCGCCCGTCGGCGTACGGCGCCACCCGGGCGTCGACGTAGGCCGCCTCCTCCGGGTTCAGGTTGCGGGTCCTGCGCGCCACGAACCGGGCGTGCTGCTCGTCGATCGCCAGTGTCTGCACCCCGGCCCAGTGCTGCGGCAGCCGGTGCTCGAGATCGAGCGCATCGGCCACCAGGCGGCCCCCGGCGTACGGCGAGAGGCCGAGTCGCGCGGCGAGCACCGACGGCGCGAACTCCGCGACCAGCGGGGTGCCCTCACCGCCGAGCCGCACCGCCCGCTCCCGTCCCGGCAGCCTTGCCTCGACGGGATCCACGGTGCCGGCGCCGTGCTGACGCGCGAACTCCGCGACCAGCACCAACAGCTCCGCACTGGTCCGGCGCTGCCGCAGCCGCAGCGTGTCCACCTCGTCGAGGAGGTCACGCTGGGAGAGGTCCGCGGTCTCGGCCATGAGTGAATCCCATCACCGAGCACTGACAAGAAGCAGCGAGTTTCGCCTTGTCTGACCGGAGATCGGGGAAGATTTTGGGAGCGGATGGAACCCTCGGCCGCCGGGCGACGTCGCATGTACATGAACAGGTGCCTGACTGGTCGGACACGGCGCGCGGTGGTCCTGGTGCTGTCACTGGCAGCCCTGTGGCTGGCCGGATGCACGAGCACCGAACGGCCCGGGGACCGGACGGCTGCGCCCATGGACCGGGCCGGCTCGTCCAGCCAGCCGCCTCCCCGCACATGCCTCGATCCCGCTGAAGCGACGCGGGAGACCATCGCGGGGACGGCGGCGTGGGCGAGGTTCTGTCCTGGGCCCGAAGGCCGCACAGCACCTGCTGAGGTTCCCTCCGACGCGCTCACCACGCACCTGGATCTCCTCGGCGGCCTGGTCGAGCTGGACACGG
This sequence comes from Nocardioides sp. Z30_9, assembly GCF_058215735.1. Taxonomy (NCBI): domain Bacteria; kingdom Bacillati; phylum Actinomycetota; class Actinomycetes; order Propionibacteriales; family Nocardioidaceae; genus Nocardioides; species Nocardioides sp. Z30_9. Next base: position 1,526,630 of record NZ_JBZAJF010000002.1, read on the forward strand.
GTCGCACCTCTGTGGCGACGCGGTGCGGTGACTGGGTGGGCCGCACCTACCGAGTACAGATCGGGTACGCCGATGGCCGTGTCGCCACGATCGTCGGGCACACCGATCCCGATTGTGCGGGGCGACTACCTGCAACGGGCACGCCGGTCGTCGGACCGGACGGGCGGGGCGTGTACGGGTTGGTGATGACGGCGTTCGGGCGTCAGTACGCCGACCAGTTCGAGCACAGCGCGAGCGGCGTACCGCTCGTGTGCCCCGATGAACCGCGCAAGCCCGGCACCGTCGACCTCGACGGTGCCTCGGCCTCGCTCGACACCGGTTACCTCCTCGGGGAGCGCCAGCCGATGATCACGCCGCTCACGGCGGTACGCGGCATTGTCTGCACGTGGCCGTACCGGGCAGAGGACCGCGAGCCCGGAGTGCGAGAACTCGACCGCGAGCAGGCCGAGCGGGTGCGGATCGGGCTGCACGCGATCTCAGGGGCCATGGTCGACTGTCCTGGCAGCCCGGAGCCGACGTACACCGCCGTCGTCGAGGACCGCACGGGCACCCGGCGCGCGGTCACGATCATCGACTCGGAGTGCGCGACGGTGATCCGCAGCGACCAGGGCTACGGCCTCGGGTTCGACTGGCTGGACCGCTGAGGACATGAGACCCACTCAGCTCAGCCGACTCACCAGGTCGTCGAGGAGGTCGTGGTCGAGGCCGCCCATGCCGAAGCCGGCGAGGGTGGACAGGGGCATGGTGCCGACGACCTGGATCATCGCGGGGTCGGCGAGGACGTCGCCGGCCGGGCCGTCGCCCATCGCGTCGAGCAGGACCGCGCGGCCGCGGTCGTCGTCGAGCCACTCGTGCAGCGTGGAGTCCCGGTCGAGCGGTGCGGCGATGCGCGGTGCGTCCAGCGCCAGCACGAGGCTGTGGGGCAGGTCCCGCGAGGAGGTGCCGACGTGCAGCCCGAACTCGCCCGCCTCGACGACCCAGCGGCCCAGCAACGTGGACCAGAACGAGAACGCCCGGGTGTCCAGCTCGATGGTGACCTCGTCCGACTCCCCGGGCTCCAGGCCGACCTTGGCGAAGCCCTTCAGCTCGCGGTCCGGGCGGCGCACGCTGGACTCGGCGTCGGAGACGTAGACCTGCACCACCTCCGCGCCCGCGCGCTTCCCGGTGTTGGTGACCCGGACCGTGAGCCGAACCCGGAGGTCCTCGTCTGCCACGGACCCGGTGACCTCGACCTCGGGCGGCGCGACCTCGAACGTGGTGTAGGACAGGCCGAAGCCGAACGGGTGGCTGACCTCGAGCCCGAGGGCGTCGTAGGACCGGTAGCCGACGAAGAGTCCCTCGCCGTACCGCACCTGCCGGGAGTCACCGGGGAAGTTCAGGTACGACGGGTTGTCCTCCAGCCGCTGCGGGATCGTCTCGGCGAGCTTGCCGGACGGGTTCGCGGCCCCGGTGAGCAGGTCGGCGACGGCGCCGCCCGCGGCCTGGCCGCCGAGCCAGCACTCCAGGACGGCCCCGACCCGGTCCTCCCAGGCCGAGGTGCGTACGACGGACCCGTTGGCGAGCACGACCGCGACCTCGTTGCTGACCTGGGCCACGGTCTCCAGCACGGCGAGCTGGTTGCCGGGCAGCTCCAGGTGGGTGCGGTCGAAGCCCTCGGACTCGGCCGCGTCGGGCAGCCCGAGGAACAGCACCACGGCGTCGGCTCGACGGGCGAGGTCGCGGGCCTCCTCGAGCAGGGCGGCGTCGATCCCGTCGTCCTCTCCCAAGGTGAAGCCGGGGGAGTGGACCACCTCGACGCCGGTGGCCAGGAGCGCCGTGAGCTCCTCGAGCGGCACGTCGACCGAGGTCGGGTTCACCTGCGAGCTGCCGGCGCCCTGGTAGCGGGGCGAGGTGGCGAACGCGCCGATCACCGCGAGGGTCTGCCCGTCGGCCAGCGACAGCGGGAGCACGCCGTCGTTGCGGAGCAGCACCGCGGACTCGGTGGCGGCGCGGCGGGCGAGCCGGTGGTGCTCGTCGTACGCCGGCTCGGGCGGTGTCGCCTCCAGCACCGGGGTCGCCTTCTCCACCAGCCCGAGCACCCGGTGCACGGCGAGGTCGAGGACCTCCGGGGCCAGCTCGCCGGAGGCCAGGGCGGCCAGCAGCGCGACGTCGCTGCGGCCCTTGTCCGGCGGCATCTCGAGGTCGAGCCCGGCGGCGAGCGCGGTGACCCGGTCGTGGACCGCGCCCCAGTCGGAGACGACCAGGCCCTCGAACCCCCACTCCTCGCGAAGCACCTCGGTGAGCAGCCAGTGGTGCTCGGAGGCGTAGGTGCCGTTGACCTTGTTGTAGGCGCACATCACCGTCCAGGGCTGGGCGCCGGTGACCACCCGCTCGAAGGCCGGCAGGTAGATCTCGCGCAGGGTCCGCTCGTCGACCTCCGCGCTGACCCGCAGCCGGTCGTCCTCCTGGTTGTTGGCCGCGAAGTGCTTCAGCGAGGTGCCGATGCCCTGCTCCTGGATCGCGGAGACCAGGGCGAGCGCGAGCTCGCCGGCGAGGTGGGGGTCCTCGGAGAAGTACTCGAAGTTGCGCCCGCACAGCGGTGAGCGCTTGATGTTGATCCCCGGTCCGAGGATCACCGAGACGCCCTGCACCCGCGCCTCCTGGGCCAGTGCGGCACCGACCTCGGCGAGCAGGTCGCGGTTCCACGAGCTGGCGAGCCCGCTCGCGGTGGGGAAGCAGGTGGCGGGGAGGCTGCCGCCGATCCCGACGTGGTCGGACTCCCGCGGCTGCATCCGCAGCCCGTGCGGCCCGTCGGCGACCATCACCCGGGGGACCTCGAGGCGTGGGACCGCCGCGGTGTGCCAGAAGTCGGCGCCCATCGTGAGCGCGACCTTCTCCTCCGGCGTCAGCTGCTCGACGAGGGCTGCAGGGTCCAGACCGGGCACGAAGGACTCCGTTCGCGGGTGAGTGCGTCTGGCTTCGACGCTAGCCGCTCCCGCTAGGCCTGGACACCTCAGGCGAGGAAGTCGGCGACCTGCTCGTGGTAGCCGGGCGGGCGCAGCAGAAACGAGTCGTGCCCCCACACCGACGCGATCTCGACGTGCCGGCTCTCGGCCCCCGCGGCGGCCAGCTGCTCGTGCAGCCGGACCGAGTGGTGCGTCGGGAAGCGCCAGTCGGTGTCGAAGGAGATCGCCAGGAACCGGGTCCCGTACGCCGCCGCCCGCTCGGCCGCAGTCGGGTCGGCGAACGGGTCGAAGTAGTCCATCACCCGGCTCAGGTAGAGGTAGGACAGCGCGTCGAACCGCTCCAGGAACGAGCGGGCCTGGTAGTCGAGGTAGGACTCCACCTGGAAGTCGGTGCCGATCCGCGGCGGACCGTCGTCGCGGCGCTCCCGGCCGAACTTCTCGTCGAGCAGCTGCTCGGAGACGTAGGTGATGTGCGCCATCATCCGGGCCACCGAGAGCCCCGCGGCGGGGCGGGTCCCGGCGGCGGCGTACTGCCCGCCGTGGAAGTCGGGGTCGGAGAGGATCGCGGTCCGCGCCACGGCCGAGAAGGCGATGTTCTGCGCGGAGAGCTGGGAGGACGCCGCGACCAGCACGGCCCGGTCGATCTCCCCGGGGGCGTCGATCGTCCACTGCAGCACCTGCATCCCGCCCAGCGAGCCGCCGATCGCGGCGAACAGGTGGTCGATGCCGAGGTGCCGGAGCAGCCGCCGGTGCACGGTGACGAGGTCCGACATCGAGAACAGCGGGAAGTCCATCCCGTAGGCCCGGCCGGTCGCGGGGTCGATCGAGCTCGGCCCGGTGGTGCCGCGGCAGCCGCCGAGCAGGTTGGGGGAGATCACGAAGAACCGGTCGGTGTCCAGGGGACGGCCCGGGCCGATCAGGCTGTCCCACCAGCCCGGTCGCGCGGGGTCGCCGTGGTGCCCGGCGGCATGGGCGTCGCCGGTCAGGGCATGGCACACGAACACGGCGTTGTCGCGGGCCGCGTTCAGGACCCCGTAGGTCTCGTAGGCCACCTCGACCGGGCCCAGGGAGGAACCGTCGGAGAGCACCAGCGGGTCGTCCTCGTCGTACAGGACGACCCGCTGGGTGCTCACCAGGCCGAGTGGCACTTGCTCACCGTGGTGCTCACTTGGCAGCGGTCAGTGCCTGGTCGAGGTCGGCGATCAGGTCCTCGATGTGCTCGATGCCGATGGAGAGCCGCACCAGGTCCTCGGGGACGCCCGCGTTGTCGAGCTCCTCGGGGGTCAGCTGGGAGTGGGTGGTGGTGGCGTTGTGGATCGCCAGCGACTTCGCGTCACCGATGTTGGCGAGGTGGCTGAACAGCTTCAGCGCCTCCACGAACCGCTTGCCGCCGTCGCGGCCGGACTTCACCCCGAAGCTGACCAGGCCGCCGTAGCCCCGGCCCTCGATGAAGGTGCGGTCGGCGACCTCCTTGTGCTCGGAGTCCGGCAGGCCCGGGTAGCTGACCCAGGAGACGAGCTCGTGGCCCTGGAGGAACTGGGCGACGGCGAGCGCGTTCGAGCTGTGCCGCTCCATCCGCAGGTGCAGCGTCTCCAGGCCCTGGAGGAACAGCCAGGAGTTCAGCGGGGCGATGGCAGCGCCGGTGTTGCGCAGGAGGACGGTGCGTGCGCGGATGATGAAGGCCATCTCCGCAGCGGCCTCGGTCCACACCACGCCGTGGTAGGCGGCGTCGGGCTGGGTCAGGCCGGGGAAGCGGTCGGCGTGGGCGGCCCAGTCGAACTTGCCGGAGTCGACGATGACACCGCCGACCGAGGTGCCGTGGCCGCCGATGTACTTGGTGGCGGAGTGCACGACGACGTCGGCACCGAGGTCGAACGGGCGGCACAGGAAGGGCGTCGGCGCCGTGTTGTCCACGATCAGGGGCAGGCCCGCGGCGTGCGCGGCGTCGGCCCAGGCGCGGATGTCGACGACGTTGATCTTCGGGTTGCCGACCGTCTCGGCGAAGACGAGCTTGGTCTTCTCGTCGACGTGCTGGGCCAGCTCCTCGGGCTTGGTCGGGTCGACGAAGCGGACCTCGATCCCGAACTGGGGCAGCGTGTGCGCGAACAGCGCGTAGGTGCCGCCGTAGAGCGTGGAGATCGCGACGATGTTGTCGCCGGCGTAGGTGAGGTTCTGCACGGCGTACGTCGTGGCGGCGGAGCCGGAGGCGGTCGCGAGCGCACCCACACCGCCCTCGAGCTGGGTGATCCGCTCCTCGAAGACCGACTGCGTCGGGTTCATGATCCGGGTGTAGATGTTGCCGGGCTCGGCGAGCGCGAACAGGTTCGCGGCGTGCTCGGTGTCGTTGAAGACGTAGGAGGTCGTCTGGTAGATCGGCACCGCTCGCGCGTTGGTCGCGGAGTCGGGCTCCTCCTGTCCGGCGTGGACGGTCAGGGTCTCGGGGCGGTAGGTCATCGGGTCTCCTCGGTGTGGGTCGCGATCAGCATAAAAGCACCAAACAACTAGACTATGGATGACCGCCTGTCGAGACGATCGTCCCATCCCCGGGACGCGGGCTCACGCCGGCTCACTCCGGGCTCATTCTGGGCTCACTCTGGGATCGCTCTGGGCGGCCCAGCAGGTCACGGAGCGAGAGCGGCGGCCGCCCGGTGAGCCGCGCGACGTCGTCGCTGAGCGCGGCGACCTCCCCGGCGGCGATCGCGGTGTACGTGCTCACCCACGCGTCGTACTGCCAGTCGGGGGCGGGCCAGCGCCGGCGCGACTCGTAGGCCTCCTCGACGGTCTCGTCGTGGTAGCACACCTCCCGGCCGAGCCCCTCGGACAGCACCTGCGCGACCGAGTCCATCGACAGCGCCTCGGGACCGGTGAGGTCGTAGGTGGCCCCCGTGTGCGCACCGGGGTCGCGCAGCACGGCCGCGGCACAGGCCGCCACGTCGTCGCGGCTCACCGCGGAGAGGAGCCCGTCCCCGGCGGGACCGCGGATCACGCCGTCCTCCCCGACGATGTCGGGCAGGAAGTCGAGGTAGAAGTTGTCCCGCAGGAACGTCCACTCCAGCCCGCTCGACCGGACGTGCTGCTCGGTGGCGTAGTGGTCGCGGCCCAGCGTGAACGTGCAGTCAGGGGCGGCGCCGAAGAACGAGGTGTAGACGATCCGGCGTACGCCGGCCTGGGCGGCCGCGTCCACGAAGGTCCGGTGCTCCTCGAGTCGGTCCGCGCTCTCGGACGCCGAGACCATGAACAAGGTGTCCACGCCGGCCAGGGCGGCAGCGGAACTGTCCCGGTCGCGGTAGCCCACGAACTCCACGGCGACGGCACCGTCGAGGTCGGGGACGCGCGCCGGGTCACGGGCCAGCAGGCGGGTCTCGACGCCGGCCTCGGCCAGGCGGCGGGCCACCCGGCTGCCGAGCGCGCCGGTGGAACCGGTGACGGCGAGGGGAGGCAGGACGGCGCTCATCGGTCCAGAGTAGGCACGGCATCGTGCCGTGGGAGAGGCGTCCACGACCCGACCCCCTCGCCGCGCCCCTGGGGGCGCGGTGTTGGATGGCAGGCCAGCCCTGAGGCGACCCCGAGGAGACCCAGATGAGCCTGCCCGAGTCCCTGAACGACAAGACCGTCGCCGTGCTCGGCGGCACCGGCCCGCAGGGGCGCGGCCTGGCCCGTCGCTTCGCCGCAGCAGGGTTGCCGGTGGTGCTCGGCAGCCGCAGCGCCGAGCGCGCCGAGGAGGCCGCAGCCACGCTGGCCGAGGCCACCGGGGGCACCGTGACCGGCGCCGACAACGCGGGCGCCGCGACGGCCGGCGACATCGTCGTGGTGGCGGTGCCGTGGGACGGCCACGGAGACCTGCTGCGCGGCCTCGCGGGTGAGCTCGCGGGCAAGATCGTGGTCGACTGCGTGAACCCGCTGGGCTTCGACAAGAGGGGCGCCTACGTGCTCGAGGTCGAGGAGGGGTCGGCCGCCGAGCAGGCCGCTGTGCTGCTGCCCGACTCCACCGTGATCGGCGCCTTCCACAACGTCTCCGCGGTCAAGCTCGAGGACCCGGAGGTCACCGAGGTGGACACCGACGTCCTGGTGCTGGGCGAGGGGGAGGACCGCGAGGCCTGCGACCTGGTGCAGGACCTGGCCGGGACGATCCCGGGCGTCCGTGGGATCTACGGTGGCCGGCTGCGCAACGCCCACCAGGTGGAGTCCCTGACCGCCAACCTGATCAGCGTGAACCGGCGCTACAAGGCGCACGCCGGCATCAGGATCACCGACATCTAGCGGTTCGGCGTACGCCGGAGCAGGAACGCCGCCCAGGCCCCGCCGAGGAACCCGAACAGGTGCGCCTGCCAGGACACGAACGGCTGTCCGGGCAGGACACCGGTGATCGTGCCGCCGTAGACGAGCAGCATCATGATGCTCACCGTGATCGCGCCGGGGCTGCGCTCGGCCAGGCCGCGCAGGAGCAGGAACCCCAGCAGGCCGAAGATCACCCCGCTGGCGCCGATCACGACCGTTCCCGGGTTGCCCAGGAGCCAGGCGCCGAGGCCGCTGGTCAGCGTGGTGATCACGATCACCGCGACGAACCGGCCCAGGGTCACGGAGGCGTAGGCGACCACCCCGAGCACCGCGAACACCAGCGAGTTCGAGAGCAGGTGCCCGAACCCCGCGTGCAGGAACGGCGCGAGCGGGATGCCCTCGAGGCCCTCGACGCTGCGGGGCCGGATGCCGTAGGCGTCCAGGCGGCCGTCCATGCCGGCGTCGACGAGCTCGAGCGCCCACAGCACGAACAGCGTCACCGCCACCATCCCGAAGGCCCCGGGGAGCCGGTGGGCCCAGCGCTCCTCGCGTCGGTCCAGACCGTAAGACATGGGGCCATCGTGCCAAGGCCCTGGTTGCGGTCGCGGGGCGCTTCGCACCGGAGACTAGGTTGGCCATCGATGAGCCATCCCTCGTACGGCGACCGCACCCACCGCTGGCAGGACTGGGACCTCGACCTGCTGCTGCGGCGCAAGCGGGAGTCCGGGCAGACGGTCAGCCTGGTGGTCCCGGCGCGCAACGAGGCGGCCACGGTCGGCGCCGTGGTGGGCCGGGTCCGCGAGGCGCTGCTCGAGACCACGGCGCTGCTCGACGAGATCGTGGTGATCGACTCCGACTCCACCGACGACACCTTCGCCGTGGCCACGGACGCGGGTGCCGTCGTACACCGCTCCAGCGAGATCCGGCCCGACCTCGGCACCCACCCCGGCAAGGGCGAGGCGATGTGGAAGTCGCTGTTCGTCACCCGCGGCGACCTGATCGTGTTCATGGACGCCGACCTGCTCGACTGGGACACCCACTTCGTCCCGGGCCTGCTCGGGCCGCTGCTCGACGGCGACGGGGTCGCGCTGGTGAAGGGCTTCTACGAGCGCACCGAGGGCGACGACGCCGCCGGCGTCGCGTCCCTGGAGGGCGGCCGCGTCACCGAGCTGGTCGCGCGCCCGCTGATCGCGCTGGAGTGGCCCGGGCTCGCCTGGCTGGTCCAGCCCCTGGCGGGGGAGTGGGCCGTGCGCCGCGAGGTGTTCGCGCAGCTCCAGGTCCCCACGGGGTACGCCGTGGAGCTCGCGGCGCTCATCGACACCGCCCGCCTGCTCGGGCCCGGCGCGATCGCCCAGGTGGACCTCGGCCGGCGGGCGCACCGGCACCAGTCGCTGGGCGACCTCGGCAGCATGGCGGTGCAGATCATCGCGGCGTCGAGCCGTCGCTCGACCGGGGCGGCGCCGGAGCGTGTTCCTTTCGTCCACCCGCGCAAGGCCGGCGACGAGATCGACACCGTGCGCCGCGAGGTCACCCTGGTGGAGCGCCCACCGGCGGCAGGCCTCCTGCCGCCGGGCTGATCGGGGCGGGTGGGAGGATTCGGGGCATGACGCTCCGTCTCGGCCGGCAGTCCTTCGCCGACGACCGGCGACTGATGATGGCGATCGTCAACCGCACCCCGGACTCCTTCTACGACAAGGGCGCGACCTGGTCGGAGGACCGTGCCTTCGACCGCGTCGGGCAGGTGGTCGACCTCGGTGCCGAGATCGTCGACATCGGCGGGATCAAGGCCGCGCCCGGCGAGGAGATCGACGCCGAGGAGGAGATGCGGCGCACTGTGCCGTTCGTGGAGCGGGTGCGCATCGCCTACCCCGACGTGGTGATCAGCGTCGACACGTGGCGGGCCTCCGTGGGGCGGGCCGTGTGCCGCGCGGGCGCCGACCTGCTCAACGACGCCTGGGGCGGTGCGGACCCCGAGCTGGTCGACGTGGCCGCCGAGTACGACGTGGGGCTGGTCTGCACGCACACCGGCGGGGTGGTGCCGCGGACCCGCCCGCACCGGATCGAGTACGCCGACGTGGTGGCCAGCGCGATCGCCGACACCACGTCGTACGCCGAGCGGGCGGTCACCGCGGGGGTGGACCCGAGCAGCGTCGTGATCGACCCCGCCCACGACTTCGGCAAGACCACCCACGACTCGCTCGAGCTGACCCGGCGCCTGGACGCGATGGTGGCGACCGGCTGGCCGGTGCTGGTGTCGCTGTCGAACAAGGACTTCGTGGGCGAGTCCCTCGACCTGCCGGTGGACCAGCGGCTCACCGGCACCCTCGCGGCCACGGCGATCGCCGCCTGGCACGGAGCGAGGATCTTCCGGGTGCACGAGGTCGCCGAGACCCGTCAGGTGGTGGACATGGTCGACGTCATCGCCGGCCGCCGTCCGCCGGCGCGCACGATCAGGGGCCTGGCGTGAGGAGATGGGCGTGATCCGGACCGTGCTGGTGCTGCCCAGCCCGCCGGCGCTGCTGGCCCCCCGCTCGGTCGTCGACCCCGTCGCCGAGCTGCGCGAGGCCTGCGCGCTCGCCGTCTCCGAGCTCCCCGAGGACCAGCCGGTCGTCGTGCTCGCCGAGCCCGTGACCCCGGCCAACGCCGCCCGCGGGATCACCGAGCCCCTGGGCCACCGGGTCGCCGCCCACCTCCTGGGGGACCGCCCGTTCGAGGCCGTGCTGGCCTCGCCCGGCGCGGCTACCGCCCTCGTGGAGCCTCCGGAGCCGACGACGCTGGTGGTGATGGCCGACGGCTCGGCCCGTCGCGGCGAGAAGGCGCCGGGACACCTGCATCCCGGCGCGATCCCCTTCGACGATCACGTCGAGGAGGCGCTGCGCTCCGGTGACGCCGAGGCGCTGGCGGCGCTGGACCCCGAGGTGGGAGCCGAGCTCTGGTGCGAGGGCGTCGCCGGGCTGCGCGTGCTCGGCGAAGTGGCCCGGGGTCGCCGGGTCCTCGCCGAGGTGGTCTACGCGGACGCGCCCTACGGCGTCGCCTGGTGGGTCGCCCGCTGGGACCTCACCTGATCAGAAGACCGGCTCAGAAGATCGGGGGGAGCTCGCTGGCCTTCCCGGTGAACTGGGGGTCGCGCTTCTCGCGGAACGCGGCCACACCCTCCTTGCCGTCGGCGACGCTGGTGTGGAACATCGCCAGGCTGTCGGCGCGGTGGGCCTCGAGCGGGTGGTCCACCGCGCCGTTGCGGTAGAGCAGCTGCTTGGCCAGCCCCAGGGCGACCGGGGAGCGGTTCACCACGAAGCTGCGCGCCAGCTCCTGCGCTGCGTCGAGCAGGTCCTCGGGCTCGTGCACCGAGCGCAGCAGCCGGCCGGCGTACGCCTGCTCCGCGGTGAGGATCTCCGCGGAGTAGACCCACTCGAGCGCCTGCTGGATGCCCACGATGCGCGGCAGGAACCACGAGGACGCCGCCTCCGGGACGATGCCGAGGCGGCCGAACACGAACCCGATCCGGGCCTTGGTGGAGGCCATCCGGATGTCCATCGCGAGCGTCATCGTCGCGCCGATGCCCACGGCTGCGCCGTTGATCGCCGCGATCACCGGCTTGGGCAGCTCGTGGATGGCCAGCGTGACCTTGCCGCCGGTGTCGCGCACGCCGTCGTTGATCTCGGGCTCCTCGAGCCGCTCGCGCAGGTCGGCCGGCGTGGGGGAGAGGGTGTCGTCGAGCCCGAAGACGTTGCCCTCCGCGGAGAGGTCCATCCCGGCGCAGAACGCCCGGCCGGCCCCGGTGACCACGACCGCGCGGACCTCGTCGCGCATGGCCTCGTTGCGGAAGAAGTGCTCCAGCTCGCGGGCCATCGTCACCGTGAAGGAGTTCAGCGCGTCCGGCCGGTTGAGCGTGAGCGTGCCCACACCGTCCTCGTCCAGGGTCCAGCTCAGCGTCTCGTAGGTCACGGCGTCGGTCATTTGCTCACTCCAGGCAGTCCGGTCGGGGTGCAGAGGCGCTTCGGGATGTCCCCGGTGCGGTCCTCCTTGATGTACTTCAGCAGCGCCAGCGCGCGCTCCTTGTCCCAGTGCACCTGCTGGTCGGCGATGGGGATCCCGCAGGTGAGGCCGTCGGTGCCGTTGACCCGCGTCATCGCCAGGCCGAACTTGGCCAGCGCGATCGGGCCGGTGCCCTCGCTGATCCGCAGCGAGGAGGTGGCGGCCTCGTTGACCCGGAAGTAGCGGAACGGGTTGACGAACGTCCACGGCGACTTGATCTCGGAGCCGATCGCGCTGACCACCTCGCGCTGGTGCCGGGCACGGTCGATGTCGCCGTACGGGCTGACGTGGCGCGAGCGCGCGTAGCCCAGGGCCGTGACGCCGTCCACGTCCTGGCAGCCCTTCTTGATCCGCAGGTTGGCGCGCCGGTCCACCATCCGCCTGGTCGGGCAGATCTCGATGCCTCCGACCGCGTCGACCGAGTTCACGAAGCCGCCGAAGCCGATCTCGACGTAGTCGTCGATGTGCAGGCCGGTGTTCTTCTCGATCGTGTCCACCAGCAGCTTGGGACCGCCGATGGCGAAGGCCGAGTTGATCTTGGAGGTGCCACGACCCGGGATCGAGACGATCGAGTCGCGGGGGATGGACATCAGCACGCTCGGACCGTCGCCGGTGTGCAGCAGCATGATCGTGTCGGTGCGCTGCCCGCGGTCGTCGACGCCGCCGGTCCCGAGGCGCTTGTTCTCGGCCTTGGAGAGTCCCTTGCGGCTGTCGGAGCCGACCAGCAGGTACGTCGTGCCGGGCTGCGAGTCCGGGCGGGCGCCCGCGGGCTCGATGTCCACCTTGTCGATGTTGTTGACCGCCCAGAACGGCACGGCGACCAGGAACACCAGCCACGCCACCACGAGGAGCAGCAGGATCCGGCCCACCGGGGGCCTCCTGCGCCGCCCCTTGGCGGGCTTGGCGCCGGCGTCCGTCTGGGGTCGCCTGGGAGGCGCCACGGGCTGGTTCGGCTGCACGGGCCGGCTCGACCGGCCCTGCTGGCGCGGGCGGTCGATCTGGGGCAGGACCTGGGTGGGCTCGGGGTCCTCGGAGCCCCGGCCGCGGCCCCCGCCCCGGGAGGCGCCGGACTTCCCGCCGTAGAGCCAGCCGTAGTCGGGCCCCTCGTCGCTTCCGCCGCTGCTACCGCTCTCAGGCATGGCGCAGACGCTACCGTGCAGTTCATGGACCCGTTGCCACCCACGTACAGCCGGGTGAGCCTGACCCTGCTGGCCGGTCAGGCACACGTGAACCTGCTCGGCAACGTGCACGGTGGCGAGGTGATGCGGCTGGTCGACTCGACGGCCGGCGCGGTGGCCCAGCGGCACAGCGGAGGTCCCGCCGTGACCGCGGCGATGGACGAGATGGCCTTCCTCGCCCCGGTGCACGTGGGGGACATCCTGCGCGCGACGGCGCAGGTCAACTGGGCCGGCCGCACCTCGATGGAGGTCGGGGTGCACGTGGAGTCCGAGCCGTGGAACCAGGCGGGCACCGAGCCGGTGCACGTGGCGTCGGCGTACCTCGTGTTCGTGGCGATCGACGAGCACGGACACCCGCGTGAGATCCCCGGTCTGGAGGTCGGCGACGCCGAGGAGGTACGCCGCATGCGCGAGGCCGAGATCCGCCGCGCCCACCGGCTCGCACGCAAGACCGAGATCGACCTGGGTCGCGCCTAGACCACTCGGCGCGCCTCTCGCGGCGTGACTGCTGTGGCTGGTGATACTTGTCGGCACCGACTCGCCGCCCGCGCACGACCCCGAGAGGTCCCCCTTCATGGCCCCTGTTCCACCCCTGCTCGAAGCACGGCCCGCTGTACGCGGATCCCGGGCCAGCGGAGTCCAGTTCCGCCGTGCCCTCGTGCTGATGCTGATGACCCTGGTGATGCCCGGGTCGGCGCAGCTGGTCGCAGGGAACAAGCGGGTCGGGCGGGTCGCGCTGCGGATCGCGGGGGGCCTGGTCGCCACGGTCGTGGTGCTGTTCCTGCTCGGGATGATCTTCGGCTCGTTCGTGTTCTGGCTGCTGAGCAACACCTTCGTCCTGGGGATCGTCCGGATCGTGCTGATGGCGATGGCGGTCGGCTGGGCCTACCTGTTCGTCGACGCGTGGCGTCTCGGTGACCCGCTCGCGCTGCGGCAGAAGCAGCGCTTGGCGATGGTCGGCATCAACGGGGTGCTGTGCTTCAGCGTCGCCGGATCGCTGCTGTTCGCCTCCAGCGTGGTCAGCGCCCAGAAGGACTTCATGAGCGCGATGTTCACCGACGGCGTCGCCACCGGTGCGCACGCCGGGCGCTACAACGTGCTGCTCCTGGGCGGGGACTCGGGCTCGGACCGGTGGGGGCTTCGCCCGGACAGCCTGTCCGTGGCCAGCATCGACGCCGAGACCGGGGAGACGGTCCTGTTCGGCCTGCCCCGCAACATGCTGAACTTCCCCTTCCCGAAGGGGTCGATCATGGACGAGCAGTTCCCCGACGGCTACGACTGCGGCCCCGAGTGCGAGCTCAACTCCCTCGCGACGTACGCCGCCGACCACAAGGCGCTGTTCAAGGGAGTGAAGAACCCGGCGGTCGAGGCGACCGTCCAGGGCGTCGAGGGCATCACCGGCCTGAAGATCAACTACTTCGCGATGGTGAACCTGCAGGGCTTCGAGAAGCTCGTCGACGCCGTCGGCGGGGTCACCCTCAACGTCCGCGACGCGATCCCGATCGGCGGCATCGGCGCTCCGGTGACCGGCCACATCAAGCCGGGCAAGCGCAAGCTGAACGGCTTCGAGACGCTCTGGTTTGCCCGCTCCCGCGTGGCCGCCGACGACTACTCGCGGATGGCGCGGCAGAAGTGCGTGCTGAACGCGATGCTCCAGCAGCTCAGCCCCCAGACCGTGGTCCTCAACTTCGACAAGATCGCCAAGGCGAGCACCGCCCTGATCACCACCGACCTGCCCAAGGGCGAGGTCGACCGGTTCGCCGAGCTCGCGCTCAAGGCCCGCGAGAAGCCGATCCGCACGGTCTCGTTCGTGCCCCCGATGATCTCCACCAGCAACCCCGACATCGACAAGATCCACGCCGAGGTCGACAAGGCGATCGACCGCTCCGAGGGCAAGAAGTCGAAGGACAAGCCGACGAAGGCCTCCAAGCCGGCGCCGGCCCCGAGCACGGGCACCACCGGTGGGTCGATCGGCAGCCTCAAGGCGGGGTACGCCGCCAACCAGGCCACCGACCTGTCCTCGGCCTGCTGACCGTTCGGCCCCTCCCGTAAGGTGCCGGACGTGTCAGAGACGACGGGGGCCGGTACGGCCGGGGGCTCCAGCGTCCCCGACGTGAGGGCCGTGGTCGTCACGTGGAACCGGTGCGAGCTGCTCGGCGAGGCGCTCGCGGCGCTGCGTGACCAGACCCTCCCGCTGGGCGGGATCGTGGTCGTCGACAACGCCTCCACCGACGAGACGCCGCAGCTGCTCGACGCGCAGCAGGGGCTCGACGTCGTACGCCTGACCCAGAACACGGGAGGCGCGGGCGGCTTCGCCGTGGGGATCGAGCAGGCGATGACCCACGCCCCCGACCTGGTCTGGCTGCTCGACGACGACACCATCCCGACCCCGAACGCCGCCCGGGAGCTGGTGCGCGCCTGGCAGGACTACCGCGCCCGGCACGGCCGTGCGCCGGCGGTGGTGGCCAGCAAGGTGGTGTGGACCGACGGTCGCGACCACCCGATGAACACGCCTCGCAGGAAGCCGGGAGCCGGTCGCGCGGAGAGCGCGGCGGCGGCCACGGTGGGGGCGGTGCCGATCCGGTCGGCCTCGTTCGTCTCGATCATGTGCGACGCCGAGGCGGTCCGCAGCCGGGGGCTGCCGGTGGCCGACTACTTCTTGTGGAACGACGACTTCGAGTACTCCACCCGGCTGATCCGCGACGGCGTCGGGCTCTACTGCCCGCGCAGCGTCGTGGTCCACAAGACCAAGGTGTTCGGCTCCACCGACGCCGACCCGGGGGAGCGGTTCTTCTTCGAGGTCCGCAACAAGCTGTGGCTGTTCACGAGGTCCCGCGGGCTGCGCCCGGCCGAGAAGGCCGTCTACGGCGCCTCCACGCTGCGCCGCTGGGCGGGCACGTTCGCGAAGTCCTCGGACCGCGCCACCCTGCGCGGCGCCCTGGTCAAGGGGGTCCGGGCCGGTCTCGGGTCCGGTCCGCGCCCGAGCGCCGCGGTGCTCGCCGAGGCGGGGTGGATCTCCCCGGAGCGGCGGAGCACGAAGCTGGACCCGGGGCAGCCGTTCTCGTTGCTGATGAGCACCTGGGGCGGTGACCGCCCCGACTACCTCCGGGCGGCGTTCGTCTCCACCGTCCAGGACCAGACGCGTCGTCCGGCCCAGGTCGTGCTGGTGCAGGACGGACCGGTCCCCGAGGAGCTCGCGGCCGAGATCCGCCACCTGGCCGCGACCAGCCCGGTGCCGGTCACCCACGTGGAGATGCCGGCGAACCTCGGTCTCGGCCCGGCGCTGGACGCCGGCCTCCAGGCCTCCGAGCACGAGATCGTGGCCCGGATGGACGCCGACGACGTCAGCGCCCCGGACCGGTTCGAGAAGCAGCTCCCGGTGGTCGAGGCCGGTGCGGACATCGTCGGCTCCGGGCTCTGGGAGTTCGCGGAGTCGCCCGAGGAGGTGGTGGGTCGCCGTACGCCGCCGGTCGACCCCGACCAGATCCGCCGCGTGATCAAGTTCCGGGACCCGTTCAACCACCCCACGGTCGTCTACCGCCGTACGGCGGTCCTCGCCGCCGGCGGATACACCGACCTGGCGCTGATGGAGGACTACCTGCTCTTCACCCGGATGGTCACCATGGGGGCAGTGCCGGCCAACCTCGCGGAGCCGCTGGTGCACTACCGGGTCGGCGACGGCGCCTACGCCCGGCGCGGGGGAGTCGCCCTGCTGCGCTCCGAGCTCGCGCTCCAGTCCAGGTTCCGCCGGCTCGGCCTGACCACCCGGCGCCAGTACCTGCGCAACGTCGCGATCAGGGGCGGATACCGGCTGGTCCCGGAGGCTGTGAGAAAGGTCGCCTACCGCAGCCTGTTGGCGAACCGATCCTGAGGCGTGCGCGGCTAGACTGTCGCGGGTCGAACGGCCCGAATCTGCCGGTCGTCGCACCCCACCGCTGAGGAGCTTCGTTGAACGCCGAGCAGACCCCCGACCTCGTCATCGTCGGATCCGGTTTTTTCGGCCTCACCATCGCAGAACGCTGCGCCAGTGAGCTCGGGCTGAAGGTCCTCGTGCTGGAGCGCCGGCACCACCTCGGCGGCAACGCCTACAGCGAGCCCGAGCCCGAGACCGGCATCGAGGTGCACGTCTACGGTGCGCACCTGTTCCACACCTCCAACGAGGTCGTGTGGGAGTACGTCAACCGGTTCACCTCGTTCACCGGCTACCAGCACCGCGTCTTCGCCAAGTACCAGGGGCAGGTCTACTCCTTCCCGATGAACCTGGGGCTGATCAACCAGTTCTTCGGTCGCAGCCACACCCCGGACGAGGCACGCGCCCTGATCGCCGAGCAGGCCAGCGAGATCGACACCGCCGACGCGCAGAACCTCGAGGAGAAGGGGATCAGCCTGATCGGCCGCCCGCTCTACGAGGCGTTCGTCAAGGGCTACACCGCCAAGCAGTGGCAGACCGACCCCAAGGAGCTCTCGGCCGACATCATCAGCCGCCTCCCGGTCCGCTACAACTTCGACAACCGCTACTTCAACGACAAGTACGAGGGCCTCCCCGTCGACGGCTACACCGCCTGGCTGACGCGGATGGCGGACCACCCCAACATCGAGGTACGCCTCGAGACGGACTTCCTCGACCCCGCCAACGGGTACGCCGAGCAGTTCAAGGGCAAGGTCCCGATCGTCTACACCGGCCCGGTGGACGCCTACTTCGGCAACTCCGAGGGCCGGCTGTCGTGGCGCACCGTGGACCTCGAGCCCGAGGTCCTCGACGTCGACGACTTCCAGGGAACCTCGGTGATGAACTACAACGACCAGGAAGTCCCGTACACCCGGATCCACGAGTTCAAGCACTTCCACCCCGAGCGCACGCACCTCCCGGGCAAGACCGTGATCGTGCACGAGTACTCCCGCTTCGCCGAGGAGGGCGACGAGCCCTACTACCCGGTGAACACCGCGGAGGACCGCGCGAAGCTGCTCAAGTACCGCGACCTCGCGCGCAAGGAGCCGATGGTGCTCTTCGGCGGCCGTCTCGGCACCTACAAGTACCTCGACATGCACATGGCCATCGGCTCGGCCCTGTCGATGTACGAGAACAAGCTCAAGCCGCACTTCCGCGGCGGTGCGGAGCTGAAGTCCGGAGGAGTGGACGAATGACGACGACCCTTGCCACCGACGCCACGGGACCGGACCCGGTCGTCGCGACCGGGCGCCGGGTGCTGCAGCGCTTCGTGCTGCCGGCCGACCGTGACCTCGACGTGCTCCCGCTGTACGTCGACACCGAGCCGGCCGTCCTGGACGCCGACAAGGCCTCGATCGGCTCGAGCAGCGTCGCCAAGAACATGAACCGGGCCGCGCTGCGCCAGTCGATCTCGACCGGGACCTCGCTGCACCCCGACGCGATCATCGACCGCCACCGCCTGCGGGTCGACCACAGCGACCGGATCTCGTCCGGCACCTACTTCAACGGCTTCCCCGCCAGCTACTGGCGGCGCTGGACCGTGGTGGAGGAGGTCACGCTCGACATCACCGTGAGCGGGCCCGGCGCCACCGTCACCGTCTACCGGTCGATGGCCAACGGCCGCTCCCAGCGCGTCGACGCCGCCACCACCGAGGGCGGGGAGCGCAACCGGTTCGAGTTCCACCTCTCCCTGGTGCCGTTCGTCGACGGCGGCTGGTACTGGTTCGACGTGGTGGCCGGCGACGAGGACGTGGTCATCGAGGAGGCCACCTGGGTCGCCGACGTACCCGTCGACCTGGTCACGCCCGGCACCGTCACCGCCGGCATCACCACGATGAACCGGCCGGACTTCTGCGCCAAGCTCGTCGGCCAGCTCGGGGCCGACGCCGAGGTCAAGGCGCTGCTCGACGAGGTCCTGGTGATGGAGCAGGGGACCGACAAGGTCACCGGCAGCGAATACTTCGAGGCCGCCGAGGCGTCCCTCGACGGCAAGCTGCGCGTCATCGAGCAGGGCAACATCGGCGGTTCGGGCGGGTTCGCCCGGGCGCAGTTCGAGACGCTGAAGGCCGACCGCTCCAAGTACGTCCTCTTCCTCGACGACGACATCGTCGCCGAGCCGGAGAGCATCCTGCGCGCCGTAGCCTTCGCCGACCTGGCCCGCCGGCCCTCGATCGTGGGCGGGCACATGTTCAGCCTGTTCTCCAAGGCCCGGCTGCACAGCTACGGCGAGATCATCAACCGCTACCGGTTCTGGTGGATGTCGCCGCCCACGGTGGAGACCGACTGGGACTTCGGCGCCCGCAACCTGCGCAGCTCGCGGTGGCTGCACCGCCGGGTCGACGTGGACTTCAACCCCTGGTTCATGTGCCTGATCCCCACCGAGATCGTCCGCGAGATCGGCCTGAGCCTGCCGCTGTTCATCAAGTGGGACGACTCCGAGTACGGCGTCCGCGCCCAGGCCGCCGGGTTCCCGACGATCACCATGCCCGGAGTCGCCGTGTGGCACGTCCCGTGGACCGACAAGAACGACGCGCTGGACTGGCAGGCCTACTTCCACCAGCGCAACCGGTTCGTGGCCGCGCTGCTGCACTCACCGTTCCCGCACGGTGGCCGGATGATCCGGGAGAGCTTCAACCACCAGGTCAAGCACCTGCTGGCGATGCAGTACTCCACCGTCGAGCTGCGCCACCTCGCGCTCGAGGACGCCCTCGCCGGACCCGACCAGCTCCACGACGACCTCCCGGTCAAGCTGGGCCAGGTGCGCGAGCTGCGCAAGCAGTTCACCGACGCCCAGCTCAAGACCGACCCGGACGCCTTCCCGCCCCCGCGCCGCGAGAAGCCGCGCAAGCGCGACCTCGACTCCGAGATCCCGGGCCGCGCCTCCCAGCTGCTCTCCGCGGTCAAGGGGTCGGTGCGCCAGTTCGTCGGCACCCGCAAGCTCTCCCGCGAGTACCCCGAGTCGGCCCTGCCCGCCATGGACGCGAGCTGGTTCCGGCTGGCCACGCTCGACTCCGCGGTGGTCAGCATGCCGGACGGCACGGCGGCTGCTCTCTACCGGCGCGACCCCGAGATGTTCCGCGACCTGCTGCGCCGCACCGTGGAGATCCACGAGCGGCTCTACCGCGAGTGGCCGCAGCTCTCGCGCGCCTACCGGGCCCAGCTGGAGGAGATCACCTCGGTCCAGCGGTGGGAGAAGACGTTCGCGGCGTCCACCAAGGACCCTCGATGAGAGCCGCCAACAAGCGGGCCGAGGGGAGTGGGGCCGAGGCGGTCGACGAGGAGACCCGGCGCAAGCGGGCCGCCCGGCGGGCCCGCAGGATGCTGCGCAACAACGCGGACGCGATGCCGGTCGTGGAGGCCGACGGCGGCCCCCGCCAGGTCCGCGTGGTCGACGCCGAGCTGGCACCCCCCTCACCGCGCGGTGGTCTCTTCGAGGTCTTCCAGCAGCCCTACCTGCTCAAGCTGATCGTCCAGCGCCAGCTGGCCCAGATGTACGCCGCGTCGCTGCTGGGCCTGCTGTGGTCCTACGTGCAGCCGGCCCTCCGGTTCGCCGTCTACTACGTGATCATGGGCTTCGTCCTGAAGCTGCACGCGGACACGCCCTACTTCGCGATCCACCTGTTCACCGGGATCGTGGTGGTGCACTACTTCGGCGAGACCTGGGGCGGTGGCACGCGCTCGATCTGGCAGAACAAGTCCCTGGTCCAGAAGATGCGGATGCCCCGGGAGATCTTCCCGGTGGCCTCGATGCTGGTGGCGGCGTACCACACACTGCCGCAGCTGCTGGTGCTCGTGCTCGCCTGCCTGGCCTCGGGGTGGCACGTCACTTGGACCGCGATCGGCGCCGGGCTCCTCGGCATGGCGATCCTGGTGAGCTTCGCGATGGCGATGGCGCTGATCTTCTCGGCGCTCAACGTCTTCTTCCGCGACTTCCAGAACATCGTGCAGACCGTGATGCAATTCATGCACTTCCTGGTCCCGATGATCTACCCGTTCGCGATGATCTACGACGCCCACGAGTCCCACCCGGTCCTCTACCAGCTCTACCTGGCCAACCCCGTCGCGCAGGCGGTGCTGCTGCTGCAGCGGTTGTTCTGGTACCCCCTGATCGAGGACACCAGCAAGATGGGCCAGGCGTTCCCGCCGGACATGTACGTGCGCGGCTTCATCACCCTCGCCCTGTGCCTGATCCTGGTGTGGGTGGCCCAGAGGTTCTTCTCGCGAGTCGAGAACAAGTTCCCGGAGCGGCTCTGATGACGGTCTCGATCAAGGTGGAGCACGTGACCAAGGAGTTCACGATGCAGTACCACCGCACGCTGAAGCAGATGGCCGTCGCCTCGGTGAAGCGGCTGCCCCTGCAGGAGAAGTTCCTGGCGGTCAACGACGTCTCCTTCACCGTCGAGCAGGGCGAGTCCGTGGGCCTGATGGGCCTCAACGGCTCGGGCAAGAGCACCCTGCTCAAGGTGATCAACGGGGTGATGCGCCCCGACCAGGGCGAGATCCTGACCCGGGGCCGCATCGCCGGCCTGATCGCCAAGGGCGCCGGCTTCCACCCCCAGCTCACCGGTCGGGAGAACCTCTTCCTCAACGGCGCGATCATGGGGATGAGCGAGGCGGAGACCAAGCGCAAGTTCGACGCGATCGTCGACTTCGCCGACATCGGCAAGTTCATGGACACCCCGGTGTCGCACTACTCCTCGGGCATGTACGCCCGGCTGGGGTTCTCGATCGCCATCCACGTCGACGCCGACATCTTCCTCGCCGACGAGGTCCTGGCAGTGGGGGACCGCCCGTTCAAGAAGAAGTGCATGGCCAAGATGCAGGAGATCCGCCAGCAGGGCACGACGATCTTCTACGTCAGCCACGCCACGGCCTCGGTGCGGGCGATGTGTGACCGCGTGCTCGTCCTGGAGTCCGGTCGCCTCACCTACGACTCGAAGACCGTCGAGGGCGGCTCGGTCGACGGCGGCATCCACCACCTGCAGTACGACGACGAGAACGCAGCCACCGACGAGGAGCTCGGCGCGGACGTGTGACAAATGAGGTCACAGCGCAAGGAAATGATTAGCGAGCCATTTAAATTACACCCTTGTAATTCATTAAATACAACGGTGTAATTCGGGCAAATCGCTTTCCAAATGCTGTGACGGGTGTGAACCTTGGTACTCGTGTGACTCGCTTCCCCCATCACGTGGAGTGCCCTCAATGCCTTTCAGCCGTGCCCGTTACGTCACGTTCTGCCAACAGTCCCTGGTGACGGCAGCCGTCCTGGCCGTCGGCGTCTCCGCCGCCGGCGTCAAGACGCTGGACATCGTTCCCCAGCCCGCCCCGCACGCGGGGGAGCAGGCGTCGACGTCCCCTCACGAGGTCACCGGGCCTCCGGACGGGTCGACGCGCCCGAGCGCGTTCGCACGCTCCGCGCCGGCCGCGACCAGGTCGGCCCCGGTCCGCGCTGTCCCGCCGACCGCTGACCGCGCGCCGGTTGACAAGGCGCCGGTGAAGAGCAAGGTGCGCGAGATCAAGGTGACCGGCGTCCAGGCGAAGGGCACTCCGGGTGCCGCTCAGCGAGTCGCCCCCAAGACTCCGGCCACCCAGGCTCCGGCCACACAGGCTCCGGCCCCCAAGCCCGCTGCCCCGGCAGCTCCGGCGAACGGGGAGAAGCTGGTGGCGCTCTCGGAGCCGCAGACCGTCCGCGGGTACGCCACGGTCGGGATCACCTGGAGTTCCGGGGTCGAGTACGCCGACGACGCCATCAGGGTCGAGGTGCGCACCGCTCGCGAGGGCGCCTGGTCGGGCTGGATCGAGGCGGGCTACCACGACGAGCACGGACCGGACGCGGCCGAGGCCGCCGTGGCAGGGGAGCGCCCCGGCACCGACGCACTCGTGGTCGGTGACGTGGACCAGGTGCAGATGCGCGCGTTCACCACCGACGGCGTCACCCCGCCCGACCTCAAGCTCGCGGTGGTGGACCCCGGAACGGGCGCGCAGGTGCGCCAGGCGCCGGCCATCGACACCGCGGCGCTGGCACCGACCTCGACGTCACCGACCCCCCCGGCAACGGCCCCGACCTCGGCACCTGCCCCGGCGACGGACGCTCCCGCCGCGGGTGGATCCGGCGACGCGGTGCTCAGCGCCATGAAGGTCGCCCCCAAGCCCTACATCTACTCCCGCGCACAGTGGGGGGCCAACGAGCGGCTGCGCGAGCAGACCAGCCCGGGCTACGGCACCATCAAGGCCGGCTTCATCCACCACACGGTGAACGCCAACAACTACACGGCCGAGCAGGTGCCCGCCCTGCTGCGCGGCATCTACGCCTACCACACGCAGTCGCGGGGCTGGCGCGACATCGGCTACAACTTCCTCGTCGACCGGTTCGGCCGCATCTGGGAGGGCCGTTGGGGCGGCGTGAACAGCGCGGTCGTCGGCGCCCACACGTCGGGCTACAACGAGGTCTCGTTCGCGATGTCGGCCATCGGCAACTTCGACATCGCCAACTCGCCGCAGGCAGTCTCCGACGCCTACGCCCGGCTGTTCGCCTGGAAGCTGTCGGCCTACGGGATCCGTGCCGACGCCACCCGGGTCTACGTGAAGAACCGCTACTTCCAGGCGATCAGCGGGCACCGGGACGCGGGCTCGACCGCGTGTCCGGGGCGCTACCTCTACGCGAAGCTCCCGGCCATCCGGCAGGCGACCCAGAAGCTGCAGAACGCAGCCCAGGGAGGGGCCCCGGCCCCCACGCCCGCCAAGCCGGTGACCCCGGCTGGCCCGGCGTACACGGGGGCCGTGCGCAGCGACGCCCGCTGCACGCACGCCACGGTGAGCAAGCGCGCCTACGGCTACGTCGGCTCGGCCAAGAACACCAGCCTGCTGGTGCCGCTGCAGTGCCTGCTCAAGGGCCAGGGCCACTACCCCTACGCCGTGACCGGCCGCTGGAACGCTCAGACCCTCGCCGCGATCCAGGCCTTCCAGAAGCGCGTCAAGCATCCGGTGGCAGCCGGGTTCAGCCGCAACGACTGGGTGAGCCTGCACGCGACCGGGAGCAGCGGGCGCGTGCTGGGGACCGGGTCCAAGGGGACTGACGTGATGCGGGTGCAGCGTGCCATGAACGCGGCGCTGCACCGCAAGCTGCCCGTGACCGGCAACTACAACAAGCGCACCAAGCGGGTCGTCCGGATCTACCAGAAGAGGGTGGGCATCAAGTCGACCGGAACGGTCGCGAACCAGACCTGGGCAGCCCTGCGGGCAGGCCGGATCTAGCCAGGCACCGGCACCGTCGTCAGGACGTGGCGCGCAGCTCGGACGTCGCGCGCTCGTCCTGGCGCAGGGTCGGCCACCGGGTCGCGGCGACGTTGCGCAGCAGCACCAGCGACCCGTCGGCGAGAAGGGGTGCGAGGAAGGCCGGGACACCCCGGCCGGCCGCGGGGTGCTCGTCGGTGAGCAGCCGGACCCCCGGCTCGCAGGGGGTGACGGCGGCCGTCTCGAGCAGCTCGGCGTGGGTGTGCGCGCTGTCCACGTCCAGCCAGGCGACCGTGTCCGGGCTGGGCGGGGTGCTGCCGATGAACACGTCGCTCTGGCCCGGCCACAGGACCCCGTAGTCGAGCACCCCGGCGGGCAGCGGCTCGGGGAAGCGGACCGCGAACGGACGCAGCGAGCAGGCGACGACCTCGTCGGCGTCGCGGTGCCGGTCCAGTGAGTCCGGACCGCACACGACGACGCTGTGCGGGGCCCGGGGGTCGTCGGTCACCGCAAGGCCGGCGCTCCAGGCCGCGCCGAGGAAGACCGGCACCAGCCAGTGGGCGGGCAGGTCCAGCAGCACGGTCTCACCGGAGTCCAGGCCGAGCTCGTCGGTGAGCAGGTTGGCGGTCTTGCTGACCCAGTTGACGTAGGTGGTCACCGACAGCTCGGTGCGCTCGCCCGTGGCGTCGTCGTAGGCCGTCACGAGGGGCTGCCCGGGGTCGGTTCGCAGGCGCTGGACGACCAGTTCGGGGAAGGTACGAGGGGTGATCACAGCGCAACCGTAGTCGCCGGTGGGCAGGAGCGGTCGCACCTGCAGCGGTGATGACAAGATGCCCGCCATGACTTCCTCAGTGCTCGACCGGCTCTGGGCCGTGGTGCCGGCCGGTGGTGCCGGCACCCGGCTGTGGCCGGTCTCCCGGGCGAACCGCCCCAAGTTCCTCCTCGACCTCACCGGGAGCGGGCGCACCCTGATCCAGGGCACGGTCGACCGGCTGACCCCGCTGGTGGGGGAGCGGGTGGTGGTTGTGACCGGGGCGGTGCACCAGGACGCCGTACGCGCCCAGCTGCCGGAGGTGGACCGCGTCATCGCAGAGCCGTCCCCGCGCGACTCGATGGCCGCGATCGGCCTCGCCGCCGCCCAGCTCGAGCGCGAGGACCCCGATGCGCTGATCGGCTCGTTCGCCGCCGACCACGTGATCACGGGGGAGGAGGCGTTCCTCGCCTGTGTGCGCGAGGCCGCCGAGGTCGCCGCGCAGGGGCTGCTGGTGACCATCGGCATCGAGCCCACCCACGCCGCCACCGGGTTCGGCTACATCCGCGGCAGCGACCCGCTGCCCGGGTTCCCCACGGCGCGCAGGGTCACCGAGTTCGTGGAGAAGCCGGACGCCGAGCGTGCGGAGGCCTACGTGCGCAGCGGGGACTACCGCTGGAACGGCGGCATGTTCCTGGTCCGGGCGGCGACCCTGCTCGACCTGCTGGCCGAGAACCACCCCGAGCTCGCCGCGGGGCTGCGGGCGATCGCGGCGGACCCGTCGCTGCTCGAGACGCAGTGGCCGAGCCTGACCAGGATCGCGATCGACCACGCGGTCGCCGAGCCCGCCGCGGCGGCCGGCCGGGTCGCGATGGTGCCGGGTCCCTTCGGCTGGGAGGACGTGGGCGACTTCGCGGCACTGGCCGAGATGACGCCCGAGGCTGCCGGGGGGATCAAGCTCGTCGGCGAGCAGGCGCACGTCGTCTCACGCGACGCCAGCGGCCTCGTGGTGAGCACCACGGGCCGCACGGTGGCTGTCGTCGGGCTCGAGGACGTCGTGGTGGTGGACACCGGCGACGCCCTGCTCGTCACCACCTACGCCCACGCGCAGGACGTGAAGGCGGTCGTCGACGAGCTGAAGCGGAGCGGGCACCAGGAGCTGACCTGATCCGAGAGGACGTGTCAGCGGGTGCCCGCTCCTGCCGGCCTCAGGGGGCGTTGGGCTCGGGTGCGTCGGAGGCGGGGTAGGCGTCCATGAACTTCTCCACGACCGCACCGGAGGGCTCGGCGCAGTACTGCCTGATGCCCTGCTGCTTCTCCGGGCCGGTCCAGTGGGTCAGCGCGACGTGCTTGCCCTCGGGGAAGGCGCCACCGTCCTTCGACGTCCACGGGGCGGCGATGAACTTGTCGGTCTCGCCGTCGAACTTCGCCGCGATCGCCTTGACCTCGCGGTAGATCTTCGTGCCCGGCTTGACGCTGTCGTCGTACCACAGGACCGTGTGGCCGTGCTCGAGGCTGTGCACGAGGCGCTCGACCTCGGGCCGGTCCCCGACGGTGTAGAAGCTGCGGATCTCCGAGCCCTGGAGGAAGTTGCCCCAGTGCGGTCCGGAGGCGGGCGGCGCCTTCGGGTAGGAGATCTTGGTGCCGGGGTTCACGTGGTCGTTGTTCCCCGTCGCCTCCTCCTTGACCACCGGGTCGCACTGGGCGGCGGACGTCGTGGCGCCGACCTCGGCCAGGGGAGTGCCCGCGTTCTTCTTCGCCTCGCGCTCGTTCTGGAGGTAGGGGATCAGAGCGGCGGCCAGGAGGCCGAGCACGACCACGATGCAGGCACCGAGGATCAGCAGGCTCCGCCTGCGTTCCTTGCGTTGCTGCTCCTTGCGGAGCTGCTCGGCGATCGCTCGCCGATTGTCGCGTTCGTTCTTCTTTGCCACTCGAGGCCAGCCTTTGATCGGGGGGTGTGCGCGGAGAGTCTACGGAGCGGTGGGTGAGATCATGACGTGCTCCCCGTGGAGGTCCGGCGTGGCGACGTCGCTGTGCGGCTGCCATCCGTGCGCGTGGGCCACCAGGCGCACCCGCTCGGCGGCCACGACCTCGTCCCGCAGCTGCCCGGACGGCAGCTGGACCCGGATGGAGACGCCTCGCGTGGAGGCCTGCAGCCCGCACGACTCGAGCGCCTCCAGCACCTCCTCGGACGTGGCCGCGCTGCCGAAGCAGTCGGGGGAGACCCCGCGTACGGCGGCGACCACCGCCTCGCGGGCACCGAGGGCGAACATGTCCTGCTGGCGGGGGCGGAGCAGCGGTCCGGCGCCCGGGCCGTGCTCGCCGGCGGGGAGCACCCGCTCGCCGAGGCCGCGCACCACCGAGACGGGTCGCGCGCCCAGCTTGCCGGTGACCAGCTCGGCCACGGAGGCCAGCTCGTCGGCGACCGCAGGTGCCGTGACCGCCAGGGGGTTGCCGTAGGAGTCGGTGCGCCCGGCGTGGTCGTCGAGGGGCTCGAGGCCCGCGACGCCGATGGCGATGTCGGTCTGTCCCTGTCGCCACGCACGGCCGGCGGTGTCGGTGAGCACCACGGCCACGTTCGGGCCGTCCTCCTCGCGGACCCGCTCACGCAGCGTGCGGGCAGAGTCGTCCGGGCTCACCGGCAGGAGCACGACGTACCCCGGGGCGACGTTGGAGGCATCCACCCCGGCGGCCGCCATCACCAGGCCCAGGTGGTTCTCCACGATGGAGGTGGGTCCTCGGCGAGCCACCACCCGGACGGTCTCGTCCCGGATAGCGGCCTCGCGGTCACCGCGGCGGACCCGGCCCTCGGCCTTGCTGACGACCTTGCTCGTGACCAGGACGATGTCGCCGTCCTGGAGGGCGTCACGCCCGGAGAGCCCACGCAGCAGGTCCCCGAGATCGGTCCCCTCGGTGATCTCGCCGATGCCCTCGACGGCCCAGGCCTCCAATCAGGCACCGCCTGTTTCTGTCTCGGCCGGTTCGATCGCGGCCAGCTCGATCGCGGCCGCGACCAGGTCGGCGGTGGCGTCGTGGTCGGTCATCCACAGGGGGACCGCGCGGCAGCGGATCCCACTGGCCTGCACCCGGTCCACGCTCGCCTCGTCGACGGTGTCCACCAGCCAGCCGTCGAGCAGGCCGCCGCCGGAACGGGCGCCGTAGTGCTCCGCGACGCCGGCCGCGGAGACCTCGACGCCGATCACGCCGAGCAGCTGGCGGGCCATCCCGTGGACGTGGTCCGAGCCGATGATGCCGGAGACGCCCACCACGGGTGCCGAGGTCGCCACGAGGGCCTCCCTGATCCCGGGCACTCCCACGATCGTGCCGATCGAGACGACCGGGTTCGACGGAGGCACCAGGACGAGGTCCGCGCCCGTGATCGCCTCGACCACGCCGGGAGCCGGCCGGGTCTCGGCGAGCCCGATCGGCACGACGCCGTACGCGGGCACCTCGGCGTGGTGACGGACCCAGTACTCTTGGAAGTGCACCGCGCGTCGCTCGTCGGTGTCCGGGTCGTCGATCACCACGTGGGTCTCGACACGGTCGTCGGTCATCGGCAGCAGCGTGAGGGCGCCGGCCTCGGTGGCGGGCAGCCAGCGGCGGCACAGTGCCGCGGTGACCGCGCTGAGCGGGAAGCCGGCCTCGAGCATCTGGGTCCGGACAAGGTGGGTGGCGATGTCACGGTCGCCGAGACCGAACCAGGTCGGCTCCACGCCGTACGCCGCGAGCTCGTCCTTGGCGTTCCAGGTCTCCTCCCGCCGCCCCCAGCCGCGATCGGTGTCGATACCGTCGCCCAGGGTGTACATCACCGTGTCCAGGTCCGGGCAGACCTTGAGGCCGTGCACCCAGATGTCGTCGGCGGTGTTGGCGATCACGGTCACCGAGGTGTCCGAACCGGTGCGCTCCACCAGTCGAAGCAGGCCCTGGAGAAAACGGGCACCGCCGACACCACCGGACAAAACGGTGATACTGCTGGGCAGTGGACGGGAGCCCTGGTCAGGGCGCGAGGAGGGGCGGTCAGGGCCGCCGCCGGGGGTGCTCAGGGGGGATTCGGACATGTTCTCAAGTGTGGACCAGTTGGTCCAATACCAGACTTTCGCTTGACTTCAGGGGTACGACAGGCATGTAATCACACCAGTGTGATTAGTAACTCGGTCCGTCAGGATCGAAGGGTCGAATAGGGGCAAACACCGTGCGCGAACTGTATCTGCTCGAGGGCGATTCCGAAGACGCTGGATGGCAGGAGCGCGGGCTGTGCGCTCAGACCGATCCAGAGGCGTTCTTCCCGGAGAAGGGCGGCTCCACCAGGGAGGCCAAGAAGGTCTGCCTGACCTGCGAGGTGCGCCAGGACTGCCTGGAGTACGCGCTGGAGAACGACGAGCGCTTCGGCATCTGGGGCGGGCTCTCGGAGCGGGAGCGCCGCAAGCTGAAGAAGCAAGCCGTCTGAGGCCGGCGGGCGGGCTCCGGCCTTCCCGCCCAAGCTCGTGGACCCAGGCTCGGGTGACTCAGGGCTCGTAGTCGGGGTGCACGTCCTCGGCCGGTACCCCGAGGTAGTCCGCGAGCTGCTCCACCACGACGGTCAGCACCAGTGCCTCGAGGTCCGTGCGGGTCTCGGCCCGGTGCTCCAGGGGCCGCCTGAACAGCACCAGCCTGGCCGGCGTCGTCGGCGTCGCCGGCACCAGCGAGGCCAACGGGACCCGCGGGGCCACCCAGGTGCTCGGCAGCACGGGGATGTCCTCTACCGCGAGCTCGACCAGGGCGAGCTCCTCGGTCCACCGTGACTCGACGTCGTTCATCACCTCGACCGCGATCTGGTCGAAGCGCTCCCGCGCCGACCGCTGGGCGGGGACCGGGCCGCCGGGGGCGCCGGGTCCGAAGGCCGGGCCACGCATCCCACGACCACGCCGGTCGTGCAGGAAGCCTGCGCGCCGGGCTCCGGCGAGCTCCCCGTCGGGGACCGCCCCGATTCTGGGTGAGGGATTCTCCACGACCGCGAGCCTAATGGGCCAACCGTCCGGGGAGTTGTAACCTCACGCCGTGGGTCTCCTTCGTCGTTGTTCGCGTACTGCCTGCGGGCGCCCTGCCATCACGACGTTGACCTACGTCTACGCCGACCAGACGGCGGTCGTGGGCCCGCTGGCCACCTACGCGGAGCCACACGCCTACGACCTGTGCGACCGGCACAGCGAACGGCTCTCCGCCCCTCGCGGGTGGGAGGTGCTCCGGCTGGCCAACGACGACCACCAGGGGCCCACCTCCGACGACCTGCTCGCGCTGGCCGACGCGGTCCGCGAGGCCGCCCAGCCCAAGCCGGTCGAGGTCCCGCTCAACCCGCCCCAGCAGCCTGAGGGCACCCGCCGCGGACACCTGCGCGCGCTGCGTTCCGAGGACTGAGGCGGCACCTGCCCACGGGCGGCGCGATGGGTAGGGTCTGCGCATGCCGAAGACCAGCGACCCCGCCAATCTCGCCGCGATCTTCAAGGCCTACGACGTCCGCGGCACGGTGCCGGACCAGATCGACGACGACCTCGCCCGTCGGGTGGGCAACGCCTTCGTCGCGGTGACCGGCGCCGATCGCGTGGTGGTCGGCCACGACATGCGCCCCTCCTCGCCCGGCATGTCCCGGGCTTTCGCCGAGGGTGCCGCGTTGGCCGGTGCCGAGGTGACGCTGATCGGCCTCGCCTCGACCGACCAGCTCTACTTCGCCTCCGGACGGCTGGAGCAGCCCGGCGTGATGTTCACAGCGAGCCACAACCCCGCGCAGTACAACGGCATCAAGATGTGCCGCGCGTTCGCCGCACCGATCGGCCAGGAGACCGGGCTGATGGAGATCCGGGACCGGGTTGCGGGGGGCGAGACGCTCACGGCGGAGCGGCCGGGCGCCGTCGTGGAGCAGGACGTGCTGGGCGACTACGCGGCCTACCTCCTCGGCCTGGCGCCGGTGAAGGGCCGCCGGCTCAAGGTGGTCGTCGACGCCGGCAACGGGATGGCCGGTCTCACCGCCCCTGCCGTGCTCGGCGAGGTCGACCTCGAGGTCGAGGAGCTGTACTACGAGCTCGACGGCACCTTCCCCAACCACGAGGCGAACCCGATCGAGCCGGCCAACCTGGTCGACCTGCAGGCCAAGGTCCTCGAGACCGGCGCCGACATCGGCCTGGCCTTCGACGGGGACGCCGACCGGTGCTTCCTGGTCGACGAGCGCGGCGAGCTGGTCAGCCCCAGCGTGCTGACCGCCCTGATCGCGGCCCGCGAGCTGCTCAAGGCCCCCGGCGCCACGATCATCCACAACCTGATCACCTCGCGTGGGGTCCCCGAGATCGTGCGCGAGCTCGGCGGGGTCCCGGTGCGCACCCGCGTCGGCCACTCCTACATCAAGGCGCAGATGGCCGAGACCGGTGCCGTGTTCGGCGGGGAGCACTCAGGGCACTTCTACTTCCGCGACTTCTGGCGCGCCGACTCCGGGATGCTCGCGGCCCTGCACGCCCTGGCCGCGCTGGCCGAGAGCAGCGCGCCCCTGTCCGAGGTGATGGGTCCCTACGCCCGCCACGTCGCGAGCGGCGAGATCAACTCCGAGGTGCTCGACCAGCAGGCCGTCCTCGACGAGCTCGAGCAGACCTGGAGCGGGCGAGACGACGTGGAGGTCGACCACCTCGACGGGCTCAGCGTCACCCATGAGGACTGGTGGTTCAATGTTCGCGCGTCCAACACCGAACCCCTGCTGCGACTCAACGCGGAGGGTACGGACGCTGACACGATGACGCAGGTTCGCGATGCTGCGCTCGCCATCATCAGAAGGAGCAAGTGATGAATCTGGACAGCCATCTCCTCGACGTGATCGTCTGCCCGGCCTGCCGGCAGGCGCTCGCGGTCGACGAGGCCGCCGAGGAGCTGGTCTGCGTCGGCTGCGGCCTGGCCTACCCCGTGCGCGACAACATCCCGGTGCTGCTGGTCGACGAGGCCCGCAAGCCGGGATGAGCTTCGACGACGGCCTCCTGGACGACGAGCGGGCCCTGGCCCGCGTGGACGCGCGGCTGCGCCACCTGGCCGAGGGAGGTGCGCGGGTCCGCCGCGAGGCGCTGGCCGCCCAGGAGGCGGTCGCCCCGGCCGTCGCCCGCCTCGCCGAGGAGCGTCCCCGGGCCGTGGTGGCCGCAGGTCCGGACTCCCGGCTGCTGCGCGCGGTGCTGGAACCGGTGTGTCCCGTCCCCTTCGTGGCGTGGCCCGGCCCCGGGCTCCCGGGCTGGGCCGGCAGCCTCGACCTGGTCGTCGTACTGGCTCCCGAGGGAGCCGACGCCGCGACGGCCGCTGCCGTGGCCGAGGCCGTGCGCCGCGGCTGCCAGCTGGTGGTGGCTGCGCCGGCGAGATCCCTGGTCGGCGAGCACGCCCAGGGGCGTGACGTGATGCTGCTGCCGACCCAGACGGGGGACCAGCTGGCCGTCGCGGTGGTGGTCCTGGAACTGCTCGACCAGGTCCACCTCGGGCCGGGCACCGACCCCGAGGTGGTCGCGAACGCGCTCGACGACATCGCGATCGCCTGCGGCCCGCACCGCGACATCGCGGTGAACCCCGCCAAGATCCTCGCGATCGGGATCGCGGACTCGAACCCGATCTTCTGGGGCGGGACCGTGCTGGCCGCCCGCGCCGGTCGCCGGATCGCGGAGTCCGTACGCCGGGCCACCGGCCGCACCGCGCTGGCGGCCGACGCCGAGCACCTGCTGCCCGTCCTCGCGGCGACCGCTCCCTCCGACGTCTTCGCCGACCCGTTCGCCGACGGCGGCCTCGAGCGCCGCCCGGCGCTGGTGGTGCTCGACGACGGGGCCGTCGACCCGGCGGTCCTCGAGACGCGGCGCCTCCTCGAGGAGACCGCCCAGGCCCACGGCGTCAGGGTGGAGACCATCTCCTCGCAGGCCGAGGGAGACGTCGCCCGCTACGCCGCGATGCTCGCCACGGGGACCTACACCGCGACGTACCTGCAGCTCGGTCTCGACGCCTGAGGCGTCAGTGAGCGCCGGCCTTCTTGCCCGGCCCGAACGGGAGCACGTGCATCACCGCGACGACCACAGCGCCCACCAGGACGCCGACCACTGCCGAGCAGGCGGTGTTGGTCAGCCAGCCCAGGACCGCGCCCATCGCGTGCCAGGAGTCGTGGGCGGCGTGCTCGAGGTCGTGGACCAGGGAGTACGGCGCATGCCAGCCGAGCTCGTCGACTCCCACGAGCAGGATGTGCCCGCCGACCCACAGCATCGCCACGATCCCCACGGCGGAGATGACCGCCAGCAGCTTGGGCATCCCCGCCACCAGGCCGAGGCCGATCCTGCGGACCGCCGCGGAGCTCCGCCCGGCCAGGGAGAGGCCGAGGTCGTCCATCTTCACGATGCCCGCGACCACGCCGTAGACCAGGATTGTGATCGCGATCGCGACCACCACGAGGATGGCGGCCCGGGACACGAACGGCTCGTCGGCGACCTCGTTCAGCGAGATCACCATGATCTCGGCGGAGAGGATGAAGTCGGTGCGGATCGCACCGGACACCACGGTGTCCTCGTCGGGCCGCTCCTCCGCGCCGGTCTTCGCCGCGGCGCCGCGGTGCGCGATCCGCTCCCAGATCTTCTCCGCGCCCTCGTAGCAGAGGTAGGTGCCGCCCACCATCAGGATCGGGGTCAGCAGCCACGGCAGGAACTGGCTGAGCAGGAGAGCGGCGGGCAGGATGAACAGCAGCTTGTTGCGCAGGGACCCCTTGGCGATGCGCCAGATGAGCGGCAGCTCGCGCTCGGCGGCGACGCCGTGGACGTACTGAGGGGTCACCGCGGTGTCGTCGACGACCACTCCGGCTGCCTTGGCGCTCGCGCGGCCCGCCGCGGCTCCCACGTCGTCGACGGAGGCGGCCGCCAGCCGGGCCAGTGCTGCCACGTCGTCGAGAAGGCCGAACAGTCCACCGCTCACGCCCGCGAGCCTAGCGCCGCGGACCTTGCTCGCGGCTGCTGGGCGCCGCGCGTCGCCTTGAGTAGACTGCCCCGAGCGCCTTTCGCACGAGATCGTGGCCAGACGCCGCCGCACCCCCAGGTGCGCTGACCACTCGACCCCCCAGCACACAAGGACTTCACTGATGGACTACAAGGTTGCCGACCTCACGCTGGCCGACTACGGCCGCATCGAGATCGAGCTCGCCGAGCACGAGATGCCCGGCCTGATGGCGATGCGCGAGCGCTACGGTGCGGACAAGCCGCTCGCCGGCGCCAAGATCGCGGGCTCGCTGCACATGACCACCCAGACGGCGGTGCTGATCGAGACCCTCGTGGCGCTCGGCGCCGAGGTCCGTTGGGCCTCCTGCAACATCTTCTCCACCCAGGACCACGCTGCGGCCGCGGTGGTCGTGGGCCCGAACGGGACCCCGGAGGACCCCCAGGGCGTCCCGGTCTTCGCCTGGAAGGGCGAGACGCTGGAGGAGTACTGGCAGTGCGCCCAGGAGATCCTGGACTGGCCCGGGGACGAGCACCCCAACATGATCCTCGACGACGGCGGCGACGCCACGATGCTGCTCCACCTCGGCGTCCAGGCTGAGAAGTCCGGGGTCGCACCCGACCCGGCGACCGCGCACAGCACCGAGCAGCGCATCGTCTTCGAGCTGCTCAACGCCCAGCTCGAGAAGAGCAAGGACCACTGGACCCCGATCGCCAACTCGGTCAAGGGAGTCACCGAGGAGACCACCACCGGGGTGCACCGCCTCTACGAGATGATGCGCGAGGACTCGCTGCTCTTCCCGGCGATCAACGTGAACGACTCGGTCACGAAGTCCAAGTTCGACAACAAGTACGGCTGCCGCCACTCGCTCATCGACGGCCTCAACCGCGCCACCGACGTCCTCATCGGCGGCAAGGTCGCCGTGGTCTGCGGCTACGGCGACGTCGGCAAGGGGTGCGCGGAGTCGCTGCGCGGCCAGGGCGCCCGGGTCATCGTCACCGAGATCGACCCGATCTGCGCGCTGCAGGCCGCCATGGACGGCTACCAGGTCGACACCCTGGAGAACGTGCTGCCCCAGGCCGACATCATCATCACCTCGACCGGCAACAAGGACGTCGTGACCATCGACCACATGCAGTCGATGAAGCACAACGCGATCGTCGCCAACATCGGTCACTTCGACAACGAGATCGACATGGCCGGCCTCGAGGCGCCGGGCGTCGCCGAGCGCAAGAACGTGAAGCCGCAGGTCGACCTGTGGACCTTCCCCAACGGCAAGGCGATCATCATCCTCTCCGAGGGCCGGCTGATGAACCTCGGCAACGCGACGGGTCACCCCTCGTTCGTGATGTCGAACTCGTTCACCAACCAGGTCCTGGCCCAGATCGAGATCTTCACCAAGACCGAGGAGTACCCGGTCGGCGTCTACGTGCTGCCCAAGCACCTCGACGAGGAGGTCGCCCGGCTCCACCTCGGCGCGCTGGGGGTCAAGCTGACCACGCTCACCGAGGAGCAGGCCGCCTACCTCGGCATCCCGCAGGAGGGCCCGTACAAGTCCGAGCACTACCGGTACTGACGGGTAGTCGGGTGGCGCAGCCGGAGGTGGTGGATCGGGCACGGGTCCTCGTCGTCGACGACGACGCGGCCCTGGCCGAGATGCTCACCCTCGTGCTGCGCAACGAGGGCTTCGTGAGCCGGATCGTCACGCGTGGCGACGAGGCCATGGCCGCCTTCCGGTCCTTCCGCCCCGACGTGGTGCTGCTGGACCTGATGCTTCCGGGCAAGGACGGCATCGACGTGTGCCGTGAGATCCGGGCCGAGTCCGGCGTACCCATCGTGATGCTCACCGCGCGCAGCGACACCATCGACGTGGTCGTCGGCCTCGAGTCCGGGGCCGACGACTACGTCGCCAAGCCGTTCAAGCCCAAGGAGCTGATCGCCCGCATCCGCGCGCGGGTACGCCGCTTCGAGGTGCCCACGCCCGACGACCTCCACATCGGGGACCTCACCGTCGACGTGGCCGGGCACTCGGTCACCCGCAACGGCATGCCGATCGCCCTGACCCCCCTCGAGTTCGACCTGCTGGCCTGCCTGGCGCAGAACCCGCGCAAGGTGTTCACCCGCGAGGTCCTGCTCGAGCAGGTGTGGGGCTACCGCCACGCCGCCGACACCCGGCTGGTCAACGTCCACGTGCAGCGGCTGCGAGCCAAGATCGAGGTCGACCCGGAGAACCCGACGATCGTGCTGACGGTCCGGGGCGTGGGCTACAAGGCGGGCGCGGCGGATGAGCCGTCCCTCCGCTAGCCGACGCGCGACCGAGCTGCTGACGCGACTACGAGGCCTCCCCGGCGCCGTCGCCTCCTTCTGGCGCCGTTCCCTGCGCACCCGCGTGGTGACCGCGATCGTCGTGCTCTGCGCGGTGGTGGTCGGCTCGGTCGGGTGGCTGGTGCTCCGGCAGATCACCGACGGGCTGGTCAAGGGCCGCGTCGATGCGTCCGTGGCCGAGGCCAGGACCGAGACCGCCACCGCCCGCGAGCGCCTGGGGTCGGCCGGCGGGAACGACTTCGACCCCGACACCCAGCTGCGGCTGCTGGTGGAGAGCCTGGTGGCCCGCGGCGAGGTGAAGGGCTTCGATGTGGTCGTGCGGGGCCCGGTGGGGGAGGGAAGCGACGCGGCGGGCGTCCGCACCACCCCCACGGTGGACTCCGACAGCGTCCCGGAATCACTGCGCCGCTGGGTCGAGGGCAGCGAGGACGGGCTGGCCTGGACCTACACGCGCATCGGCTACACGACCCCGGCCGACTCCGGAGCCGTGCCCCGCCGGTCGCAGCCGGGGGTGGCGGTCGGCTCGACCGTGGTGCTGCCCTCGAACGGGGGCAGCTACGCCCTGTACTACCTGTTCCCGATGGACCAGGAGCAGCGCACGCTGGTGCTGCTGCGTGGTGTGTTGCTCACCGCCGGGCTGCTCCTGCTGGTGCTCGTCGCCGGCGTGGCACTGCTGGTCACCCGGCAGGTGATCACCCCCGTGCGGCTGGCCAGGCGGGTCGCGGAGCGGATCGCCTCGGGGCAGCTCGAGGAGCGGATGCACGTGCGCGGCGAGGACGACATCGCCCGGCTCGCGATGTCGTTCAACCAGATGGCCGGGGCCCTGCAGTCCCAGATCCGCCAGCTGGTGGAGCTCTCCCGCGTCCAGCGCACGTTCGTCTCCGACGTCTCGCACGAGCTGCGCACCCCGCTGACCACGGTGCGGATGGCCGGCGACGTCCTCTACGACGCGCGGGACAGCTTCGACCCCGTCACCAGGCGGGCCGCGGAGCTGCTGCAGACCGAGCTCGACCGCTTCGAGAGCCTGCTCGCCGACCTGCTCGAGATCAGCCGCTTCGACGCCGGTGCCGCCGTGCTGGAGCTCGAGGACACCAACCTCCACGACGTCGCGCAGCGGGTCGTCGCGGCCACCGCCCCGATGGCGCTGCAGCGCGGGGTGACGGTGAGCATCGCGGACGAAGGCATGTTCATGGCGCAGGCCGACGTACGCCGGGTCGAGCGGATCGTGCGCAACCTGGTCACCAACGCGATCGACCACGCCGACTCGACCGGCGTGACGATCCGGCTGGCGAGCGACGACGAGGCCACAGCGCTGAGCGTCCGCGACCACGGCGTCGGCCTGCAGCCGGGACAGTCCTCGATGGTGTTCAACCGCTTCTGGCGTGGCGACCCGGCACGCGCCCGCACCACCGGCGGCACCGGCCTCGGGCTCGCGATCGCCCTGGAGGACGCCCGCCTGCACGGCGGCTGGCTGCAGGCCTGGGGCACACCTGGCGGCGGTGCGCAGTTCCGGCTGACGCTGCCCCGGCAGGCCGGCGCCCCGCTGACGCACAGCCCGCTCCCGCTCGTTCCCAAGGACATCCGGCAGGGGGTCGGATGAGCTCGGTCGCACGTCTGCGCACGCTTCTCGTGGTCCTGCTGGTGCTGGCCGGCAGCCTCGCGGGCTGCGCCAGCCTGCCCGAGTCCGGCGAGGTGCGCCGCAGCCCCGCCGACCTCCCGGACCGACCCCAGGACGCGCCCTACTTCAGCCCGCCGGGTCCCTCGGCGGACGGCAGCCCGGAGTCGATCGTCTCGGGCTTCCTGGTCGCGATGCAGGCCAACCCGCTGAGCACCTCCATCGCCCGGGGGTTCCTCTCCGAGCGCGCCAAGGCCACCTGGCAGCCGCAGCGCGGCACGATCGTCTACGACGCCTACTCCGTGGAGCCGGTGCCCAGCGGCGTCACCGTCCGGCTGGCCGACACCCAGCGACTCGACGCGCGCGGCGCCTGGCGAGCGGGTCCGCCGGCGGGATCGGAGAGCCTCGACCTCTCGCTGGTCTCCGAGAACGGGCAGTGGCGGATCGACAACCCCGTGAACGCACTGGTCGTCCCGACCTCGTTCTTCGACCGGAGCTTCGCGCGGTTCAACCTCTACTTCTTCGACCAGACCGGGAAGACGCTGCTGCCGGACCCGGTGTTCATCCCGCGGGGGGAGCAGACGGCGACCAACCTCGTCCGCGGCCTGCTCGCCGGGCCGGGGGAGGCGCTGGACGACATCAGCCGGTCCGCGCTGCCGTCGCGGACGGGCCTGGACCTGTCCGTCGTGGTGACCGAGAGCGGCGTCGCGGAGGTGCCGCTGTCCCGAGAGCTGCTCCGCGCCTCGCCGGCCGAGCTCTCCCGGGCCGTGGACCAGCTCGCCTGGACGCTGCGCCAGGTGCCCGGCATCGAGAGGGTCCGGATCACCGTCGACGGTGCTCCCGTGCCGTTGCCCGGCGGACGGGTCGACGCCTCGGTGACCTCGGGCCCCGAGTACGACGCCGCCGGCCCCTCGCGCGCCCAGCTGTGGGCGCTGCGGGGCAACCGAGTGGTCGACCTCTCCCCGGACTCGAAGGGCAGTGCCGGCGTGGGAGGGCCGTTCGGGCGGCCCGGCTTCTCGATGCGCAGCTTCGCGGTGAGCGAGCCGCCGCAGCGCATCGCCGCGGTCTCCGGCAGCGGCAGCAGCGTCTATGTGGCGGGCACCGAGGGCGGGACGAAGGGGTCGGCCGTGTCGAGCCCGCTGGTGCGGGGCACCGACGTGCTGCGACCTTCCTTCGACATGTTCGGGGACCTGTGGCTGGTCGACCGGACCCCCCGTGGTGCCCGCGTGTACCTGGTCAGCGAGGGCCGGGTCCGCCCGCTGAGGGTCCCCGGCGTCACGGGTGCCGACGTGGCCGCGTTCTCCGTCGCCCGGGACGGCAGCCGGATGGCGGTGGCGTACGCCGGCCTCCCCGCCCCGCAGGTGCGGGTGATCGACATCCTGCGCACCGACGAGGGGATCGTCTCGGGAGCAGGGGACACCCGGTCCCTGACGGCGAAGGTCCCCGAGAACGCCCGCATCCTCGACCTCGGCTGGCGCGACCCCGGCACCCTCGCGGTGCTCAGCCGCCCCAGTGCGGAGACCAGCCAGGTGAGCTTCCTGTCCACGGACGGGTCACCCACGCACCGCGACCTGATCGAGCCCAACGTCTTCCGCGGCGCGGCCCAGGCGATGGTGGTCTCCCCGGACGAGAACGTGCCGCTGCGCCTGGTCACGCCCGCCCAGCGGCTCTACACGCTCAGCGAGAACGGCAGCTGGCCCCGGACCAGCTCGAAGGTCGCTGCCGCGGCGTACGCCCCCTGACCGGAGGGCGTCCACACCCCTCGCCCGGGACGCCTGGCTCCACAGGGTCCGCGGCCCAGCGCGGCGGCGACGTGGCGAGGACCAGGATCGGCGGGTGCTCGACGCCTGGCTCGACCTGGTGCACGGCGCTGCGTGCGTGGGCTGCGCCGCCCCGGGCCGGTCGCTGTGTGCCCGGTGCCGCTCCCGGCTGCCGCAGGGCGGGCGCCCGGTACGGCCCACGCCGTGTCCGCCGGGCCTGGCGGCGTGCTTCGCCGCGGGGGAGTACGACGACCTGCTGCGCGCCATGGTCCTCGCCCACAAGGAGCACGCGGTGTTCTCCCTGGCCGAACCCCTCGGCACGGTGCTCGCGAGCGCGGCCGCCCTTGCGGTGGATCCGGCCGTCGCCACGCTGCTGGTCCCGGTGCCCTCCCGCGGCGCCGTGGTTCGTGAACGCGGCCACGACCCGGTGCTGCGCCTCACCCGTGCTGCGGCGCGGTTCCTGCGGGCTGGCGGGGCGCGCGTCCGGACCGCGTTGGTCCTGGAGCAGTGCGGCCCGGTGCGCGACCAGGCCGGCCTGAGCGCGGGGCAGCGGTCGGTCAACCTGGCCGGCTCGATGCGGGTCCGGACGGCCGCCCGGTCCGCGCTGGCCCGCCGGCCCGAGCCGGTCTCGCTGGTGG
This sequence comes from Nocardioides sp. Z30_9, assembly GCF_058215735.1. NCBI lineage: Bacteria > Bacillati > Actinomycetota > Actinomycetes > Propionibacteriales > Nocardioidaceae > Nocardioides > Nocardioides sp. Z30_9. Next base: position 1,566,298 of record NZ_JBZAJF010000002.1, read on the forward strand.
TCTGCGACGACGTGCTCACCACCGGGGCGACGGTGCGGGAGGCGCAGCGCGCCCTTGAGGACTCGGGCCTCACGGTCCGAGCAGTGGCCACGGTGGCCGCGACACGCAAGCGGCTCCCGCACCCACCGTGAGCGCCAGTCTCGTCGGAGGGGGGCGCCCTACCGCTTTCAGGAGGCGCCGACTACCGTCAGGTCAACCCCCCAGGACGTTCCGGGACGTTCGGCATCGAGCGTTTCAAGCCGTGTGAACTACAGGAGGTCAGCGATGGATGTTGTGGTCAGCACTCGTAACTGCGAGGTGTCCGATCGGTTCCGCCAGCACGCCGAGGAGAAGCTCAGTCGGCTGGAGAAGCACGACCACCGGATCATCCGCGTCGATGTACTCGTCGAGAAGGAAGCCAGGGCTCGCGAGCCCGAGCGCGCCGTACGGATCGAGCTGACCGCGAAGTCCCGCGGGCCCATCGTCCGTGCCGAGGCCTGCGCCGAGGACAAGATGGCTGCACTGGACCTGGCGCTGGACAAGATGGCCTCCCAGATGCGCAAGGCCGCGGACCGGCGCAAGGTGCACCGCGGACAGCGCAAGCCCGAATCACTGGGTGAGGCGATGGCGCGCACCGCCGTGCCGGCCGAGGAGACCGAGGAGGACACGGCCATCGAGCACAAGGTCGGTCCGGTGACGGTCACCGGCGACGGCCCGCTGGTGGTCCGGGAGAAGACCCACGCCGCGACCCCGATGAACCTCGAGCAGGCGCTCTACGAGATGGAGCTCGTCGGTCACGACTTCTTCCTGTTCGTGGACAAGGAGAGCGAGCGTCCCTCGGTGGTCTACCGCCGACGCGGTTATGACTACGGCGTGATCACCCTCGACGTCAGCTGACCGCCCCACCAGCCCCACCAGAACCTCGGTGACTACTCCCGGCGTGGTCCGAAAGGACCACGCCGGGATAGTCCATCCCGTACCCATTCGGGCCAACCTCTGCCATAGTGACCGAATGGTCGCCGATGCCACCCCTGCCCATGACGAGCCAGTGCGTGTGGTCGTCGTCGACGACCAGGAGCTCTTCCGCCGTGGACTGACGATGCTGCTCGGCGTCGAACCCGACATCGAGGTGGTCGGTGAGGCGGGCGACGGCATCAGCGCCACCGACCTGATCGTGGCCACGGTGCCCGACGTGGTGCTGCTCGACGTACGCATGCCCAAGCGCTCCGGGCTGCAGGCCTGCATCCAGATCAAGGAGCTCGTGCCGAGCGTCAAGATCATCATGCTCACGGTCAGCGACGAGGAGGGTGACCTCTACGAGTCGGTGAAGAACGGCGCGTCGGGCTACCTGCTCAAGGACTCCTCCATCGACGAGGTCGCGCAGGCGGTCCGCGTCGTCGCCGAGGGGCAGTCGCTGATCAGCCCGTCGATGGCGGTCAAGCTGATCGACGAGTTCAAGGAGATGGCCCGCACCGACCGCGAGCAGGTGATCATCCCGAAGCTGACCGATCGCGAGCTCGAGGTGCTGCGACTCGTCGCGACCGGGATGAACAACCGCGACGCCGCCCGCGAGCTGTTCATCAGCGAGAACACCGTGAAGAACCACGTGCGCAACATCTTGGAGAAGCTCCAGCTGCACTCGCGCATGGAGGCGGTCATGTACGCCGTGCGCGAGAAGCTCCTCGACATCCCCTGATCCGGCGGCCGTCACATTGTCGGCGCTGCCGGGCATACTCGGCCCCGTGGCGACCGACCAGCTCTCCCTCGCGCAGGCGCGGCGGATCGCCCTGGTCGCGCAGGGGTTCCGGGACCCCCGGCACACCGTGCCGACGATGCGCACCTTCGCGCGCACCCTGACCCGCACCGGGGTGCTCCAGGTCGACTCGGTCAACGTGCTCCAGCGGGCCCACTACATGCCGCTGTTCTCCCGGATGGGCGTCTACGACCCCGCGCTGCTCACCCGTGCCTCGGAGAAGCACCCTCGCCGGATGGTGGAGTACTGGGCGCACGTGCAGGCGTTCATGCCCGTCGACCTGTGGCCGGTGATGCGTCACCGGATGGACAGCTTCCGCGACAGCCCGCGTTGGGGTGGCTGGTTGCAGACCAACCCCGGACTCGCCGAGGGCGTGCTGGAGCAGGTCCGCGACCGGGGGGCCACCACCGCCCGCGACCTCGACGACGAGCCGCGGGGGCCCAAGCTGCACTGGGGATGGAACTGGTCGGAGGCCCGCAAGGCCCTGGACTTCCTCTACCTCACCGGCGACCTGGCGATCGCCCGGCGCACCCCGTCCTTCGAGCCCGTCTACGACCTGGCCGAGCGGGTGATCCCTCGCGAGCACCTCGAGGCCCCGGCACTGGACGCCTTCGCCGCCACCAAGGAGCTGGTGCGCCGCGCTGCCCGCAGCCACGGCGTGGGCACGCTGCGGTGCCTGACCGACTACTACCGGCTCCAGATGCAGCCTGGGGCCGGCCAGAAGGCGGCCAGGCTCGCGGTCGACGAGCTCGTCGAGGACGGCGAGCTGCTGCCGGTGCAGGTCGAGGGGTGGCAGCGCCCGGCGTACCTCCATCGCGACGCGGCCCTGCCCCGGCGGGTGGACGCGCGCGCGGTGCTGAGTCCCTTCGACCCGGTGGTGTGGGAGCGCGAGCGCACCGAGCGGCTCTTCGACTTCCACTACCGCATCGAGATCTACGTGCCCGAGGCCCAGCGGCGCTACGGCTACTACGTGCTGCCGTTCCTGCTCGGCGACCGGATCGTGGGCCGGGTCGACCTCAAGGCCGACCGCCGCACCGGCCGGCTGCTGGTCAAGGCGGCGTACGCCGAGCCCGGTGCGCCGGCCGAGACCGCGGCCGAGCTGGCCGAGGAGCTGCGCGAGCTGCAGCGCTGGCTCGGGCTCGAGGACGTCTGCGTCGACCCCCGGGGCGACCTCGCTCCCGCGCTGGCCGCCGAGCTTTCCACCGGGCCGTCCACCGGGCCTGCGTGAGCAGCGCGCCGGTGCGCGAATGGTGCAGGGTGGGGTGATGAGCGTGGTCCGGCACCCCTTCTTCGCCCGTCTCTACAGCCGGGTGATCGCGCCCGGCATCGCCAAGCAGGGCGGTGACGCCCTCCGCCGGCGGGTGCTGGCGGGCCTGAGCGGGACGGTGGTGGAGGTCGGGGCCGGCGACGGGGCGAACTTCGGGTTCTATCCCGCGGAGGTCCAGCGGATCGTGGCCGTCGAGCCCGAGCCCTACCTGCGGGCGAAGGCGGCGGCCCGCACGGGGGAGCGCGTCGAGCTCCACGACGCGGTGGCCGACGACCTGCCCCTGGGTGACGGCACCGCGGACGCGGTCGTCTTCAGCCTCGTGCTCTGCTCGGTGGACCAGCCGGCGGCCCTCGCCGAGGCCCGGCGGGTGCTGCGGCCCGGTGGCCAGCTGCAGTTCCTCGAGCACGTCCGTGCCGAGGAGCCGCGCATCCGCCGGCTGCAGCGGGTCCTGGACTCGACGGTGTGGCCGCTGCTCGGTGGCGGGTGCCGCCTGTCCCGGGACACCGAGTCGGCGATCAGCCGGGCGGGATTCGCGATCACGGAGATCGACCGGTTCCACTTCCCCGACGGGGTGCGCGGTCCCTCGTCGTGGGTGATCGCCGGAAGCGCCGTACCCGCTGGGTGAGTCGGATTGAAACAATGCTCCACCCCGGAGCGTTACGATACTTGAAGGGCCCAGCCGTGACGCTCAGTCGCGCCCGGCCACGACCCCAGTGAAGGTCCCACCCCCAAGTTCCCCAGGAGTTATCCGCGTGTCGCTGATCGACAAGGTCCTGCGCATCGGCGAGGGCAAGATCCTGCGCCAGCTCGAGGCCATCGCCAAGGCGGTCAACGCCATCGAGGACGACTTCGTGGCCATGTCCGACGAAGAGCTCCGCGCGATGACCGACGAGTTCAAGGACCGGCTCGCCAAGGGGGAGACCCTCGACGACATCATGCCCGAGGCGTTCGCCACCGTCCGCGAGGCCGCCAAGCGCGTGCTCGGCCAGCGGCACTTCGACGTGCAGATCATGGGTGGCGCGGCGCTCCACCTCGGCAACATCGCCGAGATGAAGACCGGTGAGGGCAAGACCCTGGTCTCGACCCTTCCGGCGTACCTGAACGCGCTCGCCGGCAAGGGCGTCCACGTCGTCACGGTCAACGACTACCTCGCCAAGTACCACGCGGAGTGGATGGGCCGGGTGCACCAGTTCCTCGGCCTGACCGTCGACGTGATCCTGCCCGACATGCGCCCCGCCGAGCGTCGCGTCGCCTACAACGCCGACATCACCTACGCCACCAACAACGAGCTCGGGTTCGACTACCTGCGCGACAACATGGCCAACTCGCTGGAGGACTGTGTCCAGCGCGCGCCGTTCTTCGCCATCGTCGACGAGGTCGACTCGATCCTGATCGACGAGGCGCGCACGCCGCTGATCATCTCGGGCCCGACCCAGGACGAGGTGGAGTGGTACGCCGAGTTCGCGAAGGTCGCGACCAAGCTGACCAAGGACGTCGACTACGAGGTCGACGAGAAGAAGCGGACCGTCTCCATCCTCGAGCCGGGCATCACCAAGGTCGAGGACTACCTCGGCATCGAGAACCTCTACGAGTCCGCGAACACCATGCTGATCTCGTTCCTGAACAACTCGATCAAGGCCAAGGAGCTGTTCCGCAACGACAAGGAGTACGTCGTCATCGACGACGAGGTCCTCATCGTCGACGAGCACACCGGCCGCATCCTGTCGGGTCGCCGCTACAACGACGGCCTCCACCAGGCGATCGAGGCCAAGGAGGGCGTGACCGTCCGCGAGGAGTACCAGACCCTCGCCACGATCACCCTGCAGAACTACTTCCGCCTCTACGAGAAGCTCTCCGGCATGACCGGTACGGCGATGACCGAGGCCTCCGAGTTCGACAAGATCTACAAGCTCGGCGTGGTCCCGATCCCGACCAACAGGCCGATGGCCCGGATCGACCAGAAGGACCTGATCTACCGGACCGAGGAGGCGAAGTTCGACGCGGTCGTCGAGGACATCGCCGAGCGTCACAAGAAGGGCCAGCCGGTCCTGGTGGGCACCACCTCGGTGGAGAAGTCCGAGCGACTCTCCGGCCTGCTCAAGCGCAAGGGCGTCCCGCACTCGGTGCTGAACGCCAAGATGCACGCCGACGAGGCGAAGGTCGTCGCGATGGCCGGTCACCGGGGCGCCGTCACGGTCGCCACCAACATGGCCGGTCGAGGCACCGACATCATGCTGGGTGGCTCGACGGAGTTCCTCGCCGACCAGGAGCTGCGCGACCGCGGGCTCGACCCGGTCGAGAACGCCGAGGAGTACAACGCGGCGTGGCCCGAGACCCTCGAGCGCATCACCGCGCAGGTGAAGGCCGAGCACGACGCGGTCACCGAGGCCGGTGGGCTCTACGTGCTGGGCACCGAGCGGCACGAGTCGCGCCGGATCGACAACCAGCTCCGTGGACGCTCCGGGCGTCAGGGTGACCCGGGTGAGTCCCGGTTCTACCTTTCGCTCGGCGACGACCTGATGCGGCTGTTCAAGTCCGACTGGGTCGAGCGCGTGCTGCTCGCTCTCAAGGTCCCCGACGACGTCCCGATCGAGAACAAGTCGGTGACCAAGTCGATCCAGTCCGCGCAGTCGCAGGTCGAGGCGATGAACTTCGACTCCCGCAAGAACGTCCTCAAGTACGACGACGTGATGAGCCGTCAGCGCGAGGTCATCTACGGCGAGCGCCGGGCCGTGCTCGAGGGTGCCGACCTGCACGACCAGGTCGTCACGATGATCGACGACACCATCGCCACCTACGTCACCGCAGCCACCGAGAGCTTCCCCGAGGAGTGGGACCTCGACGCGCTGTGGGAGGCGATGAAGTCCATCTACCCGATCTCGCTGCGCTACCAGGACCTCGAGCGTGAGGCCGGCGGTCGCGACGGCATGGACCGCGAGACCCTGGTCGCCGACCTGCAGGCCGACGCGCAGAAGGCCTACCAGGCCCGCGAGGCCGAGGTGGGCTCGGAGGTGATGCGCGAGCTCGAGCGCCAGGTGATGCTCTCCGTGCTCGACCGCAAGTGGCGCGAGCACCTCTACGAGATGGACTACCTGCGCGAGGGCATCGGCCTGCGGGCGTACTCGCAGCGCGACCCGCTCGTGGAGTACCAGCGCGAGGGCTTCGACATGTTCAACGCCATGAAGGAAGGCATCCGCGAGGAGACCGTGGGCTTCCTGTTCAACCTCGAGGTCCAGGTCGACGACGACGAGGACGACGACGAGGACGAGGAGGAGCTGGTGGCGGCCAACGCCGTCACCGACACCCTCGAGGCCGCGCAGCACGTCCACGTCCACGACGGCCACGCCCACGTGCCGAGCGTCAGGGCCAAGGGACTGCAGACGCCCAAGGCGCCGCAGAACCTGACCTACACGGCACCGAGCGAGGACGGCGACGCCGAGGTCTTCACCGAGCCCGGCACGGTCACGAACGCGGACAACCCCTACGCCGGGGTCAGCCGCAACGCGGAGTGCCCCTGCGGGTCGGGCAAGAAGTACAAGAAGTGCCACGGCGCTCCGGGCGGGCCGACCGGCCTGACCGCGCGTCCGGCCGGCTGAGCCGGGGGAGAGGCACGGCGCTGCGGTGTACGTCAGTTGTTCCTGCGGTCGTCAGCACTGGGGACGCTACGGGGCGGCGGGGCTGCTGCTGACCGACCCCGGTCGCACCGGGGTGGTGCTGCAGCACCGCTCGGCGCGGGTCCACCAGGGCAACACCTGGGCATTCATGGGCGGCGCGATCGAGCGCGGCGAGGACCCGGCGACGGCTGCCCTCCGCGAGGCCCACGAGGAGAGCCGCCTCGACGCGAGCGGCGTCACGGTGCTGCGAGACGTGCCCGGTCTCCAGCACCCGGAGTGGCGCTACACCTACGTCCTGGCGCAGACGCCGCGGCCCGAGGACCCGGAGCTGCCGGGTGGCTCGAGCTGGGAGGCCGAACGGACCACCTGGGTCGACCTGGACGCGGTCTCCGGCCTGCGGCTGCACCCCGTGCTGGCCGAGGACTGGCCCTGGCTGCACGCGCTGCTGCGCACCGGCGACTGAGCCTGCTCGGCACCGGCGGCTGAGTCACGGTCACGTCGCGGTGCGCCGTATGCTCGGAGCCGGGGTCGCGACCGATGGAGGCAGGAAGACCATGCGCGGCGGCTACGGCACCAGTGACCACGGCACGCTCGCGGACCGCAACCGGACCCTGCGCCCCGCTCCGGCGGCGGTGCCGCCGGACCCTGAGCGTCCCCCGGGGCGTCCCCCGAGTCCCGCCCGGCACTGCCACGTGCACGGTGAACCGAGCCTGCTGGTGGAGTGGCGACGCGGGGCGACGCAGTGGGAGGGCCGCGTGATCAGCGTGACCTGGCTGGGCGAGGCAGGCGGCTGGGCGACCGTGGAGCGGTGGGTCGCCGCCGGGGAGATCGAGCGCAGCTAACGTCCCCGGCTGCGGGATCGTCAGCCCGAGTCACCCGAACTCCAGCGCGGTGCAGCACCAGCGACCGCCGAGGTGCTCGATGCGGGCAGCGATGGCGCGTGAGCGCTCGCCGTGCCGGACGTGGATGCTGATCTCCGCGGCACCGGCGGACGGGCAGAACACGCGCACGCTGCGCACCTGGCTGCGCAGCCGGCGCATCCGCCGGTCCCCGGGCGTGGTCCGGGCGAGCAGCGCCGCCCGCCGCTGCAGGTCGGCGTAGACGCTCTCGGTGGTCCACCGCAGCAACTGGCTCGGACCCCGGTCGCCGCCGACGACCTCCACGACCGCGCTCGCGAACCGGTGCGCGAAGGCCTCGAGCTCGGCACGCTGCCCCGGGAGCACCCGCAGGCCGGCCGCGCGGGTGGGCCGGACCGGGGTGTCGTAGGCGAGCGCGAGGGTGCCCTGCACGCTGGCGAGCGGGACGGGGTGGGGGCCTGAGGACCGGTGGGCGGGCATGGTCATGGCTACTCCTGGTGGTGACGGCTGGACTCGTGGGCGGTTGCTGGGACGACCAGTCGCTGTCCTGGCCGGATCAGGTCCGGGTCGGGTCCGATGACGTGTCGGTTGCGGTGGTGGACCCGCTCCACGAGGGCGGCGACCTCCGCCGTACGGGCGTCAGCCGGGAGGCGACGCTCTGCGATCCGCCACAGCGCGTCGCCCGGCCGGACCAGCACCCGCTCGCGGACCTCGACGACGCCACCCGTGGGCCGGGCGGGGGGCCGCAGGTCGGCGCCGGCGGCCGGTGACCCGGGGGCGGCGACCAGCGCGATCCCTACTGCGGCCAGCAGCGCCCGGCGCAACGACGGCGGACAGGCCACCCATGCGGTGGCGCGCAACCGGCCCGCGGAGGCAGCCTCGACGGTGGCGGCCGCGCACAGCAGCGCACCCCACGCAGCTGCCCCGAGCAGCATCCAGGCGGCGCCAGCGGCCAGCAGGTGGTCGAACCCGTCGGGGGCGGCGTGGCGCAGCGACTCGGTCAGCGCCGCCACACCCCGCACCGCGACGAGGCTCAGCAGGAGCAGCCCGGCAGCCCTGGTTCGCGGCAAGAGGATCTGTTTCATGCTCGATGCTTCCGTTTGCTTGCGTTTGCATCAGTCAAGGCCTGCAGTAGACCAGTGTCAATCGCTCGTCCACAGCCGGTTTGCTCCGACGGGGAAGGGGCACCACAGGTGGCATGGGTTGGGAAGAGTCGATGTTCGCGGTGTTCGAGGACCTCGAACAGCAGGCCACGGGTCTGCAGCTCGCGGAGCGTGACGCGGAGGTCGCGGACCTCAGCGTCGCGGAGTACTCACGGATCACCCTGGCTGCCCGGCTGCACGCCTCCGTCGGGATGCACCTGCGGATGCGCCTGGTGGGCGGTGCCCAGGTGGCCGGGCGGCTGGCCAGGGTCGGCGAGGACTGGCTGCTCCTGGTCGACCACAGCGCCGAGTGGATCGTGCGCCGCGACGGGGTCGCCACCCTCTCCGGCCTGTCCTCACGAGCCGACAGCGAGGAGACCTGGACCGTGATGGACCGGCTCAGCCTGCGCGCGGTGCTCCGACGGATGTCGAGCGTGAACGAGAGCTGCCAGGTGCACTTCGCCGACGCCCATCACTCCCAGGGCCGGGTCGGGCGCGTGGGCAGGGACTTCTTCGAGCTGCACGTGGGCGAGGGGGAGAGCCGTAGCGTGCAGGTCGTGCCGGTGATGGCCGTCGCTGCGCTCCAGGGGCGCACCGAGTGAGCGGACCTCAGTCCTTGGCGGTCGCTGACCCCTCGACGAACGGGTGCTCGTCCACGAACCGGTCGGCGTCGGCGTACGCCCGCTCGATGTAGGCCTCGAGCTCGCTGGCCTCGACCCGCCACTGACCCCGCCCCCCGATCTTGAGGGCACGCAGCTCCTTGCGGCGGACGAGTGCGTAGACCTGTGCGCTCGAGGTGTTTAGGATCTCCGCCACGTCGGCAAGCTGCAAGAACCTCGGGGTCGCGCTCATGTGCCCCACTGTGCCAGTGTTCACGTGCGGTTGCGAGCGGACGACACACGTTGCCTGTGGATGGCTCCACCGAGGAAGGGGCACACGCGATGACGACGGTGCTGCAGCAGGAGACCGGGGCACCACGCGCGGTGCGGCCCCGTCCGCCGGGCTGGCGAAGCCCCCGGCTCGTCCTCGGGATCGTGCTCGTCACCGGCTCGGTCGTGCTGGGTGCGCGGCTGCTCGCGGCAGCCGACGACACCGTCGGGGTGTGGGCGCTGAGCCGCAGCCTCCCCGCGGGAGCCGCCGTGGAGGCGGGCGACCTGGAGCGGCGCGAGGTGCGCTTCCCGGACGAGGCCACCGCGGACGGCTACCTCTCCAGCGACGACGACCTCCCCGTGGGCACGACCCTGAACCGTCCGGTCTCCGCCGGGGAGCTGCTGCCGCGCTCGGCGTACGCCGCGACCGATGACGCGGGCCTGGTCGAGGTGCCGATCAGCGTCGTCGCCGACGACCTCCCGGCCACGGTCAGGCAGGGCTCGGTGATCGACGTCTGGGTCGCGCCCAAGGCTCCGGCCGCAGGGGAGGACCGGCCCCGGGCCACCCCGGTGCTCACCGACGTGGTCGTGGTGGCGGTGCCCCGCAGCTCCGAGTCCCTCGCGCCCCAGACGACGCGCCAGGTGATCGTCGGTGTTCCCGACTCCCGCAGCTCGGCCCTCGGGTCCGCGCTGGGAAGCATGTCCGAAGGACGCGTCGTCATCGCCCGGAAGGGCTGAACCGGTGGCCGAGCGGGTCACCGTCCTCCTCGCCGCCGCGGGCGAGCCCTGGGAGGCCTCGGCGCTGGGCCTGCTCGGCGACGACGACGCCAGCGTGGTGCTCAAGCGGTGCGTGGACCTGACCGACCTCCTCGCCAGCGCCGCGACAGGGGAGGCCGACGTCGCGGTGGTCTCCGGGGACCTGGGCGGTCTCGACGCGGACGCGGTGATGCGCCTGCTGCGCGACGACGTGCGCTGCGTCGCCGTCGGTGGGGACGCGGACGGGCTCGGCCGGATCGGGGTGGTGGCAGTGGTTCCCCGGGCCGACCTCGATCAGCTGCCCGACGCGGTGGCCACGGCCGGCTCCCGCGAGCTGGTGATCGACCCCGAGCCGGTCGCCGACGGCCGGCTGGAACCCATCGAGGCGTCCGGCCGGCTGGTCGCCGTACACGGTCCTGCCGGCGCCCCGGGGCGCACCACGCTCGCGATCGGCCTCGCTGCTGAGCACGCCCACCGCGGCGACCCCACCGTGCTGGTGGACGCGGATCCGCACGGCGGGGCGGTGGCGCAGCACCTCGGGGTCCTCGACGAGGTCTCGGGCCTGCTCGCGGCGGCCCGACTGGTCAACGCCGGGTCCCTGGACGCGGCTGCCTTCGCGCGCTGCCGGCGCCGGGTGGGTGACCACTTCGAGGTGCTCACCGGCCTGCCCCGTCCCGACCGCTGGGTGGAGGCACGACCGGGGGTGCTCGACGCCGTCCTGGAGAGTGCGCGCGAGGTCGGCGACGTGGTGGTCGACACCGGGTTCAGCCTCGAGGACGAGGCCGACCTGGGGCGTCACGTGTCGCGCAACCAGCTCACCCTGGACGCCGTCGGCGCCGCGGACCACGTGGTGGCGGTCGGAACCGCCGAGCCCACCGGGCTGGCCCGACTGGCGCGCACCCTGGTGGAGCTGCGCGACAGCACCGATGCGCCGGTCACGGTGGTGGTCAACCGGATGCGGGACTCGCTGGGGTGGAGCCGGCGCGACATCACCGGCATGGTCGAGGGCTACGTGCGCCCGGCGGGGGTGCACTTCCTGCCCGAGGACCGCGCCACGACCGACCGGGCGCTGGTGGCGGGTCGCGCCCTCACCGAGCTGGGTGACTCAGCGCTGCGTCGCGCCGTGGCCAAGGTGCACGACTCGGTGCTTGCAGGTCACAAGCCGCCCATCAGCAGGTAGAGCCCGGTGGCGGTGTAGAAGACCATCACCATCAGCATGCCGATCTGCCCGGTGACCTGGTGCCTCGCGGGGAGCAGCGCGATCGCCCTGTCGTGGGCGGCGATCACGCCGACCACGTGGCCCGTGATCACCGCGAGCACCTTGATCACGGCGAGCAGCGTGGGGTGGAACGAGAGCCAGTAGTTCACCGACAGGTCCGCCGTGCCGAGCAGGTTGTCGCCGCGCACGAGCGGGTCGCTGAGCTGGATCAGGGTGACCTGGCCCTGCTCGAGCAGGTAGGTCAGGTAGTGCGCGGTCATGTAGCCCACGATGATCGGGATCACCGAGTGCGCCAGCCGGCCGGGCAGCTCGCGGCGGCGTACGGCGCGCGGGCCGGTGCGGTCGACGCCGGTGGACATCGCCGCCACGCAGAACGTGAGGGCGACCACCAGGCAGAACACCAGCATCGCGACCGAGTTGACCAGCGTCGAGTCGAGCCCGACGTCGCGGACGAACCGCTGCCACTGGATCGTGTCCTTGTAGCTGTCGAAGGCCGTGGAGCCGAACAGCACCGCGACCACGGCGACGAGGCCGGGGCGGGGGACGACCGTCGCGAGATTGGCCAGGGGGCTGCGCACGACGAGCCGGCCGTCCTCGCGGCCCCACACCGAGAGCTTCGCGACCAGGTTGGAGTAGACCTCGAAGGGGTCGGCGCGCTCGAACCACTCCTCGCCGAACACGGCCGCACCGATGAGCATCAGGGCGAGGTAGCCGGCCAGCCAGACCCGGACCGTGCCCAGGTAGGCGCTCTGCGGGTTGACCAGCTCCTGCCACACGAACGCGAACAGGCCGGCCGCGGCGGGCCAGTAGCCCAGCTTCGCCGGGTAGGTCACCAGGCCGACGCGGGGGTCGCCTCCGGTGACCTTGGCGAGCAGCAGGTTGAGGGTGCGCACCGGGCTGAACGCGCGGACCACCGGGCCCAGGAGGAGCGAGGCGGGGACCAGCCCCACCCACACCAGCACGTAGAAGGTGCCCAGCGCGGGGTTGTTGACCAGGTCGGGACCCCAGACCAAGGCCCAGGCGACGTAGCCGAAGAACGCCAGGCCGAGGACCCGGAGCGTCCAGGCGAACCAGCCGCTGTCGACCACGCCGGCGAGCGCCGCCGGGGCGGGGCGGCCGCGGCGGGTGTCCTCGTAGCGGGGCTTGCGCCAGGCCAGGGCGAGGACGCAGAAGGAGACGACCAGCGCGGCGATCGCTGCGGCGACGGCCAGGTCGAGGGGGAGGGGCAGGTCCTTGGCGCCCCCCAGCCCGTGCATCGGGACAACGGCCGGCACCAGGCCGACCACCTCGCCGGTCACGGGGCTCAGCGCACCTGGAGCTGCACGACCAGCTGGTGGAGGTCGTGGGACTCCACCTCGACCACTCCGGGCTTGTCGATGGTGAGCTTGTGGTCGGAGGTGCCCGCGGGGTAGGCGATCTCCTGCTCCGGGGAGCTGTGCACGTGCAGCTCGCCGGCCTCGTCAGCGACCACGTGCAGGGTGAACGGCTTGCCTGCCTCCACCTTCTTCACGACTCCGTCAGGGGTGACCTTCCCACCCTTGAAGGTGATGTCGATCGTGGTGCCCTTCGGCTTCGCGGGCTCCTGGGTGGGCTCCGTGGCGGTGGGGGTCTCGCTCGGCGCGCTGGTCGGCGCCTCGGAGGACTTCGGCTGCTCGGCCGAACCCGAATCGTCGCTCCCGCATCCGGCTACCAGGAGCCCGAGGACTGCGGTCACCGCGACCGCGCCGGTGCGAAATGGGAGTGGCATATATTCCTCCATCTGGTGGTACGGGCGTTCGGTCCGGTCCTGCGCTCTGCCAGAATCCCATGTGGCCCAACGGTTCCGGGGTACGGGGTCGCGTGATCATGAGCACTGTCACAGGTTCTCCGGATGGAGGTGGGTGAATGCGCGAGCGGCTCCGCGCGAGCGATCTCGCCCTGCTGGCGGAGGAGACTCCGCACACGCCGATGCACAACGCCACCCTGGAGATCTTCGACCCGGGTGACTCGGGCTTCGACTACTCGGCCCTGCTGACCCACATCGACGACCGGATCGCGTTCGTCCCGCGCTACCGCCAGCGCATCCGCCGGGTCCCCGGGCGCCTCGCCAACCCCGTCTGGGTCGACGACGAGGACTTCGACCTCGCCTACCACGTACGGCGCTCCGCGCTGCCGCGCCCGGGCACGCTGGACCAGCTGCGCGAGCTCACCGCGCGGATCATGTCGCGTCGCCTCGACCCGGACCGCCCGCTGTGGGAGATGTACTTCATCGAGGGGCTCGAGGGCGGCCGGGTCGCGCTGCTCTCCAAGTCCCACCAGATCCTCGTCGACGGCATCTCGACCGTCGACCTCGGCCAGGTGCTGCTCGACGTCGACCCGGGGCCACGACAGCTGGTCCTCGACGACTGGCGGCCCGAGGACGAGCCCACTCCCACCAGCCTGGCGCTCAGCGCCCTGGTCGAGTCGGCGCGCGACCCGCTCGTCGCCGTGGCCACGATGCGCAGCAACGCCGAGGCAGTGGGCCGCACGTTCTCCGGTGTCGCCGCCAGGGCCGGCTCGGTGGCGGGGTCGCTGTCACGTCGGCGGCCCGCGATCGACTCGCTGTTCAACATCGAACCGTCCGCCCAGCGCCGGCTGGTGTGCGTGCGCACCTCGCTCAAGGACTACCGCAAGATCCGCCGGGTCCACGGCGGCACCGTCAACGACGTGATCCTGGCAACGCTGTCCGGGGCCGTCCGGGCGTGGCTGATGACCAGGTCCGAGTCGGTCCCTGCGGGGCGCAGGCTCCGGGCGCTGGTGCCGATGAGCGTGATCGACGAGGAGCTCGAGCCGACGTCGCTGGGGTCCCAGGTCGTCGGGCACCTCGTCGACCTGCCGATCGGCGAGGGCTCGCCCGTCGTACGCCTGCACCAGGTCTCCTACGCGCTGCGCGCCCACAGCGAGACCGGTCGGGCCGTCGCGGCCGACCGGATCGCCGGCGTCGCCGGGTTCGCGCCCACCACGTTCCACTCGCTGGGTTCGCGAGTGGCCTTCAAGGAGGCCCGCGGGAGCGTCAACCTGGTGATCACCAACGTCCCCGGCCCCCAGTTCCCGATGTTCCTCGCCGGTGCCGAGATGGTGGAGACCTACCCGGTGCCGCCGCTGTTCCCGGGGTTCTCGCTCTCGGTGGGAGTGACCTCCTACGACGGCGCCGTCTACTACGGGATCAGCGCCGACCGCGACGCCCTCCCGGACGTCGACGTGCTGGGGCTGTGCGTGCGCGAGGCCCTCGACGAGCTGGTCGACAGCGCCAGCGAGAGCCGCGTCCGCGCCCCGCGCGGGCGCAAGAATCCCGGCAAGCCGTGAGTGTTCGCATCTACGTGCCCGCGACCCTGCGCACCCTCGCGCGGATCAGTGAGCACGGCGGGATCGGACCCTCGCCGGTGCACGCCCACGCCGTGACGCAGTGGCTGCGCGCGGAGTGGCCCGAGGCGGACGAGGAGGAGCTGGCGTACGCCGCCCTGATGGCCGCCGCCGACGACGCGGCCGCAGCGCTCGCTGCCGCCGGTGAGGACGAGGAGGATCGGCCGCGCCGGGTCGTGCTCGTCGCCGAGGTCCCCGGCGTCGTGGAGGACCCCGAGTCCACGGCGGTCACCGCCGACTCGGCCATCTCCCTGCGGGTGGTGGCGGCCGTGCATGCCGACACCGAGGACATCGACCCCACCGCCGGCGACGAGCTCGGCGACCTCGGCTGGTTCGGCGTCCAGGAGATCCCCGAGCTGATCGAGTAGGCCCGGGTGCCACGGGCCGGCCTGCCACGGTGTGGACGGTCCCTGCGCTCGGGTTGGTCGCGCTCGGCGGTGTCTGAGAACATCGCGAGCATGGATGCGATCACCACGCCCCCCGCTCCGGTCAACGAGGCGAACCTGAACTACGCCCCCGGGAGCCCCGAACGGGTCGCCGTCGAGGCGGAGCTCGCGCACCTGGCCGCCAGCCCGGTCGACCTCACCGCGACCATCGGCGGCCGCAAGCAGCTGGGCGGCGGCGCGGAGATCCAGGTCGTCCAGCCGCACGACCACGCGAGCGTGCTCGGCGTACTGAAGAACTCCACGAAGCGTGACGCCCAGGCCGCGGTGAGGGCCGCCAGCGAGGCAGCCCCCGCCTGGCAGGCGATGTCCTTCGACGACCGGGCCGCAATCATCCTCAAGGCCGCCGACCTGCTGGCCGGCCCGTGGCGGGCGCGGCTCAACGCCGCCACCATGCTCGGCCAGTCCAAGACGGTGTGGCAGGCCGAGATCGACGCCGCGTGCGAGCTGATCGACTTCTGGCGGTTCAACGTCCACTACGCCCGCGGCATCCTGGCCGAGCAGCCGATCGCGAACAGCCCCGGGGTGTGGAACCGCACCGACCACCGGCCGCTGGAGGGGTTCGTCTACGCGATCACGCCGTTCAACTTCACCGCGATCGCCGGCAACCTGCCCACGGCGCCGGCGTTGATGGGCAACACGGTCATCTGGAAGCCCTCACCGACCCAGCAGCTCGCCGCGCACCTGACCATGGAGCTGCTCGAGGAGGCCGGGCTGCCGCCGGGCGTGATCAACATGCTCCCCGGGGACGGTCTCGAGGTCTCCGAGGTGGTGCTGAACCACCGTGACCTCGCCGGCATCCACTTCACCGGGTCCACGCCCACCTTCCAGAAGCTGTGGGCGACGGTGGGGGAGAACCTGACCGGCTACCGCGCCTACCCGCGGATCGTGGGCGAGACCGGCGGCAAGGACTTCATCGTCGCGCACCCCTCTGCCGACGTGGACGTGCTCCGGGTGGCGATGATCCGCGGCGCGTTCGAGTACCAGGGGCAGAAGTGCTCGGCCGCCTCGCGTGCCTACGTGCCGCGGTCGGTGTGGAAGAAGCTCAAGGACCAGCTGGTCGCGGAGACCGAGAACCTCACGATGGGCAACGTCACCGACCTGTCCAACTTCATGGGCGCGGTGATCGACGACCGGGCGTTCGCCAAGCACAAGAAGGCGATTGCGCGAGCCAAGCGCTCCCAGAAGCTGGACATCCTCGCCGGCGGGCAGGTCGACGACTCAGTGGGCTACTTCGTGCGGCCCACGATCGTGGAGTCGAGCGACCCGACGGACGCGGTCTTCAGCGAGGAGTACTTCGGCCCGATCCTCGCCGTGCACGTCTACGACGACGACCGCTTCGAGACGGTGGTCGACCAGATGGAGTCGTTCGCGCCGTACGCCCTGACCGGTGCGGTCATCGCCCAGGACCGCGAGGCGATCGCGTGGACGATGAACCGGCTGCGGTTCGCGGCCGGCAACTTCTACATCAACGACAAGCCCACCGGGGCCGTGGTCGGCCAGCAGCCCTTCGGTGGTGCCCGCGCCTCGGGGACCAACGACAAGGCCGGGGCTCCCGGCAACCTGACGAGGTGGGTCTCGGCGCGCTCGATCAAGGAGACGTTCGCGCCGCCCAAGGACCACCGTTACCCACACATGGGCTGATCCCGTGACACCACTCGAGACGGCGCTGTACTCGCTACCGCAGCACCTGGGTCCGCTGCACCCTGTCGAGCAGGCCCTGACCCTGGCTCTCGCCTTCGGCCCCTTCCTGCTCCTCGGCCTGACCATCTGGCTCAGTCGCCGCCGCGACGCCCGCGAACGCGCGGCCGAGGCGGAGGGGACTGGAACCGAGTCCGGGACTGGGCGCAGGCACGACCCCGACAATCCGCCGACCGGGCACTGACGTCCCGCTGTACGACGGCGAGCGGGCACAAAAGGCGTTGCGGTCGTCACTAGGGTCAGCACATGAGCCTGACCCCACGCGCCGAGGCGCCCCTGTCCGGTAGCGAGGCGGAGGTCTTGCGGGGCTTCCTCGACCACCACCGCGACACGTTGCGGTGGAAGACCGGAGGCCTGGACGCCGACCAGCTCGACCAACGCCTGGCGCCGTCGACGATGACCCTGGGTGGCCTGCTCAAGCACATGGCCTATGTCGAGGACTGGTGGCTCAACCAGGTCTTCGCCGGGCGTCCCGAGCCGGAGCCGTGGGCATCGGCGGACTGGCAGGCGGACAATGACTGGGAGTGGCACACGGCGACGGACCACACGCCGGACGAGCTCCGCGCGCTGCTGGACGAGGCGGTCGCTGTCTCAGAGGCGATCGTGACCGAGGCGCTGGCTGCGCCCGAGGGACTCGATGCACTGTCGGTGAGGAGCAGCAATCGCCAGCCGGACCAGCGGTTCAGCCTGCGCTGGATCCTCTTGCACCTGATCGAGGAGTACGCGCGGCACAACGGCCACGCCGACCTCCTGCGGGAAGCGGTGGACGGCCGGGTGGGCACCTAGCGCCCGCTCGGCGTCGTACGGGCTAGGGGCGGGACAGCCAGTCGACGCCGACCTCGTGCTCGGCGCGGAGCGCGCGGCTCAGGAGGCCCGCGACCAAACCCTCGATCTTGCCGCCGATCAGGGGGATGTTCACCTTCACGGTGATGTTGACCGTCTCGGTGGTGCCGTCGGGGTCCTCGGTGAGCATCGCGGTGCCGCTCATCTCGCCGGGCTTGCCGGGGATGGAGACGTGGATGTTGCCCTTGGCCGGGGCGGTCCAGTCCTCGGTCTGGACGATGTTGATCTCGTCGCCGACGAACTTCCTGGCGAAGCTCGGAATCCCGTCGGCGGCCTGGACCTGGTCGATCTTGACGGTCATGCCCTTGCCGTCGCTCTCGATCTGGACCGTGTGCCGCAGCACGTGCTGGCGGTCGCAGACCTCCTCGCGGAAGGCGGGGTCGGCGAGCATCCGGTGCACCTGCTCGAGGCTGGCGCCGTCGTACCTGAGCTCCTCGGAGACCTTCTTCATGCCTGCGTCCTCTCCAGCCACGCGACTCCGGCCGCGTGCTCCTTGTCCATGCCGTTCGCGACCAGGTCGCCCATCAACGCCTCGAGCTTGCCGCCGAGCAGCGGCACCTTCACCTTGACCTCGACGTCGAGGACCTCGGTGGTGCGGCCACCGGACTCGGTGAGGCTGAGCGTGCCGGAGATCGAGGTCGGCTTGCCGGGGGTCTCGATCGTGATCGTGCCACCGGCGGGGGAGTCCCACTGCTCGGTCTGCACGGCGCGGGTGGTGGCGCCGGCGAACTTCTTCGCGAACCCGGGCACGCCCTCGGTGGGCTGCACCTGGTCGACGACCACCAGCATCCCCTCGCCGCTGGGCGTGATCGTGACGTCGGCGGAGAGCACGCCCATGGCGTCCGCGGAGGCCTGGCGGAAGGCAGGGTCGGAGAGCATCGCGAAGACGTCGGCCAGGGGCGCGTCGTAGGCGATCTCGTGTCGAAGGTGCATGTCCGCATCATGGTGCATCCGGCGGGCTGGGGCGTCGGGGGCGCGCATAGGTTGGCCCCATGGAAGAAGAGAACTTCGTGTCCTTCGGCGAGGAGGCGGCCCGGGAGTCACGCCAGCTGACCTACGGCAGCTACCTCCGGCTGCCGCAGCTGCTGGACGCGCAGCACCTCGAGTCGGATCCGCCGGCGCACGACGAGCTGCTGTTCATCACGATCCACCAGGTCTACGAGCTGTGGTTCAAGCAGCTCCTGCACGAGGCGGAGACCGTGCGCGACGCGCTCGTCTCCACCGATGCCGCGAGCGAGGGCCGCGACCTGTGGTTCGCCCGGCACCTCCTGGGCCGCATGCACGTGATCGAGCGGGTGCTGGTGCAGCAGGTCGACGTGCTGGAGACGATGACGCCGCAGGACTTCCTCGCGTTCCGCCAGCAGCTGGCCCCGGCGAGCGGGTTCCAGTCGGTGCAGTTCCGCGAGCTGGAGTTCCTCTCCGGCGCCAAGGACGAGGGGTACGTCGACCGGTTCCGCGGTCTCACCGAGGCAGAGCAGGACCGGCTCGCCCGGAGACTCGAGGAGCCGACCCTGTGGGACGGCCTGGTGCACGTGCTCGGGGAGGCCGGGCTCGACATCTCCAGCGACGAGGCGATCACCTCGTCCCTGCGCGAGGTCGCGCGGCAGCGGTCGGCGTACTCCGACATCTGGGGACTGGCCGAGGCGCTGCTCCAGCACGACGAGCTGGCCGCCGCGTGGCGCGCCCGGCACGTGGTGATGGTGGAGCGGATGATCGGCTCCAAGACCGGCACGGGCGGGTCGAGCGGCTCGACGTACCTGCGCAGCCGGCTGGACCTGAAGTACTACCCCCTGCTGTGGGAGCTGCGCTCGGTGCTGTGAACGACGGGCTCGCGAGCGATTCTCGGGGCTCGCCTGAGCGAGCCACGTTGTCGCGCGACCTCCGCGGGCATAACGTCGAGGAGGTGACGGCGCTTGAAGAAGGCAAGTCCGAGCTGCTCTCGAGCCTGTGTGCCTACGCGGCCTCGAGGCCGGCCAGCCCCGAGGTGGCTGACGACCTGCCCGGCGTGCTCCGTGCGTTCTACCGCCACGTGGCCCCCGAGGACCTGGTGGAACGCGCACCGGGTGACCTCTACGGCGCGGTGATGGCGCAGCTGCGCCTGGCCGAAGATCGGCCGCAGGGCACGGCGAGCGTGCGGGTGTTCACCCCCAGCCCCGCGGTCAACGGCTGGTCGGCCCGCGGGCACACCGTCGTGCAGGTGGTCACCGACGACATGCCGTTCCTGGTCGACTCGGTCTCGATGGCGCTGAACGCCGAGCAGCTCGCGATCCACCTGGTCATCCACCCCCAGTTCGTCGTACGCCGAGACGTGACCGGCCGGCTCCACGAGGTGCTCGACGAGCACGCCGCGACCGATGCGCACGACGTGGGCCGCGAGTCGTGGATGCACCTGGAGATCGACCGCATCCCCGACGAGCAGACCGGCCCGATCACCGAGAAGCTGACCAAGGTGCTGGGCGACGTGCGCGATGCCGTCGAGGACTGGCAGCGGATGCACGCCCAGGTGGACAAGATCGTCGACCAGCTCGAGCAGGACCCGCCCCCGCTCCCGGCCGAGGAGATCGAACTGGGCATCGAGCTGCTGCGCTGGCTCGGTGACGACCACTTCACCTTCCTGGGCTACCGCGAGTACGCGCTGGAGGCGACCGCGGAGCCCGGCGACGGGGCGGGGGAGCGGCTGGTCGCGGTCCCGGGCACCGGCTTCGGCATCCTGCGTGCCGACCCCTCGGCGCCGAGGCTGCTGCCCGAGGCGGTGGCCGCGCGCGCACGGGACAAGCAGCTGCTGGTCCTGGCCAAGGCCAACTCCAAGGCGACCGTGCACCGGCCCGCCTACCTCGACTACGTCGGGGTGAAGAAGTTCGACAGCGACGGCGAGGTGATCGGGGAGCGCCGGTTCCTGGGGCTGTTCTCCTCGGCGGCCTACACCGAGTCCGTGTCCCGGATCCCGGTGCTGCGCGAGAAGGCCGAGGCGGTCATCGAGACCCTCGGCCTCGACCCGATGTCCCACGCAGGCAAGTCCTTGATGGACGTGCTGGAGACCTACCCCCGCGACGAGCTCTTCCAGACCCCGGTCGAGGACCTGGTGCCGATCGCGTCGCAGGTGATGTACACCCGCGAGCGCCGCCAGCTGAAGCTGTTCGTGCGCCGCGACATCTACGACCGCTTCCTGTCCTGCCTGGTCTACCTGCCCAAGGACCGCTACAACACCAGCGTCCGCGAGCGCATCGCTGCGATCCTCAAGCAGCAGCTCGGCGGGGAGAACGTCGAGTACACCGCGCACGTCGGGGAGTCCTTCGCCGCGCGGCTGCACTTCGTCGTACGCCCACCGGTCGGTGAGCAGATCGGTGACGCCGACGTGCCCGACCTCGAGCGGCGGCTCGCGGAGGCGGCCCGGTCCTGGCGCGACGACTTCACCAGCGCCGTGGTCACGGAGTACGGCGAGGAGCAGGGCAGCCGGCTCGCCCGGAACTACGCCACCTCGTTCCCGGAGGCCTATAAGGAGGACTACCCGCCGCAGAGCGGTGCCGTCGACCTCGGCCGCCTCGAGGAGATCGAGGGCGAGGTGGGGTTCGCGCTCTCGCTCTACGAGGACGTCAGCGCCGCGCCCGGACAGGCGCGGTTGAAGGTCTACCGGATCGGTCCCGCGCTCTCGCTCTCCGAGGTGCTGCCGATCCTGTCCACCACCGGCGTCGAGGTGGTCGACGAACGGCCCTACCAGCTCGAGGGCCTGGACCGGGAGTCCTACATCTACGACTTCGGGCTGCGCTACCCGGAGGCGTTGCCCGACCACGCGCGCGAGCTGTTCCAGGACACCGTGACCGCGGTATGGGACGGCGCGAACGAGAGCGACGGGTTCAACGCCCTGGTCCTGGCTGCCGGGCTCACCTGGCGGCAGGCGAGCGTGCTGCGGGCCTACGCGAAGTACATGCGCCAGGGCGGCACCCCGTTCGCGCAGGACTACATCGAGGACGCCCTGCGCAACAACGTCGCGATCACCCGCTACCTGGTCCGGCTCTTCGAGGCGCGCTTCGACCCCGGGTCGCCGGCTGCGGACCGGGGCCGGGGCGGGACCGGGGACGCGAACGGGGACGCGAACGGGGACGCGAACGGCCAGCTGAGGGCCGACAGCGAGAGCCGTACGGCGATGTGCGCGGACCTCGAGTCGCGGGTGCTGCGCGCGCTCGACGACGTGACCAGCCTGGACCAGGACCGGATCCTGCGGTCCTACCTGACCAGCATCAAGGCCACGCTGCGCACCAACTTCTTCCAGACCGACGCGGACGGCCGGCCCCTGGACCGGCTCGCGCTGAAGTTCGACCCGGCCGCCATGCCCGAGCTCCCCGAGCCGCGTCCCAGGTTCGAGATCTTCGTCTGTTCGCCCCGGGTGGAGGGGGTGCACCTGCGCTTCGGGGCGGTGGCCCGTGGTGGGCTGCGCTGGTCGGACCGACGCGACGACTTCCGGACCGAGGTGCTCGGGCTGGTCAAGGCGCAGATGGTCAAGAACACCGTGATCGTGCCGGTGGGCGCCAAGGGCGGCTTCTTCTGCAAGCAGCTGCCCGACCCGTCCGACCGCGATGCCTGGATGCGCGAGGGGGTCGCTTGCTACACCTCGTTCATCTCCGGCCTGCTCGACCTCACCGACAACCGGGTCGACGGGCCGCAGGGCAGCGTGGTCGTCCCGCCGGCGCGCGTGGTCCGCCACGACGGCGACGACCCCTACCTGGTGGTCGCGGCCGACAAGGGCACCGCGACCTTCAGCGACATCGCCAACCAGATCGCGACCGACTACGGGTTCTGGCTCGGGGACGCGTTCGCCTCCGGCGGCTCGGTCGGCTACGACCACAAGGCGATGGGGATCACCGCCCGCGGCGCCTGGGTCTCGGTGCGCCGGCACTTCCGCGAGATGGGCATCGACTGCCAGAACGAGGACTTCACCGCCGCGGGCATCGGTGACATGAGCGGTGACGTGTTCGGCAACGGGATGCTCTGCTCCGAGCGGACTCGCCTGGTGGCCGCCTTCGACCACCGCGACATCTTCCTGGACCCGAACCCGGACGCGGCCACGTCGTACGCCGAACGCAAGCGGCTCTTCGACCTGCCGCGCTCCTCGTGGCAGGACTACGACCGCTCGCTGATCTCCGAGGGAGGCGGCGTGTGGTCGCGCAGCGCCAAGTCGATCCCGCTCAGCGCCGAGGTGCAGGCAGCGCTGGGGATCGAGGCCCGCAAGCTCACCCCGGCGGAGCTGATGCGCGCGATCCTGGTGGCACCGGTGGACCTGCTGTGGAACGGCGGCATCGGGACCTACGTGAAGAGCGCCCGCGAGAGCCATGCGGAGGCCGGCGACAAGTCAAACGACGCGATCCGCGTCGACGGCGGCGAGCTGCGCGCCCGGTGCGTGGGGGAGGGCGGCAACCTCGGGTTCACCCAGCGCGGCCGGATCGAGTACGCCGCCCGGGGTGGCCGGATCAACACCGACTTCATCGACAACTCGGCCGGGGTGGACACCTCCGACCACGAGGTCAACATCAAGATCCTGCTCGACCGGGTGGTCACCGACGGCGACCTGACCCGCAAGCAGCGCAACGAGCTGCTGGCCTCGATGACCCACGAGGTGGCCGACCTCGTGCTGGCCGACAACTACCAGCAGAACCTGGCGCTGGCCAACGCGTCCTCGCAGGCGCCGGCCCTGCTGCACGTGCACGAGGACTGGATGCGCACGCTCGAGCGCGCCAACCTGCTCAACCGCGAACTGGAGGCGCTGCCGACCCGCAGCGAGGTGGCCCGCCGGCTCGAGGCCAAGGAGGGACTGACCGCACCCGAGCTCGCCGTGCTGCTCGCCTACACCAAGATCGTGCTCGCCGAGGACCTGATCGACAGCGACCTGCCCGACGACCCGTTCTTCCGGGGGGAGCTGTTCTCCTACTTCCCGGCGAAGATGCGGCAGGGCTACCGCGGCCCGATGGAGAAGCACCCGCTGCGCCGCGAGGTCGTGGCCACGCAGGTGGTCAACCAGCTGGTCAACAACGCCGGGATCACCTACTTCCACCGGCTCTCCGGGGAGACGTCCTCGACGACTGCCGAGCTGACCCGGGCGTTCTTCGCGGCCCGGGAGATCTTCGGGGCCGCGCGCCTGCAGCGCCAGGTGGCCTCCTTCGACAACCGGCTCGACGCGTCGGTGCAGACGCGGATGCGGCTGGAGATCCGCACGCTGGTCGAGCGGGCCTCGCGCTGGCTGCTGAACAGCCGCCGCGCCTCCGGCGACGCCGAGTCGCTGGTGGACGCGTTCGAGGTCGTGGTGGAGAAGGTGATGGCCGAGCTGCCGCTGCTGATGACAGGGCGCGAGCTCGAGGCGTTCGAGTCCAGGCGCGACGACCTCGTGGCGCGTGGAGTGCCGTTGGAGCTGGCCGTGCACGTGGCGGTGTGCCAGCCGGCGTACATGCTGCTGAGCGTGGTGGAGACCGCCACGCGCGACGACCTCGACCCGATGGAGGTCGCGCGGGTGCACTTCGAGGTCGGCGAGCGGCTCGGCCTGCCGCTGCTGGTCTCGCGCATCCTCGCCCTTCCGCGCCAGGACCGCTGGCAGACGATGGCCCGCGCGGCGCTGCGCGACGACCTGCACGCCGTGCACGCCCAGCTCGTCGCCCAGGAGCTCGCCGGCCACGTCCCGCCGGAGAAGGACACCGAGCGGGCCGTGCGGACGCTGCAGGAGATCTGCTCGGAGGAGGACACCGACCTCGCGCGGCTCTCCGTGGCGCTGCGGGTGGTGCGGGGACTGCTGTAGTGCGCCGGGTCAGTCGACCTCCTCGAGCAGCCCGGTGCCCACGTCGAAGACGAACCCGCGCACGGAGTCCTTCTTCGGGATGAACGGCGAGGCCTTGATCCGGGCGATCGACTGCCGCACGTCCTCGCCGAGGTGTCCGGATCGTGAGCGCCGGGGGAGCAGCACCTGGCGCCGGGTGCGCCGGGCACGCGGGGATAGCCTGCGCCCATGACTGGCCCCGTGGACGCCGCGATCACCCTGCTCACCACGCCGGTGGCGCTCGTGCGCCGGCACCTGGTGACACCGGCCGCGCGGCTGGTGGGTGCGCCGCTGCCGAGTCCGCTGACCGGTCGCGTCGTGCTGGTCACCGGTGCCTCCTCGGGGATCGGGGAGGCCACGGCGAAGGCGGTCGCGGCTCGCGGGGCGGTGGTGCTGTGCGTGGCCCGTCGGCAGGGCGAGCTGGACCGGGTGGTCCGGGAGATCGAGGAGGCCGGCGGGGCGGCGTACGGCCACGTCTGCGACCTCACCGACGCCGAGGCCACCGACGCCCTGGTGCGTGACGTGCTCGACCGGCACGGGCACGTGGACATGCTGGTGAACAACGCCGGCCGCTCGATCCGGCGGTCGCTGGAGTTCTCCTACGACCGGATGCACGACTTCGAGCGCACGATGGCAATCAACTACTTCGGACCGGTCCGCCTGACCCTGGGGCTGCTGCCGACGATGCGGGAGCGTCGGTTCGGACACGTCGTCAACATCGTGACCTGGGGCGTCCAGCTGAAGGCACCGAAGTTCTCGGCCTACATCGCCTCGAAGTCGGCGCTGGACAGCTTCGCCCGGATCGCGGGCCGGGAGACCTTCTTCGACAACGTCACGTTCACCAACCTGCGGCTCGACCTGGTGCGTACCGACATGATCGAGGCGACCGACGCCTACCGGAAGGCTCCGGCGAAGACCCCGGAGCAGGCCGCGCTGCTCGTCGTACGCGCGCTGGAGGACCGGCCGCTGACCGTCTCCACCGCGGTCGGCCGCATCGGCGAGGTGCTCAACCTGCTGGCGCCGCGCGCGATGGACGCCGTGATGGCCACGATGGCCGCGCGGATGCCGGACTCGGCGGCCGCGCGGGCACACGTGGAGCAGGGGAGCGTGGCGTTGTAGTCGGGTGCGGCCGTAACCCGCAGCGGACCACCTCGTTGGTCAGGTCCTGCGACCTAGGAGATCACCCATGCGACGTGTTGCGACCCTTGGGCTCGCGCTGGTGGCCGCGATCAGTGTCCTCATCCCGTTCACGTCCCCGGCCCAGGCGGCGCAGGACGACCACCCCGTGCCGTACGACTTCCTGGTCTCCGCCCTCCAGGGTGGCATCACCCGTGATCTGCCGGGGGCCAACGACTGGTCCTGCTCGCCGACGAAGCGGCATCCACGGCCGGTGGTGCTGGTCCACGGCACCTTCGCGAACAGCAACGAGAACTGGCAGACCTACGCGCCGCTTCTTGCGAACGAGGGCTATTGCGTCTTCGCGTTGGACTACGGCTCCAACGCTGCCTACCCCGGCGGCGACTACATAGGTGGCTTGCGGCCGATGGAGGACGGCGCAGCGCAGCTGAAAGACTTCGTCGGTCGCGTCAAGCGGGCGACTGGTGCCGAGAAGGTCGATCTGATCGGCCACTCCCAAGGCACGTTGATGCCGAACTACTACGTGAAGTTCCTCGGTGGGGCGTCTTCGGTGCACCACTACATCTCGCTTGCGCCGCTGTGGCACGGCACGAACGTGGCGCAGCCCGCGAAGGTCTTCGCGGCGCTCTTCGGTCGTGAGGACGCGACGCCGTTGTGCCAAGCGTGCGGCCAGTTCCCGCCCGGAACCGACTTCATCACGAAGATGCGTGCGGGCGGCGTCAAGGCCAGTGGGGTCCGCTACACCAACATCGTCACCGTCTACGACGAACTGGTGGTGCCGTACTCGTCAGGCCTCGAGCCGGGAATGAGAAACATCGTGCTGCAGGACGTCTGTCCGCAGGACGGCTCCGAGCACGGTCAGCTGGCGGCGTCGCCCAATGCCGCACGCATCGTGTTGAACACTCTCGATCCGGCCGGCGCTCGGCCTGTCAGGTGTCGCGCGGTGACCGGCCTCGGAACGCTTCCCGGGACCTGACCCGCTCGCCTCCGGGGGAGTTCGGCCCAGGTCCCTCACTTGGGTTCGCCTGCCACAGCCAATTGAATCCGCCCTCTTGCGGGTCCATTCCTTCGCCTGTAGAATCGAACACAGGTTCGATCCAATAGTGATGCTGAGGGATCGGCCCGGACCGCCGTGAGTCGGGGGTCCGCCTGCTCACGGGCGTGCTGCATCGACATGTGAGACCAGTCAGTCATGGTCACGAGTCGGTGCAGGAGGTGCTCAGGTGGGCTCGACGTTCGATCGTCCTTCGGTGCACCCGGTGCTGGGGTGCGCGGACACCGTGGAGGAGGCGCTGAAGTCCGCGGCCGATGTGGCGGTGGAGTTCATGACGCCGGGCCAGAAGAAGGCTGCGTTGGTGCAGCTGATCCGGGTGGAGGCGCAGCTGGCCTCGCTGAAGCTGCGGGTGCTCGCCGCCTCCGACGACCTCGCCGTCGAGGAGGGGGCTCGGGACGCAGCGGCGCTGGTCACCCATCACACCCGCACCGACCGTGGTGAGAATCGCCGCGACCTCGCCCTCGGTCAGGCGCTGGACCGGCGCTGGCAGCACCTGGGCTCCGCCCTGGGGGCGGGTGAGGTGAACGTGGCCCAGGCCCTGGTGATCTCCCGCGCGCTCGACGTCCTGCCGGCGGTCGAGCTCGGTGCGGAGATCATGGCGGCCGCGGAGGCGCATCTGGTGGCGCAGGCTGCGCACTTCGGTCCCTGTGAGCTCCGGGTGCTGGGTCGGCGGATCCTGGACCACGTCGCTCCCGAGGTCGCCGAGGAGCAGGAGGCCAAGGAGCTGGCCGCCGAGGAACGACGCGCACGTCGACGCACCAGCCTGGTCAGCAAGCGCCTCGGGGACGGGTCCACCCGGATCACCATCCACGTCCCCGACAGCGTCGCTGCCCGGCTGCACACCTACCTGGAAGCGTTCACATCCCCGCGACACCACAGCATCGAGGGCTTCACTGCAGGCACGACCGAGCGCGTTCCCGCCGACGTACGCCGGGGCCAGGCGTTCTCCGCGCTGCTCGAGGCGGTCGACCCGAAGCGGCTACCGGTCCACGGCGGGGATGCGACCACGGTGATCGTCACCATCCCCTCGCGGACCTGCGCCGTGACTGGTGCGAGGCGCACCACTGGGGCAGAGCCTGGGCCAAGGGCGGCCGCACCGACCTCAAGGACGGCGTGCTGCTCTGCTCCTGGCACCACCACCGCGCCCACGACGACGGCTACGACGCCAGCCGACTACCCAACGGGGACGTGCGGTTCAGCCGACGGTGCTAGGTCTTGTCGACCTTCTCGCGGACGCCGAGTGGCTTGGCGAAGACGACGATGTTGCTGTCGTAGGACTTGCCGTTCCAGTCGGTGCAGGTGATCAGCACCAGCCGCCGGCCGCCGCGGTCCTGGGAGAAGATGCTCACCGCTCGCTCGGCGAGCTTGGCCTTCGACCAGGTGACCACCCGGGTGGCGCTGTACTCCATCGTCCCCTTGGGGGTGACCACCTTGACCACCTGTCCCTTGCGCATCCGGCCGATGTTGTCCATCACGCCACCGCCGGTGTGCACGGTGTGACCGGTCAGCACGGTCTGTCCCTGGGGTGCGCCCGGCTGGGCGCTGCGCTGCCACCAGCCGATGTCGCGCGGGTTCCGGGGAGGGTCGAGGACCGCGTCGGGGGAGACCTCGATCGGCAGGATCGGCGCCCGGATCTTCAGCGACGGCACCACCAGCCGCACCGGCTTCGCGGGGGCCGCCATCGCTGTGTAGCCGGGTGCGGCCTTCGCCTCCACCTTCGGTGAGGGGAGCACGAAGCCGGAGACAACGAGCACTCCGGAGACCACCAGCATCACGGTCTGCCAGGTGGCGATGCGGGCGTCCCAGGCCGAGGCGTTCACGAGGCCACGTCCGTCGGGTTCGCGTCGTTCGGCGTCACGCCCGCAGGCGGCGGAAGGTGACGAACCCGGCCGCGCTGGCCATGAGCACCGCGAAGGCGCCCAGCACGATGGCGTTCGTGGACCCGTCACCCTGGCCGGCGTGGGCACCGGCCGTGGTGGCGGTGCCGGCGGAGACGGCCGTGGGGATCGCGGCCGGCGGGCCGGCGACCTCGGGGGCGGCGACCTGGGCAGCCGGGGCGACGCGACCGTTGGGACCACAGGCGACGTTGCCGATCTGGAGGTTCAGGAGCGAGGCGCCAACCGCCTCCTTGGCGATGGGCAGCACCTCGAGCTCGAGGGCGCGGACCTTGATCGAGTCGTTCCCGCTGCGGGTCTGCTTGTTCAGGGTCAGCTTGATCAGGTTGTCGCTGAGCGGCTGGAGCACCGCGGTCCGGATCGCAGCGACCAGGGTGTCGATGACCTGCGTCTGGAGCGTGGGGAGCAGGGCCGCCAGCGGGGCGAGCGGACCGGTGGTGCCCGGGGCAGCCAGCATGCTCCGCAGCTGGGTCGCAACAGCGTCGGTGATGACCTTGGTGGCCTTGTCGAGATCGACGACGACCTCGGTGTTCGGGGCGGGGTTGGCGGGCAGGTCCACCAGGGTGAGCTTGGTTCCAGCGATGTCCAGGACCAGCTTGCTGTTCGCGATCGTCGCGTCACCCGAAGCAGTGCCGACGCCTGCCTTGCAGCTGGCCTCGATCACACCGAGCGAGCCGGTGATGCCGGTGGTGCCGAGAGGTGTCTGGGCGATGGCCTCGCGCAGCGGGCCGGTGATCTCGCTGAGGATCAGCTGGAGCGGGGCGTTGACCTCTGCCAGCGGGCCGAGCGGGCCGGCCGGGTCGATCGCGATCAGCTTGCTGAGGTCGAGGTTGCTCAGCGACAACCCGATCGGGTCACCGGGCTGGATGCAGCTGGAGTCGCCGATCGCGACCACCGAGCCACCGTTGCCGGTGACACCGGCACAGGCGGCCGACTGCCCCTTGCCGTCCTTGACGGTGGCCGTGGCCTCCTGGGCGAGGACACCGGCATTAAGCAGCTGCTGGTTCTTCAGCACGGAGAGCGGAGGGGAGGCGTCGCCGGTCTTCTTCTCGCTCGTGCCGTCATGGGTCGCTTCGGTGTTGCCCGTGCCCTGACCGTTGCCGGCGATCGAGATCGTGACCGCGTTCGCACCTGCCTGCGAGACCGGAGCTGCCGCGACTGCGGGCGTGGCGGCGACCGTGCCGAGCGCGAGGGCTCCGACGATGGATGCGAGGCGCAGGTGTGAGCGCACTTGGTTCCTCCCCAGGAAGGCTCGGGCCGGCACGGTGCAGGCTCGAGCGATGTTCGATGACCCGGTTAACGGTCCGCGAGCCCGTTGGTTACGCGCACAGGGTAGGAGAATTCGCGCATCTCGTCTGGTGCGCGTCTCAGGGAGTGAGGGTCAGCTCGCCTTCTTCGCCGTGGCCTTCTTCGCCGTGGTCTTCTTCGCCGGGGTCTTCTTGGCAGCCTTCTTCGCAGTGCTGGTGCTGGTGCTGGTCTTGCTGGTCTTCTTGGCGGCGGTCTTCTTCGCCCCGCCCTTGGCCGACGACCCGGTCTCGTCCCCGGTCTCCTCGTCCTCCTCGGACTCGTCCTCTTCCGCGGCCTCGGCCTGCGCGGGCTTCTCGCCGCGGGCGGACTTGGCGGCGTCCACGCTGCGCTGCAGTGCCGCCAGCAGGTCGACGACCTCGCCGGAGGACTTCTTCGTCGCGGGGGTGCTCTTGACCTCGCCGCCCTCGATCTTGTTCTTGACCATCTCCTCGACCGCCTCGCGGTAGTCGTCCTCGAACTCCGAAGGATCGAAGTCGCCGGCCAGGGTCTCGACGAGCATCTTGGCCATCTTCACCTCGGCGGGCTTGGCCTCGCTGGTGTCGACCGAGCCGAAGTCGGCCTCGCGGATCTCGTCGGGCCACATCATCGTCTGCATCACGATCACGTCGTCGCGCACGCGCAGCACCGCCAGCGAGGTGCGGTTGCGCAGTGACACCGTCACCAGTGCCATCCGGTCCGCGGCCTCCAGCGCCTCACGCAGCAGCGCGTAGGGCTTGGCGCCGGACTTCTCCGGCTCGAGGTAGTAGGACTTCTCGAACAGCATCGGGTCGATCTGCTCGCTGGGCACGAACTTCTCCACGCTGATCTCGCGGCTGCTGTTCGCGGGCAGGGCGGCCATGTCCTCGTCGGTGAGGATGACCATCTCGCCGTCCTCGGTCTCGTAGCCCTTGGCGATGTCGGCGTACTCGACCTCCTCGCCGTCGAGGCTGCAGGTGCGCTGGTACTTGATCCGGCCACCGTCCTTGGCGTGGACCTGCCGGAACGAGATGTCCTTGCTCTCGGTCGCGGAGTACAGCTTCACCGGGACACTGACCAGGCCGAACGAGACGGCGCCCTTCCAGATTGCACGCATGTGATCAGGATGCCCTGATCCGCGGAGCGGGACAATCAGCACAGCCGGCGGCACCTAACAATCAGTGCCGCCTGAGCGCAGCGATCAGTGGGGAGCCATCGCCTCGGGGTGCGTGGCCCGCCAGGCCTCGAACGCCTCCCGGCTGGTGCGGGTCGGCACGTGGCCGAGCACCTCGCGCAGTCGGGTGTTGTCGAGCACCGGTCGGAACTGGAGGAACTTCGTCTGCTCGGGCCCGTACGCCGTCAATCCGAGCCGCTTGCCGATCGCGAGCGCGGCGCGCAGCAGCGGCTCCGGGAGCGTCAGCGTGCGCTTGCCGAGGGCGGCGGCGATCTCGTCCACGGTGAGCGCACCGTCGCCGGCGACGTTGAAGATGCCGGTCACCGGGCCGGTCACGGCTCGCTGGATGATCGCGGCGACGTCGGTGTCCCAGATGAACACGAACGGCGACTTCGACCCGCGGATCTTCAGCAGCCGCGGGCGCATGAACAGCGCGGTGATCTGGTTGTCCACGCGCTCCCCGAGGATCGTCCCGATCCGCAGCACGACCTGCTCCAGCTCGGGGTGCGTTGCTCGCAGCCCGGCGAGCATCTCCTCCACGAGGCGCTTGTGGTCGGAGTAGGCGAACTCCGGGTTGCCGCGCACGGGCTGGTCCTCGGTGATCCACGCCGGGCTGTCCGGGTGATAGCCGTACGCCGCGCCGCTGGAGGACACCACGATCCGGCGTACGCCGTGGGCCAGGCAGGCGTCCAGGACGTGCCGGGTGCCGTCGACGTCGACCGCGCGCTCCAGCTCGCGGGAGGAGTCCTTGCCGGGGGTGACGATCGAGGCGAGGTGCACCACCACCTCGGGGCGGCTCTCACCGATGACCTCGTCGACCACGGCAGGGTCACGGACGTCCATCACGACGTGCCGCACGCCCGTGGTGGGGACCTGCGGCACGCGCAGGTCCGCGCTGGTGACCTCGTGCCCGGCGTCGGCCAGCCCGCGCACCACCGAGGTGCCCAGGAAGCCGCTGCCGCCGGTGACCAGCACCCTCATGCCAACATCCGTCATGCCGGCGCCGCCTCACGTGGCAGGGACCGGTTCGCCGAGCGCCTGCGCCAGACGATGGCCACGGCCAGGCCGGCGATGATGTCCCAGATGCCCCACCAGGCGGCGACGAGCGCCATCCCGCCGAGGCCGTCGTAGTAGGTGAACACCAGCAGCAGCCCCAGGCCCGCGTTGCGGATGCCGACCTCGAAGGTCATCGCCTTGGTGCTCGCCGCGGGCAGCCGGGTGCCGCGTCCGATGGTGTAGCCGAGCAGCAGCGCGAGCGCGTCGTGCAGGAAGACCGCGATCAGCACGACGCCGATGTAGTCGACGAAGATGCCCCAGTTCTTGGCGACACCGATCACGATGATCGCCCCGAGCCCGATGAAGGAGATCGGACCCACGACCTTGTGCGCTGCCGCAGCGAAGTTGGGGACCAGCTTGGCCAGGGCGACGCCCAGGACGAACGGGATGCCGATCACGAGCGCGATCTCGGCGAGCATGTCGACGGGACTGAGCTCGATCCGCTCGAGCAGCTTGCTGCCGCTCGGGTGCAGTCCGCCCCAGAACGCCATGTTCAACGGCATCAGGAAGATCGCCAGCACGTTGCTGACCGCGGTCATCGACACCGACAGCGCCACGTCGCCCCCGGCACGGTGGGTGAGGATGTTGGAGACGTTCCCGGGCGGGCAGCACGCGACCAGGATCAGGCCGAGTGCGACCGAGCCGCGCAGGTCGAGGGCCAGGGTGAGCAGGAAGGTGATCGCGGGCAGGAGCAGGAACTGTGCGAGCACGCCGATCGTGATCGTCCCGGGCCTGCGGGCGGCGGCCTTGAAGTCCTCCACGTCGGTGTCCAGCGCGATCCCGAACAGGATCAGGCCGATCACGATCTTCAGGGTGGTCAGCGAGGACTCGTTGAAGATGATCTTGATGTCGTCGACATCGGTCGCGAGCATGGTCAGCAGCGGACTCACGGGTGCACCTCCAGGCGCTCGATCTCTCGGCGTACGGCGCCCCGGTAGGCGTCCTTGTTGACGTAGTAGGCCATCCGCTCCAGGCCGAGGTAGGAGTAGCCACCGGAGAGGTCCGGCGCGGGGCCGTGCAGCCGCTCCTCGAACCCGGCCAGGCTGGCCGACCCCGCGGCGCGCGCGCTGATCACGCTGGCGACCAGCTCGGCCTGCTCGTAGCGGCCCTGCCAGCCGATGCCGGAGGCCTCGATCATGCCGAGCACGAACAGGTTCGGGTCCCGGCGGCTGAACACGTTGAGGTAGAGGTCGGGCGCCCTCCCGGAGTTCGGGCCGGTCCAGTCGAGCAGCGCGTGGTCCACAAAGGGGTAGTGCAGCCGGTAGCCGGTGGCCAGCACGATCAGGTCGTAGTCGCTGCGTGACCCGTCGAGGAACACGACCCCGCTCCCGTCGAGCCGGTCGATGTCCTTGCGGACGTGCAGGTCGCCGTGCCCGGCGTGGTGCAGCACCAGCGTGTTCACGATCGGGTGCGACTCATAGATCTTGTGGTCGGGCGCCGGGAAGCCGAACCGGGTGGGGTCGCCGGTGAACAGCTTCAGCACCCGGCTGTCGATCGCCTGCTTGACCCGCGCCGGCAGCGGCTTGCCCTGGTTGAGGGTGTCGGAGGGCTTGCCGAACAGGTACTTCGGCACGAAGTGGTAGCCGCGGCGCACGCTGAGGTCGACCGAGGCCGCGTGGTGCACGGCGTCCACGGCGATGTCGCAGCCGGAGTTGCCGGCCCCGACCACCAGTACGCGCTTCCCGGCGAAGACCTGTGCGCTCTTGTAGGCGCTGGTGTGCAGCACCTCGCCGTCGAACTTCCCCTCGAATTCCGGCACGTTCGGCTCGCTGAGGGTGCCGTTGGCGACCAGGACGCCCGCGTGCTGCGTCGTACGCCGGCCCTCGGGACCGTTCACGGTGACCGCCCACCTGCCCCCGGCCTCGCCGGCGACGGGCTCGACGCGCTCGACCTCGGTGCCGAAGCAGAACCCCTCGCGCAGGCTGAAGTGGTCGGCGAAGTCGTGGAAGTACTCCAGCAGCTCCCGGTGGCAGGGGTAGTCGGCCACCGACTCCTTCATCGGGAACTCCGCGAACTGGGTCGTGGTCCGCGACGAGATCAGGTGCGCCGACTCGTAGACGGTGCTGCGCGGCCCGCTGATGTCCCACAGCCCGCCGACATCGTCCGCGAGCTCGTAGCCGACCCAGGGGATCCCGAAGCGCTGCAGGTTGCGCGCAGCAGCCAGTCCGGAGGGTCCGGCCCCGATAATGGCGTAGCTCAGTGCACTTTCCACGTGCGCAGTCTGCACCACGTTCCTGCGTGCGAGTGTTCCTGCCACAATGACCGCGTGCTGCCGATGCTCGCGACCAAGGGCGACCGGGTCCCGACGGGTGCCGGCTGGTCGCATGAGGTGAAGTGGGACGGCATGCGTGTCCTGGTGGACGTCTCCGCCGGCCGCACCCGGATCTGGTCGCGCAACGAGAACGACGTCACTGTCTCCTTTCCCGAGCTGGTCGCCATCGGTGAGGCCGTCGCCGAGGTCACCGACGACCTCCTCCTCGACGGAGAGGTCGTCGCCCTGGGGGACGGGGTGCCGTCGTTCGGTGCGCTGGCGGACCGGATGCACGTCAAGGACGCCAACCGGGCGCGCCGCCTCGCCGAGACGAACCCGGTCACGCTGGTCGTCTTCGACGTCCTGCGGCTCGACGGTCGCGACCTCACCGGCCTGCCGCTCTCCGAGCGTCGCGAGCACCTCGAGGAGCTCGGCCTCGACACGGTCCCCGGGCGGATGGGCGCCTGGCACGTCCCCGCGGCGTACGACGACGGGCAGATGCTGCTCGACGCGGCGACCGAGCAGGGCCTCGAGGGAGTGGTGAGCAAGCGGCTCTCCTCGCCGTACCGGCCCGGCGTGCGCAGCAAGGACTGGCTGAAGTTCCCGATCCGCCCGACCGGCTCCTTCGTCGTCGGTGGCTTCCGCCACGAGACCGACAGCACCCACCGGATGGGGGCCGTGCTGGTGGGGGTGCCCACGGCGGCCGGGCTGCAGTTCCGCGGCCGCGTCGGCAGCGGCATCGCCGGCAAGGCCGGTGTCCTGCTCACCGAGCTGCTCACCCCGCTGGTGGTCGAGGACTCGCCCTTCACCGAGACGCTGCCCCGGCTGGACCGGGTCGGGACCGTGTGGGTGCAGCCGAGCCTGGTGGTCGACGTGCAGTACCTCCGGCTGACCACCGACGGGCGCCTGCGCCAGCCGGCCTACCGCGGCGTGCGCACCGAC
The DNA here is from genome assembly GCF_058215735.1 of Nocardioides sp. Z30_9. Taxonomy (NCBI): domain Bacteria; kingdom Bacillati; phylum Actinomycetota; class Actinomycetes; order Propionibacteriales; family Nocardioidaceae; genus Nocardioides; species Nocardioides sp. Z30_9. The sequence continues at coordinate 1,601,693 of NZ_JBZAJF010000002.1, forward strand.
CTCACGCCCGCAGACCTGACCGACCCTGACGAGGAAGGGGCCTGATGGCCGCCAAGCGCACCGAGACGCCCGTCGAGGTCGACGGGCACCGCCTCACGCTGGTCAACCTCGAGAAGGTGATGTACCCGCGGACCGGGACCACCAAGGCCGAGGTGCTCAACTACTACGCCCAGGTCGCGCCGGTGATGCTCCCGCACCTCGCCGACCGGGCCGTGACCCGGATCAGGTGGCCGCACGGGACCGGCGACAAGTCGTTCTTCGAGAAGAACGTGCCCAGCGGCGCTCCCTCCTGGGTACGCACCGTGACGGTCCCGACCTCGGGCTCGCGCACGCAGAGCCAGGAGGAGGGGGAGCTGCAGTTCCCGGTGATCGACTCGCTGGCCACCCTCACCTGGCTGGTCAACCTGGCCTCGCTCGAGCTGCACGTCCACCAGTGGACCGTGACCAAGCGCGGTCGGGTGCAGAACCCCAACCGCCTCGTGATCGACCTCGACCCCGGCGAGCCGGCCGGGCTGGGGGAGTGCGCCCAGGTGGCGCTGCTCGTCCGGGAGCGGCTCGCCGCCGAGGGCCTGGACTGCGTGCCGGTCACCAGCGGCTCCAAGGGCCTGCACCTGTACGCCGGGCTGGACCGCAAGCGCACCCACGCCGAGGTCCGGGACTGGGCCAAGGAGATCGCCGAGGAGCTCGAGAAGAGCCACTCATCGCTGGTGGTCTCGCAGATGACCAAGGCCCGGCGGGGCGGCAAGGTCTTCCTCGACTGGTCGCAGAACACCGGCGCGAAGACCACCATCTCGCCGTACTCACTGCGCGGACGCGACCTGCCGACGGTGGCTGCCCCGCGCACGTGGGCGGAGGTCGAGGCCGGTGCGGACGACCCACTCGCGCTCGAGCACCTCCGGTTCGAGGAGGTGCTCGAGCGCGTCCAGGAGGACGGTGACCTGTTCTCGATCGCGGAGGCGTAGCCCCTGACACGTCCGCCGACCCCGAGATTCGGCGGACGGGGTGCAGAACCCGATGTCTCCCCTGTGGTGTCCCGTGGCAGTGCCGCGAGACACGGTACCTTTGCCCCGATTTCAGAACGCTAAACCGCCCGAATCCCAACTGGCTGACCTCACCCGTCGCCGATCGGCCTCTCGCTCGTTGAGAGGCCGGACGAGCCGAACGGCTCGGTGAGGACGGACACCATGGCCCAGATCACCAGGCGCACCCTCGTACGCGGCGCCGCCGGAGTCGGCGCAGTCACGACCGGCGCGCTCACGACCGGGATGCTGGACGGCGCCGCGGAGGCGGCCACGCTCCAGGGCAGCCTGCCGGCGAGCGTGGACGTGGTCGTGGTGGGCGCCGGCATCTCCGGGCTCGTGGCGGCGCGTCAGGTCGCCCGCTCCGGACGGTCCGTGCTCGTGGTCGAGGCCAGGGACCGGGTCGGCGGCCGGGTGCTGAACCACCGGCTGAGCTCCGGTGAGGTGATCGAGTCCGGTGGCGCGTTCGTGGGACCCACCCAGGACCGGATCATCGCGCTGGCCGACGAGCTGAAGGTCGCCCGGTTCGACGAGTACGCCGAGGGCAAGAGCGTCTACAACTCCTCGGGCCTGCTCGGCCGGCTCACCTACCAGGGCACCGTGCCGCCGGACCCGTTCGTGCTCCCCGACGCCGCGCTGCTGCAGACCCGGCTGAACCGGTGGGCTGCCCAGGTGGACGTGGCCCAGCCGTGGACGCACCCGCGTGCCCGGGAGTGGGACTCGATCACCCTCGGTGACCACATCCGGCAGCGCTCGCTGAACGTCGAGGGCGTCTCCAACCTGATGCGGTGCTGGACCCAGCCCGGGTTCGGCGCCGACCCGGACCAGATCTCGCTGCTGTTCGTGCTGCACTACATCGCCTGCTCGGGCAACGAGACCACCACGGGCACCTTCGAGCGCAACTCCGACACCGTCAACGGCGCGCAGGAGCAGCGCTTCGTCGGCGGCTCGCAGCTGATCCCGCTGCGCCTGGCCGCCCAGCTCGGCGACCGGGTGGCCCTGGGGGCGGCCGTCACGAGGATCGACCAGACCAGCAGCCGTGCCGTCGTACGGACAACGCGCGGGTCCGTCTCCTGCAAGCGCGTCATCCTCGCCGTGCCGCCGGAGCTCGCCCGCACGATCCAGTGGGGTCCGGCGCTGCCCGCCCCGAAAGCCGGCCTGCTGGAGCGGATGGACATGGGCGACCTGATGAAGTGCGACGCGGTCTACTCAGAGCCGTTCTGGCGCAAGGCCGGGCTCAACGGGTTCGGGATCAGCGACCACGGCGCCGTCCGGGTGGCCTTCGACAACTCCCCGCCGGACGGGAGCCCGGGCGTGCTGCTGGCGTTCGTCGGCGGGTCCACCTGGAAGCAGCACGGCCTCAGCTCGCTCGCCGCGCGGCGCTCGGCGGTGCTGGCGGGGTTCGCGGAGATGTTCGGCGAGAAGGCGCTGCACCCGATCGAGTACGTCGAGCACGACTGGACCAAGGAGCGCTGGACCAGGGGCGGGCCCGTCGCGATCATGAAGCCCGGCACGATGACGTCGTACGGCGCGCAGCTGCGCACCCCGCACCTGCGCACCCACTGGGCCGGCACGGAGACCGCGACCTACTGGAACGGCTACATGGACGGAGCCGTTCGCGCAGGCGAACGCGCAGCCGCGGAAGTGCTGCGCCTGCTGGTCTAGAGCGCTACCTGCCGCAAACCGTGCTGTTCGTGACGTATGCGGCGTACGACCCTAGGCTCGCCGGACAGCTCATCAGAGGCTCGGAACGACCGCCCGGTCGGCTCCGCGGCACTCGTCCGCACCATTTTCGGGCACCATTTCAGGCACCATTGAAAGCAACATCGGGGGACTCGGTTGCCACACACCTGGGCACGTCGGATCCTCGCGCTGGCTGCGGCCGGCGCGGTCGGGTTCGGCTACGTGCAGGTGGCTGCGGTGCCGGCGACACCGACGCCCCCCAGGCCCTCGCTGAGCTCGATGGTGGACCACGTGCAGGCAGACCTGGCGTGGTTCCGCACCGCCGTCCCGCGTGACGCCGGGTGGTGGAGGAACGTGTACGCCGCCTCCTCGGGCAACCTGCGCGAGCTGGAGTCGTTGCTCACCGAGCCACGGACTCGCTGACCCTCTCGCGGGCAGAATGCGGCCGCCCGGTCGCGGACAGAACAGCCGTGCCGTGGCTCCTCTAGGGTGCGGCCATGCGTGAGAGCCGAGTGGACCGGAGCCTGTGGGGCTGGGTGGTCCTGCTGGGCTTCGCCGGCCAGCTGGCGTGGACGGTCGAGAACATGTACCTCAACGTGTTCGTCTACGACACGATCACCGACTCCCCGACGGCCCTGGCGGTGCTGGTCGCGAGCAGCGCTCTCGCGGCGACCGTCGCCACGCTGCTCGCCGGTGCCGCCTCGGACCGCCGTGGGCGGCGCCGCGAGTTCATCGCGGTCGGCTACGTGCTGTGGGGTGCGTGCACCGCCGCGTTCGGGCTGGTCGACGTCGAGACCGCGGCCGCCCTGGTCCCCGCGGCGGACGCCGTGATGCTCGCCCTGGTCGCTGTGATCGCGCTCGACTGCGTGATGAGCGTCCTGGGTGCCACCGCGAACGACGCCGCCTTCAACGCCTGGGTCACCGACTCCACCCACGAGGGCAACCGCGGGCGCGTCGACGGCGTGCTCGCGACGATGCCGCTGCTGGCCATGCTGGTGGTCTTCGGCGCCCTGGACCCGCTGACCAAGGGCGGGCACTGGCAGCTGTTCTTCTCCGTCGTCGGTGGCAGCACCGCCCTGGTCGGGCTGGTCGCGTGGTTCGGGCTGCGGGAGTCTCGGCAACCGCGGCCGGGTGGCGGCTATCTGGCCTCGGTGGTCCACGGGCTGCGGCCGAGCACCGCGCGAGCCAACCCGCGGCTCTACCTGACCCTGGCGGCCTGGGCGGTGCTCGGAACCAGCACGCAGGTGTTCCTGCCGTTCCTGATCATCTACGTGCAGCGCTACCTCGACATCGACGGCTACGCGATCGTGCTCGCCTCGGTGCTGCTGGGCGCGGCCGTGGTGAGCATCCTCGGTGGGCGGGTGCTGGACCGGGTGGGTCCGTCGCGGGCGATCCTGCCCGTCGCCGGGGTGTACGCCGCCGGGCTGGTCCTGATGTTCCTCGCTCGCGGGATGGTGCCGGTCATCGGCGCGGGCATCGTGATGATGTCGGGCTTCATGCTCGGTGTCGCCGCCATCTCCGCGACCGTCCGCAACCTCACCCCGCCCGACCGTGCCGGGCAGGTGCAGGGGCTGCGGATGGTGTTCGCGATCCTCATTCCCATGGTGGTCGGGCCGTTCATCGGTGCCGCGGTGATCACCGGTGCCGACGAGACGTTCGTCGAGCTGGGCGTGACCAAGCAGGTGCCGACCCCGTGGATCTTCCTGGCGGCCGCGCTCGTGGTGGCGCTGATCGTCGTACCCGTGCGGCTGCTGCGTGCCCGCGAGCGCGAAGCTGTCGGGGTCTCCTCGTGATCACCACGTGGGGCGAGGCCCTCGACCCGGACGACGTGCTGGGGGAGTACCCGCGCCCCCAGCTGGTGCGTGACTCCCACCTGAACCTCAACGGGCGGTGGGAGCACGCATTCACCAGCGCGGAGAGGACCGAGCGGCCGGGCCGGTGGGACGGCGAGATCGTGGTGCCGTTCTCCCCGGAGGCCCCGCTGTCGGGCGTGGGCCGGACGCTGCAGCCCGACGAGGCGTTGTGGTACCGGCGCAGCTTCACGATCCCCGACGGGTTCGTGCGTGCGCGGGTGCTGCTGCACTTCGGCGCGGTGGACCAGGACTGCGAGGTCTGGGTCGACGGCACCCGCGTCGGTGGGCACCGCGGCGGCTATCTCCCGTTCACCCTCGACGTCACCGACGCGCTCGCCGGTGATGAGCACGAGCTGGTCGTGCGGGTCCGCGACGTCACCGACACCTCGTGGCGCAGCCGGGGCAAGCAGAAGCTCGAGCCCGGCGGCATCTGGTACACCCCGCAGTCGGGGATCTGGCAGACCGTGTGGCTGGAGTCGGTGCCGGAGCGGTGGGTGGACCGGCTGGTGCTCACCCCGGACCTGGCGACCGGCGAGGTCGAGGTGACCGTGGTGGCCGGTCCTGTGACCGGTGGTGCGGCCGGCCCGGCCGGGGATGCGCTGGTCACGGTGCGGGCGGGGGAGCGCGAGCTCGTCTCCGCCCGGGTCGCGGCCGGCGTACCGACGCGACTCGCTCTCGGTGAGGACGTCCGGCTGTGGTCACCGGAGGACCCGTTCCTCCACGACGTCGAGGTGCGCCTGGGTGGAGGGCCGGGTGAAGGGCTGGGGGAAGGGCTGCCCGAGGACCGGGTCACCAGCTACGTGGCGATGCGCTCCTTCGGGACCGGCCCCGACGAGCGCGGGCGCACCCGGCTGCTGCTCAACGGCCGGCCCTACCTGCACGCGGGACTGCTCGACCAGGGGTACTGGCCCGACGGTCTCTACACCGCGCCGTCCGACGAGGCGCTGGTCCACGACATCCGGGTCGCCAAGGAGCTCGGCTTCACGATGCTGCGCAAGCACATCAAGGTCGAGCCGCTGCGCTGGTACCACCACTGCGACCGGCTCGGCATGCTCGTGTGGCAGGACCTGGTCAACGGCGGCCGCAGCTATCACCATGCCGTGGTCACCGCGCCGGTGCTCACCCCGGTGCGGCTGCCGGACTCGCGGTACCGGCTGTTCGGCCGCCAGGACGCGGAGGGCAGGGCCGAGTTCCTCGGCGAGCTCGAGGACACGATCGAGCTGCTGGGCTCGGTGCCGAGCATCGCCGTCTGGGTGCCGTTCAACGAGGGCTGGGGACAGTTCGACGCCCGCGCGGTCGCCGAGCGCGTCAAGGACCTGGACCCGACCCGGGTCGTGGACCACGCCAGCGGCTGGCACGACCAGGGTGGCGGGGACCTGGTCAGCCGTCACCTCTACTTCCGGCGCTACCGCCTCTCGCGCCGGGACGCCGCGGACCCCCGCGCGGCGGTGCTCTCGGAGTACGGCGGCTACTCCCACCGGGTGCCCGGGCACGCGTGGAGCGAGAAGGAGTTCGGCTACCGCAAGTACGCCGACCGCGGGTCCTTCGAGCGCGCGTTCCTGCGGCTGCAGCACACCCAGGTCGGGCCGGCCGTCGACGAGGGGCTCGCCGGTTTCGTCTACACCCAGCTCGCCGACGTCGAAGAGGAGACCAACGGACTGATGACCTACGACCGACGAGAGCTCAAGGTGGACGCCGAGGCGGTGCGCACCTCCAACCGGCGGCTGCGCCAGCGCCACGACCACGCGGCCGGGGCAGCCGGGGCAGCAGACTCAGCCGCCCCTGCACTCCCGGTGCCGGTCCGGGAGCGGGAGATCACCGAGCCGGTCTCGCTGACGCTGCCCGACGGACGGCTCAACCCCGACGCGGTCGGCTGGACCCGGACCCCGTTGATCACCACCGACGGCATCGGCCGGGGCCGATTCGGGCGCGGACGCAACAAGCGCTGGGAGTACTGGGCGGTGACCACCCCGACGCACGTCGTCGCGCTGGTCCTCTCCGACATCGACTACGCGGCCGTGCACGGCATCTGGCTGCTCGACCGGACCACCGGCGAGGCGATCGCCCACGACGCGATCGGCGTCCTCGGCCGCAGCGCGACCCTGCCCGGCACGCTCGGCGCCGGCCCGGCGAGGTCACGCACCAAGCAGGTGCACATCGACATCGAGGAGGTCGACGGTGGCAGCCGGCTGCGCGCTCACGGCGAGCGGGTGCGGATCGACGTGGTCGCGCACCGGCCCGAGGGCCACGAGTGCCTCGGCGTGGTGGTGCCCTGGACCGACCGGCTGTTCCAGTACACCGTCAAGGACGTCGCCCGGCCGGCCACCGGCACCGTGTGGGTCGACGGGGTCGCGGCCGACGTACCCACCGGAGAGTCGTGGGCGATCCTGGACCACGGTCGCGGCCGGTGGCCCTACGACGTGCGCTGGAACTGGGGCGCGGGCTCCGGGCGCACAGACGGCCACGTCATCGGCATCCAGGTCGGCGGCAAGTGGACCGACGGCACCGGCTCGGTGGAGAACTCGCTGCTCGTCGACGGGCACCTGTCCAAGATCAGCGAGGAGCTCGTCTGGGACTACGACCCGGGCGACTGGATGGCACCGTGGCGGATCACCGGCGAGGGCGTCGACCTCACCTTCACGCCGTTCCACCTCAAGGACTCGGTCACCGACTTCAAGGTGTTCGCCTCCAAGACCCACCAGTGCTTCGGGCACTGGGCCGGCCGGGTGCGCGACGACACGGGGGAGTGGGTCCGCGTCGAGGACGTCGTCGGCTGGGCCGAGGACGTGCACAACCGCTGGTGACCCGGTTTCGGTGACGCCGCCCTGCCGTTTGGGCGAGCTGGCTGCGCTCAGGCCGCCGGCTCGGACCGGAGCAGGGTGCGCTCTGCGCTGGTGAGCAGCACGGCCGCGATCGCGGCGGCGTCGAGACCGCGGCCGGAGTAGAGCGCGTCGAAGGTGCCGAACGAGGTGAGCATCCACAGCGTGTTCACCGCTTCCTCATCCGTGACGTCGGCGCTCAGGTGGCCCTGGCTGCGCAGGTCGGCGACCAGGCGGTGCAGGCCGCGCGTGCGAGCCTCGTCGATGCGTGAGCGGGTTTCCTCCAGCGCGCCCGGGTCCGCGCCGACCGGCGCGAACATCACCGCGAAGATGTCGCGCTCGGCCGCGAAGACGTCGGTCCAGGCGGCGATCGCGCCGCGCAGGTGGACCAGGGCGTCGGGGTTGCGGACGGCCTCGACGAGCTGAGCCCAGCCGGCCTGCTCGAACAGGTGGTTGCCGAACTCCTCGAGCAGCCCGGCCCGGGACCCGAAGATCAGGTAGATCGAGGACCGGGAGACACCGGCCTCGGTGGCGATCCGGTCGATGCTGGCCGCCTTCGACGGCGCCTCGCGCATGGTGCGGTGCAGCGCGGCGAGGACGTTCGTGCGGGTCACGTCGGCCGACTCGGCGCGCCGGGTCTGGTGGTAGGGGCGCGAGGACATCGCACCGATCCTCGCACTTGCCAGGGTCGAACTTCAATGGACATACTGTCCAGCCAAATCCATTCAGATCCGAGGAGCCCCATGCCCGAGCAGCACACCCCCGTCCTGGTCGTCGGCTCCGGGCCGGCCGGACTCCTCACGGCGGCGCAGATCGCGGCCACCGGTGTCGAGGTCACCCTGGTGGACCGGCGCAGCGGCGAGTCGACCCTGCCGCGCGCCACGGCGGTCACCGTCCGGTCGATGGAGATCTTCCGGGGCTACGGGCTCGAGGAGAAGATGGTGGCCGGCTCGGTCCCGGTGGTGCCGTTCGGCCGCAAGGCGGCCTCGCTGCTCACCGACCCGGAGGAGATCGTGCCGGTCGGCTTCCCCGCTGACGCCGACTCGGCGGAGGCCAGCCCCTGCCAGATCCGGTGGATCCCGCAGGACCACGTGGAGCCGGTGCTGCGCGACCACCTGATGGGCTCGCCGTACGTCGACGTCCGCTACCACTGCGAGGTGGTCGACCTGCACCCCGGCGCCGACGGTGTCCGCGTCGTGCTGCGGGACCCCCGCACCGGGGTCGAGGACGAGATCGTCGCGCAGTACGTCGTCGCGGCCGACGGCGCGCACAGCGTGGTCCGCCAGCGGGCCGGGATCTCGATGGTCGGCGACGACGGGCTCGGCACCTACGACCTGGTCCACTTCCGGGCCCCGGTGCGGCGGTTGCCGGACGAGCCGCTGTACGGGCTGAACGTCATCACCGACCCGGAGGTCCAGGGGTGGCTGATCCCCTCGGGCGTGGGCGACCGCTGGTTCAGCGGCAGCATCGCCGCCAAGGACAAGCCGCTGCTCAGGGACCGGCCCGAGGACGCGATCGCGACGCTGCGGCGCAACACCGGGGACCCCGACCTCGAGCCCCGGATCGAGATGATCGGCAACTTCACCTTCGCCGCCCTGCTGGCCGACCGCTACCGCGCCGACCGGGTCTTCGTCGCCGGCGACGCAGCCCACCGGATGACGCCACGCGGCGGCATGGGTCTCAACACCGCGATCCACGACGGCCACGACCTGGGCTGGCGGCTTGGCTGGTTCCTGCGCGGCTGGGCGGGGGAGGACCTCCTGGACGGGTACGAGCGCGAGCGCCGCCCGGTCGGCGAGTGGAACGTGACCCGCTCCGCGAGCCTGACCGGCAGCCGGCTCGACCCGGCCATCGGGCTCTCCCGCGACCTCAACGGCCGGCTGCCGCACAGCTGGCTCACGCCGGACACCTCCACGGTGGACCTGGTGGGTCCGGGGCTGACCGTGCTGGTCGCCGGTGACCCGGCGCCCTGGGAGGCGGCGCCGGCGCAGGCCTGGCCGACGACCGTGCACGACGTTCGTCACGTCGGCCCCGAGCTCGGCCTGGCCGAGGGGGAGGCCCTGGTCACGCGACCCGACGGCAAGCCGGTGTGGCGCGGGACGGTCAGCACCAGCGCAGAGGCTGAAGCGATCTTCGCCACGGTCGTCGCCGACGGTCTGGCGCCGCTGTGCGGCGAGGTGCCGGTCCACGAGGTCGAGCCGGTCGGCTGACCGACGGCCCCAGCGGGGTGTCGGGGCGGGATGGTTCGGCGGGCCGCACAGGCTCCGCTCAGGTTCGCCCGTTAACGTCGCAGGCCTTGCCCCCCATCCAGAAGGTCGAACTCTTGACTCGTCGCGCCTCCCGCATTGCAGCCTCCCTGATCCCGCTCGCCCTGCTCGTTCCCCTCGCGGCGTGCGGCAGCTCCTCGACCGAGGAGAAGTCGTCCTCGGCAAAGAGCCAAGGGCTGGACGAGGTCTCCTTCACCGGCGACGTGGGAAAGAGCGTGAAGGCGAAGTGGGACACCAAGGTCGCCCTTCCGGACTCGACCAAGGTCACCACCCTGGAGAAGGGCGACGGCGACAAGATCGCCAAGGGCGATGCCGTCAGCACCTACCTGTGGGTCGGCAACGGCACCACCAAGAAGGAAGTCTTCAGCTACTACGACAACGGCGCCCCCGAGTCGCTGCCCAACACCGGGCAGCTCGGCACCGTGTTCGACCAGATCTTCGAGGACGCGACGTACGGCTCCCGGGTGGTCGCCGTGACCAACTCGACCGACCTGTTCGGGTCCCCGACGGCCGGCGCGCAGCTGGGGATCGGTGAGAAGGACGGCATCGTGCTCGTCGCCGACCTGGTGAAGAAGGCCCCGGTCGCGCCGACCCCCAAGGACGACAAGGTGCACGACGCGCCCGCCAGCGAGTTGCCGAAGGTCGTGGTCGAGAAGGGGAAGCCCGTGAGCTTCGACTGGGCCGGGATCGAGGAGCCGGCCCTGACCACCCCGGTCCAGCGCGTGGTGCTGAAGAAGGGCAAGGGCGCGGTGGTGAAGGCCACCGACACGGTCACGGTGAACTACTTCGGCATGACCTACAAGGGGGAGAGCCCCTTCGACGAGAGCTTCACCAAGGAGCCTTACACCAAGCCGCTGAGCGAGCTGGTCCGCGGCTGGAGCATCGGTCTGCCCGGTGTGAAGGTCGGCAGCCGCGTGCTGCTGCAGATGCCGCCCGCCTTCGGGTACGGCGCCGAGGGCAGCGCCCCGGCCATTCCCGGCAACGCGACCCTGTGGTTCGTGATCGACGTGGTCAAGACGGCGAAGTAGCCCGCCCGGCGGTGCCCCCGGGCGGGGGTGACCGGGGAGCTGGTGGCCAGGGCCTCGGGCTTCGGTCCCTCGACACGAGGCGCGTCAGACGGGCCATCGTTACGCTTCCGGTAAATGGTCAGTGTCCTCGCGCTCGTGATCCCGCTGGCTCTCGCGGGAGCTGTCAGCCCGGTCATGCTCACGGAGCAGACCGTTCTCCTGGCTGGGCGCGACGGCCGCCGCGTCGCGGGGTGCTACGCCATCGGGGTCGGCGGAACCTTGCTGGTGCTCCTGTCGGTCCTGGTGCTCTTCGGCCGTTCGATCGCCCTCCCCAAGGAGCCCCGGCTCAGCGACTCGCTCGACGTCGTCCTCGGCGTCCTTCTCGTACTCATCGCTGCCGTGCTGCGATACCGCCGGCCGCGTGACCCGAAGCCCAGGAAGTCGCGCGATCGCGGGCTCGACCCGGGACAGGCGCTGGGCTTCGGAGTGTTCTCGATGGCGACGAACTTCACCACGTTGGCGGTGATGGTCCCCGTGGCCAAGGAGATCGCCGCCGGTGATCTCGACGTACCCGCCCGCCTGATCGTGGTCTGTGTCGTGGTCCTCGTGACAGCGCTGCCGGCATGGCTCCCGATTGCGATGACGCTGGTGGCGCCCGACCCCTCGCAACGCGCCCTGCAGGCTCTGGCCCACTTCATCGACAAGCGCGGTCGCCTGATGACGGTGCTGCTGCTGGCCGCGGGAGGACTCTTTCTGGTGGGCCGCGGCGTCGTGCACATCATCGGCGTCGAGGTGCCGTTCGCCGGCTAGTCGGGCTCGGGGGACACGGCCTGCTTGTCGGTCGAGCGGCGCACGTAGCCCAGCACCCGAAGCGGCTTGGTGGTCATCGACGCTCCGGCGTGGCCGCGGGCAAGGGTTGTCCACAGGCAGAGAATTTGTGTGGCCGAGTCTCGTATTTCGGGAGTAAGCAAGGGTGCATGCCGGTGGGGCTCTCGCGCATCTCGACGGTCGACCTGGTCGCTGACCTCGACCAGCAGCTGCGTGCGGTCGTACGCCGTGAGGGGGTCGACCCGCAGCTGGACGCGGGGCGGGTGCGCCGCCTGGCCGAGGACCTGGTGCGGGCCCACGACGAGCGGAGCCTGACCGGGGTCGTGGCTCCGGTGCCCGATCCGGCGGGTGTGGTCGGAGAGCTGGTGGCCAGGGTGTCCGGCTTCGGTCCGCTGCAGCGGTTCCTCGACGACCCACAGGTCGAGGAGGTGTGGATCAACGAGCCGAGCCGGGTGTTCATCGCGCGCAACGGTCGTCATGAGCTGACCAACGTGATCCTGACCCGGCAGGAGGTGCAGGACCTGGTCGAGCGGATGCTGAAGTCGAGCGGGCGGCGCATCGATCTCTCCCAGCCGTTCGTGGACGCGATGCTGCCGGCCGGGCATCGGCTGCACGTGGTGCTGGAGGGGATCAGCCGCGAGTTCGCGGCCGTGAACATCCGCAAGTTCGTCCTCAAGGCGGCCCGGCTCGGCGACCTCGTCCAGCTTGGCTCCCTGCCTACGACTGCCGCGCGCTTCCTCGAGGCAGCGGTGCTGGCGGGCCAGAACATCGTGGTGGCCGGAGGGACCCAGGCCGGGAAGACCACCCTGCTCAACTGCCTCGCCGCAGCCATCCCGGGCGGGGACCGGATCGTGTCGGCCGAGGAGGTCTTCGAGCTCAGGTTCAGCCATCCCGACTGGGTCCCGATGCAGACGCGGCAGGCGGGGCTCGAGGGCACCGGCGAGGTCACGCTGCGCGACCTGGTCCGGGAGACCCTGCGGATGCGCCCGACCCGCATCATCGTCGGAGAGGTCCGCTCGGCGGAGTGCCTCGACCTGCTGCTCGCGCTCAACGCCGGCCTGCCCGGGATGGCGACCATCCACGCCAACAGTGCCCGCGAGGCACTGGTCAAGCTGTGCACGCTGCCACTGCTGGCCGGGGAGAACATCTCCGCCCGGTTCGTGGTGCCCACCGTGGCCAGCTCCGTCGACCTCGTCGTGCACCTCGGCCTTGACGGCGCCGGCGTACGACGGGTCAACGAGATCGTCGCCGTGCCCGGAAGGGTCGAGCACGACATCGTCGAGACCGAGCCGATCTTCGTGCGGCAGGACGGCGAGCTCGTGCACACCGGTGGGATGCCGACGCGGGTGGACACGTTCGAGCGGGCCGGGGTGGACGTGCACCGGATCCTGCGGGGAGGCGACTGATGGGCGCGGTCCTGGGGCTGGGGTTCGGGGTCGGCCTGCTGCTGATCTGGTCGGCCTTCCTGACCCCGGTGCCGGTAGCGCCAAGAGCGCCCCGGCCATCGCGGCTACGGCCGCTGCTGAGCAGCGCCGGCCTCGGCGACGTCAGTGTCGCTGGCTTCGTGGTGGTGTGTGGCGTGTGCGCCGCGGTGGCCGCCGCCGTCGTCCTGGTGGCGTCGAGGACGGTGCCGGTGGCGCTGGTGTTCGGCGTGATCGGTGGCTATCTGCCGGTGGCCGTCGTCAACGGGCGCGCCAGGCGCCGGCAGCAGGAGTTCGCCGAGGTGTGGCCCGAGGCCGTCGACAACCTCGCCTCCGCCGTCCGGGCCGGCATGTCGCTGCCGGAGGCGCTGGGGGCTCTGTCCGAGCGCGGTCCCGAACCGCTCCGCGCGGCCTTCGCCGGCTTCGCCCTCGACTACCAGGTCAGCGGCCGCTTTGCCGACGCGCTGGACCGGCTCAAGGAGCGCCTGTCCGACCCAGTGGGCGACCGGGTGGTGGAGAGCCTGCGGGTGGCGCGGGAGGTCGGCGGAGGTGACCTCGGCCGGTTGCTGCGCAGCCTCTCGGGGTTCCTGCGCGACGACGCGCGCACCCGTTCGGAGCTGCAGGCCCGGCAGGCATGGACCGTCAACGGCGCTCGCCTCGCCGTCGCCGCTCCGTGGCTGGTGCTGTTGCTGATGTGCTTCCAGCCCGAGGTGATCCAGCGCTACTCCACCGGAGCGGGCGTGGCAGTCCTGGTCGGCGGGGCGGTGCTGTGCGCGGTCGCGTATCGGGCGATGGTCCGGATCGGACGGCTGCCGACCGAGCGACGGATCCTGGCATGACCGCGCTGGCCGGGGGAGCGCTCGGCGCCGCATTCGGCCTCGGTCTCTGGCTCGTCGTCGCGGCGGTGCTCGATGCGCGGCGTACCCAGCTGGCGGTGCGGGTGCTGCCGTACGTGCGGGACCTGCCCCGTCCCGCCTCGCTGCCGGTGCCCGTAGCTCCCGGCAACGCCTTCGTCGGCGTCTTCGGGCCGGCGCTCTTCGGTGCCGGTCGCGTGGTGGAGCGGGTCCTCGGCGGTGCCGCCTCGGTGCGTCGACGGCTCGAGCGTGCAGGGCTGGAGACCGACGTCGCCCAGTTCCGCGTCGAGCAGGTGATCTGGGGGCTCGTCGCCTTCACCGTCGTCGCGGCGCCGTCGGCGTTTCTCGCCGCTGCGTCGCCGGAGCGCTCCGTGCCGCTGCTGGTCTTCTGCGCGATCGCGTTCGTCCTCGGCGTGCTGCTCCGGGAGAACAGGCTGACCGCGCAGGTGGAGCAGCGCGAGCGGCTGATCCTCCAGGAGTTCCCCACCGTGGCCGAGCTGCTGGCTCTCGCGGTGGCCGCGGGGGAGGGGCCGGTCGCGGCGTTGGACCGCGTCGTACGCCGCAGTCAGGGCGAGCTGTCCGCGGAGCTGGGGCGCGTCCTCGCGCAGGTGCGCACCGGTACGCCGATCACCCGCGCGTTCGACGACCTGGCGAGCAGGTCGGGGCTGGCGGTTGTCTCCCGTTTCGCCGAGGGCATCGCGATCGCGGTCGAGCGGGGGACCCCGCTCTCGGACGTGTTGCACGCGCAGGCCGGTGACGTCCGTGAGGCCGGACGCCGCGCCCTGATCGAGTCCGGGGCGCGCCGCGAGGTCCTGATGATGGTCCCGGTCGTGTTCCTGGTGCTGCCGACGGTCGTGGTGTTCGCGTTCTGGCCGGGACTGGTGGGGCTGCGCCTCGTCGTCCCGTGAAGTGTTCGACCGAGAGGAGATCGAGATGAGACACCTGAGGCGACATCGGCGCCGAGACGAGCAGGGGGACGTCCCGGGGTGGGTGCTGATCACGGTGATGACCGCCGGGCTGGTGGCCGGGCTCTGGGCGATCGCCGGATCCCAGCTGGGCGCGATGCTGCGTGAAGCGCTCTCGTCGGTCACCGGCTGACCGGCACGTCCGCGACGAGCGGGGCGCGGCGGTGGTCGACTTCGTGCTCGTCGCCATGGTGCTGGTGCCGCTGGTGCTGGGGCTCCTGCAGGTCGGGCTGGTGATGCACGTGCGCAACACCCTGGCAGCCGCGGCGACCGAGGGGGCTCGCTACGGCGCGAACGTCGACCGCACGCCGGCCGACGGTGCCGCTCGCACCCGGGAGCAGGTACGTGGCGCCATCGCGGACCGCTTCGCGCACGACATCAGTGCTCGCCGTGAGTCCGCGGGCGGCGTACCGACCGTGGCGGTCACCGTGCGTGCCGAGGTGCCGCCCCTGGGGTTGTGGGGGCCGGGAGTGCATCTGTCGGTGACCGGTCACGGCGTCGAGGAGACAGTGCCGTGAGCCGGCGGGCGCGCGACGAGTCCGGTACGGCGCTGATCGAGTTCGTCTGGCTGGCCATCCTGCTGCTGGTGCCGCTGCTCTACATCGTCCTGGCGGCGTTCGACACCCAGCGCTCGGCGTACGCCGCCTCCGCTGCAGCCCGGTCGGCGGGAAGGGCGTTCGTGACCGCGCCGGACCAGGCCACCGGCCATGCCCGCGCCCGGGCGGCGGTCAACCTCGCCTACCGCGACCAGGGGCTCGACGTCGTGCCCGAGGTCCGGATCAGCTGCCGCCCAGACCCGGGCAACTGCCTCACCCCAGGGTCGGTGGTGCGCGCCGAGATCCGCTCCGCGGTCGACCTGCCACTGATGCCGGCGGCACTGGGGTCCAACACCCCGCACATCCGGGTCGACTCCGAGCACGAGGCGCCCTACGGCACCTTCAGGGAGGCCAGGCCGTGAAGGTCCGTGCCAGGGGACACGCGTCCAGGAGCGAACGGGGCTCGGTTACCCCGCTGATCATCGGGTTCACCGTCGTGGTGGCACTGCTGGTCGCGGTGGTGGTCGACGCCTCGGCCGCCTACCTGCGCCGCCAGGGGCTCAACTCCGCCGCTGACGCAGCGGCGCTGGCTGCAACAGACGGGATACAGGGGGAGGAGGTCTACACCCGCGGGTTGGGCCGCACTGCACAGATCGACCCGGCGACCGCGCACCGCTACGTCGCGGAGTACTTCGCCAGCAGCGGGATCCGGCGCAGGTTCCCCGGACTGGGCTACTCCGTGGAGACGAGGGGCAACACCGTCCTGGTCAGGGTGGTCGCCCCCATGGACCTGCCGCTGCGCGTCCCCGGGGTGGGGTCGGACGTGACGGTCACCGGAGCCGCCGCGTCGGTAGTGGTGGTTTCCGAGTGAACTGGAGGGGCTGGGAGCTACTGGAGGGACGAGGTGCGCGTCACATCGCCCCGATTTGCACGTTGGCCCGAGGGGCATTAATGTTCTTCTTGTTGGGCCGGAGTGAGCAAGACGCAGGACGCAAGACCGTCAGGTCAGCGGCCGGATCCGGACCAAAACCCCACATGGTTCACCTCAGCTGAGGTGGTTCGAGTGCGCGCAACTGCGGCCTCG